>NZ_PRDL01000001.1:2400000-3740000 GCF_015182315.1 Cellvibrio polysaccharolyticus
GGGCATTTTCACGTCCATAAGAATAACGTCAGGCTTTAACGCCCTGGTCTTGGTGACGGCTTCTTCGCCACTTTTGGCGTCACCCACCACTTCATATCCGGCCACGTCTGCCAGCATGCGCACGATGCCCATCCGCACAAGATCGTGATCGTCAACAACCAGTATCTTTGTCAAACAAAACCCCCAAATCCGTTAGTCAGCGTTAATTATCATTATTGGTCTCTGTGAAAAGGCCCGTGACGCTCGAAGAATTGTAGAGCCAGTGGTGAAAAACTACCACAGTTCGCGAATGGTTAAACCGCTCAATTTGATATGAATCTATAACCGGAAGCCATTACAGAGCATAACGGCGCCATAATATTGTCGCCTCAAACTTTGCTGGCGCCATAGATAACCGGGGTGACGTTTTTATGAGGCGCAAAAAAATCCCGCTACAGGCAGCCGGATAGCAGGATCGTATTTGTTGCCGCAAGACGACCCCGCTACAATACGCCATCTTTATACAGAGTCAGCGCCATGTCTTTCCAAAACGATCGGATTTACGCCAACCCGCTGGGAGAAGTTGCCAAATTCCAGTTTGATGAAACAGTGGTCGCCGTGTTTCCCGATATGATTCAGCGTTCGGTGCCCGGCTACTCCACCATCATTAACATGATTGGCAATCTTGCCGAGCGTTATGTGGTGGATAACAGTACTTGCTATGACCTGGGATGCTCGCTGGGCGCTGCCACGCTGGCGATGCGCCACGGCATCCGCGCCCGGGATTGCAAGATTGTCGGCGTAGATAATTCTGCGGCGATGATTGAACGCTGCCATCAGTTGATCGCTCTGGACGAAGCAAGCACACCGGTAGAATTGCTCTGCAGCGACATTCAAAAAGTGACCTTGCAACAGGCCTCCATGGCCGTGCTGAACTTCACCCTGCAGTTCATCGCCATTGACGACCGGCTGGCGATGCTGAAAAACATTTACGACGGCCTGCTGCCTGGCGGGGTGTTAATTCTCTCGGAAAAAGTGGCCTTTGAAGACCAGCCACATCAGCAGCTGATGATTGACTTGCACCATAACTTCAAACGAGCCAACGGTTACAGCGACCTTGAAATTGCGCAAAAACGTAGCGCGATTGAAAATGTGCTGATTCCGGAAACACTCAACACCCATAAACAACGCCTGCGTGAAGCCGGCTTCCACAGCGTGGATGTCTGGTTTCAATGCTTCAACTTCGCCTCCCTCATTGCCATTAAGCATTAATCGATGATTTCTTATCAGCAACTCTTGAACGACCTCCAGGATGAGCCGGCACTGGCGCCCTGGCTTGAACTCTTACCCACGCAAATTGCCACCGGCCTTAGCATCGAACGCTTCGGCGATTTGCCCGACTGGCTGGAAGCACTGGAATCCATGCCGGTACCCACCGCCACGCAACTGGAATTAAATAGCCGTGTGGCCATTGGCGGCGAGCAGGATTGCGATGAAAGTACCTTGCAAGCCTTGCGCGCATCGCTGGAAAAATTGATTCCCTGGCGCAAAGGCCCCTACTTCGTGCACGGCATTCATATTGATACCGAATGGCGATCCGACTGGAAATGGGATCGGGTATTGCCACACCTGGCACCGCTGGAAAACCGGCTGGTGCTGGATGTGGGCTGCGGCAATGGCTATCACGGCTGGCGTATGCTCGGCGCGGGAGCGCGCCGGGTTATCGGTATCGACCCGTCACCGCGTTTTGTGGTGCAGTTTGAGATGATTCGTCGCCTGACCGGTGATTTTCCGATGACGGTATTACCGGTAGGTATTGAAGCCGTGCCGGAAAACCTGCGCGCATTCGACACGGTGTTTTCCATGGGTGTGTTTTATCACCGCCGCTCCCCGATGGATCATTTACGGGAATTAAAAGAAACGCTTCGCCCGGGCGGACAGCTGGTACTGGAGACGCTGGTGATCGAAGGTAAAACCGGTGACGTGCTGGTGCCGGAAGGTCGCTATGCGAAGATGAATAATGTCTGGTTTCTGCCTAGCCCCGATACCATGATCAGCTGGCTGAAAAAGAATGGTTTTAAAAATCCGCGCGTGGTGGATATTTGCCCCACCACGAACGAAGAGCAGCGCAGCACCGAATGGATGCGCTTTCTGTCACTGCCGGATTTTCTTGACCCGCACAATCCGTCGTTAACCGACGAAGGCCACCCGGCACCGATAAGAGCCGTTTTCCTCGCCGAAGCCTGACGGGTGAAAACGGCATGCAGATTGATTAATCGTCGATATCGTGCAGCGGTGTATCCAGAATAAACTCTGCGTGCACCTGCTGGCACCAGGCATTCAGGCGTTCGGTGGTGAGGTTTTCCTGTTGGTCTTCATCCAGCGCCAGCCCGACGAACAGCTTCTCACCGGGAATTTCTGCCTTGGATGCCTCGAACTCGTAACCTTCGGTTGGCCAATGCCCGACAATAATAGGGCCAGCAGGTAATATCAGGTCGTGCAACATGCCCATGGCATCCAGAAAGTAATCACCATAACCAAACTGATCACCCAGGCCGAACAAAGCAACCGTTTTGCCGGCAAGATCCACAGCAGACATGTCGTCCCAAAACTCTTCCCAGTCGGACTGAATCTGGCCGAAGTCCCAGGTGGGGATGCCGAGAATAATGTGTTCGTAATTGGCAAATTCGAGCTGGGTAACGTCGGCGATATCATGAACGGTCAAAACATCTTCACCAAAGCGCTGCTGAATACGGTAGGCGACACGCTCGGTATTACCTTCGTCACTGCCAAAGAACAGGCCTATTTTGCTCACACACACCTCTAACCGGGTTAAAAAAGAGCGCGAATTTTCCCAACATTAGTGCCATCGCGCAAGAGGATTACCAACCGGGCTGAATATCACCGCCCGCCACTGTGAAATACCCCCTGAAAGCGGCCAATAGTATGTTAAGAAGGGTTAAATAAAACCTTCGCGGCATGACAGCCTCAAGGCGCTGCTGCAAACTAACAAGTCATTGAAAAAGAACAGGATAATCGTTTCTTCCCGCATCAATACAAGGCATTGGTTTACAGTAGAAAAAAGCTGCTGCACACTGCTCGGCTAAAAAGCAGCAATAACAACGGATACCGGTAATCGCCCTGACCACCCGCGTCACCCGCCGTGGTGTGCACTTTTGCCAGGTATCCATCGGCACTGATAGATAAAAAGCGGACATACCATGACCAAATTACTGCTGATTGACGACGATAAAGAGCTGACCCAGCTGATCAATGAATATCTGACAGCCGAAGGGTTTGATGTGGACATGGTGCACGATGGCCAACAAGCGCTGGATATTCCCGACCCGGAAAAGTACGCCGCCATTGTGCTGGATGTGATGCTGCCGGTAAAAAGCGGCTTTGAAGTCCTCAAACAACTGCGCAAAAAATGCCAGACACCGGTGCTGATGTTAACCGCGCGCGGCGACACCATTGATCGGGTGATTGGCCTTGAAATTGGTGCTGATGATTATCTTCCCAAACCTTGCGACCCCCGTGAGCTGGTAGCCCGTATTCGTGCGGTATTGCGCCGTGCAGTTCCCGCCGCCACCGCACAACCTGCGGTAGAACGGCTGACCACTGAAAAACTCAGCCTGCACCTTGGCAGCCGTAGCGTCAGCTGGAATGAAATTGATGTACCGCTGACCGGCACCGAGTTCAGTGTGCTGGAGTTGCTGGTACGCAGTGCTGGCCAGGTTATCAGCAAAGACGACATGACCGAGCAAGCACTGAACCGCAAGCTCACGCCCTACGACCGCAGCATTGATGTTCACGTCAGTAATATTCGCAAAAAACTGACTCAGGCCGGTGCCAGCAAGGACCTTATTATTAACGTGCGCGGCGCAGGCTATATGCTGACCCTCAGTCACGACGCCTGATGTAACCTGATGACGCGACTTTATATCAAGATCTTTGTCACTTTCTGGCTGATCACCGCCTCTATTATTGTGGCAACCAATATTGTTTTTCATTGGATTGACATAGGGCCGGATCGCAATCCGCATATTGACCGCGATGAAGAACCGGCCCGGCGTCTGCTGTTTCAAATGGTGGGTTCGGCGATTAACCGCAACACCGCAGAAATGGTTGAGGAAATGCGCAATATGCCAGCCTGGTCAACGCGCTTTTTTTACGTGGTTGATCGCACCAACCAGGATCTACTCGAACGCCCGCTCCCCCCGGGCGTCAATGTGCTGCTGCCAAAGCTGACCAGTCGCCACCCCTACGATCACATTCAGGACCGCAACCGCAAACTCTTTGGCCGTTACATCACCCTCAACGATGGTAACAGCGTCAAATTTATTACTATATCTACCGGCCACGACGACGAATCCGGCAAGGATGTTTTGTGGGAGCTCTTCATCAATAATATCTGGCCGCTATTGCTGGTCTCTATTCTCATCAGCGGCACGGCCTGCTTTCTTCTTGCGCGGCATTTCACTCGCAGTATTAACACCCTGCAACAGGCCACCCGGCGTATTGCGCGGGGCGACCTCGGTTTTCGGGTAAGCCCGCATTTCAGCGGCCGCCGCGACGAAATCGCCGCATTGGGTCTCGACTTTGACCACATGACCGAGCGCTTGCAACGCGCCATGCAAGAGCAAAAGCGGTTGATAAAAGACGTTTCCCATGAGTTGCGCTCACCACTCGCGCGGCTGCAAGTAGCGCTCGGCCTGGCACAACAACGCAGCAACGGTGATGTTGACAAGGAATTGGCGCGCATCAAGCAAGCCGCCGATTACCTGAATAATGTCATCACCGATATTCTGGCCTTGCCGGTACACGAAAATGGCGATTGGGAGCTGGATGACACGCTGGACATCAAAGCCCTGCTGGAAACACTGATCGAAGGCTATCAATACGAGGCCGACGAAAAACAGGTGTTGCTGGCTTTTGATTGTGCGCTGGAAGAGGCGCTGGTGCCGACCCACGGCAACATGTTGGTAGGCGTGTTTGAAAATATTCTGCGTAACGCCCTGCACTATGCCTCCAACCCAGGCCTCATCCAGGTAGAACTGTCACAAACTGAAGACAAGAAAAGCTACCACATCGCCATTAGCGACAGCGGCCCGGGCGTGGAAACACAGCATATTGATGCCATCTTTGAGCCCTTCTATCGCACCGATGAAGCCAGGGCCAGAGAGAGCGGCGGCTATGGTTTGGGGCTGGCAATTGCCCAGCGCAGTGTAGCCCTGCACAAAGGTCGCATTGGTGCTAAAAACCGCCCGGAAGGCGGCCTCTGCGTTACGGTAGAAATCCCCCGCTTTAATATTCAGGACGAATTCAGCTAATTGTCGAGCGGCAATATTTTGCCGCTCGACCACTTCTTTTTGTCATTTCCTTGACACCTCAAATCACATTATTTTTTCACACCAAGCCAAGCGGCTGATTTATTTGGCTTTTTTATTTATTGTGATAGATGGCACGTTTTTAGCTTTTGTTGCATTAGTAGCATCTCGAGGAAACGCGCTATGCAGGAAATGACTATGGTCATTAATCAGGACATCGGCCATCTGCCCCCTACCCCCGCACTGGAAAAAGTAATTATTTCCGCGGAGCAGCTGGTTGAAGCGCGCCTGAAGCTGGCAATGCAACTCCAGCAATCGCTTGACCCCTTACATCTGTTGGCCAGCTTTTATCGCGGCCTGCAAACGCTTATCGCGGTTGACGGTATCAAGCTGGAACTCTACAACGGCCACCCGGATAACACCTGGCTGCAAGGCCGACATTGCCTGCATTCCTGTTCTTACCGGCTCAACACCGGTAATGAATTGATTGGCGAGATCATTTTCTTCCGCAGCAAACGTTTTGCCGACGCCGAGCTGGATTTGCTGGAGACATTTCTCTGCCTGCTGGTATTTCCGCTGAACAATGCCGTGCAATACCAGAAAGCGGTTCGCATGACGTTGATTGACCCGCTCACCGGGTTGGGCAACCGGCTGGCACTGGATCATTCGCTCAGCCGCGATTTGCGGTTGGCACAACGCTATGAAACACCGCTGTCTATCCTGATGATAGACATCGACCACTTCAAATCCATCAATGATCGCTTTGGCCATCGTTGCGGGGACGAAGTGCTAACCGCCGTCGCGCATTGTTTGCAGCAAGCGTCTCGCAGCTCCGATGCCTGTTATCGTTTTGGCGGAGAAGAATTTACCGTGTTGCTACCCGCAACCAACGTGGAAGGGGCGCTGATCATTGCCGAGCGCATCCGCCTGATGATTGCCGGCTTGCGTATCGTGCGCAAGGAAGGCGTGGTGGCACCTACCATCAGCATCGGTATTGCCTCGGGCGATAATAGCGATGGTGATAACGAAAACGAGTTGCTGGATCGCGCCGACAAGGCGCTCTACCTCGCCAAAGAAGGTGGCCGCAATCGCATTCAGGTGGCCGACGCCGCCTCAATGAATCGATGAAAAAAAACCGGAAAATTTCACCATCACATGATGGGAAATTTTCCGGTTTTATCAGCAAGACACATCCTGCCTTTTTACATCAATACCTTTACAGCTTTGGTTTTGGATTGGTCCGGCCCGATGAAGGTCTGGCTGAACCTGGCTTGCTGTTTGTGGGTTTTCCGTTCGTGGGCTTTCCGTTTGCAGTTTTGGCCGCGCCCGGTTTGCCAGCTGTTGCCGGTTTATTACCTGCCGGCTTGCTGCCCGCCGGTTTGGCATCATCGCTCTTGCGCTTGGGTACTGCCGGACGACGCACATTGGTCGCCGAGCGCAAGCGTTTTTCGTGACGCTGCAACTGCGATTTTTCTTCGCGGGACGGCACCATAACCCGGGTGTGCTTTTCATTTTCAAACCCGGCGGTCATGCACAGGTCGGAAATTTCACGCTCGGTCAACTCCATCCACTGGCCCACGCGAACGTGAGAAGGAATAAAAATATTGGCGTAACGTACGCGCTTCAAACGGCTGACCTTAACGCCTTGCGATTCCCACAAACGTCTTACTTCGCGGTTACGGCCTTCCATCACCACGCAATAAAACCAGCGGTTACGCCCCTCACCTGCACCATCGACGATGTCGGTAAAGCGGGCAACGCCGTCATCCAGCAAAACGCCATCCAGCAGATTGCGTTTCATTTCATCGTCAACCTGGCCTTGAATACGTACCAGATATTCACGGTCAATGACCGAGGACGGATGCATCAGCTTGTTGGCCAATTCACCGTCATTGGTAAACAACAGCAAACCGCTGGTGTTGAAGTCGAGACGACCTACCGAAATCCAACGCTCGCCGTGCAGCGCCGGTAAACCGTCATAAACGGTACGGCGACCTTCCGGGTCAGAGCGGGAACAAATTTCGCCTTCCGGCTTGTTGTACAAAATAACCCGACGACGGGCAACACCGGTCGACTGGAGTACGCGCTGGCCATTAACAAAAATTTTGTCGTCAGGTGTAACACGATCACCCAGCTTGGCAATGCGGTCATTCACCTTGACATGGCCTGCTTCAATTTCACGCTCCATCTCACGACGGGAGCCGAGACCGGCACGGGCCAATACTTTTTGTAACTTTTCATCATTCGTTTCGGGAACCGCTGCACTCTCAGCAAGATCGGTATCCACAGCAACGGGAGATGGCTTTTGAGATCTGCCCGGGCGGGCTGCGCCTGGCTTTTTGGTCGGAGCCTTGTCCGACGTTGTTTTCTTTTGTTTAACCATAATAGGGAGCATACGCCTCACGCGTTGCGATCATGATCCTCCGGCAGCTGACGTTCAGTGTCAGTTGTCGAGTCAGAATCCGATAAAAGGGGTGATTCCGGCAAAGGGGCTTTTTTAATTGTTTCGTAAGCTTCTTCACCGTCCACAAACTCTTCCTGTGCCAGGGTTTCAGCAACCCCTTGATGAAGATCTGCGGTAATCACATTTTCTTCACGGGCTTCATCGGTGTCTTCCGCATCCTGCGAGGTATCGACCGTTGATTCCGTGCTGTCCGTTGTTACATTCAATTCGAGGCTGGCATTAATTTCATCCAGATCCCGAATCTCACTTAATGACGGCAAATCTTCCAGACTTTTCAAATTGAAGTAGTCCAGAAATTGACGGGTTGTTGCGTAGAGAGACGGGCGTCCTGGCACATCACGATGGCCAATTACCTTCACCCAATCCCGCTCCAGCAGGGTTTTCATAATATGAGAACTGACTGCTACACCCCGTATTTCTTCGATATCGCCACGGGTAATAGGTTGGCGATAAGCGATCAGCGACAATGTTTCCAACAGAGCGCGTGAATATTTTTGCGGCTTTTCATCCCACAAGCGATTAACCCAACCGGCCAGATTGTCTCTGACCTGGAAGCGCCAGCCGGAAGCCACTTCTTTCAATTCGTAACCGCGGCCTTCGCACTGCGCCTGAATATCGGTAAGCGCTTGCTGGATGGCATCTTTGGACGGTGCAGTCGCTTCATCAAACAACTCGATGATACGGGCAATCGTCAGCGGCTGAGCGGCGGCCATAATCGCGCCTTCTACGATCTGACGCAGCAATGCGTCATTTATCACCCGGGCGGTGCCGGCAACAGCCGGATCATCCTGCTCCAGAAAACCGTCTTCCGGGCCGATCAGGTTATCGTCAATATCTTCCATCATTGCGTACGTGCTTTAACATGAATGGGGCCGAAGTCTTCACTCTGGACAATTTCTACCAGCGACTCCTTGATTAATTCCATCACGGCGAGAAACGTCACTACGACGCCAAGGCGCCCTTCTTCCAGGGTAAACAGGCTGACAAAAGGCACAAAGGTATTGTGGGCCAGCTTGTCGAGCACCTGCGCCATACGCTCACGGGTGGACAACTTCTCTTTTGATACATGGTGGCTTTCAAACATATCGGCGCGACGCAGCACTTCCGATAACGCCAGCAATAATTCCTGCAACTCCACATCCGGCTCGGGACGGGTCAAGGCGCGATCCGGCGCTACGGCAGACGCCTGAAAGATGTTCCGCGTCATACGAGGCAGCTCATCCAGATCCTCTGCGGCCTGTTTGAAGCGTTCGTATTCCTGCAGGCGGCGAATCAGCGATGCGCGAGGATCATCATCTTCCTCTTCTTCGGCCGAACTGCGCGGTAATAACATGCGGGATTTGATCTCGGCCAGCATGGCTGCCATGACCAGATACTCCGCCGCCAGCTCAAATTGATGCGCTTCCATCAATTCAACATAAGCCATGTACTGCGAGGTAATCTCCGAGACATTGATGTCAAGAATATCAATGTTCTGACGACGGATCAGGTACAGCAGCAAATCCAGCGGCCCTTCAAACGCCTCCAGAAATACTTCCAGGGCGTCTGGCGGAATGTACAAATCCTGCGGTAATTGGGTGTAAGCCTTGCCGTGCACCACGGCAAACGGCATCTCTCCCTGCACCGGATGCTTGCCAGCGGTGCCCGCTAATTCCTCAACAGATGCTACGGGCTGGATACTGACAGGCGCAGTTTCCTCAACGTCATTTCCGCTGGAAGTGTTGTCCTCAGTCATTGAGTTCAAAACGATAACCTGATCATCAGCATGCAAAGTCCCGCAGTATAGCGATTTCCGAGAGCACTAGACAGCAAGCCTTCGGAAAACCCGGGTGAATACTTATCACCCTTGCTCAAATACGGAAAAATCACCCTTGCCCTGACGAATCAGCTCCGGGCTATCGGAGGTAAAATCGACCACCGTGGTAGGTTCTACCCCGCAATAACCGCCGTCGATCACCAGTTCTACCTGATGCTCCAGCAGATCGCGAATTTCATAGGGGTCACTCAATGGCAGCTCATCGCCGGGCAGCAGCAAGCTGCTGGTCATCAGCGGTTCACCCAATTGCTCCAGCAGTGCCAGGGCGATGGGGTTATCCGGCACACGGAGGCCCAATGTTTTTCGCTTGGGGTGCATTAACCGGCGAGGCACTTCAGCGGTTCCTTCGAGAATAAAGGTGTAAGGCCCCGGGGTATGATTTTTGATCATACGAAACACCTGGTTGTTAACCCGGGCGTAGGTTGCCAGCTCTGAAAGGTCACGACACATCAGTGTGAAATTGTGGTGTTTGTCCAACTGACGCATGGCACGGATGCGGTCAAGTGCCATCTTGTCGCCAATATGGCAACCCAATGCGTAGGCGGAATCTGTCGGGTAAACCACCAGGCCACCCTGACGGATAATATCAACCGCCTGGGCAATCAAGCGGGATTGCGGATTTTCCGGATGAATCTGAAAAAATTGTGCCAAAAGCCGACTCCTTGTAGATAAAGCTTCGGTAGAGCTATTGTGCATATTATGCCTCAAAACCCAGTCGTCGCCACACGGGCTGGCACGACTCAGGCAGACTGCCGAAATTTCCCAGCTCCTGCCAGGGTTGATCGGGGGCATGAAAATCACTACCGCATGAGGCCAACAAGCCGTTTGCGGTGGCGATACGTGCCAAATCCTGCGTCAATCTTGCGTCCTGATAACCGCTAACCACTTCCATGGCGTCGCCGCCTGCCGCAGCAAACTCGCCCACCAGGCGACACATTTTGCTGCGGGTAAAATCGTATTTGGCCGGATGAGCCAGCACCGCCACTCCCCCGGCTTCATGAATCCACTCAATAGCCCGGGTCATATCAGGCCACTGGTATTTCACATCAGCAACTTTGCCGGTACCGAGGTATTGTTTGAAGGCACGCTGGATACTGTTTACGGATCCGCGTTTCACCAGATAGCGGGCGAAATGCAAGCGACCGGGTAAAGCGTCACCGGCAATGCGCTGCACCTCGGGAAGTACATTACCCAGCCCGGCCTTTTCCAGTTTAGCGGCAATTGCCACCGCACGATCTGCCCGCACCTGTTGCAGCAGCTGGATGGCTTCCTGCAAGGCGGGAGAATCTGTTGCCACGCCAAGGCCAACCACATGTACGCCAGCGCCTCGCCAGAGGGTGGAAATTTCTATGCCGTTAATGAAGCCGAGACCCAGCTCACATGCCGCTTGCCGAGCGGCGCTTAAACCGGCTATCGTATCGTGATCTGTTACCGCAATAACTGACACGTTTCGCGCTTTGGCTCTCGACATCAGCGCCTCAGGGCTTAAAATACCGTCTGATCGGGTGGTGTGGCTATGCAGATCAAATATCACACAAAGTCTCGAATGGGAAAATCGACAGGGAATGGACTTCAACCGCAGGCTGTTCATGGTCATCCCGGCTTCGGCCGTGGAAAGGCACAGAAAAATTTGCAGAGTAGCCATTATAGGTCAGCATGTCAGGCAGGTCAGCCTGATCATTCGATAGAAACCTTTTCCGTTTAAAAGTACACATTATGCCCGATATACCCGAAAAGACCTTAACTCCTGCACCTGGCCACCTCAATTCTCCCCAACGAGAGACTCCTGTGAAAGCGCCCCCTGCCCGCAAGGAAAGTTTTCTCGCCAATTTACTGTTAAATATCGTCATCCCTGCCGTGATCCTCTCCAAACTCAGCAGTGAACAGTATCTGGGAACCCAGGGCGCTATCGTGGTGGCACTGGCGTTTCCTCTCGGTTACGGCATTCGTGATTATTTTATTACTCGCAAGGTCAACCTGCTTTCTGCACTTGGCTTTATCAGCATTTTGCTGACCGGCGGCATTAGCCTGTTACAACTCGACCCGCAATACATTGCCATCAAGGAAGCCGCGATTCCCGGCCTTATTGGTATTGCGACCTTGATCTCAATAAAAACCCGCTACCCGCTGGTAAAAACCTTCGTTTATAACGGCAAATTGCTGAAGGTAGAAAAAGTATCAGCGGCACTTGCTGAGCGCGGTACAGAAGCCGCCTTTGAAAAAGTACTGCGCAATACCTCTTATATGATTGCCGGTTCTTTTTTTCTGTCTTCGTTTTTAAATTATGTGCTGGCAAAAATTGTTATGGTCAGCCCCGCCGGTACCGAAGCCTTCAATATCGAACTGGGACGCATGACCGCCCTCAGTTATCCGGTCATTGTGGTGCCTGCCATGATTGTGATGATGGGTAGCCTTTTCTATTTATTTCGCAATATCCGCCGCCTGACCAACCTCACCCTCGATGATGTTATTAACGACGGCAGTGAAAACTGAAGTGCTTATCCTCTGATAACCATTTTCCATTAACTTTTTTGAGTGTTGACGAATACGCACGCAGAGCTATTGATCGGGAGTTTATATGTTGTACGCCATAATCAGTGAAGATGTAAATGCAAGCCTGGAATTGCGCAAGCAGACCCGTCCTGCTCATTTGGCACGCTTACAACAATTAAAGGATGATGGCCGCCTGGTGCTCGCTGGCCCGCACCCCGCCATTGATACGCCCAACCCCGGTGATGCCGGTTTTACCGGAAGCCTGGTCGTTGCAGAATTCGATTCCCTCTATGCCGCCCAGCAATGGGCTGATGCCGACCCTTACATTGAAGCCGGCGTTTACGCAAAAGTTCTGGTTAAACCCTTTAATCGCGTGCTGCCCTGACGCACCGCGATTACCAAATCTTTCGTTTACAGCTAACGCACGGCTGTAACTCTTCATAAAAATTTTAGCGGACCTTTGACTGTGAAAAAAAGATTAACCCACCTGCTTCTGAAAACGATTTTGCCCGGTGCACTTTTATTGCCTTTGGCGATGCAAGGTCATACCCAGGAAGCCGAGGCTGAAACCGTAGAAAGCATGCGCTACGTCAGCGACGTTATGTATATCCCGCTGCGCAAAGGGCCTGGCAACGCCCAGGATGTTCTTATCAATGGTCTGGTTAGTGGCACTCCGCTGACTTTTGTGCGCGAAGAAACCGACAGTAATCGCGTTACCTGGTCGCTGGTAAGAACCTCGGAAGGCATACTGGGCTGGGCGAGAAATTCACATTTATTGGCTGAGCCACCCGCTGGCCCGCAGCTGAGCGAACTGCAACAACGTTACGATGCCTTGTCAAAAGAATACGAAAGCCTCAAGCAAAGTTCATCACTGGCTATTGATATCGAAAAAGACAATCAGCGCTTGCATGAAAGCCATCAGGTACTGCAAACCCGCGCTGACTATTTGCAAGCCGAAAATGATCAACTGAAAAATTCCGATCGCTACAACCAGTGGATTTATGGTGGCGGTTTGCTGCTGGCGGGCGTATTACTTTCACTGATTTTACAAGCTTTTGGCAAGCGCAAGCGCCAATCCGAATGGCGTTAGGTTTCAGATTAGGATGATGACCATGAAAAAAATACTGACCGCACTGGCGTTAGCTTCTGCTGCATTTGCAAGCACCCAGGCAATGGCGGAAGACTACCCGCGCGTGGCAATGAAAACAGATCTGGGCACCTATGTGCTTGAGCTGTATCCGGACAAAGCTCCGATTACCGTGGCCAACTTTCTTGAATATGTTGATAGCAAATTTTACGACGGCACCATTTACCACCGGGTTATTCCCGGCTTTGTGGTTCAGGGTGGCGGCCTGAATTTTGACTTCACCGTCAAGGAAACCCGCGACCCGATTGAAAATGAATCGAACAACGGTTTGCGCAATGACTACCAGACTATTTCCATGGCGCGCACCGCTGACCCACACAGTGCCTCGTCGCAGTTTTATATCAACTTGCAGAACAATAATTCACTCAACGCGGCTGGCAGCAAACCTGGTTACACCGTCTTTGGCAAGGTGGTTGAGGGGATGGATATCGTCGAGAAAATTGTCGACGAGCCTCGCGGCATGCACCGCGCTTTTCCTGAAGCGCCAAACTATGCGGTACGTACTTTGAGCGCTACCCGTGTAGACGCAGCTTTCAAGCCGGATAACAAACCGGCAGCCGCCAAGATACCTATGCAAAATAGCAATGTGCGCGATGCGCTGGTGAAGCCATGAGCACAACCGCACTAAGCGTTAACCTGAACAAAATTGCTTTAATTCGCAACTCGCGTCCGGGTAATTTCCCGGATGTGATCGCGCACGGAAAAGTTTGTATTGATGCCGGTGCCGATGGGCTTACGGTACATCCGCGCCCGGACCAGCGCCATATTCGCCCGGCCGACGTTTACGGTTTGTCCGAGCTGGTTAAACAACACCCGGGTATTGAGTTCAATATTGAAGGCAACCCTTTCGCACCTCACGTGGGCGATTTTCCGGGGTTTATCAAACTGGTGGAAGATGTTGTACCCGACCAGTGCACCCTGGTGCCGGATAGCAACGATCAACTTACCTCTGATCAAGGTTTTGACCTGCGCAAGAGCAGTGAAATACTCAAACCGCTGATCCACCGCCTGCAAGACAAAGGCGTTCGTGTCAGTTTGTTTATGGATCCGGAGCCGGAACAAATTGAACTGGCGGCAAAACTCGGGGTGGAGCGCATCGAGCTGTATACCGGGCCTTACGCGGCGGCCTGGGGGCAACCTGAGTTGCTGGAGGCATTGTTTGATCAATACGACAAGGCGGCACGCGTGGCGTCCGGGCTTGGTATCGGCATCAATGCCGGCCACGACCTTAATCTCGATAACCTTGGCCGTTTTCTGACGATTCCTGAAATTCTGGAAGTTTCCATCGGCCATGCGCTCACGGTAGATGCGCTGGCAATCGGTATGGAAAGCGCGGTCAAAGCCTATCGAGCTATTTGCCAGCAATAACCACTCTACCGGCTCATTCCCCTGAGTTATAACAGATCTCTCCCTGGCTGCTAAGCTAAAAAGAGAAATCTGTTAACGAGTGGAGGTTACTATGTCATCTATCCTGGTTCGGGATCATATGCAGGCAGACGCCCAATCCGTACTTTCCAGTTTTAGCGTCAGCGAGGTTATCGAGCATTTGCTGCGTACCCATCTGACCGGTGTGCCGGTGGTAGACGAGCATCAACAGGTCGTTGGTTTTGTGTCCGAGCAGGACTGCATGAAAGAGATGCTGCACGCGGCTTTTTTTGGTTCGGAATCGCCATCGGTAACGCGCATTATGCACACGCCGGTTCTCACCGTTACACCGGACACCAGTATTGTTGAAATTGCCGAAACCATGATGGACCATAAACCGAAAAATTATCCGGTCGTTTATGAAGGCAAGCTTGTAGGCATTATCAACCGCAGGCACATTCTGAACGCATTGATCGACAACGCCCGCCATGGCCATTGTCGTTATTAATTTCCCAATCAAAACCGGCTTATGGCCGGTTTATTAATTGCCAGGACACAATGAGTAAATCCCCTGTTACCGATAGCGCCGCCTATCTGGAAAAAAAACGCTTTTTTAATAATATTCTCACCGTTTACGGAAGAAAACCGGTGCTTGAAGCGCTGGAAGACCCGTCAACCGACATTTACCGTCTGCACCTCGCCAGCAGTAACCGGTCAGCCTCCATTATGGATGACATACGAAAGCTGGCAGAAAAAAAAGGGGCGGAAATTCTTTACCACGACAGAGCCGCTTTATCGCGCATCTCAAAAAATGCCAAGCAGGATCAAGGCGTAGCAGCTGATCTGGTTTGTAAAAAATTTCAAAGCAGTGATGATTTTCTGGCGGATAACCTTGGCAAAAAATTTCGTTTGCTGGCGCTGGACGGCATTACCAACCCGCAAAACCTCGGCATGATTATTCGCTCGGCCTGTGCAGGCAATATTGATGGCATCTTGTTGCCGCAACAGGGCAATGCTCAAATCGATCCGCTCGTTATTAAAGCCAGTGCCGGCACCGTTTTCCGTGCGCCGATCTTGCGTTGCGAAGACCTCGCCAAAACCCTGACACGCTTCATAGATAAAGGCACGCTGGTTTGCGGCTTGTCTTCTCATGCGCCAGCCAACCTGAAAGATTTTTCGCCGGATGCCGCTTGTATTTATGTGTTGGGCAATGAAACGGATGGGGTTTCGGCAAAGGTAAATGCACTGTGTAATACCAGCGTAAAAATCCCCATGAATAACGGTGTAGAGTCTCTCAACGTAGCCGTTACCGCCGCTTTGATTGCCTTTCAGTAATTATTGTTAAAGCTCGCCTGACGGGGCGAGCTTTTTTGCTGGCTATTTTTCAAGTCGAAATTTTGTACTTACACTCGAAATTGATTTACCTTTTTTTCCAGATCCGGCAATAAAGCGCGTTCCTCACCGTATTTAATGCGCTCGTACAAGGCAGTAATCGACGTTACCGAGGCTTTCAGCTCCCGCCGTTGGCCAGCAATACGCAAGGCGAATTGCCCGGAAGTTTCTCCCGCGTTAATCTTCAAGCCGGTATCGGTCTGAATTTTTTTCATAAAGGCCAGATAAAGTACATCAACCTTATCCCGCCGCCGGTTTTGTAAAAAAAGACGCAACTGGAAAGTTGCCAATATCAATAAGGATATCCCGCCAATCAGTGCTCCCATCAACTGCCAATTGATCAGCTCACGCCAGCGTTCAAAAAAATTCTGCTGACTGTCGCGATCATAGTTAAGCACCCAGCGGCTCCACTGGTAATTGAGTGCATCCATTTTCAACCGCAAGTGATTAAAGATGGCAAGATTTCTGGAAAATAAATTACCCAGCAATTGTTGGTCAGCTTCATCCAGCGAAAAATCAATGCCCTGCTCTACCCGCTCAGGTGCGACCGATGCGGTAGGGTCAATCATTACCCAGCCTTTGTCTTCCTGCCAGATTTCCACCCACGCATGGGCATCGCGCTGCCTCACCAGCCAGTAGTTTTCGGTGGCATTGTATTCGCCGCCCAGATAACCGGTAGCCACACGGGCCGGAATATCCGCAGCGCGCATCATTAAAGCAAACGCACTGGCAAAGTGTTCACAAAAACCGGCTTTCGAGCCCCACAGAAAATCATCTACCGGGTGCTCACCCAAAACACCCGGCCTCAAAGTGTAGGTAAACGCTTCGCCAAAATAGGCAAGCACCCGGTTGATATATTGCTGCTCACTCTCGCTTTCCACGCGCCATTGCCTCGCCGCCGCCAGGGTTTGCGGATTATGCGATGCAGGAAAGCTGAGATATTGCTGACGCGAGGAAGGCGACAGCGCCGCCTCGCGGAAGGAATAACGGACATGGGATGTTGCTGAATACTGGATGCGCTGGCTGATGGGGCGACGCCAGCGAAGATTCAGATCCGGATCCAGCGCAGCGCCAGCCGACCAGTCATTAACCGCGCCCAGCACGAACAGCCAGGGCTGCTCTGATGGTTCAAAAATAACCTGGTAACTGACAGACTCACCCTCCGGGACGACCGGTGCAAGATAGGATTGCGCTGAAGACTTGTCCCAACGCAGCCGCGACAGGTCACGCTGCGCCGGCGCCAGTGTCCAACCTTTGCCATCAAAAGCACCAAATACCAGCCCGCGCCAATACATTACCGAAACGTCCGGCGGCGCCCCGTCAAAACCGACGCGAAATGCCGGCGCACTGGAGCGCATCAACTCACCAAAGGAGCCGGGGGACATGGAATCGCTCATACCGGTTTTGGCACGACTGCCATCAACCGGTACTGCCCAGAAAGGGCTGAAACGAGGAAAGAACAAAAACAGCACCAGCATCAACGCCAGCGCCTGAACAACCGGCACAGCCAGGCCACGCCAATGCAGGGATGCTGGCGTATCATCCTGTGGCGATACACTGAGCAACAACAAGGCGTAGCTCAATAACATCAGGCAAAAGAGGCCGTAAACGGCGGCAAAAATGGTTGAGAAGAACAGAAATTGCGTGGCTACCACCAGGTAGCCGAGAAAGCACAGCAGCAAACCGTCGCGCTGGCGCTTCATCTCCAGCAGCTTGAGAATGAAGCCGGTAAGCAGCAGGCTGACCATGCCACTGGTACCCACCTTGCTGCCGAAAGATAAAAACAGACCGCCGCAGCAAATGATCAGCAACAGGGCTTTAACCAGACGCCCGGGGTATTGCCATTTGTGGGCAAAAATTTTCCAGCGCCACACCACAACTGCCAGCCAGACCAGCGGCACCCAGAGTGGCGATGTCAATGCATGAGGAAGCAACGCAAAGAACTGTGCCAGCAGTAACCAGAATAATGCCCGGCGGGAAATTAACGAGTCAGTCATTGGTCGCCGCCGAATCCGATTGTCCATAAAGAGCCAGAGCGGTTAACGCCTCAAGCTTATGCGGCTCCCCGGAGCCGGGAGCTACAATCCGGTCGGGCAATCGCACACCGTAAGTTGCCGAAGCCTTACTCTGCTCAAGCACCTGAAAACACATCGCCGATAAACAGGACTCCATCTCCAGCCGCTGCCAGCTTTGCCAGTCAATCCATAAATCGCTGCCCTCGGAACCGCCAAACTCTTTCAGATGTAACCCGGCACCCCGCGCATAATGCTTCCAGGCAACCCGCGATAAGGGCGACCCGGGCTGGTAGGTGGCAAAACCATAAAAGTCGTCTCCGGCGGCTTGCAGGCTTTCTTTTTGCCCGCCTCGGGATGGTGCGGAATCTGCGGCTTGCGCCGTAATGGGCTGAGGAAACACGATGGCAGACATATTCAGGCGAATCCACGTCCAGCAATTGACCAGACCGAATGGATAGCCGGTTTCAACCTTGATAGCGGGCAATGGCAAGTGTCCACGCCGCTGCGCCAGCGGCTCCAGCTGCAAACGGCATTCTCCACCGGCAGGAATATCTACCACATAGGTTTGCGGCGGATTGCACATCAAGGTGAGGCGCAAGTGCCGATAGTGACGCGGCGCTTTACTGGAAACGCGCACGATAAAAGCCGCCCGCTCCTTTACAAAAACCCCCTCCACCGAAACCGCCTCAAAGACAAGCCCCGAGATATTGCGCCAGACATGAAACAGGCTGATGAAATGCAAACTGATCAGCATGAAGGCGGCTGCCAGAATAAGGTTGTTCTGGTAGTTGGTGCCAAGCAACCAGATAATCAGGACCAGTAGCAAGAACATCCAGCCCTGCCGTGACGGCAGTACGTAGATGGAGCGCAGGCCCGGCTGAACTTTTCTTGCAAGCGGCAAGCGCTGCAGTGTTTTTTGATGCACCCGGCGCCTGAGTCGCTGCCAGTAATTACCCGTTGTAAATTTATTCACCACTGACACCTTTTACCGGCCGGACACTTCCCCAGGTTTTGCATCCCGGACACAGCCAGTGCAAATGTACCGCCGAAAAACCGCAACGATTGCAGAGATAAATCGGCTTTTCAGCAATCACCTTCTCTACAATCAGGGATAATAATTCAAGATTTTGTTTGGCCTTCCCTTCGGAATGCTGGAGATATAAATCGATAATCTGTTTGAGCACCCGGATAGACGGCTTTTGACTCACCTGCTGTTCCAGAAAAGAAACGGCTGACTCAATGCCCTCCTGCGCGACGATAACGTCTGACAGAGCAACCAGCGTGCTGTTGCTTTTATGCTGATTCAGTATCAGAAAAAGGTTCTTGCGTAGCCCCTCCTGGTCGCCCAGCGCATGGCAGCAGGCAATCAGCAAGGGAAGGCACTCGCGAGTCAAATCCGGATCGTGCTGCGGCAGTTTTTTAACAATCGTCAGTGCCTCGGTATAGCGGTGAGCCTCGTAAGCAAGGCGCGCGGCAATCAAGCCCGCCCTGACGGAATATTGATGAGAGTGGCCAGCCAGCTGCAAAAAGTGTTGCGCCTCGGCCTGACGCCCGACTGCAATATGCTCTTCCGCCAACTCACAACAATAATGCGATTTCATTTGAGCCAGTTCCTGCTCACCGAATCGCTCGCTATTACCTTGCAGCCGCTCGGCAATATCTATCGCTTTTTGCCATTCCTTTTCGTTTTGGTAAATACCCAGCAACTGCTCCAACGCACCTGCAATCGGTTTACGCAGTTTTATCAACGGCAATAACAGCAACTCGGCACGATCCAGTAACCCGGCGTGGATATAGTTTTGCGCCAGCTCCAATTGCACCTGCTGTTTGAGGTCAATCGTAAGACCCGTCACGGTTAAAATATTTTCATGAATAGCAATCGCCCTGGTGATCTCCCCTTTACGCCGCATCAAGCCGGCCACTGCCAGATGGATGTCCAGCGTTTCCGGTGTTACATCCAGCGACTGGATGAAGATATCCACGGTGCTATCGGTTTGTTCATTGAGCAGAAAGCGCAGACTTTGATGATAGGAATCCGCCGTAAAGCGCACCGGCAGCAGCGTTTTACGATGACGCAACGACCGGCCGATTGCGACACCGAGCAGGAACAGAACAATTGCTACAAAAATCATCACAAGCATGACAAAGCTTCCGGGTTGCAAGGTTATGCAGAAGGAGAATTATCAGAACTCACACAATCGCCAGGGTTGAGTCGCGTTAGCGATGCCCCGGAAGGCGGTTAACCCGGGATGCCAGGCAAAAAAAACGGCACACCTGAGCTACAAGTATGCCGTTTTCAGAATACGGGGGAATAATCAGTGGTGAATACTTTCGTTAACGCGGTCACGCATTTCCTTACCGGGCTTGAAGTGAGGAACATATTTTCCTTCCAACTCCACGTTTTCACCGGTTTTGGGGTTTCTTCCCATACGCGGGGCACGGTAATGCAATGAAAAGCTGCCAAAACCTCGAATTTCAATACGCTCGCCAGAGGCCAGAATTTCAGACATGTAATCCAGTAACAATTTGACTGCCAGCTCAACATCCTTCATGGGAAGCTGATTCTGTTTTTCCGTTATGTATTCGATCAGTTCAGATTTTGTCATGGCCTGCGCTCTATTGTTAGATGGTATCAGGCAGAAAAGGGAAAGGGCTGGTCTATGAAACACATCATGACGATAACAACACCCTACCGGCCTGATGCCTGTTAAAACGATAAACAGACGCTATACGTTATAGCTCAAAAACCCATGGGGCTCTATAGATATTTGAAAAACTTTAATATTTTTACCGGGGCCACATAAAATAATGGCCGCCCGAGGGCGGCCATTATTCAAACCAGCAGGAAATTATTCCTTGTTGGCCATTTGCGCTTTGATCAGGTCACCCAAAGTAGTCGGGGAAGCCTGTTCAGACTGCTTGCTGCTGTGTTCCTTGATCGCTGATTTTTCTTCTTCAACGTCTTTGGATTTTACAGACAGGCTGATGCTGCGGTTTTTGCGGTCAACAGCAATGATGCGGGCTTCAACTTCGTCGCCCACTTTCAGTACATTGCGCGCATCTTCCACTTTCTCGCGGCTCAATTCAGAAGCTTTCAATACAGCTTCTACATCGGCAGCCAAAGTGATAACAGCAGCTTTAGCTTCTACTTCTTTAACGATACCTTTAACCAGAGCACCTTTATCGTTCTCAGCTACGTACTCGGAGAACGGATCGGTTTCCAGTTGCTTGATGCCCAGAGAAATACGCTCACGCTCCGGATCAATAGCCAGAACAACGGTTTCCAGCTCATCGCCTTTCTTGTACTTGCGAACAGCTTCTTCGCCAGCTTCGTGCCAGGAGATGTCTGACAGGTGAACCAGACCGTCGATGCCGCCTTCCAGACCGATGAAGATACCGAAGTCAGTGATGGACTTGATTTTGCCGCTGATCTTGTCGCCTTTGGCGCAAGTACGGGCAAATGCATCCCACGGGTTTTCCTGGCACTGTTTCAGACCCAGGGAGATACGACGACGTTCTTCGTCGATATCCAGAACCATAACTTCGATTTCGTCACCCAGCTGAACAACTTTGGACGGGTGAATGTTCTTGTTGGTCCAATCCATTTCAGAAACGTGGATCAAACCTTCAACGCCTTCTTCCAGCTCAGCGAAGCAGCCGTAGTCGGTCAGGTTGGTAACTTTCGCTTTAACACGAGCACCTTCCGGGTAGCGCTTGGTGATTTGGATCCATGGATCTTCACCCAGTTGTTTCAGACCCAGAGAAACGCGGTTACGCTCACGGTCAAATTTCAGTACTTTAACGTCGATTTCGTCACCAACGTTTACGATCTCACCCGGGTGCTTGATGCGCTTCCAGGCCATATCGGTAATGTGCAGCAGGCCGTCAACACCGCCCAGATCTACGAAGGCGCCGTAGTCGGTCAGGTTCTTGACGATACCTTTAACAGCTTGACCTTCTTGCAGGCTGGCCAGCAACTCGTCACGCTCAACAGAGTTTGCCTGTTCCAGAACCGCACGACGGGAAACAACAACGTTGTTGCGCTTCTGGTCCAGCTTGATAACTTTGAATTCGAGCTCTTTGCCTTCCAGGTGAGTAGTTTCACGCACTGGACGAACATCTACCAGAGAACCTGGCAGGAAGGCACGGATACTGGCCACGTCAACGGTGAAACCACCTTTGACCTTGCCATTGATAACACCCTTGATAACTTCATCAGCAGTGTGTGCTGCTTCCAGAATTTTCCACGCTTCAGCACGTTTGGCTTTTTCACGGGACAGACGGGTTTCACCGAAACCGTCTTCTACACTTTCCAGTGCTACCTGAACTTCATCACCAATGGAGAGGTTCAGCTCGCCCAATTCGTTGCGGAACTGCTCGGCAGGAATAACGCCTTCAGACTTCAGGCCGGCGTGAACAGTCACCCAGTCCTTGTCGATGTCAATAACTACACCGGTAACGATGGTGCCTGGCACCATATCAACGGTTTTTAAACTTTCTTCAAATAATTCAGCAAAACTTTCAGTAAAGCTCATGGGTGTTACCTGTAATGGACCCGGAATCCGCATGTCAAACGCTATGACCAGCCAAATTCCGCGATTACCGCACTGCCAGAAGTACGGGCCAGTTAATGTTAAAGACAGTAATTACCCAAGGCTGGCGCCAGTAATTACTGCTGATGCTGACACTGGAAATGGTAAAAAGATCGACACATGTCCCAGCGAGCGGGCGAAGGCTATCAGATTCGGTGTGGATTATCAAGAATGAGCAGCATTAAAGCAGTAACGGCAAACTCTGGCCGCTACTGCTTCAAGGGTTAACGCAGGTAGCTGAACAACGTCAGCTGGCTGACTTTGGCGAAGCTTTGTTGGGCAGCACTGAGCACATAGCTCTCCATCGCCAGTTTGATGGACGCCTCGGCGTAATCGAGATCTTCTATATCCGACAACACCTTTTTGTTGGTCAGGTTGGTCTCTATGTTCAGGTCCTTGGCGCTTTCCAGCGTATTGAGCCTGGCACCCACCTCCCCTTGCACCGCCGAAATCTGCGTGACCGAATTACCGAGGTTATTCAGTACCTGAGCGACGATCTTGCTGAACTCGGCCTTGCTCTCCGGGGTGTCCTTAACATTTTTCAATGCCTCCGAAAAACGGCTCAACGTGGTCAACAGCGCTTCTTTATTACTGGAGTTCACCTCGAAACTGTCACCCGGGAGACCGTTAACCGACGTTGTGCCGGCGCCCTGGGTATTCAAGCCGGTAATGGCATCAAGGCCGGCGTTACCACCACTCACGGTGATATTCATACCCTTGGCAGCGGTAATGCCATTGGCATCGGCGGTCAAACCCAGGCGCTGTAATTTTGCAGCGTTACCATTGCCCGCATCATTTAATACCGCCGCCAGCGCCGAGCCGTCTGTGGCGCCGGTAAAGTTGCCGTTAATAACGAAGGTCTCACGCTGACCATTCACCGACAAAGTCAGTGTGGTGGGCGAGGACGAATAATCAGCCCCCGCCCCTGCCGCACCAAAAGACAGGCTGGCAGGTACCGGTGCCGCAGGATTGCCGTAAACCGGCACCTTGATGCCTGCTACTTCGATGTCCTTGCCAGAGGTGTAAGGTTGGTTTGCAGCAAGCACTTTGCCCGAACCTCTTTCAGTTACGGTGTAATTCATCCCCGGCGGTGTCACCGCATTCGGGTCATTGAACACAATGGTAAGATTTTCCGGGAAGAGCTTGTCGTAGTCAGTCTGATCCACAACTGACCCGACGCCGATAGACGCTGCAGGCGCAGAACGATTGGCCGGGTTGGACTGGGTAGTAAAGGTGTTATGGCTGCTCGGGATATCAATAAATAACTTTTTGCCGGAATCATTGACCGCCACGTTCACATTCGCCGATGCCTGCAAGCTCAGCTGACCCTCATCTCCGTGATAGGAAACCTGCCCCATGCCATTACTGACAAATGGCTTGGTGTCGCCCTGGTAACCGGCAAAAATATATTGTCCGGAATAGTTTTTGGTATTTTGCAGCCCCAGCAATTCATCAATACGACTGTCGACCTCGGAGGCAAAGGACTTGTAGTCGCTGGCAGTCATTACCGCCGTGTTGCCTGAAGCCACGCCAAGCTCTTGCATCCGCTGCACCAGATTCACAATTGACTTGAGCGCAGCATCTTCAACACCGAGATTATTCTCGGCAATGTTGATGTTCTTGCCGTATTGCTCAATGCGCGCCATCTCCTGCTTCAACTGCAAAATAGTGGCCGCAGCAACCGGGTCATCGGCTGGCGACATCAGCTTTTTTCCGCTGGCAATTTGCTCCTGCGAACGGGTTACCGCCGTTTGGGCATCGCGCATACTGATGTTGGCAATGTTGTAAATTTGTGAGGTAGAAACACGCATGGTGTTATTCCTGTCAATGTTTTCTATCTGTAAAAAATCTGGCTATATCAAACCGCTTGCAACAAGGCATCAAACAAATCGCGAGCAACGGATATCACGCGCGCATTGGCGTTATACATTTGCTCAAAGCGAATCAGGTTGGCCGCTTCCTCATCCAGATTGACGCCGGAAATACTGTCTCGCAGATTCTGGGTTTGCTCCAGCATGCTTTTGCTGGCGGCGGCGTTCACCGAGGCAAGATGGCTCTGGCTGGCGACCACTTCTACCAGGCGACTGTAACCAGCCCCCAGGCTTAAAGAACCATCGCCAATCAATTTGGCATCTTCAAGCCCGACCAGCTTGAGCGCGTTGCGGTTATCGTTGGAAGCGTTAGTGTTGAATCCGATCGTAAAGGTGTCACCGGCCTGAGGCTGGCCTTTAATAGAAATCTGGTAGCCGGTGAAAGACGACTGGGCAAAATCGGCGGCAGCACTGTTGCCAAATATCTGGCTATCGGTAGGTGCTGTACGCATTTTTACGCCTTCAGCCAACACCAGATCGACACGACCGCCCACAGAAATATGCTCACCGGCACCGGAAAGCGCCACGGAAGGATTGCCCATGCCATCGTTAACACCCAGCGAACTGCCCGGTGCACCGCTCATGCTGATGTTGATATCAACACCGGACGATGCAACCAACCGTAACTCCGGCGCGCCGGTGATAGCATTGCTGCCACTGACGGCACGAATCCCCAGCGCCTGCAAATTGCTGTTGCCATTAACCTGCTGCGCCAGATAGTCATTGAAGGCGGTCATGGAAACGGCGGGGTCAGGCATCAACGAGTCTGAAAAATCCAGCAGTGCTTCGCCGTTAATAACCAGCTGAGCCGTTTGCGCTGCAAAATCCCCGGCACCTATTTGCATGTCGGTAATATTGGCAGAGGTAAACGCATTGGCAGAAACGCCCGGCAAACTGTTTAACATCGCCGCCGTTTGTGCGGCGGAAGCGTTGGCGGTGGTGGTGACTACGCGATTACTTTGCGCACCGCTAATCGGGTCAGTGGTAACCAGCGTGTATTGCTCAACCGGATAACCATTATTAGCCGGTAACGCCAGAGGGCTGGACTGACGACCCGCCGGTAAACCCAGACGAGCGCCATTACCCGTGATGCGAGTCTCGCCCGGGTCCGAGGTAAATACCTGATTATCTTTGCCCGGCACAAAAACCTGTTCACGAATCGGCGGATTCAAATGCACCGGGTTGGCCGGGTCGGTGTTGTCCAGCACATCGTAGGTATAAGGTGATGTAAAGCGCACCACCAGCGGTGGCGACAACTGGCCGGCCACAGAGAAAGCCGGCAAGGTATTACCATTCACATCTTTGGTGGTTAATACCTCACCGGCGCTGATAATACCGTTACCGCTATTGTGACTGTCGGCCAGGGTGCGAATGGGTGAAGCAAAGGCAAGATCTTGCGGCCGGGAAATGACCGATTGAATATGGCCGGCACTCTGGCGAGTGGGCTGCAACATAAAGGTGTCGCCGCCCTGAAAGCTGCCACTCTCCAGCGTAACGGTAATGCCATCAAAAGAAATTTCTGCCGGATAGGAGCCTTGCAACAACCCCTGACTTACTACCATGTTATCGCCGGTGCGAACCACCGTGTAGTTACTGGTTCCCGGTACGATATCGAAACGGTAATCACTGGCCGTTAACTGCGAAGGGTCATTAATTTTCAGAGAGATCATACGATCATTCGGCTGCGCGTTATTACCATGCACAACACGCTCGTAGGTCAAACTTTTGTCATTGATATCGCGAAATATGGGTTGGCCGTAATCACCATCCAGATCCAGACCTTGAGATTGCATATCATTGAATGCATCCGAAATAACAACGGCAATGCGCCCCAACTCATTCATCGCCGGGTGCAAGACATCTTCACGGAATGTCAGCACCCCGCCCAGCTGTCCACCGGTGAGCTGGTGGGTAATGTTTTCCGGCTTGTTGCCATTGATATAAATTTGACCGCCGTCACGCACACTTAAACTGTTCGCCGCATTGCCCAACACCAGCGGCTGACCATTGCCGATAAAAACATTCAGCTCTCTACCGTCCTGGCTGACCACCTGAACAGAAACCAGCTCGGACAACTTGCGCAGCGCTTCATCGCGTTGATCCAGCAAATCGTTCGGGCCGGCACCGGTAGACGATGTTGTTTGCTCGCCAATATTTTTATTCAGGCTGGCAATGGTTTGCGCCAGTGTAGATATTTGATCGGCAATCGCCGATGTCTCACGAGTTACACTGGCTTCAACCGTCGTCAGGCGATCCTGCAACTGGTTAAACCGGGCGGCAAGACTTTGCGCCTGGGTAACAATTAGTTGACGCGCCGGTAATGCCGACGGGTCATCCGCACCGTTTTGCAACGCCGAGAAAAAAGATTGTAAACCGCCCGACAAACCGGTGCTGGAGTCAGCAAAGAGTTTGTCAATTTTACTGATATTGGTGCTGAATTTATCCAGCTGCTGGAATGCCGATGTGTCCAGACGAACCTGCGCCGTAACAAATTCATTGACCACCCGCTCAATAGATTGAGTGCTGACACCGTGCCCCAGATAACCGGCAGTGCCCAGCTTTTGCGGGCCGTTGGTGACGTAGTGAACTTCCTGACGGGTATAGCCTGCTGTTTTGGCATTGGAAATATTATGCCCGGCCGTGCGCAGGGCATGCTGACTTGCCTGCAAACCGGAAATGGCGGTGGATAATAATCCGGACATAATAAACCTCTGTTATCGGAGCTGGGCTATCAGGGCTGCTTCACATCACTATCGAGTGATGCCAATGCCGTTGATGTTTTCACAACATCCTGTTGCAGGATGTTTTTAATTTTTGCCGCGTAACGCGGGTCGGTGGCGTAACCGGCCTGCTGCAAGGCTTCTGCATAACGCGAGGTATTTTCGCCCGCTTGCAATACCTGCTCGTAACGCGGGTTATTTCTCAGCAGGTTAATGTAGTCATTGAAACTTTCTTCATAACTGTTGTAACGACGGAATTCAGCACGTTGCTGACCCGGTAAACCGTTTTCGTATTCCAGCGTATTAACGCTGACCTTACCGCCCTGCCAACTGGAACCGGCTTTAATATTGAAAAGGTTGAAACTGTTTTCGCCGCGGCTGGTGTGAATAACATGTTTACCCCAACCGGTTTCCAACGCGGCCTGCGCCAACAACACATCCGGGGTGGTATTCAATTCGGCCGCTGCTTTTTCGGCGTGAGGCTGCAACATGGCAATAAAGTCTTGTGGCGAATCTGCTGCGCTGGTCTTGCCACCACCGGCACTGGCGGTAATCACCGGCGCCGCCATAGGTGCAATAACAGGGCGACTGTAGATCGGGGGTGGCAATTCAGCGAGTTTTTGCGGCTGGGTTTCAACATTACCATGGGCTTGCTGCAATTGACGGTAGATAGCATCGCCCAAACCAAAGCCCTGGCCGCGGGTCAATTCCAAAGACATTTGCTGATCGTACATTTGTTGGTGAAACTGCATTTCACTGCTGTTGAATATGCTGTCTTCACTGAACACTTCGTTGGCAGCGCGCATACTTTTCAGCATTTGCTGCACGAATACCGCCTCGAACTGCCGCGCCACTTCACGCAGTGCAGCCGGGTCATCTTCCCGGCCTTTTTGCTTTACCTTATTCAGCGATGCCAGATCAACGAAGGCATCCTGGTTGCGGCTTAATATGGGGCTGTTATCAACGGGAATCATCAGATCACCACCAACTCGGCTTTCAAGGCACCAGACTGTTTTAACGCTTCAAGAATCGCCATCAAATCACCCGGTGAAGCACCCACGGTATTTACCGAGCGAACGATATCTTCCAGCGTTGCACCCGGAGCAAATTTGAACATAGGGTTGGTTTCTTCAGTAATCTCAATGCTGCTGTTAGGCACTACTACCGTGTTGCCTTCGCCAAACGCATTGGGTTGGCTGACCGTCAAACTTTCTGCGACTGAAACCGTCAGGCTGCCATGAGTAACCGCCACCGGTGATACCCGCACGTTCTGGCCCACTACAATGGTGCCGGTGCGCGAGTTAATGACAACGCGGGCGGCTTCGTCACCCGGGGTGACCTGAAGATTTTCCAGCAGAGAAATAAAATCTACACGGTGCGCCGGGTTTACCGGGCCGTCGACCATAATGGATACCGCATCAATAGGACGTGCAGTGTCCGGCCCCAACAAATCATTGATACTTTTGGCAACGCGATTGGCCGTTGTAAAATCAGCGCGGTGCAAATTGAAAATAACCGGCTGACCTTCGGCAAACGACGTTTCTACCATACGCTCTACCATGGCACCGCCAGGAATGCGCCCTACACTTTGCACATTAACCTGAATACGCGAACCATCAGCACCTTGCGCACCGAAACCGCCCACTACCAGGCTGCCCTGAGCAACCGCATACACATTGCCATCCAGACCTTTTAAGGGAGAAACCAGCAAAGTGCCGCCACGTAAACTTTTTGCATTACTCACCGATGACACGGTGATATCCAGTGTCTGGCCCGGCTTGGCAAAGGGTGGCAACTCGGCTTGAATCATCACCGCTGCCACGTTTTTCATTTGCATACGGGTTCCGGGCGGGATGGTGATGCCGAATTGTTTCAACATGCTGTTAAAAGATTGCGTGGTAAAAGGCGATTGCGTGGTCTGGTCACCGGTACCGTCCAGACCCACCACCAAGCCGTAACCAATTAACTGGTTGGAACGCACGCCCGCTACGCCGGCAATATCCTTAAGGCGCTCAGCCATTACCCAGGACGGCAGCATGAGCATTAACGCCAACAACAGGCCAATTTTTTTCATGAGAGTAACTCCTTAAAAGGGCCAGTATTCGCTGTTGAAAAATCGGGACAACCAACCCATGGATTGGGAATCTGCCAAAGCACCGGTGCCGCTGTAAGATATTTTGGCGTTCGCCAAACGGGTAGAAATAACGGTGTTATCCGGCGAAATATCATCCGGGCGAACGATGCCGCTAATACGAATAAATTCATCGCCGCGATTCAATGTCATCCATTTTTCGCCGCGCACAATCAGGTTACCGTTAGGCATTACGTCCGCCACGGTAACGGTGATGTTGCCTTGCAAGCTGTTGCTTTGATCAGCACCGGCATCACCGGAAAAATTTCGTGATTGCTGCAGCGCAGTTTCAAGGTCAGTAACGTTCGCGCCGAGCAAGGTGCCTGCGTTAAAATTCAGCTGGCTGTCTTTGGCTACGGATACACCGGAAGATTTGCGCGATACTGTGCGCTCACTCAGCGTTACGGTAATGATGTCGCCAATGCGCAACGCTTTGCGGTCATCAAATAAATTCAAACCATAAGAAGATTGATATAGCGAGCCGTCGGTGCGCTGCGGCACCGGCGCCATGGAAGAAACCACGGGCGCGTAATAAGGATCGTTAGGCATGGGCCGATGCGCCGACGAACAGGCCGTCAAAAAAACGGCAACACCGACAGTAAACCCGCTCGCTAATACTCTGCTTACGATTGTTTTCATGGTCATGATCCGACAGCGATTAAAGAGTCTGACTGATGTATTGCAACATCTGGTCAGCTGTTGATACCACTTTGGAATTCAGTTCGTAGGCACGTTGGGTAGTGATCATATTCACCATCTCTTCAACGATATCCACGTTGGAACCTTCCAGCGCACCCTGCACCAATTTGCCCATACCATTTTCGTTAGGCGCACCTTGAATAGGGTTACCGCTGGCTACGGTTTCCAGAAATAAATTGCCGCCTACTGCTTGCAAACCGGCCGGGTTGATAAAGTCAACCAGAGTCAGGTCACCCAACTGCTGTGGCTCAGCTTCTTCACCTTTGAAAAAAGCATTCACCACACCGTCAGTACTGACAGTAACGCGCACCGCGCCTTCGGGAATATTGATCGCCGGCTCAACCAGCAAGCCTTCATTGTTAACCAGCTGGCCTTCGCTATTGCGTTGAAACTGGCCATTACGAGTGTAAGCAACAGAACCATCCGGCTGCAGAATTTGAAAAAATCCGCGACCATCAATCGCCATATCCAGCGACTGTTCGGTAATTTGCAAATTACCTTCGGTAAATTGTTTTTGCGTAGCAACCACTCTTACACCGGCACCCAATTGCAAGCCGGATGGCAGTTGTGTGTCTTGTGTGGTTTGCGCGCCGGGCTGACGCTGTACCTGATACAAAAGATCTTCAAAAATGGCGCGATCGCGCTTAAAACCGACTGTGCCTACGTTGGCGAGGTTGTTGGAAATGGTGGTCAGTTGCTTATCCTGAGCGGCCAGACCGGTTTTACTGACATAGAGTGCAGCGTGCATGATAAAACCCTCAAATGAAATATCAGGATATTCTGAGTAACTGTGAAGATGCTTCAGAGTTTTGCTCAGCATCCTTCATTAATTTGACTTGCATTTCGTACTGCCGTGAGAGGCTCAATATTTCTGTAAAAGCACTCACCGCATTCACATTACTGCCTTCCAGAAGACCGCTTACCAAACGCACTTCTGCCGCTGGCTGTGCATTCAAACCATCGCGCTGACGGAATAAACCGTCCTGACCTTTTTCAATATTTTGCAGATCGGGATTCACCAGACGAATACGATCCAGCTCAACCATGGCTTCCGGTCCCTGGCCAATTGCCACAGCAGACAAGGTGCCATCGGCACCGACTTCCAGTTTTTCAAGCGGGGGCAAGGAAATTGGCCCGGCATTCCCCAGCACCGGCAAACCATTTCCGGTACGCAAAAAGCCGTTGGCATCAATGACCAGGTTGCCCGCGCGGGTATAAGCTTCGGTACCGTCATGACCGAGCACGGCGATAAAGCCGTTACCATTAATAGCAACGTCAAGATCCCGGCCGGTTTCATTCAAAGGGCCTTGCTCAAAGTCGCTGGTGGGTGATTCGGTGAGCGCATAAGCGCGAGTGGGGCTGCCTTCGCCGAAATAAACGGGCATGGAGCGCGCTTGCGCAAAGTCAGCGCGAAAACCGGTGGTATTGATATTGGCAAGATTATTGGAATGATTGGTTTGCGCCAGCATGTTGTGCCGGGCTCCCGTCATCGCGATATACAGCGCCTTATCCATTACCTTACTCCGCTATTTTTTTGGCAGTTTTGCCGTTAACGGAGTTATTGCAAGGTCAGTGCCAGATTGGACGGGTTATAAATTTGAATTGGATAAAACTTCAAGCCATTGAATTAAATAGATTTTTTAATTAAATCCGGTTAGCGAAGAGGTATTGCAAAGGGACAAGGAAAGTAAAAGCAAGTCGGGCGGCAAACTGCTGCCGCTGTTTGCCGCCCGCAGGAAAAAGGAATTGAAGAGGAAATGCCAACTCACCAAGGGCGCAGCGCCTTATAAAAAGCGCTGCATCACCGTGAGCTAAACATTAACGCAAATTGATAATGGTTTGCGTGGTGGCGTTGGTGGTTTCGATGGTTTTCGCATTCGCCTGGAAGTTGCGCTGGGCAATAATCAGGTTCACCAACTGCTCGGACAAGTCTACGTTGGACTCTTCCAGCGTACCCGAGGATATATCACCCAGCGTACCAGCCCCCGGAACACCAATACCCGGATCACCACTCTCGTAGGTTTGTGCCCACATAGAACCGCCGACCGGCTTCAAGCCATCAAGGCTGTTGAAGTTGGCCAAAGCTACCTGCCCCAATACCTGAGCCTCACCATTGGTAAAGCGGGCAAAAATAATACCATCCTTACCAACATCCAGCCCTGCCAAACGGCCTGTTGCATAACCGTTTTGTTGAGGGTTTCCTACATCAAATTTACCAGCAACCTGGGTTGAGCCATCCAGTTTGATTTCAAAGTTGGAACTTGCTGGAGGCTCACTCACTGGCAGAGTGCCACCTTGCAATACATTTAATGGCCCAAGAGCACCAACCGGTTCTCCATCAGTTCCCAATGGCATCCAGTTGGAAATCAAAATGGTATCGGTCAATGCCGTATTCAGCGAACCATCCTGATTAAAATGAACGTTAAATGACGCCATGGTTGGCTCAAGATTTTGCGGCGGCAACAACGTGGGGTCCGGATCACCCACATTTTGCCCATCCACCTGCACATACATTACCCAGTGATTGGCCGATGTAGAAGGATCTGCAGGATCATAAGGCTGCTTGACGAAATACTGTCGCATAGCATGAGGGTTGCCCAAGCTGTCATAAATCTGTGCTGAAGTGGCTTCGTTGTAGGTGTTCTGATTTTTTGGATCGAATGCGTTAATGGGCACATCGGTAAAAGTGGCTGCAGTAATTGGTGCCATGATGTTGCCCACCGCCGGGTTGCTGGCCTCAACGCTATAACCCTGCCCCATCACGATATCAATTTTGCCCCCCACAACCGCAGCATTGGTAAAGTCATTCAGTAATTGTGCGCCGGTACCCACACGACCAACCACTTCAACCGTACCTGCAGCGGCACCGGTGCCTGTATCGACAAATGAAAATTTGAGGTCAGTACCAATATTGGAAACCAGATTAAGGTTACCATCCGTATCCAGGCTGGCACTAATGCCAGGCAAGTTGGAAGTGGTCAACGCATTGATTTCGTTAGCCAGCCCTTCCATCGTGGTAGCGGAAAGGCGCACCCCATTCAACATCAAATTGCTGCTGCTGTTATCAAAGGTGGTAGAAAGCACTTTGGCATCGGTTCTTGCACTGGCGGTGATGCCCGCCATGGAATTCAGTTCAGAGGCGGTCTTGGCTGCCGACGCACCTTTGTCGCTATTAAAGGTAACAGTTGCACCGGTCGGCCCTTTGATTTGCAGCGCTTGCGGCAAATAGCCATTGTCCACCGCAGGAATACCCGCGGTTGAAGGCCCCGGGTTGGTAAATACGCCGGAGGCGTTACCCACACCAATCACCGAGTTAATACCAGTGGTCAAATCGCGAAGCTCAAGAGTGTTGGTCGCACTGTTTACCACCGCCTGAACATTCAACGGGGTGGTAGAACCGTAAATAGCACTATTAATCAAGCTCGCCATATCATTGAGCGAATTGGCCGTAGACGAGTTCAAATTGATCGTTATAGGGCCGCCATTGCCCGACGCCGGCTGTGAACCGTTTAAACTTAACTCAAACGAAGAAGGGCTGGTCGCAAAGTTGATAGGGACCGTAAAGCCACCCAGACTGCTGGTGGTGGTAGTCGCCTCTTTTAAACCATTCTGGGAAACGGCAATCGCCGCCCCTTCTGTAGAAAAACTTTTACCGGTACTCTCCAGCACCAGCTGGCGGGAATCCAGATTATAAGTACCGCTTAACAGCGTAGTTTGACGAGGCGCCTGAGTGGTTACATCAATGCGCAAGTCACCCATGATGCCGCTGATAACGCCATTGGCGTTGGCCGGGTAACCCTGTAGAACAGAATTATTGCCCGATACCACATAGCCTTCTTTATCCAGACCAAATGCCCCGGCACGGGTGTAAAGCTGCTCGCCGCCATTCTTCACCACAAAAAAACCTTCGCCACTGATGGCAAGATCCAGCTCGCGGTTGGTGTGCCGCGTTGGGCCTTCGCTGAACAGCTGGCGAATGGTTTGCAAATTAACGCCGGAGCCAGGCGTATTGGCAGTTCCGCCCAACAGAGTACTACTGTAAACATCGCCAAACTCTGCACGCGATGTTTTAAATCCGACTGTACCGGCGTTGGCAACGTTGTTACCGGTCACCGACAAGTCAGCATTCGCGGCACGAAGACCACTAAGCGCAGTATTAAAAGACATGGCATGCTCCTGCTAGAAATCGTTGGGTGTTACTTAAAAAAAATTTTGTTTAGTTAAACTGCTTAACATCGGCGATGTTAACCGGGCCAATACCCGCCAAGTTCAGCGTTAGGGAGCCATCCGCACCCAGGGTTACGCTGTTAACATTGGCACTAAGCCCGGTGGCCAGTTGTTCGGTTTTTCCGCCCTGGGTTGCGTGTACTTCAAAACGGTACTCGCCAGCCGGTGCCATTTCTTCTGCAGCCCACTCGGACAATTCACCATTGATTTCCAGGTGTTTGCCGTCCCAACGGAATGTCATATCGCCAGACGCCATATTACCTACCGGGTAGCGGCTAACCAGCGCGCCGGAACCATCGTAAATGCTGATGGATAAATCAGACGTTGACTGGGGAAGATTCACCGTCCCGGACACAATACCTTCCGGCATCAGACGGCTGGACTCGGCAGGAACAGTAACCGAGCGCCCCACCAGCGACGAAGCTTGTAACGCCTGGTTGGACATAAAATTGTTACTGAAACTCTGGAAGTTGGTGTTCAAACGTTCCAGACCTTCTACCGAACTGAACTGCGCCAACTGCGCCACAAACTCGGTGTTATCTTGCGGACTCAAAGGGTCCTGGTTATTTAACTGGGCAATCATCAACTCAAGAAAAGCCGACTGACCGAGCTCGTTGCTCTTTTTTTCAGCGGTATTATTGTTGATATTCAGATGGCTCAAAATGTTGCCAGCAGAAGACGTTTCACCTACCTGACTCATGATTTATCTCCTTACTGACCCAGGGTCAACACGCGTTGAACCATTTGTTTTGCAGAGTTCATGACTTCCACGTTCATCTGAAAAGAACGCGAAGCTGAAATCATATTGGTCATTTCCTCAACCACATTCACGTTCGGGTAAAACACATAACCTTCATCGTCAGCCATCGGATGGCTCGGCTCGTAACGGCGCTCCAGCGGCGCGTCACTCTCGACAATGCCCAACACCTCAACACCGGAACCGGCGGTATGATCAGACATGCCGGGGTTGCCGAATAAGGCACCGCCCATGGCTTTTTCCTGAATCGCAGCAAACACCGGCTGACGATTGCGATAAACCTGATCGGCACTGGAGCTGGCCGCCTGAGCATTGGCAAGGTTACTGGCAGTTGTGTTGAGGCGCAGACTTTGCGCATTCATGCCAGACCCGGCGATATCAAAAATATTTCCCAGTGCCATATAAACTCCGATCAATAATTCAACCAAACAGCGTTAATTTTTCAGTTTATTCACCGCGCAACGCGCTGGTAAGGCCTTTGAACTTGCTGTTTAAAAAAGTAAAACTTGCCTGAAACTGCAGGGCATTTTTCATGTATTCGGCGTGCTCAATCTGATCTTCCACGGTGTTGCCATCGATGGAAGGCTGGTGCGGAACGCGATACAACATATCCGGGTTGGCATCAAAGCCCTGTGCATTCAGATGACGGTCGTTGGTGACCTGAACGGCAAAGGTTTCTTTGGTAGAACCGGTGGCACGGCTGAGCACCTGTTTGAAGTCCAGATCTTTTGCTTTGTAATTCGGGGTGTCCACGTTAGCCAGGTTATCCGCAAGGATAGAGGCGCGCTGCCCGCGTACATGCATCGCTGATTCGTGAATACCGAGAGCATTGGCAAAGGAAATGGTCATGGTGGTTACCTGCGTTTTCCGTTTAAATGTTACGTGCAAGCAATAAAGCAATGCCTGTGCCAGCTGCTATAATTTTTTACAACCCATTGATTTTATTGAAGTTTATGACATTAAAAATAATGAAAAAAATGCGGAGAGGAAAAGCGGCAATGCAGAGCGGCAAGCTTTTACCGCCTGCCAGCGAGCAAAAGATAACCACAGGCAAAGCGGCAAACGGGACAGAAGACAGAAGACAGAAGACAGAAGACAGAAGACAGAAGACAGAAGACAGAAGACAGAAGACAGAAGACAGAAGAACTGTAGAGCAACGGAATCGAAAATGACGCCGCCGCAGAAAAAACAGGCAGTCAAAACAAAAGAAGTTAAGACGGGGGGATGGAAAGCGGTACCTCAGAGAGCCCGATAGTAGATTCCCGGATCACAACGCACCATCTCGAACAAATCTGTAGAGGCAGCAAGCCCTTCAGAGGAACCCAGGAACAAAATACCTCCCGGCTTTAGCGAGGCATGGAGTTTTTGCAAGATGGAACGCTTCAGATCAGCATCAAAATAAATAAGAACATTGCGGCAAAAAATAATATCGAAACGACCCAGCGCGGCGTAACTGTCCATTAAATTAATGGGGCGCAGTTCTACCCGTTCTTTAATAATGGGCTTGATCGCCCAACTGTTGGGGGACGTCTGGTCAAAAAAGCGCTCCAGGCGCTCGGCAGAAAGCCCGCGCAAAATAGACAAGCGGTCGTACATTGCGCGGCGCGCCTGCTCAAGCATGATGCTTGAAAGGTCAGTAGCGACAATTTGCACCGGGCGCGGCAAGGCACCCATGCTCTGCCGCTTGTATTCTTCTACGATCATGCTGATGGAATAAGGCTCCTGCCCGGACGAACAGGCAGCGCACCAGATGCGCACCGGCCCATACATGCGTTTGTCCGGTGCCATCAGCGCCGGCAACATGCGTTTGGTCAGTTGATCGAAGGGATAAATATCACGAAACCAGAAGGTTTCGTTGGTGGTCATGGCATCAATCACCTGGTCACGCAAACGGCGGTTGGAACCTGACCGGAGCGCGCGAACCAATTCGCTGAACGAACCGACACTATGCTCATCCATAAGGCGGCGCAAACGGTTGGAAACCAGATATTGCTTGTTATCGCCGAGCGCTATGCCGCAGGCATCCTGAAGAAACTGACGAAAACTATCAAATTCCGCCTGGTCGTAATTCTCCCCGCCGCCGTTCAACTTCGATTCGCCCGGCGAACTTTTCGACAGCGAAAAACCGGGGGCGATAAAGCTGCCGGTTCCATTGTTTTTCCTGTCTGAAAAATTAGTCATAGCAACTCATTAACCGCACGATAAAAGAACACAAATGAAGCGCCAGCATACAACATCCCCGGCGCACCTGCTCTTTATATTAACCGGGCAAATGCCCGGCTATGCAATCAGTGCCCGGGGTTGGCGAACCTCGCCAGACTTATTTTAATAAATGAGAATCACCTGCAGCCAGAATATGTTCGCTCACCCGACTCGCCAGCTCATCCGGATGGAATTTCGCCAGGAAGTCATTGGCACCAACCTTTTTAACCATGGCTTCATTAAACACACCGCTGAGCGACGTATGCAAAATGATATGCAGATCTTTCAAGGCGCTATTGTTTCGTACTTCGGCAGTAAAGGTATAGCCATCCATCTCCGGCATTTCAATGTCGCAGATAATCAATATCAGGTCGTCATGCGGGTGCTTGCCGGCCGAGAGCAGGCCTTGCAGATACTCCAGCGCTTCCGCGCCGTCTTTTTTCAGCACGGTGCGAATACCCATGGCTTCAACCACGCGCTGAATCTGCTTGCGGGCGATGGACGAGTCATCAACGATCAACACGTATTTCTCGATCACTCTGTCAGCAATACCCTGCCCTACAATCCCCTCACTGATGGATTCTCGGGCGGGTGACACTTCAGCCAGAATTTTTTCTACATCGATAATTTCAACCAGCTGACCATCCACTTCGGTAACGGCGGTTAAATAATGCTCTTTGCCGGCGCCGGTGGGTGGCGGATGAATATCGCCCCAGTTCATGTTAACGATACGTTCAACCGCACGAACCAGGAAGCCCTGCGCCGAGCGGTTGTATTCCGTAATAATGACAAAGCACTTATCAATTTCTGCCAGCGGATTGCGACCAATCGCCTGGTTCATGTCCATGATCGGCAAGGTACCACCGCGAATATGGGCCACGCCACGCACAACCGAGCTTCTGCCAGGGATAGCATTCAGGGGTGGGCACTGCAACACTTCCTTAACCTTGAAAACGTTGATGCCATACAACTGGCGCCCTCCCAGCCGAAATAACAGCAACTCCATACGGTTTTGACCAACCAGCTGCGTGCGCTGATCAACGCTGTCCATTACACCTGCCATACACAATCCCCTGAGGATATTAATTAACGGCCCGTTTGCTGCCGATACGATAAGTTGGCCAGTTGTACAAATACTGCCCTGCCACGGCACACTAATTGCAGAAACCGGCTCTATGAACAAGATAGCGGCAGAAAACCGTCAGCCTTTAGTGCTCTTATCGCACCTGTTGCCTGCGTTAGCTTCCATTTTAGTGGCGCGGCGGGCTAATTGCCGGGCTAACACGGTATTTTGTGACAATTTACGCGCCAATTGCGCCGGGATTCAAGGGGTCAAACCATGAAAAATGCCTTCATGGACACATTTTTTTACTGTCTTGCCAAAAAGGCGGCAAAAGCGACCGTTAACTTAACAAAAGTCAGCTGGCTGTTCGCAATGATAATGACGGTGTCGGGCGGTGTTATCGCCTTGCCGGCGATTGCATCAACAGTGGAATCGCTGCAGACATTGCAAAGCCGGGTGCAACAACAGGCGGCTCAATATTATCAGGGCGCCAAGGCGAAGAAGACCAACATTAGCGTTAATGCGCTCGACTCCCGCTTGCAGTTACGCTCGTGCGTCAAATCTCTGACCATCACACTGAATGACCCGCAATATAACGGTGGCAACCAGACGGCTCTGGTGCGCTGCGACGATGAAGCGCCCTGGTCTATTTATATACCGCTGCAAATTGCGTTGTTTTACGAGTATCCGGTGGCATCACGCAATATGGCCCGCGGCGATGTGGTCAGCGCCGGCGATATTCAGACCACCCTGGTAAACAGCACCGGCCAACGACAGGGCCAGATTGACAGCGCAGTGGATATTATTGGCAAGTCACTGCGCCGGCCGATTCGTCAGGGCGAAGTGTTCCGTAGCGCACAGCTGGAAATGCCAACCGTGGTTAAACGCGGTGATCTGGTCAGTATTCTCACCCAGGTAGGCGCCATCTCCGTCAGTTCTGCTGGCACCGCGATGAGCAATGGCAAAATCGGGGAAAAAATCCGGATAAAAAACAACCAGTCTGACCGGGTCATCATGGCCGAGGTGATTGAGGCAGGTAGCGTTCGCACACTTTAAGTGGTCGCAACGCACAGGAATTGAAAGATACGCCGCATTAAAGCGGTCTGATCGCCTGAAACACGGTAAAATGTGTGATGCAGTGCCTAAAAAAGTAACTTAAGGCGTTAAAGTTTCAGCTTTTCTGCCGATAACCTTTTTGAGCAACCTGTATTCGGGCGAATCGGGAACTTTTATAGCAGTTGGGGAATAGAAACCATGGTCATCGACATTAACAACAATTTTTCCAGTAATGCATCGAGTGCGTCGCGCAACCGCGCCACCGCCCCGACAACCGGAAAAGACACACCTGCCCAGGCAGAAACCATTCCCGCCAAAAGCGGCAAGGATCAGGTCGTGATCAGTGAACAGGCTCAGGGGTTGAGAAAACTCCAAACGTCTATTGGCAATCTGCCAGATGTAGACAGCGATCGGGTCAACGCGTTGCGTCAGGCAATTGCGGAAGGCAAGTTCGAAATCAACGCTGACCGTATTGCCGAAAACATGTTGAACCAGGACGCGCTGCTGCGCTAGAACCCTGAGCGACGGGTAGCGCCCCCAACCGCTGCCCGTTAATTGCGGTTTTTAACTGGAATAAATTCTGCCCGAATTTTCTAACGAGGTTGCCCATGTCCATGAATCCTGCCGTTTTACAACACATGATCAGTGTTGATATCAACACCAGTGAAACCTTGATCGCGCTGATGAACCACGAGCGCGAACTGCTTGAACAGCGCCAGCACGAAGGCCTTGGCGAGGTTATTGAGCAAAAAAACCAGCTGCTCAGCCAATTGGGTGAAAATGCCCTTCAACGTCAGGCCTTATTGCAGAGCCTTGGCTTACAAGCCGATGCCGAAGGCTGGGAAACCCTGCTCAGCACACACCCGGCGCTTACCGAGAGCCGTGAACCCTGGAAAAAACTCACGCAGCTTTTTACAGAGTGCCAGCGGCTCAATGAAATTAACGGCAAGATGATCAATCGCTCGCGCCAGACTCTGGGCAATCTGCTCAACCTGTTGCGCGGCCAGGCGGCCGGCCCCAAGCTCTACAACCAAAGCGGTGTTGCCAGCGGCAACGGCGGCTCCCATTCGGTAACGCGGGTGTAAACCACCCGTTTTTTCACCCGCCTGCATCATCCCTTTGAATTCAAATACAAAAATCCCTACAATGGCGCAGCTTTACATTCTGCTCCGGTAGCTCAGCTGGATAGAGCAGCCGCCTCCTAAGCGGCAGGTCGGACGTTCAAATCGTCTCCGGGGCGCCATTTTTCATCATGAATATTATCCTCCTCACCGCTGAAGATCTGACGGGCGACACCTGCGCAGAGATCCGTGACCAGCGCCGCTGTCAGCATATATTGTCGGTTCATCAGGCTCAGGTCGGCGAGAGAATTCGCGCAGGCCTGCTCAATGGCAACATGGGCTCGGGCATTATGACCACCCTCCAGCCCGACCTGATTATTATTGAAGACCTCATTTTTGATGAACCGCCACCACCGGATCTGCCGCTTTTTCTGGTCATGGCGCTGCCTCGTCCCAAAATGCTCAAGCGGGTTTTACAAACCGTGTCGACGTTGGGTGTCAAAAAACTGGTGCTGATGAATTCCTATCGGGTGGAAAAAAGCTACTGGCAAACGCCATTGCTGGAACCGGAAAGCATTCGCGAACATCTGATACTGGGGCTTGAGCAAGCAAGAGATACGCAACTGCCCGAGGTCATCCTCGAAAAACGTTTCAAGCCCTTTGTGGAAGATCGCCTGCCCGCGTTGATCGCGCAAACCCGCGCACTGGTAGCCCACCCCTATTCAGAAACCCCATGCCCGACCGGTCTTACCGAAGCCACCTCACTGGCGATAGGCCCTGAAGGCGGATTTATTCCCTGGGAGATTGAACAGCTTGAAGCTTGCGGTTTTGAGGGGGTTCATTTGGGAAAGCGCATCATGCGCGTAGAAACAGCCGTACCCTTTTTATTGGCCAGGCTTTTTCATTAAACCCCGCTAGCGCAAATTGCACTGGCGGGGTTTAACGTCTGTTACGGAAGCTTTTGCGGTTGCAACAATAATTTTTCAAAACTGGCGATATCAACTGCCGTACTGGCATAAAAACCCTGGTAGTAATGGCAGCCGTACTGACGAAGAATGTCGAGCTGCTCCGCCTGTTCTACGCCTTCGGCGACCACTTCCATATCCAGCAATTTGCCCATGGTAATAATGGTTTCTACCAGCACTCTGTCATTGCGGTCTTCAATAATATCGCGCACAAAACCCTGATCAATCTTCAGCACGGTAACCGGCAAACGTTTCAAATAACTGATGGATGAATAGCCGGTGCCAAAATCGTCCAGCGAGAAGCTGATGCCGTTTTCCACCAGCGTGGTCATGGTGACGATCGCTTCATCAATTTGCTGAATCAAAATACCTTCAGTGACTTCCATATCCAGAGAATTTTCAGGAATCGAGTAGGCTTTCAACGTACTCAGTACATCGTCCACAAAGGCTTTACGACGGAATTGACGCGGGCTGATATTGATACTGAGCCGCATACCGCTTTGCCAAAGGCCTTTATCCTGCCAGCGCACCAGCGTTTTACACGCTTCTTCCAACACCCACTGGCCGACTTCGAGAATCATGCCGGAGGTTTCAAGCACCGGAATAAATTCAGCCGGCGAGATAAACCCTTTGGTTGGATGCAACCAGCGCAATAACCCTTCAGCGCCAACGATGTGCCCACTGGCTACATCAAGTTTTGGCTGAAAGTGCAATTCAAATTGTTTTTCTTCCAGGGCGCGGTGAAGGTCACCTTCCATCACCAGCTGACGGCTGACCTTGTCCGCCATCTCTTCATTGAAGAACTCAATAGAATCCCGGCCTTTTTCTTTTACCTGATACATCGCGGTGTCGGCGTAACGCAGCAGTTCGTGCACGGTATTATTTTTTTCCGGATAAACCACCACACCCACGCTACAGGTAACACGCAACTCCATGCCATCGCAGAGAATGGGTAATGATACGACAGAGCGAATTTTTTCGCTGATCTCGCCCGCTCGCAATGCAGCAATTTCGATATCCTGATCCAGCACGGTTAGCACAACCACAAATTCGTCACCGCTCAGACGGGCAACCAGATCTTCTTCACGCACGGTTTTTACCAGGCGTGTGGCAACTTCCTGCAACACTTTATCGCCAACCGGATGACCAAGAGAATCGTTAATGGTTTTAAACTGGTCAAGGTCGATAAACAACACCGCACCGAAATAACCGTGTCGCTCTGCCCTGCGCAACTCGTGCTCAAGCCGCTCCACCAGTTGCACCCGGTTAGGCAACCCGGTCAGCGCATCGTGATGCGCCATGTATTCCATTTTTGCCTGAGCATTTTTTCGTTCGGTCACATCGACCGATACAATCAGGGCGACTTTTTCATCGTAAAAGGCCAGCGGCATAATATGGGTTTGCAGGAACAGCTGTTTGCCGGTGGCGGTGATAAAGCGCTCTTCAATCACATCCAGCTCTTCATCACCCTGAATAACGCGATAATCGTTTTGCAGCATGGTATCAATTTCGAATACCGAATTTTTCAGCAATTGCCGCACGTGCAAGGTACGCATCTCTTCGCGGGAAAAACCCAGCTCATCGGCCAGCGCTTTGTTAGCGAACAAGTAATAACCAGCGATATTTCGGGCCCCGATCATCACCGGCAAGCTATCGATAATCTGTCGTAAATGCTCTTCACTTTTGCGCAGCGCCAGCTCTACCGCGCGGCGCTTGGCAAGCGATAACTCGACAATATCCAGCAATTCATTACTGCTTGAAACCAGCAGTGCCAGCTCATCCTTGCGATCGGGCGGCAGCGGAGTAAGCCGTTGCAAGCCAGGCTGATCGGAGTTGATCAGATTGATTTCACGGGCAATACGTGCGATAGGTTTGGTGAGCGTGAGATAAAAAACAAAGAACAGCAGCGACACCAGCAACATGTTGCGCAATACACCGGCCACCAGCGCATATTTGGAGCGGTTGTAAAAACCGGCTAACGCCTGATCCATATCCACCGAGAAACGGATGCTGCCAGCAATGCCATCGGTGTAGCCGGCAATGGGCAAATTGGCGCGGTATTCCTGAGTACCTTCGGTAATGCGATCGGTTAGCCAGCGGGTGGGCGAATGCTCGCGGCGTGAACTGCCCTGCGCGAGAATATTACCCACCTCATCGGCAATTTCTACTTCGTAAATAAATCCGTAACGCAGCAGGCCATTCACCACTTCGTCGGAGAGTTCATCGTCGAGTGTTTGCACCGAACGTGCTGCGGGCGGTGTGGCCACCTCAATAACCCGCTCAATCAGGCTGTCAAATTCCCGCTGCTGATTGTGGTAATCGAGGTAAAGCTGCACCGAGTTCATCAGAAAGCTGAGAACAAACGCAACGATGATGCCTATTTTCGCCAGCTGGAACGAAATACCATCAAAAAACGAAGGCGTGCCGGTTTTATTCAAAGGTGTAATTCCATAACAGAGTCCAGTTTTTTATCATATTTTTCTGGCTACACCGGTTCATCATCAAGCGCCCGGTCTGAGGAAATAATAAAAGGCCGATCCGGCGTAAACCGGCGGCCTTGTTGTTCGCATTCTGCACATCAGCGTAAGCATTACTGTATCTGGAATCCGTTGATAAATTGCACACCGCTGTCCGGTTTTACCGCCGCAAACAGATCCGAATCATCACTGGTGGCTGCCGCGGTAGCGTCGGTTTTCAAATTGATAAAGTCGAATAAATTCACATCAGCCATTTGCGATGGAATGATGTTTTTAATGGCTGAGAAAATGGTTTCGGTACGGCCCGGGTATTGTGCCTCCCAGGTGTGCAACATCTGCTTGACCACCTGCCGCTGCAGGTTTTCCTGGGAACCGCACAGGTTGCAGGGAATAATCGGGAAGCCTTTTTGTTCGGCAAAGTCTACCAGGTCTTCTTCGCTGCAATAGGCCATCGGGCGAATCACAATATTGCGTTTGTCGTCGGACAGCAGCTTGGGCGGCATGGCTTTGATCTTGCCACCGTAAAACAAATTCAAAAACATAGTTTCAATAATGTCATCACGATGATGGCCCAGCGCAATTTTGGTCGCCCCGATTTCATCCGCGAAACCATATAAAGTACCGCGACGCAGGCGGGAGCATAATCCGCAGGTGGTTTTACCTTCGGGAACCAGCTCTTTCACGACGCTGTAGGTATCCTTTTCAATGATATGAAAAGGTACGCCCAGCGCCGTCAGGTATTCCGGCAAGATATGTTCGGGAAAACCAGGCTGCTTTTGGTCCATATTGACGGCAACAATGTCGAAATGGATCGGCGCCGTTTTCTGCATACTGAGCAGTACATCGAGCATGGCGTAGGAGTCTTTGCCGCCCGACAGGCATACCATGATTTTGTCGCCTTCCTCGATCATGTTGTAATCGGCAATGGCGCTTCCAACAAGACGGCGTAACCGCTTTTGCAGCTTGTTAAATTCGAGGCGCTCTTTACGGACAGGAAATGCTTTCATAGTGATTTGCGTGACAACCGGATGTAGAGGAAAAACCGCCATTGTACGGTTTTTATGCGCACGGGGGAATGTCTCCGGCGGTAATTTCCCTTTGGCGGCAATAGTTTGCCACTCGCCGCCAATAGCCTCTCAAAAGTGCTCATTATTTGCCTCTTCACGGTCCAAATCGCCGTTTTGGTGCACTTTCCTCCTGGCACAACCTTTGCTTTCTCACTAAAAAGCACCCTCGAATCACGGGTTTACGCCCTTATCGGATCAGGTTATGTCATTCATCCAGGGTTTATTGACCAAATTTTCCAAACCTTCCTTTGCAGGATCCGGCAAATCGGAGCGCCCGCGGGTGGCACCCGTTTACCTGACACCCGGTCCATTGCTGGATCTGTTTGAACAGCGCCAGCGACTGGAAGTGTATTTTGAAGGCAGCCAACGCTCCTATCAGACGCTTATCCTATCCATTGATGATGAAAATGGCGTGATATGGTTTGATGATTTATTTCCGTCACAACGTTTACTGGAAACCGGCAGCCAGCTTGAATTTATTTATCGCTCCCGCGAAAAACAGCTGAAGTTCACCGCCACGGTGATTGCCACCGGCGAGCACCTCGGCATTCAAGGTTTTGCCATCACCTTTCCGCATAATCCTGTGTGGCATTCGCGCCGCGAATATCGACGCCTGAATTTGTTTGGAGCCAGCGCCCTGTCGGGCAAGCTGCGCGCCTTTAATGATGATGTTCGCTACGGCACCATCGAAAATTTGTCAGCGGGCGGCATGTGTATTCTGCTGGCAGGCTCGCTGGAAGACTTTTTTCAGCAGGGCGAAGAGCTGCCGCTGTGCGAATTTATGTTGAACGATATTCGCATTCAGGCGCGCGCGCGCGTCAGAGGATTGTCACCCAACCGCACGCCCTACCGAAGCACGCGCTTGCGATTGGAGTTTCTGACGCTTTCTGAAGAAAAGAGAGCAGTAATTGACGAATTTATAAACAAAAATTCCTCTATTAAAAATTTTCGTCAGCGGGCAGCCTGAGAACAGGAAACAAGGCTAAACTATTCGCGCTTCAGGCCGATTACCTTTGAAGGCAGCTTAATAAAATGCCTCTGTTTCCAGCGCTAAACGCGTAGCGTTCGCTGACTTTTGTAAGGATTTTTCCATGCGTAATAACGGTCCGATAACCGGTAGAGAAGTCTTCGTTTCGAATAATAATGAGATTGTTTCCTCAACCGACACCCGGGGAAATATTCAATTTTGCAATGACTATTTCTGCCAGATTGCAGGCTACACGCGCGACGAATTATTGGGCCAGCCCCATAATATTCTGCGCCACCCGCATATGCCTGCCGAAGCTTTCGGCATGATGTGGACAGCATTAAAGGCAGGCCGCCCCTGGATGGGTATGGTGAAAAACCGCTGCAAAAATGGTGACCACTATTGGGTGGATGCCTATGTGACCCCGTTGCGCGAAAAAGGCCAGATTTACGGCTACGAATCTGTGCGCGCCAAAGCCGACCCGGTTATCGTTAAACGCGCCGAGAAGGTCTATGCCCGTATCCAAAACGGCAAAGGCATTTACCCCTGGTATGAAAAGCTCTGGCATATTTTCGGTGAAGCCATACAAGCAGGCGCCCTGACTTTTGTAGTGTTGCTGGGTATTTTTTCGCTCACCTCGCTGTTAAGTGCATCCATGGTGGCGGGGCTTTTTGGCATCAGCTTGTTAACCGGTTTTATCAATTTCTGGGTTACCCATAAAAAACTTTCGCAGCCGCTTGCGGCAGCGCGGGCGTTTTTAACCGATCCGGTGGCTGCTTATATCTATTCCGGTCGCTGCGATGCCAGCGGCGAAATTATGTTGGCACAAATTGCCATTCAGGCTCGCTTGCGCACCGCACTGGGCCGCTTCGGCGAGTCTGCCAGAGAACTGCATATCAAGTCTGAAGAAGCGCACGACCAGGCGCAGCGCACTCACACCGGCATGTCCGCACAGCAGCGCGAAACCACCAATGTTGCCAATGCCATGCAACAAATGTCGGTTGCGGTTCAGGAAGTTGCCAGCGGCGCTACGCAAACCTCTACCGCGACCAGCATGGCGATCAACGAAGTTCGCAAGGGTAATGAAGTAATCGCCGGTGCCAACAAGGCGATTGTTGATCTCTCTCGCACGGTAGGTGATCTGGGGCAAATGCTGGACCGCCTTTCCGAAGACAGCCGTAAAATTGGTAGCGTAGTAGATGTTATTCGCAGCATTGCGGAACAAACCAACCTGCTCGCCCTGAACGCCGCTATCGAAGCGGCGCGCGCCGGTGACCAGGGTCGCGGGTTCGCGGTGGTTGCGGATGAAGTACGCACGCTGGCACAGCGCACCCAGGAATCGACCAGTGACATTCAAGGCATTATTGGCAAGCTTGGCCAGGCGACGGAAGATGCCAGCGCCAGCATGAACACCTGTATGCAGCTGGCAGATCGCAGCGTTGCCGAAATGGTCAATGTGGAAAATGCACTGAACTCCATTTCCGATTCGGTAGCCACTATTGATGGCATGTCCCATCAAATTGCCACCGCCGCTGAAGAGCAGTCTTCCATGGCGATGGAAATCGAGCGCAATACCCACGCAATTGCCCGCATTTCCACTCAGTCACAACACGAAATTAATATCGCTGACCGTGTTACCCAGGAAATGGCTGACTTGTCCCAAAGCCAGCTGGAACTGATCATCCGCTTTCGTTAATTCTTCCGCAAAATTGGCTGCAATTCATAACTGCAGCCATACTTACCTCAACCGGCCTGATAAAATTGTCTGGCCGGTTTCCCGGCTCCACGATCTGAAACCGCTTTTATGGACCGTCTTATATGCCTAATGGAACCGCTGCAGCGGCTCATGCTGCTGCAATGACCCCGGAAGAAATTATCGCACTGGATCAGGCGCACGTTTGGCACCCCTATGCCGCCTTTCCCAATCCTTCACCGGTTTACCCCGTCAGTCACGCTGAAGGTGTTTATTTGCACCTGAGTGACGGGCATACGCTGATTGATGGCACCTCGTCCTGGTGGAGCGTGCTGCACGGCTATAACCACCCGGAACTGAATCGGGCAATCGAAGAGCAATTACACAAAGTTTCCCATGTCATGCTGGGAGGCATCACCCATGAACCGGTAGTAAAGCTGGCCAAATTACTGGCAGACATTACCCCGGAAGGTTTGAATAAGGTCTTTTTTTCCGACTCGGGCTCGGTAGCCGTTGAAGTCGCCATGAAGATGGCGCTGCAATACTGGTTCTCTTCCGGGCAACACCAGAAAACCCGCTTTCTCGCGTTGCGAGCGGGTTACCATGGCGACACCTTTGCGGCCATGTCAGTGTGTGATCCTTTTACCGGCATGCACCACTTATTTACGCAGACACTGCAACACCAGATTTTTTGTGAACCGCCGGCCTGCGGGTTTGATGAAGAATGGGATGAAATTCATATCGCCAGTTTTTCACAATTAATTCAACGGCACCGTCAAAAAATTGCAGCGGTTATTCTTGAACCTATCGCCCAGAATGCTGGCGGCATGCGCTTTTACTCACCGCATTACCTGAGGCGCGTACGTGAACTTTGCGATGCCCATGATATTTTATTAATTGCCGATGAAATCGCCACCGGCTTCGGACGCACCGGCAAACTCTTTGCCTGCGAACATGCCGGCATCAGCCCGGATATTATGTGCGTGGGCAAAGCACTTACCGGCGGTTATATGGGAATGGCTGCCACCTTGTGCAATGACAAGGTTAGCGATGAAATATCACGCGGTGATGCTGGCGCCTTTATGCATGGCCCAACATTTATGGGGAACCCCCTCGCCTGTTCGGTAGCACTGGCCAGCACCAGGCTGCTCATTGAAGGCGATTGGCAAAAACGTGTTTTACACATTGAAGCGTTTTTAAAAGCCGAGCTGGAGCCCTGCCGCGAACTGCCAGCCGTAGCGGATGTAAGAGTGCTGGGAGCAATCGGTGTAGTTGAGCTGCATAACGCGATTGATATCGCCAGCATTCAAGCCGCCTTTATCAAACAGGGAATATGGGTCCGCCCTATTGGCAAACTTATTTATTTAATGCCGCCGTTTATTATCAGCGATGCAGAACTGCATCAACTGACACGAGGTATTTACACCGTGGTATCCGAGCTGGATAGCTGATTGTAAAATTACAACCGCCACTCAGCCGATGAAAATAACGGCCTGATAGCAAAAAAGCCCGCCCTTTACCAAGGCGGGCTTTTTTGTGGCGCGGTATTTTTCAGAAAATATTAAAAGCTGCGTTTCGCCATATAACTTTCGTAATCGGGAATGGCACGCTCTGTAGTATTACTGAACAAGGGCGATGTCACCATGAAATCAGCCGACACCTGATTACAAGCAATCGGAATATTCCAAACCGCAGCAATACGCAACAAAGCCTTCACATCCGGGTCATGCGGCATGGGCTCAAAAGGATCCCAGAAGAAAATCAACACATCCACCCTGCCCTCGGTAATCATCGAGCCAACCTGCTGGTCACCGCCGAGCGGGCCACTCAATAATTTATTCACCGGCAACCCGGTTTCCCGCTCAATCAAGCGGCCTGTTGTGCCCGTACCGTACAAGGTATGTTGCGCAAGCTCAACCTTGTGCGTTTCACACCACTGCACCAAATCTTTTTTCTTATTGTCATGAGCAACCAGCGCAATGTGCTTTTTGGCTGCCAACGTAACGTTTTTATATTCCATAACCGGCTCCGGAATTGACCTGTTATTGATTGCCAACCCATGCGTAATGAAGTGCGATCAGCAATGACGCTCGATATTAATGCTCAAGGGTAACGCAAAAAAACAAAACCGGCTATTGCCGGCTTTGTTTTCAAACGATGCGCTATCAACGCAGAGAAGACGTCATCAGTTACTGAGTTCCAGCAACAGCTTGTTCAAACGCTGAACATAGGCCGCCGGATCAGCCAACTGTGAACCTTCCGCCAGGTTAGCCTGGTCAAACAACACGTGAGCCAGGTCAGTAAAGCGCGCTTCATTGCTTTCCTCTTCCAGCTTTTTCACCAGCGGGTGTTCCGGGTTCAGCTCGAAAATCGGCTTGCTTTCCGGCAGGTTCTGGCCGGCAGCTTCCAGAATGCGGCGCATTTGCGCACCCATATCATGGTCCGCAACCACCACACACGCCGGTGAGTCGGTCAAACGGTGGGTTACCCGTACTTCAGCGACTTCATTATCCAGGGCTGTTTTTACACGGTCCAACAAAGGCTTCAATTCTTCAGCAATTTTTTCCTGCGCCTGCTTGTCTTCTTCGCTGTCCAGCTTGCCCAGGTCAAGCTCACCTTTGCCAACATCCTGCAAGGATTTGCCGTCGAACTCGGACAAATGTCCCATCAACCACTCATCAACACGATCACTCAGCAACAGCACTTCGATGCCTTTTTTACGGAAGACTTCAAGGTGCGGGCTGCTCTTCGCGGTAGTGAAATTCTCTGCCGCGATGTAGTAAATTTTTTCCTGGCCTTCTTTCATGCGGCTGACGTAATCGTCCAGCGACTGATCCTGATCGGCCTTGTCGGTAAAGGAGGAAGAGAAGCGCAGCAGTTTGGCAATTTTTTCACGGTTGGCGAAATCTTCTGCCGGGCCTTCTTTTAACACCTGACCAAATTCCTTCCAGAATTTGCTGTAATTTTCCGGTTCTTTCGCCAGCTTCGACAGCATTTCCAGAACGCGCTTGGTCAGTGCCGAGCGCATGCTGTCAATGTTCGGGTCTTTCTGCAAAATTTCGCGCGATACATTCAACGACAAATCGTTGGAATCCACTACACCTTTAATAAACCGCAGGTACAGCGGCAGGAATTGTTCGGCGTCATCCATAATAAAGGTGCGCTGAACATAGAGTTTCAAACCACGCGATGCATCGCGGTTATACAAGTCATAGGGAGCGCGCGCTGGAATGTACAGCAGGCTGGTGTAATCCAGATTGCCCTCAACACGGTTGTGGCTCCAGGTTAACGGGTCGGTATGGTCGTGACTGACGTGCTTGTAGAATTCCTTGTATTCATCATCGCTCACTTCGCCACGGGAGCGTGTCCACAGCGCGGTAGCTGTATTCACCGCTTCCTCTTCCGACTCAACTTCGCCGTCTTCGCCCAACGGGCTTTGTTTCGGCATCAGGATCGGGATCGCAATGTGATCGGAGTATTTTTTGATGATGGAACGCAAGCGCCAGCTATCGGCAAACTCTACCGCATCGTCCTTCAAATGCAGTTCGATGCGGGTACCGCGATCGACTTTTTCAACCGTTTCGATATCAAACTCGGCATCACCGGAACACTCCCAACGAACGCCCTCTTCTGCTGCTGCGCCGGCACGACGGGTGGTAACCACCACACGGTCAGCAACAATAAACGCCGAGTAGAAACCGACACCGAACTGGCCAATTAACTGGGCATCTTTTTTCTGGTCGCCGCTCAGGTTTTGCATAAACTGCGCAGTACCGGATTTGGCAATGGTACCCAGATTATCAATCACTTCATCGCGGGTCATGCCGATGCCGTTATCGCTGATCACCAGCGTTTTGGCATCTTTATCAAAAGAGATGCGAATTTTCAGATCGCCATCGCCCTCATACAAGGCATTGTTGGAGACTGCCTCAAAGCGTAATTTGTCTGCGGCGTCCGATGCGTTGGAAATCAGCTCCCGCAAGAAGATCTCACGATTGGAATACAGAGAGTGAATCATCAAGTGTAATAATTGACGGGCCTCGGTCTGAAAGCCTCTGGTCTCTTTGCGGGTATCTACCGACATTGTTATCTCCTGATCAAAAAACAAACAAAAAACCTGTCAGGCGCTTAAAAATACACCTGAATTATGAATAACAAGCAAGATGGGGTTAACGAGGAGGATTTCAAGGGGCGAATGTCGCCCGGAAATAAAATGGCTCAAAAATACTTGACCCGGCCAGCTCGGGCCTGGCCCCTGAAACGAAAGACGGCGGCAATGGGACAATAGAGTGAGACCATACGCAGCAGGCTTATCAGCCATAGACTTTCAATACTTATACACCGAGTTGGATAACGCCGATCCCGGGCAAAACCGAATAACTCACGTTAATGGTCAGGCTGCTGTGTGGAAAAATAAAATTCCAATCATGCAAAATAGTCCCGCGCGCTTAACCCACCCATTGGCTGCGAAACGGATGATCGTTAGCAGCTTGTGGCCGGCGATAATAAATAATCAAAGGATAAATAACACTGCACGCGGCAAATGCACTAACGCAGACTGGCAACTGAAAATAAAAAAACCCGCCATTTAGCGGGTTATCAATAGTGACTCGCAACCGGTCACCAAGGCTCAATAGCATCCTTACGCCTACCACTGCATCCCTACCAGGCAAGGCTAATATTCCTCAAGGCACTTATGCTTAAAGCTGGCACCTCAGGGTAACTTTCGGCCTTGCAAGTCTTCACCGGGAGCTCTCTCGTGAAGGTTATCCTCGTGCCGCTTCCCTCTTTTGACGACCCGGTTACGGGTCACCATTGAGGCAATGAAAATTACCAAAAAAATAATAGCGGCGATGTCCAGCCAGACTGCGTTAGTAATTTCCATTGGAAACCCGTCTCCCCATTTCAACATGCTTAACATCGGCTACCAAAAAAATCCTTATCGCTCTACCCAACCTCCTTGCTGTATGAAAGACATTTAATTCGGATTACTCGGGTAACTTGCCAGAGTTGTTACTTCCGCCCTTTTTTCCTGCTTCAGAAGCGCGTTGCGGATCATTTTTAAAATTACCGCCACTTTGCTGGCCGCCTTTCGCTCCAGCTTCGGAGGCGCGCGCCGGATCATTCGCAAAATTTCCCGGATTTTGATTTTGCTGGGAATGCCCTGATTTTCCAGATTGGTCAGATTGCTCTGATTTACCAGATTGTTCAGACTGCCCTTGTTGCCCTTGTTGCCCTGACTGGCCAGCCTGGTTCGTTTTTCCCGAGTGCTCTGACTGACCTTGTTGTCCTTGCTGCTCTGACTGGCCGGCCTGGTTTGTTTTTCCTGACTGCTCTGACTGTTTAGGCTGGTCGGATTGTCCTTGCTGCCCTTGCTGTCCTGATTTACCTGACTGCTGTGACTGGTCGGATTGACTGGTTTTTCCTGACTGCTCTGCCTGACCCGATTGGCCTGACTGCCCGGATTTTCCTGGCTGCTCTGACTGACCTGATTGGCCTGACTGTCCTGATTGCTGTGCCATAAAAATCTCCTTGAATCTCAAAAAGAAGTGAAGTGCGTTGTTGCACTCACTGAGTATATGGCTCCCTGCCAATACAACAAATCCGCAGAAAATTGAAAAGCATCTAATGAATAACCGGTTAAGTCTGAACAGCGTTAAGAATGAAATTTTTTGGGTGTTTATTAAAAATACAGCGTGCAAGATCACACTTACCGCTACGATTGCTTCGTTTGCATGAAAATTTATGGCACTCAATCTACTTATAAGCGTATCGCGACATCTTTAAAGCCTGTGACGCAAGTAGCTAATTCATTTGGGGATTTGCTGCGTCAGAAATCACCACCGAAAAGTTACTGATAGAATTTTGATTTGTAATCAATCAATGCTCCGGATGAGGCCTCATATTGCTCATCCGTAACTCCGCTTTCTTTCAACCACCGATAAACCATATCGAAAGCGACTTCGTGGATGCACACCACCACGCGGCGATCTTCTTCGGCGTTACTCTTGCGTTCTTTTAAACAATTCAGCAGCCGCTCAGGGTCATGTGATGCAAGCGGTAAATGACCCGCTAACAACTTGCTTCCCTGAACAACATCGACCACTTCATACTCAATAATTGGCTCAAAAACCAACCTGGCCATGTCATCCAGAGATACACGAACCTTAAGTAATTTGTCCTTATCCAGGCTACCGGTAATCCAGGCATGATTTACAAAGGCCATAATTAATCCACCTAACACAACCAGAAAACTCCACCACATCCTCTGCTCAGAGCGATCCCATGAGCCTCTCAATGACAGAATGTGACCCATAAGCAACAAATAATAGGCAATTAATTCCTATTTTCCAGAAAATTTTTCAAGGAATATTAAATGCTTAAAGGGAAACATCGACACCCAGATGAAATGGGCGCCAAGCAGATCCTGCCCGACCCCGGATTTGCGGCAGGTCACAATTTACACTTGAACAAGTCGCGTATTTTCCTGAGAAGGCATTGCTGCATGACCGCTGAGCTACTGCGAAGATAACAAACGAAAAAATAAGCCCACTGAAAAGGATTATTCTTTCTTTAAACCAAAGACATTTTTGGGGAGCAAGCAGATGGAAGTTAGTAGCAACACGGTTTAAGGAAAAGCTTCCTAAAATGGTCACTCTTTTTTAATGGCGGAAGTTTCAGATTAAAACGCGACCAGCACAAACCCACTGCGTGATCGCTCTGCTGTCAGTACTCGAATAAAATAGATTTTAAATCAGCGGTTACTTCAGAGCCAAAGCTGCGAGCATAGGCCTGGCAAATTTCTACATAGCGGGTGTCCCGGCAAAAGGCCAACACAACCGCTTCCAATTGCGGATTGGTAACTCCCAATTTCTCTTCAAAACTTTTTGCAAAATCCGTCCAGGAAATTTTTTCTTTTTCGAAAAGGATGCTTTCATACTCCTCGAATATACCGTGTGCAGTATCCAGATCCGCCTCTGACCAATCAAGCCCTACCACCAGAGAAGAGATAGGCTGTTTTTTTGCATCCAGTAACTCTCGGGAAAGAAGGCCAATGTGAAACTTCAATTTTTCAATTTCATCAAAAACATTTTCACTTTTCATACTATTAATATCCTTTAAAAATCAGCTCGACTTACACTTTTTAGCACCAACAGAAAGCATCACCGGAATACTATAAAATTTTAGACAGGAGGTTTAATTGAATGGGTACGGCGTGAGCGAAGGTAATATTCAGTTTCTGTAGCTGTAAGAATAGACCAGAGGGTGAATAATTAAATTTTTGAGCCCTCTGGAAATATAATTTTGTGAATGAATTCAATTAAATTGCTGCTATGAATGCTTTCAGGAAAACCCCGGCGTGATAAACCCCATAACCGAAGCGATATCTTTGACAGCCTAAAGCACTGAAACCTATAAGTAACAGCCGTAAATTTGACCTATTTTACCGACTGTCTTTTCTTATGAATCACCGACATACCTATAAATAATGAACCCAAATTACCTTTCAAGCAGGGAGCAAACAGCGGTGTATGTTTCTCCCGGGTTATCGCGTCAAAAAAATATCGGAACAGAAACCCTCCACCCCGAATTTAAACGTTGAATGCACGGCCAGAACGCCACAAACCAACTGCAGAAGTATCACCGTCATCGGCCAATATCTGGAAATCGCTGCCCCATCAGGTGCTGTGATAGAATGGCGCCGCAATTTTTATAGCATCTCATTAAAAGGATATTTCATGAAAAAGCTTTTACCCCTTCTGTTGGCCGCTGGCGTTTCCGCTACTTGCCTTGCTCATGATGAACAGGGTTTTTATGTGGGCGGTGGTATTGCCGCAACCGTGGTGGATGATTGCGGAAGTTATTGCGACAGCAAGGGCGCCCTCATCGAAGGCGGATACTTTTTTAACAAAGTCGTCGGTATTGATGCAAAGTTTGCGAGAACCGAGCGCGATAAGGACGATGATATAACGACAGACAGCACTTATCTCGGGGTGAATGTAGGCCATACCTTTAACACCTCCTGGGTTCGCTTGTACGCAAAGGCCGGTTACTACCATTCAAAAATAAAATATGAGTACTACCGTGAAAGCGTTTCTGATTCCAACCCTGCCCTGGGTATTGGCGTTGTGATCACACCTTTGTCTCACCAAAGCAACCTCTACATTCGGCTGGAGTCCATTGCCAGCGAATTCCGCAACGCCGATGTGGGCTTCGCAAATTTGACGGTTGGCTATCAGTTCTAATAGCCGCGGCACCCGGCAATTGCAGAGGACGCATAACCTGCTGATTTTGTTTGTTTTTTAATCTTTTGCGTGATAAACACAAGAAAATCTGACTTTTTTGACGCGAATGCTTGTCATGATTAAAAATCCCTGGTAAAGTTCGCGCCCTATGCAGTTGTGTCTCCGCACAATGCTTCAGGACTATAGCTCAGTTGGTTAGAGCACCACCTTGACATGGTGGGGGTCAGCAGTTCGAGTCTGCTTAGTCCTACCAAATTTGTTACAAATCAAAGGCTTATCGATGAATTCGATAGGCCTTTTTTGTTGGGTTGTCGACCAATCCAGCCCGCTTTTACAAGCTATGTATTAGCCGCCTTGCTGATTGTGTTAAACTGCGCCCACTTTAAGCCAGCATCACGTCAGCTGCGCTTGCCCGCCCTGTGGCGAATTGCTGCAGGCATTGAAGACACTCCTCTTTACTCTACTGGCGATGCGGATGATGGCTCACCGCTTGCCTCGAGGCCATTTCATGCAAGAAAATTTTGCCAATATTATCGCTGCCGTCGGCGAAGATCTCGATCGTCCCGGTTTGCAAGATACCCCCAAACGCGCCGCCAAGGCATTTCAGTTTTTGACCAAGGGTTACCACCAAACGCTGGAAGAAGTCGTTAACGGCGCGCTCTTCCCGTCTGACTCCAATGAAATGATTATGGTGAAGGATGTGGAGCTTTACTCCTTGTGCGAACACCACTTGTTACCCTTTATTGGAAAAGCGCACGTTGCTTACATTCCTACCGGCAAAGTGCTGGGCTTATCCAAGGTTGCTCGTATTGTTGATATGTATGCGCGTCGCTTGCAGATCCAGGAACAATTAACCCTGCAAATAGCAGAGTCAATTCAGGAGATTACCGGCGCTACCGGTGTTGGCGTAATTATTGAAGCCAAACATATGTGCATGATGATGCGCGGCGTGGAAAAGCAAAACTCGTCGATGAAAACCTCGGCAATGCTCGGCAGCTTCCGCACCAACCAGGCAACCCGCACCGAATTTCTTTCTTTGCTTCGCTAATCGCTTTTAAAGTTTATAGACAATAAAAAAGCAGCTGTTAATAGCTGCTTTTTTATTGTCTGTTATTTCTACGAAAAACGTTTTATTTAACCCCCTACCACATCAACACCGGTTAGCAATTTCAAAATCAGCGGATGCTTTTGTTCGCTGGCGTGCGAGTGTTGCACTACCCGGTGGGTAACCACCACAGCCAGTAGTTGCTGCAAATCTTCGGGGATAACGTAATTGCGACCCTCCATGTAAGCCCAGGTTTTTGCCGCTCGCAATAAGGCCATGGCGCCGCGTGGCGAGAGTCCGCAGTGAAAATCTGTATCGGTTCGTGTTACGTGAATCAAACGCTGCAGGTAATCAATCAGGCTGTCCGAGGTTTTTACCTGTTCGGTTTCGGCACGCAACTGCAACAATTGCTCGGGGCTTAAGCAAACTTTTAACGATTCGAGATGGTTGCGAGTATCACCGCCCAGAAACAACTGCCGCTCGGATGCGGCATCCGGATAGCCGAGGCTGATACGCATTAAAAAGCGGTCCAGTTGCGACTCGGGCAACGGGTAGGTACCACTTTGCGATTGCGGGTTTTGCGTGGCGATAACAAAAAAGGGCTGCGGCAACTTTCTCGTTTCACCCTCAGAAGTCACCTGACGTTCTTCCATGGCTTCGAGCAGCGCACTTTGGGTTTTCGGTGTCGTGCGATTGATTTCGTCTGCCAGCAGCACCTGCGAAAACACCGGCCCGGGATGAAAAACAAACCGGCTTTTTGCCGGTTCAAAAACCGACACACCGAGAATGTCGGCAGGCAGCATGTCATTGGTGAATTGAACGCGGCGATAGCTTAATCCGAAGACGTTGGCCAGAGCTTGTGCCAAGGTGGTTTTACCCATGCCGGGTAAATCTTCAATGAGCAGATGGCCATCGGATAACAGGCAGCAAACCGCCAGCTTTATTTTTTCTTCTTTACCGAGCAATACGCGGCTGATTTCTTCAACCAGTGTTTGAATAACATCCCGCATGTCGTTTTATTCTCATCCTGACCCCCTCCGCGCACAACAGCGACAGGGTTTGATTGATTACAAGGACTCAAAACCGCGCTGAAGATCCGCCTTCAGGTCATTGATGTCTTCAAGACCTACCGCAATACGAATCAGGTTTTCAGTGATACCCGCCTCCAGCTTTTGCTCCGGAGCGAGACGACCATGGGTGGTCGTTGCCGGGTGCACAATGGTAGTTTTGGTATCACCCAGGTTGGCGGTAAGCGACATGATGCGCGTTGCATCAATCACTTTCCAGGCTTCTTCACGGCCACCTTTAACGCGGAACGACAGAACACCACCGAAGGCTCTCTGTTGTTTGGCGGCCAGCTCGTGACCTTCGTGATTGGGCAGGCCGGCATAAAATACTTTTTCAACCGCCGGCTGTGCATCCAGCCATAACGCCAGCTCCAGCGCATTGGCAGAGTGCGCGTCCATTCTCAGGCGCAGGGTTTCCAGACCTTTAAGAAATACCCAGGCGTTGAATGCGCTCATGGTCGGGCCAGCGGTTCGGATAAACGCCAGCACTTCGTCAGTAAGCACTTTTGCGCCGGCAACCACACCGCCAAGACAACGCCCCTGACCATCAATATATTTGGTGGCAGAGTGAACTACCAGGTCAGCACCGAATTTCAGCGGCTGTTGCAGCGCCGGTGTACAGAAGCAGTTATCGACAACCAGCAAAGCATCGTGACGATGCGCTATTGCTGCCAGCTGCTCAATATCCAGTACATCGCATTGCGGGTTGGAAGGTGTTTCAATGAAAAGCATACGGGTTTGCGGTGTAAAAGCCGCTTCCCAGGCTGCATAGTCGGTGGGCGCAACAAAGCTGGTGGTAATGCCAAATTTTTGCAGGTATTTATTAAACAGTACGGTGGTTGTACCAAATACGCTGCGCGAACAAATAACATGGTCACCGGACTTCAACAAGGCTACCGCGGTCGACAGAATGGCCGCCATACCGGAGGAAGTTGCTACCGCCCCTTCTGCACCTTCGAGCGCCGCAATACGCTCTTCAAACATACGCACTGTAGGGTTGGTGTAACGGGAATATACATTACCGGCGTTTTGCCCGGAAAAGCGGTTGGCTGCCTCTTCAGCACTGGCGAATACATAGCTCGATGTTAAAAATAAAGCTTCGCTATGTTCATCTTCATTAGTGCGGGTATGGCCGGCACGAATAGCCAGTGTGTCAGGTTGTGCAAACAACAACAGATCTTCCCATTCACTCATTGCTTTTCCTCACCAATAATTTCACACGCCGTTCGTCTTAATGATTGCTTTCGCCGTTGTGCAAACCGATCGGCTTATCTTCACCGGCAGCCGCTTTGGAATTGTCGCTACGGCTGTGCGCCAGCTTGTCGAGATAAGCCTGATCAACATCACCGGTGACGTACTTGCCGGTAAATACCGAGCAGTCAAACTCCGTTACTTTTTTGTTGCCTTCGGTAGAGGCTGCGATCAGGTCTTCAAGATCCTGATAGATCAGCCAGTCGGCACCAATTTCGCGGCAGACTTCTTCGTCGGTACGGCCGTGTGCAATCAACTCGGAAGCGGTTGGCATATCAATGCCGTAAACGTTGGGATATTTCACCGCTGGCGCAGCAGAGGCGAAATACACTTTGGCAGCACCGGCATCGCGAGACATCTGGATAATTTGCTGGCAAGTGGTACCGCGCACAATCGAGTCATCGACCAGCAATACGTTTTTGCCTTTGAACTCCAGATCAATCGGGTTCAGTTTTTGACGTACCGATTTTTTACGCTGCTGTTGGCCAGGCATAATAAAGGTGCGGCCGATATAGCGGTTTTTTACCAGGCCTTCACGGAATTTTACACCAAGTTTTTGCGCCAATGCCTGACCGGCTACACGGCTGGAATCCGGAATAGGAATAACCACATCGATGTCGTGGTTGGGGCGCTCGCGGAGAATTTTTTCTGCCAGCTTTTCACCTTGACGCAAACGGGCTTTATAAACAGAAATGCCGTCCATAATGGAATCGGGACGGGCAAAATAAACGTGTTCGAAAATACACGGCGTGAGCGAAGCTGACTCGGCGCACTGACGGCGATGCAACTGACCATCAACGGTGATGTAAATTGCTTCACCGGGTTCAACGTCATCAATCAGTTCAAAACCGAGTACGTTCAGCGCCACGCTTTCGGAAGCGACCATGTACTCAATGCCTTTTGCCGATTCGCGCTTGCCGTAAACCAGCGGGCGAATGCCATGCGGATCGCGGAAGGCAATCAAACCGTAACGGGCAATCAGCGTAACTACCGCGTAGCCACCGCTGATGCGGGCATGAACGCCTTTTACTGCGTCAAAAATATCATCAGCAGACGGCGATAATTTGCCCTTGGATTGCAGCTCGTGCGCAAACACGTTGAGCAATACTTCAGAGTCGGAATCGGTGTTGACGTGGCGCAGATCTGTTTTAAACAGCTCTTCACCCACTTTGTCGGCATTGGTCAGGTTGCCGTTATGTGCAAGGGCAATACCGTAAGGAGAGTTAACGTAGAAAGGTTGTGCCAGCGCCGGCCCCGAGCTGCCTGCGGTGGGATAACGCACATGGCCGATACCCATGTTACCCAACAGACGCTGCATGTGACGGGTTCTGAAAACGTCCTGTGCAAGGCCGTTTGCTTTTTGCTGGGCAAGTCGGCCGTCCTGGCAGGTAACGATACCGGCCGCGTCCTGACCGCGGTGTTGCAAGATGGTTAATGCATCATAGAGTTGTAAATTGACGTCGCTCTTGCCGACAATACCAACAATGCCACACATAGATTATCTACCTTTGCCGAACGAATTAATGTGATTCCTGCGAGAAGAATCCGGTAAAAAAACTGACAACCTGACTGAAAAGATCACGTGCCTGGGTTTCAAATTCGAGAAAGTGGGGAATCATTGCTGACTCTTGCCACCATGGGTCCTGATCAACTGAAATCAAGCCGGGTAGAAAAATCAGACAGACCATGATCACGATAACGCCTCTGGCCAATCCGAATATCATTCCCAACAGTCGATCGGTTCCCGATAAACCGGTTACGTGGATTAAAGCACCAATGAGATAGCCCAGTAATCCACCCGCCAACAAGGTGGCGATAAATAAAATAGCAAAGGCCACCATTTCACGAACTGACGGGGTGGCGATATGATCAATCAATAAATAAGAAAGAGGTTCGCTAAAAAGAACAGCGACAAGGACAGCAGCCACCCAGGTGGCCAGTGATAGGGCTTCCCTCACAAATCCCCGCTTGATGCTGATCAAAGCGGACAGAACCAAAATGGCAATAATGGCCCAATCTGCCCAATTCATGCGCGGGAATTCTCCGGTTATTCAAGGTCGCGCATTTTACCAGAGCAGCCGCATATCAGATACCCCGAATTGCAACTGCCGGGCAATCAGGGTTCGAAACGACGAATCTGGGCGTTGGTTTTCAGGCGCTGATCCAACTCGGTTTTGATTTTGGCCGATTCTTCACGGTTAAGGTTGGGGCCTACAAATACCCGAATAAAGGTACCCTTGTCCGTTTTTACATCGCGAATAAAAGCTTTGTAGCCATCACGCTGCAAGTCATCGCGCAGTTTTACCGCCGCTTCGCGGTTGGACAAACTGACCAGCTGAACCATCCAAGCTTGTGGAATACCTTTGTCGTCCAGCGGGATGGCCGGCACCGCTGCTATTGCAGACGAGGCGGCGGACGATGAAGAGGAGGAGGCCAGAGAAGAACTTGAAAACTGTGCAGCTACAACAGAAGACTCTGTAGCAACCTGGGGCTGTTGAGGAAGAGAGAAAGAATCTGACGATGCGTCATCATCAGGCAAAAACATAGTTTCGGGCTGCGGCGCCGGTTCACCGTCCCATGTTGCATCAGGGTCAGAGAACTCAACGGTTTGCGCAGGCGGTGCCGGCGGAATGCGGGACTCGCCGTCAACCCGGTGCCCCTGCTGCTCTTTGAACAGACCCGGCAAAAAAATCACCGCCAGTGCTGCCAGCACAAATCCGCCTACCAGGCGTTGCTTCAAGCCTTCTCTCACTCTTGCACCCTCTCCTGCTGATCCAAATTGTGAAACGCCGATAAGGCAGCCGCAACCGTAAAAAAAGAACCCCAGATAACAATGCGATCACCGGGAACCGATTGATCGATAATCAGGGACAAACAGGCTTGAAAATCACCGGAGCCATTAACCTTTTGCCCCAGCTTTTCAAGATCGCTGGTCAAACCGGCAACCGGCGCAGCCCGCTCCAGAAAGGATAAATCCACGACAAACCAGTGATCTACCACCGCCGTCATATTAGCCAGGGCACCGCCGCGATCCTTGTCGGACATCATACCAACGGCTGAAAAAGTCCGTCCGGCGATAGGCAGCTGCTGCAAACGGCTGACAAAGTAAGCACTGGCTGCCGGGTTGTGCGCTACATCGAGAATGATTTCACGCCCGAGATAATTCAAGCGCTGAAAACGACCTGGCAGGCGAACATTGGCCAACACCTCACCGGCGTTATCCGGCACCTCACCCAACAACGCGACCGCCTGCAAGGCAGCCGCAAGGCTTGGCAAAGGCAAGTGCGGCAACGGCCAGTTTGACCATTGCAAGCGCTCACCGGTTCCATCAATGCCTTGCCACGACCAGACATTTCCATCCACTGCGAATGAAAAATCCTGATTCACGGCCAGTAAATTCGCTCCCACCTCTGCCGCCGCGGCAGCGATACTCAGTGGAGGTTTGGGGTCGACGCTAATGACCGGTTTGCCATTGCGAATAATGCCAGCTTTTTCGCGACCGATAACTTCCCGGTCGCTACCCAGCCAATCCTGGTGATCAATAGCAATGCTGGTAATGACGGCGATATCGGCATCGAGAATATTCACTGCATCCAGCCTGCCGCCCAACCCGACTTCCAGCACCATAAAATCTACTGCGCGCTCACGAAAAACATAGAGCGCCGCCAGCGTGCCGTATTCAAAATACGTCAGACTGATTTCGTTGGCGGCATCGCGAATGGCAGCAAACGCCTGACAGATTTCTGCATCTGTGGCGGGAGCACCATCAACCTGAATACGCTCGTTGTAATGCAACAAATGGGGAGAGGTATACAGCCCGACACGTTTGTCGGCAGCCTGCAGCAAGGCAGCGATGGCCGTTACACAAGAGCCTTTGCCATTAGTGCCGGCGACAGTAATAACGCGGCATTGCGGCTTTAACAAATCGAGCCTGGATGCAACCTCGCGGATGCGCTCCAGGCCCAGATCGATTTCTCGCGGGTGAGATTGTTCAAGCCAACTCAACCATGCTTGCAGAGATGTCAAATTCATAGCGGAAAGGTCATCAGACCTCGGCGCGACGAGTAAACTTTGCCAGCAAACCGGCAACTTTATCGCGCATATCACGGCGGTGAATAATCAAATCAATGGCGCCGTGTTCGAGCAAAAATTCACTGCGCTGAAAACCTTTCGGTAATTTCTGGCGAATGGTTTGTTCGATAATATTGGGGCCTGCGAAGCCGGCGCGGGCGCCAGGTTCTGCCGCGTTGATATCACCCAACAATGCCAGACTGGCAGATACACCACCGTAAACCGGGTCGGTCATGATAGAAATGTAAGGCGTGCCCTGCATTTTCAGACGTTCAATCACCGCACTGGTTTTAGCCATTTGCATCAACGAGATCAATGCTTCCTGCATACGGGCGCCGCCCGTGGCAGAAAAACAGATCAACGGAATATTTTCTTCGAGCGCCAAACGGGCGGCACGAGCAAAACGCTCACCCACCACATAACCCATGGAACCGCCATGGAATGCAAATTCAAACGCGACCACCACAACCGGCATGCCTTTCAGGTTGCCGCGCATAGCGATCAGGGCATCTTTTTCGCCAGTGGCTTTTTGTGCGGTGGTCAAACGCTCTTTGTACTTTTTGATGTCTTTGAATTTCAGACGATCAACCGGCTCAACATCGGTGGCCAACTCTTCACGGCCATCGGCATCCAGAAAAATATCGAGACGATTACGCGCGCCGATGCGCATGTGATGCTCACACTTCGGGCACACATTCAGATTTTTTTCCAGCTCCGGCTTGTACAAAACAGAATCACATTTTGCACATTTCTCCCAAACACCCTCGGGCACTTTGTTGCTACGAGGTTTGCCTTCGGAACGCACAACACTCGGAATAATTTTTTCCAACCAGCTCATGGGTTATCTCTCTTTACAGAAATGGTATCAGTCAACAGGTTTACAATCAGAGGCTATCAAGAGCTGCGCGAATATCAGCGACGATGGCACCGGTCGCATCGGCAATCACCTCTGCTGTCTCACCTTGAAGCTCACCAATTTTATTAACCAGCACACTGCCAATCACCACGCCATCGGCGAGTGCGGCAACCGCTTTGGCAGTAGCGGCATCTTTAATACCGAAGCCGACACAAACCGGCAAATTTGACATGGAGCCAAATTCTGCCAGGCGGTTTTTAACTTCTTCTACATCCAGGTGTCCGGCGCCGGTCACGCCTTTCAAGGATACGTAATATAAAAATCCACTGGCTTGCGCAGCGATTTGACGAGCGCGCTCCGCACGGGTGGTCGGCGCCAGCAGAAAAATATTATCAAGACCGTGAGCGTCGAGTTGAGCACGCAAATCACCCACTTCTTCAAACGGCAGGTCAACGGTTAACAAACCATCGACACCGGCCGCACTCGCCGCTTTGGCAAACGCTTCATAACCAAAACGCTCAACCGGGTTGGCATAACCCATTAATACAACCGGCGTGTCGGCATTGGTTTTACGAAATTCCTGAACAACATTCAGGGTATCGGTAAGGCTGACGTTGCTGGCAAGCGCACGCTCGTGGGCTTTTTGAATCACCGGGCCTTCTGCCATGGGGTCAGAAAAAGGCACGCCCAATTCAATAATATCAACACCTTTCTCAACCAGCTTATGCATTACCGTGAGAGTGACATCCGGTACCGGGTCACCATTCACAATGTAAGCCACCAGAGTTTTTTTGCCCGCCGCCTTGGCGCGACCGAGCTGCTGGGAAATTCGACTCATCGACAAGAATCCTGCATAACAAATGGGGGCTTCGCTTACGAAGCCCGTTGTTTAATTAAATAGTAATACCGTCAATGGCAGCTACGGTGTGAATGTCTTTATCGCCGCGGCCGGACAAGTTGGCAATAATGATCTGGTCTTTACTCATGGTCGGCGCAAGTTTTTTCACATAGGCCATGGCATGACTGGATTCCAGCGCCGGCATAATGCCTTCAATCAGGGTGAGCTCGCGGAATGAGGTCAGCGCTTCCTGATCGGTAATGGATACGTAATTCACCCGACCAATGTCATGCAACCAGGAATGTTGCGGACCTACACCCGGGTAATCCAGACCGGCAGATACCGAGTGTGTCTCGATAATCTGGCCGTTGGTGTCTTGCATCAGGTAAGTGCGGTTGCCGTGCAGCACACCGGGAACGCCCTGATAAAAACGGGTCGCATGACTGCCGCTTTCAACACCCAGACCACCCGCTTCCACACCGTACATTTTCACGGATTCATCACCCAGCATCGGGTGGAACAAGCCGATAGCGTTGGAACCACCACCCACACAAGCGACCAGAGCATCCGGCAACTTGCCGGTTTGATCCAGACACTGCTGACGGGCTTCACGGCCGATAATCGATTGGAAGTCACGCACCAGCTGCGGATAAGGATGCGGGCCGGCGGCGGTGCCAATGATATAGAAAGTGTCATCCACGTTGGTCGCCCAATCGCGCATGGCTTCGTTCATCGCGTCTTTCAAGGTGCGGGAACCGGAGGTTACGGAAAATACCTCGGCACCCAGCAATTTCATCCGGTAAACATTCAACGCCTGGCGTTTGATGTCTTCAGAGCCCATGTACACGCGGCACTTCAAGCCCAAACGGGCCGCTACGGTAGCCGTGGCTACGCCGTGCTGGCCGGCACCGGTTTCGGCGATAACGCGGCTTTTACCGGTAAATTTGGCCAACAGTGCCTGACCAATGGTGTTGTTTACCTTGTGCGCGCCCGTGTGGTTGAGATCTTCACGCTTCAGGAAAATTTGGGCGCCACCCAGTTCACGGCTCCAGCGCTCGGCAAAATACAGGGGCGAAGGACGGCCAACGTAGTGCGCCAGGTCCTTGTCAAACTCAGCCTGGAAAGACGGATCATCTTTCAGGTTGTTGTAAATGGTTTCCAATTCATCGAGTGCATGAATCAGGGTTTCTGAAACGAAACGGCCGCCGTAAGGACCAAAATGCCCTTTCGCGTCCGGGAAGCTGCTGTAGTCAACAGTGCTGGTTTTGGAATCATTCACGGTCTGTATCACCTGAATTGGGGCCGGATTTGGCGTTATGGATAAATGCGTTTACTTTTCGGAAGTCTTTTTTGCCAGGGCTTTGTTCTACGCCGCCGCTAACGTCTACCGCGTAGAGCCCTGGCGTTTTAACCGCTTCGGCAACATTGTCCGGGGTTAGCCCACCGGCCAGAATTAAAGGTTTTTCGGCTTGCGAAGGCACACGATGCCAATCAAATACCTCACCGGTACCGCCAGGAACGCCAGGGCGCCAGGCGTCCAGCAAAATTCCCAGTGCCGACGGGTAGCGGGCTATTTCTGCCGCCACATCCATATCGGGGCGCATCCGCAAGGCTTTGATATAAGGGCGGCCAAAGGATTCACAAAATTCCGCAGGCTCGTCACCATGAAATTGTAATAAATGCAGCGGCACCTGGCGCAACAGCGCGTTAATAGTATCGGCACTGGCGTCTACAAACAGGCCGGTAACCGTCACAAAGGGCCCCGCCGCACGGGCGATGGCCGCGGCTTGCTCTGCTTGCACAAAGCGGGAGCTGGGCGGATAAAACACCAGCCCGATAGCATCCGCGCCAGCCTCAACAACAGCTATTGCGTCCTCAACCGAGGTAATACCGCAAATTTTGGTTCGGATATAAGCCACTGCAACGCCTTGAGAAATGCCGGAAAAAAGAAACCGTCGATACTATCAGAAATGCCGGGAAATTACTGCTTGCTGCGGGCAAAAATCACGAAGCCGCCCCTAACCCCGCGACGGTTATTTTCAGGGTTAATATTATCGACCCGTCAACTCCCCGACAGGTTCATCTATAAATAGCGGACCGGGAGACAGTTCCGGCAAGGCAAACATAGCCGGATAATCCACTTTCACCAGGTAAAGCCCATTCGGCTTTGCCGTCACCCCCGCCGCTTTGCGGTCGCGGGCGGCAAGAATTTCTGCCACTTTGCCTGGCGGAATGTCGCCGTGCCCTACCGCTGACAACACGCCAACAATATTGCGAACCATATGATGCAGAAAGGCATTGGCGCGCACTTCAAGAATAATCAAATGTCCGCGCCGCACCAGATGCAGATGATGAATGCGGCGCACCGGGTTGCGCGCCTGACATTGCGCCGCCCGAAAAGAGCTGAAATCATGCTCACCTACCAGATGAGCAGCCCCTTCGCGCATCCATTCAAGATTGAGTGGACGGTCAAACCAGCTGACCTGATCGTGCAGCAAACCGTGCGATGCCGGCCGGTCACTGAGCAAATAGCGATAAGCCCGGGCTTGCGCGCTGAAACGGGCATGAAATTGCGGCGAAACCTCTTTTGCCCAGGAAATACTGACACCGTAAGGCAAATGCGCCCTCGCCCCCAATCGCCAGGCTTTTTCCGGGCGCTGAGCCAGCGTATCGAAATGCACCACTTGCCCGGTGCCATGCACACCGGAGTCGGTACGACCTGCGCATACCAGGGTTATCGGCTCACAGGCCACCGCTGAGAGTGCTTTTTGCAGAACACCCTGCACGGTTTTCGGATCGTGAGGCTGCCATTGAAAGCCGCGAAACCCGGTGCCGTTATACTCAACACCCAATGCGATGCGGCGCATGCCTTCCGGCCACAAAGTATCAGCAACCACTTCCCCGTTGCGAGCGTAGGCTTTACTGGTTGGAATATAGTCTTGTGACATAAGCTGAAATTACCTGCTCCAAAAACAACAAAGCCTTGTACACGAATGCACAAGGCTTTGGGTAAACATCAAAACGTGGTTAGCCGATGCTATCCAGCAATTGCGACGCCTCTGCCTGCTGCTGCTCATTACCTTCCTGAGCAACTTCGGCAAGGATATCACGGGCACCTTCCGGATCCCCCATATCAATATAAGCGCGCGCCAGATCCAGCTTGGTAGCAACCTCATCGGCGTCGGCCAGGAAATCCAGCTCGGCATCGAGATCGTCATCCGACAGGTCTACACTGGCCGGAGCCAGGGTTTCGGCAAATGCGGGCGATGGCTCATCCAGCTCCAAGGGAGCATCCGGCTTATAAGTAGAATCCGACTCGATTTCAGAAGCCAGCTCGTCGAAAGAAAAATCATCGTCACTGCCAACTGCCGGCTCCGAGGAACTGAGCGCTTCGAGTTCTTCGAAATTAAAATCATCCAAAGAAGATTTTTCAGTCAGCTCATCATCCAGTGCAAACAGCGCTTCTTCCTCTTCCGGCGCATCAGCAACCGGCGTCATTTCCTTGAAAAGCGCTTCCAGATCTTCATCTGCCAGCGACAATTCATCATCGTCTTCATCAACAATTTCCGGCTGTGGCGCCGGGGCGTCGAGCGTGATTTCTTCGTCGGCATCATCAAACAGCGATGCATCGGCTTCGTTAACGGTCAGAGACAAAGACCCGCCCGCTTCTTTTTCCAGCTCATTAATCTCACGATCCAGCGCTTCGAGATCAAAGGCATTTGCATCAAACTCTGCATCAGGGCTGAAATCATCCAGAGCATCTTCTGTCGACAGCTCGGCAACAACCGGTTTGTCGGCATCCAACTCCGGACCAGCATCGTCAAGCAGCGTCAGGTCAGCTTCGGAGAACAGCTCGTCTTCATCTTTATCTGTCAGAGCATTATCCGTCAGTGCCGGGGTGCCTTCCTCTTCTTTAAGGTCGTCAAAGTCAAACGAGAAATCATCCAGCTCTGACAGGCTTTCAGTCGGCGCTGCTGTTGCTGCAAGGCCCGGTTTGTCACCTTCCAGCGGGTCATCATCAAGATCAAAATCAAATGTCAGTTCATTTTCTTCCGGTGCAGAATCTGCCAACGGAGCGACCGGCGCATCGAACGATAAATCGTAACGGCTGGCGGCGTTTTGCAGATCTTTGTCATCCGTCAGGGATTCTTCAGACAAGGCTTCAAGCTCGGCATCAAAATCAAATGACAAATCATCGTCAGAGGTCAGCGGTTGATTGTCGGCAAGCAGCGATTTTTCTTGCGGATCGTTGGCATCATCAATAAACAGTTCATCGAACAATGAATCTGTATCGTTTTCAGCGGTTAGCGCTGCATCGTCAGCTTCATCCGGCACTTCTGACAGATCAAAATCGCCCACACCCGGAATCTGCTCTCTCAGCTCGGTTGCGCGTGCAAGCACCATCGGGCTGGCAAGGGCGATAAGGCGAGCGTAATGCAGATCGAATTTTTCAGCATTTTCCTGCTGCGAGTAAACTTCCAGCAGCTTGAGGCGAATTTCCGTTGATTCCGGATCGCGCTCAAGCCCTTTCAGCAGCATGTCTTCTGCCTGATCGAACTTGCCGTAAGCGATATAAATATCCGCTTCGCTGACCACATCATTGGTTTCTGCTTCAAAACCGCTATCCGGCACGTCCAACGCGTCGGCATCTGCAGCCAGAGCTTCTTCTGCCGCTTGTTCATCATTAATTTCTGATGACGTATCGGCGGGCAACACGAAGATAGAACTGTCATCGACAACTTCAGGCTCTTGCGCCTGTTGATCCTGACGGCGCTTCCACAACAGCAGCAACAAAAGAATCAATGCCAACAAACCGGCACCGATCCAATGGATGTAATCAAACAAGCTGTCCAGCAAACTCTTTTGCGGTGGTGTGGTGGTTACTACCGCACGCTGACTGCTCGACGCTGCCGCTGAAGAAGCCGACACAGCAGGCGCTACGGCGGCAACATCCGGCGCAGTGGCAGTGTCATCCGCCAGCGCAGAGTCATCAGTGGCTGCGGCGGCAGTAGTTTGATCCGCCTCGGCACCGTCTGCTGCGCCACCCAATTGCAAAGCGCGCAACTGACTGTTGCTCACTTCAACCAGGCGCTCCATGGTTTTAATTTGTTCTTCAAGATCGCGAACGCGGGAGGTCAGCTCCTGATTTTCGGCGGCAGCTTTGTCCAGCTCTTCCAAAGAAGAAGCCAATTCGCCTTCAAGCGCGCGGCCACGGCCAGTGTTATCACCACTGCCCTGACCTACTGAACTGTCACCACTGCCGGGAGTTGCCAGGCGAACGCTGCCCGTTACACCGGTATTATTACTGGCCGGTGCGCTATCACGGCGCGCAGCACTGAGCGGCGCACCCAGGGTGTTATCGCCCCAGGATTGATTCTGACGAGCGACTTCGTTAACGGCTTCGCCACGCGACAGTGAACGAATATCATCCGATGAAGGAACACGTAACACCTGTCCACTGCGCAAGCGGTTGATGTTGCCATTAATGAAAGCATCAGGATTAAGTCGCTGAATGGCCAACATGGTTTGATGTACGGAATGACTGGAATCGGGCCGCACTTCGAGGGCGATTTGCCACAAGGTGTCATTGCGGTCAACGCGATAGTTGTCACCCGATGCCGACGATGCGGCGGTGGCACGACGGGCAGCCGGTTGAGGCGTGGGCTCCACTACCGGGCGCGACACGGGTGCAGGTGCTGCCGGCTGAACTGTATCCGCCGGGCGAGCGGTAGACGCCGGCGCAACCGACGATTGCGTAGTAGCAGCAACAACGGAGCGGCTGGCGGAGGTTTCCGAGAAGACCGGCAAATCCATTAACAAGGTATATTCACGCAGCAAACGACCGGTTGGCCAGCGCGCTTCTACCAGGAAGTTGATGAAGGGTTCGCGCACCGGACCACGGCTGCTCACCTTGACGATAGCGCCACCGGGATTGTCCAGCAGCACCTCGAATTCAAATTCGCTGTAAAAATACAGACGCTCTACGCCATTGCGCTCAAAATCGGCTGGTGCAGCAAGGGCGATTAATACCTGATCAGCACTGAGACCTCGAGTGTCCAGCAACTTGATTTCGGCCTTGAGAGGTTCGTTCAGTTTGGAGTTCAGCTGCGCTTCACCCAACCCCAGCGCGAGAGCCGGATTGGAGAGCAGCGAACAGGCGAAGCCACCCGCCAAAATCAATTTACGAAGATGCATAGGACTATCCTTTTATTATCATCAGTTCCAAATGCTCTTCATCAAATTGGACCAGCCGGCCAATGCTTCTGGAGCACTTAAAGCGGATGCAGCATACAGCGGTTGAAAACCTCGAATATAGCTTCAAAATCTCGCGTAAGTATTCAGTATAAATGGGCTTTTATCAATACTTTCGCTTTTTTCATCTTCGCTAAATGGCGCAAATAGCAACGCTTTTCAAACAATTTCAGATGATTTTCCTGAAAATCCGACCAGCGGCTTTTAAGTCACTAAAAAAAATCCCCGACAGTTATCTGTCAGGGATTTTCTTTTGCAGGTTTCAGGCCACTATCAGGCTTCTTTCAGAATACGCAGCATACGACGCAGCGGCTCTGCAGCACCCCATAACAACTGGTCACCCACGGTGAACGCAGAAATGTATTGCGGCCCCATGTTCATCTTGCGCAGACGACCAACCGGGATAGACAAAGTGCCGGTTACGGCAGTCGGCGTGAGGTCACGCAAGCTGCTTTCGCGGTCATTCGGCACCACTTTGGCCCACTCGTTGGAGTTGGCAATCAGCGCTTCGATGTCAGCGATAGGCACATCTTTGTTCAGCTTGATGGTCAGCGCCTGGCTATGGCAACGCATCGCACCAATGCGAACGCACAAACCATCTACCGGAATCGGATTGCCGCTGCGACCCAGAATCTTGTTGGTTTCTGCCTGCCCTTTCCACTCTTCTTTGGACTGGCCGGTTTCCCATTGCTTGTCGATGTACGGCAACAGACTGCCAGCCAGCGGATGGCCGAAGTTGGCTTTGGGCAACTCATCACCGCGCATGGTTTCAGCAATGATACGGTCAATTTCCAGAATGGCAGACTTCGGGTCAGCCAGTTGCTCAGCTACCGACTTGTGCAGCGTGCCCATTTGGGAAATCAGTTCACGCATATTTTGCGCACCGGCACCGGAAGCCGCCTGATAAGTCATGGAGGTAACCCAATCTACCAGACCTTCGCGGAACAAGGCGCCCAAGCCCATCAGCATCAAACTTACGGTACAGTTGCCGCCGATGTAGTTTTTCACACCGTTTGCGATGCCGTTTTTAATCACGTCATTGTTAACCGGGTCGAGCACGATGATGGCGTCTTTGTCCATACGCAGGCTGGAAGCCGCGTCAATCCAGTAGCCATTCCAACCGGCTGCGCGCAGCTTCGGGAAAACTTCATTGGTGTAGTCACCGCCCTGACAGGTAACAATGACATCCAGTTGTTTCAAATCGTCAATGGAATAAGCATCTTTCAACGGCGGCAAACCACTGGCCACCGCCGGTGCAGCACCACCCACATTGGAGGTGGTGAAAAAAACCGGCTCGATATCAGCAAAGTCGTTTTCAGCGCGCATGCGATCCATGAGCACCGAGCCAACCATACCGCGCCAACCTACAAAACCTGTTTTCATGTCGCTTTCTCTCTCTATCCCGTTATCGTTTTACGCGGTCAACGCCGCGATGACTGCATCGCCCATTTGCGAGGTCGATACCCGTATTGTGCCTTCGGTATAGATGTCGGCTGTACGCAGTCCCTGGTCCAGCACGTTACCCACTGCCACTTCAATGGCATCGGCAATATCCGGCAAGCCCAGCGAGTAACGCAGCATCATGGATACCGAAAGAATGGTTGCCAGCGGATTGGCAATGCCCTTGCCGGCGATATCCGGCGCCGAGCCATGACAGGGTTCGTACATACCACGCCCGTCTTTATCAAGGGATGCTGATGGTAACATACCAATGGAACCGGTGAGCATGGCTGCCGCGTCGGACAGAATATCACCAAACATATTGCCGGTTACCAGCACGTCAAACTGCTTGGGCGCACGCACCAGCTGCATGGCCGCGTTATCCACGTACATGTGCGACAGCTCCACATCCGGATACTCTGCGGACAAGGTGTCGAGCACCTCACGCCACAACATGGTGGCTTCCAGTACGTTGGCTTTATCGACCGAGCAGACTTTATGGTTGCGCTTGCGCGCCATTTCAAACGCGGTACGGCCGATACGAATAATTTCGCTTTCGGAATATTTGTAAGTGTTGAAACCTTCACGCTCGCCATTTTCAAGAACGCGGATACCGCGCGGTTCACCGAAGTAAATGCCGCCAGCCAGTTCTCGCACAATCAGAATATCCAGACCGGAAACCACTTCCGGCTTCAGCGAAGACGCGTCAACCAGTTGCGGATACAGCAACGCCGGACGCAGGTTTGCATACAGGCCCAACTGGGAACGAATTTTCAGCAAGCCTTTCTCCGGACGAATCGCGCGGTCGAGCTTGTCCCACTTGGGGCCGCCCACAGCACCCAGCAGAATCGCGTCAGCTTTGCGAGCGCGCTCCAGGGTTTCATCGGTTAATGGCACACCGTGTTCATCAATAGAGCTGCCACCCATCAAACCTTCTTCAAAGCTCAGGCCCAATGTGTATTTGCTGTTGACGACATCCAGTACCTTGCGCGCTTCCGCAACAATTTCCGGACCAATACCGTCGCCTTCCAGAATCAGAATATGCTTACCCAAAACGTTCCCCTCAGGTGTTACACCCATTTTTGCATCCGGCTTGACGGTTGTGACAATGCCGAATGCCCACAAAAAAGCAGCGCTACATTTTCATGCAGCGCTGTTGTTATTGAATCGCAACGCTACCTTACTTTACCGCGTCAAACAACCAGGGCGAATCCACCCGACGACGGGCTTCATAAGCGCGAATGGCCTCGGCATGCTCCAGCGTAAGGCCAATATCGTCCAGACCATTCAGCAGACAGTGTTTACGGAACGCATCCAGCTCAAACGCAAAGCGCTCACCGGCAGGAGTAACCACGACTTGCTCTGCAAGGTCGATGGTTAATTGATACCCTTCGGCAGCGTACATTTCGTTGAACAGCTTATCTACAATTTCTTCTGATAAAACAATGGGTAACAAGCCATTCTTAAAGCAGTTGTTGTAGAAAATATCGGCGAAAGACGGCGCGATGACCGAGCGGAAACCGTAATCGTCCAGCGCCCAGGGGGCATGCTCACGGCTGGAGCCACAACCAAAATTCTCGCGCGACAACAGAATAGTCGCACCCTGGTAGCGCGGAAAATTCAGCGGGAATTCGGTGTTGACCGGGCGCCCGGTACATTCCTTGTCTGGCTGGCCTTCATCCAGATAGCGCAACTCATCAAACAGATTTTTGCCAAAGCCGGTACGTTTGATCGACTTTAAAAACTGCTTGGGGATGATCATATCGGTATCCACGTTGGCCCGATCCATGGGCGCTGCAACACCGGTTACTAAGGTAAAACTTTTCATACTCAGCTCCTCAATTCACGCACATCAACAAAGTGACCGGCAATTGCCGCCGCCGCTGCCATCGCCGGGCTCACCAGGTGAGTACGTCCGCCATACCCCTGACGCCCCTCGAAGTTGCGGTTGGAGGTAGAGGCACAATGTTCGCCAGCGCCCAATTTGTCGGCGTTCATCGCCAAACACATGGAGCAACCCGGTTCACGCCATTCGATACCGGCATCGATAAAGATGTGATGCAAACCTTCTGCTTCGGCTTGCGCCTTTACTGCGCCGGAGCCCGGCACAACAATCGCTTCTTTCACGCTCTCAGCGCGCTTGCGCCCTTTTACCACCGCTGCCGCTGCACGAATATCTTCGATGCGGGAGTTGGTGCAGGAGCCGATAAAAACGCGATCGACATAGATGGAGGTCATCGGCTGATTGGCTTTCAGGCCCATGTACTGCAAGGCACGCACCATACCTTCGCGCTTTACCGAATCGGTTTCATTGGCCGGGTCCGGCACATTCTGATCGACCGCTACCACCATTTCCGGTGAGGTTCCCCAGCTGACTTGCGGCTTGATGTCTTCACCGCGCAACTCAACCACGGTATCAAAATGCGCACCGTCGTCGCTGACCAGCTCACGCCAGGCGGTAACCGCCTTTTCCCAATCATCACCTTTGGGAGCGTAGGTGCGACCTTTAACGTAATCGATGGTGATGTCGTCCACAGCGACCATACCGGCACGAGCACCGGCTTCAATCGCCATATTACAAACGGTCAAACGCCCTTCCATGCTCATATCGCGGAAGACTTCACCGGCGAATTCCATGGCATGGCCATTGCCCCCGGCGGTGCCGATTTTGGCAATAATGGCCAATACCACGTCTTTCGGGGTAACGCCGTCGCCCAATTTTCCGTCTACACGGATCAGCATATTTTTCATTTTCTTGGCAACCAGACACTGGGTTGCCATCACATGCTCAACCTCACTGGTGCCGATGCCGTGCGCCAAAGCGCCCAAGGCGCCATTGGTAGCGGTGTGAGAATCGCCGCACACTACCGTCATGCCCGGCAAGCAGGCGCCGGTTTCCGGACCAACTACGTGCACGATGCCCTGACGGTGATCATTGATTTTGAATTCCACGATGCCAAATTCATCGCAGTTGTCATCCAGCGTTTGTACCTGAATCAGCGAGACCGGATCCTGAATACCCTTCACGCCAAACGCGCGCTCTTTGGTGGTCGTGGGTACGTTGTGGTCCGGGGTAGCCAGAATGGTATCTACGCGCCAGGGCTTGCGGCCCGCCATACGCAGGCCTTCAAATGCCTGGGGCGACGTCACTTCGTGGACGATATGACGATCAATATAAATCAACGCGGAACCATCATCGCGCTGCTGTACAAGGTGGGATTCCCACAACTTGTCATAAAGAGTTTTTGCGACCATTTTGACCTCACGGTGCGTCTTATCAACGCTATGTTTATGAGTAAATATCGTCGAGGACATTTACCGGTTGTTCGTTGTGCATGATAAATAGACAGCCGCCATAAAACAAATTTATAATTTTTATACATTGAATTCCAAATAGGAATACATCATTCATTATGGACAGTCGTTCTCTGAAAGCATTTATCGCAGTGACCGAAACCGGCTCCTTTTCGGCCGCAGCGGAAAATCTGCACCTGACCCAGCCAGCTATCAGCAAACGCATTGCCTTGCTGGAAGAGCAACTTGGCGTGCTGCTATTTGACCGCGCCGGGCGCCAGATTGCACCCACGCAGGCAGGTCAGGTTTTGCTGCCCTGGGCGCGGGAAATTCTGCAAGCGGTTACCGACGCCCAACGCGCCATTGATGATCTGCAAGGCGAGGTTCGCGGCAAACTCAGCATCGCTACCAGCCACCACATTGGCTTGCACCGCTTGCCACCCTGGCTGAAAGACTTCTCCAGGCGTTACCCGGATGTGAAACTCGACTTGCACTTTCTCGATTCGGAACAGGCCTACCAGGAAATTCTGCAAGGCCGCTTTGATCTGGCGGTAATTACCCTCGCCGAAGAGCACGACCCGCGCATAAGCTCGCAGCCACTCTGGATGGACCGGCTGCAATTTGTCGCCGCCCCGGGCCACCCGCTCACAGCGCGCAAACACATCAGTATTGAAGATTTGTCCGGTTTTCCGGCAATCATGCCCGACGCCAACACCTACACGACCAGACTGGTGCGCAAGGTATTTGATCAGCAACAGCAAACACTGGATGTCACCATGGTAACCAACCACCTCGACACCATAAAAATGATGGTGTCCATTGGGCTGGGCTGGGGTGTACTGCCAGAAACCATGCTGGATAAAAATCTCTCATCACTTGATGTCGACACACCCACATTGACCCGTCCGCTCGGTTGTATTTACCACCGGCAACGAAGCCTTAATAACGCTGCCAGCCGCTTTCTGGAGAGCCTTAAACAGACGCCAGCATCATAATTTCACGCAATTTTATGACACAGCCAACGAAACCCGAAAAAAAAGCGTTGGTCAGGCGCAATGTCTTTTAGGCTTGCAGTATTAGTGAATTTTCTTGCGTAAAATTCCCGTTAATTATCCTTGGTTTTATTTATCCCTGACTTTATTTATCCCTGAAGAGGAACCCACATGAAAAAAATCATCCCGGCGCTGGCCTTATCGCTGTTATCGCCACTCGCCTTCAGTGACAGCTTGCTCGGTATTCACGCCGAAGTGGGTCGCTGGAATGCCGATTACCACGGTGACCTTGGTGACCCGTCTATCAACGTTCGTGATTTGCGATTGCGCGAAAGTGATAACAATTTTTACTCGCTGGCACTGGAGCACGGTGTCCCCTTAATCCCCAACGTCAAATTGCAATACACCGACATCACCAGCTCGCAAAGCGCCACTATCAGCGACTTCTTTACGCTGGATGGCACCAGCTTTCTGCCGGGAACCGAAGTCGACACCCACGTTGACCTCAGCCACACAGACCTGATTCTTTATTATCAGCTGCTGGACAATACCGTTGAACTGGATTTGGGGTTGAATGTAAGACGTTTTGACGGCTACGTTGAAGCCAGCAGTTTTTACGCCAGCGAAAAAGCCAAACTGGATGAAACCATCCCGCTGGTTTACGCCAAAGCCATGTTCCACCTGCCCTTCAGTGGCTTCGCCGCCGGTGTTGAAGGCAGCTTTATAAAATACGACGGCAACCGCCTCAGCGACTACACCGCCAAAGTTCGCTACCTGTTTGATGGTGCAATCGACCTGGGCGTAGAACTGGGCTACCGCGAAATGTCATTCGACATTGATGAAAGCGTCGTGGCAGATGTGAGCTTGAAAGGACCTTATGCGGCGTTGTTGTTGCATTTTTAATCGTCAAAAAAGCAGCCGAGGGAGGCAGCCGCCTCCCCTGGTTTAGCCCGAATAAAAACCGGGTACTTATCATAAAGGCACATCAAACAGTTATAGATGCGGCCAATCGTAGAACACATCAATATCCGATTTATTTTTCCCACATGTTGATACTTGTTCTAGTCGCAACAGACTGTATGACTATCAAGAAGTTTTCCCACAGCGCTGATAGAAAATAGCACCTCTCTGTTTAAAACAGTCTCCACCTGAATCTCTATAAAACAGGCAAACCCTGGTGATTTTTGGCACTTATGCTCCATACTTCCTGCGAAGTGCTGACGCGCTAAACCACGTGACTGATAAGAACTACAGAGCAGCCCCATTTACCATAGACCAATGGTAAGGCATGAGTTCTCGCAGTGTTTTAAAGACCAGCCTGTTCTCATTGTTACTCACCGCAACAGCAACATCACCGCCCCAGTGAGACAGGCGCTCCTGACAGATTCCGCAAGGCGTTAAAATGATAATTTCAGAAACTTCGGACTCACGACACAAGCACAGAGAGTGCGTTATTTTTTCGTTAATTTTATGTGCTTCAATACACGCACCGGTTTCCATACACAATGACAAAGCATCATTTTTTGTATCCGGTGCAACGCTGGTTAATATTTTTCTGTTGCCAGTGCAGCCGCTCCACCCCAGCCAGAGGGATAGCGTGCATTGATCAGATTCAAAGCAGCGTCAAACAGTTTTTCTTCCATTTTATTATCCATATTCCCTATCTGTACTGAATGCTCAGCTCGTGCTTATTAACAATATATTTTGCTATCCAAAAACCGGCTGGAGAACCATAAAAAAACCCCACTTTTACAAAGTGGGGTTTTGCAATACTCCGGGCTATCAGATCGACAGGGCGACTCTATTCCGTAGTCTGCGTGAGCGGAACACACCCATCAGTCCTAGTAGAAGCAAGCTGATCATGCCCAGGCTACCACCGGACTTGCCCTTGCCTTCATTGACCGGCGGAGTTGGAGTTACCGGAGGTTTGGGCTCTTCAGTTGCCAATGCCACCGCGAGTACACCCGGGTCGCGAATCACACTGTTAGCAACACCATCGGCATCATAGGGGCCACCGTCTTCAATAGTCAGGCGCACACAATCCAAACCTTGAACCAGACCTTCCTGCCAACTATCGGCGGAAACACCCGGACATTGACCCAAAGCATTGCGACTGGCACTGTGGAGCTGGTTGTGATCGTCAGCGACAAAGTCATGCCATTGGTTGTCAATGAATTTGCGCCATACGGCTTTTTCGGGAATGAGTGTACCAATTGGCAAACCAATCGCAACAGACACTGCCTCACCGGCGTGCTCCAGACCTGTCACATCAAAATTCAGGGTGGCACCCAGGTGGTCATAACCAGGGTCACTTAGCGACTGATCATTGACCGCAATACCAAACTGGCCAGTTTCCCAGGACTGATTTCCGGACAGCTCGCCAATAGACAAGGCGTAGTTTCTTGGTACTTCTGCATAAAGTGCCTCGCTGCCTATTGTGCGGCAACTCTCTACGCGGTTAGCCGCTTCATTGACATTCGGGCAAACAGGAATACGATTTGGCGCTGCGGCGAATGGATTAACACTGGCCGGAATACCACTGGTACCCGTATTTTCGCAACTTCCAATTTCGCAGTCAGCAACAACGCGCTGCGCCAGGTCATACCGACCTGTGCGACCATCCAGAGTAGTAGCATGCACAGTGATGATATAAACACCTGGCGGTACCATTGCCGGATTAAAACTGGCGCTGTCACCGTTCGGGATTAAAATCAAACCGTCTGATGACCATTCATAAGTAGCGGCGCCATCATTCAATTCTGCAACATTCAAAACAACTTCACCGCCCATCGCATTAACCACGGTACTTTGCTGTCCATTCTGCTCGGATACCACACGCAGAGCTAACGAAGGCAATTGCTGCTGCACAGTCAGGTCATGTACAGAAGGCGTACCAACCCGTGCTTTGACCAACCCTTCTTGCTGAAGGCTCACGCTCGCGCCATCGGCAATTGCCACGACATTGAAGGTGCGAAGCAAATTATCTTCTTCGGTCAGTTCAAATCGCTCAACCGACAACCGGGCACCGGTACCTGTAAAATCTACTACCACCGGGTAATCGATCGGTTCATCACTCAGCCAGACACGCAGAGTGGTAGCAACATCTTGCTGCACAGGTTGTCTGCTGGAGGTAAACGCAACATAAGGTAATACATCAAAGCTCACCTGGCCACGCTCACCAGATACGACATCGACAAAGGTCAAGGTATAGCGGCCAGTGAGGTTACTACTGAACACATAGCTGCCATCGGCCTGCGCACTGATCAACGACTCGGCAACCGCAGGTTCAAGCAGAGTTTCCTTGCCCGCACGCTTGAGCAATGCCTCTGTTAATGTTTTTTCGCCAACGCCACCCAGCACTCTGAAACGGCCAGGTTCACTGCTAACGAGAGGCTTGTCGGTATCATTGTTGATTTCCAGTGAGGCGTGAACAGAGACATTAATGACACAGTCAGCAGTAATAGCCGCAGTAACTATCTGGCTACCTGACAAAGCAGCATTACAACTACCACCCAGGGAAACATAATCACCGGCACGCATCAAATTCAACGTAAAGGTTGCCACAGAACCTGACGGCACTTGCCGTGTATTCGGCGTCACGACCCCATCACCCACCACGTTCACCGTTACAGTATGACTATTCAATGTGTATTGCGCAGTGATGGTGAGATTGGACGTAACATTGTTGAAACTGCGGTTCCAGCCGGAAAAGGTTTTACCAACAGGCGGTGCAAACACCGGCTCTGTTGCCGCCCCACCATGACTTACGGCCTGGCTTAAAGCGCCACCACCGTGACGACTGCCACCATCCAGATTGAAAGTTACTGTGAAGGTATTGGCTGCGTATTGTGCAGTGATCGTGAGGTTGGCCGTAACATTATCGAAACTGCCGCTCCAGCCAGTGAAGGTTGTACCTGCCGGTCCGGTAAATACTGGTGCCGTTGCTGCCTCGCCGTAATTAACGGTTTGCGCCAAGGCACCGCCACCAGTGCGGCTACCGCCATCCAGATTGAAAGTCACTGTGTAGGTATTGATTGTGTATTGGGCTGTGATGGTGAGATTAGCGGTGACATTATCGAAACTGCCACTCCAACCACTGAAGGTTTTTCCTGCCGGAGCACTCAACACTGGAGCCGTTGCTGCCTCGCCGTAATTAACGGTTTGCGCCAAGGCACCGCCACCGGTGCGGCTACCGCCATCCAGATTGAAAGTCACTGTGTAGGTATTGATTGTGTATTGGGCTGTGATGGTGAGGTTGGCCGTAACATTATCGAAACTGCCGCTCCAGCCACTAAAGGTTTTTCCTGCCGGAGCGTTCAACACGGGGGCTATTGCTGCCTCTCCGTAATTAACGGTTTGTGCCAAGGCACCGCCACCAGTACGACTACCACCATCCAGATTAAAAATGACGCTGTAACTATTGATACTGTATTGAGCGGTCACGGTCAAATCGGCGGTTACTGTATCGAAAACGGTACTCCAGCCAGTGAAGGTTGTACCTGCCGGCCCGGTAAATACTGGTGCTGTCGCTGCCAGACCATAATCTACCGTCTGGGTTAAGGTGCCACCACCGGTACGGCTACCGCCATCCAGATTGAAAGTCACTCTGTATGTGTTGATTGTGTACTGGGCCGTCACCGTCAAATCAGCCGTTACATTGTCAAAAGCCAGATCCCAGCCGGTAAACCCGTAGCCAGTGCGGCCTGGCGCTGCTGGGGCTGTCGCTGCACCACCGGAAGTAATCAACTGCGAACTTAATACCGCGCTATCCCAGTCAACAAACGTGACGGTAAAGCCGTCCGGTTTTTCTACAGCTACTGTGATTGCGGCAGGTGCACTGGTGTTATTGTCAGTATCTGTAACCGAGAATGCGATGTTTCTTGAAGAACTTGCTCCTGCTGCCAGAGAGGGATCGGCGCCAGCCTGGTAGCTAAGGCTTCTTAATGCTGTCTGGTAATCGGCCAGTGTGGCGTTACCGCTTAATGTCAATATGCCAACAGCGCTATCATAGGATGCACTGATACCTGCAACCGTTTGCACTGCCAGCGTATCTGTGCTGATAAAGCCGCTGGTAATGGATACGGTTGCAGAGAGCAGATGAGTACTGTCTGAATCAAAAATGGAGAGCGCATTATCCAATGTTACCGCAGCGCCTGAAACCTGAGCCGTTGCTGTCGTTGTTGTCAGGCTTACTGCTGGTGTTGGTAAAGAAAACACAACAAGAGCACTGTCTGCTTGACCTGCGACGTACAGATGGCGGTTTAGCGGGTCAGTGCTCATTCCTGAGGGGGCGCTCAGACCTATTACGCTATTTGCATTGTTATTGACTACGCTATCCAATGTCAGCAAGCCGGTAGATGCATTACGTGAAAATATAGTAAGGGCATTAGCTGTTATCGCACTGACCATCACATAACGGCCATCCGGACTCACTGCCAGGCTGCGGGCTCCAGTCAGCTTTTCAATACCACCGGCACCATTTGTCATCTTATCCAGATAAGTCAGTTCGCCCGTTGTGCTGTCGATACTGAACACGGCTACGGAGTTTTCACTTTGCCCGGTGACATATAAATGTTTGCCATCCGGAGAGCGTTTGGCGGATGAGGCTGTCAGAATACCATCGACTCCGTTTGTGCCATTTTTATAAACAGCAACCTGGGTTAATGCACCGGTAGTGGCATTTCTGCTGAACAGGGTAATTGCACTATCGACTGTTGAGGTAACATAGACAAATTGTCCATCGGCACTGGTGACGATATTTTTGATCGGGCTGAAGGTAGGACTGAATTGCTGTCCAAGCTCATGACCATCGACGTTATCTTTGTAATCGAACAGTACGGTCAGATCGCCAGTTTCCTGATCCCGACCAAATACAACCAACCCACTCGGCTGGCCGCCCACACCATAAACATGCTTGCTGTCCGGGCTGACACTGACAGAAACAAAACCAGCGGTACCGCCGACTGTTCCCACACTATTTACCACTGTCAGGGCCCCGGTTTCTGCATTGCGGGAATAGGCAAAGATTTTGCCTCCTGTAGGTGATGCGGCATAGACACTTTCACCATCGCCGCTGACATCGACACTAAAGGCGGCTATCGCACCGGTAATGGTGCTGCGGTAGGTCAGTTGCCCGTTTAGCAGATTACGCTCAAATACGCTGACCGCACTCGCTCTATAGGACGAGGCATAAACAAATTTACCATCGGGGCTTACTGCAATATCGCTAATGCCGTCAAGTCCGACCACGTCATTCTGAGCGTTAACCTGAGTTTCAATATAATTAACAGTATCTGCCTGGGACTGTGCTGCCGCACCGATGAGAAATAAGGTCAAGAGGCTACCAATGCAGGTATGCCACCAACGTGAACCAAACAAAATCATAAACGCTCCAATGGATAAAACAGCCAGGCGTGTGAATTGCCATGGTGATGTACAAAGATGTGGTTATCCCACTTATCAACAAATATTGATTGTCTCTATGCTATTACCACACCTCAACCGCAATCAGGTGGAGCGCACTGGCAAGTAACGTTCAAAATTCAGGGTCACATTGGTTGGCAATTCCAAACAGTAAGCCAAACCAGATTGCAAAATAAATCGACACTTACAATAACGTCAAGAAAAATTTGTGATCCATAGCACTCTTTTTTCGCCTTCTATCCTGTACGAGCACCAATTAAGGCGATAAAGAGTCGTTGCTATTCGAAAAACCCCATTGATTTTTGTGTTTTTACGAAATGAGCTATAAGAAGCGTCAATTATCCGGCCGGTTAAGTGAGACAGATAATCAATCAGGATGCACAAAAATCAGCCTGACTATTCAGCGCGGAAATTCGGATCGAATCGGTATTGGCAGGAGCTACCGGGACACCCGGGATCTGATACCTGTGCACGAAGACGCCAAGGATCTGACGTGAATTTCCTGAAGTTTTTGATTTGATCCCCTCGAAATACCAGAGTTGGTATTTTTAACGAAATTCTGCTGAAAGGTATGGCTGAATTGCAGGGCATAGCAGCATAATTAGCGAAAAAAATTATGCAATAAGAAAGAGTTTTTAGTAAATTCGGGCGTTAAAAAGGTGGGCGTTTGCCAGCGCTGTTCATAAAATAAAATTTTTCACTAAAAGCATCCTTATAAAAAATCCGCGTCCTCTGCCAATTTTTTTATCTGTTCCACTGCCTGCATCCAAAGCTTTCGATGGAAAGCGGCATTCTCTTCGCCAACGCCCCCTACTTCTACCTCAAACCGTGAAAAATTTTCACTGGATCGAGTGATAGTAAATTTTTCATAGTAGTCGCCCAACGAAGCATCTACTGCAGGCATTACATCGTCGTAGTAACGCAGCTGTAACAAACAGGGGGGCTGAATTCTTTCTACGCGGCCATTGGCACCGATATTACCTTCGGCATCTTTCCAGATAATGCTCGCACCTTCTTCCCACACCACATCCACCAAAGTACCTTCTCCAAAAGCCTCACCCCATTTTTCGGGTGAGAGAAGAACTTGCCACACACGACCTTGCGATGCATGAATTTGTATGGCACAGGTGAATCCGGTGTCGTTTTGGTCTTTCATAGGCCACCCCTCTGGAAATTTACCTGGTAAAAAAATAGCCTTCCGTAAAAAGATTAAAGGATTTCTCCATTTACTATAGACCAAAGGTATAACAGGAACTTTCTCAGTCGTTGTCAGGTGCGAATATCAAACTCGTCAGCATCCATCCACGCAGGAAACGCTTCACGATAAGCTTGCAGTGAAGATAGCGAAATATTTTCAGTAAAGCAGCCTGCGGTCGATTCCGGTTGCAGGTGTGTTTTACCGTCCGGGCCGGTGATGACACTATCACCGGAATAATATTGCAGATGCTCATCGGTACCGATGCGGTTTACACCAATAACATAAGCGAGATTTTCAATGGCGCGCGCCGGCAGCAGGCTTTTCCAATGCAGTGCTCGGGCAGCAGGCCAGTTAGCCACGTAAACTGCAAGATCATAATCGTTACGATTGCGAGACCACACCGGAAAACGCAAGTCGTAGCAGACTTGCAAGAGCACCCGCCAACCGCGCCAGCTTACAATCACCCGCTCTTTACCATCGCGATAACGCAGGTGCTCACCTGCCATGCGAAATAAATGGCGCTTGTTGTATTCGGTGTATTGTCCGTCCGGCTGCATCCAGACCATGCGGTTGTAGTAGTCGCCATTTTCCAGCACGACCAGGCTGCCGGTAACCACCGCGTTATGTTTTTTTGCTTCTGCGGCCAGCCATTGATAAGCGCGACCGTCCGGTGCTTCTGCGTAGTCACGAGCACTTTTGCAAAAACCGGTGGTAAATACTTCTGGCAGAACAATAAGGTCAGTTGCTTCAATGGACTGCAACATTGCAGAGAGGTTGTCGAGATTTTGTGCGGGGTTATTGGCGAGAATATCGTATTGAACCAGGGTAACGCGTAGATCATTCATCCGGAAAGTCTCCGAAAAATACGACTTGCAAATAAAAACGTGATTCAAAAATAATCGCCGCTGCTAACGGCGATTATTTTTGCAAATTCAATATCAGGCTTGAGAAGGAATAACCGGTACACCAGCGTGTACATCAGCATTTTGGCCACGGTTACGCAGCAAATGATCAATTAACACCATCGCCAACATCGCCTCCGCAATCGGCGTGGCACGAATACCAACGCAAGGGTCATGACGCCCTTTGGTGATCACTTCTACCGGGTTACCCTGCACATCAACACTGCGCCCGGGAATGTGCAAGCTGCTGGTTGGCTTGAGCGCAATGTGGGCAACAATATCCTGGCCGGAAGAAATCCCACCGAGAATACCGCCCGCATGGTTGGAGAGAAAACCCTCCGGCGTTATTTCATCGCGATGTTGTGTGCCGCGCTGATTAACCACATCGAAACCATCGCCAATTTCCACGCCTTTTACGGCGTTAATACTCATCAGCGCGTGGGCGATTTCTGCGTCCAGCCGGTCAAAAATCGGCTCACCGAGACCCGGTTTTACACCGGTGGCGACCACAGTAATTTTGGCACCAATAGAATCACCCTCTTTGTTCAGGGCTTTCATAAATTCTTCCATCGCCGGTACTTTGCTGGCATCCGGACAAAAGAAAGGATTGCGCCCTACCTCCTCCCAATCGACCGATTCAATTTTGATCGGGCCCAGCTGCGAGAGATAACCGCGGATTTCAATGCCGGCAACGGCCTTAAGGTATTTTTTAGCTACGGCACCCGCAGCGACCCGCATGGCAGTTTCACGAGCAGAAGAGCGGCCACCGCCACGGTAATCGCGCACACCGTATTTGTGCATGTAGGTGTAATCAGCATGAGCGGGGCGGAACTGGTCTTTAATGTTGCTGTAGTCTTTGGAGCGCTGGTCGGTATTTTCAATTAGCAAGCCGATTGGTGTACCGGTGGTTTTGCCTTCAAACACGCCGGAGAGAATCTTCACTACGTCATCTTCACGACGCTGGGTGGTAAAACGGGATTGGCCCGGCTTGCGGCGATCCAGATCAACCTGAATATCTTCTTCGGTGAGCGGCAGACCCGGTGGGCAACCATCAATGATACAGCCCAACGCCAAACCATGACTTTCACCGAAAGTCGTGACCGTAAACGATTTGCCAAAAGTATTACCAGACATAGAAAGAGGCTCTGTAGAAGGCGAAGCGGTAAGGGAGACCGGGATAATAAGATCCGGTGCCTGCAGGGCACGGAATCGACCTTACCACTTTGGAAAAAACAAGCGAAAAATTATACGTGAACCGGGCGGCAAGAGCCATTCCTGCCCTCGCCGGTTGTTTGGCGGATTACAACAAACCCTGCTCTGCTGCCATGCGCAACTGGCCGGAGGTCAGTACAAACACCCCATGCCCGCCGCGCTCGAACTCCAACCAGGTAAAAGGAATATGCGGATAGGCTTCTTCCAGCGCTACCCAGGAGTTGCCCACCTCAACCACCAACATGCCATTTTCGCTCAAATGGGCTTCGGCCTCACGCAACAACCGGCGGGTAAAATCGAGCCCGTCCGGTCCGGATGCCAGGCCGATGGCCGGCTCTGCATGATATTCGGCCGGCATTTCGGCCAGGTCGTCAGCATCTACATAAGGCGGGTTGCTAACGATCAGGTCATAACGCAGGGAGTTAAGGTCGGAGAAAAGATCCGATTGAATAGCACGCACCCGATCCTCCAGATGATGAGCGGCAATATTGCCCTCTGCCACCGCCAGCGCCTCAGGGGAGATATCACTTAAATCTACCGCGGCCTCAGGAAAGGCGTAAGCGCAGGCGATGCCAATGCAACCACTACCGGTACACAAATCCAGAATATATTCCGGCTCTTCGGTCAGCCATGGCTCGAAACGCTTTTCAATCAATTCAGCAATAGGAGAGCGCGGCACCAATACATTGCTATCAATTTTAAAAGGCAGGCCAGCAAACCAGCTTTCACCGATCAAATAGGCAGCGGGGATGCGCTCGTTAACGCGCCGCTCAAACAATTGCACAATGCGTTCGCGCTCTTCGGTAACAAGGCGAGCATCCAGCCAGTGATCGTCCACCGGCGGCGTAAAATGAACTGCATGCAACACCAGCAACTCGGCTTCGTCGTAAGCATTGTCGGTGCCATGCCCGAAATACAATTCAGCCGCCCGAAAGCGGCTGGCTCCCCAGCGGATATAATCGCGCAGGGTTTTCAATTCATGAATGGCACTTTTCCAATCAGTAGCAGGCATTGCTATAAACTCCAGATAACGGCTTGTACACGAGCTGCCGCAAAAACGTTTGCCATACGCCGGCTTCTTTTAAACGTTTTTCGACAACCCGCTGATCATGTTAAAAATATTTAAAAAAATGTGCCGCATTATGGCAACAAAACCACCTCTACCCGCCCGCCCATACCGGAGCGCCCGGCCGGAGCGAGACTGCCCAGCCCGTGGGTTTCAATACGTGCGGCATTAACACCTTTGGCCACCAGAGCAGCCTTTAATTGGTTGGCGTAAGTGAGTGAGTATTGTTGCTGTTCGGCAAGATTTTTACCGTGATAATCATGCCCGGTTAAGGCAATTCGCCACGCCGGGTGCTGCTGCAACACCCGCACCAGCGATGTCAGATGTTTTTCGCCGGATTGCAATGAAGGTTTGCCATCGGCACCATCAACCACCACATCCGGGAAAACATAATAACCTTTGGATTGCAGTACATTGATCAATGTTTGCGGATTGGTGGCAACCACGTCATCGCCGACTTTGTCCGAGTTAAGAATATCCACTTGCACGTAAACCCGCTTGTTGCCACGCTGCACGGCATAAAGAGAAACATAGGCGGGCGAAGAACCGGGGCGATTGACTTCATACGCCGCATAGAACTGATTTTGATCCTGCCCGTAAAGTTGCAAAATTTTGAAATGGTTATTTGCCCAGGCATTGCTGGCACCGCAGGATCTTGCCTTACAGGAAAATAACTCACGTTTGTCCATGGCTTGCAAACGGGAGAGATAAAATTCAAAGCCCGCTTCAGCAGTGTGGTTTTCCGGCAACTCATAGGTTACCCGGGTTAATACACCACTCAAGCGCTGTTCGCGCTCGGATTGCCAAATGCCTTCGATTTTGCGGTAGCTGCCGAGCGCCAGAGAATACTCTTCGGTACGCTCCTGACTGCGAAACATCGCGCGAGCGCCGTGATAATCCTCCAGTTGCAGGGTTGTTTGTGCCATAGCGGGCACTTGCCAGCCAAGCACAGCGGCTCCGGCTAATATCATCACTTGCGCAGCAGTTATCATTTTTTTCAGTCGTGGCATGCGGTTATTTTCCTCCGGAGTCCGGACAGTTTGTTGAAATAAGGGCACGAATTAATGCAGCAATTTCTGCTACGGCTTCTTCCATATGTAAATGGTGGCCGCCGGCGAGATGGTGGATGCGTATATTGGGAAATTTTTTGACGTCATTGAGCAAATTGGGGAATAGCTCAGTGACGCCCTTATCACCCAGAATCAAATCCGCCTGCGCTTCTATTCGATCCATAAAAGCGACTATCTGTTCCCTGGATAATTTATACGCGGAAGGTGCCAGCAGCTTTTGGTCGGTACTCCATTGAAAACCGCCCTCCACTTCACGAATGCCTCGCTCAGCCAACACATGCGCGGCCTGCTCTGACAGTGGAAACATACCCCGCTGGCGCGCCCGCCCGGCCGCCGCCGGATTTGCAAAGGTTTTTAAGGGACGGGATTCCAGATGGCGCAGGGTTTTAATGGCATTGGCCAATTGCTCGGGCGCAGCGTCAAGCGCAACCGGCTCCGGAAAAATGCCTTCTATCAAGCAAAGCCGGTCAATCCGCTCCGGGAAAGTGCCAGCGGCCAAGGCGCTGATGATAGCGCCACGCGAGTGCCCCAGCAGGCTGAAACGCTGCCACTGCAGTTGATCTGCAATCGAAAAAATATCCTGAATATCGTCCAGGATGCTGTAAGGCGCATCGGTTTGACGATGATCGCTCTGGCCGTGGCCAGCCATATCAATCGCCACGATATACAGGGAGTCAAGCAAAGGGGCTACCAGGGAAAAACTGGCGCTGTTATCCAGCCAGCCGTGCAGCGCCAACACCGGATGCCCCTCCGGGCTGCCCCACACTTGCGCAGCAATACAACGCCCATTCAGCTGAAAACGTATTTCCTGACTCAATGGATCTTCCTGCTATGGGGAATGAAAAATCCCTGCTGTGACGTCAGCAGGGGTATGCATGTTTTATCCAGCGCAGTTTGCCAAAATCTCTGGCGACCGGATCAGCCTCAATACACGCCAGCGAAGCGGTATCCATGACCACCGAACCTGGCAGCAAACCACACAGGGCTTCAATCAGCTTGCTCACCAGCGGCTGATGACTCACCAGCAACACTGACGAGGCGGACAGCGTTTCAAGCTGTGCGATGGCAAAACCGGGGCTGGCGGATGGTTCCAGCCAATCGTGCAGATCAAACGCGGAAACCGGCAAAAAAGGCAAAGCGACATTGGTCGTTTCGCGAGCGCGAATATAAGGTGACGACAACACCCGCTCTACCTGGCTTAATGCTGCCGACGCCTGCTGCACAACACGCTTGACGTCTTCGATGCCCTTATCTACCAGCTTTCGCGTCTCATCATCGGCCCGGTAAGGCTCTGCCTGGCCATGACGAAGAATAAAAATTTGCACGACGATATCCTCGTTTACCAGCGTTTGTCTGGCAGGGTTCCCAGATCAATTTCCGGACCACCGGTAGCAGAAGGCTTGTTGCTATCGACCGGGGTTTCAACCACGGGCGTTGCAACCGGTGTAGCAACCACCACAGTAACGTCCGCTTCGGTCACTACTTCATTTTCGGAAGGCCAATCAGCAAACGGGAAAGGTTTTTCATCGCTGACGTACGTCAGGAATTTCAAAGTCTGGTGGATATAGGTAGACAGCGATGCGCCAAAAGTCCGCAAATTCTTATTGTCTCGACCGGTAATCAGCGAGAAGAGGAACTGCAAAACAACCAGCACCCACATCACCAGCGTTGCCACCTGAAACAACAGCGCGAACAACACCATAAATAGCAAACGCAACCAGTGTTTGCTGGACAACAGATTGGATTTGAGCTCTTCATTATTCATCATTTTTTCCCCAAATAATCAACGTCAAAGTTATTTTCACCTAACATCAAACCGCGTGCGACATCAGCAATCTTTTTATTTTCAAAAAGAATCGCATGCAAACCGGACACCAACGGCATGTAAATGCCGGCTTCATCCGCTTTGTGTTTGACCTGTTTCAGCGTATTTACGCCTTCTGCCACCTGCCCTAACGAAGCAACGGTTTCTTCCAATGGCTTGCCCTGCCCCAGCGCATAGCCGAGACGGTAATTGCGACTGAGGTTGGAGGTACAGGTCAAAATCAAATCACCCACGCCGGCCAGACCGAGAAAGGTCATGGGGTTGGCGCCGAGATGGCTGGCGAAACGCCCCATCTCCGCAAGACTGCGCGTAATGAGCATAGCCTGGGTATTTTGTCCTGCGCCCAGCGCAGCGGCCATGCCACACACGATGGCGTAAATATTCTTTAAAGCACCACCGAGTTCCACCCCGTAGCGGTCACTGTTGGCGTATACCCGGAAGGTTTCCGAGCGCAGCGTATTTTGCACGCACACCGCTACCGACTCATCGTCGCTGGCGACTACCGAACCGGTTTGCTGTTGCTGAACAATTTCCTTGGCGAAATTGGGGCCACTTAATACGCCAATGCGGTGATCAGGCAACTCCTGCTCAAGAATCTGGCTCATCAAGGTGAAACCTTCCGGCTCAATCCCTTTTGCGGTACTGACCACAATGGCATCTGTTTTGAGCAGCGGTTTAATGTCGCGGGTGACCTGACGAAAGGAATGGCTGGGGATAGACACAAATACCAGGTCGCTATCTGACACGGCTTTCACCAGATCGGCAGTGATGTGCAAACCGTCATTCAAACGGTAACCCGGCAGGTAACGGCTGTTCTCACGGGCGGCTTCGATTTCCGCCGCCGCCGAGGCATCTCGCATCCACAAATGGGTGTGGTGGCCGTTGGCTGCAATAATATTGGCGATAGCGGTGCCAAAACTGCCGCCGCCGAGTACCGCCACTTTCAATTCTTTCGTCATACATTAACACCTGATATCGGTAAGCAAAAAAGCGGCGGAAGTGTATTCGCTACACGTGGCAAAACAGGATCCTCTCGCAACTGTAACTTTTTTGCACAATTTTTTTACAGCCAATTTGTCCACATTTTCTGTGGATAAGTTCGTGGATACATTTTGGGAAAGTGTCTCAAAGCCGCAGTATCGCTGGGAGGCATACAGATTGATCACTTTTTGATCTTATTTATTTTTTTCCTTAAAATTCAATAAGTTATAAATTTAAAAAGTCAATAAAAAATCAAATTGGTTGAGTAACAGTCAACTTGTTTATTAACTCATCGAAGGTGTGCATAAAAGGTTAGTGATCATTAACCGTGAAAAAGGCTTAACATAAAAGATTCATAATTCTACGAAAAAAAATGCGCCGTTTTTCCTGCTTTAAAAATGCACAACCCGGAGCTTACGCACCGTAAAAAGGCAATTTTCATCGTCTTTTTATCATGCCGTGCATAGCCAGCGCGCAACACCTTCTGATCGGATTTATAAGTCAGGTAAGTTGTGCATACCGCCCATCAACGTACACCAGCGGGTCTACAGCGCCATCACCGACCTTCACATCATGAATCAACCCTACCACGATGTGGTGTGTCCCGTAGACACTGGCCAGGTCAACCCGGCAAAAAAATACTGCCAGCGCGTCTTCCAGATAAGGAATACCACTCTCGGTGTAAGCCCATTGGCCTACCGTAAAGCGATCTTTCTCATCGTGTCTGCCAGCGCAGCGGTTGGATACATCCTGCTGCGCCTGGGAGAGGATGTTAATAGCAAAGGTGTTACCCAGGGCAGAAAGGTGTTCCTGCTGCGAAACCTGCTTATTAATGCACACCAATAAAGAAGCGGGATTATCGGATACCGAGGTCACCGATGAAACCGTCATGGCAAAAGGCTCATCGTCCTCGGTTCGGGTAGAAAGTACGCAAACGCCGGAAGCCAGTCGGCGCATCCCGGATTTCATAAGGTGGGGCAATTGGGGGTTATTCATAGCTAAACCTGCTGATACGATTTCTACCTATTCTGAACACAGATAAAGGTAGAGACAAGCGCCCGAATATTTTTGCAGCAATGTGTGTACAAATCCTGAACAAAAATAAAAAACTTCATAATCTTTTGGTTTTTCTCATTTTTTTCGTTGACGAGTGATATTCCCATGGGTATTATGCGCACCTCTTCGAGACGAAGCACAAATAGAGAGTCTCTTGTCGGAGTGTAGCGCAGCCCGGTAGCGCGTCTGCTTTGGGAGCAGAATGTCGGGGGTTCGAATCCCTCCACTCCGACCACTTTTTTCAAACCTTTCGAGGTTTAGGATCCAGCAATGCGCCCGTAGCTCAGCTGGATAGAGCATCCGCCTTCTAAGCGGATGGCCGCAGGTTCGAATCCTGCCGGGCGTGCCAAATACAGATTTGCAGGGAGCATTTTTAAAACGGATTTGATTGCTACGGTGGCTGTAGCTCAGTTGGTAGAGCCCTGGATTGTGATTCCAGTGGTCGTGGGTTCGAGCCCCATCAGCCACCCCACTCTTTCGAAATACCCTCCAGGCATTACCTTACAAAACCCGGTTTTACCAATACTTCTATTACAGAACAAACCCTGTGATATCTTCTGCTTCACCCCTGTTGCTACCCACCTGATCCTTTAGCACAAAGCCGCTGAAAATTTATTTCTATAGCCTCCCTTATATACTTTTTTCTGCAGCACCGGTTTTCCAGCCTCTTTTTCTGCATCTCGTCAAAATATTGTGCTGCTTATTGCCGCTTTAAAACACACCTTCTTTTTATATCCTCCAAAAGCGCACCATTGATGTGCCCGGACCACCCGCTGCTACTTGGAACCCCGTACAAGCTATGGGAAAATGCCGCACTGAATTTTTACCTCTACCAGGATCATAATATGTCGGCACTTATTCTCGATGGCAAAGCGCTTGCTGAAAAAACCGAACAGGAGTTGTCTGCTCGTGTAACCAGCCTGAAAACAGGCAGCAAGGGCCAAACGCCTATTCTCGCCACGATTCTTGTGGGGGATGATCCCGCCTCTGCCACTTACGTGAAGATGAAAGGCAATGCCTGTCAGCGTATTGGCATGGAATCGCAAAAGGTTGAATTGCCCGGCACCACGACGACGGAAGAGTTGCTGGCGAAGATTGTTGAACTGAACAACAACCCGAACGTGCACGGCATTTTGTTGCAGCATCCGGTGCCAGAGCAGATTGATGAGCGCCTTTGTTTTGATGCTATTGCCGCCGAAAAAGATGTTGACGGTGTGACTTGCCTCGGCTTTGGCCGCATGAGCATGGGCGAGGAAGCCTATGGCTGCGCCACCCCGAAAGGCATTATGCGCCTGCTGGAAGCTTACAATATCGAAATCGCTGGCAAGCATGCCGTGGTTGTTGGCCGCAGCCCTATTCTTGGCAAGCCAATGGCACTGATGCTGTTGAATGCCAACGCTACCGTGACCATTTGCCACTCGCGCACCCGTAACCTGCCGGACCTGATCAAGCAGGCCGATATTATTGTCGGCGCCGTGGGCAAGCCGGAATTCATCAAAGCCGAGTGGATTAAAGACGGTGCAGTAGTTGTTGACGCCGGTTATCACCCGGGCGGTGTGGGCGATATCGAATTGAAGCCGCTGGTTGACCGTGTTGCCGCTTATACGCCGGTTCCAGGCGGTGTTGGCCCCATGACGATTAATACGCTGATTTACCAAACCGTCGATTCGGGCGAGAAAAAAATTGCCGGTTAAGCGTTAACCCTTATAAAGCAGAAAGTGTTTGCCGTTTTATGACACGGCAAACACCTCGCAAAGAACGGCGCGATTCGAATCTGTTTTGGTAAAACCGCTCAGCTGCAAAATAGGCGGGCGCAGCAACAACATTTGCAGGAAAAAGTGTAAAAACCTGTGCTTTTTGAAGTAACCGACTATATTGTTAAAAACCGGTTTTGATATTTTTTCGTCACAAGGAGATTGTTCATGCAAAAGTTATTTATTTCCATGTTGCTTACCAGCTTCTGTTCGGTTGCACTGGCAGCCCCCAATGTGATTTATCAATGTACCCAGGGGAATGAAGAACGCACCATCGAAGTGGTTTATCAAAATAGCGACAACACCGTGCCATGCAACGTTCGCTATGAAAAAAATGGCCAGTCTGAAACACTGTGGACTTACAACAACGAAGCAGGACAGTGTGAGCAACAGGCGCAAGGTTTTGTAGAAAAACAACGGGGTTGGGGCTGGCAGTGCAGCGAGCAATCGGCTGCTGCCGCCGAATAAATCCCGCAGATTATTTAATGCACTTTCTTTCAGGCGCTCAGGCGCCTGAATTTTTTTATTGATTCTCTTTTTGGCGTAACCGCTTTTATGGCACAGCAGGAAAGGCTCGACATTCTTTATCAGGACGACTGGCTGGTTGCCATCAATAAACCTTCCGGCCTGCTGGTTCACCGCAGCATGATTGATCGCTCCGAAACCCGCTTTGCCATGCAATTATTGCGCGATCAATTGGGGCAGCATGTCTTCCCGCTGCACCGCCTCGACAAACCCACTTCCGGTGTACTGCTCTTTGCGCTCTCCTCCGATGCGGCACGCGCTGCCAGCAGTTTGTTTGCCGACCGTCAAACCAGCAAAACCTATCTTACGGTGGTGCGCGGCCATACGCCGGAGGCAGGCCTGATTGATCACCCACTCAAAGAAGAACTCGACAAAAAAACAGACCGGCTGGCAGACGCCGATAAAGCCGCCCAGGACGCGGTTACCCGCTTTCAGTGTTTGGCAAAGGTTGAGTTGCCGATAGCGGTGGATCGCTACCCTGTCGCGCGCTATTCACTGGTGCAATGTCACCCCGAAACCGGCAGAAAACATCAAATTCGCCGTCATATGAAGCATATTAGCCACCCGGTCATTGGTGATGCCAAACACGGTAAAAGTGTTCACAACCGCTTTTTTCAGGAACATTTTTCGGCGCATCGACTATTGCTGGCTGCAACCCGGCTTGGCTTCACACATCCGATCACCGGACAACCACTCATCATTAACGCACCACTGGATGATACATTCAGACGGGTCATCAGCGCGCTGTCATGGCAAGATGCCGTTCCATCGTGCTGGCTGGGAGATATTTGATATGCGTTTGGACAAATTTATAGGCAATAACAGCGATTACTCCCGCAAGCAAATTCAGTACATGGCCAGACAATCACGCATTCGGGTTAACGGCGTTGTTGAAAAAAATACCGCTTATCAAATTGCGGCCACAGACCAGATAAGTGTTGACGATACGCCTGTTCAAGCGGCGGGGCTTCGCTATTTTATGTTGCATAAACCCGCTGGTGTAATTTGTGCAAATACAGACCCGGCGCACCCTACCGTTATTGATTTACTCGACATGCCGCGCAAAAGTGAATTGCAAATTGCCGGTCGCCTCGATGGCGACACCACCGGGCTGGTGCTGATAACCGATGATGGCCAATGGAATCACCGTGTGACAGCCCCCACACGCGCCTGTAAAAAACGCTACCGGGTAACCACCACCGAGGCGATTGACGAAGCGCTTATTGATTTATTCAAACAAGGCGTGCAGCTGCACAATGAAAAAGACCTTACGCTGCCCGCCGAACTGACCATTCTGAACAGCCATGAAGCTTTACTGGAAATTCAGGAGGGACGTTATCATCAGGTAAAACGTATGTTCGCTGCCGCCGGCAACCATGTTGTGGCGCTGCACAGAGAATCCGTTGGCGCTATCCTTCTCGACCCACAATTGGCGCCCGGTCAGTATCGCCCGCTCACCGCTGAAGAAATCGCGAGTATTTAATTATGTTTGATGCATCAAGCCAGTGGCTGCTCAATACCATTCGGCAAACAGGCGATGGCAAGTGTCTGTGGTTTGCGGACGAGAACACCCTGCCCTTGTTACAGAGCCTGCCGGAAAATTTTAAAAACCTGATCATTATCAGTAATCGTTTTGATGTCGCCGACGCTGCAAAAAGCCGTTCACAACAGGTTTTATTTAATGACTTTGATGCAAGCAGTATAGAAAGCGCCTCTCTGGATTACGTGTTTTACAGAATATCCAAAGAAAAACCGCTGGTGAATCATTTATTAAAAACCGCTGGTCGGGTTTTAAAACCCGGCGGCACACTGGTGTTATGCGGCGAAAAGAACGAAGGTATAAAAACAGTTATCGACAAAGCCGCCCACTACTTTGAAGACACCAGCAAAGCCACCAAGCAAGGCAATTTTTATTACGCATTTATTCAGCGTCACACATTGCAGGAATCTGCAACACCGGACGATAGTGACTACCCCCGGCTAAGGCCGGCTGGCCAGCTGAATGGCATCGACTGGATGAGTAAACCTGGCATTTTTGGCTGGAATAAAATTGATGAAGGCAGCGCGTTACTGGTTGATCAGGCGCTCGGTTTTTATCAGCAACATACACCACCGGAACGCCTGCTCGACCTCGGTTGCGGCTATGGTTATCTTACGCTGGCGACCAGCGCACTGCCCGTACAAAAACGCGTACTTACCGACAACAACGCCGCCGCACTGATCGCAGCCGAGGCCAATTGTCTGCAACATCATTTAACAGCAGAAGTCATTGCCGCTGATGCGGGCCTTCAATTGGGCGGTAATTTCGATTTGATTCTGTGCAACCCGCCCTTTCACCAGGGCTTCGGCACCGATGGCGACCTCACCGACAAATTTTTGCAACAGGCGCACCGCTTGCTAAGCAGCGGCGGTAATGCATTTTTTGTAGTAAACCAATTTATTCCGGTGGAGCGAAAAGCAGCCCCCTATTTTCGACACATAGAAAAGCTGACCCAACAACGCGGTTTTCAGGTTTTCCGACTGACCCAATAACGAACATCGCTACAAGCACCCCGAAGCGAAGGTTTGTAGCGATGGGCGTCTTCTCCCGCACCGCCAGCAAGAACACTTTTTAACCATTGTGTTTACCTGAAATACACTTTGCCGAAGACCTGATCGCACGCGGGTAATTTACTGATTTTTTTGAAAAAATAGTTGACCGACCCGGTACCCGGCTATATGATACGCACCACTTCCACAACGGAAGTCGAAGATCCGCCTTAGCTCAGTCGGTAGAGCAAATGACTGTTAATCATTGGGTCGCTGGTTCGAGTCCAGCAGGCGGAGCCAGATATATACGAAGAAGGTCGCATTTATGCGGCCTTTTTTGTGGGCGACTGTTTTTTTGGCTTCATCAACGCCCTGCGGTTATGAACAATTCATCGGCTTATGCCATCTCTACGAAACGGGAGAGCAACATGTTCAAAGTTAACGAATACTTTAACGGCGCAGTAAAATCCATCGCTTTTCAAACCGAAACCCTGCCGGCCACTATTGGCGTTATGGCCAAGGGCGAGTACGAATTTGGCACCAGCCAGAAAGAGTACATGACCATTACCAGCGGCAACCTGCGCGTACAATTGCCGGGCGAAAGCGACTGGAAAACCTTTACCGCCGGCGAAACATTTATTGTAGAAGCCAACCAGCGCTTTAAAGTTGCTGCAGAAGCGGATACTGCTTATCTGTGTCTGTACGAATAAGTAACAGATAACCGGTAGTCAGCCATGACTGGCTACCGGCAATTTCACCCTCGCTGCACCGCTCGTCCTTCCCTCTTCTCTTTCAGCATTTACCAACAACCGGTAAATTTTTTATCCGGATGATCAAAAAAATCTACCGCCCGCTCAAGCAAGCAACCGTGAGTGACGGTTACCGCGTGACCGGTATTTTTCATTTCCAGCCACTGGCTTGATGGCCATTGCTGATGCAAAGCTTCGGCCCAATGCGCCGGGGTAATCGGGTCAATATCGCCAGACAAAAGTAACGCTGGCTGCTCGGGAATATTTTCTGCATTCAACCGCAACGGCGCCGGAATGATATTCGGGTCACAACGCTGAAACTGCCATAAATCCCGCGTGTAATCTGCCAGCAAGGGATAGCGTTTTATATGATCTTCATAAACGTCCTGGCGCACCGCTGTTTGATCAGCACAATCCACCGCATCGAAAACCATCGGAAAAAAGTCTGTACTGACCGCCTGGTTAACCAGCGATTGCATCAGCTCCGCCATGCGGGTGCGGTCAGCATAAGGGTAAAAACCTTTCTCGCTGCCCAGCACAATACTCATGGCTTCAGAGATGTGCGGCCAACTATTAGCATCGTAAATGGATGAAAAAAGAAACGATAAAAAGCGGTGGTCGTTTAATAAAAGCCGCACCGGCCATTCGCCATCCCAGCGAGCTACCGATAAAGACACAGGATAGGCTTTCAATTGCTGCAACACCTGCCGCAAGCGGGCAATAAAATTTTCCCGGGATTCGCCGGTGCATTTCGCATCCGCATCACACCAGTTGGCAAAGCGTTGAATCGCCTGATCAAACACTTCAGGCCACTGCTCCATATCGCCACGGCCCGCAGGATAAGGCGAATCCAATACCATGGCGCGCACCGCCGGAAATTGAAACGCGGCTGCCATTGCCAGGCGAGTGCCGTAGGAAACGCCAAACAAATTCCACTGCGGATACTCAGGTAAAGCATTGATCAAACCATGAATATCACTGGCGCTTTGCTGCGTGCCAAAAAATTCCGGGTTGAAATAGGCATTGGCGGCGTGACGAAAACAGGCTTGCATGCCAAGATCACCGCGACGGAATTCTTCCTGCAAGGTGATATCTTCACGCAGTATTTCCAACGATAGTCGGTCGAAACTGGCGCATGCCAATTGCGGCTTGCTATCGCCGGTTCCGCGCGGGTCCATAAAAATTACATCGCGTTTAAAGTTGGCGTTATCGCGCCACGCCAACCAGTAATCAATACCGGCATCGTTCAAACCTGCGGTGGAACCAGGCCCGCCTTGCAAATACAAAACCGGGTCGGGACGACGCTCTTCCGATTGCTCATGAATGATGACGACAGGCAATGAAAAACCACCGGTGTTATCCGGCGTTAGCAATCGGCCGCAGCTGATTACTTCTTGTTCCGGGAAAGAAAACCAGCAGTCAACACGATCAAACCGATAGTCATTATTTTCCATTGCCACTGGCGGTGTGGTGTCGGCAGGCAAACGTGTACTGTGGTAATACCACCCGGCCAGCAATATCAACACACCAACAACGGCAATACCCGGCCACCACTTAAAAAAAAACCTGGAGAAATTTATGGCCATAAAAGATTATGCGGTTCGTTAATGGTCGGCAGAAGTGCGCAGAAGGCTTCATCCTGAAACCAGTCACCTTGTCGCGGTAACGCCTGAAAGCGATGGGTTTTTCCGTGAAGTGAAAACGCCAGCTGATAAGCGTGCAGATAACAACGGTCAGCATGGCTTGCCAGGGCTGCATCATTATAAAGTGCATCGCCCGCAATAGGAGAACCAAGGCTTTTCATTGCTACGCGCAATTGGTGCGTTTTTCCGGTGCGTGGCCGCAACACAAAAAGACGACGCCCTTCAGCCAGAAAGTAGCTGAAAAATTGTGTGACGGCGGGGTTTTCCAAAGAGGACTGAAGCCTCCAGGCACCCCGGCGAGCTTTTACCATGTCGCCTTTGATCATGCCCTGTTTTTTGGAAGGTTTTTTTTCACTGATGGCGAGATAATATTTTTCTGTGGTGCGCTCGGCAAATTGCTGGCAAAGCGCCAGATTCACCGCCTCGGTACGCGCCATCACCAGCAACCCGGACGTCACTTTATCCAGCCGGTGTACCGGAAACAAACCTTCCGGGGCGTGATCCGCTTTTACCTGTTCAAACAAACCGGCTTCATCTTCTTCGCGGTGAAAATTGATGCCGGGGTATTTATAGACCACAATAAAGTCGGTATTTTTTTCTACAACGTCATACATGTTTTATGTTGGCAACCTTTTGGTATTCGTCAAAAGCCATGGGCCTGGCAAGATAAAACCCCTGCGCATAATCGACCGACAAACTCTCCAGCATCTCCAGCTGCTCGCGGGTTTCAACGCCTTCGGCAACAATGCCCAGTTGCAGCGCTTGCGCCATGGCCACGCTGGCTTGTACCAGAGCGTAATCCTGTGGTGATTGCACCATGCCCTGAATAAATAATTTATCAATTTTGAGAAAACTGAAGGGATGCATGCGCAAATAACTGAGCGATGAATAACCCTGCCCGAAATCGTCCATGGATAAACGCACACCCATGGCGACAACCTCTTCCAGCAAGCGCGCGGCGCCGGCGATCTGCCCGATAAAAACCCCTTCGGTAATTTCCAGCACGACCTGGGTTGCGTCTATTCCGCTGATGTTAATCGCTTCCTGCAAGTCGGCAATAATATCATTACTGGCAAATTGCACCGGCGAAACATTGACTGCGATGACCAGTTTTTTCCCCAGCTGTTCGCTGAGCAGCCGGGTATCGCAGCAGGCGCGCTTCAGCACCAGCGCACCCAGCGCACGAATCTGACCGGTACTTTCTGCCACCGGAATAAAGTCAGCGGGCGATACAAAACCGGTTTTATCCGGCCAGCGCACCAGCGCTTCGGCCCCCACCAGTTCGCCGCTGCCGGGCGCATAAAAGGGTTGGTAGTAAACCTGCAATTCGCTGTCGATCAATGCTTTGCGCAACCCCTGCTCCAGATCGAAGCGATAGCGAAAAGAAGCGCTCATGGTTTCATCGTAGAAACGTAAGGCGGGCTTGTACTTTTTACTGAAATGCAACGCCAGGTCAGCGTTGCGCATTAGAATGGTGGAGCTGGTGCCATCTTCCGGGTAGCGGGTAATACCAATACTGGCCGATACCAGCAACGACATGCCATCGACCACAATGGGATCATTGAACATATCGAGAATGCGTTTTCCGTAGCTTTCGAGACATTCGCGCCCGTTGACCTGGTTGAGGATAATAATAAACTCGTCACCACCGTGTCTTATCAGAATCTCATCAAACTGCAGGCAGCCCTCCAGCCTTCTGGCTGCAGCCACAATCACCTTGTCGCCAATCGAATGCCCCAGGGTGTCGTTAATGTGCTTGAAATTGTCCAGGTCAATAAACAGCAAACCGAAGAATACCGGCACTTCTTTTTGTTGATGCAAATGAAGCAGGCGGCGCAAGGAGCGCAAACCCATACGTCGATTGGGCAGCCCGGTAAGGTCGTCCGTGTAGGCTTTGCGGCGCAATTGGTTGAGGTGCGATTTGCGGGAATGCATTTCGCGGGAAAGGGCTTTGTGCAAACGCACCGCCAGCCAGTAAACCAGCCCGCTACTGAGCAATACGAAGGCAATGCCCTTCAAGCTCTGGTAGCGCAATAAATAGTCAGGACGCTCCACCAGAAAATGCAGCAGATTGTCTGAAAAAATGATCCACATCAGTGCAGATATGAAATAAACCAGGGCAACTCGTAGCGGAGTCATAAACCGTTTTTCCCGGTACTCAAAAGTAAAATGCTACAGGTTTGTCGATCGCAACACTGCTCAGCATCAAGCATGCTCGACAAGGGCACATTCAATCCTGACAGGATGTGAGGTGGCAAGCGGATCGCAAACCCTGTTTTCCTGACTTCCGGTACAGCCGACCTCCATTTACGGCTGACACTCAAGACCAGGGTGCGCAGTATCCTACGCTGTTGACGGTGTTATTTGACCGGCAACAAGTTCCTTGCAAAATCTGTTCAAAAACCAGGGCGTCTTTTCAGGTTACCATTACACACTTATAGCAAATTTATGGTTATTTAATAATGAATGGATAACGCTGAATGTTCTTTCGCCAATTTTTCTACCCGCTATACTAAAGAGCAGGTGTTTACAGGAAATGCGACCCGAAGGATTTATATCCTGCACCGACGCCCGATAAGGTGTCGACGATCAGCCACAGTACACTGTTTTCTGATCGATACGTAACAGCTTTCCTGTAAATACCTTTTTAATTTATGATCGTCCGGCTTTTACTAATAGCTGAACTCTATAACACTAGCCAACTTTTCCCTACCAGTCCCCTGCCCTATGTCTTCAAGTCAACCTACCAGCATTGATTTCTATCGCGCCCAGCACAAGCGGCGATTGAGCTATATGCCCTGGTTGTACGCACGCATTAAAGCGAAACATCTTGCCTGGGCGCAAGCATGGCAAGAAGAGATTCAAAGCGAACTGCAACGCCTTGAAACGGTCATTATTGGCAAGCATTGTTTTATCGCCCCGGAAGCAAAACTTTTTGCCGAGCCGGGGAGAACAATTATCATTGGCGACAACTCTTTTATCGCCGCAGACACGGTTATGCACGGCCCTATCACCTTGGGCAAACACGTTTCCATTAATCACCATGTCACTATGGATGGCGGCCGAAAAGGGATTATGATTGGCGACCAAACGCGCATCGCTGCTTATTGTTCGCTGTACGCCTTTAACCATGGCATGGCGGCTGACCGCCCCATTCATGAACAGCCGGTGACGTCAGAAGGTATTGTGTTAGGTCAGGATGTTTGGCTGGGTGCACACGTAGGCATTGTTGATGGCGTCAGCATTGGCGATCACACCATTGTGGGTATGCAAAGTGTTGTCACTCGCTCAATAGCCTCCGGTGTCATTGCCGCGGGGAATCCGGCCAGAATTATTGGTGAGCGTACCCGCAGCAATATCAATGTTGTGGATGACTAATTAACAGACTAGGCCGGCGATGTACCGGCTGGTCAGCAGGATGAGTGACAGGTTATGTCGGCTGAGCAATTTACGTTTACTTTTCTCAATGTTTTGTCGTTGATGTTTATTGTGCTTATTGTTGGCGCAATTTTGCTATTTATTGTTTATTACATTATTGATATCACCCAACATACGCATACCTTGCGGCGCAACTATCCGGTTATTGCCCGCTTCCGCTACTGGTTTGAACACCTCGGGACTTTTTTTCGCCAATACTTTTTCGCCATGGATCGCGAAGAAATGCCCTTTAATCGCGCCGAGCGTGCCTGGGTGTATCGTGCCGCGAAAAATGTAGACCCCAATGCTGCATTTGGCTCAACGCGAGACCTCAACCCTACCGGCACCATTCTTTTTCTTAACTCTGCATTTCCGGTGCTGGAAAAAGACGCAGCGCTGCCCTCGCCGGTGACCATCGGCCCTTACGCCCGCACGCCTTACACCACCAGTTCGCTGTTTAATATTTCCGGCATGAGTTATGGCGCCCTGTCAAAACCGGCATTATTGGCGTTATCGCGCGGCGCAAAAAAAGCCGGTTGCTGGTTGAACACCGGCGAAGGCGGCCTTTCGCCCTATCACCTGGACGGCGGTTGTGACCTGATTTTTCAAATAGGTACCGCCAAATACGGTGTGCGGGATATGGAGGGCAACCTGAGCGATAGCCGTTTGCAGGAACTGGCCGCGATTGATGCGATAAAGATGTTCGAAATCAAACTCAGCCAGGGTGCAAAACCCGGTAAAGGCGGTATTTTGCCCGCCGAAAAGGTATCTGAAGAAATTGCTGCCATTCGTGGCATCCCGGTTGGCCATCCATCCATCAGCCCCAATGGCCACACCGATATCCGCTCGGTGGATGACTTGCTGGATATGATTAACCATGTGCGCACGGTGACCGGCAAACCGGTAGGCTTCAAGGCGGTTATTGGTGAAACCACCTGGCTGGTAGATTTGGTAAAAGCCATTCGCAACCGGGGCATTGAACATGCACCGGACTTTATCACCATTGATAGCGCCGATGGCGGCAGTGGTGCAGCACCGCAACCGCTGATGGATTATGTGGGCCTGCCGTTAAAAGAAAGCCTGCCCTGGGTGGTTAATCTGCTGATTGAAGCGGGCCTCAAGCAGCGCATTAAACTGATTGTGGCTGGCAAGTTGATCACCCCGTCGCTGGTAGCCTGGGCGCTGGCCTGCGGCGCCGACTTCGTCAACAGCGCGCGCGGTTTTATGTTCGCCCTGGGCTGCATTCAGGCGATGCAGTGCCATAAAAACACTTGCCCTACCGGCGTTACTACCCATAACCCCAAACTTCAGCGCGGGCTCGATCCTACCGACAAGGCTAATCGCGTCGCGTTTTACCACCAGAATATGACCTACGGTGTGGGTATGATTGCCCACGCCTGCGGCGTCAGCGAACCCCGACAACTCTCCAGTCGCCACGTACATATTGTGACTGCGCCGGGAGTTTCTGTATCGCTTGATGATTTTTATCCGCAACCGGTTGTCATAGTCGATAATAAACCTGCTACCCCATCCACCGAGCCAACCAATTCCGAGGTCCGCCATGGTTAAAACGCTTGTTTCTCTGTTGTTCGCAGCAACCCTCTGTGGCAGTGCTTACGCCGCCAATTCAAAGGTCGTGCTCGAAGAGCCGGGTATGATGGATCGATCTTTCATGGATCGCCAGGTCGATAGTATTGATCAGCTGGCACGCACTCGTCTGGGCAGTCAGGTGCGAGGCAATATGTCGGATCTGGATTTACTTCAGACCATAATTAATCAGGGCTTGATTCCTTCCACTGACACCGAAGCCTTGCAGGCGCTGGGCGCTGTAATGGGACGCGTGCTGGAAGCTGACCTGCCCTCCTTGCAATGGAAAATTTATATTGATCGGGTTGGCCGCAGCCGCGCCCTGTGCATCACCGGCACCCAACATTGCCTTTTTCCAATGACTATGTTGTCCCGCCGCATGAGCACTGGTCTGAAGCCGGATGTGCACAAAGTGTATGAAGGCGCGATTGATTTGATTGAAGAACATTTACCACACGCCCCCTACGGCGGCGACATACTGCGCAACTTCCAGCCGCGCTAGGGCTTACCCGCCGTCCAACGTAAAAAGAGCTGCGCCAGGCAGCTCTTTTTTTAGCAATTTTCCTGACAACAACTCATTAACCCGATGTCCGCATTCATGGTCAGGCGGCGCTGCTCTCTGCCGCCAACACCTCACGAATTTTTTCCGCAGCAGCAGCCAGACTTTCTGCATCGGCATTTTTTGCATGGGCAAAACTGAGGTCTTCCATGGAATCAATCGGTACCAGATGGATGTGCGTGTGAGGCACTTCAAGGCCGGCAATCATCAAACCCACACGCAACGACGGAAAAGCTTTTTTTAGCGCATTGCTGATTTTATGGCTTACCTGCATTAAATGCGTAGCGGTTGCCAACGGCAAATCTGTCCATTGATCAATCTCTTCCCGGGGAATCACCAGCACATGCCCCGCCCGGATGGGTTGAATGGTCATGATGGCGATGCACTGCTCGTCGCGCCAGACAAAATGTCCTGGAATTTTTTCTTCCATAATCAGCGTAAACACACTGGCCATTGGTAAATCCTCCGATAGTAATGCGTCAATTTGCAGCGACCGGCCTTAGTAAACGGCCATGCCATGCCGAAATAATTCTCTTGCCAGCACTTCGTCCAACAAGGGTAAATCTGTATCGCGTAATTCGAGAAAGCTGATTTGATGCTGTCGATAACGCTGCTGCTTTTCCAACTGGTTGGAAATGGTCGCGGCATTAGCTTGCGCATCCCAATAGTCTATACACAAGCGAATTTCCGGTACAAAAAAATCCGCAGTAACGCCAATATCTTCAGCCAGGGCATAGCTGGTTGCGTAATTGACGCCAGTCAGATAAAGCCAATTATTAATCAGGCGTTCTGCGCTATTGCGATACCCCTGACCGTTCAAGGCACGTCCTTCTGTGACCGATAAATTCGGCGAAAGGCTCATAACAATGTGTTGGTAAGCGGGTTGTTCGAGCAGAGTTTCCGGCCAGGTCACATAAGGAATGCCGGATTGTTCATTTTCCTGCTGCTGCCCGCCAAGCGCTGCGCCCGCAGGCGTCAAACACCAACCGTGCAAGTATTTTTTAATCCAGCCACGCTCTGCCAGTAACAGGTTAACCAGGCGTGCGGGCAAGCCGGCTTTTTGCCCCAGATGCGTTGCACTCAGCGGTGCGTCCGGTAGCATCAAAAATATCGGGTGGTTTTGTACCGACTCCGGCCAGGCAATGTATTCACCAAACTTGGGATGGGTAAGATAAATGCCACCTTCGAAACGTCCTTTGGCGGTCAGTTGCCAATGACCATCCACTTTGATAATCCAGCCGCCTTTGGCCAACAGTACAAAAACTTCCTTACTCTCCTTGGCCAGCGAACGGGCCAGGGCGGTGGTAGAAATATGTTTTTCATGCGTCGATGCAGTCATTGCAAATCTCTGTCTTTATCCTGAACCGAGTGTAACAGGTATAATTGGCGTTTTCGTTTGCGGAACCCCTGTCATGCAAATCTGGATTGATGCCGATGCCTGTCCGAAACCGGTCAAGGAAATTGTTTTTCGCGCCGCGGTGAGAACAGCCACTCAAGTGACTCTGGTCGCCAACCAACCGCTTTCGGTTCCGCCATCACCCTTGATTCGCGCCATTCAGGTCAGCAGCGGTTTTGACGTGGCCGATAATTACATTGTCGACACTGCCGTCAGTGGTGATTTGCTGGTAACTGCCGATATTCCGTTAGCTGCCGAAGCGGTTGCCAAAGGGCTGATTGTGGTCAATCCACGCGGCGAAGAATACACCCGCGAAAATGTGCGCCAACGATTAAACATGCGCGACTTTATGGAAACACTGCGCAGCAGCGGCATCAACTCCGGCGGCCCAGCCCCTTATTCGCCGCAGGATCGCCAGGCATTTGCCAATTCGCTGGACCGTTTACTGGCACGCTTTCGCCTCGCAAACTGAACAAATAAGCCAATAGCAAGGGTTTATTATATTGACGCTGGTAAATTGTTAAAGGAATCACTATACTGCGCCCACTTTCAGTAAAGCCTCTGTAAAACCCAATGATGTCGCGCGGGGTGATGCTGAACAGACCGGATGTCTGAAGGCTGCCCGTAATCATTGATTTCCTTTATCGTCGACGCAAGTCGCGATCCAGCCTTTCCAAGTGACGTAATCCTTTATCGAGCAAGGTTGCTCAAAGGTTACATGGTACCGCTTGAACGTATTGTTTTAGCATCAGGTGCCAGGGATATGTTGATCCAATTGTTCCAAATGCCAGTATACCCATATCAGTTTGTTTGCTAACAGCATTGGTGTTGCCGTCGGTTGATGGTAATTATTGCTGCCAGCTTGCAATCCGGGTTATCGACTGCATCGCGAATTAATCAGATCACAGCGCTTCTGTTTCCCCTGTTTGTTCGCATGGTTACCGCCAATACGATCACTCGCATCAGAGCGTCACAGGTTTTATTTAAATACATTAACGACAAGACCCTGCGTAGTTTGCGTGACCGGGCAATGTCGTTTTCCATTGCTTCACAACAAGGTTCAAGCATGTCATCACCTGTATTATTTAGCGATCTCGCTCTTTCCGAACCCGTTCTTAAAGCCATTCAATCTGTTGGCTACGAACAACCTTCACCTATTCAGGCTGCCGCAATTCCGGTATTGCTCAACGGTGGAGACATTGTAGGTATGGCGCAAACCGGCACCGGTAAAACCGCTGCATTTGCGCTGCCATTGTTATCCCGTCTGGATATCAAACTGGCCGAACCCCAAATTCTGGTACTGGCGCCAACGCGTGAGCTGGCCATTCAGGTTGCTGAAGCCTTCCATCGCTACGCCAGCGAAATCCCCGGTTTCCATGTACTGCCAATTTACGGCGGTCAGGACATGACCAGCCAGCTGCGCTCCTTAAAGCGTGGCGTTCACGTCGTCGTTGGCACGCCCGGTCGTGTTATGGACCATTTGCGTCGCGGTAGCCTTAACCTCAGCAACCTGAAGAGTCTGGTACTCGACGAAGCTGACGAAATGCTGCGCATGGGCTTTATTGACGATGTAGAGTGGATTCTGGAACACACTCCGGCAACCCGTCAAACCGCACTTTTTTCTGCCACCATGCCACGCGAAATCCGCAAGGTAGCAGACAGCTATTTGCGCGACCCGCAAGAAATCAAAATCGCCAGCAACCAGTCTACCGGTGACAACATCGAGCAGGTTTACTGGATGGTAAGCGGCACCAACAAAGTGGATGCGCTTACCCGTATTCTGGAAGTTGAGCCATTTGACGGCATGATTATTTTCGTGCGCACCAAAACTGCAACCGTTGAGCTGGCTGAAAAACTGGAAGCTCGTGGTTACGCAGCTTCTGCACTGAATGGTGATATGAACCAGCAGCTGCGTGAGCGCACCATTGAGCGCCTGAAAAATGGCAAACTCGATATCGTTATCGCTACCGATGTAGCCGCGCGCGGTATTGACGTTGAGCGTGTAAGCCACGTTGTTAACTACGATATTCCTTACGATAGCGAAGCTTACGTTCACCGTATTGGCCGTACCGGTCGTGCCGGTCGTAGCGGCAAAGCGATTCTGTTTGTTGCACCGCGTGAAAAACGCCTGCTGTACACCATCGAAAAAGCGACTCGCAAGCCTATTACGCTGATGGAATTGCCAAGCGGCGCTACGGTAACTCGTCACCGTATTGATCAGTTTACCCAGCAAATTTCTACTACGTTGGCAGAGCAAACTGACCTGACATTCTTCAACGATTTGTTGGCAGAATTCAGCCACAAAAATGATGTTTCACCGGAAGAGATTGCTTCTGCGCTGGCGTTTTTAGTGCAAAGAGAGCGTCCGCTGCAAGTGAAATTCACTGACGTTAAACCAGACCGCTCACGAGATGAACGCGGCAGTTTCCGCGAACGTGATGATCGTGGCGGCCGTGATCGCGATAGTCGCGGCGAGCGCAGTGACCGTCCTCGTGGCGGCAGCCGTGAAGATCGTCCGCGTCGCGAATTCGCCTCTGACGAAAACATGCAGCGCTACCGCATTGAGGTAGGCCGCAACCACGAAGCACGTCCTGGTGATATCGTTGGCGCCATCGCCAATGAAGCCGGCATTTCCAGCAGTAACATTGGCCATATCAAACTGTTTGATGATTTCTCAACCGTTGATCTGCCCAAAGGTTTGCCAGCAGAAACGCTGACCCAACTGAAGAAAGTGCGCGTGCGCAACCGTCCGCTGGAAATTACCGTGGACACAGGTGCAGGTGGCAACTTCTCTCGCGAACCGCGTGAGAAACGCCCTTTCTCTGACAAGCCGCGCCGTGAAGGTGAGTTCAAGGGCAAGCCGAAAGTGCGTGACCGCGATACCAAAAACAAAGGTTACCGCGGTAAAAAGCCGGAGTAATCCGCTAAAAAAAATGGCCTGAATAATTCAGGCCATTTTTTTATCTGTTATTTTTGCAATGCACGACAAGTGCTGCCGGTCAGCCAGTTGGCCGCCGCCAGCAACTGCTCTTCATTCAGGTAGCCACGATAGCGCCCTGCCTCTTCGCCTTGCGCATTTAACACCAGTGTCATCGGGGTTGCTTCAACACCACCCACCTTGCGCAGAAAAGTTTCTGTGCCAGCAAAAGCCGGTAGCTCACTGCGATGACGTCGCAGCTCTGCTCTCAATTGGCGATCACTGCCGCGAATACCGACCAATTGCATAACCACTTGCGGGCAAGCCGACTGCACCGCTTGCATTGCCTGCATTTGCAAACCACACCAGCGACAATCCGGCTGATAGAACATCAACAATTGCGGCTTTTTTGGTTGCAGCGAAGCATCCGGGTGATCTGATAACACGTTTAGCGGCATGCCAGACAAAGCTGCACTGACCGGCACAGACATACCCAACCACAGCCCGATGCAAAAAATCACCGGGCCATATTTTCTAATCATTATGGGGTTGCCATCGCTTAAAAAGACCATTTAACCCCGGTATAAAATTCCCGGGAATCCATCGGGCCGTATATATAGGCCACATCGTACCCTCTCAAATACATCAGCGGTGAACCGGATTTTCTTACCTGGCTGTAATTGAATACATTGTTAGCGCCGGCATAAACACTGAAATCATCGCTAAATGCCCAGGCCGCTTTGAAGTTTACCAGCGCATAAGATGGCGCTTTTAACGGCTTGGCAATTAACTCCGCCTCATCATCGAACCCTTCATAACCGTATTCAGCAAGGTTACGCGAGGCATACCAGACCGCGTCCATATTCAGCGAAAACTTATGCCATTGAAATTCCGTACCCAAAGTAATCCGCTGCTCAATAGGGGCGATGGCGTAAGAGGCCTTGAATGCATCATCATAGTCAAAATTTTCGAAAGAAAATCGAGCGCCCCAATAGTCGGTGATTTGATAGCCAAGCACCAGATCTGCCGTTGTGACGCTCGCTTTTTCACTGAGCTGCGACAAAACCGGCACGCCCTCTTCGGTGTGCTCCAGCGAAGCCAGATTGTTCAGACTGGTGTATGCCACAGAAAAAGTAGCATCCAGTTTTTCGCCTTCATAACTTAATGCGTAATTGGTAGAAAGCGATTCTTCCAGCTTATCGACATCAATTAAATAGCCCATTTCCGCATCAAGAATGCCGTGCTCGCTCTCAAAAAAAGACAGGGGCGCGCGATACCCTTTCCCGATGGATAAACGCGAAGTAATAGCGGGCGTATGAAAAAAACGGGCATCCAGCCGGGGGGCAATAAAAGTTTGCTCAATCTCGACACCGGGTTTGGCAGGATCGATAAAATCTGCCTGGACGCGATCTACCCGCAATACGGCAGAAATTTCCATCGGCAGGGCCGGCGTCCAGGTGTTTTGCAGAAAAAAGCCGTAGGTATCGTAATCAAAACTGTCCGAGATAAAGTTCTCAACGTCCTGCAGCGCTTCAGTTTTTGAGCGCAAGGTTTCCGAGCGATGGTCAACACCAAAGGTGAGCAAATGCTGCGGATGCCAAAGCCAGTCGAAGGCACCGCGATAATAATTCATGGTGTTCTCAGCGTAATAATCAATACCTTCGTAGAAAGAATCCTGCGTGTGATCGGCATAACTCCAGGCGAATTCAGCGCTCAGCGTATCAGAGAATTCTGTCAGCCATTTTAAATAGGCCTCTTCACGGGTGGTATCAACCCACTCCAGGGTTTCCCAGGGTTTGCCAATAAAACGGTTATTCACATTACCGCCTTCAAACAGCTGCTCCGACTCGACACCATCGTAACTGGCCAAGGCAGAACCGATACTGTGCACCACATCGCCCAATACCGGCCCGCCGAAAACCTCTGAATTAACGCGGGCGACTCGCAGCTGGACATTGTTATGGTCGTTTATATCGTGCGATAAACGCGCACTCAGGCTGCTGTTTTCCTGGAAAGGCTTTTCGGAAACCCCATTGTTATCACCATCGGTCTGATCATGGGTGTCGTACTGGGCAATGAGCGTCAAACCGGTTCGGGCATCCGCCGAAACGCCGGTCGCATAGGCTTGCAGGGCCTGATAACCATGCTGCCCGGCAGAAATATCAGCTTCCAGATAATTGCTTTGCGCATCCCGGGTAACAACGTTAACCGTGCCACCAATTGCCTCGGGTGCAATCAATGAGGCGCCGGCACCGCGCGCAATCTCGATGCGATCAATGCCGGTGGTTGCCAGCGCATCAAGAGCGTAGAAACCGGAGATCATGGTATGCACCGGCAAGCCATCCACCAGAATAGTGGTGTGTTCACCGCGCATGCCATTGAGCATTACCCGCTTGGCACCGCACATGGAACATTCGTTGGAAACCCGAACGCCGGGCTGATGTTGAATAGCCTGGGATAAATTCAGCGCCTGACGCGCATCAATCAGGGTGCTGTCCAGCACTTCGGTTTTCTGAATAACATCCTGCAGCCGCCCGGCGCTCGCCAGACGATCACGCAGCCCGGTGACCAGCGTTTCTTCCACTGCGGTAGCAGCAAGCGCCCCGTGCCCCACACTTGCCAACAGACAGGCCGAAACGGCCAGTGTTACCTTCCGAAGCTGGTTCTTTTTCATACGCCGGGTTCCCGATGCCGATTGCTGAAATCTTCAATGATGCCAAAGCAAACAAATTTAGCAGTTGCTACACTTTTGCGTCAAGAGCGATGCAAGAGATTCTCAGGTGAGAAAGAATAATGTTTGTTAAATCGGGAAGTGGTGCACGCGCCTATAGCAGGGCTTTACTGATCTGAATCATAGCTCCAGGGTAGCGGTTGCTTTAAGATAGCGACACGGTTTCCTAACCCTTATGCAGAAGACTCCATCCGCCGGCTCATGCAAGCCGGTGGTGATGACGCAGCAACGAAGCGCCGTCATATCCTTTTCCCCAGGAGCAGGTTGTGCCCAAACAACTGGTTGACCCACAAATTCAGGCCAAATGGTTCTCAAGAGTTCGCGAGGCCCATAAGGTAGAAACGACGGAAGATTACGTCGAACTGATCGCCGATTTGATTCATGTAAATCAGGAAGCCCGCCTGAGCGATCTGGCGCAACGCCTTGGCGTTACACACGCCACCGCCAGCAAGGTATTAAACCGTTTGAAAGAAGAGGGTTATGTTTCCAGCCAACCCTACCGGTCGATATTTTTAACGCCGACCGGCGTGGATTTGGCAGAAAAGTGCAAAACGCGACATCAGATTATTCTTAATTTTCTGATCAGTCTGGGCGTGAGCCGCGAGGCGGCTGAGTACGATGCAGAAGGCATTGAGCATCACATCAGCGAAGAAACACTGGAAAAATTCAAAGCCTTTACCGCCGACCACAAAAAACCGGATTGAACCTGCCAAAAAATAGACGAATGACCGAACAGCGGTCATTCGTCTATCCCGTTTTACTCATCAAACAACTGAATCATATAACCGGTTTTTATGGCTTCGGCCATTGCTTTATCGGCCATCACTACCCGCGGATCTTCCAGCAAATTTTTTGGCACCAGCTTGCGCTTTTCAATTTCAATGGCGGTAAAACCGGCGCGCATTAAATAAATTTTGCATAACTGTTCGGCACCGAATAGATCGGCAAAATGAATGTAAACAATGAAAGCTTTTTTTTGACCGATTTCAATATCATCGCGAGCTTTGCTGGCGGTGGCATTGGCTGAAAATATATACATGGTTTATTTCCGATAAAAAGTCGATTAAATAATCATAATGACACGAAGCGCATCCAGCCGCAGCGTAGCCTGGGAGAGATAAGCCAGGCTGTCGTCAAGCCGTTGTTGCAAATTATCAATTTCCAATTGGCGCACGTTGGGGTTGACCAGCTGCAAGGCTTTCATACGCTCCAGCTCGGCAGTCAATTGCGCAGTAATGGAATCCTTTGCCGCCTGAATCAATTCGTGTTGTTTTGCTGCGGTTTTCTCTTCCGCTTGCGAGAGCATGGTTAACAAGGTAGGCCTGGCGTGACGCACAATGTCCCGAGCGTTATTACGGGGCACTTTTTGCAGCAGTTTGCTAATTTGCTCTACACCCAATACCGCCGCCAGATCCTTGCCATTATTATCCAGCAACACCCGCAACATGGATTGCGGCATATAGCGGAACAACTGCAAATGCGCCGGCGCACTGCAATGCAAAATAAACAGGGCTTCCAACATTAACGTGCCGGGTTTTAACGGAGGCAGTTTTAAGGTGCAAAAAGCAGTATTACCAAAATCGCTCAGTGTCACCAATTCCTGGGCGCCGCGAACCAGCGGATGCTCCCAAGTAAGATATTGCATATCTTCACGGGATAACGCCTGGGTGCGATCAAAGGTGACGGTGACGCCGCCTTCGGGCAAACACGGGAAAGATGGCACCCGCATGTGATCGCCCGGATGCAACACCAGACTGCGCTCGCTATGACGCTCCGAGTCGACACCGAACGCATCAAATACCGCATCCAGGTAGTTGGACAAAACGGCGGGTTCAGCCGCTTGCAACGCATCCACCAACTTTTCCGCCTGTTCGGGCTTGCAGGAGTTCAGCTCCAGCAAACGATCACGACCTTCCTGCATTTGCTGCACCAGCGATGCGCTGTGCACTGCGGCTTCTTTCAACAAGTTATTGAAGTCGCCATCATCGCGCTGAGTGAGTGCCTGCAAAAAGCGGTCACCAAAATGGGAAATCACCGCCTGACCAATGGCCGAGGTTTTTTCAAAGGCATTAAGCCCTTCATGGTACCAGGCTAGCAAACGTTGCTGCGCGGTGGCCTGATAAAAAGGAACATGGATATTGACGGTTTGGGTTTGACCAATACGATCCAGACGGCCAATTCGCTGTTCGAGCAAATCCGGATTTATCGGCAGATCAAACATCACCAGGTCGTGGGCAAACTGAAAGTTGCGCCCTTCACTGCCGATTTCAGAACACACCAGAACCTGCGCGCCCTCTTCCGTATCGGCAAAATAAGCTGCCGCGCGATCGCGTTCAATTAAATTCAGGCCTTCGTGGAATACCGCCGACAATACGCCTTTTCTCAAACGCAGGTAGTCTTCCAGCGATTCAGCCGTTTGGGCTTTAGCACAGATGATCAATACTTTTTTGCGACGGTTTTGTTTCAACCATTCGCTCAACCAGGTTACACGCGGGTCAGCCAGCCACCAGGCTTCATCGGATTGCTGTTGCCAGAATTTTTCCGGGCGCAACACCTCAATCAACTTTTCGCCATTAAGCGCTTCGCGCTGCTCTTCAGTCAGCTCAATTTCATGAGCATGCAATTGGCGGTCGGGAAAGCCGCTTACCGAGTTACGGGTATTTCTGAACAACACGCGACCGGTGCCGTGACGATCCAGCAGCTCGGCAATCCAGCTGTCGATTTGTACGGAAAAATCACCGGCTTTTACCGCCGCAGGCGTTGCCGATGGCAACCAGGTAGCGAGTTGTTTTATCAAGGCATCGGGCAGCGAAGCTGCAGCAGAATCCTTGTGCGCCAGTAATTGCTGCACCAGGTTGTTCAGCGGCTGATAAGCCTGCTGTTCTTTAATAAAAGCCGGCAGATCGTAATAGCGATCCGGGTCTAACAAACGCAACCGGGCAAAATGACTCTCCAGCCCCAACTGCTCAGGCGTAGCGGTTAACAATAAAAGCCCCGGTGCCACCGCCGCCAGCGCTTCGATACAACGGTATTCATTGCTGACATTATTTTCGCTCCACAACAAGTGGTGCGCTTCGTCAACCAGCAACATGTCCCAACCGGCGCTTACTGCTTGTTGCAAGCGCAATGGGTTGCCGGTCAGAAAATCCAGAGAGCAAATTACCAATTGGGCGGATTCAAACGGGTTGTCATTGGTGACTTCGGACGCGCGCTCGTCATCATCTTCATCATGATAGTCAACCGAGATTTCGTCACTATCCAGCCCGGTCAGCGCCTGACAGCGCTTTTCATCAAGCAAGGTGAAGGCAAGATTGAAACGGCGCAGCATTTCCACCAGCCACTGGTGTTGCAAGCTGGCCGGCAGCACGATGAGCGCACGATTGACCTGACCGCTGATCAATTGTTGATGCAGAATCAAGCCGGCTTCGATGGTTTTACCCAAACCCACTTCATCGGCCAGCAAAACGCGCGGCGCGTGTCGTGAAGAAACTTCGCCGGCGATATAAAGCTGATGCGGCAGTAACTGCACCCGTGGCCCGGCGAGGCCATAGGCAAGTGAGTGTCGATGCTGATGCAAGTAATGAAGGGTTTGATAGCGCAGTGTGAAATGGCGGTGCTTGTCCAGCTGACCGGCAAACAAGCGGTCTTTAGGGGTAGAAAACTGTACAAAGCTGTCCAGTTCGAATTCCGGAATCGCCAACTCTTCACCGTCGGCAGTGGTGCCGAAATACAGCAGACAACCCTGTTGTTCAAGCACGCGGGTGATAGTGATGCCGGTGCCATTCTGGTGATTCACTTTTTCGCCAACCTGATAAACCACACGACTCACCGGGGCGTTGTCTACAGCGTAGGTACGGCGCTCGCCTGCTGCCGGAAAACTCAGCGTGAGCCGACGATTGGCCATGTCCAGCACAATCCCCAATCCCAGCTCGGCTTCAGATTCACTGATCCAACGTTGCCCAATAACAAATTGCGGTTTACTCACTTGATTACCTTTCACTCATCAAAATCCGGGGGCGCATGATACTGTGTATGGCCGTCAATGCCAAAGCCGACGGTAACACCCATGAGAATTGGGATGCAGGATGTTCAGCCATTGGTTAAAATTCGCCACTTGCTGTTTTCTATCGCCAACCTCCTGCAATAAGGTTTGTACATGTCTGTATTGTCTTCGGCGACACTCGCCCTGATTGAACAATCTCCATTTCTGCAACTGGTTTCCAGCCGCGATCGCTACCCGGCAGCGCCGGGCGAAGGTTTGCCACTACTGGAGGTTAAAACGTCTGCGTTTGAAGCGGTAATCGCCTTTCAGGGCGCGCACTTGCTGTCATTTGTTCCGACCAGGGGCGAGGATTTACTGTGGTTGAGCCCCAACTGCAATTTCTCGGAAGGTGCTGCGCTGCGCGGTGGCGTTCCGGTTTGCCTTCCCTGGTTTGGCCCTCACGAAACCGACAGCCAGGCCGCCAAACACGGCTTTGCTCGCAATAACGTATGGCAACTGACCTCAGCCAGCACCTCCACAGACAACACCGTTGAGTTGCTGTTCAGCTTTGCGAGTCAAAATCACCCGCTGTTTCCCCAGGCATTTTCGGCAAGCCTGCGCTTTTCATTGGGCGCATCGGCCAAACTGGAATTGACGGTCAACAACGACAGCGAAAATGACTTCACTACCAGCTGGGCACTACACAGCTACCACCCGGTGAGCAATCTGGCGGCAGTAGAAATCCCGGTTCTGGCCGGAAAAACCTACCTGGACAATCTCGAAAAACACGCCAGCAAGCAACAACATGGCCCGCTGCAATTCCACGGCGAAGTAGATCGCGTATTCCCGGCGGTTAGCGAAAGTCTGGTTATTGAAAACTCCCAACCACGCATCCGCATTGATCACCACAACGCCCCCAGCGTGGTCACCTGGAACCCGGGCGCTGCCAACGCTGCCAACATTGCCGATATCGGCGCCGGCCAGGAACAACACTATATCTGCATGGAACGCGGTGCCGTACTGACCGAAAAATGGACAGTGCCCGCTGGAAAATCCGTCAGTGGCTGGTTGGAAATTACAAAACTCTGACGGATTTTATTAAATTGTGGGCATAGTCTTTAACAGCAGGTAATTCAATAACGGGTTGATCAGGAGCCTCGAAAAAGAGGCTCTTGTAATTGGCAGCCTTAACAATAAAACGATCAACCGCCTGAACGACCCCTGGTGATTTTATCTATGACGCAATCTCGACCTGGCAACGCTTATTTTCCGCACATTGACGGGTTGCGAGGCGTTGCCATTCTGGCCGTTTTACTCTTTCACCTGGACATTGCCCTGTTTAGCGGCGGTTTTATCGGGGTTGATGTTTTTTTTGTCATTAGCGGCTTTTTAATCACATCGCATATACGCAACCTGATAGAGAAAGATCGTTTTTCCCTGGCAGACTTTTACGTGCGCCGGGCGCGTCGACTGCTGCCCGCCTTACTTTTCACCCTTGCGCTAACATTGATAGCCGGCTGCATACTTTTTTCTGCATCACAACTGGAAGCGCTGGGAAATAGTGCTTTGCAGGCACTCTTCTCGGTCGCCAATATATTTCTCTGGTTAGAATCCGGTTATTTTGGTACTGACGCGGCAATGAAACCCTTGCTGCATATGTGGAGCCTTTCCGTTGAAGAGCAATTTTATCTGGTCTGGCCGTTCTATTTATTATTTTTCGCCAGGCGCTGGTCAATTGCGGTATTAATTATTCCCGGTGCCATTTCACTGGTTTGCGCCCAGTACTGGTTATTGCACGACAGCTCGATGGTTTTCTTTATGATGCCATTTCGAATTTGTGAATTTGCCCTTGGCGCGATGGCCTTTTATTTATATCAATCACAAATAAAAACCCGGGCGCTACGGGAAGGCGTCTCACTTATTGCCCTGGCCCTGATTTTAACACCGGTATTTATTTACCAGAAAGACACACTATTCCCAGGCTTGAGCGCTATGATTCCGGCACTGGGAACCGCACTATTGATTCACTCAACGGCCAACACATCCACTGCAAGGCTACTTGGGAGCAGCCTGCCACGCTTCACAGGACTGATTTCCTATTCCGCTTATTTATTGCATTGGCCATTGATCGTTATTTACAAGTACGCTTTTTTCCCGGTGCTCACATGGACCGCTCAATTGTCGATTGCGGTATTAAGTTTCGGTGGCGGCTATTTGATGTACCGCTTTGTAGAAACACCTTTTCGAAAAAAATCCGGTCACCATTTCAAAATCTCAGGAAAAACGCTGGCGCTCACTCTGCTTCTGTCCGCCGGCATTATTACCGCAAGCAGCCTGATTATTATCCAGAGTGACGGTTGGCCCTCGCGGTTTGGTGCCAATCAGTTTACCCAGGAAAAAATCGAAGAAGGTATGGGTGATCGTTTCCGGCTTTTGTCCAGATTGTGCAAAACACGCGCATCGGATAACTGCCAAGTGCCCTCTCCCGATAAAACCAACAACGTTTTGATTATGGGAGACAGCCATGCTCCCGATGCCCTTAATATGTTTTTAACGGCATTTCCTGAAAAGCATTATGTAATGGATACTTTGCCTGGCGGTTGTCCGCCGCTTATTGCCGAAGATCAGAGTCTGTTAAGCCCTCAACATCCTGATCGTCAAAAATGCATTGATCACAACCGGAAAATACTGTCGGCTGATTATTTGAAAGATTTTGATCAGGTTATTATCAGTGTTTACTTTGATTGGTACCGGGCAGAAAATTTGGCCAAAACTCTTGAGGCAATTGAGGCGCTGTCGGATGCAAATATCATTGTGCTCGGCAATTACATCGTGCTGAACCGGGGCATGGCGGAGCTGGTTAACCAGCAAATAGATATTCGTCAATCGCAGGAATTTATCAAGAGCTTTGCCTTGTACGAACAGGAATTGAAAACCTTGCCGTCAGATCGGGTGGTATTTATCAGCAAAAAAGCATTGTTGTGTGACGGCGATGATATTGGCAGTTGCCGACTGTTTTTTAACAACAAACCTTTCAGCTGGGATGAACATCACCTGAGCCTGCAAACCGGTATCTATCTGGGCCAGAAACTCAAAGAACGATACCCTGAGTTTCCTGTGCCGGCCAGGCCACATTAAGCTGCCCTCCGAAAACACTTTCGCGCCTGGCGAGCTTTAAAATCGGGATATCCCAAGGCTTCACATTAGCCTGACAGATGAAACCCGTCGCCAGCGCCCTGGATTGCCATTCCCGTGATATCCCTCACTGCATCCGGCCGGGCCCCGCCGGATTTTTAACACCGGGAGCCCCCGGTTTTCCCTGCCAATTCCAACCAGCGACCACAGCAAGAAAGTCGGGATTCCTTAATGAGGAACGGCTACTGAAGTGCTGACTTCGAGTAACCATTCCAGGCATTTTCCATCAAGGAAAATATGTTTCATGCGACAAAAATGTAAACGGTTACTTAATATCATGCGATATTTGAGATTTTCAATGGCAGTAAGCCCTAAAATAGTCCACCACTAAAAAACAATTAAGTTACTGATAATAAACAATAATAGATATTTATTAGCCCCAAGCCGTATTGCATTGCCAACACTTCTTTAAAAATTTTAACCTTTTTCACGTAAAACGGTTGTAAACGATTACATAATCTAACATTATTACGCCCGTTTCTGGATTTCAGCATCCAACAACATAAAAGCAATAAGCGATAAGTAATAAACAAAGGTGTTCCGCCTATTCATTGAGTAACCACATTCCATTGACGGGTCGTCCCTGCTGGCAATCATCCTGCTGTTTTTCCGCAGCGATAAGGCTGATCGGGGTTGTCTGTGACATGTTATGGGGTTCAACCATTACGAGGATTTCATGGGCTCTCCACATTTTAAAAAAACCATTTTGTCATCTTGTGTCGCTGCTTTGTCGGTAGCGGTATTGGCCAGCCCGGCAATTGCGCAGAACGCAGGTGTGGACGGGGGCTCGGTTGAAGAAATCGTAGTTACCGGTATTCGCGGCTCGCAGAAAGCGGCTGTAGATGTAAAGCGTAATTCTGCTGTGATTGTGGATTCAATCGTTGCGGAAGATATCGGGAAATTACCCGACGTAACCATCGCCGACTCCTTGCAGCGTGTATCCGGCGTGCAAATTGACCGCGAAGCCGGTGAAGGCTCAAGCCTGAACGTGCGCGGTATGCCGCAGGTACTGACTACATTAAATGGAGAAGCTTTCCTTAGCCCATGGTCCCTTACCAAGGTTAGCGCTAACTACTCCGACATCCCTGCCTCCATGGTTGCCGGCGTAGACGTTATTAAATCCCAGTCTGCATCCACTGCTGCGGGCGGTATTTCCGGTGTAATTGATCTGAAAACCCGCCGCGCTCTGGATATGGAACAGGGTTGGACTGGCACCGCTGCACTGGAAACCTCTGAAGGCTCCATTACCAAAGATGCCAACCACGACGTTAATGCTTTCGTAGCCTGGAATAATGGCGACCTCGGCTTCACCTTTGGCGCATTCAGCTCGCTGACCAACGCAGCCAACTATCAAATGTACGAAGACTCACGTCTGGGCTTCGTGAACGCCGGTGGCGACCCGCTGGATTTGAATGGCGACGGCAACACCACTACTGACCGCTATCTGGTACCGGCAGGTTATGGCGTAAAAGCTTATGTAATGGAGCGTGAGCGCGAAGGCTTTGCCACCTCGTTCCAATCCCGCCTGAGTGATTCATTAACATTCACCGGTGAAGTTTTTTACACCAAAATGGACCAATACGATCGTGGTGTAGAAACACAATTTAATGGTAGCCGCGACTCCAACTATGATGTGTTGCGTCCAGGGTCTGTCACTACCAAAGAGACTGTAGTGCGCGGCACTGGCAATACACCGGATCGGGTAATCAACTCGCTGCAAGTCGCTGTCGTTGAAGCGCCGGATTTCCAGGCAACTACCAAAAGCAAACAAAACCACACTGACGCAATCAACAGCAACTTCGAATTGGCGTTTGATTCAGGCGAAGCCTTCAAAGGTTCTGTGCGCTATATCCACGCTGAAGCGAACAGAAAATCGGAAGAAGCCAGTTTTCAACAAGGTACACCTGCCTGGTATTGGATTGATGCCGATAACGATGGCGTAAATGATCCACGCGATCCTTTCCTGGTCACTGTGGATTACACCAAAGAATATCCAACCTTTACGTATGGCGATGATTTGTCCAGCATCGACCGTTTGAATTTGTTCCAGGCAGCTGCCTTTGAACAAAAAGACGAAGCGACCATGGATGTATTGCGCGCTGACGGCTCCTATGAATTTGAAGTTGCTGACTTCAAATCGTTTGATTTCGGTGTGCGCGTGGATCGTCGCGATGTAAAAACTACCAAATCCGACTATATGACCCCCACTGGCCGTTACTCAACCTGGGCAGACCCGGCCGTTCCTGAAGAACTGCAATTCAAGGAATTGCCAGGCGATTATGTATGGCAACGCTACCCGGATTGGTACGACTTCAAAGGCAATGCTGACATGGGGCAAGCACCCTTCGACAACTTGAAATCCCAGCTGATTTCCTACAACGATTTCGGTCCGTTTAACGGCTTTGAATCAGGTGTGGCGGCGTTGAATCCAAAGTCTCTGGATAACGTCAATGGCTTTATGAATTCACTTTACCCTGGCGCCACCAAATTTGCCGACCCGGCAAAGGCTTACTCGGTTGTTGAAGATTCTGCGTCGATCTATTTCCAGGGCAACTTTGAAAATGACCAGGGTCTGTTTGGTATTCCTTATGCCGGTAACCTCGGTTTAAGAGTTGTTGAGACCAAGCGTGAAGTGGTAAACAGCACTTACGCTGCTGGTGCCGTTCCAGCACCAGGCAGCTACTACGGTGGTGGTGCAGAAGCTGCAATGGGCAAACCACCAGCCGGCTGGCAGGTAATGTATAAGCAGCTGGGTACAAAGACTACGAAAACATCCTTCACCGATGTTTTGCCAGCGGCGAACATCAGCTTCTTCCCAACGGATGATGTGATTGTGCGTTTCGGCTACAACAAAACCATGAGTCAAAACGACCTGGTTAACGTTGGCGAAGACGAAGTTCTCTGGTATCAGGAATACAAGGTTTATACCCCGGACGGTACGCGTGAAGATGCCGAAGGCAAATACAACGTAGTGACCAGCCCGGGCGGTGGTAACCACCAGGGTAATCCGAATGTTAAACCCTGGCGCGCGGACAACTGGAACGCCTCTGCCGAATGGTATTTTGCAGAAGGCAGCATTCTGGGCATAGGTGTGTTCCTGATTCAGGTAGATACCGCGACTGAAACCTTGCAGGAAGCGCGCACCTATCCGGATTCCGACGGCGTGGTTCGCCGTACCGCTAACGTGTGGACGACCCAGAACGTATCGGCCTCTGACCTCGCCGGTTTCGAAGTGGGCTACAAGCAATCCTTTGATTTCCTGCCGGGCATCTTCGGTAATACCGGTGTTGAATTTAACTACACCTATTCCGATAGTGACTCGGGCGATGAAGATCTGGAAGGCAAAAGCTTCCCGCTGCAATCCAACTCGGAGCATCAGTACAACGCCATATTGTGGTACCAGGGTGAAAAACTCAGCTCGCGTATTGCTTACAACTGGCGCAGCGATATTTTCCAGGGTCGTGTTGGCTTGAACACCAACGAAGCCCCCATCAGTATGGGTAACTGGACTGAAGCAGCAGGCTATCTGGACGTGTCCGTTAACTATGATGTTATCGACAACGTAACGGTGTATGTTCAAGGTACCAACCTGACAGAAACCAACTATCGCAACTACGCACAATTCGAGAATCAGTTCCACTCGTTATCTGTGCAGGAGCGCCGGATTGCTGCCGGTATTCGTGTACGTCTGTAATCTACTCGCTTGATGGCCGGCGCTTGCCGGTGACGACAAAAAACCCCGCTCGATAAATTCGAGCGGGGTTTTTATTTACGTAAAAAATTTAATCCAATAAAAAAGCCCTTGCTTTGCGAGCAAGGGCTTTCCCGGAAACCACTCTCTCAAGGAGAGAGTTTATTCAGAAGACTTACGCTGGCAGCAATTCTTTTACTGCGTCGCGCTCTTCCTGCAACTCTTTTTCAGTAGCTTGCATTTTGCCACGTGAGAATTCGTTAATTTCCAGGCCTTGAACGATTTCCCAATCGCCGTTTTTGCAAACAACCGGGAAAGAGTAAATCAGACCTTTTTCGATGCCGTAGCTGCCATCGCTGTAAACGCCCATGCTGACCCAATCACCTTCGGCAGAACCCAGAGCCCAGGTGCGGATGTGATCAAGCGCAGCAGAAGCAGCAGAGGCAGCAGAAGAAGCACCACGGGCAGCAATAATAGCAGCACCGCGCTGTTGTACAGTCGGGATGTAGTCTGCTTCGTACCAGGCCTGGTCAATCAGGTCAGTAGCGGTTTTGCCGTCAACAGTTGCGTGATGAACGTCCGGATACTGGGTGGCAGAGTGGTTGCCCCAGATGATCAGTTTTTTCACGTCGTTTACGGTTTTACCGGTTTTTTGCGCCAGCTGGGTCAGGCCACGGTTATGGTCCAGACGGGTCATGGCAGTGAATTGGCGCGGGTTGATATCCGGCGCATTGCGCTGGGCAATCAGGGCATTAGTGTTAGCCGGGTTGCCAACAACCAATACTTTAATGTTGCGGGAAGCGTGATCGTTGATCGCTTTACCCTGCACAGAGAAGATAGCAGCGTTGGCAGACAGCAGGTCTTTACGCTCCATGCCCGGGCCGCGAGGACGAGCGCCTACCAGCAAGGCGTAGTCGGTATCTTTGAAAGCAACGTTCGGATCGTCAGTGGTCACGATGCCAGCCAGCAATGGGAAGGCACAATCGTCCAGTTCCATTGCTACACCCTGAAGTGCTTTAAGTGCCGGAGTAATCTCCAGCAATTGCAGGATTACCGGTTGATCTTTGCCCAACAGGTCGCCAGCAGCGATGCGGAACAGAAGAGAGTAGCTGATTTGGCCAGCTGCGCCAGTGACGGTAACTCTTACAGGTGCTTTCACAATAGAACTCCGTTTTTAATAAATTCGGTTGATAAAACAGAAGAACCGGCATCTTGTGCCGTTGATCGGGGCGGGATTATAGCGTTATTTGATAACCAATTTCATCTATCAAATCACTGCAGAGCAGTTATTCGCTGCCCTTTGCCACTCCCGCTCTTACAGAGCGCGGCCATTTACCAGGGGCGTAACGCGCTGGTTTTGCGGCAAAAAATGCCGCGTAAATCGTTAATTTTGCTGATAACGCGCCAGTAATCTAGCGTAAAGCTGCTCGCTGAAATCAGCCAGCGAGGCATCCAGCTGGCTGACCACCTCGACCAGATGTTCATTATCTTCGCGACCGTCCTGCCACAATTTCCGGTAGCTGCCGGATTGGTAGCCGTGGTCCTGACGGAAAAAATTCAATACATTTTTACCCACGTAGCCTTTGTACAAATCATCAAAGGTCATTTCTACGCCTTGCATCAGGCCGGCAAAATGTTGCACATGAAAATGCTGATCCTGAAGCGTTGCCAACGCAAAGGCTTCTACATCTTTACGAAAATCAGCGCTGGTGACAGGTTGCACCAATTGCGCCAAAACCTCGCTCACCATCGCATCGCTGGCGGGGCTTTTTTGCAACAAAATACTTAATCCAAAATGCCAGATATCGATCAGCTCCAGCGCAACCTGGTCTACGTCCGGCTGCTGCTTTTTCCACCACTTCCAACCGTAATGGTCGAGTAATTCAGCACATTCCACCCAGATAGCGCGATACCAGGCATTGCCCTGCTCGCGCCAGGCGCTGTGAACGCGGGTGTTCATGCTGTCTTGCAATTCCAGCATTTTAAATAGTTGCTGTCTCTGTACTTGTTGCTGCGTCATAACTGGGTCCGTAATAACTGGGGCGGTAAAAACCAGGTTCGTATTTTCGGTGCAGGGTTTAGGGCAAATATTGCTTTGCCTTGCCAAACAAACGATAGAAATTTTCAGTGGTGTGTTGTGCCAGCTCTTCAAACGGCAGGCCTTTTACCTCGGCCACAAACTCAGCCACTTCACGCACATTTTTCGGTTCGTTGGGCTTGCCGCGATAAGGCACCGGTGCCAGATAAGGCGAGTCGGTTTCCACCAATAGCCGGTCAATCGGCATTTTTCTCACCACTTCGCGAATTTGCTCGGCATTTTTAAAGGTCACTATGCCGGAGATCGAGATGTAGTAGTTCAGTTCCAGCGCCTCGCGGGCCATCTCCCAGTCTTCGGTAAAACAGTGTAGAACACCGCTGAACTCGCGGCTGGCATGTTCACGGATCAGCGCCAGGGTATCGGCTTTGGCTTCACGGGTATGTACCACTACCGGCAAACCGGCTTGCGCACCGGCGTGCAGGTGCATGATGAAGCTTTCCTGCTGTAGCGCTTTGCTATCGGTTTCGTAGTGGTAATCCAGCCCGGTTTCACCGAACGCAACCACTTTGCTTTCTTTCGCCCAGTCGAGTAACTGCTCAATGCTGGCAGTACCGGCAGTAACATCGCAAGGATGGATACCTACCGAGGCGACCACAGAAGGATATTGTTGGGCAATGTCTACCACCTGACGGATATTCGCCAGACTGATACCAATGCAGAGCATTTGCTGGACACCGCGAGCATGAGCTGCAGCGATGGCCTGATCAAGGTCGCCACCATAGACATCAAGCTTTAGTCGATCAAGGTGGCAATGAGAGTCAATTAACATGAGATAACACCGTAATCATCGCAGCAGATGCTGCCGGGATGATGGTCAATAATTGCGTCAAGGAAGCAGAAATAAATAGAAAGGCAGCAGGCAGAACAACCGTGTTACATGGTGTGCGTAGGGCGATCTGACGAAAGCGCACCGGCCAGATAAGTTTCAATGCGGGTAACCGCGGTATTGTCCTGATCACTGAACTGCACACCAATGCCGGCAGCCCGATTTCCCTGTGCGCCTTTGGGTGTAACCCATACCACCTTGCCCGCCACCGGGATTTTCTCCGGTTCGTCCATCAGGCTCAGCAACATGAAGACTTCGTCACCCAACTTGTAGCTTTTACCGGTGGGTATGAACATGCCGCCGTTTTTTACGAAGGGCATATAGGCAGCGTAAAGTACGGCTTTATCCTTGATTGTCAGAGAAAGAATGCCATTTCGGGCACCGCCACCGAGAGGTTGCATATATCCATCCATCGAAGTTGAAACTGTTGCCGGTTACGCCAGCATGAATGCGGGAAACACTAAATGATCTTCCTAGCGATGTCCAGATAACTTTCCGCCGCCCGCTGCAGCGTTTTGCCCGCTGCGCAGCAGTGCGCTCCAGTCCATTAGCAGCTCTTCCAGCATCAGTTGTTTATTGGGGTTGGCGCCACTATTCCACAACCGCTTAATGTGTAACAACTTCTCCAGATAGCGCTGCAACACGTCGCTGCGCAGCGATTCCAGGCTGACTTTGAAGTCGGCAGGTAAACGGGCAACCACCGCATCTTCATGGCCGTGCTGCAACCGGGCAACGCTGTGCAGCAAAGCCGATAGCCATTCCAGCAACGCGGTAATATCGCCGGTATGCCACTGCGCCGCCAGTTCTACGGCAGAGATGCCACCCTGACTCAGGCGCGCCAACTGCAGCTGCCATTGTTCGCGCTGCTCCAGAGTGTCGTCTTTCAGCAATGACAAGGCGGTTAAGGGTGCGCCACGCGCCAGATCAATCAACAGTTCCGGTGCAACCTGGCTGCCGCCCAGCAACGGCGCTATCCAATGCAGTACCTGCTCACGAGCCGGCATGGGTAACATTTTCAATTGGCAGCGGGAGCGAATGGTAGGCAACACACTGAAAGGCGCATGGCTGATCAAAATCAGCAGGGTTTTGTTGGCCGGCTCTTCAAGCGTTTTCAATAAGGCATTGGCGGCGTTGGCGTTCATGGCTTCGGCCGGCTGCAACACCACCACTTTAAAACCGCCCTGCTGGGCGGTTTTGCTCATGGATTCGGTCAGTGTGCGTATCTGGTCAACCTTGATGGTTTTACTGTCTTCTTCCGGAGCCACCTCCAGCAAATCAGGGTGAGTGCCCGCCTGATTCAACTGACAACCCCGACATTTACCACAAGGCACACCCATCACGGGCGATGCACACAACACGTAGTGCGCCAGCGCCAGCGCCACATGGGCTTTACCAATCCCTTTGGGTCCGGCCAGCATGATTGCGTGGGGCATCCTCTCGCTGGCCAGCAATCCCAGATATTGCTGCCAGACCTGTTGCTGCCAGGGATAAGGTAAAACGGGGAATTCAATCATGCCAAAAATCCGGAGGTTGCCAACGCGGGGTTATTGCAGCTTACCAACAGCAGCTGTTATTTGCGATAATTCGTTTTTCAGCTGAAATGTGTGCCCATGTCTTCTGCCAATATCACCATCCTCTATCAGGATGACGACCTGCTTATTCTCAACAAACCCGCCGGATTGCTTACCGTACCCGGCAAAGGCCCCGAGAAACAGGACTGCCTGATCAATCGGGCGCTCAAATTCAACCCCAACGCGCGCGTGGTTCATCGGCTGGATCAGGGTACGTCGGGAATTGTCATGATTCCGCTGAATTATCAAACCTTGCGAACCATGACCAAGCAGTTTGAAGCGCGCGACATACATAAGCGTTATATGGCGGTGGTAGGCGGCTTGCTGGAACAGGATGAAGGTGAAGTCATGCTGCCGCTGATTTGTGACTGGCCCAACCGGCCGTTACAAAAAGTTTGCCATGAACACGGCAAACCGGCGCATACCCGTTATCAGGTCATAGAACGCGATGAAGCCCGGCAAGTCACCCGGGTGAAGCTGGAACCGGTGAGTGGCCGCACCCACCAGTTGCGGGTTCATATGCTCAGTATGGGTCATGCCATTCTGGGCGATCAGCTGTATGCTCCCGATGAGCTACGGGCAATGGCGCCACGCCTGCTGCTTCACGCCTGCCATATCCACCTGCACCATCCCATTTCCGGAAAATTTATCAGTATTGATTGCGAGCCGGAGTTCTAGAGAACTTCTGAAGAATGTTGTTCAGGTAACAAACGCTCCAGCACCTGATCGATTTGTCGCTGCACATCCTCAAGCGGGTTGCCGGCGTCAACCACCGCATAACGGCCAGGTGCTGCCGCGGCTCGTTCGCGATACCCGGCACGCACTCGCTCGAAAAAGGAAACTTCTTCCCGCTCAAAACGATCCAGCACCCCGCGATGGCTGGCGCGCTGCAAGCCGGTTTCCACGTCGATATCCAGCACGATGGTCAAATCCGGCTGCAAGCCCTGCTGCACCATCGCCTCCAACTGCAAAATCATCGCTTTGTCCAACCCTCTTCCGGCGCCCTGATAAGCATAGGTGGCATCGGTAAAACGATCGCACAACACCCAGGCGCCCCGGTCGAGCGCGGGCCGGATAACGCCCGCCAGATGCTGCGCACGCGCTGAAAAAATCAGCAACAATTCGGCCACTGCATCAAAGGCTTCATTGCGTTGGGCCAGCAAGACTTCGCGAATTTCTTCGGCGAGTGGTGTACCACCAGGTTCGCGGCTTACCACCACATCAATACCACGCTGTTCAAGCCAATTGCGAACGTGGATCAAATTGGTCGACTTGCCGACCCCCTCGGTACCTTCAAGCGTAATGAATTTGCCAGGATTCATAAATTAACCACCAACATTATTGAATAATTTTTATTCGCAACTCTTTAAAAGCCGCCAGTAAAGCCATCTCAAAAACTGACGCGAAATGCAGCAAAATCAGCCCTCAGTGCATTTACTCTACATTTATTTACTCAGGAAACCCACTCCAATATCAACCCGAACTGGTCAAGTCAGGGGTGGACGCGTATTATGCGCAGCTCGTTTCATTACACCAGCGCTGGAGGACTTACCCATGATCACCTTGCACACCAATTACGGCGATATAGTGCTTGAGCTGGATTTTGAAAAAGCGCCGGTTTCGGCCGCCAATTTCAAGCAATACGCTGAAGAAGGTTTTTACAGCGGCACTATTTTTCACCGCGTCATTGATGGCTTTATGATTCAAGGCGGCGGCATGACCGAAGACATGGAACAAAAAACGACCCGTGAGCCAATTCAGAACGAAGCCGAAAACGGCCTGAAGAACGTTACCGGCAGCGTTGCCATGGCTCGTACCAACGATCCGCACAGTGCCACTGCACAATTTTTCATTAACGTGAAAGACAACAACTTCCTGAATCACACCGCACCATCGGGTCAGGGTTGGGGTTATTGTGTATTCGGCAAAGTTACTGATGGCATGGACGTTGTTAACAAAATCAAAGGCGCTAAAACAGCAACCAAAGGTTATCACTCCGACGTACCGGTTGATGCTGTGGTTATTGAGCGCGTAACTGTCGCTTAATTGTTGTTATGACCGCTCTGTTCATTTCCGATTTGCATTTGAACGAATTACGCCCGGATATCACCCGGGCGTTTTACGTTTTTTTGCAGCAAAAAGCAGCCGGTGCTGATGCGCTTTATATTCTTGGCGATTTTTTTGATGCATGGATCGGTGACGATGATGATTCAGAATTATCACAAGGCGTTGCCACTGCGCTGAAACAACTGTCCGATCAGGGCACTCGCCTGTTTTTTATGCACGGCAACCGCGATTTTCTGCTTGGCCAGGATTACGCCAGCCGCTGCGGTGCCACACTGATTGATGAAGGCACCCTTATTGATTTGTATGGCTGCCCTACACTTTTACTGCACGGCGATAGCCTTTGTATCGACGACATTCCCTATCAGCAATTCCGCAATCAGGTTCGTATGCCCGCCTGGCAACAACAGGTGCTGGCACAGCCATTGGCTGTTCGCCGCGTTATGGCCGCCAATATGCGTTCGCAAAGCGAAGGCATGAACAGCCTTAAAGCCAGTGACATTATGGATGTGAATCTTGCCGAGGTGAGCCGCGTTATGCAGAGCGCCGGTGTGCAACGCCTCATTCATGGCCACACCCACCGCCCCGCCCGCCATCAATTGGAAATCAATAACCAGCCCGCCGAACGGATTGTGCTGGGTGACTGGCACAGCCACGGTTGGTGCCTGACGGCAAACGAAGAAACGCTTGAATTGGAAAGCTGGCCGCTTTAATAAACCGGGCAATCAGCGGCTGAAATAATAAGCTGCAAATAATATCCACGAACCTGACAGCAACAACCAGGGCAGAACAGACCGCTGAGCTGACACGGGTGGCTGCAGGGGTTGCGACAAATTACCAGGCTCTTTTACCGATTCCGCATGACGTAATAATTCACGAGTCTTTTTTGAGCGCTTGTCCAACTCGCGACTACGCTCATTTTGTTGCCGCAACCACATTTCCATACCCTGCTGCAGGCCGGCGCGAATAGCGCGACTTTCTTCACGGCTGTAACCGCTTTGCTGAATAGCATTGGCGATTTTAGTCGCCTCCTGCTTCAAATCGCGCCGATCTTTTCGCGAGCTGTCACGCTCTTTTACCATTTGATTCATTCAGTTTCCGACTCATCGCGCGCCGCGCGAATAATTTGCTGTCCGGCAGCGTCCCGCAAAATTAATATTTCATTTTCCAACGTGGCCTGGGCGGCGGTGGGAAAGGCTGCCAGAAAACGCGCCTCCTGCTCCATCAGCGCGGGAACGCAAGCCATTTTGGTAGTCCCCAGGGGTTCAATAATCAGCGTTTCTTCGGTATAGCTGTATTTGCCGAAGAAACGATTGCAACTGGCATTGCCATTCAGCGTACCGTCTTCCGCAAAATGAATACGTGCCGGGCTGCGGTCAACAACCGGCCGGTCGCCGATATATTCAACCACCCAGATACCAGGAAGATAGGATTGGATCACTTCAATTTTACCCGGTGCAGAAAATTGTTTGCATGCCGCCAGCGTAACCAGCAACGACGTCAATAATAAAAGAATCGTGTTGCGCATTGTTATTTCCACCCTTGCATTATTGTTGGTATGTCGGTTATGGAGAAGCCACCTGACGGATGAGACTGCCAGCCGTGGTAAAAGTTTAGCCAACCTGTGCCGGCCTTGAAGCGCGCAATGAGAAAATCGTCAAATAATTCAGAGAATGGTAAGAATCATACCGACATTCTGTCGTATTTAGCTACATCAATAATGTGAAATCATGGATCTCCCCACCCTTGCTTCAATGCCCCGCTAATAAAACCTCAGCGATCCAGCGCTGGCAATACCAACCTGAAACGTGCACCGCCCAAGGCAGCACAGCGCGTCACGGCTACGCGCCCTTCATGCCATTTCATAACTTCCACCACAATGGCAAGACCAAGGCCGAAATGGGGTTCAGCACTGGCCCCAGGCGCATCCAGCCGCACAAAGGGCTGCAGAATGCGTTCAAGATCAGCATCAGCGATGCCTGAGCCGTCATCACTGATATCAATAAATACCTGTTGATCCTCGCGGCCAATGCGAATCTGCACCCGGGTGCGCGCATAACGACAGGCATTGACCACAATATTGCTCAGTGCCCGTTCGAACCAGAGCGGATTAATGGCAGCGCGTATCGGTGCATCGGGCACGTCAATGGATAAGGTGAGCTGATGTTGCAGCAATAAAGGCGCTATGGTTTCGCGATAATTCGCTATCCAGGAGTTCAGCGCCAGCGGTTGAAACGTCAGCGTGAGTGCAGTGCGCGATAAACTGGCGTATTCCAGAAACGAATTCACCATCGCTTCCATCCGGTTAACGTCCTGTTCCATTCGCTCCGCCAGCCGACGGGTTTGTTGAGCATCTTCCGACTCCTGCAAGGCATCAAGCCCGAAGCGCAAGCAGGCAATGGGCGTGCGCAAATCATGCGACATGCTTTTAGCCAGCAAACGGTTTTCGTGCAACAGCTGACTGATTTGCTCTGCCATGCGGTTGAAGCTGTTTTCAAGCGTGGGAATATAACTGAACCTTGACGGCGCCATGCGGGTTTCATGCTCCCCTCGTCCGAAGAGTTCGGCAACCCGGGTTAATAGCAACAGCCGGCTCAACAGCGGCCACAACCACAGCAGCAGCAATAGCGCCAACCCGGCATAGAGCACCAGGGTTAACCACAAACCCAGCGGGTGCTGATCTTCGCCGTCAGGTAAAGCCAATTTGATCAGCCATTGCGGATGCGATGGTAATTGGCGCACCAGATAATGCTGCTCGGCCGTCGCCAGCGCGAGGCCGCCCGGCTCGGCAAGCTGCTGCATTAATTCAGGCGGCAACGCCAGCGCATGAAAGGGTTCGAGAAATAAAGTCAGCCCGAGTGCTTCACTTTGCTTTTGATAATGCGCAGAGAGCTGACCTTCGGACAAAGAGTCAGACTGATTGGCCAGGTAGTCAACAAGGCGCCCGCCCAGTTGTTCTGTTTGCGTCGGTGTGCCATCGTCGGCGATGCGGTCAATAAAAAAACCGAGCAGAAAAAGCGACAACACACTGGCAACTATCAAACCGGCTATCAATCGCATCATGGTTTATGCCCAGGCATCTGCAACAAATAAATACCCCTCTCCCCATACCGTTTTAATCCGTTGCGGCTGGCTGCTGTTATCGCCAAGCTTACGGCGCAATACCGAAATCAACATATCCACGCGGCGATCAAGGCCGTCATAATCGCGGCCGGTCATTTCCCGAAACACATCCTGCCGCCCCAACACCACACCCGCCTGGCGAGCAAGAAACCAGAGCAATTTGAATTCGGTGGCCGACAGGTTTATTTCTTCATCGGCCAGGTTGACGCGCCGCGAGGAGTAATCAAGTAATAGTTTGCCAAATTGCAAGCGCTCGGCCTGCAGTGGCGATTGCTGCTGATATTTCTGGTGCTGCCGCAAAATACTGTTCAGCCTTGCCAGCAAGGCACGCGGTCTGACCGGTTTTACCAGATAATCATTGGCACCACTTTCCAGTGCCAGTACTTCATCCAGCTCTTCGCCCTGCGCGGTTAACATCAGCACCGGAATATCGGATTGCTGACGGATATGTCGGCAAATTTCCAGGCCGTTAACGCCGGGCAACATCAGGTCAAGCAAAATCACATCGGCGCCCGCTGTTTGCCATTGCTGCAAGGCTTCATCACCGCGAGCAAAATGCACCACGTTAAAACCTTTCGATTGCAAATAGTCGGCAATCCAGGCAGCCAAAGCGAGATCATCCTCGACCAATAATACGGTGCCGTAGGGCTCCATGATTTTCTCCTGTCGGATGCGCAGGCTCCCACTCTGGCAGAATGAAATACCCGCGCTGCCAATAACGTCAACATTAAAAGCGCAGCTTCATTGCCACATAAGGGAAGATGCCCAAATCGTCTTCGGTGTTAATACGGTAGCCCTGCTCACTGTCGTTGTTCAGCAAGTAATAGCCACTGACATTTTCACGGTTATAAAGATTTCTCACCGCCATCGTGTATTCCACCGGATGGTTAAACAACTCGGCGGAACGACGGAATTCCACATCCAACCGGTGATAGAACGGCAAACGTTTGCTGTTCAACTCACCGTACTCCGGCAACAAATAATCCGGATGCCAGGGGTTTTGTTTTGCGCCGACAATCGGCGAATACAAACTGCCGGAACGACCGGTAAACACCGCACCAAAGGTCCACGCCTTGCTCAATTCATAATTGAATACTGCCTGCACCACAATCGGCGTATCCAGCCGATAGGCGGTGGATTTTTCCGTTATCGGATCGGTTCGTTCCGATTGTGAATAGCTCACTGCAAGCCAACCGGACCACCTGTCCTCCCGCACTTTTTCCAGCATCAATTCAATGCCTCGACTGGTGCCTTTGACATCACTGACATAGCGTAACTTTTCGGCATCCTGCTGCGGATCAAGCGCGCGCGGCAAATGGCGCATGGTTTTCCGGTAGCCCTCCAGCTTGAGATTCCAACCCAACAGGCTGTAACGAAATCCGGCGGCGTAATGATCCGAGCCTGGCGATTGCAATAACGAGTTACCGGTTTCCGGCAAGGATTTATCGAGTTCAGCCATTTGCTGGTGACGACCGGCACTGGCGATCAACTCAAGCCCTGGAGTAACAAACCAGCTGACACGGGCGCGCGGCGCGAACAGCGATTCATCGCTGTATTCCTGTTTGTCATAGCGACCGCCAATCTCCCAGGTTAATGAGGGAATCACTTGCCATGTGGTACTCAGCCAGGCGGCCTGATACGGCCTGTTCACCTTGTCGCTGCCCTGCTCCCGTTCACCGCGATTGGCTTCACAATCCTGCTGGTGATCGGTGCAGTAATACATAATCATATCGTACTGATAGTCAGCTTCGCGCTGACCAGCTTCCACACCCGCCTGCCACGACAACCATTCCGTTACAGGTTGCTGCCAGACAAGCTGCACTTCATAAATATCTTCCTGCACGCGGTAAAATTGTTCGCTACCAAAACCCACGTGATCGCGTTGCGTCAGGCTGAGCAGAGACGCGGTAAAGGTTTGTTCCTGCTGCCCGATCGCTTCATAACGTAACTGTCGGCTTTGCCAGCGGTTGTTAATAAAAGCATCACCGATCACATCCGGATCAATACGCCCGGCTTCGGACGCCTCCGACAAATGCAGCCCGGCCTCTTCATCGACACCCAGCACTGTGAGGGTCAGTTTGTGCTGCTCATGCGGCTGCCACTGATAGCGCAGCTGATAATCATGAAGTGTGGGCAGGCGATTGATTTGTTCGCCATCGTCCAGTTCTTCGCCATCTTCCAAAAAAAACTGCATGGTGCTTAACCGGTAACTCGTATAAAAACGCTGGGTTTCACTCAGCGCGCCCTCAAAGAGCAAGGAGGTGCGCAACATATTGAGGTCTACCACCGTTTCTATCGGTTGATCACGGGGATCACGCAAACGCACATCAAAAACAGCACCGGTAGCGTTGCCGTAAGGCGCGGCAAACGCAGCGGGATATAACGTAAAATCCTGCAGCAAATCGCCATTAATCGCGCTGCCATACAACTGATTCAACAACGGGCCGGTGCGCTGTCCGTCCACCATAAAGTGGTTGTCACGCGGTGAAGAACCGCGCACCGCCGGTGCAGACTCAGCCGTGTCGTAGACCACGCCGGGCAAGGTATAAATGGCTTGTATCGGATCGCCCATTTGACCGGCGACACTTAATAATTTTTCTGCCTCATAGCTGACCTCGGCAGACGAACGCCCCCGCTCTCCTCTCACCAGCAATTGTTCTATCTCCGCAGAAGATGACCCGGTATTTTTTGGTTGGGCGCGCAACACCGATGAATGCGAGGCTATCGCAACGGCTAACAGGGATAAAACAAAGGGTTTGGCGTAACTCACAGCATTAGTCTCCGATATGAATAATGCTGTTATTGTGGTGAACACGACGACCGGATGATTTAGTCAGGTTGTTAGCAAAATGTCAGTAACTGTCAGATCAAAAGCGCCGCCACAAGCGTTTTTTATGCGTATCCTGCACCCAGCTGACTTCCACCTTTCCCGTCGCCAACGTTTCTGCCGGGACGCCATCCGGTAGCATCCTGCGCAAACTCAGCAACCGGGTGCGGGTGTCGGCAAACGACCACTGCCATTCCCCACGGGAGGCCTCGGCCCAGCACTGCAATAGCTGCTCATCAAGATAAAGGCACACCGCCTCCGCTTGCTGCAACTGCCACTGTATTTGCACCTGCGCATGACACTGCCGCCCTTCCTGCAAGGTGACACAAGTCGTTGGCCATAGCGTCAATGCCGTTTGCGCATGAACAACGGATGATAAAAACGCACTGGCCAGCCCGAGCAGCCAGGCGCGCTTAAAACAGATAACGAACCAGGCCAAACGACACCAGCTCCTTATTGCCACGGGTGAGAGGGCTACGGGAAAAACTGTTTGAATACCAGTTTCCACCCACGCCCGTTTCAAAAATCCAGCGTGTGCTCAGCGGATAAACACCGACTACACCGCTGTGCCAGCGCCACCCCTGATCCGCCCTGTAAACCGGGCGGCCAGCACGACTCTCCGCTGGCGTAACGCCGTAGTAATAATCCACCAGCGACGCGCTGTACCACTTGAGCTCGCTGTTCAAGTAAATATCCCAGTTACTTTTTTCGAAGCGAACACCATAAAACGCGCTGGCAACACTGCCTTGGTGCGTTCGCAAATCGCGCCCCCAATTCAGGCTTAGCAATTGTTTGTCGGTTGCCTGGTATTGATAGCGGAAACCGAGCAAAAGATCGTCTTCGCGATCATTCAGCCCCTCCAGCGCCCTGGTGCGAATGCCTTCCGCTGCCCCCACCGTTGGCCCGAAAGCTTCGTGGTTGCTCGCCAGAACCAGAGAAAATTCATGCAGGTCATTGCGCTGAAGTCGATACCCCAGCGTGGCATCGTCCACCAATCGGCCCGCTCGCAAGCCGGGTGTTTCCATAAACAGGTTTTTGTATTCCAGCGCGAACAACAATTGCAGTTGCGGCTTTTTATTCTGCTCATCGTCAAACTCAGGGATCAGGTTGTAACTGTGGTTAATGCCCAACCCCAACCCGAGCTGCCACGAAAAATCCGCAGGCGCGGCATAGGCTGGCGCGGCCAATGAAAGGCAGCCAATTAACAGCGATGACAACAGCTTTTTCATGAGGGGAAACCGGCTGGCCGATAAAAGGCGCCACTGTAGCGAATAACGGAAGAAAAAGTTGTCCGAAAAATGTCAGAAATTCGAGGAGGAAAACGCACAGGTGGTTACATCAGAAGGGATCGCAGCAAACACGCAGAATGACTTTTAAAAACACGGATAAAAAACGCAGCAACCCGCTATGGAGTTGCTGCGATCGAAGGGATTAACGCGGGCCCATGCCTGGTGGCAAACCGCCACCGGGAGGCAGCATACCGCCCATGCCGCGCATCATTTTCGCCATGCCGTTGCCTTTCATCTTTTGCATCATTTTCGCCATTTGCTTGTACTGCTTGAGCAAACGGTTCAGATCCTGAATCTGGGTTCCGGAACCCTGAGTAATACGGCGCTTTCTTGAACCGTTCAAATCGTCCGGGTTGCGGCGCTCTTCCGGTGTCATGGAATTGATGATGGCTTCCATGGTTTTGAATTGCTTGGTCATATTGGCTTGCTGGGCCATCTGCGCCATATTGCCCATGCCAGGCAATTTGTCGAGCATGGAGGTCAAACCACCCATGTTTTGCATTTGCTGTAACTGGTCGCGCAGGTCTTCAAGGTTGAAGCGCTGCCCTTTAACCACCTTTTTAACCAGCTTGTCGGCTTTTTCCTTATCGATGCTGCGCTCGGCCTGCTCGATCAGCGACAGCACGTCACCCATACCGAGAATACGCGAGGCAATACGATCCGGATGGAAGGGTTCCAGGGCATCCACTTTCTCGCCAACGCCCAAAAATTTGATGGGCTTACCGGTGATCTGACGCACCGACAAAGCCGCACCACCACGGGCATCACCGTCTGCTTTGGTAAGAATAATACCGGTCAGCGGCAAGGCTTCGTTGAAGGCTTTGGCGGTATTCACCGCATCCTGGCCGATCATGGCATCAATCACGAACAGGGTTTCTACCGGCTTGATTGCCTGATGCAGGTCCTGAATCTCTTTCATCAGGTCGCTATCAATGTGCAAACGGCCTGCGGTATCCACGATAACGACATCAAAAAATTGACGTTTGGCATGATCAATGGCGCCACGCGCAATGGCAACCGGCTGCTGGTCGCTGCTGGAGGGGAAAAATTCAACACCTACTTCAGTGGCCAGCGTTTCCAACTGCTTGATCGCGGCCGGGCGGTAAATATCCGCACTGACCACGAGGACTTTTTTCTTTTCACGCTCTTTCAGAAAGCGCGCCAGCTTGGCAACGGAGGTAGTTTTACCCGCCCCTTGCAAGCCTGCCATCAAAACAACGGCCGGTGGCTGTGCTGCCAGATCAAGGCTTTCGTTGGCTGCGCCCATTACCGAAACCAGTTCATTTTGAACAATCTTGATAAACTGCTGGCCCGGGTTAAGTGCCTTGGCAATCTGCTGCCCCAGCGCCTGGCTACGAACCTGATCAATAAAGGTTTTTACCACAGGCAAGGCTACGTCGGCCTCCAGCAATGCTTTGCGAACATCGCGCAAGGCATCCTTGATATTATCGTCACTCAGGCGAGCCTTTCCGGTAATGCTCCGTAGGGTGTGAGATAAGCGATCTGTCAGATTTTCAAACATAGGAATTCCGGCTTACTAGCGTTCACAATAATCGCCCGCACGGCGTGGGGCACACTAAATTCGCGATTATACCTGCATTCACTCGCAAGGAATAACCGTTTAATCGGCAACGATTATCAACTGCATGCATCTTCTCTTTAGGCGGCGGCTGTGACACACTCCCCTCCGGTATTTTTTTCTCAACCAGGTAACGCCGAATCTCCTTTTTTGACGGATAAGGCACTGATACACGGAACCCCATGGCAACCCAATACGCGAACCTGATCGCCATCTTTTTGTATGCGATAGCCAGTGTTTATCTGCTTCGCAAAGTGCTGCGCCAGGAAACACCGGAGCGTAATCTGCTGCTCGGTCTGGCACCATTAATTCTTATCGTGCACGGGGTGGGTGTTTACGGATTAAGTATCCATCAACACGGCTTCCAGCTGGGCTTTTTTGCTGTTTCGTCATTGATCTTCTGGGTAATTAACCTGATCGTGTTATTGAGCAGTATTAAAAAGCCGCTGCACAATTTGTTTATCATGCTGTTCCCGCTTTCCGCCCTTTCCGTAGCTGCCTCCATGATTGGCCATACGGACAAGCCGGACACCATGTTGAGCTTTACCCTCGCCAGCCATATTTTGCTGTCTATTCTCGCCTACAGCCTGCTGACCATTGCCACCCTTCAGGCCATGTTGCTGGCCTACCAGAATCATCAGCTGAAGCACCGCCAGGCGGCAGGCATCATTCGCTTGCTGCCGCCGCTGCAAACCATGGAGTCGCTGTTATTCGAATTGTTGTGGGCGGGGCAAATTATCCTCACCCTGTCGATTTTGACCGGTATTGTTTTTCTGGATGACATCCTTGCCCAGCGACTCACCCATAAAACCGTATTTTCAATACTGGCCTGGTGTATTTATGCTGTGCTGCTGTGGGGTAGACATGCGCTGGGTTGGCGCGGTTACACGGCCATTCGCTGGACTCTGGTAGGGTTTTCGATGCTGATGCTGGCCTACTTCGGCAGCAAGCTGGTACTGGAAATTATTCTGCAGGACATCTGAGACCTGCGGAAACTCTGAGTCCTGCAGAAACTCTGAAATTTGCAGGAGCTCTGAAACTTCCGCTCTGAAACTGCCACGCTAAAAATAGACGTTACAAAAAAACAGATGTTTCGCCCGATACCAGAGCGAAACATCCATTTTTGTTAGTCCCTGCGGTTCATTAATTTGTTCAACAAATAGCCGCCACCGAATGCCAATCCAATCACAATAACCAGACCGATAATCAGTGCCACCAGATAAGAAAACGCTTCTCTGACCGGCAAGCCCCAGCCATAAATAGCCAGAAAAATAAAAGCCAGACAGGCAATCAACTGTATTGTTATTGCGCGTCTGCGTTTGAATTTTCGAAAGAGAGCCATGGCTTTCCCCTGTAATATTGGGATCACCACTATGGGTGATCAGAAAAAGTTGCCGTACCTCTAGCAACGCAGACCGCTGACAAACGCACAGGCCTTTATGGCACAGCTGAAATTACTCCCGGCGCCAGAGCGTTGCTCCCTCTTTGGTATCTTCCAATACAATACCTTGTGCGGTCAGCAACTGGCGAATCTCATCAGCACGGGCAAAATTGCGGGTTTTCTTGGCATCAATACGCTCGGCGATCAACGCTTCAACGTCCTCACCGGTAATGCTGTCCGCACTGCCCGCCTGCAAGAAAGCTTGCGGGTCGTCGCCCAGAATACCCATCACAGCGCCCAGCGCCTTCAAAATAGCCGCCAGGTGGCGCGCTTTGGCAACATCACTGGTCGCATTCAGTTCACGCACCAGATCGTACATGCCGGCCAACGCCACACGGGTGTTGAAATCGTCCAGCATGGCATCAACGAAAGCCTTGTAATAGCTGCTGTCGGTAAGCGCATCGCCCGACAAAGGCGCAACATCCACGTAATCCCGCAAGGCGCTATAAAAACGCTCAAGGCCGGTACGCGCCTCGATCAGGTTGTCTTCTGCGTAGTTAATCGGGCTGCGGTAATGGCTGCTGATCAATAAAAAGCGCACCACTTCCGGGTGGTATTTTTCAAGCACGTCACGAATGGTGAAAAAATTGCCCAGCGATTTGGACATCTTTTCGCCATCCACTCGCACCGCACCGGCATGCATCCAGTAATTCACATACTTGCAACCATTGGCCGCTTCACTTTGCGCAATTTCATTTTCATGGTGCGGAAAGGGTAAATCCGGGCCGCCGCCATGAATGTCAAAGGTGGTACCGCAGCAGGATTTACTCATCGCTGAACATTCAATATGCCAGCCAGGGCGGCCATTACCCCAGGGAGACGCCCAGTGAACCTCACCCGGCTTGACCGCTTTCCACAAAGCAAAATCGCGCGGATCTTCTTTGGACTCACCAATATCGATACGTGCACCGGCCAATAGTTCATCCGGATTTTTATTGGTGAGCTTGCCGTAGTCAGCAAAGCTGCCAACACGGTAGTAGACATCGCCGTTGGCGGCCGGGTAAGCGTGACCACCATTGACCAGGGTGCCAACCATATCGAGAATATTATCGATATAAGCCGTAGCACGCGGTTCCTGATCCGGTCGCTGAATACCGAGGCGCGCCTCATCTTCATGCATGTACTGGATAAAGCGCGCCGTCAGATCGGTGTATTGCTCACCGTTGTCATTGGCTCTGTTAATAATCTTGTCGTCGATGTCGGTAATGTTTCTGACGTAATTGACATCCCACCCCTGGCTGCGCAAAAAACGGGTGATCACATCGAAAGCCACCAACACGCGGGCATGGCCAATATGACAGTAGTCATAAACGGTAATGCCACAAACGTACATGGAAATTTTTCCGGGAACCAAAGGAACAAATTTCTCTTTTTGACGGGTGAGCGTGTTGTATATGTGCAGCGCCATTAACAAAATTCCACAATCGACAGGCCGGCTTTAGCAACGCAGGCAGGATTAAAAAATTATCGGATGCCGTGGCATCCGATGTCGGTTTTCAACAACAGTGTATTACCGAAAACGGACGATTATTCGTCGTCCATTTTTGCCCAGGTATCACGCAATCCGATAGTGCGATTGAATACCGGTTTTTCCTTGCTGTGATATTTGCTATCCAGACAGAAATATCCCTGACGTTCAAACTGAAAGCGCTCATCAAGGGTCGCCTCGGCAAGACTGATTTCTGCTTTACAGCCCTGCAAAATTTCCAGGCTGTCGGCGTTAATCGTTTCAAGGAAATTTTTGCCACCGGCATCCGGCGCTTCATCGGTGAACAACCGATCGTAAAGTCGAACTTCACAATCAAGGTTTTCGGTAGCAGAAACCCAGTGAATAACGCCTTTGGGTTTAATGCCATCGGCGGGGTCTTTACCCAGCGTATCTTCAATAATGTGCGCAACAATTTCAGTAATGTTGCCGGCGTCATCACGAATTGCCAGGTCGGCTTCAATCACATACGCATTACGTAAACGAACGCGCTTGCCCAACACCAGACGCTTGTACTTCTTATTGGCTTCCTCGCGGAAGTCGTCCTGCTCAATATAAATGGTGCGGGTAAATGGCAATTTGCGCTCACCCAGCGACTCAAGAGTCGGATGGCGAGCAGCGGTCATGTACTCAACCTGTTCTTCGTCAACGTTGGTCAGCGTCACTTTGATCGGATGCAAGACGCACATCGCACGCGGCGCGGTTTTGTCGAGATCATTGCGCACCGAGAATTCATACATGGCTACGTCAACCAGACCATCTGAACGGGTAACACCGATACGCTCGCAAAAATCGCGCAGCGCAGCCGGTGTTACACCACGGCGGCGCATACCGGAAATAGTCGGCATACGCGGGTCATCCCAACCATCTACATGATTTTCATCAACCAGCTGCTTCAGCTTGCGCTTGCTGGTTACGGTGTAATTCATATTAAGACGGGCAAATTCATACTGATGCGGAGTTGAGGGCACCGGCAAGTTCTGAATAAACCAATCGTAGAGCGGACGGTGATCTTCAAATTCCAGGGTACAAATGGAATGGGTAATGCCTTCAATAGCATCGCTTTGCCCGTGAGCAAAATCGTAGGAAGGGTAGATATTCCACTTGTCGCCAGTCTGGTGATGGTGCGCTTTTTTAATGCGATAAATAATCGGATCCCGCAAATTCATATTGGGGGCCGACATATCAATTTTGGCGCGCAAGGAGCAGCTGCCCTCTTCCATTTCGCCCGAGCGCATTTTTTCAAACAACGCCAGGTTCTCGGCAACACTGCGATCGCGGTAAGGGCTGTTTTTGCCCGCTTCCACGAGAGTGCCGCGATAGTTTCTCGCTTCGTCCGGGGTCAAATCGCACACATACGCATTGCCTTGTTCAATCAGGTGAACAGCCCAGGCGTATAATTGGTCAAAATAGTCCGAGGTATAGCGAACCTCGCCATCCCAACGAAAACCCAGCCACTCGACATCGCGTCGAATCGCGTTAACGTATTCTTCGCTTTCTTTTTCCGGGTTGGTATCGTCAAAACGCAGGTTGCACACACCGCCAAACTCGTCGGCAACACCGAAGTTCAGGCAAATGGATTTGGCGTGTCCGATGTGCAAATAGCCATTCGGCTCCGGCGGGAAACGGGTAACAATTTTCTGATGGACCCCTTGCTCAAGATCCTTGCGAATCAATTGCTGGATGAAATGCGCCGGCTTGGTGGCATTTTTGTTTTCACTGTTTTCTGTGGCGTTCGAATGTTCGCTCATACTACGTTAGGTCCGTTGGGGTCTCTGGTCTGTTGTAACAATGCATTGCGCAAACGGGCTATTGTAACGACTCGCTGCTTTTTTTCCACCGCCAGCCATTGGCTGGCGATATCAGGGCGTTTGCCCCGGTTTCAGGGTAGACCGGTAATCCTGTCGACGCTGTATTTGATAGCGGCGTACCGCCTGGTTGTGTTGTTGCAGGGTATCTGAAAACTGCGTAGTGCCATCGCCTTTCGCCACAAAGTACAAAGCGGTGCCCTCCTCCGGGTTAAGTGCCGCCGCAATAGACGCACGCCCTGGCAAAGCGATAGGCGTAACCGGCAAGCCGGAAATTACATAGGTATTGTAAGGGGTGGATTCCTGCAAATCGGCGCGAGTGATTCGTCCCTGGAAGCGCTCGCCCATGCCGTAGATAACAGTCGGGTCAGTTTGCAAACGCATGCCTTGCTGCAAACGGCGCACAAACACGCCAGCCACTTTTTCCCGCTCCCAGGATGCACCGGTTTCCCGCTCGATGATAGACGCCATAATCAATACCTCATACGGGTCTTTGTAGGGCAAGCCATCCGGACGCGTTTCCCACAGCGGTAACAGCACTTGCTGCATGTGTTGCCAGGCACGGCGCAGCAGCTCTACATCGGTGGTACCGCGGGTAAAAGTGTAGGTATCCGGAAAAAACCAGCCTTCGGGGTGCTCAATAGGTAAATCCAGAATGGCCATGATGTCATCATCGCTCAGATCCTGAAGTTTTACTTGAACCGCTTCGTGGGCCTGCAGCGTTTGCAGCGCCTGGCGAAACGTCCAGCCCTCAACCAGCGTCAACTGATGAAGAACCACATCACCCTGATTCAATTTTTGCAGCAATTGCCGGGGAGTCAGCGCAAAGGGCAACCAGTATTCACCGGCTTGCACCCGGGTTTGCTCTTGCCAGCGGGCAAAATAGACCAGCCACTGTGCATGCGTGAGAATACCTTCAGCAGATAAATCGCGGGCCATGTGCCCGAGGCTTTTTCCGGGGGTCAGCAGGTAATAATGACCGGCTTCCGGCAAATTCATCGGGTGGTCAAGCCAGTTGTTAAGGTATCGCCATGCCGCCCAGACGCTGGCAACGGCCGACAACAGCAGAATGAACATTGCCAGCAAAATTTTTCGATAATGTCGGCGCAGCCAACCTGTAAACAACATCAAATCACCTTTCCGGAAAAGTATGCTCGAAGCGCTTGCTGCAGTGCAGCGGTTATATTTCCCTGAGAAAAGATCATCGGATTCGCCTCACTGCGAATTTCCACTACCGGCCAGATACCATTGACCGCATTACAAATAAAAACTTCGTCAGCCGATTGCAAATCCGACAAAGTGACGCTGCCGATTTCTGTGGTAATACCCGCACCGGGAGCAAGCACGTCCGTGATCAGCTGCCGCATAATACCGGCCACACCACAGCGCGAAAGATTCGGGGTTAGCAACTGGCCTTTTCGCACAATAAAAAGATTGCTGCTGGTAGATTCAATAAAATGACCATTCTTATCCATCAGTAAGCCATCAACAATCGCCGTATCCTGCCACTCGGTACGCGCCAGAATTTGCTCGAGCCGATTGAGGTGTTTGATACCCGCCAGGCTGGCATTGCGCGCAAGGCGCTGCTGGCAAACTCTCAGAACCACACCTTGTTGATGCGCCAGGTTAATAGCCGTGTCATACAACGCCAGGCAATAGGTCGGAAAAACCTCGGCAGGCAGTCCATAGCCGCGCCCGCCAACGCCGCGCGTTACGGTTACCTTGAAAATACCTTCTGCAAGGGCAGCAGCTGAAAGCAGCGCTGCCAGATAGTGCTCCAGCAGGGCTTCATCGAGAGGGATTCGCAAACGCTCGCAACCGGCGCGAAGCCGCGCTTTATGCAACGCCCACAGGGGAATTACGCCCCGGGTCAGGCGGCAGGTTTCAAACAGGCCATCGCCATAGGCAAAACCCCGATCCAATGGAGAAATTTGCTGGCCGATAACACCGTTAACAGAGATGAGCGGATAGGAATTTGACATGCCATGAGTCTATACAAAAACGCCGGTCTGTCTCCAGTCCGGCGTTAACATTCATGAAGCAGATTTTAAACGCTTCAGATTTTGCGGAAAATCAATGATCCGTTAGTGCCACCAAAACCAAAAGAGTTGGACAGCACGGCATCAATTTTACGCTCCTGAGCGGTATGCGGCACCAGGTTGATATCGCAGCCTTCATCCGGGTTATCCAGATTGATGGTTGGCGGAGCAACCTGATCGCGAATAGCCAATACACTGAAGATGGCCTCTACCGCACCGGCAGCACCCAGCAAATGGCCGATCATGGACTTGGTCGAACTGACCGCAACCTGATCAATAGCGCTGCCCATAATCGTTTTCACCGCATGGCATTCAGCCTTGTCACCGGCCGGCGTGGAAGTACCGTGCGCGTTGATATAGTGAATCAGCTCTGGCGAAATATTGGCATCCACAATGGCATTGCGCATGGAAGACGCAGCACCGGCACCGTCTTCTGGCGGTGAAGTCATGTGGTAAGCGTCACCGCTCATACCAAAACCGATCAGCTCGGCATAAATGCGCGCGCCGCGAGCCTTGGCATATTCGTACTCTTCCAGCACCAGCACACCGGCGCCATCGCCCAGCACAAAACCATCGCGGTCTTTATCCCACGGGCGGCTGGCCGCTTCGGGGTTGTCATTGCGGGATGACAGTGCGCGGGCCGCAGCGAAACCACCCAGACCGACCGGGGTGGTAGCCATTTCGGCACCACCGGCAATCATCACATCCGCATCACCGTATTGGATCATACGCGCCGCAAAACCAATGCTGTGCGTACCTGTGGTACACGCCGTGGTCAGCGCGATGTTTGGCCCCTGTATACCATGCATGATAGACAGGTTGCCGGAAATCATATTGATAATGGCACTTGGCACAAAAAACGGAGATATGCGTCGCGGCCCTTTATGCTCAACAACCAAAGCACCTTCTTCGATACTGCCAATGCCGCCAATACCGGAGCCGATGGATACACCGATGCGTCCACGGTTGGCATCGGTCACTTCCAGCCCGGCATCACGGATAGCCTGAATACCAGCCACCATGCCGTATTGGATAAACGGATCCATTTTGCGCGCTTCTTTAGCCAGCAAATAATCTTCAACAACCAGATTTTTGACTGATGCACTGAATTGCGTGGAAAAAGCAGAGACATCGAATGTCGTGATAGGAGCCACACCACTCTTGCCGTTGACAATACCGTGCCATGTTTCTTCGACAGTATTACCCAGTGAACTGACCATACCAAGACCAGTGATTACAACTCTTCTGCGCGACACGTAAGGGCTCTCCCGAAGCGTAAAAAAAGACGGGTGCGATTATAGATAGCACACACAATGAATACAGACGTCTGATCGGCAAGCTGAATAAATAAGTCCGTTATGCACAGAAATTATTATTAAATTCATTATTCCGAAAATAAAAAGCCGTATTATTTCTCAATAATACGGCTTTTCGCAAACTGGAAATCAGCTGGCTTGAAGATTACGCCAGATTGGCGTTGATGTAATCGATAGCCAATTGAACTGTGGTGATTTTCTCAGCTTCTTCGTCTGGGATTTCAGTTTCAAACTCTTCTTCCAGAGCCATAACCAGCTCAACGGTATCGAGTGAATCCGCACCCAGATCTTCAACAAAAGAAGCTTCGTTTTTAACTTCTTCTTCTTTCACACCCAGTTGCTCAGCAACGATTTTTTTTACACGTTCTTCAATGCTGCTCATGATGCTCTTTAACTCCTAGTGGTGGTATCGACGAAACCGTCATTCTATGAAACCACGAAGGGTGGTTCCTTCATTATGTTTCGGCCAAAATCGACGCGCATTTTACATCTATTTTCGCCACGTTGTAATGCATAGAGACAAAATTCTTCATTTTTTAAGAAAATTTCCTTAAAAAACAAAGAACTAAACACATCAGGACATATACATGCCGCCGTTAACATGGATAGTTTCGCCGCTGACATAGCCTCCTGCTTCGCTGGCAAGGAAGCCAACAACCGCAGCAATCTCTTCCGGCTTACCCAATCTTCCAAGCGGAATCTTTGACAACAATCCGTGCTTTTGTTCCTCGGATAATACCTTGGTCATATCAGTATCAATAAAACCTGGCGCAACCGTGTTTACTGTAATGCCCCGCGAACCGACTTCAGCTGCCAGCGAACGGGCAAAACCGGCCACACCGGCTTTGGTAGCAGCATAGTTGCTTTGGCCAGGATTACCCATAGCACCCACAACCGAGCTGATATTAATAATACGACCCCAGCGGGCTTTCATCATGCCACGCAATACCGCTTTGCTCAAACGGTAGACCGCACTCAAATTGGTATTGACTACATCAAACCACTCTTCTTCGCTCATGCGCATCAACAAGTTGTCTTTGGTGATGCCGGCATTATTTACCAGAATGGCCGGGGCACCAAATTCTTCCTGGATGCTGGCAAGCAGCGCTGCAACCGATGCAGGATCGGTCACATTCAACACTTTGCCTGCGCCGCGAACACCGGCCGCCTGCAGACGTTCGGTAATTTTTGCTGCGCCGGACTCACTGGTAGCGGTACCGATAACGATAGCGCCCGCAGCGCCCAACTGATCAGCGATGGCTGCACCGATGCCGCGGCTGGCACCTGTGACCAATGCCACTTTATTCTCAAGACTCATAATATATGCCTGCTTTAAAAAACCGTGCTCAACACCGTCTGCAACTCTTCCGGTGTTTCAATAGATAATGTGGTCAACTCTTTGTTGATCCGCTTGTTCAAACCTGACAAAACTTTACCAGGGCCACATTCCACTGTGAAATTTATCCCGGCAGCGCTGATGGCGTTTACGCAATCGACCCAGCGAACCGGACTGTAAATCTGCTCAATCATCAACGACTTGATAGCTGCCGGATCACTTTCAACAGCCGCCGTTACGTTATGAATAACGGGAATGGTCGGTGCGCTGAACAGCGTGCTATCAATAAGTGATCGCAGGCGCTCGGCAGCGGGCTTCATCAATGAGGTATGAAACGGAGCACTTACTGGCAATGGCAAGGCGCGCTTGGCACCCGCCTCTTTGCACAAAGCACTGGCGCGCTCAACGGCAGCCGCTGCACCGGCAATAACCACCTGGCCGGGAGAGTTGAAATTCACGGCAGAAACCACGTCGCCTTGCGCAGCTTCGGCGCAAGCGGCAAGGATTTTATCATCATCCAGCCCGATAATCGCAGCCATACCGCCCTGACCGGCCGGCACAGCTTCTTGCATGTAACGTCCGCGGTGTTGCACCAGCTTGACCGCATCGGCAAAAGCCAGCACATCGGAACACACCAGCGCAGACCACTCACCCAGGCTGTGCCCTGAAACCAGCGCTGGCGTAACGCCGCCCTGCTCTTTCCAAATTCGCCACACGGCAACACTGGCGGTCAGCAACAAAGGCTGGGTGCGCTCGGTGAGATTAATATCTTCCTGACTACCGGTTTGCACCAGTTGCCACAAGTCGTAACCCAAAACGTCAGATGCTTCGGCAAATAAATGTTGTACCAGAGGATATTGATTGGCCAGCTCAGCCAGCATGCCCGGCTTCTGGGAACCCTGCCCGGGGAAAACAAAGGCGAGATTTTTTTGCATGGAGAGATCTCTCAGGTTAAACAAGGGTAAATTTATTGATGCGCCAGTTGTGCGCCAATTTTCTCGGCAACACGCTGATCAATTTGCTCAATAGCAACTCGCAAAGCTTGCTCAAAGGCGTATTCGTCAGCACCGCCATGACTTTTTATAACTGTTTTTTGCAAGCCAAGAAAAATAGCGCCATTAAACCGCGCAGGATCAAATTCTTCTTTCAGCCGATAGAAAAATGGTCGCAACCAAAAGGCCATCAGCTTGCGCCAGAAACCGGCATGAAATGCCTGCTCCAGCTTTTTGGAAATAAATCGCGAAGCACCTTCACTGGCCTTCAGCGCAATGTTGCCGGCAAAACCATCACAAACAATGACCTGGGATTGACCGAGAAACAACTGGTCTGCCTCCAGAAAACCGGCGTAATTGATACGCGGATCTTCTTTGAGCAAATGTTGCGCAGCCCTTACCACAGCGGTACCTTTTTCCTCTTCGCGCGCTACATTCAGCAGCGAAACACGAGGATCAACCGTCAATGTCGCGCGAGCGAGAATGCTACCCATCAGCGCAAATTCAGCAAGCTGTTCGGCCGAGCACACCAGATTTGCCCCCATGTCCAGCATGTAGGTTCGTCCGGAAATAACCGGCAGGGATTTGCAAATGGCAGGCCGCTCAATACCGGGAAAGGTTTTTAACAGATGCTTGCTTATCGCCATTAAAGCGCCCGTATTACCGGCACTCACACACGCGTCAGCCTTGCCGTCGCGCACCATTTCCAGCGCCAACCACATGGACGATTGTTTTTTATGGCGCAATGCCACCAGAGGATCTTCATTCATGGTGACCACATCGGCCGCATGATGAATGGAAAGACGGGAAATAAAAGGTGCAGAAAAGCCGCTCAAAAGTTGTTCCAACTGGGCACTATCACCAACCAGTAACAACTCAAGACGCTCAAAAGAGGCAATAACTTTCAGTGCAGCCGAAATAACAACGCGGGGACCTAAGTCCCCGCTCATAGCATCAACGGCTATACGAATGTTGGCAGACAAGGTGCTGTCTGGTCTCAGAGATTACTCGTTGCTGCCAGTATCGATCACTTTACGGCCACGGTAGAAACCGTCTGCAGTAATGTGGTGACGCAAGTGTTTTTCGCCGCTGGTTGCATCAACTGACAGGGTTGGGCCAGTCAAAGCATCGTGTGAGCGACGCATGTCACGTCTGGAACGGGATTTTTTGTTTTGCTGAACAGCCATGATTTTCTCCTGATGACTTTACACTGAAGCCGAGGCGCCTCTTTCCCCGCAGGGTTATTTCGGCGAGCTCTTTAATTGCTCCAGCACTTGAAACGGGTTTTTCGCTTTTTTTACCACCACCGGCTCACCACTGGTCAACAACTTCTCATCAATACAAAGTGTTTCGTGGTAGGCCACTGCCGGCAAATTCAATAACAGCTCTTCTTCGATCATGCTGTAGAAGTCAGCTGCACCCTCACCGGTAATCCAGGGATCAAGATGCGAAGGCAATGCCTCCATATCTTCTTCACTCCAGATAATTGCCAGTGAAATGTCACAATGCACAGGGACCGCCGCAGGTTGCAAACAGCGCTGACATATCTGCGATACGTTAGCGACTGCAGTTCCGGTGACAACTCTGTGTCTATCTTCAGTCACACCAAACGCCAGGTTAACATCAACCTCACCGTCTCCGGATTCGACAGCTTCAAGCAGTCGTGGGAGCGATGAAACAGGTACGGTTCCGCTTACCGAAATGCCTTGTTGGGCAAATTTTCGCGGGTCGCCGAGTCTGGGTAGCGTTTTTTTTGAGAGTGCCTGAGACATAAGCGCGCCATAATAGGGATCACCAGGGGTTCTGTCAAAGAAAAAACGCATCAAAAGCACGCTATTACTGCCTTAGGCGTAGAATGGCGACTTTTTACCGCCAACCAGAGGCTTTTTGTCATGCTTCCCCTCATTCTTGCATCGAGTTCACGGTACCGCCGGCAGTTGCTCGACAAGCTACAGCTTCCTTATATATGGCATTCACCGGATATTGATGAAACACCGCAAGCGAATGAATCGCCAGAACAACTGGTGAAGCGCCTTGCCAGGCAAAAGGCGCTCGCCCTGCGCGACCACTTTTCTGAAAACCTGATTATCGGATCAGATCAGGTGGCCACCCTGGAGGGTCGCATCCTCGGCAAACCCGGAACTCACCAGAAGGCCGTGCAGCAATTGCTACTTATGCAGGGAAAGTCCGTTGACTTCATAACCGGACTGGCGCTCCTTAATAGCAAGAGCGGCAACCTGCAAGTAATCTCGGACATTTTTAGCGTAACTTTCCGCCAGCTCACAGCCGCCGAAATTGATAATTACCTGCTGCGCGAGCAACCCTACGATTGTGCGGGCAGCTTTAAATGCGAAGGATTGGGGATTGGACTTTTTTCAAGTATGAACGGTTCTGACCCTAACAGCCTGATTGGCCTCCCGCTGATTCAGCTGACAAATCTGTTGCAGCAGGAGAATGTGCACCTGTTCCGACAGGCGGTCGATTAAACCCCGCGCCACAACAAAAGCTGATCAATAGAATCCAGCACCATCTCCGGCTGATAGACTTTCAGCCTGTCCGGATGGTGCGCACCGTAAGCAACACCGATGCGCGGCATATCGATAACTTTCGCCATCTCCATATCGTAGGTAGTGTCGCCCACCATAACCGCCTGATCAGCCGCCACCGAAAAATGCTGCAGCAATTCATGCAGCATTTGCGGGTGCGGCTTGGATGCCGTCTCGTCAGCACAGCGCGTAGCATCAAAGGTTACCGCCATGGACTGCGCACTCAGGATACGATCCAGCCCTGCCCGGCTCTTGCTGGTAGCTATCGCCAACTGGTGGCCCTTTTGACGCAACACCGCAAGCGTCTCATCAACACCTGCAAACAAATCAACTGGCCGGGTATCGAGCAAGCGGTAGTTGCTGGAATACTGCAACTGAATATCCGCTCTCAATGCATCACTCAGCGCCGGAAACAAAACCTCCACAGCCACCGGCAACGCGAGGCCAATAATATTATGTACATCCGCCTCCGCCGGTACGGCCACCGCAAGATCCCGTGCCGCCGCCTGCATTGCCTGGGTGATTCTCGCGGTTGAATCGCTTAAGGTGCCATCCCAATCAAAAATAAATAACAAAACTTACTCCAACATCTACAACTTTCATCTATTGCAACCCGGTCAGCGCCTGCGCCAAATCATCCGGCAGTGCTGCATCCACACGAATGCGCTGCGGCACACCCGGCAAGTCAAACTCAAGCGCCGCCGCATGCAAAAATAAACGACGAAAACCATGACTTCTCATCGCCTCATTAATACCGTCATTACCGTATTTTTCATCGCCCAGCAAACTATGCCCTGCATATTTGGCATGCACGCGAATTTGATGGGTTCTTCCGGTAATGGGACGCGCCTCTATCAAGGTAAAATCCTGAAAGCGCTTCAGCACCGCAAACTCGGTAAGGCTCGGCTTGCCATCGGTGCTCACCCGCACAATGCGCTCACCACCAGCGACCTCGCGCTTGAGCAAAGGCGCATCAACACGCAAACAGCTATTCGGCCAATGGCCAATCACCAACGCCTGATACACCTTGCGAATAACGCCGGGGCCGGTTTTGTCCCGCAATGCGGACTGCAAGTGACGTAAGACACTGCGCTTTTTGGCAATCATGATGCAGCCGGAGGTATCTTTATCAAGGCGATGCACCAACTCCAGAAAGCGATTCTCCGGCCGGATCTGACGCAGAGACTCAATCAAACCAAGATTAACGCCGCTGCCGCCATGCACCGCAAGCCCGGAAGGCTTGTTAATTACCAGCAAACCGTCATCTTCATAAAGCACCGCCTGCTCCAGATGCTGAACCAGCGACTTTCCGGGCACCGCCACAGCGGCACTTTCAGCAACACGTACCGGAGGTATACGCACCACATCACCAGCTGCCAGCTTGTAGTCGGGCTTGCTCCTTCCTTTATTAACACGCACCTCACCTTTACGAATGAGGTTGTAAATTCTGGACTTGGGCACGCCTTTCAAGCGTGGCGATAAAAAATTATCAAGCCGCTGACCGGCCTGATCTTCGTCCACTGCTACCAAACGTACGGAGAGATTTCCGCCAGACGCATCGGTTTTAACCACTGTTGCTCACCACCATTATTGAGATGTGCGCATGATACAGGAGGGCGCCATCAAAAACCTGAGCCAATTGCTGCCTGCGCGGATAACTGCTATATTCAGCGGGCTGCTCAGGGCTGGTTTCCGGATAACGCGTAAAAGACAGGCGTATCGCTGGGAAATACCGCTGACAGCAGAAGCCTTTTCGCAACGCTCAGCCACCTTGCTGATCAGAATCCAAAGGCTTCCGGTAACTAAACAAAGAGTATTGATGTTTACCTTTTATAACGTCAGCACAACGTAAACTCGCGCGACATCGCGCAATAGCAGTAGCTAACACCGGATTTTGTAAAACTCGTATTGCAAGTATTGTTTGTTCCAAAGCCCAAAGCCCGCACTTCAGATGTTCTGACGGTCCCGGCAGTCGGGGAAGCATGAGAACAACCGCTAACCGGACTCTCCCCCTACCTGATTCGAGAGCAAACAATACCCTTAATCAAGCTGAATAATCAGCCCGATAAACAGAGTTAAATGGGAACAGAACTATTGATCAGCCCTGGATTTTTACCTGTCACCGGCAGAAGCATCGCCGCTGAACAAACTCCCGACTGAATTTCTGCCCGGCAGCAGTTGCATCGGGTGTTCAGCACCCTGGATTGCAACTGAACTACAAAAAACGCTGCAGGCTCCGGCTCTTGTGTATGTTTATGCGCAAAAACCGAGTATCTATAGCAAATGAAAAGAATGTTAATCAATGCAACCCAGCCGGAAGAGCTGCGCGTTGCGCTTGTAGACGGCCAATGGCTGTATGATCTGGATATTGAAAATCGCAACCGCGAACAGAAAAAATCCAACATCTATAAAGGCCGCATTACCCGTGTAGAACCCAGCCTCGAAGCTGCTTTTGTTGACTATGGTGCCGAGCGCCATGGTTTCCTCCCCCTGAAAGAAATCGGTCGCGAATATTTCAGCAAGCAATCCGGCGACTCCGAAGGCCGCATCAAGATTCGCGAAGTGCTGAAAGAAGGCACCGAAGTTATCGTTCAAATCGATAAAGAAGAGCGGGGCAACAAAGGTGCCGCACTGACTACTTTTATCAGCTTGCCCGGCCGCTATCTGGTTCTGATGCCCAACAACCCTCGCGCTGGCGGCATTTCCCGTCGCATCGAAGGTGAAGATCGCGCCGAACTGAAAGACGCCTTGAGCGCCATCGAAATTCCATCCGGCATGGGCGTTATTATCCGCACCGCTGGCGTTGGCCGCAGCCCCGAAGAACTGCAATGGGACCTGGATTACCTGCTGAAACTCTGGGCATCCATTGATTCTGCCGCCAAAGTTAACCCGGCCCCCTCCTTCCTGTTCCAGGAAAGCAACGTAATCATTCGCGCTATCCGCGATTACCTGCGTCAGGACGTAGGTGAAGTTATCGTGGATAACAAGGAAGCCTATGATCTGGTTTCCGGCTTTATTCAGCAAGTAATGCCCAACTACCGCAGCAAAGTAAAGCTGTATCAGGACGATATTCCGCTGTTCAATCGTTACCAGATTGAAAGCCAGATCGAAACCGCTTTTGAGCGCGAAGTAAAGTTGCCTTCCGGCGGCTCTATTGTTATTGACGTGACCGAAGCGCTGGTTTCCATCGACATCAACTCTTCTCGTGCCACCAAAGGCGGCGATATTGAAGAAACCGCCCTGCAAACCAACCTGGAAGCTGCTGACGAAATCGCCCGCCAATTGCGCCTGCGCGATATGGGCGGCCTGGTGGTTATCGACTTCATTGACATGCAGCCGGTTCGCAACCAGCGCGAAGTAGAAAACCGCGTGCGCGAAGCCTTGGAAATGGACCGTGCCCGTGTACAAATCGGCCGCATCTCCCGCTTCGGTCTGCTGGAAATGTCTCGCCAGCGCCTGCGCCCATCATTGGGCGAAACCCATTCCAAAGTGTGTCCACGCTGTAGCGGCCAAGGCACCATTCGCGGCACCCGCTCACTGGCACTCTCCATTCTCCGCCTGGTAGAAGACGAAGCACAGAAAGAGCGCAGCGCCGAAATTCGCGCGATTGCACCGGTACCGGTGGCCACTTATCTGCTGAATGAAAAGCGTAAAACCATTTCCAGCATCGAAGCACGCAACAACACCCGCGTGGTCATTGTTCCCGATGCAGAGATGATGACCCCGCATTTCGAAGTACAGCGCTTGCGCGACGACGACGAAGGCACTCTGGAAACCAGCTACAAAATTGTTGCCAATACCGAAGAGCATCATCACGAAGAGGAAGAGGAAACCAACGTCAAGGCGCCACCACTGCCAAAACCGCTGGTACAACACTCCGCCCCCAGCCAGCCAGCTCCTGCGCCGGTTGTACGCAAGCCGGAAGGTTTGATTGCCCGCTTTATCGCGCTCCTGGCCGGTCTTTTTGGCGGCAAAGCAGAGACTGAAGAACGCAAAAAGCAAAATCGACGCGAGCAGGGTCGTAATGGCCGCAATCGCCAGCAGACACAAGGCCGCAATCGTCGCGACAGCCGCAATCGCCGTGATCGCAAGGATGATCGCGACTCCCAGGAAATCACCACCAATCGTGACAACTACGAGAAGCGTGAAGCCCCGGAGAAACGTGACTCCCGCCAGAACACAAAAGATGCAAACGATACCAATGCGCGTGACGACCAGCCTCGCCAGAATGGCCGCCAGCCTCGCAACAATGATCGCAACGACCGCAATGCCGAGCGCAACAACGGTAACGAGCGCAATGGCAATGAGCGTAACAGCAACGATGGCGAAGTTCGCGAGCCGCGCCAGCAACGCCAGCCGCGCAACGCCCAGCGTGAAAACCCGGACGCTCGTCGTCAGGCGCCTGCTCAGGAAGCTGCGGTAGAGAACAAACCGCTGGTAGTTGATGAGCGCACCGAAAACAGTGAGCAGGACGATCAGCGCCCGGGCAAACGCCCAGCTGGCAGAAGAACCCGCTCACAGCAACGTCGTCGTGGCCGTCGTGATGAATCCGGAGCAGAAGTACAAACTTCAGAATCCGGCGATAACGAAGCTACCGAAAACACCAGCACTCGCCCGGAAGTTGCAAGCGCAGTAGCTGCCGAGGTGGTTGCAGAACAGGTACAACAACCGGTTCGAGCCAGACCGCAGCCAGCAAGAGAAGAAGCACCGGCATTTGCTGCTGAGAAATCTTCTTTTGAAGCCCCTGCCGCTGAAGTGGTTGCCACACCGGAGCCCGTCACCGCAGAACCGGCCGCACGTGAACCACGCCCGGTAGAGCGAGTTGAAGCTGCACCTGTGGTAGAAGCTGTTCGTGAAAGCAAGCCGGTAGCTGTCGAAGCGCCAGTCACACTTAAAGCGCCCGAAGCAGACGCTGTAGCCGCTCCGGTAGAACGCACGATTGCAGAAGCTATCGAAACACCTGCTCCGGCAGCCGAACCAGCACCTGTCGCAGTTGCAAGCATCACCGAAGAAGCACCCGTAGATGCAGACAGTAGCGCACCGGCAAAAAGAGCCAGTAACGATCCGCGTACCCGCTCTCGCGTAGTGACTGCATCCATCATTACCGAAACCATTGAGCGCCCGGTTGCAGACGCATTGAACACCGCAGAGCCGGCGGTAATCGAGCACAACCCACGCCCACTGCGCCGACCTACCAATGATCCGCGCAGATCACGCAGTGAGTCAGAAAGCAGCGAACAGGAATCCTGATTGCTGAAATTTTATTCAATACAAGGCGCAGGGAGTGCGCCTTAAAGTGATTTGCGTGTTTATTGATCGATCTATTTGATTATTCAGAATTTTTTCATTTTTTATCTTGCCGTATGAAAAAACCTATGTATAATCTGCACCACTTCGGAAGGGTGGCAGAGTGGTTGAATGCACCGGTCTTGAAAACCGGCGTAGGTTTATAGCCTACCCAGGGTTCGAATCCCTGCCCTTCCGCCATATTAAAAGCCGACTGCTAAAACAGTCGGCTTTTTTATTGGCCGCAAAAAAATAAAGTCGCGGCCCCGGGTGATTGAATTATCTACTCTGCCTCTGGTCATAGTTACAGCTTTTGTCGCTGCCAGGAAAACCCTTGGCATATGGCAACAGGATTTGTATGATTGGGATACCAATTTTTCAGCTTTAACGGAGATAACCATGCAAGAAGTCTATACACAGTCTGCTGCCAGTAGCAGTGTTGAAGTCAACAAAGTGTTGCGCAACACCTACATGCTGCTCGCTTTGACCCTGTTATTCAGTGCGGTAACCGCCGGAATATCCATGGCAATTGGCATGGGGCGCGGCACCGGTCTGGTAATGAGCCTTGCAGCCATGGCGCTGATCTGGTTTGTACTGCCAAGAACGGCCAACTCGTCCAGCGGTCTGCTGGTGGTGTTCGCATTTACCGGTTTGATTGGCGCAGGCATTGGCCCATTGCTTTCACACTACCTGTCATTCGCTAACGGCCCATCCATTGTGATGCAAGCACTGGGCGGCACCGCGATTACCTTTTTGGGCCTGTCAGCCTACACGCTGATTTCCCGTAAAAACTTCAACTTCCTGCAGGGCTTTGTCACCATCGGTATTATCGTGATGCTGGTTGCCATGCTGGTTCTGATCGGTGCTTCACTGTTCGGCTTTAATGTTTCCGGCTTGAGCCTGGCATTCTCTGCCGGTGTAATTCTGCTGATGTCTGCGCTGATTCTTTATCAGACCAGCGAAATTATTCATGGCGGTGAAACCAATTATTTGTTGGCGACCACTTCGCTGTATCTGTCTATCGTCAATATCTTTACCAGCCTGCTGCACCTGCTGGGCATGTCAGACGATTAATAAACCACCGTTGTTTTTAATCAGGAAAGCCCCTTTAAAGGGGCTTTTTTATTCGCCATGATATTTTCCCTTGCCGTTTACGGCGCCCCCTACTCTTCACAAGCCAGCTACTCTGCCCTGCAGTTCGCCAAGGCGACCCTTGCTAACGGCCATAGCCTTTACCGTGTTTTTTTCTACCACGATGGTGTACATAACGCCACGCATCTGGCTGCGCCACCGCAGGACGAATACAACCTGACTGGAGAATGGCGAACCCTGGCGATAGAAAACCGGACCGACATGGTCGTTTGTATCGCCGCCGCGTTGCGCAGAGGCATTATTGATGCTGACGAGCAAAAGCGTTACGAAAAAACAGCCAGCAATCTTGCCGCCCCTTTTGTTTTGGGCGGACTTGGACAACTGCTGGATGCCGCGGTCGGCTCCGACCGACTGATCACCTTTGGCAACTGATTCCATGAGCAAAAAGATTTTATTTATCTCCCGCCATGCACCTTACGGCTCATCTCTGGCCAGAGATGCGCTGGACGCCCTGCTGGCATCCGCCGCCTATGATCAGAGCCTTGCCCTGCTATTGATGGACGATGGCGTTATGCAGCTGCTGGCAGGGCAAAATGCCGACTTGATTGATCAGAAAAATTTCGCCAGCGTTCTGCCAGTACTTGAGCTGTATGATGTGGAGCAGATCTATGTGCACAGCGAATCTCTGCTGAAGCGCGGGATTGAAAAGAATGAGCTGATCGACCTGCCCCTTACTTTACTAAACAGTAACGAGGTCGCTGACCTCATTAGCAGCCAGCAGCAGATTTTGAGCTTTTAAAATGACCACGTTGCATACCGTTAATAAATCACCCTTTTCGCACTCGGAACTTGAGAGCTGTCTCGAGATCTGCCGCGATGGCGATGCCATATTATTAATTGAAAACGGCGTATTCGCCGCAAAGGCGGGCAATGTGTGGCACCAACGCCTGGCAGAAACCATCACTAAAGGCATACCGGTTTACGCCCTGAAAAATGACCTGATTGCACGGGGGCTGCCAGCGGAGCAATGTGAACCCATCCAGCTGGTGGACTATGCCGGCTTTGTGGAATTAACCTGCCATCATGAACGCACCCAAAGCTGGTACTAGACGATGCCGGACACTCTCCTCACCAATATTGAAACCGACAAAGATGGCTTTCTAAAAAACCTTTCCGATTGGAGTGCAACAGCAGCGAGCGATCTTGCGGCATCGGAAAAGGTTGTACTGACAGATGCCCACTGGGAAATGATTTATTTGTTACAAAATTTTTACAGGGAGTTTCAAATTTCCCCGTCCATGCGCGCGCTGGTGAAATATACCGCACTAAAGCTGGGCAAAGACAAGGGAAACAGTATTTACCTGCTGGAGCTCTTCCCGCCATCGCCGGCACGCGTGGCCAGCAAAATTGCCGGCCTTCCCCGCCCCGCAAACTGTCTTTAAACCAACCACCCTGCCACACCAAATCGCAGACATAAAAAAACCGGACGCATCTGGATGACTGCGTCCGGTTTTGCTTTTATCAGCTGGCTATCAGTCTTTCAGGCCATCGACTGACTTCAGCGTTCCTTTCGGCAGAACAGCGTGCACTGCAACCTTCTGGAACTTCAATTCGATGCCGTTGCCGGTTTCAAGCACAACGTAATTGTCATCAACCTTAATCACTTTACCCAACATACCGCTGGTCAGCACCACTTCGTCGCCTTTGCTCAAGGCAGACACCAATGCACTGTGCTCTTTTTGACGCTTACGCTGGGGACGAATAATGAAGAGATACATAAACAGAAACATGCCGCCAATCAGCAGCAAAGTCACCATTGGATCACTACCCTGAGGGCCAGCACCAGACTGGGCGTAAGCGGAGGAAACGAAAAAACTCATGAAAAGAACCTCTGACAATATTTTAGAGCGCTAACTCTACCTTGTTTATAAAGACCAGGCAAATACGTCAAAGATTAACCCGGCAGTCTGTTTAAGACCGCCAGGTTAGCAATCGGATATCACGCGTAATCGCGGAACAACTTGCGGAAAACACTGGGGGACAAACCGGTCCAACGCTTGAAGGCATTGGTAAAGCTGGTTCTGTCTGAAAAATCCAGCGCTTTGGAAACAGTGTCTACGCTCATGTTCTCATCAATAAGGTACTTGATGGCATAGTGAAAACGCATGGTATCGCGCAACTGGGCAAAATTCGCTTGCTGACTTTGCAGACGACGCTGCAAGGTTCTCTTGGAGAGATTAATGTCTTCAGCGATTTTGTCGATGGATAAACCCGACTTGCCGACACGTTGCTGTAACGAATCCATCACCTTGGCGGATACCCCATCAAACTGGGGAATAGCGGCCATATTAAGATATTGGTGGTATGAATGAATTCCTGTTCCTTCAAATGAACCTTCTGCAGCCGGTTCGCTATTGGTGTAAACACGCTGTAGTTGAATCATAACGGCCTCTCCTTATGCCAAAAACCAGGCATGTGATGTGAATTAACCTTGATCAAAATGGGTGATACGTTCATGCAGGGTACCTGTGTTCTGGTGAGCCTTCATCAAACGGCGCACCGGTTAACAACGAATGCGCGTGGAATCATTATAGGACAATATTTCTCATTACCAACTGAATGCGAAAGAAAAACATCGAAAACCTGTAAAAGATCACACTAATGTAACTATTTAATTTAAAAACTATTTTTTATGTAACCAATAACATCCTGATCGTGAGTTTTGGTATTAACCTTAGATAAAATATTTCTTAGAACACCCTCCTTGTCGATGATAAAAGTGGATCGGAGAATGCCATCGTATTCTTTGCCCATGAATTTCTTCGGCCCCCAGGCGCCATACCTTGAAGCCACCTCGTGATCCTCGTCGGACAACAAATCAAAATTAAGATCGTACTTATCTATGAATTTGGTTAACCGGGAAACCGGATCAGGACTCACCCCTAACACTACCGTATCCAGACTGGAAAAAATTTCGACAGAGTCACGAATACCACAAGCCTGCGTGGTACAACCCGGCGTTGAGGCTTTGGGATAAAAATAGAGGACTACATTTTTCCGGCCTTTATAAGCGTCCAGAGAAATGGTTTCTCCGCGCTGGTTAACCAGCGAAAACCCGGGTGCGGGCTTGTTCACTTCAGGGTGACTCATATTGACTCCTTAACAGTAGCGCCCTGCCCAACCAGCCGCAGCGCACTTTAAAATAACATTACCGGGGATAATGACAGCGCACTCCCCACAGAGACAAGGCTGCAATTTTTAATAGAAAAAGGGAGAAAGAATTTGTTAGCCATGAACGCAAAAAAAATAACAGCTCTACGAAATAACAGCATAGATTTTTTTGCAGATGTAAACGGTTTCGCAACACTTCACCAATTAAAAATTTCTGACCCACGCACAGAATAAAAAGTTTCCCGCACCACCAGGCATAAATACACGAGGATTACTGCCCCGGCTTCTACCGCAGCGATTGAAACACCCGAACACACCGCGTTAAATTAAAATTCCTGAAAAATAAATTTTTACAAACGCAGCTGTCACTACAAATTTAATTCAAACCCCGGTGAAAAAACATTCGATGTAAAGTTACATCAATAAGACAGTTTAATTTTTATTATAAAATCCATTCCCGTGGTGGAGCATTCCCTTCCAACACAAAAATGGAAGCGGGAACACATCGGTAATGCAGACTACACCTCAATCCTCGGGCGAATTGTAAAAAACATTAAAAAGCGCTGCTTTTTCTTCGCTGCTGACAAAATTTTCGCCACAGCTGACAGGCGGATGCTCAACACGATTACGCCCCGCCTGTTTTGCCTGATAAAGCCACTGATCAGTTCGGGCCAATAAAGAAACCGAGGTTTCGCCACGGTGGAAGGAGTATTCATCAACCCCCAGGCTTACCGTCAAAGTCACGGATGTGTCGTCGAGGGTCAGCGGATTCTCTTCAATCATTGCGCGCAGGCGCTCTGCGACCTTGATAGCCTGCTTGAGCGGGGTATCAGGCAGTATGATGACAAACTCTTCGCCACCGTAACGGCTGGCAATATCAAGCTTGCGCAAGGATTCATTGATCAAACCACCCACACGCTGCAATGCCTGATTGCCGGCTTCATGCCCCCAGCGGTCGTTAAAGGCTTTGAAGTGATCAACATCGAGCAAGATAATCGACAGCGGCTGGCCGGTGCGCAAGGTGCGCTCCATCTCAAGCGGGAGGACTTCCTGGAAGTAACGGTAGTTATGTAAACCCGTCAGTAAATCGGTGTGGACTTTTTCAGCCAGGTCACGCACCTGATCGCGCAACAATGCCATCTCCTGCTGCAGCTGACAGGCTTTTCCTGTTTCAGCGCAGGTAATAAGAGATGGAGACTGTAGGGGAATATCTGCCATGTGATATCAGTCACGAACCAACACAATATGAGCAGTCTAGCAGGGTATAAGAAAAATTTATGCGCCAAAATCCACTTTTTTAGAAGATTTTGACGCCAGTGACTTTTTAGTCACGATAAATCTTTAACAAATCCGGGTAATGGTCAATACGACGATCACGGAGATAAGGCCAGATGCGGCGAACGTCTTCTCCGCGCGCCAGATCTATCTCAACAACCTGGGCAACCTCGGAGGTTTGATCGGCCTGATAAAGAAATTCACCCTGGGGGCCGACCACAAAACTGCTGCCCCAGAAATCGGCGCCGGGTCCACCGGCCGGATCCGCTTCGTGCCCTACCCGGTTAACAGCCACCACAGGAACGCCGTTGGCGATGGCATGGGAACGCTGGATGGTGATCCAGGCCTGACGCTGGCGTTCTTTTTCATCGGCTTCATCCAACGGCCATGAACCGATGGCGGTGGGGTAGATTAACAATTCAGCGCCAGCCATTGCCATCAGGCGTGCCGCCTCCGGGAACCACTGATCCCAACACACCAGAATACCCAGCTTGCCAACCGAGGTTGTTATGGGCTGAAAGCCCAGATCACCCGGCGTGAAATAGAATTTCTCGTAATAGCCCGGATCATCCGGAATGTGCATTTTGCGGTATTTGCCCGCAATGCTGCCGTCAGCGTCGAGCACCACAGCGGTGTTGTGGTACAAACCGGTGGCACGCTTTTCAAACAGCGACGCGACAATAACCACCCCCAGCTCTTTGGCAAGCTGACCGAGCGCATCGGTAGACGGGCCGGGAATGGTTTCAGCCAGATCAAACACCGATACATCTTCCTGCTGACAGAAATAAACGCTGCGGTGCAATTCCTGCAATACCACCAGCCGCGCGCCCTCGGCAGCGGCCTGGCGAATCAACTGGATTGTTTTTTCAAGGTTGGCCTGCACATCCGTGCTGCAGGCATGCTGGATCAAACCGGTTTTTAACAGACTCATAAATACCCCAATACCCCTTCCGGAATTTGCATGGTGATGCAGTGCAAGCTGCCGCCCTGTTCTACCAGCGTGGCGCAAGGAATGCCCATCACGTCATAACCGGGAAAGGCTTGTGAAATTTGCTCAAGCGCGTCTTCATCGCTCAGACAATCATAGATGGGTACAAGCACCGCCTCGTTGACCACCAGGAAGTTGGCGTAAGTGGACGGCAAGCGCTCGTCGTCATCGTTATACAGGGCTTGCGGCCAGGGCAATGGCAACAAGCGGTAAGGTTGGCCGTCGGCATCCGTCAGCGCTTGCAACTCCGCTTCCATCGCTTTCAATTCGGCAAAGTGCTCATCTTCCGGGTCATCGCAGGCGGTATAAACGATCACGTTGTTGGGGCACAGGCGCGCCAGAGTATCAATATGGCTGTCGGTATCATCACCGGCCAGATAGCCGTGGTGCAGCCAGTTGATCTTGCGAACACCGAACGCTGCTTTCAAGCGATCTTCAATTTCCGCTTGGGATAAATGCGGGTTGCGGTTGCTGTTCAACAGGCAGGATGCCGTGGTCAGCAGCGTGCCGTTTCCATCTACCTCAATCGCGCCGCCTTCCAGCACCCAGTCGCACGCTTCATAAGTGGCCGCAGGAAATGCTTGCTGGTCAAACAGCTTTTTGTTGATAGCGTTATCCAGGCTGGCATCGAACTTGTTACCCCAGGCATTAAAGGTAAAGTCCAACAGCTTTGGCCCCTGCTCTGTCAGAACGGTTAACGGGCCGTGATCTCTCGCCCAGGTGTCATTGCTATCAACCGGGTATAAATAGATGTGCTCTTCAGGCACCCCCATGGATGACAACCGCTGGCGCACCTCTTCCAGCAAATTTGCCGGTACGGCAATCACCAGATCGGCGTAATCACAGATGACCGTTGCCAGCGCCTCGTACAAGGGCGTAACTTCATCGAGAATGTGGTTCCAGTCGGTGCCCTGATGCGGCCAGGTAAGCATCACGGCATCCAGAGGTTCCCACTCAGCCGGTAAACGCTGAACTGACATAAGATCTCCTTAACATTGGAAAAGGTGTGAAAAATGGCGGCATTATAGCCCCGAAACCGCCGCGTCTGTCTGAATTGCTGCTTGCACGCCGCTAAAGAACCTCCTGCCGCAATCCAGGTCTGAAGGCAACACGCCTTGCTGGTCGTCAGCGGCAGGTATCACGCTATAATGCCAGGCAATTGCTACTATCCGGTTGATCTATGATTCAAAGTATTCTGCTTATCCTGTTGGTGATTGGTGCTATCACCGGTATTCGCTGGTTTAAACAGCAGCCCCAGGCCGCGAGGCGCAAGGTTATGTTGCGCAGTCTGGCCGGCGCGGCAATTTTTCTGCTGATTACCCTGGCCGTTACCGGGCGTATGCATTGGCTGTTTGCCGTCATCGGTGCGTTGATCCCCTTTATGCGCGGTGCTTTGGGGCTTGGTATTCAGTTACTGCCTTTATGGTTGCGCCGCAAATCTGGCCAGAACACCACCGGTAATAACCAGCCGCCCGCCAGGCAGCCACTTGATCTCTCAATCGATGAAGCAATGCAGACACTGGGACTGGAAGGCGATCTTAATAGCGGGAATATTACCGTAACGATGGTGAATGACGCCCATCGCCGTTTGATTCAAAAAGTGCATCCGGATCGGGGTGGCAACGATTTTCTGGCGTCACGCGTTAACCGGGCCAGAGATGTGCTGATTGATCGCTTGAAGGTCTGACAAAGTCCGCATCTACTCTTTTTGCGCCAGCAAATGAATGTACCGCCCCAGATCCACATAAGGCATTTGCCGGGAAAGCACTAACTCCATCTCCAATACCCCGGCGGGATCCACCTGCCGCTGCTGCGGATCAAGAATATAATCGTGGAATACCCGTATACCGCTCTTCACCAGTAAATGACATTGTTGCTGTTGCAGCCAGCTTTCAACCTCTGCGGGCTGCATCGGGCTGATGGGTGTGAGACTGCCGCGCGCGCCGGAAAAATCATTGTCCCGGACTTTTTTGTAATTGGTGCGCAGCAGATTTTTATAGATCAGCGCGTTACGGTTGTAGAAGGTTAATGACAGGTGACCGTCGCTTTTCAAATAACGCGCCAGCGTTGGCAGCAGCGTTTCCGGTTGTGCCATCCATTCCATCACCGCATGGCACAACACCAGATCGAACTGACAATCTTCAATATGATCAGCCAGCTGCTGAATAGCGCAATGTACCAGCTGCACATTGCCGGACCAGGCTTTCTCTGCCAGCGTTTCAGCAGCAACGGCCAGCATATCGGCGGAAATATCACACAACACTACCTGATGACCGGCTTCTGCCAGTGTCAGTGAAAATTGTCCCTGTCCGCCTCCGGCATCGAGAATACGCAACGGACGCGATTGATCGCCAAACGGCGCTATCGGCAGGTATTCGGTAAAGTCTCTGGCCAGCACCGCCAGGCGAATTTGCCCTTTAAGACCGCCGTAAATATTCTTTTTGAATCGTGCCGCAAGACCGTCAAAATTGCGGTCAACGGTAACTGCCTGTTTTGCCATAGCGCACTGACCTTGATGAACGTAACTCAGTAACGTTTCCGATTGCTTGCAATTTTATCGGCTACTGCCGCTTCCAGCGAGATATCCAACTGTTCCGACAGAGCCACCAGGTACATAAACACATCAGCAATTTCATCAGCTACCGCCTGTTTTTTTGCCGGCTCAGCGGCCAACGCACGCGATTGTTCATCGGTCAGCCACTGGAAAATTTCCAGCAATTCAGCCGACTCAACGGCAACCGCGGCGGCAAGGTTTTTGGGCGTATGGTATGCTCCCCAACCTTTCGCTTCAGCGTGAGCCTTGAACGCTTCGCTGACTTTTTGAATATCCAGTGACGTTGATTGCATGTTGGACTGGCTCGTTAAGTGGGATTGGCTCGATAAAATGCAGGTCATGTTTTGACGGCAAATAACTGGTTGGTCTATATGATTCTGACCGACGATCAGCGGCTGTATACCGGTATTACTACCGATATGCAACGGCGCTGGCAACAGCATACATCCGGTAAAGCCGGCGCCCGCTTTTTCCGGGGTCGCAAACCGCAGCAACTGTGTTTTCTTGAACTTCACCCCGACCGCAGCAGCGCCAGCAAGCGCGAATACGCCATTAAGCAGTTGGCGCGCACCGCCAAGGAAAATTTGTTGCAGCTCACCGATGGCAACACCCGCGTACTGCTTGCCGAATTGCAATTGAATCTGCCGGATCAACCTGCATGAGTGCCACCCCGAAACGAAGCCTTTGCCCGCGCTGCGATCGCCCGCAAGTCACCTGCCTTTGTTCACTGGCCACGCCTATTGCCAACCGGGTAGAAGTCATTATATTGCGGCACCCGCAGGAAACCGGCAACGCCAAGAATACCGCCACTTTGTTAAAACTGTCGCTGGCCCGCATTCGAGTACTGGAAGGTGAAACCTTTGCCGCTGCCGACTTGAAAAACCTGCTGGATGACCCGATCTATACCGAGGTTTTACTGTATCCGGATACCCCGGAAAGCGCAGCGCTTGGTATTGCTTCACCGCCGCCACTGCAGCAGAGCGCTATACAACGGCCGGAAGCGATTCGCCTATGGGTGCTGGATGCCACCTGGCGAAAAAGCCGCAAGATGCTGTATCTCAATCCGGATTTGCAAAGGTTGCCCCGGCTGTCATTGACCGATACGCCCGCGTCACGTTATGTGATTCGCAAGTCGCATCTTCCGGAACAACTGTCTACGCTGGAATCTACCTGTTATGCGTTGCATCAACTGGAGCAGGGCCAGGTAAATTACACCCCGCTGCTAAAGGCTTTTGATCAATTCATTAGCCGGCAACTGACCTTTTTACCCGCCGAGCGGTGCAACAACCACTGATATGATGCGGGACGATTTCCCCCTAAATCGGGCATAGCCCACTGGAAGAGAACAACTATGAGCCAAACCCACCCCGGTTTTGAATTTATTCGCAGCCAAACTATTGATGCCCTGAAGATTGAAGTAGAGGAATACCGCCACAAAGTGACCGGTGCCCAACACATCCATATCGCTGCCGATAACAACGAAAACGTGTTTCTGGTGGCGCTACGTACTGTTCCCCATGACTCCACCGGGGTTGCCCATATTCTTGAACACACCGCCCTGTGCGGTAGCGAAAAATACCCGGTACGCGATCCGTTTTTCATGATGATTCGCCGTTCACTGAATACCTTCATGAATGCCTTTACCAGCTCTGACTGGACGGCCTACCCTTTTGCCAGCCAGAACCGCAAGGACTTCAACAATCTGTTGGACGTTTATCTGGATGCGGTGTTTTTCTCCCGTCTGGATGAGCGCGACTTTGCCCAGGAAGGCCATCGGGTGGAATTTGCTGAAACCACCAACCCGGACAGCGAACTGGTGTTCAAAGGGGTGGTATTCAATGAAATGAAAGGTGCGATGAGCTCGGTGCCCTCGCAGTTGTGGGCAACACTGTGCAAATACCTTTATCCGTCCACCACCTATCGCCACAACAGCGGTGGTGAACCGGATTGCATCCCCGACCTTACTTACGAACAACTCAAGGCTTTTTATCGGGTGCACTACCACCCGTCCAATGCCATCTTCATGACCTACGGCGATATTCCTGCTTACGAACATCAGGAAAAATTTGAATCGCGCGCGCTGTCACGTTTTGAAAAATCCGATGCCGTGATCGCAGTGCCGGACGAAAAACGCTACTACGCCCCCATTACCGTAGAAGAAGCCTACCCGCTGGACAATGAAGAAGACACAGCGAACAAAACCCACATCGTGCTCGCCTGGCTGCTGGGTAAATCGACCAACCTGGAACAAACGCTGGCCGCACAAATGCTGTCGCATATCCTGCTCGATAACAGCGCCTCACCGCTGCAACATCTGCTGGAAACCAGCGAACTGGGTGAAGCACCATCCCCCCTTTGTGGCCTCGAAGATTCGCAGCGCGAACTGGCGTTTATTTGCGGCCTTGAAGGCTGTGATGAACACAACGTAGCCGCGGTAGAAAAAGAAATTCTCGATACCTTGAAGCGCATTGCCGAAGAAGGTGTTGCCCAGCAGGAACTGGAAGCCGCCTTGCACCAGTTGGAACTGCAACAACGTGAAGTGGGTGGCGATGGTTACCCCTACGGTTTGCAATTGGTTATGTCGGCTCTCACCTCCGCCACCCATCGCGGCGACCCGATTGCCCTGCTTGATGTAGAGGCGGCGCTGGCCAGCCTGCGTCAACAAATTGAAAACCCCGATTTTATTCAATCATTGATTCGCGAACTCCTGCTGGATAACCCGCACCGCGTGCGACTCACCCTGCGCCCGGACAGCGGCATCAGCGCCCGCAAACAAGCCGCCGAAAAAGCGCGCCTTGCAGCATTGAAAGAAACCCTCACGGACAGCGACAAACAGCGCATCATTGAGATGAGCCTGGCGTTGCAGCAGCGTCAGTTGCAACTGGACGATGACAGCATTTTGCCAGGCGTTACCCTGCAGGATATTCCCGAGTCATTGCATTACACGCCCGGTAGCAACGAAACCATCAACGGTTATCCGCTGCGACGTTATGCAGCAGGCACCAACGGTATTGTGTACCAGCAGGTGGTGTGCAAATTACCGGCGCTGGATGATGAACTGTTGCCACTGTTGCCCTGGTACACCAATTGTTTAACCGAGCTGGGTTGCGGTGAGCGCGATTATCTTGATAACCAGCGCTACCAGGCAGAAGTTGTTGGCTCATTGAGTGCATTCACCAACGTGCGCGGTAACAGTGACGATGTACAAAATATCGACGCCTACCTCACTATTTCTTCCAAAGCCCTGGTGCGCAACCATGGCGCAATGGATGCCTTGCTGTTTGAAACCTTGCATAAAGCCCGCTTTGATGAGCTGCCGCGCATTCAGGAGTTGATTACCCAGGCGCGCGCGCGCCGCGAGCAGAGCATTACCGGTCACGGCCACAGTCTGGCAATGACCGCAGCCAGCGCCGGCATGAGCCCCTCGGCAAAACTGTCCCATCAACTGGGTGGTCTTGAAGGCATTGCCTCACTCAAAGCGTTGGACCAGGCGTTGGAAAGCGAAGAAAACTTGCAGGCATTTGCGGCAAAACTGGCCACTATTCATCAACGGGTTTTACAGGCGCCGCGCCAGTTTTTGCTGATTGCCGAAGAAGAAAACCTGGATACCTGCAAACAGCAACTGGCCAACACCTGGCCGGAAGCCGGTAGCGCAGCATCTTTTGATGCGTTACTGCTGCCTGCGGTGCAACAGATTATTCAGGAAGCCTGGTTCACCGCCACGCAAGTAAACTTTTGTGCCAAGGCCTACCCCACCGTGCCCAGCGACCATCCGGATGCAGCTGCACTGACTGTGCTGGGCGGTTTCTTGCGCAACGGTTATTTGCACCGTGTAATTCGTGAACAGGGTGGCGCCTATGGTGGTGGTGCCGGGCAAGATAACAACATTGCCGCCTTCCGCTTTTATTCTTATCGCGATCCGCGTCTTGCTGAAACGCTGGATGATTTTGATGCGTCGCTGGTGTGGCTGCAAACTCATGAACACCAGCCACAGGCATTGCAGGAAGCCATTCTCGGTGTGATTGGCAGCATGGACAAGCCAGGCTCGCCGGCCGGTGAGGCCAAGCAAACCTTCCAGGCCGAACTGTTCGGGCGCAACCGCGAAAAACGCGAACGTTTCCGCGCCAGAATTTTGCAGGTCACCCTCGATGACTTGCGCCGGGTAGCTCGCAACTGGTTGCAGCCGGAGCGCGCCAGTGTGGCGGTAGTCACCCACGCCGGCCAACGCGACGCCATTGAAAAACTGGGTCTCACCATCAAACAACTGTGATAACCATGCCGGATTGTTGAATTATTTTTAGCAATCCGGCGTGATCAGCCCATGGTGTTATAAGTCAAAGTCTACTAGTATTGCCCTTCTGTACCAGATGGTTGTAGCGGCTTTGCCGGATATTCCCCGTCGAGGCAACCACGAAATAATGGATGTTGTATGTTGATGTCAGTTAACCGACCCATCGCAAGGATTAGACGCTCAATAGCCACCTGCGCTACAAACCCGGGACAGGCTCTTTTTTACATCAATTTCAATTCGCCGGTATTGATGCGTTGGTTATGACTGCTCCCAATCCTCTTGTTTTCAGCGCAGTGACTCACGCGGGTCTCGAACGTGACAACAACGAAGACTCATTTTTAAGTCTTCCCGATCAGGGCGTGTGGGTTGTTGCCGATGGTATGGGCGGTCACGAGGCGGGCGAAATTGCCAGCGCTATTGTTCGTGACACCATCCAGAAGGTATGGATCGATGATCCTTCACCCTCGCTGAGTCGTTCACTTCAGGCCTCCCATCAGGCCGTGTTACATGCATCGGCACGCGGTATTGGTGCCAAAGGCATGGGCTCCACGGTGGTGGCTTTACACAGCACGCAAACCGAATACGAAGTCGCCTGGGTCGGCGATAGTCGCGCTTACCTGTGGTCGTTTGATGACAGTGACGGCAAACTGGAGCTGCTAACCCGCGATCATTCCTATGTACAAATGCTGGTCAATTCAGGCGCTATAAAAGAAGAAGAAGTCGATAGCCACCCCGAGCGCAATATCATCACCCAATGCCTCGGCTCGGTGGAGCTTGATCGGGTGCACGTTGATACGGTGCACGGCCAGTGGAAAGTAAACCAGTGGATATTATTGTGCAGTGACGGATTGACCGACGAAATCAGTTCCGCAGCGATCAGTAAATTGCTCAACAATAATCGCAACAGTGTTGAGGCAGCCAATCGTTTGCTGGAAGCAGCCCTGGCCAAAGGTGCGCATGACAATGTCACTTTGCAAATTATCGAATCGCCGTTGCAACAAAACCGGCTGGCCAGCCAGCTATGGCGCTGGGTGCCTTTTTTTACCAATCACAGAACCTGGGATGCATGGATCTTTGCTGCAGCGCTGGCTGCACTCATTCTATTATTAATCTGGACTCTGATATAAAAGAGAATAACGCTTTAAGCGCACTATGATGCACATTCCTGGCTATCGCGTAATACGCAAACTCAGTCAAGGTGGTATGTCCACCGTTTACCTCGCGATCCAGATCAGCGTGGGTCGGGTTGTTGCACTTAAAGTAATGTCACCGCACTTATCCAGCGACCCGGCTTTTGGTGAACGCTTTCAGCGCGAAGCCAACATTATTGGTCAACTTTCCCATCCTCATATTATTCCTATCTATGACATAGGTGAGCACGATTCACTGAACTACATCGCCATGGATTATTTATCCGGCGGTACTGTTCATGAACGTATGGCGAAAGAATTCACCGTTATTGATGCCCTGCGGGTAACCCGCGAAATTGCCACAGCGCTGGATCACGCGCACGAAAAAGGCTACATCCACCGCGATATCAAACCGGAAAATATTCTGTTCCGTGCCGATGGTTCATCGGTACTCACCGACTTTGGTGTAGCCAAAGCCGTTGCCGGCGGCTCTCGCATGACCAATGCCGGTCAGGTAGTGGGCACACCGCATTACATGAGCCCTGAACAAACCCGGGGCAAGCCGGTAGATGGCCGGTCAGATCTTTACAGTCTCGGCGTGGTGTTTTATGAAATGCTCACCGGCTCAGTGCCCTACCAGGGTGATGAAGCGGTTGCGATTGCCATTAAACACCTCAGTGCGCCTATTCCTATCCTGCCGCCGCATTGTCATGCCTATCAATTAATCATCGACAAGTGTCTGGCCAAAGACCCGGATCAACGTTTCCAGCGCGGCAACGACCTGGCGGCAATGATTGAAGCACTGGAAACGGCTTACAGAACCGGTGTAACCGCCACCCTTGCGGTCACTCCGCCGGGTGCCGGTGCTTTGTTCAAAGCGTTGCTGGCGACCTTCTTCCATAATTTGCGCTGGCGTATGCAGTCAGTGCTGAACAAGCGCGAAGAAAAAGAAAAGGACAGAGCCTGGTTTCAGCCCGGCGATACCCATTACGCCGTGTTGACCGATGGTGCCGGTGAAGCGCAAGCAACCGTGGTGGCCTCTCCATCCGCGCAAATTACCCAGTTCCAGGCAACCGCGATCACGCAAAAGCCACGCGGCAAACGCAGAGTCGTTACGGCTATCCTGATCGGCCTTACTGCATTGGCCGCCGGTGCGACCTGGTTTGGCTATCAGCCAGCTACGCCCGACACGTCGCCAATAGCTGTTGTTGAACAGGCAACGTCGAGCGCTCGACCGCAGTTTACCGCGGCCGATTCATCGTCCTCGCACAACGGCAATAATCCGATTCAAAACTGGATTGCCGAAACACTGGTAGTTGAAGATGAGCCAGTGGTGGTTGTACCGATTGTTACCTCATCCGTAGAAACCTCCAGTGCGTCTTCTGCGCAAAGCAGCGAGGCACCACCGCCGCCACAACAATATCAACTGGTAGTTACCACCGCGCCGGAAGATGCCCGTGTGCGTATTCTTAATATCGGGCCGCGCTATGAAGCCGGCATGCGATTGAGACCCGGCCCTTACCATATTGAAGTGAGCCACCCGGATTACATCACGCATACCAAATGGATCACCATTTCTGACAGTGATATGCACAGCGTGGTAACGCTCAAGCCCACTCTGGCGGCCGGTGAAAAATTCACCACCAAACTGATCAATGGCCAGCAAAGTCCATTGATGGTGAATATCAAACCGGGCACCTATATTCAGGGCGACGACAACCACGCCAACACCTCACCGGCACATCCGGTAACGGTGCAAAAGAACTTTGCTATCAGCCAATATGAAATTACCTTTGCCGAGTACGATGTGTTTGCCACGGCGACTTATCGACCGCTACCCGACGACAACCGCTGGGGCCGGCAAAACCGCCCGGTCATTAATATTTCCTGGCAAGATGCAAAAGAATATACCGAATGGCTCAGTGAAATGAGCGGCAAGGTGTATCGCTTGCCCACCGAAGCCGAATGGGAATATGCCGCGCGCGCCGGAACCACCAGCTCCTGGTGGTGGGGCGATGATCCCAAAGAAGCCCAGGGCAGCGCCAACTGTCGCCGTGGTTGCAACAGTTCTTTCTCCGGATTGTTCGGCACCAAAACCGCACCGGTGGGCAGCTTCGCCGCCAATGAATTTGGTATTCACGATACCGCCGGCAACGTTGCCGAATGGGTAGACGACTGCTACGCAGAAGATTACTTGTTACAACTGGCTCAACAGCCAGGTGGCAGTTGTGAAGTGCGTGTGGTGCGTGGCGGTTCAGCGAAAAGCACACTTGAACAAATTGCCGCCACTTTCCGTGAAGGAATTAATGCAGAAACCCGTAGCGAACACATTGGTTTTCGCGTGGTAATGGAAATCGACTGATGAATATTCAACAGTCGATTATGAAAGAAAAAATTCACGTAAAGAACTGTTAATCGCGCATTTTTTTTGCCAACATCTGGCGTAAAGTAATCTAAAAATAAAAGACAAATACCAAGGAGGTTATCACTACCAGGAAGCAATGAACCCGGCTACTTGCCCATAAGGTTTGTTGAATCAACCGGCTTATGTTTTATCTACCCGGTGCCCCTCGCCGGGAAAGTTCCTACCCAAGTGCAATAATAAGGATAACGTATGGCAGCTATTACGATTGACCAAATCAAACACCAACCTGAATACCTTGCTCTCACCCGTGCCCGAAGTCGCATCACCTGGACACTCTCGATAGCCACTTTCGTAGTTTATTTCTCTGTTATTTTATTGATCGCCTTTGCACCGGATTCGCTCGGTGAACCTATCAGTAGCGGCGTCACTTCCATTGGTATTTTACTCGGCCTCGGTGTCATTCTTTTCTGTTTGCTGGTTACCGGCATTTACGTCTACTACGCCAACAAGGTGCTTGAGCCGTTAAAACAAGCGGTGGTACGCAAGCTGGAGGGCGCCGTATGAAAAACCTTTTCGCCAGTTTAATGCTGTTACTGGCAACAGCACCGGTGTACGCTCAGGCTCAGGGTGGTGGTGCACACATCTCTGCAATTCTTATGTTCGTTGCCTTCGTCATGGTGACACTGGGCATTACCTGGTGGGCGGCCCGACGCACGCGCACCGCACGGGATTTTTACGCGGCTGGCGGTGGCATTACCGGCTTTCAAAATGGTCTGGCTATTGCCGGTGACTATATGTCGGCGGCTTCCTTTCTCGGTATTGCCGGGCTGGTGTATCTGTCCGGATTCGACGGTCTCATTTATGCCATCGGCTTTTTGGTCGGCTGGCCCATTGTATTGCTGCTGATTGCCGAACCTTTACGCAACCTCGGCAAATATACCTTCGCCGACGTGGCATCTTTCCGTTTGCAACAACGCCCTATTCGTATTCTTGCCGCCAGCGGTTCGCTGGTTACGGTTACCTTTTATTTGATTGCGCAAATGGTTGGCGCTGGCAAATTGATCGAAGTATTGTTCGGCCTGCCTTACGAATTTGCAGTGGTCATTGTCGGTGTATTGATGACACTCTACGTGACCTTTGGCGGCATGCTGGCCACCACCTGGGTGCAATTGATCAAAGCGGTATTGCTGCTCTCGGGCGCCAGTCTTATGGCCTTCCTGGTGCTTTACCATTTCAATTTCAGCTTTGAAAATATGTTCTCCTCCGCAGTCGATGTACACGCCAGAGGCATTGACATCATGGCCCCTGGCACGCTGGTATCTGATCCTATTTCCGCTATCTCGCTAGGCCTGGCACTGATGTTCGGCACCGCCGGTTTACCGCATATTCTGATGCGCTTCTTCACCGTACGGGATGCCGTGCAGGCACGCCGTTCAGTGTTTTACGCTACCGGCTTTATTGGCTACTTCTACATTCTTACCTTCATCATCGGCTTCGGCGCCATTGTTCTGCTGCTGAATAACCCCGGATATTTTGATGGCAGCGGTTCGTTGATCGGTGGCGGTAATATGGCTGCTATTCACCTGTCCCATGCATTGGGCGGCGATATTTTGCTCGGGTTTATTTCTGCGGTTGCTTTTGCCACCATCCTCGCGGTGGTATCCGGTTTGACACTGGCAGGCTCCAGCGCCATCTCTCACGACCTTTACGCCACCTTGTTCCTGAAAGGTAAACACGACGAGAAAAAAGAAATCCGTGCATCGCGTATTGCAACCATTTGCCTGGGGATTCTTGCGGTCATGCTGGGCATTGTATTCGAGAATCAGAATGTGGCCTTTATGGTCGGTCTCGCCTTCTGTGTAGCTGCCAGTGCCAACTTCCCTATCCTGCTGCTTTCCATGTACTGGAAAAAACTCACCACACGCGGCGCCGTGATGGGCGGTTCGGCCGGTCTGATTACCGCAGTGCTTCTGGTGGTGATTGGCCCAACGGTCTGGGTAGATACCTTCGGTTTTGCTGAAGCGATTTTCCCCTACAAGTACCCGGCTATTTTCTCAATTTCCATTGCCTTTATCGGTATCTGGTTGTTCTCGGTATTGGATAAATCGCCAGCGGCCAAACGTGAACAGGAAGCCTTCGATGCACAACTGGTTCGCTCACAAACCGGTGTTGGTGCTGACTCGGCCAGTGAACATTAATTGATACCTACCCGTTCTGCCGGTGCAACACTGGCAGAGCATTTCTCTGCTTGACGCTCCTGTTTTTCCTCCTGATACTACTCGCCTTTTTAGCGCATCGCTCTAATCTGAACCTGGATTTACGTAACTCAACAGCACCTTAAAGCTACACTGCCTGACAATTGCATTGTCTCCGGGCAGCGCAAAATTTAATAACTTATAAGGACATAGCATGATCCTATTGCATCGGTTTTCTCTTCCGTTACGCTCTATTATTAAACGCTATCCAAGCGCCCTGCTCATCGCGCTTTCATTACTGGTGCCTGCCCTCCAGGCGAGCCAACCTGATCACCATATTGATACCGCCGATTTTTATCAGGGCGAGGCGTTGCATCACCCGCAGTTATCCCCCGACGGAACACACCTTGCTGTATTGCAGGATGTTGGCAACGAAACCATTATCATGGTGCGCAACCTGGTTACCGGAGACAGTTTTTACCCCATCAAAAGTGACAACGAAAGATTCAAGTTCAACTGGATTGCCTGGGGCAACAACGACCGCCTTTTGCTGAGCGTACGTTTCAGCAATAACCGTGGCATGCGTATTTTATTTACCGAAACCCGTCTGCTTGCCATTGATGCAAAAAAACCTTCCGAAGTCACTACGCTGATTCGTCCGGATGCCAAAGCCGATGGCTGGATCAGTCAGTACCAGGACAATATTATTCATTGGTTGCACGATGACCCGGAACATGTGTTGATCAGTGTGGACCGCGAATCACCGGCCAAACAATCTGTCTACAAGTTGAATATTTATAACGGCAAAACCCAACGCGTTAAAAAATTCAATGCCGGTATCCGCTCGTGGCTGGCAGATCAGCAAGGCGAAGTGCGAGTGGGCGTTGGTTACAACGATACCAAGCGGGAAACCATCATCCGTGTGCTTCCAGCCGGCAGCAAAAAATGGCAAACCGCCTGGCGTTACACCTTGTTTGAAGATCCATCCATTACACCGCTGGGTTTTGGTCACAACCCCAATGAACTTTATTTACTGGCAGACCACGACGGCCGCAAAGCCGTTTTCAAATCCGATTTATCCAAAGAGGGTTTCCCGCTGGAACTGGTGATCAGCCATCCACAATACGATATTGCAGGTTCGCTGATTTATTCTCACGCGAACAAGGAAGTGGTTGGCTTGTATTACAGTAACAGCGCATTTGGCAGCGTTTTCTGGAATGAAGAATTCAAAGCGTTTCAGGCGGGGCTGAACAAAGCGCTGCCAGACAGCGCCAATTACATATCCAGCCTGAGTAACGATGGTCGCAAATACCTGCTGTTTTCCAGCCACCAAACTGACCCGGGCACTTACTATTACGGCAATCGCGATACCAAAGAGTTGGCCGCGATTGCGGAGGTTTATCCGAACATTGACCGCCGCAAACTCACGGCAAAAAAAATGTTGCGATACAAAGCACGGGACGGCCTGAAACTGGAAGGTTTTCTTTCATTACCCGCCGGTGATGGCAAAAATTTGCCAACTCTGATTTTTCCGCACGGTGGCCCTATGTCGAGAGACGGAAACAACTTTGATTCATTTTCAGCTTTTTTTGCCAATCGCGGCTACGCGGTATTCCAGCCCAACTTCCGGGGCTCGTCCGGTTATGGTCACGATTTTATGATGATGGCGGTTGCCGGGATGGGGCTGGCAATGCAGGACGACCTGGAAGATGCCGTGCGTTTTCTGGCAAAGGAAGGCATTACCGATGAAAAGCGGGTTTGTATTGTGGGCGCCAGTTACGGTGGTTACGCTGCCTTGAGCGGCGCCACTAAAACGCCTGATCTTTATCGCTGTGCAATCAGTTTTGCCGGCATCTCGGATATTGTTCGCTTGCGCGAAACGTCAAAGTATTTCATCAACGGTCGGGCGATGCAGGACCAACTGGGGCGCAACACCGCGCAACTGCGCGAGACCTCTCCGGCGCGTTTTGCCGAACAGGTGAAAATTCCCATCCTGCTGGTGCACGGCGACAACGACACCGTTGTGCCGGTAAATCAAAGCCAGCTGATGCATGAGCGATTAAAGCGTGCCGGAAAAGATGTAACCTACATCGAACTGGAAGATGGCAGCCACTTTCTGGATTACTACGAACATCGCAAAATCACGTTTGAAGCGATGGAAGCTTTTTTGCAAAAACACCTGCCGGTTAATGTAAAAACTGCCAGCGCATCCCTGCACTGACAGACCGGTAATCTGATAAAAAACGGCAACCTTCACGTTGCCGTTTTTTTATGCCTTTACTGACAACTGCGCTCCAGACTCCAGGCATTTGCCCAGGCCCAACCGCTGCCCGGCGCATAAGGCCCGCCCACCGTACACCAGCCCGCTACCAGACAGCGGTATTCACTACCACCGTTTTGTACCAGTGCACCGTTGGCATAGGAGGCACCATCCGAGTAAGTCGGCGATGAGCAAACACCACCGGCCACCGATGAAGCTGCGCTGCTTTGCGAGCTGACCGCAGCCGCCGATGAACTGGAACTGCTGGATGAAACCGGTGAACCACCACAAGCACCAAGATCCAGCCAGACGCCACTGGCATCAGAGTTGGTTGCCGGGTTTTGCCCTTGCGTCCACCATTTGGCCTGATAACGTTTGCCGTTGTGGCGCACTTGCTGGTTACCGTTATAAACCGCCGAGGCATTCCAGTCGGTCAGTGCAGCACAAGTATCGTTGGAAATACTGGAGCTGGATGAGCTGACCGCCGTAGAAGATGACGAGGAAGAAGAACCCGGGCCGCCGGTACCATCACCGAAGTCCACGTCGATACATTGGTAGAAACCTTCTGCCGCATCTCTTACCCAATCGCGCTGCCAAATGCTGTAAACGATGTGTTTACCGGTGCGATACGGCAGAGCAACGTTGTGATAGGAAAACAGTTCCTGGTCGGCCGGGCCGGAATCGTGGATCAATTCCAGATCATCCCACTTCAATGGCTGGGTAAGATTATGGCCTTCACGGGTGATGTAATAGCGGAAGTAAGTGGTTTTGTGTGCGGCCGTATTGGTCCAGACAAACTGGCGAACGCCCGGTGTTACGCTGGTTGCCGGCCAATCGGTGCGGTTGAGATCCATACCCGCAAGATTTGAGCGCCCCACGCTACAAAGTTGGCCATCGGGAATAAAGTCGCGGTGATCATCCCGCACACCGCCAACCGCCACTTCCTGAGGCGTATACAAACCCCCGTTACCCGCCGCTTTGGCCGCAATACAAGCCGGATGCGTAGGGTTTTCGATGCCGTTTTCCTTACACATAATCACACGGCTTTTCGGGGAAGATACATAACCGTGAGCCTGGGTTTCAGCTACGGGCATCATGGTCGCTATGCCCGCCAGCAACGTCAGAGCCGCCATGCTCTTGCGGGGGGACAGTCCGGTTATCGCTTTTGAAAACACATTATTTTTATTGATCGCGTTCACGTTATTTTCTCCTGACATGATGATTGCGAGGCGTACGAAGTCGTTCAACACACTTCTATAGCTGCAGGTACATCCATACCTCTCCTTCAACTATCAGGGCGATACTATCGCTCAAGATATAAAATAACAATTTATATTTATAAAATATGTTACTAAATATCTTTCAATAATGAACAAATCCACAAAATGACGGCTTTATCGCAATCATTTTGTGGAGAGTTTTTTAATCAGGAAAATAAAATTTGTACGTGAAATACCGGGGCAACGCACCGGAAAAAATGAAACCGTTTACACCCGGCGCAGTACCGCAACAAACATGGTATCGGCGTCTTTTTCCGGAGCACCGGTGAGCGTCATGGACTCCAGCGCGAAAGTCGGATGCGCCGCAAGAAACTTTTCTACCTGCTCTTCATTTTCGACCACACACCAACTACAGGTTGCGTATACCAGCGCACCCGCCGGCCGCACACTGGCGCTGGCCTGATGCAACAATTGTTGTTGCAACTGCAACAGCGAATCCATGGACTGCGGATTGAAATGCCAGCGCGCATCAGGATTTCTTCGCCAGGTACCGGATGATGAACAAGGAGCATCGACCAATACCCAATCAAAGCCGGCTTGCCTTGCAACTTCTGCCGGTAAACGCAACGGCGCCTCACCATCCCAGGGGAAAGTACGGATATTAAAAAATTCCGCACGCTTGGCACGCCGTTTAATTTCTTCCAATTTGAACGCTTGCAAATCGGTGGCAACCACCACACCTTTGTTATCCATGCGCGCCGCAATTGCCAGGGTTTTGCCACCGGCACCGGCACAGGCATCCCATACTTTCTGGCCGGGTTTTACCGCTATCGCCGCTGCAATTTGCTGGCTGGCGAGATCCTGAATTTCAATATCGCCCTCGCGATAGGCCTGGCTGGTAACAATATTTTTACCGCCCTGAACGCTAATGCCGTCATCGGTTTCGCTGGCATGAATACCCGAGTGCCGCAAACCCGCCACTACACTGTTCGCTTTTACGCCGTGCTGTAAACGCAGCCACAGTGGTGGTTGCACCGTTTGTTTGTCCAGAAAAGTTTGATAGCTTTCTGTGCTCCAGTGGCTTTGGCGAGCACGTTCGTCCAACAGCGGTTTCAAGGAAGGGCGAACCCCTTGCCACAACCAGTAGTGCGCGTTGTTATGATCGGCTTCGCTGCGCGCACGCCACTGCAAAAAAAACTGATGACGCTGGTGCGCATCACGCAATTTTTTTGGCGCCGCTACGGTAGCTTGTTGGCCTTCCGCAGCGCGCAACGCCACCCAATACCACAAGGCCTGTGCAGGTACTTTTTTAATATCGGCTAATGACCAGCTTTGATCCCACGCCTGAATATCCAGCGTTTCCTGCGGGTTTTTATAAGCGGATTCCAATGCACAAGCAAGGTGCAAAAAACGCATCGCGGCATGCATCGCAATACCGGCTTGCAGCGGATCGCGGGACATTTTCTTTTGCGATTTCAACCAGCGATCCAGCGGTTGCCATTGCGGTTGGTCCAGCCATTGGAACCAGAGAGAAACCAGAAATTCGTAATCAGTTGTCAAATTGGGAGTCATTAAATTTATTTCAGGAGGGAAAATTTCACATGGCAGGCCAGCCGATTGCTGCTTGCCACAAGGTAAAAATTACTGTGCCATGGCTTTCTTTTTTAGCGATTCAAGCTGGTCACGCAAGCGGGCCGCCACTTCAAACTCCAGATCTTTGGCCGCCTGGAACATTTGTTTTTCCAGCATATCAATGGTTTTCCAGAGATCACCGCCCTGCATTTCCACAGCGTATTTGTTTTGCTTTTCCGCCGCCATGGCTTTGTTGCGCGCACCGCGACCACCGGCACCCGGCACTTGCGCGCCTTCCATTACATCCGACACCGACTTGCGGATGCCTTTCGGAGTAATGCCATGTTTCAGGTTGTGCTCAATTTGTTTTTGACGGCGGCGATCGGTTTCTTCAATAGCGCGCTGCATGGAACCGGTCATTTTATCCGCGTACAAAATGGCTTTACCATTAACGTTACGGGCGGCGCGACCAATGGTTTGAATTAATGAGCGGTCAGAACGCAGGAAGCCTTCCTTATCGGCATCGAGAATCGCCACCAGCGACACTTCCGGCATATCCAGACCTTCCCGCAGCAGGTTAATACCCACCAGCACATCAAAATGGCCAAGCCGCAAATCACGAATAATTTCTACCCGCTCTACGGTGTCAATGTCCGAGTGCAAATAGCGAATGCGCACGCCGTGCTCCGCCAGGTATTCGGTCAAATCCTCCGCCATGCGTTTGGTCAGTACGGTGATCAGAATGCGCTCATCTTTTTCAACGTGCGCGCGAATTTCTGACAACACATCGTCCACCTGCGTGGTGGCCGGGCGAATCTCAATTGTCGGGTCAATCAAGCCGGTCGGGCGCACCACCTGCTCGACGACCTGGCCCTGATGTTCAGCCTCGTATTTACCGGGCGTGGCGGATACAAAAATCATCTGCGGCGCCAAAGACTCCCATTCGTCAAAACGCATCGGACGGTTGTCCAGCGCTGACGGCAAACGGAAACCGTATTCCACCAGGGTTTCCTTGCGCGAGCGGTCGCCTTTGTACATAGCGCCAATTTGCGGCACGGTGACGTGAGACTCGTCAATGACCAGCAGCGAATCTGCCGGCAAATAATCAAATAAGGTCGGTGGTGCTTCGCCAGGATCACGCCCGGACAAATAGCGGGAATAGTTTTCAATGCCGTTGCAGTAACCCAGCTCCTGCATCATTTCCAGGTCGTATTTGGTGCGCTGTTCGAGCCGCTGCGCTTCCAGCAATTTGTTGTTTTCACGCAGGTACGCCAGGCGTTCACGGCACTCTTCCCTGATCTTATCAATCGCCTCAACAATCGTTTCGCGCGGCGTTACATAGTGCGATTTCGGGTAAATACTGAAACGCGGCACCTTGCGCAATACTTCACCGGTTAATGAATCGAACACCGAAATTTGTTCAATTTCATCATCAAATAATTCCACCCGCACTGCATCACAGTCGGAGTCGGCCGGGTAGATATCAATCACATCGCCGCGCACACGATAGGTGGCACGGTGAAAATCCATATCGTTGCGGGTGTATTGCAGCTCGGCGAGACGACGCAAAATAAAACGCTGGTCGATGCGATCACCACGCACCAGATGCAACAGCATCTTCATGTAGGATTCAGGGTCACCGAGGCCGTAAATCGCCGATACCGTGGCAACCACAATCGCGTCTTTACGTTCCATCAAAGCCTTGGTGGCCGACAGACGCATCTGCTCGATGTGCTCGTTCACCGAGGCATCTTTCTCGATAAAAGTATCGGAGGAAGGTACATAGGCTTCCGGCTGGTAGTAGTCGTAGTAAGACACGAAATACTCCACCGCGTTATTGGGGAAGAATTCCTTGAACTCACCGTACAGCTGCGCTGCGAGGGTTTTGTTGTGCGCCATGATCAGCGTCGGACGCTGCAACCTGGCAATCACGTTGGCGATGGTGAAGGTTTTGCCCGAGCCGGTTACGCCCAACAGCGTTTGGTGGGCAAGTCCGGCTTCGATACCATTCACCAGCCCTTCAATAGCAGCGGGCTGATCACCCGCCGGGGCAAAATCACTGGCAACCACAAATTCTTTGGATGAGGACACGGGCAACAACCTGAATAGTCAAAACGGTGGAATTGTAGCGGAAAAAGCCCGCCCCGGTTGAAGAAGAGACGCCAGCTTGACCAAAGCGGGATGAATTACCGGGCAAAAGTCATTATCCAACACCGTTACACCGAATGTTGTCAGGAGAAATGGCAAAAGGTCATATTTTTCAAGCAGTACGACAGGAGCCAGGTTTCCGCTGGTTTTCGGGCTATTGGTTTCAAAAACGCATAAATGAAAAATATTCTCATTAGCCTCTGTTTTTCTGCGAAATCAGGATAGAATCCTGCTCCATCATAAAAAGCACTACCCTTACAGAAGATTCGCACCAAAACCGGCCAGAGTTCGTAGAAAAAATTTTCCGAAACCGGTTCAGTAGCCCTGAGCGACTATTGCAGTCACCAGCCCCTATGAACCGCTTACTGACGACAGAGGTAACGCATGAGTTTTCGCACTGAAACCGACAGCATGGGTGATGTTCAGGTACCCGCTTCCGCCCTCTACGGCGCCCAGACACAGCGCGCCATCAATAACTTTCATATCAGCGGTACGCTGCTGCCCCCGGCATTTATCAAAGCCGTGGCGCTGATCAAAAAAACGGCCGCCGAAACCAATCAGCAACTGGGCTTGCTGAAAGATGAACTCGCCAGCGCTATCGCCGCCGCCGCCGACAAAATTCAGGCCGGTGAATACGCCGATCAATTTCCGGTGGATGTGTTCCAGACCGGCTCTGGCACCAGTACCAATATGAATGTCAACGAAGTCCTGGCGCACCTCGCCAGCGAGCCGGGCGCCAAGGTTGACCCCAATGATCACGTTAATATGAGCCAAAGCAGCAATGACGTGATTCCCACCGCAATTCACGTCAGTGCTGCGCTGGAAATTTCATCCGGTCTGCTGCCGGCTCTGGAACACCTGCATACCACCCTGCTCGGCAAAGCCGCCCAGGTGCAGGATGATGTAAAAACCGGCCGCACCCATTTGATGGACGCCATGCCGGTAACACTCGGGCAAGAACTGGAAGGCTGGGCGGCGCAAATCGAAGCTAACTACCAACGTCTGCAAACCTTGCTACCGCAACTCTTATCGCTGGCACAAGGTGGCACGGCGGTAGGCACCGGCATCAATGCCCACCCGGAATTTGCTACCAGGTTTGCCGCGCGCCTTTCAGAAAATACCGACCTGCCCTTTAGTGCTGGCGAGAACCTGTTTGCTTTGATCAGCAGCCAGGATACGGCGGTGGCGGTATCCGGTGCGCTGAAAACCCTGGCGGTCAGTTTGATGAAAATTGCCAACGATCTGCGCTGGATGAACTCGGGGCCATTGGCTGGCCTTGGCGAAATTACACTGGAAGCATTGCAACCCGGCTCATCCATTATGCCCGGCAAGGTCAACCCGGTCATTCCGGAAGCCGTGGCTATGGTTGCTGCGCAAGTCATTGGTAATGACGCCACCATCACGGTTGCCGGTCAATCCGGTAATTTTCAACTGAATGTAATGTTGCCGGTGATCGCCTTGAACCTGCTGCAAAGCATTGAACTGCTCACCAATGCCTCGCAAGTATTAGCCGACAAAGCTATTGCCAGCTTTAGCGTCAATAAAGACAACCTGACCAAAGCGCTGGCACGTAACCCGATTCTGGTAACGGCGCTTAACCCGGTTATCGGTTACAACAAAGCCGCCGCGATCGCCAAAAAAGCTTACAAGGAAGGCCGCAATATTGTTGATGTCGCCGAAGAGGAGACCGATATCCCTCGTGAACAACTGCTGAAACTGCTCGACCCCGCCAAACTCACCCACGGCGGTTTGTAAAATAAAAAACCCGCGCTGGTGAAACAGCGCGGTTTTTTTAGAGGAGAGCCAGAAATATTTTTTGGTTCATAAATACCAATCGGAGCTTTCCCGCTCCTCTCTTTATTCATAACCCACTATTCATCGCCCACTATTTTATTACCCACTATTTATCGCAGATCGCTTCAACGTCTCAATAATAAACCATCTGATCGCGACCATTTAACTTGGCCTGGTAGAGGGCTTTATCGGCGCGGGCGATGAGGCTTTCGAGAGTATCATTACTCCGGCGCGATGTTACGCCGCCGGATACCGTAAGTTTTCCAACCGGAACAAATAACTTGTTGCCGGTAGCATCACGCAGGCGCTCGGCAACGGCCAGTGCGTCTTCTTCGGCAATGCCGTGAATTAACACCAGAAATTCTTCGCCACCCCAACGGATCAAATAACCATCGCTGCGTAGCGCATCATTTACCCGCGCAGAAAATTGCTGCAATACGCTATCGCCAGTCTGATGACCAAAAGTGTCATTGATCGTTTTAAAGTGATCAATATCCAGCATGATGATGCTGCCGCGAGCACCGCTTTGCATAAATTCGTCCAGCAGTTGTTGGCCACCCCAGCGGTTATATTGTCGGGTTAAGGCATCGCGCTCTGCCAATCTATGCATTTGGGAATTGTCCCGGCGCAAACGTTCAAGTTGTAATCTGGCTCTTTGTTGAAAAGGTATTAGCACCAGTAACAGCAAGATCGCAAGGCCATAGCTAACAAACATTTCCTGGCCGCGCGCCGTCCATAACTCGTCCTGGTGGACCAATAAGTAACTCAAAATGGGCAATGCATTTAACGTCCATATGGCGATGATAATAGGCACTGCCCGCCTGGGCGGAAGCATGACCATAACCAGCACAATAAGAATAATCAGCAGCGAGGAAATGGGAGGGAAGATATCAATCAGCAGAATGTCAGGATTGGCTTGCGCACGCAGGCTGTAAAACCACGCCGGCAACGAGAGGGTAAGTAGCGCCGTTACCAGCGCTGAATAAATGACCCGCAAAATACTTTTTGGCCGGCACATCAGCCACACCGCCAGCCCCAGATTAGTCAACGCGGCAATGGGCGGTACGATGAGATCCATCAGTTCCGGCTCGGGTTCGATGTAGTGCAATACACTCGCTACCACCGCAAAAAAACCGGTAATCGTCAACCACACCAGCACGCCGCGATAAAAAGCGCGTTCATCTATCGATTGGTTTTGCATTCTTTACCCGGTAAACCTTTAGGTTGCAAATTGGGAACAGTGATCCGGCTTTAACACCGAATTTTCATCATGAAACCCTGCATCTTAAAGTCTTAAGGTAAAATGACAGGAATCCTCAGGAAATACAAAATCCTTCCAGGACAGCCTTCCTTCTTGCTATGGATATTTCAAACCTGTGACAAGGGCGAACGCCGCCAATGGAGAAGCAAGTCATATTCCGGGCTATAACCCTCCGCTCGCCACACCGGTAACTGGCAAACACTCACCACCCGATACGCCCCGCTACTATCGCCCTCAGACCAATCAGCTCGGCAATCTCTGCGGTGCAGTTGTTGTTGGCTGTTTACCTGATATTAGTCGTGGCGCGTATTATTGCAAGTAATTTTGCGCGGCAAGCAGTATATATTTAACCGTGAAATAGCCGCACAAAATTTGCAGGTTCTGCCGCCTGTCGAAAAAATTTACTGGTGGATAAACCCTTCAACATTTTGTACATCTACCGGCTTACCATGAATTTTCTCAACGGTAATATTGGACAGGCGGACATGGGTAACCGGTTGCTCGGCAGAGGCTTTGATTTCACAAATAAATTTTGCCTCTTTAACGGTTACGTTACTCACTTGAATATTGGCGATAGTGGTCAGTGCTTTGTCCAAAGTCGGGGTGAGTGTACGCCATTGATAAAGCACATCGGTATCAATACAAAGCACACCACCTTCAACATTGGCGGCTTCTATATTGGAGACGTAAATATTTTTTACATAACCGCCGCGCCGTTCGTTGGTCTTGATAAATAAGATATTGGTGAGCAGCGCCACGTTGGCCTGCCTGGAGATAGGTTCAATTTTGCAATTATCGACAAAAATATTTTCGATACCGCCCGACAACTCACTCCCTACTGCCAACAGCTGATGGCCATTTCTCACCAGGCAATTTCGAATAACGCCGTTTCTGGTGGGCATAGCCAACCGCCAGGCTTCATGATCACGACCGGATTTTACCGATACCGCATCATCGCCCTGGTCGAAAATGCAATTTTCAACCAGGAAGTTTTGACACATCTCCGGGTCAACCCCGTCATTATTGTGGCCGTGCGCGCGAATACTCACCCCGCGAATAACAACATCGGTACACATGTAAGGGTGAATCACCCAGAAAGGACTGTTTTCAATACTGACATTTTCCACCAGTATGCGCTGGCAGCGGTTGAACTGAATAAACTGCGGACGCAGGTTCGCCTCGCCCCGCGTCATGTCCCGTTCGGCCACCGGTACATTGCGGTGCGCCATATAATAAAGCGCCACCAAAGCCTCCATATGCGCTGCGGGGCGCGCATACCATTCGCGCCAGATATCGAGTTTGGCCGTCAGTTTGCCCGAGCCGGTAATCGCTACGTTGCGGCATTGGTAGGCGTAAACCAGCGGTGAATAGTTGTAGCACTCAATACCTTCCCAGCTGGAATGCACCGCGGGCAAATAGTCCTGCGGGTTTTCCGAAAACACCAGCTCGGCGCCCTCCTCCAGATGAAGATTAACGTTGCTCTTTAAATGAATTCGCGCCGTTGGCCATTGGCCGGGCGGGATAACAACCCTGCCCTTGCCCGCTTTGGCCGCCATATTGATGGCCGCTGCAATAGCGCGTGAGGTTTTTTCCTGATTTTGCGGGTCTGCACCCAGGTCGGTAATAACAAACACCGGCGCGTCTGAAAAATCACACTCCTTGATGTCCGGCATGGGAAAAGGCGCTTCAACCTGCAAGGTTTTTTCCTTTTCGGGAGCCTCGGAGGTTGCGCAGGCATTTAACAAGGGCAGACAAGCTGCACTTTTAAGCAAAGTTCGACGTGATACCGGATTCATGGCATATATTCCGGGTAGGTAACCCTGATAGAGGAAGGTATAAATCGGTTTGCAACTCGACCGTGAGCCTCGTTTCGAAAACCCGATTATTGCTGTTATAAATTTTCAACCAATTGATAGTTATAGCTTTTTTATTCTTTAACGCTTTCGCCCGTGTTTTTTCACCAGGTAATGTATCTGCGCAAATGCCCCGCGACGCCGGACGCCGCTCGCAAAGTGGTCATTTTGGGACTTTTCCGACCACATTCGATCATAAATTATAGCCCGCCGGGAGAAAACAACTATTTTCAGCCTTGGCACAGCGGCCCAAGCGGAAGTTGATTTGACGTTCAGAATCAATTCCCCCGGCCACCTTTTGCTGTATATAATGCGCGCCGAATCCGCTCGGATTTCCAACGGCACCATCCCGCATTATTGATTGGTTTATCCTGGTTATAACAGACACCTGAATATTCAGGGGCATTACTGCGTCCGCCAGGACCGTTCCCCTTTATACGTTTTTTCAGGACTGTTTTATGCGTGCAGCTGTTCGCTGTGTTTCACCCAAAAGATTTACCCGTGCCGCCATCATTCTGGTGATAACCCTGATGCTGTCAGCCTGTGCCGCGTCGGTACTGGTAGGCAATGCGCAGAGCCGCTTGTTGTGGTCATTTCTGCAGCCGCTGGTCGGTTTCAACCCGCATGAGATGAACCTGCTCGAAAGCCCGCTGATCAAACCGCGTATGCAAGCGCTGCTGGGGTCGCGTTATGACTCCACGGTGAAGATGCTGCGCACTGCCAATCAGCTGCAACAGGAAGGCGCCCTGTTCTTTCTGGTGTCCCGTTACGCCCCCGACAGCGTCAAAAACATTACCGACAAAGCCGGTTTTGTGTGGAATGCCGATACCAACCAAATGGCGGTGCTGCTGATTGAAAACGGGCTGCCGCGGGTGTTTAGCGAGTCCACCAACAACACCATCGAAAAAGCGGTGCCTCAGTGGCCGCGGGAATTAAAAACCGCCTTAACCGATGCCGATGCCTGGCAAAAATCCTTGAAAGAACGTGCAGAAGAAAAAACCACCAAAGTGGTTGCCGAAAAACTCGGGCTGGAAGGTTTGGAGCAACCGTTGAAAGAGGTATTAAAAGGAAAGTCGGCCGAAGATGCCTTAAAAGACACGATTGAAGATAGCAGCGGCGACTTGATAAGGCAGCCGGTGATTGTCGCGCCTGATATTTCCGTACCGGACAGGGTCGCACCCGCAGTAACGACGCCCAAGGCAGCTCCCGCGACTCTGCCAGCAAAAATGCTGGAGCCAGAGGCGCCCGCCCTGGTAACACCACCCAAAGCGCCGAAAAAAACGAGTAGCAAAAAAACCGTCAAAGGCGCGGCTGCGCGGTTTTCACAAGAGCGGGAAGATGACTTTTTAAAATCACTGGAGCGGGAAGAAGCAGAATTGTTGCAGATCAATACCCCGGCGCCAAACGGACAAACAGCAGAATAAATTTTTAACGCACAAAAAACTGCACCCAAAAAAAGGGGCTACCTCTTTTGACATAAATACGCATATCTATGTCAAAAGCCGATAGCCCCGTTTTTACTGCTTTACGAATTTCCTTTTCCTTTGGCTTATTCCTTCAAACCACAGGATGTTGTCCGTTTCCCTGACAACGCTCCCTCCTTGCTTGCGCCAGGCGATAGATTATCGCTTGGCGTCGAGATCCGGATTGTCACTGCGGCGCAGGAACTCAAGCGTTACTGCTGGCAGGTTTTCCTGCAGCCAGGCCGCCATTTCTTCTTCCTGCGCTTTGATTTGACGGAACACGGTAGCACCTTCGAGATCGCCCACATATTCAGCGGCAGAAATAAGCGCAGAATAGGAAGCAACTTCCATATGTTCAAATACATAGCCAGCCATGCCGCCTTTAACCACTTCATCACTGGCAAACAAACCACCAATACCTTGTCCAAAGGCGCTGATTTTTGCAGCGGCATCTTTCAACACAGAATTGGATTCATCCAGTCTTTCAAGCACAGCGCGAACCAGTCGTTGCTGGTTCTGTGTTTCAGCAATGTGCTGCACGATACGCTGTTGAAGCAAAGGGTAGTGCTCCAGGCGATCCGCCATTTTTTTAAGCATGGTTTCGGCCTGCTCTTCCATGGCATGAGCGTCTCTAACCCAATCAACATAATGTTTAAATGATTCTCTATCGGTCATCGGTAATTCTCCTGAATACATGGAATTTGTCTATTTTTTACTTTTTATTCGCCGGCAATTTGTGTCAGCTTTTCGTCGGTGCTTTTTTCTTCTTCCAGGGTTTCATGCAGCAGTTTTGCCGCTTCGGTGTAACCCAACTTTTTCGCCAGCGCTGTCAGCGTGCCATAGGCAGCGATTTCATAATGCTCAACTTTTTGTGCGCCGCCGATCAGGCCGGCATCAAGCACTTCGCCTTTTTCTACCGAGTCAATCAGCTCTTTGGCTTCTTCGACCAAACCTTCCATCGCGTGGCACTTCATGCGCTTGAGGCGCAGACCTTCGATAGATTCAACAACTTGGTCCAGCCGTTCAATTTGTCCCTGGGTTTCTTCCAGATGCAATTTGAACGCTTCAATCAAATTCGGATTGGTTGCCGCACGAGCCATTTTTGGCAAAGCTTTGGTCAATTGTTTCTCTGCGTTGTAAACATCAGACAAGTCATGAACAAACAATTCTTCAAGTGATGTAATAGACATTCAAACCTCCGGCCATGAATTAAGTAACTGAATTCAAAGAATAGGCTTAACCTGTAGATTTTCCATCACAGTAGCTTGCGCTACTGCACAGAATAAGATGGATTAAGGAATTGAAAATAAGAAGTGTGACGGGGCGAGGATTATTGCAAAGAGTTAGACGCCGTGGCGTCGATCGTCAGGGGACGATCGACACGACAGACGGCTTATTGTTTTGATCCAGTGATTTCAGCTCACGAACAAAGTTGTCTCGCCAGGCGACCACATCATCGGTTACCACGCCATGCATCAGCGCTTCGTAACGCGCGATACGCTCACGAAGCGGCATTGCCAAGGCTTCACGAATGGCTTCTGCTACCGTTTCGCGATCAAACGGATTCACGATCAATGCATCTTTCATTTGCGCAGCAGCACCGGCAAACTCGGACAGAATTAATACGCCCGGGTCTTCCGGATCCTGGGCGGCAATGTATTCCTTGGCCACCAGATTCATACCGTCGCGCAAAGGCGTTACCAGGCCTACGTGGGCGGCGCGATAGATACCCGCCAATTCATCGCGCCGGTAGCTGCGGTTAACGTAGCGCAATGGCACCCAGTCCACCGTGGCATGTTCGCCATTGATATGGCCCGACATGCTGTCGAGCTTTTCGCGAATACTTTGGTAGGCATTCACTTCACCACGGCTCGGCGTTGCTATCTGCAGAAAAAATACATTGCCCTGGTAATCCGGGTGGTTACGTAAAAACTGGTCGTAAGCGACGAAACGCTCTTCCAGCCCTTTGGAGTAATCCAGCCGGTCAACCCCGACAATCAACTTTCGACCGGCGGAGGAATAACGCATCAGTTCGTAGTACTCACGCGCTTTTTGCGAAGTTGATGCCTCCATAAATTCCCTGGCATCAATACCGATAGGAAAGGCTTTGATAGAGGTGGTTTTGCCGTAAGCACTGATACGACCATCCGGGAGCATTTTTCCATCTGCCACTTGCAAAATGTACTCAATTAACGAATTGGCATTTTCTTCGTTTTGCAAACCGATCAGGTCATAGTCGAATAAAGATTCCACCAACTCCTGATGGCGCGGCAAGGTGGTTAACAGGGCCGGGGCCGGCCAGGGAATATGCAGAAAGAAACCGATGCGGTTCTTCAACCCTTTTTCACGCAGGCGTTTACCCATCGGGATCATATGGTAATCATGCACCCAGACAATATCGTCGGGTTCGATCAACGGAAACACCGTGTTGGCAAAGCGCTGGTTTACACGGGAATAACCTTCATCGAAGCTGCGCTCAAAAGCGACCAGGTCAGGACGATGGTGAAACAGGGGCCACAAGGTTTTATTGGCATAACCGTTGTAATATTCCTGTAAATCCTGCTGCTCAAGGTTGATCAGCGCCACCGTTACACCGCCAATGCGCTGTATCGCAATTTGATTGGAAAAGCGTGGGGTGACCTTGCCACTCCAACCGAACCAGAGACCGTTCTCCTGGCGCAAGGCAGCACTTAGTGCCATTGCCAGACCACCCACCGATGCAACTGCAGTATCAGCGGGCGGATTTACCCGATTCGAAATTACAATCAAGCGACTCATCGTATCTCCTTCCACGGACGGCTTATTAAAACCGCACAGTTAATAATACCCACCAGCGAATACGTTTGCGGGAAATTCCCCCATAAGGTTCCATCTTCAAAGGATGTATCTTCTGATAGCAATCCGGATGCTGTTCGCTGATTCAGCATCCCTTGAAACAAGCCACAGGCCTCATCGTCCCTGCCTGCGTAATGCAGGGCTTCAATCAACCAGAAAGTGCAAAAGTTAAAGGCAGTTTCCGGCTCACCAAAATCATCGGGCGCGGCATAACGCAACATATGATGACCGCGCCGCAAGCTGCGCTCTACCGCGTCCAACGTGGCAAGAAAACGCGGGTCTTCCGGGTTGATATAACCCAGGTCAATCAATTGCAACAAACTCGCGTCGACTTCGTATTGATCGAACACCGAGCTGTATAAACCGGGCGTTACAGCCATCGCACGGGCGTCAATAGTTTCGCGTATGGATTCAGCTTTTTGTCGCCAGTAATTTTGTCGGTCTTTCAAATCCAGCTTGCCAGCCGCTTTGCTCAAGCGGTCGCAGGCAGCCCAACACATCACCGAGCTGTAGGTGTGAATATCGGCTCGTGAGCGAAATTCCCACAACCCTGCATCCGGTTTATCAAATACCGCGAAAGCTTTCTCGCCAATAACTTCCAGCGCCTGAAAATCTTTTACCGTACCCGGGCGCAATAACCGGTGGTCAAAAAACGCATGCATGGCTGATAAAATAATTTGCCCGTACACATCGTGCTGATGTTGTTTGTAGGCCAAATTACCGATTCGCACCGGCTCCATATTGCGATAACCCGCCAGATGGGAGGCTTCGGTTTCGGTCAGCACCGCTTCATAGCCAATACCATAGACCGGTTGTATCTTGCCGTCCTCCGCCAGGTCGACAATATTGCGCAGATACTTTAAATAGTTTTCCAAAATGTCGACCGCACCTAATCGGGTCAGTGCCTGCACCACATAATAGGCGTCGCGTATCCAGCAGAAGCGGTAATCCCAATTGCGTCCGGAGTGCGGCGCTTCCGGGATGGACGTGGTCATGGCTGCAACAATAGCGCCGGTTTCTTCGTAGACACAAAGTTTTAAGCCAATCGCAGCGCGAATAACTTCTGTTTGCCAGTCGAGCGGCAACGCCAGGGTACGCACCCATTCCTGCCAATAGATCACCGTTTTTTCGAGCATCTCGTAAACGCCGAGGCGAATATCGGTTGAAAAACTTTCATCCGGCCCGAGAAAAAATGCCATCTCTTCTTCGAGCCGGAAAGTGCGCTCCTGCAAAATATGAGACACCGCACAATTGGTAGACAGGCGCAACACCGTATCACTGCATACGTAACGAATATGGTTGGAACCGAAGGTGGATGGCGCCAGACATTCGCCATAACGGATGGTGGGGCGAATACGAAAGCGCAAACGCACTGAACCTTTGATGGGTTTTACCACGCGGCAAAATGAAACCGGGGTATAAAGACGGTCATGGCGTTTGAAGCGCGGGCAAAAATCGATAATTTCTACTTCGGCACCATGCTTGTCCGTAATAATGGTGTGCAACACCGCGGTGTTACGCTCGTAGAATTGTCGGGTCGATTGCTTGTCCTGAACATCAATCGCCCATAAACCCTGCGACTGTTCTTCATCGGGAACCACGCCACTGAGCTGGTTGGAAAATATGGGGTCGCTGTCAAAGCGCGGTGCGCAGGCCCAAACCCAGTTAGCTTCCGCGTCGATTAGCGCATTGACCATGCAATTACCGATGGGCGATAACTCCAGACTGTGCTGGGAGAAAGGGGATGATTTTTTCGTTTGAACATCGTGCTTTTGTTCCGAGGGAATTCTTTCCGGCTCGTACAATTCATCAACGCCATCATTACTCATTACAACTTTCCTCCAGCCAGGTTAATACGCTTTCCACAGTCGGCAAACGATAACGTGCCACGCTATCGCCCTCACCGACTTTGACAGTAATGCCACCCAGCGCATTAACCGCCTGAAAAGCCGTTTCATCGGTCAGATCGTCGCCGGCAAATACCGGACGATAACCTTTGAATGGCGATTCCTGCATAAATGCAGCAACCGCGTCACCTTTATGACGCCCCGGGGTTTTTAATTCGACCACCGCGCGCCCGTGTTGCAACTCCAGTTGAAAACGAAATGCCAGCGCTTCCAACCGTTGTTTAACAATAATTTCTACCTGCGGAATTTGTCTGAAATGCACTGCAAGGCTGGAGTCCTTATATTCCAGAATCAGCTCCGGATATTCCTTGCGTAGCTCATTCAATTCGGCGAAACATTCGGCAAGTCGTGTGTGGGGAGGAATATCATCGCGCTGCCCGGTTGCGGTGCGACGCTGTAGTCCATGCACACCGGCTAAAGCGATCACGCTGTCCTCTGTTAGAAAATCCAGCACTTCGATAGAGCGACCGGACACAATAGCTAACCGGCCTTCGAGCTGATGTTGCAATTTTTTTAACAAGTGTGTGCGGCGGGGCTCTGGCAAAACTTCTTCAGGGCGCTCTTCGAGCGCGGCCAGCGTGCCATCAAAATCGAGAAATACTGCAAATTGGTCTAACTGTAAAACGTCGGGTTCAGATTTCATCATGCCTTCTTAAGCGGCGCACCAATCGTCCTGCGCGCACAATCTCCTGAGTGAAATTGGAAAGGTATCAAGGAAAAAGTATAGGCACGGAATGACACACTATTGGCAGCGCGTTGAAAAAATGAGAAACAGAACAAAAAGAAAGCAGAGGAAAGAGCAAAGCGGAGAGGAGACGGGTACAGCAGATGCAATGACGATAACGTGGGAAAAGCAGGCTGGCACCTTTGCCAGCCTGCACAAATTAAAGCCTTACAACGGGAATTCAGACCAGTCAGTCAAGATACGCGTCAAACCGAAGTCGGCAATTTCATCGGCGGTTAAATGTGGACGATAGCCCCACACGGTGGCTCCACTGCGGGTGCCGGCGGTGATACCCGGAAAGCTGTCTTCCAGAATCAGACACTGGTGAATATCGACGCCTAAAGATTTTGCCGCCAACTGATAGATAGCCGGGTCGGGTTTGGCAACCCCCAGCGTTTCGGTATCAAAGCGGCGCTCTGCCGGAAAATACGCATCCAGACCGGCATACTTCAGCTTGTTATTCATTTCCTGATATTGGGAGTTGGTTACCACCGCAAAAGGCACCTTGAGGCCGCTCAGCACGCGCTCAATGCCCGGCATGGATACCAATTCGTCTTGCAACAAGGTGCGAAAATAAGTGCGGTTATTAGGCACAAAAATATCAGGGATAGGCCCACCCAGTCGCTTTTCAATAAGCAGCAGACAATGGGCAAAACTTTGGCCGGTAAAGGTGTTGGCAACTTCGTCCAGAGTCATTTCCAAACCGATATCCTGCAAGGTGCGGTGTAACGCCCGGTTGGCGATACTTTCGGAATCTACCAGCACACCATCACAATCAAACAACACAGCCTGAAAATCAGCAGAGGTAACAGACATAACAACAATTTCCTCGAGTAAACAAAAAAAGCCGGGAAACCCGATGCAAAGCATCAGGCAATAACCAACCGGATGAAAGGGTTAATTCCCGAGGGGGATTTATGAAGACGGTAATTATTACCGCCACATTTCATAAAACGGATGAAAAAATAGATATACCGCGTGCTTGCCACGAATGCAAGCATGACACGGCTAACGAAAACCGGGGTTGGTTTCCGTCAGCGGTAAATTACAACCAATCCTTGCGTTTGAAATACCAGTAAGGCGCAACACCGGCCAACACCATAATAAACAAGCCCCAGATGTAGCCGTATTTCCAATGCAGCTCTGGCATAAAATCAAAGTTCATACCGTAGATACTGGCCACCACCGTGGGCGGCAGAAAAACCACCGCCGCGATGGAGAAGGTTTTAATAATCTGGTTTTGTTCGATACTGATAAAACCTTGCGTGGAGTCCATCAGGAAGTTGATCTTGTCGAACAAAAACGCGGTGTGCGACATCAATGTATCTACGTCGCGTTTAATTTCCCGTGCGGTTTCCTGCAATTGAAAATGTTCGCGCAGGTGGCGCTGCAAAAAAGAAATGGAGCGCTGGGTATCCATCAAACACAAACGGATTTTTCCGTTGCTGTCTTCCAGTTTTGCCAGGCGATCAATCGCTTCTTCCAGTTCGGAATCGTTATCTTCCAGCACCATGTGGCTGACATCTTCCAGCTTGCGGTGAATATCTTCCAGGGCATCCGCAAGATTTTCCACTTTCTGTTCAAACATGGTGATCAGCAAATCCTGTGCGGATACCACTTGCACTTGCCCGCGGCGGGCGCGCATACGCAACAAACGAAAATCGGCAAGATCACCGTCACGCACGGTCAGCAAGCGTTTTTCCTGCAAAATAAAAGCAACGGTCGCCGTGTTGTGGCGACCGTTTTCACCGGGTGCGAGAAACAGCGAATGCACGTGAATACCGGCGCTGTCCTGAAAATAACGCGCCGAGAATTCAATTTCGTCCACGTCATCTGATTCGGGCAACTCGGCTCGCAAATAACTGTTTAACTCTTCCCGCTCTTCTTCACTGGGCTCATGCGCATCAATCCAGATGGCATTGTCCATCACCACCTTTTTGTTTTCTTCCTGAATGCTTTCCTCGCGCAGGGTGGCACCCTGAATTTTAAACATTCTTAACATCTGTATGCTCCTTTCTGACGGTCCGGCGACCCGGCGGCTGCGCAGCCGCTACCAGCAGACGCAAAACGCGAGATTAATCCGTTGTCGATCAACCATTTACCAGTTTATGCCGCATTTATGACAATTGGCATACAGCAGTCAGTTGGCTCTCTTTTTTTTCTTTGGCGGATAGAAGGAAGGTTCTCCTGGCGGCCGGGTTTTGAAACGGCGATGCACCCATAAATACTGTTCGGGGTGTTTTCGCACCGCCACTTCAATGACCTGGTTAATGCGGGTTGCATCGGCCACTTCATCACCGGACGGAAAGTTCTCCAACGCCGGTTCAATAACAATATGGTAGAAACCTTTTTCATCACGGTAGTGCGACAAAGGCACCACTGCCGCACGGCCCAGTTGCGCAATCTTGGTGGTGGCAGTAATGGTGGCTGCATTCACACCAAAAAACGGCGCAAACACACTGTGGTGTGCGCCGTAATCCTGATCGGGTGCGTACCAGACGACCTTGCCCTCGCGCAAACGACGCACCAGCTGGCGGGTATCGCTGCGCACAATGGCAGAGCCGGCAAAGGTTTCGCGGGCTTCGGTGATCTTGTAGTCGAGCAACAGGTTTTTGTTCTTTCGATACAACACATCAAACGGAATTTTTTGAGTAAGAACCCGCGCCGATGAGTCGATGGTGGTGAAATGCGCACCAACCAATAACACGCCCTGCCCGCGTGCTTGCGCGGCTTCAATATGTTCGAGGCCGGTAACGGTATGACCGGCTTTTTGAAAATCGCGGTTGGAACCCCACAGGGAGACCGAGCCTTCAGTAATATTACGGCCAACCGCGCGCAGAGTGCGTTTCACCAGATCTTTTTGCTGTTCCGCATTCAATTCAGGAAAGCACAGAGCGATATTAATTTCGGTTATACGACGGCGATCTGCTGCAATGTAATACAACAGGCGGCCAATCCAGTCACCCAGACCGGAGGCCACATTTAATGGCAAACGCCCCCACAACCACATAAAGCCGAAAGCAATCCAGGTGGTCCAGTATTTGGGGCCGTAAAAAGAAGCGTCGAATTGGGTTTGCGTATCTTTATTCACACCGTCTCACACGATTGATCAAACAGTTGTTGAAGGGACGAAAAGGGAAAATGCGATCTTTTCGACCAACTGGTATAGGATGTTCTCAGCGTCACGTCAAAGACTGACTTACTCATATGCCCGGGAAGACACCATGAAAGTTAAACAGCTATCGGCCAGGATTGACCAGCAACTGGCCACCATTGATGCCAAATTGGCAAAGCTTGGCGATAGCAGCAAGGACGCAACCACGGATGCTTCTTCACAGGAAGAAAGGATTGCCTTGCTAAATATCAGAGAGAAATTGCTTAAATCAAAAGACATCGTCTGGCGTGCACATAATCTGCAAGAGCAGGATGACGTGCAACGCCAGCTTCGACGCACCCACCAGGTGGGCATTGCTTTGTGCCTGATCAGTGTGGTGGCCATTATTGCATTACTTGCCGGCTATCTGATGACAGCCTGAACCTTCAGGCACCGGTTATCAGCTTGCTGTTGCTTCATCAACCAGGGTTTTCAGTTCACCCTTTTCGTGCATTTCAGTAATGATGTCGCAGCCACCAATCAGCTCACCTTTTACCCACAGTTGCGGGAAAGTTGGCCAGTTGGCGTATTTCGGCAGCTCGGAACGGATTTCCGGGTTGCTCAGAATATCAACATAGGCAAAACGCTGACCACAGGCCATCAACGCCTGGGAGGCGCGCATGGAGAAACCGCATTGCGGCGCGTTGGGTGAACCTTTCATGTAAAGAATGACGGTATTTTCGCTGATTTGTTGCTTGATAGTATCGAGAACGTCCATAAAACTGCTCTACCTCATGGAATGAATTCACAGGCGGGCGGGTTATTTCACCGCAATTCCGACCAATTACTCCGCTATTCTACCCTGAACCGGCTTATTCCTCTATGGGTTACCACCACCGGGTTGCTCGCGCAGGCGCCGGTTGGTAAGCGCGGTCGGCGCATGAGCCAATGGATCATCCGGCCAGGGATGGCGCGGGTAACGACCACGCATTTCTTTTTTCACTGCCGGGTAAGCCTGCCGCCAAAAGCTGGCGAGATCGGCGGTCAATGCCAGCGGGCTGCCATTGGGCGATAGCAATTGAATGCGCAAAGGAAGCCGCCCGTTGGCGAGCGTTAGCGATTCGCACCCGAAAAACTCCTGCAATTTGGCGGCAATGGTGGGCGTGCCGTCGTCGGCAAAATCCACCTTCACATGACGTCCGCTGGGCAACACCAGCTGTTGCGGGAAGAGATGATCGATTTTCTGTTCGTTGTCGTAGCCGATATAAAACGCCAGTGCAGCTTGCCAGGGTAAGGCATCCGCACGGCAATGCGGCTCCAGGAACGGCGCCAGCCAAACCTCCAGTGATGCCAACAGAGGCGCATCGCCCAGCTCTGGCAGCGCCAGCAAACCGGCATTTTTTAATGCTTGCGCCCGCGAGCGCAGCTGTTGCACGGCCGCAGGAAATGGCAAGGTTTGATGGTGTTGGCGAATCCAGCCGGCCACCGCAAGGGGCAATTCCTCAAGAGTAACGGCTGACCAGGACTCGTCAATAACCACCCCGCCCATCATCCGACGATGGTGCCAATGCCAGGCGGAGGCGCGGTAAACCGGCTCACGCTCTACTTGCCCGAGGGTTTTCTTCAGCGCATCGGTAATTTGTAACGGCAAGCCGATACCGGCGTGACCTTTGGCGCGGGGTTGAATGGCGGGAAATATCAACCAGTCACTGTCGACCGCATTAACAGGCGCGACGCTGATACCTGAGTTAAGACGGTAGCGACCCGACTCTTGTCGGTAGCCGATGCGATCCACAAAAATACGGGCCATCAATTCATTCGGCCAAACTGTTTGCGCCTGTGCCGATGGAGCATCCACACCCAGAACTTGCAGCCAGCGTTTTTGCATAATGCGCCAGTGCTGATGATCCTGCGCCTGCTTTGCCAACGCCGCAAAGTCATCACTCAGCGGCCAATCAAAATGTAATGCCAGCGCCAACTGCAATACCGATGCAGAAAGCTGCTTGTACTGGTTCGCCAATAATAACAAGGCAGCAACACGCGGATGCGTGCCGAGATCGCTGACCTTTTCACCGTTTTTCGTAATACGGAAATTTTCATCCAGCAACTGCCATTGTTGTAATAACTGGCGGGCATAATTCATGGCCAGCACATTGGGCGCTTCGAGCCACTCAAGATCACCAGGCTGGCTGCCCCAATGCGCCAGCATCAACGCCAGCGGCGCATAATCGGCACTGCGTATTTCCGGCAAGTCGGCCGGTGCCAGAATCTGATCCTGCGACCACAAACGAATACAACGACCGGGGCGCACACGCCCTGCCCGACCACTGCGCTGACGGGCGCTGGCCATACTGATGCGCCGCGTAGCCAAACGGGTAATACCGCTTCGCTGCTCAAACTGCGCTGCACGCAGCAAACCGCTATCTATGACCAGGGTGATATCAGCAATGGTGAGCGAGGTTTCGGCGATATTGGTAGAAAGAATAAGCCGCGACCCGCTGGCCGGATCAATAGCGCGCTGCTGCTCCTTTGCATCTACCTGGCTGTGCAAACAACACACCGCTGCTGCCGGAAAGCGCGCCCGCACCGCACCGGCGCAAGCCTCAATTTCTTTCCAACCCGGCAGAAAAACCAGTACCGTTTCCTGCTGCCAATCCGGGTGGCTCTGCAAGGCGCGCAACAATTGCTCCGGCAAGGCTTCCGGGTAGCGGTCAGACGCATTCATCGGTGGCTGATAATCCACCTGCACCGGAAAACAGCGCCCCTCGGCAAATAATCGATTACCGATTTTTGCAGAAAGTGCCGGGTCGGGCGTGGCCGACATCAGGACCAGTTGCAAACCATCGCGCAGAATTGCCGCTTCCTGTAAAAATGCCCAGCCAAGATCCTGATGCAAGGCCCGTTCATGCACTTCATCGAGCATCACAATGGCCACACCGTCCAACGCAGGATTGTGCAATAGCATCTGCAGCAAAATGCCCGGCGTCATCACCAGCAAACGGGTATTGACGGACGTTTTTTTATCGAAAGGAACTTGATAACCAACGGTATTGCCCACCGCTTCACCCAGCAAACTTGCGAGCCGCGATGCCAATGCGCGTGTTGCCAACACCCGCGGCTGAATCAACCAGACACAACCACGACCTTGCGCCGCCTCAAGCGCCCACAAAGGCGCGAGCGTGGATTTACCGGCACCCGGTTCTGCTTCGAGCAGTAAAGGCCCTGCCGATAAGGCTGCCATAAAAGCCGCTTTAAACGGCATTAATGGCAGTGCATTCAATTCAGGAGCGATGGGGATTGTATTCATAGATCGTTCGACACAAATAGCCGGGCAGTGAGCCTTAAAGTGCGCGAACTATAGCGGGAAAGGGGCAGTGGCGTAAAACGCTGGCCAGGAGAAAAAGTCAGCCTGTCCGTTCGCCATCAGGTTGTTTGTTCCAAAAACGCATGAATACAATCCCTGTAGCTCCGACGAGTCATCCCTCGCCGGGCGCCCCTGACTAACGGTTTTGGAACAAACAACCTGATGGCGAACTAGCAGTGTGCCGATGTGCTATTTCTGTAAAAGATCAGGGCAAAACATCCAGTGTATTCTCAGGCTTGCTCCATCCACCACCAAGCGTTTTATACAAATTAATCGCCGCATTCAAACGGGAAACCCGCAACTGCACCAGTGAATCTTCCGCCTGATACAGGCTGCGCTGGGCATCCAGCAATGACAGCAGATCATCACTCCCCTCACGATAGCGCACCTCGGTAAGGCGCAATGTGCGGCGCGCTTCATTAACGATTTCAGTTTGCTGTGTCTCCTGTCCATCGAAAGTGGCGGCGCTATCCAAAGCATTATCCACCTCTTGCAACGCAACCAGAATAGCCTTGCGATAAGACTCCACCAGCTCCACCCGGCGCGACTCACTGATAGCAACCTGATTGCGCAAACGGCCACCATCAAAAAGTGTTTGCGCCAATGACAAGCTCCAACCTACCGATTGACTGGCGCTGGCGAGTGAAAACAAATCACTACCGGACAAGCCACCCGAACCACTCAAACTGATCCCGGGCAAGAGCGCAGTACGGGCTGCGGTAACGTTAGCATTGGCCGCGTACAATTGTGCTTCTGCGCTGGCAAGATCGGGACGGCGAACAATAATGTCAGCCGGCAAACCGGCATCAATCATCGGCACCCGAATATCTTGCAAAGCAACGCTGGCAAGCTGCAATGACTCGGTCGTTCTACCCAACAGAATGGCAATAGCACTGAAGGCCTGGCGGGATTGCAACTCAAGGGGCAATAACGATGACTGCAAACTCAACACGCTACTGCGCTGACGAGAGAGATCCGCAGCACTGGCAACACCGTTGTCGTAGCGGACTCTGACAACGCGTTCAATACCTTCGGCAATGGCGAGGTTTTCCCGTGCAGTAGCAACCCGCGCCTGCAACGAAAGCCATTGAAACCAGGCATTGGCAACCGAGGCGGTGATGCTCAGAGTCGCGGCTTCCTGATCAAAGCGGGTAGCGGCGAATCCGTAGCGCGCCGATGCCACACCCGCGGCAACACGGCCCCACACATCCACTTCATAATTAACACCCAGGCTAAGGCTGGAAGAATCGCTGTCTTGCCATTCGCCACCATCAGGACGGTTGCGGCGCGAACCGGTACTGGCCGAAGCAGAAAGAGAAGGAAATAACGAAGCGCCGGTGCTGCGCAATTGCAACTCGGCCTGACGCACCCGCTCGGCGGTAATGAGAATATCCGGGCTGTTTTGCAATGCTTCGGCAATCAGGGCATTCAGTTGCGGCGCCTGAAAGGAATCCCACCATTCGCGTTGCACCTGAATAGCATCGGCATCGGTGACGGTTTGCCACTGCGCGGGATAATCCAGCGGCGGTTGCTCCACTGCATCATAGTGACGACACCCGCTCACGGTGAGTGAAACCAGCAGTGCCAACGAAGATAAGGTTTTTAACGAAGCCATAAATTATTCCGTAGCCAAAGCTGCAACAGGGTCGAGACGTGCCGCTTTGCGAGCGGGCAAATAACCGAACACCAGCCCGGTAAGAAATGCACAACTGAATGCCAGTACCACCGGCGTGAGCGAGTAAGTAATCGGCGTTCCAAAACTGGCAATCAACGCGGCGGTGCCCAGCCCGATAATCACCCCGATCACCCCGCCCAGTGCAGAAACCACAACGGCTTCAATTAAAAACTGCTGCAAAATATGTCGCGTACGCGCCCCGGTGGCCATGCGAATACCTATTTCGCGGGTTCGCTCGGTCACGCTGACCAGCATAATATTCATCACCCCGATGCCACCCACCAACAGCGATATAGCCGCGATGGAACCGAGCAACAAGGTCATGGTGTTTTGCGTGGCCGATACGGTATCAATCAACGATGCCATGTTATGAATTTGAAAATCTTCGGTACCGTGGCGTTGCAGCAACATCGCATGGGCGGCATCCTGCACTTCAGTCATACGCGTTTGATCGGCTACCGCAATAGTGGCGTTACGCAAAAAACGCTGGCCGAACAACCGCAAACTGCCGGTACTGAACGGAACGAAAACCACATCGTCCTGATCCTGTCCCATCGGTGAACCGCCGCGCTTGCTCATCACGCCAATCACCTGAAAGAGAATGTTATTTACCATCACGTATTGACCCAGCGCATCACCTTGCGGAAAAAATTTATCCGCCACGGTTTGGCCAAGCACGGCAACGGTGGAATATGTTTGCTCATCTTCTTCCGAAAAAAACGTGCCGCTTTCTACCGGCCATTGCCGGGCAACCGGAAAACGATATGAAGTTGCATTCAATTCCGCAGAATGGTCGTTGTTGTCGTAACGCAAGGTTTGCGAACCGGTCAACTCCGGAATAGCTGCAAGAATATGCGGCAGCTCATTCAAGGCTTCGACGTCTTCAATCACCAGCGTTGACACACTCCAGCGACCGCCGCGCATATCCGGGCCGCCGGGCCTTACCAGCAAAAGATTGCTGCCCATGGAACTGATGCGATCCACCACCGCTTGCTTGGCACCATCACCAATTGCCAGCATGGTAATCACCGAGCCAACGCCGATAACAATACCCAGCAACGTCAGTACAGTACGGAAAACATTGCTGTGTAATGAGCGAAAGGCGGTGCGTGCCGCTTCGAGTAATTCCTGACCCAGTGTGGATTCACGGGCAGACGATTCCGGCAGGATGACACCGGGCTTTTCAGCATCGGCCGACTTGCCGCCATCCGACACAATGCGGCCATCGCGGATTTCAATAATGCGATCCGCATGACTGGCCACTTCGGCATCGTGCGTAATCAGAATAACCGTGTGACCTTTTGCAGAAAGATCTTTCAGCAATGCCATTACATCGCGACCGCTGCGGCTGTCCAATGCGCCGGTCGGTTCATCGGCGAGAATAATATTGCCGCCGTTCATCAATGCACGGGCAATAGAAACCCGCTGCTGCTGCCCGCCCGATAATTGCGATGGGGTGTGATCAAGACGTTCACCCAACCCCAGCGATGTCAGCAAACCGGTAGCACGCTCGCGGCGTTCGGTTACCGACAAACCGGCGTACACCGCCGGCATGGATACGTTGTCTACCGCAGAAAGACCCGCCAGCAAGTTGTAGCTTTGAAACACAAACCCAAAGGCTTCACGGCGCAAATGCGCCAGGCCATCGCGATCCAGCGTGGCAACATCGCGCCCGTTAAAACGGTAATCACCCTCGGAGGCTTTATCGAGGCAACCGAGAATATTCATCAGTGTGGATTTGCCCGAGCCGGACTGTCCGACAATCGCCACAAACTCACCCGGGTAAATATCCAGATCAATGCCATGCAATACCGGCGTTTCAATTTCGCCGTTGCGAAATACGCGAGTAACACCGCGCAATTCAATCAGGGGATGGGTCATCGCCAGAATTCCTCTGAAATAACAGATCAACGACCCATACGGGGCATGCCACCCATAGGACGATTTTGTGATGGCGACGATGACGAAGCCGCCGCAGACTGACGAACACCGGTAACCACCACGTCGCCCTCGTTCAAGCCTTCAAGAATTTCTGCCTGAATGCGGTTGGTTACACCGACCACCACCGGGCGCACTTCGCGTGAGCCGTTGGCTTTTACCACCTCAACGGTTGCCGGGCGGCGAGTATTTTCACCATTACCTTGTGCACGACGCTGCCCCCAACCACGCCCTTCTCCACCGTCAGGCATCATGCGCGGACGACGCTCACCATCCGGCAATGATGTGCGCGGGCGATCCGCATTGGCGCTCTCAAGATTTTCATTACGCGCCTCGCCATTGGCTTGTGTTTGCCCTTCTACACGCGGCTCGCGCGGCGGCATGGCAGGTGCTGTAAAAGTCAACGCCGATACCGGCACAGTCAGGGCATTACGCGCTTGCGACGTGATAAAGAAAACCTGGGTGGTCATTTGCTTCATCAGCACGCGTTCACTGTTGGGTACGTCGAACAACGCGTTATACAACACCACATTATTGAGTACTTCCGGCGTTGGCTGAATACGGTCCAGGGTGCTGTACCAGCGACGGCTCTGGCTGCCCAGCGTGGTGAAATACACCGCCATACCGGTTTTCAATTTGCTGATATCTGCCTCGGAAACCTGGGTTTGTACGGTCATGGTGCTCAGGTCAGCAATGGTCATAATGGTTGGCGCTTGCTGGTTGGCATTGAGCGTTTGCCCTTGGCGCGATGTTAATGACACCACTGTGCCATCCATCGGAGCGTAGATGTTGGCGTAGTTGAGGTTGGCCTCCTGCACCCGCAGGTTGGATTCGGTTTGCTGAATCTGGGCTTTAAGCACATCCAATTGCGCTTTGACCGACGTTAAGGAGGCTTCAGCACTTTCCAGGGATTCTTTGGTGGTAGCGTCTTCCTTGTGCAAATTGACCTGACGCCGGTAGGTAATTTCTGCCAGCTTGAGCTGCGACTGACGATCGCGCAGCTGCGCCTGCTGGCTGGCCAATTGCGCACGGGTACCGTCGACGTTGGCGGCATAGACGGTGGCATCAATCTCTGCCAGCAAATCGCCTTGTTTAACTTCGCTGCCAATATCAACGTGCAACACTTTCAACTGGCCGGATACCTGTGCACCCACATCCACATAATCACGTGGTTGAAGCGTACCGGTGGCGGTTACCAGATTTTCAATATCGCCACGCTCAACCACGCTGGTGGTAAATTGAGGTTTTTCTTCCCGCTGCATGAGTAGCGTGGCGGTAACGGCAACAGCACCGACCAGCACGAAGGCAATGAGTACAATTGGCAAGGGAGAACGGAGAGAAAAACGTCGGGGATTTGCATTCGACGGGGGCATAAGGTCATCCTGGCAATCACGAAAGAGTTGGATCTGATTGCAGGCAGTATACCGCGAACCCTTATATGGCCAGCGTCAAGGAAAGTGAATCCACATTTATTTCATATTCGGAGAGATTGTGGATTGAAGTGTTCTTGTGCGAGGTACATAGAATCCCCGATGCGAAGGCGCCTGACCTGAAGCGTCAAGAGAACCGTCTGCCGCAGGGATGCGGCAGTCGAGCCCCCATGGATGGGTTCACGGCGTGTTCGCTTGACGCTTCAGGTCAGGCAACTGACACCGTGACCACCCGGTTATCGCCGCGCCAATCAATAAACATCCCGACAATAACGACCATTCTCTGCAAGCAGCTCCAGTGCTTCTTTACCCAGGATCATTTCCAGCTCGGTTTCAACACCCTGTGCCATGCCTTGCAAACTGCCGCAGATATAAATGGCGGCTTGCTGATTTTCTACCCAGTCGCGAAGGCGTTCTGCGTGCTGGCGAACCAGATCCTGTACATAACGCGCCGGGCTATCCGCATCGCGCGAGAAAGCCACATCAAGATGCGCAATAAAACCGGACTGCTGCCACTGCTGAATATCCTCGCCGAAGAAAAAATCCGCGGCGCGAGTGCGCTCGCCAAACAACAGCCAGTTTTGCTGCTGGCCTTGTGTAGCACGCCAGCGCAAATGTGCGCGTAAACCGGCGATACCGGTGCCATTACCAATAAGAATTAATGGCACACCATCGGCCGGTGGATGGAAGCGCGGATTGCTGCGCACCCGCAATAAAATCTGGTCATCCAGCTGTGCGTGTGCGGTAAGCCAGCCGGAACCCAACCCCAACTCGCCCTGCTCATCACGAGTCTGGCGCACCAGCAAATCAAGATGTCCTTCTTGCGGCAGCGAGGCAATGGAATATTCACGGTGCGGCAAATCCGGTAGTGCTTCGATCCACTCAATAGAGTTTTCCGCCGGTAATCCGGCGATTTCATCGGTGCTCACAGGCAAGCGTTTGCGTTGCAGTAAAGCTTCGCACGAGCGCAGGTGAACAGAATCAATACCGGATAACGCGAAAAATTTGTTCAGCCGCTCGCGGCTATTGCCCGGGCCGATTTCAACAATATCGCCGGCCTGCCAGTTCAGCCATTGCGCATTGCCAGGCACCAGTTGCACACGAAAAGCCGGTAAACCCGGGCTGCCCGGATTAAGGCATTGGCGATGCGCCAGGGTCCAGGGTTGATACTCAACCGGCAACCAATCTTCAAAATTGTGCTGGCCGGTTAATTGTCCGAGGTGATATTGCCAATGGCGTAAAGCGCTGGCATCACGCTGGTCAACCTCAATCAAATCACCCAGCGCAGTAGCGCCCTGTTGATGCAGCGCCACATGCACGGCATGCCCGAAAGCACAAAAATGGCGGTAACTGCTGTCACCCAATGCCAGCACCGCATATTGCAATGAAGAGAAAGAAAGATTATCGAGGCGGGAGATAAAGCGATTACCGTTATCCGGCGCTTCGCCTTCACCGTAGGTGCTCACCACCAGCAAGGCACCGGCGCAATGTTGTAATTGCGAGGGCGTGACATGGTTAAGTGGAATCAGCTGAATAGCTTTACCGGCTTGCTGCAATTGTTGAGCCGTTTGTTCGGCAATGGTCTGCGCATTGCCGCCCTGGCTGGCATAAGCCACCAGCCAAACGTCCGTACCGGATGCGGTGTTATAAGCCGATAACAACCTGGCCTGCCGGCGTTGAAAACGCCACCAGCAGAGGTAACAAAACACCGCATAAACCAGCAGAATAAAAGCGACGAGAAGATAACGCGACATGACGGCACAACCTGGTGAAACAAAAAGGGAGCGCAGCGCGCTCCCGATTCAGAAGGACTTATTCCGGCAATACTTCAAAAGTAGCAACGTAGCTGCCTGAACGTGAGGTCGCAGGTGCTTTTGCCTGGTTGTCGCGGTAAGAAGCGCTCAACCAGTAAAGACCGGCTGCCGGCCAGGTAATTGCAAACTTACCGTCTTTGTCCGTTTCTACTTCAATGGCGTCCTGACCGTTGCGGTAGCGCATACCACCAGGAATTACCGTCACTTTGGCACCCACTGCCGGCTTGCCATCAATGATCAAACCGAACTCGGCTTTTTCGCCAGCGAACAGGTCATTCGGGTGAGTGACCGGCACCAGTTCCAAACCGCTGTTGGTAGGTTTCAATACGGTTTCGCTGGGAGAGCCCGCCGTTACGAACGTTTCCATACGGCGTGAAGATTGGGACACTTCGAGGTTTTTGGCTTTGGCCGGTACTTCTTTAGCGAAGGCGGCGGCATCCGGGGTTTGACCGCGTGGCGGCCAAAAACGACGCTCGCCCTCTTCAGTTTCCCAACGGGCATTCAAACCGCCACTGGCACTGAACACTTTGTAAGTGCCACGCTGTGACAAATTCAAATCAAATGTGCTGCGGTATTTGCCGGTAGCGCCATTTTGCAATTCAACCGCTTTGCCATCCGGACCGGTAACTTTAATACCTTCCAGGCGCATGGCAGCATGGTCAGCGTGAAAAATATCGTTGGAGATAGCGGCATCAAAAGTTACCCACGGATCATCACCGGACAAGACGGTAGCGGCTGGCACAATCCAGGCGCGGTGCGCTTGCGCGGCCAGCGGCAGCGCCAGAGAGACGGCAACAACAGTGGCCATTTTCATAAAATGCTTCATGAGATTTTCCTTATAAAGTGGTTGAATCAGTTAAACATTAAACCCGCAAAAAAATAATCCGAGCACAACTTACTGCGATAATTTCACACCGATTTTGCCCAGCTCGCTTTCGCCTTTGGCTTCGAGTGTTTCATTTTTCTTTGGTGGCCAATGGAAAGGAATTTGCACCACTTCACGGCCGCCCACTTCACGGGAGGCTTCAACCATCAGCTTGTACTCACCATCGGGCAAGTTGCCCAGCGGAGCTTTGCCCTGGCTGAAAGTGATGGTGTGCAAACCTGGCGCACGGGTAGCACCGGAAACGCCATCGACCGGAAATTCCAATTCGCGGCCGGTGCGACGCCACCATAAACGCATGTCTTTCAACCACTCCATGCCCTTGTTTTCGCGCATTTTTACGTCGTACCAGACCGCCAGGTTGGTAGCCACACCGCCACCTTCTTTTTCAATCCAGATAGCCACGTAAGGCCGATGGTATTCGGCAACATTCAAGCGGGGAATTTCAAGCATGACCTGCAGGTCTTTCGCCATCAGCGGGGTAGCTATCAGCCCCAGTAACAGCACTATCCAACGATTTGCCATAAACAATCTCCTAGTGAATAAACAGTAAAATCAATACCAGTGGCAGTACCAGCCCTGCCCCGACCAGCGGCCAGGTGGAAGGACGGCTACCCGCATGCCGCGCCAGCAGCACCAGCCCGGTGATGGAAAAAATCACACAAGCCACCGAAAACACATCAATAAACCAGAACCACACCACACCGGTGTGCCGGCCTTTGTGCAGATCATTGAAATAGGAAACCCAGCCGCGATCGGTTTTTTCAAACTGCACTTCGCCGCCCAGCAAATCAATGGTTAACCAGGCGTCGCCGCCGGGGCGTGGCAACGACAGATAAATTTCATCGTCACTCCATTCCGCCGCCTGATTGGCAATACGGGTATCGAGGGTATCGCTCAACCAGTCGCGTAAAAAAGGTGGCAAAGGCGCCCGATCGTCATCCGGCAGTTCAAGCTGCTCCAGCATGGCTTCGGGCAAGATGGCTTCTTTGGTGATGACGACCGGCTCTACAGGGATGTCGGCAGCATGGTTCAGGGTAATACCGGTAATGGCGAACATCAGCATACCCACCAGACACATGGCCGAGCTGATCCAGTGCCACTGGCGGACGGTACCGAGGAGCCCTGCTCGCCCCTTGAGTAGAAAACCTTTCATATCAATACAAATACCTGAGTGCCACCATCGGAACAGCAGAGAAGTACACGGCCACGCTGCTTGTCGGGTTCAAAAATCGATGGAATAGTAACGGCTGAGGCAACAAATGACAATTATTATCAAATGAAAATCATCTCGCGAGCTAATGAAAACGGGAATTGAATGCCATTAACCCGCCAGGCTCCTCACATAAATGCCCCTTAAAACGACCTATAATTGCTGCTAACCACGCTGGTTACCTAACCTTCCACTGCATCGCAAAGGATCTCTTATGATCGCCCGCTACCAAACAGTCCTCGATTTCTGGTTTAACACACTTACCCCCGCACAATGGTTTGCCAAGAGCACACAACTCGATGAACAGATTCGCGAACAGTTTTCCGCCCTGCTGCAACAAGCCAGCGCCTGCGAATTGTGGCAATGGCGCAACGAGCCTCGCGGACGTCTCGCTGAAATCATCGTGCTTGACCAGTTTTCGCGAAATATTTTTCGGGATACGCCCCGCGCCTTTCAACAGGACTCACTGGGTCTGGCACTTGCCCAGGAAGCGGTCGCACTGGGTGCCGACCAAACATTAACCGCGGTTGAACGCAGCTTTTTATATATGCCTTACATGCACAGCGAATCGCCGTCTATCCATGAGCGTGCTGTTGAGTTGTTCAATCAACCGGGGCTGGAAAACAATCTGGATTTTGAATACAAACACAAAGCCATTATTGATCGCTTTGGCCGCTACCCGCACCGCAATGCCATTCTGGACAGAACATCATCTGCTGAAGAAATTGAGTTTTTAAAACAACCGGGTTCAGGTTTCTAAACGACGAAAAAAATGCCAGCAACCCGAAAATTGCCGGCATTTTTATTTCCAATATTTACTCAATCGTAAATATTAGAATCTTACGTTAACACTAACCCAGAAGTTACGAGCCTTGTCGACGTTGTTGTAGTGATCAACGAACGTAGGTTGCTGTCCGTCCAGACAAGCAGCACCGGTTTCACAATCAACGAAGTAGTAATCGTAGGTAGCGAAGTCACGGTCAAACAGATTGTTTACGCGAGCATTGAACGTAACAAACTCACTGGCCTTGAAAGACGCACCCAAATGCACCACTTCGTAATCTTTGTAGAAAATCTCACGTTGCTGATCGGTATTGAAAGCATTGTAACGTTTGGAACGCAATTCTGTTGTGAGGAATACATTCAACTTATCGGATGCGTCCCAATCCAACGTCACATTAGCCATATGCTTTGCCGTTTTACCCAGCGGACGCCCTTTGTTAACACCACTTTTTTGTTCACTATCGGTGAATGTGTAGTTAGCGCGGAATGCCAGCTTATCGGCAATTTGCCAACGACCAGCCAACTCCAGCCCTTGAATAACAACTTTATCAATGTTCACTGTTTTGTTGCTGGTGGAATAACCCAACTCAGCATACTGCCCAGTACTTGCACAGGTGATGTTAGTAGCGGGACCACAAGGCTGCGAAGCAATTTTATCGTCAAATTCATTATGGAAAACAGTGGCGTTGAAGTTGTGCCCCGCATCAGTTTGCCAGTAGACAGCAAGCTCGGTACTGGTGCTGGTTTCCGGCTTCAGGTCAGGATTGCCGTACATGGGAGAAGCGCCCTGACCACCAAAACCGACCACACCGTCATACAGCTGGGTTGTTTTGGGGGTTTTAAAGCCCGTGCTCACGCCACCTTTAAAAGTCCAGTTATCATTCAACGTATAAACGCCATACAAGCGTGGGCTCAGGTGATCACCAAATACTTCATGATCGTCGTAACGCAGGCCGCCAGTGATAGCGAAAGGACTGATTACATACCAGGTGTCTTCAGCAAACAGCGAGTACATGTTGTGGTCCTGAACCGCGCCAGGTGTGCCACTTTCCATACCGAATACGCCATCTTTCAGCTCACCACGAATCACCTGCGCACCGACAACAGTAATGTGTTGTTGGCCAGCCAGCTCAAATGGCATATCCAGCTTGGCATCCAGAGTGTACTGGCTGCTTTCAAGATCACGCTTGGGGCGCGGCAAGAAAGTCGAGTCGGCCAGTTTGCGACGATCTGCTTCTTCCATTCCGGCGTAGGCGCCAGTTCCATCAATCATTTCCAGCAGGTGACGACGCTCCGCAACGGTAAATGGCAGAGTACGCCCGTCATTATTGGTTTCAACATGAGACAAAGACACAAAACTATTGCCGATATCCCATGTTCCCTCATGTGTTAATGACCAGGTATCACGAGTGAATTCCTGAACACCGGTATAGCCCGCACGAGGATCAGCACGGCGAGTCCACGTACCGCCATTATTGCGGCATGCATTCTGGTTGGCGCCAACACCACCACTACAGAAGTTACCAGTGCGCCAAATACTGGTCAGGTTATCTACAGTACCTACTGGATACTCATATTCGCCATCATCATTAATACGAGGCTCATTGTCGTACTGTTGCTTGGAGGTCTCTACATCAAAAGCGATACTTTGGTTTTCTGTAGGAGTCCATGACAAGCGAGCCCCCAGCACTTCGTTTTCATTTTCTACTGTTTTACCGCCACTACCAAACCCGAGCGAACGGGTTCTTGTTTCACCGTTGGGGTAAACCACATCAGCAAAAGTGGGGTTTGAAGCCAGACGATTATAGGTACTGCCACGAACAGTCAGACCAAGTTTGCCAGGGATCAGTGGTCCCATTACGTTGAAATCCGTGGTGATGTCTTCACCAAATCTGTCGTCAGTTTGGAAGGTGCGACTGTGAGTTACAGAACCTTGCCACTTATCACTTACTTTTTTGGTGATGATGTTAATTACACCACCCATCGCATCCGCACCGTACAGAGTAGAAGCCGGGCCACGGATAACTTCGATACGCTCAATCGCATCCAGCGGCGGCATATGGCCAAACTGGTTGCCGCCAAAGTTGTTCGGGTAAATATCACCGTGGTTGTTCTGGCGCTTGCCGTCAACCAGGATCAAGGTGTAATCAGAACCCATACCACGCATGGAGATGGTGCCCTGCCCGGTTTTGTCACGGGTTTCACCAATATCAACACCTTCCAGATCACGCACCGCGTCCAGCAAGGTGGTGTAAGGTTTTTTAGCCAGCTCTTCGGTGGTAACCACACTGATACTGGCCGGTGCGTCAGTTACTTTTTGTTCGTAACCCGCAGCGGAAACCACTACTTTGTTCAGCTCGGTAGACTGGGCGTGCGCAGTACCGGCGATCATGGCGGGAGCCAACAAAGACAAGGAAGCGAAACGAACAGCTACAGCGAGACGGCTGCGCATGGTGGTGCAGGAAGTTTTCATAGTGTGTAAACCCTGAATAATTAACGGTTCCAGCGATAAAAAAGACAAATTCCGTTTATGCCGACGCTCTTTATTGATAATGAGGCGTCTTATTTGGCGGCAACGCTTAACAAAGGCGAATGATAATATCTATCATCAATGGTAAATTCAACCAAAATAAAGGGAACTTTTGGTTTTTTTGGAGGTACCACCTGCGCGGTAAGGCTGGCGGAAGGCGCAGGTAAGCAATTCCTTACCCGTCGATATAGACGACAGGCAGGTTATGGGCTTTTCAGTCCGGGAAGATGGGAATACAAGCTTAAAAATGGGATACCCGAGTAACCATTCGGGTAGCGCTCGCTTTTTGGGTAAAAACGGGCCGGAAAGGATAAAACGCCGGAAACCTTTCTCCTTGAAAGGTTTCCGGCAGAAGGATTTAATTAAAAATCGTAAGCGAGGGTAATTTTGTAGTTACGACCCGCTTCGGTGTAACGGTTAATACCATCGCCACTGATACCACCACGCGCACCGCCCGCCGCAGAACCCTGGTTGGCAAAGCGGATACGCTGCCAGCGGATATATTCTTCATCAAACAGGTTGTACACACCCATATTGATTTTGAAGTTACGCGTTACGTTGAAATGACCTTGCAAATCCACCACGGTAAAGCCGTTATCGCTGGCGAAATAATCCGTCGGGATTGCCGTCATATTGAAATCATTCACCGGAATAGTGTCTTCAATACTTTTGTTGGCTGAGCGCACGAAATTGGTATTTACACCCCAGCGACCATTGGGTGCATCGTATGCAAGGCCAACTACACCCGAATTCGGCATGATACTTTGCAACGGTGTACCATCCTTCTCTTCGCCTTGTGTCCATGACCAGGCAAGGCGTGCACTCCAGTCATCGGTAATCGCCCAGCGCCCTTCCAGCTCAATACCTTCAACCGTCACTTCACCGATGTTGTCGAGCATTTCATAAGTGTCACCGAAGAAGTTGCTACACCCGGTGCCACCCGCGTTACAAGTTTGGTATTCCACATCCGCATTGCGAACAAACGACGCGTAATCAATAAAGTTGCTGTATTTATTGCGGAACGCAGAAACACCGAGGATGTGGCGCTCACCCTGCCAGCGGTAACCCACTTCAATATTACGACTTTCTTCCGACTCCAGATTCGGGTTGGAAACGGTATTCCACAAATCAACCTGCTGGCCAGTCGCTACTACCGTTGCAATGGAGGTAGACGGAGAGAAATACATATTTTCCACGGTAGGAGCACGGAAACCACCGCCCGCTTGCGCCCAGATAACATGCTCGGGCGTGAGGTTCCAGCTGGCACCCAGTTGCCAGGTTGGAGAAGAGAAAGTTACTTCGCCTACCGTGCCGGATTTATCGCTAAATTGCGCACCACCTTGCGGGGAATATTTGTAGTGGTCGTAACGCACACCGGCATTTAACAACAGGCGGTTATTAACCAGGGCAACCTGGTCACGCGCATACAAGCTGTAAACTTCTACATCGGTGTTCGGCACAAAGTCGGAACCGAGTTGCGGCCAACCAACACCAACCTCGGAGGTTGTACCCACATAGCGGGTTTTTACGTCGGTGTAATCCACGCTCTTTTTCTCGGCAGAAACGCCGTAGCTAATACTGTGATCGCCTGCTTTTTTATCAAAGTGCAACAGCGCTTTATGCAACGCCTGATCAAAATCGCGGTGCTCGGTACGGTAGCAAGGTGCAACCGCCGGGCCATTGGCACCGGCAGGACAACCGGTGGGAACGGTCATCAAAGTATGACCCAGTGAATAGGATTCCTGATAATCGTAACGCGCATCCAGTTCGTCAAAGAACGGATTATTGGCCTTCCACAAATAATTAACGCCGTAACGCTCGCGCTCTGTTTTATCGTCAGAAGTACGGGTCAAATAGGCAGAACTGACGCGGGTCAGGTTATTCAATTCGGTGTTGCCGTTGTAACGCTCGGCTACAAAACCAAGGCGATGATTTTCGTTGGCATTGAAGTAAAGTTTGAACAGTAAATTGTCATTATCGAAATCCACCGGATCGGGAATTTCACGGGCAGTACCGGCAATGTTCGGGCGCTTGCCGGAATAGAAAGATTCGGTTTCATGACCTTCACGCTGGGTGTAAACCAACAGGCTTTCAAAACTGCCAGTGCGATTGGCCAAGGTACCCGTTACCAAACCTTCTTCGTTGGCACTGCTGTAGCCCGCTTTAATACCAACATGGGTATCGTTGCCTGTGGGATTCAAATAATCAGATGGATCTTTGGTAACAAACACTACTGCACCACCCAGCGCGCCATTACCCGCGGTAATGGAGTCAGCACCTTTAATCACTTCAATGGCTTTCATGGCATCAACATCAATACCACTGCGGCCAGCGCTGAAAAATTCGTAAGGGGCATTGCTGGCCGGGTTCAAGGTTTCCCCCAGGCTCAAACCATCTACCGTAATGGCAACACGGTCACCGTCCATACCGCGAATATTGAAACCGGTTGAACCGAAACGGCCGCTGTCATCCACATCGACACCCGGTGTATAACGCACCAGATCATCCCAACTGCGCACCTGATTTTTTTCTACTTCGGTAGTAGAAATAACCTGGGTGTTTTCGGTGGTGGACTGAATAGTCTCACCGGCGATCACCACCTTATTCAGGCTGGGCGCGGGGTTAGTGCTTTGCGCTGCAGCGTGGTTGGCCAGCATAACGGCCAGCGCCAGCGGTAATAAGGGTATAGCAGGGGCGAAACGTGATGTGAATGTCATTAAACTTTCCTCTTTAAAAGACCTTGTTTAAAAGATCCGTACTTGAAAGACCTGCGCACTTATCAAGATAAATACACAAACATTAATGAGAAGCATTTCTATATTTATACAAAGCAATCCCCTGCCGTTTGTATCCGGAAATTACAGAGGGGGAGTTTTTCGGGCGAGAGCAGCCCGCAGTCAGGCGTTTATGCCCAACCGTTTACCGGGATGTCACGATCGCTTTCGGAAGTTGATCGATACACTGCCCAATTCGGCGTTGCCTTTCGCAGCAGCATTAAAAGTGCTGCCGGAAAGTGTGAAAGGAAGTGTTACCAATTCGCGCTCGCCATGTTCACGAGCGGCTTCAATGTGAAGAATGTAATTTCCTTTTTCAATTTTGTTGCCGCGATCATCGCGACCATCCCACACCAGCATATGCTGACCGGGTAACGGCGTTGCCCGTGCGAGACCATCAATCATGGTTTCATCGCGTCGGCCATAGCGACGCCACCACAAAGGAATTTCACGCAACCAGCGCAAACTTTCACCATGCACCAGCAACTGGCGTACCGAATTTTTGTCGGTATCGGTAATCCATACCGCAAGGTAAGGCCGGCGGTATTCAGCAACGGCCTGTGGCAGAGTTTGATACTCCACCAGAAATTCCATATCGCGCTCCCACAGTGCCTGGTGAGATTCATCAGGAATTAACAGCGAATACCAACCGTCAGACGCAAAAACTTTTCCCATGCTTGTCATTATCAGTGCCTCTGTTTCTGGCAAACGATTAATGAGAGCAATACCCTTGGCAATATTCATAACCGTTAACGCATTAGCCAGCGCTTCGGCGGTTATCGCATCAGGGGCAACCACAACCACTGATGGTGAGAATTCTTTTGGCCAGCCATCAACCGGATTTATCAACCGGCTGAAGCGGCGATGTTCAGATTTCCATTCCAGTTTTTTGTAAGCATTGATCGCCACAGCCCGGTTGTTCATCACCAGGCTACCTGGCGCGTCGGCAACAGCAACATGGTGTAAATCGTCACTCAACTGCAAGGCATAATCAGAGGCATTTTTTTCGCGGCTGTACTGCACCAGCCGATCATTCAAACGCAACTCAATCGCTTCGATACCCGGCCAACCGGTAACCAGATGCTTTAACGCATTGTCGAGTAGAAACCCGTTTAATACCGGCTGATAATCCCAACGCAAAACATTATTACTTTGCTGCGGCAGATCTTCTACTTTAAGGCGTGCCAGCGCCCTCGCCTGCTTGCGTATTTCGCTGCGCTCCGGCAAGGCGCTCTGTTCTTTCGCCACGCCTTGCCATAGATCGGTTAAATTACCTAACCGGCAACTGACATGATTGGCGGTTTTTTCCCGCCATGTTTCACAGGCCGTGCGCAATGCTGCGGGCATTTCATGCGATGGCTGTTCAGCCGATAAAGCGGTTTGCCATTGCTGAAGTTGTTCGTTCAACGAAACAGCGAGTGCGCCCACCTCCTTGCGGGACAAGCCCTTCACACTCACTGATAACGCCTCACCCTGCGCGGTGAGAAGATCCTCCCTGATCCATGCATCCTTGCCTTGCCCTGAAACCTGAGCTGCTACCTGTACGCTGAAAAAAACCAACACCCAAAGCAGCCAGCATTTCATGATTTTCGTCCGTTTTTATTGAGCAGATTTTTTGTTTGCAGCAGCATCTTTACCGCTGCGTGGCATTTCCTGGCGTACCGGTAACGGATCAGCGGCAGAAACCACACCGTCACCGTTGGTATCCCACCGCTTGAAGGTACGCTCGCCCGACGCCAGATATTCTTCCAGCGAAATGGCTTTGTCTTTGTTGGTATCCAGCACACCAAAACGAACATGCGCCTGTTTCAATTGTGCTTCACGAACGCGATTGGCCTGACGATCCACCCGACCTTCAAATTCATCCTGATATTCTTCAAGGCTCAGCTTGCCGTCACTATTGGCGTCAGTGGCTGCAAAGGATGCATCGCGTTGACGCTGATAATCTGCCCGGCTGACAACACCTTCACCGCTCTCGTCATACAACTCCATAAAACCGCTGATGTTGTGTGAGGTCGGCATACCCAGCACGGAACGAAAACCCTGGCGTGGTTGTTCTGTTTTGTGTTCAGCGGTTTTAATAACACCGGCATTTTCTTTATCGAAAAGCTGCCAGGCGCGATCACCGGAGGCGTTGTATTCTGCCGGAGAAATAAATCCGTCCTTGTCTTTATCCAACGCGTTGAAACGCGCCAGAGTTTGCTCGGCATGACCTTTGCGCTCACCGGCAATTTGTTGCTCCAGACGGGTTGCATATTCGTCCACGTATTCATCTTCACTCAGGCTGCCATTACCATCCTGATCGCCGCCATTGAAGCGCTCGGTACGAAAAGCTTTGAAAGCTTCCCAGGTCAATTCCTCACTGGCATCGGTGACATGCTCAGCGATAAACGCTTTGCGCTCCTGTTCGCCCACCGCACCGTGACGACCGGCCGACAAACTGGTCGGTTGTTTTTCAGTGTTCGCAGCAGCGGCGGTATTTTCCGGGCCGCTGGTCTGGCAAGCGGCCAACAAGGATGCCATCAACACTGGTAGTAAAAGACGTGTGGTTTTCATTTGCAAAATCCCCGGTTACGTTGTTTTTGTAAAAAAATTACTGCTTGCCAACTTCAAATGACAAGGTGTAGGTGTAACTGTATTGCGGTGCCTCTGCGCCTTTGGGTGCAGCGTGGCGATAACGGGTTTGCAATAAATAAGTGGCGGCCTTTGGCAGCGCCAGATCAGCAAAACCTTTGCTATCGGTTTTTACATCCAGAATCGCTTTGGCATGGCCATCTTTACCCACATACGTCGGGAAAATCTGCACGCTTTGGTCTGCCAGCGGTTTGCCATCGAATTGCACCTGTACGCGGAATTTTTCGCCCTCGTACACATCGTTAGGGTGGGAAACTGGCACCACTTCCAAACCTTTACCATAAGGCTTGAGTGCATTTTCATTCGGCGCACCGAGGGTGATATAGCTTTCTGCGAGGGTAACTGACTGGAAGTGATCCAGCAGTTTGGCGCCTTCCGGCAAGGCTTCGTTCGGATCGCGGAGAGACTTGCGCTCGCCGTTTTGCTCGTAGGTTCTGAAAATGGCGCCATGGCGAACACCGGTACTAAAACGGTAAGTGCCCTTTTCTTTCAGCTGATGCTCCACCACAGCGCGGGTTTTCAAGCGCTCTACGGTAAGCGGTGCAGACTTCACCCCGGCCGGATCAATGACGTGAAACTCGCTGTTATCAAACACCACTTCCGGGATAAAAAACGCATCGGCGAAAGAGGCATCCATCGTCACCCAGCCTTGAAACAAGGGATCAAAGGTGGCGGGAGCAATGTAAGGGGTATGTGCGCTGGCAAATGAGCTGCCAAGGGCGGCAGAGAAAAGTCCAACAGACAGGAGCTTGCGGAAGCTGGGCATAGGGGATTCTCCAAAAAAGACCCGCACGGGGCCATCCAGTGGTAACGGTGGCGTAATTTAATACAAACAATAACTATTATCAATTAATTATAATTATTATTACCTGGCGAGATTGATTATCACCTTCTGGCACAAGCCGAATACCGGGAAAAACATAGGATTTAGGGAAAGCCGGGGTTATCATGGCCACCCTTTTTAGTACCTGAAAGTGCCGCCCTGCCCCATGACTCTCCCCGCAGAAACAGATGTATTGATTATTGGTGCCGGTGCTGCCGGGTTGTTTTGTGGTGCGACTGCGGGTAAACGCGGACGCCGCGTACTGGTGGTTGATCACGCCAATAAGCCCGGCAAAAAAATTCTGATGTCTGGTGGTGGCCGCTGCAATTTCACCAACCTGTTTACCGAACCCGGCAATTACCTGTCGGAAAACCCCCACTTTTGCAAATCGGCGCTAAAGCGTTTTACCCAGTGGGATTTTCTGGAGCTGGTCAATAAACACGGTATTACCTGGCACGAGAAGAAATCCGGGCAATTGTTTTGCGACACCAAAGCCCAAGCCATTCTGGATATGTTGCTGGATGAATGCGCAGAAGCCGGCGCCAATATTCGAATGCATTGCACCATTGAAAAAATAGAAGCCCTGGGCGAAGGTTCTGCGCCCTTCCGCTATCGGGTGTCTACCAGCCAGGGGATTATTCGGGTGGAATCACTGGTTATTGCTACCGGCGGTTTATCTATTCCCACCCTGGGAGCAAGCGGTTTTGGTTACAACCTCGCGACAGAATTGGGTTTGCAGCTCTATCCGCTGTCCGCGGGGCTGGTGCCATTTACCTTGTCACCGGAACAACTACAACCCTTCAAAGATTGTGTAGGCAACTCTCTTGAAGTAACCGCACACTGCGGTGAGCAACAATTTACAGAAAGCTTGTTGTTCACACACCGCGGCTTAAGCGGCCCGGCGATGCTGCAAATTTCATCTTACTGGCGACCGGGGAAAACACTTTCCATTAATTTGTTGCCTGCAATGGATTTGCTTGCGCATTTGAAAGATTTGCAAAAGCAACGCCCCAAAGTCCATCTATTAACAGTGATCGCCGAATTAATGACCCGTAGCCTGGCGGAAACCTTGTGTAATCTCTGGTGCAGCAACAAGCCACTGGCCGATTATTCACACAAGGAATTTGAAGCCATTGCCGATCATTTTCACCGCTGGGAATTGATACCGGCAGGCACCGAGGGTTATCGCACCGCAGAAGTGACGCTGGGTGGTGTAGATACCGATGAACTATCTTCAAAAACCATGGAAAGTAAACAACATCCCGGCCTGTTTTTTATTGGCGAAGTGGTTGATGTAACCGGCCACCTGGGCGGTTTCAATTTCCAATGGGCCTGGGCATCGGCTCATGCTTGCGGCACTTACGCATAAAATACCGACGCTGTGAAATTTCCTTTATAAAAACACAGGGATATTCACGCTATTGTGTTCCAAATAAATACACAATTTTTTTAGCTGCACTTTTTTAAGGCAACCCCCACCTTTTAAAAAAGTCATTTATTGGTGCAAATCCTTAAATTGACTGACTTTTCTGCACCACAAAAAACATTTCATCGTTTTCATGTAAACCTGTCAACCTGGCCTCATCATTGCTTTATATCGTTATATCCATACAGATATAGCGATAAAATTTTATGAACAAAACATCACGCTTAAAGCGCCAATGGTTAAAAACATGTTAACCACCAAAAACAGACTACAAAAAGCGCTACTCGCCTTTTTTATTAGCGTCACTTGCCAGTTTTTTTCAATCGGCATAGCTCACGCCGATGAAATCAGGGTATCTGCCGCTGCCAGTCTCACCGACGTTATGCAGGAACTCAACGAACAATGGGAGCAAGAGCATCCGCAGCAAAAAATTAAAACCTCCTTTGCCGGATCGTCAACTTTAGCCAAACAAATAGAACACGGAGCCCCGGCGGATATATTTATTTCTGCGGATAAAGACTGGGCTGATTATCTGGAACAACGCAAGCTTCTGGATTCGACCAGCCGAATGGATTTACTACAAAATGATCTGGTCATCATTACCCCTGTAAACAATGATATCGCGATCGTTATGGATAAAAATTTTGATACCTCGGTATTTGTAAAAAACAGATTGTGCACTGGCGATACCGCCTCTGTGCCCGTCGGTAAATATGCCAAACAGGCCTTGCAATACTATGGCTGGTGGGATGCAGTTACCCGCAATCTGGTAGAAACAGAAGATGTGCGCACCGCACTGGCATTTGTGGAACGCGGTGAATGCAAATTGGGTATTGTTTATAGAACCGATGCACTGATGACCGGTAAAGTAAAAATTATTGCTACTTTCTCCAAAGAAAGCCATTCCGCTATTGTTTATCCCGGCTCACTCACCGCCAGATCCAGCCCCGAAGCCGAACAATTCTGGTTGTTTTTACAGTCACCAAAGGCAGCAGCAGTGTTTGAACGCTACGGGTTTACCCTCTTTCAATAAATATTTTTTATGTACACCGTTCAGGAGTGACTATTTCCATGCTGACCGATGCAGAATGGGAAGTACTGATACTTTCAGCACAGGTAGGTATCAGTGCAACACTGGTGTGCTTGATTCCAGGCGTTTTTTTCGGCTGGCTGTTAGCACGAAAAAACTTTATGGCGAAGCCGATTGTTGAATCTATTTTATTCATGCCCATGGTGCTACCGCCTACGGTACCGGGTTACTTGTTGCTGGTTACCTTTGGCAGCCAGGGGGTTGCCGGGCAGTGGTTGAAAAACAATTTCGGTATTGAGCTTGCTTTCAACTGGAAAGGCGCCGTTCTGGCTGCCGCCACTATTGCTTTCCCATTGATGGTGCAAGCGGCAAAACTGTCGGTACAAATGATCGATAAACGTTTTGAACTGGCAGCCAGCACACTTGGCTCCAGCCCCGTTAAAGTCTGGTTTACCGTTACCCTGCCGCTGATGCTACCCGGCATTCTGATTGGCTCCATTATGGTGTTCAGCCGCTCATTGGGAGAGTTCGGGGCAACCATTACTTTTGTGGGCAATATTGCCGGTGAGACAAGAACCCTGCCGCTGGCTATTTACTCTGCGACCAACCAGATTAATGGTGAAGCGATTGCCACACGGTTAATCCTGATCTGCGTAACGATTGCTTTCCTGTCATTGTTACTCAGTAATTTGCTAACACGCCGGGTAGAACGTTGGCTGGGAGTGCAAAATGCTTGATGTGAATATCACCTGCCCCAGACACGCTTTTGTACTGAAAATAAAACAGACCTTTAATGAACCTGTTACAGCCATTTTGGGAGCATCGGGCAGTGGCAAAAGTACGTTACTGGCGCTTATCGCCGGTTTGCTCAAACCGGAACAAGGCACCATTACGCTGAATCAAAAAACATTATGTGATACCCGATCCAGCGTGTGGGTTCCCCCACACAAGCGCCATATTGGTTTGGTGTTTCAGGACGGGCAACTCCTGCCCCATTTGTCTGTTCACAATAATTTGCTCTACGGCTACAACAATATAAACCCGCAGCAACGGCGTTTTTCATTGGAGGCTGTCGCCGACTTGCTGGAAATTTCGCCCTTGTTAAACAGAAAACCCGGGGCGCTTTCCGGCGGTGAAAAACAAAGGGTAGCTTTGGGCAGAGCAGTGCTTTATTCACCGGAGCTGTTATTACTGGATGAACCTTTATCAGCGTTGGATGAACGCTTGAAACAGCAAATATTGCCCTTCTTCTTGCGCATTGCCGGCGAGTGCCAAATCCCGATGATGTATGTTACGCATTCTTTATCTGAAGCAAAGTATCTCACCAACAGCCAATATTGGATGAGCAAAGGCGAACTGGTAGAGCAACCTTAATCAGGCAGTTGCCGGCAAAGGGCTTGATCGTAACCAGGGTTGAAACACAGGAAAGTGTTCCCGGGTCACAAGGTCAATAGCAGCTTGTAATTCCCGGTAGTGCTTGAGCACCTCAACACCCAAGGCAGAAAGCTGGCTACCACCCCCTTTAGCCCCGCCAGTCGCCGTTTCCACCAAGGGCTGCTGAAAGCAGCGATTCATACTATCCACCAGCATCCAGGTACGTCGGTAACTCATACCCAATTGTTTACCCGCAGCAGAAATAGAGCCGGTAGCATGAATAGCATCCAGTAAATCGGCCTTGCCGGGCCCAAAAGCAATTTCCTCATCCAGCATCAGCCGTGCCTGCACTTTAAGATGTGAACCAGCAAGGTGCTTATGTGGTTTGTTACTCATACTTCGCCCCTCTAACCCACCCGCAATAAGGTTACCAATACCATGCATTTTCCGGTCATTATAATAAGCTTCAGGAGAATCCCTCGGGAAGCCCACCCATAAAAGAGGAAGCTGATCCTGCTATAATGCACGATTTATACCGCTCGGGACTTTTTAATCAGAACTTTCACTCAGGATTTTCGCTCGAAATTTTCAGCCACCTGGAACAACTGTTTTCATCCCTCACAGCGAAAAACACTCCACACCTAATAAATATTTATTGATAAATTATGGCAAAAAAGAAAGTTGAAGTACGCTTGATGACCCGGGGCATTTACACCCAGTGGGACAACAAATCCAAAGAATTGCCCGAGTTAATAAAAATGACCCGGGATATCCCCTGCGAACTGGACATTGAATTCGGTTATGTAGTCAATATCAAAAAAGCGAAAAATAAAAAACTGCATTACTGCATCTACCACCCGAACATTCCCGATGAAGACGGCAAACCCATGCCGCCTTTCGCAGGTGAAGAATACGTAAAGCAAAATGACTGGAATTTTTTCATCGGCGACACCATCTGGAAACCGGTAGAAAACAAAATCGGCAACTGGCGAATCACCTTGATGATTGAAGACGAACTGATTGCGGACGAGACATTTAATCTTTACTGAAGAAGCTGATATTGAGATGCAAAAAAGCCCGGAAAGCATACACTCTCCGGGCTTCTTCACTTTCAATTACCCATCATCACTCAGGGGAGCAAAACGCAACGCCTTCGCCAGTCCAACCCTGGTGGATCATGGATTGATACGCCTCAGCATCCGTCGTGAAACGATGATTCATCGTAGATGAGGGCATGCGGTCTATATAAAGACGCAAAACAGCAACGGTACCGGATGGGCACACGCCACCTACCGCTGGAATTGCCTTGAATGCATCTCCCTGAAATTGCCAGCCAAGAGTTTGTAAAAAATCACACTCTTCTTCATCTATCGTATAGTAATGTGATTCAACATGTGCCGAGTAAAGTCGACACACCGGCAACGCAGTAGAAGGTGCAGCACCTTCTACTGCCCATGCTTTGAAGCCAGCACTTATTTCATACCAATGATTAATACCCCAGGAAATATCTGGCTGACTGATCAAGTGATCGCGCTCTGATGAATCTTGCGTGATAAAGTAACTTCTATAGGTTGTATTAAATAATTCATAGACATCGATAGTGGCCGGAGAATCTTCCACTACAAGCTCCACTTCATCTTCAAGAGATAGCGCATTGAAACTGTATGGCAAACCTATTGTCTTCAGGGTGTAGACTCCACCAGGAAGCCCATTAAATGTTACCAATGGAATAACAGGAGGCGTTTCGGGTTCAGGATAGTACCCGAAAGATCCCACGCTATTTCGTTCATGGGTATAAACTATTTCTATCTCATTACCCACTATTTTTTTTGAAAAAATATAGATAGAAGGATGATTCGTGGTGTTTTTGACAAAAACAGTGAAGGGTTCAAATGCAGATATTGGTTGAGTAATTGGCTGAATAACGGCATTTTCTTGTTGATCATAAGCCATCAATGATGAGCTGGCTAACAGTGTACCCATTAGTAAATATTTATTTAACATCATGTATCTCCATGTAATAGAAAAGCATCCAAAAAAGAATGGTATTTTATTCTTAAATATCAGTCAAAGTTGAAAAAACTCAAATATAGAATTCCTACACCCAATGTACATTGATTAGGGAGTTACAGGAATTTAACCTTACGCATTGGCTTTCATCCTCCCTGGCATGCTAGCTGCATTGGCAGATATAGTAACAAAACAAGGAGGTTTTACATGAAAATTGACTTTCCAAACTACCGAATTGAAGCCTACAACCCCCCAAATCCGACAACACCTGCCGCCCAGCGGCAAGATAATGCCGCCTCAACGACCCCACAAGATAAAGTAACGCTAACTCCCCAGCTGCGAACCGGAATAGATAATGTAAGAAGTTTGGGAATGCTGGTGCTGGGTGGAGAAAAGACGATAGATGAGTGGGAAAAACGCGGATTGACAATCACTGACGAAACACTGCAAGCCGCTTATGAAGTTTTTAACGATGCGTTTCGAGATAGCGTGAAAAATAAAACCAATGGCTTTGGTTTTAATCGCCATCAAATAGTCGCCAACTCCCAACCAGTGCCCGAGTGGTTTCTGGTTGAGCAGGAAGCCGAACTGGCAGCGATGGAAAATAAAGATGTTCGCGACGCATTTATGGCTGGCAAGTTGTATTACTCAACGTCCAATAACAGCCCCGCTACGGACACCTACCGCAGAATTTATAATGCATAAAATTTTTCTGGCAGCCCAATAAAAAACCGGAGACAAATAGCCTCCGGTTTTTTATTGAATTAGCAACTCACTTTTCTATTATTCAGGAGAGCAGAACGCAACGCCTTCTGCCTGAAAGGCAGCCATTGCACTAACCTGGTAGATATTTTGATCGGTGGTAAAACGGTGATTGACCGTGTTGATCCATTGGCCTTCCCATTGGCGGTGACCCGTTGCGGGGTTAAACATACGCCAAACCGGCTCAGTGCCTTCGGCGCAAACTCCGTTTATTGGAGGGATTGCTTTAAAAGCAATTCCTTCATAGGTCCATCCATGCTGCTCGTCCTTCAGGAATTCGCACTCTTCCTCATCAAGCGTGTAGAAATGCGAATTTACTTTCTCGGAGTAGAAGCGACAAACCGGTAACGCAGTTTCAGGCGCATCTCCTTCCGAGGGCCATGCGTTAAAACCTTTATCAATTACATTCCAGCCGTACTGAGTAATAAAATCCCGCTCTTCAGTATCCGCAGTGATAAAGAAGTGTTCGATTTCAGTATGGAACATGCCATATACCGGAATAGGTTCCGGGCCAGCCTCAATGGAAAGTAAGACTTGGTCTTCTTCAGCCACTTCGCTTGAACCCGTCTCCAGACGTACGACTTTCAAGGTGTATTCGCCCTCTGGAAGACCGGGGATTACGAACCCTCCTATGTAAGGCGGTAATGTCCCAAACGTGAATCGGTTAGGCAAAGTATATGCAAGAGTGACGGTGAGAACGTTATTTTCTATTGTCTGGGAAAATAAGTTAATTTCACTATTATTAGGAATATCTATATGTACATTAAATTGTTCATATTCAGATGTTTTGTATTCAACTCTTTGAATTAGAGGACGTTCAGTTCCCGGATGAGGCAAACTATCAGCGCTGGCAGCAGAAGCCAAACCCAACGAAAGAAGAGTCATTAAAAAGCGGTTAATCATTACACTACTCCCTGTCATTAAATGAAAAAAACATTTTATCGGCAAAGATAAAATGTTTTCAGATTTTTCCTGTTTTGTACAGCCGACTGCATCACCCCTCGGGCAATACAGCCGTTATTTACTTACATATACGCATTACTACGGTCTGTATGGTCAGTTACGTCGCGGATGCCTTTGAGTTCGGGCAGTTTGTCCATCAATTGAACTTCGATGCCCTGCTTCAGAGTAATCGCTACAGAACCGCAACCCTGACAACCGCCGCCGAATTGCAATACGGCGATCATATCATCGGTCACTTCTACCAGGCTCACGTTGCCGCCGTGGGAGGCCAGGCTGGGGTTTACGTCGTTGTACAGCACGTAGTTGATGCGATCTTCCAGCGGGCTGTCGTCGTTGACGCGTGGCATTTTCGAGTTGGGGGCACGGATAGTAAGCTGGCCGCCCATTCTGTCGGTGGCATAATCGACTTTGGCATCTTCCAGAAACGGCAAGCTGCGGCCTTCAAACCAGGCGGTGAATCCATTCAGTTCTACAGCAACGTCTTCTTCCTTTTCTTCACCCGGGCGGCAGTAGGCGATACAGGTTTCAGCCTGGGCGGTACCCGGGCTGGCAACGAACATGCGGATACCGATGCCATCGTTGTCTTTTTGACGGTCCAGCAGGTCTTTCAAATAGGCCTGAGCGGATTCAGTAATTTCTACATTAACCATGGGAGTTTGCAAACCTCTATACCCGATTAAATTACTCGGGTATTTTACTGCAAACCCCGCCCCGGCGACAGCGGGATTTCACTATAAATGCGATAGCCAAATCCTTTGTCGTTGATTGTTCTATAAAAACCACTGCATCCGACAGCCATTCTCTTTTGCAAAAACAAATCAATTTTATTGGGCAGCAGGGTAAAAAATGCCGTTCAAAAATGTCAGTATGTCATCCAATGCCACTGGAGCATCCCGATCAAAGCAGACTTGCAAAAACTCATTGCAACCATTGTCGAGAAACGCGTGGTTACGGCCAGGATACAGGGTGTAAGTCACCTCCTGCCCCGCTTTTTCCAGTAAATCGACATACTTTTTAATCGATTCCGGCGTTGTTACCTTGTCATTTTCAGCCACATGATGGAACTGTGGCGGCAGCTTGTATTGCTTCGCATCAGGAATGTTATAAATGGGCGACACGGCCTTGTACCAGGCTTCGGCATTATCGGTATTTTTATCCGGACCAAAAATCCCGCGCGGCCTGGCTTCCGACATCATCCAAAAAACATTGGATTCCGTTTCAAAGCCGTTTTTTGCGGCCTGATACAGGTCAAAAGCGCCATAACTGATAACGGCCGCCTGAACCTTCAAACCATCCCGACTGGCGACGCTTTCAGCACTTTCCCCTTTGGGCAGGTAAACCGGATTAAAACCCGGCTTTTCCGCGTCAAAGCCCTTGCTGTTCAAATTTCGACCAGCGACCAGAATCATGGACGTCAGGTGCCCTCCCGCGCTGTCGCCCGTTACAGCCACCCGCTCGGGGTCACCTTTATATGTAGCGATATGCTCTTTTACCCAGAGCAAACCACCGAAAACATCTTCTACGATCTGATTGGCGGTGACACTATTGTTGTTATCGCCCAACAGGCGGTAATTCATATTGGCGACCACATAGTCGCCATGGCTGGCGATGTACTTTGACATCTCATTCATGATCGAATTGTTGTTAATCAGCCAGCCGCCACCGTGATAAATCACCAGCACCGGGTAAGATGACTTGCCGGTATCCGGCACGTAGATATCCAGCGTCAGCGGGTGGCCGTCGGGATCCGCCCATTGGATGTTGGTATGGGCTGAAAAATTGTGCGCCTGAGCGTTCACTGCCAGCAGCAACATCGCCAGCGCCGAGGTGCAAACCTGCCAAAAATGCCGATATTTCATCCTTATTCTCCGATTTTTATCAAGATGGTCGCAGCATAGCGCCTCCCGACCCTGCCAGCTACGGCGCACACCGCCCCTTAACAAATCCTGGCAAACGCCTGTCGCCACCCGGAAACGGCCACGTGAGGCGGCTTTTCTGCTAGAATCGCCGCAATTTTTTTGTACATTGCCGACAGGTTTTTCATGAGTATTCCCAGCACCAGCCAGGCCCGCATCGACGCACTCCATAAAGCCATTAAAGAACGTATCCTCATCCTTGATGGCGGTATGGGCACCATGATTCAGAGCTACAAGCTCAAAGAGGCCGATTATCGCGGCGAGCGCTTTGCCAATTACCACATGGACATTGCCGGCAATAACGATTTGCTGTGTATTACCAAGCCTGAGGTTATTCGGGAAATTCAGCATGCTTACCTCGAAGCCGGTGCCGATATTCTGGAAACCAACACCTTCAACTCCACGCGCATTTCCATGGCTGACTACGACATGGAAGACCTCAGCCACGAATTGAACTTCGCCGCCGCCAAACTGGCCCGCGAGTTATGTGATGAGGTGACGGCGAAAAACCCGGCTCGCCCGCGCTTTGTTGCCGGTGTACTTGGCCCGACCAGCCGCACCTGCTCCATTTCTCCCGACGTTAATGACCCCAGCGCTCGTAATGTGACCTTTGATCAGTTGGTCGAAAACTACGTGGAATCGGTCGATGGCCTGGTAAAAGGCGGCGCTGATCTGATTATGATCGAAACCGTGTTCGATACCCTCAACGCCAAAGCGGCGGTATTTGCGGTACAACAATATTTTGATGAAATCGGCTACAGCTTGCCGATTATGATCTCCGGCACCATTACCGATGCCTCTGGCCGCACCCTGTCCGGCCAGACCACCGAAGCGTTTTACAACTCGCTGGCACACGCCCGCCCTATTTCCATGGGCCTTAACTGTGCGCTTGGTGCCAAAGAATTGCGCCCTTATGTACAGGAACTGTCTCGCGTTGCCGCCACCTATGTGTCCGCGCACCCCAATGCCGGTTTGCCCAACGAATTTGGTGAATACGATCAGACGCCGGAAGAAATGGTCGCGGTGGTTGAAGAATTCGCGGCCAGCGGCTTTCTGAATATTATTGGTGGTTGTTGCGGCACCACGCCTGCACACATCAAAGCCATTGCTGAAGCCGTAGCCAAGCATTCTCCGCGTGTGATTCCCGACATCGAACCGGCGTGCCGTTTGTCTGGCCTTGAGCCGTTCAACATCACTAAAGATTCGTTGTTTGTAAACGTTGGCGAGCGCTGTAACGTTACCGGCTCTGCTCGCTTCAAACGCCTGATCGTAGAAGAAGATTATTCCACCGCGCTGGAAGTGGCGCTGGAACAGGTTGAAAACGGTGCGCAAGTTATCGACATCAACATGGACGAAGGCATGCTGGATGCGCACAAAGCCATGGTGCGCTTCCTCAATTTGATTGCCGGTGAACCGGATATCGCCCGCGTTCCCATTATGGTTGACTCCTCCAAATGGGATGTTATTGAAGCCGGTTTGAAATGCATTCAGGGCAAGCCCATTGTTAACTCCATCAGCCTGAAAGAAGGCGAAGAAGAGTTTTTGCAAAAAGCCAAACTCTGTATGCGCTACGGCGCAGCAGTGGTGGTGATGGCATTTGATGAAACCGGCCAGGCCGATACGCAAGCGCGCAAGATGGAAATTTGTGAGCGTTCTTACCGCACGCTGGTCGACAAACTGGACTTCCCGCCACAGGATATTATTTTCGATCCGAATATTTTTGCAGTCGCTACCGGTATTGAAGAGCACAACAACTACGCGGTCGATTTTATTGAAGCCACTCGCTGGATTCGCGCCAACCTGCCCCACGCCGGTGTCAGCGGCGGCGTCTCCAATGTTTCCTTTTCTTTCCGCGGTAACAACCCGGTTCGTGAAGCCATTCACTCGGTGTTTTTGTATTACGCCATTAAAGCCGGCATGAACATGGGTATCGTCAACGCCGGTCAGCTGGCCCTGTACGATGACTTGCCACAAGAACTGAAAGACCGCGTTGAAGATGTCATTCTCAACCGCACACCTGGCGGCACCGAAGCCTTGCTGGATATTGCCGAAAAATATCGCGGCGATGGCAGCACCGGCGAGAAAAAAGAAGATCTCGAATGGCGCAGCTTGCCCATTGCCAAGCGTATTGAATACGCCCTGGTAAAAGGTATTTCAACGCACATTGAAGCCGATACCGAAGAAGCCCGCCAGTTCTATCCACGCCCGCTGGATGTCATCGAAGGCCCGTTGATGGACGGCATGAACGTGGTCGGCGATTTATTCGGTGAAGGTAAAATGTTTTTGCCGCAGGTGGTGAAATCTGCCCGGGTAATGAAACAGTCGGTCGCCTACTTGCAGCCGTTTATTGAAGAAGAAAAAACCGAGGCATCCAAACCTAACGGCAAAATTTTGATGGCCACCGTGAAAGGTGACGTACACGATATTGGCAAAAATATTGTGGGCGTAGTACTGCAATGTAATAACTTCGAGGTTCTCGACCTTGGCGTGATGGTGCCTTGCGATAAAATTCTTGAAACTGCCGTGAGAGAAAACTGCGATATTATTGGCCTTTCCGGCCTCATTACCCCGTCGCTGGATGAAATGGTATTTGTTGCGCGGGAAATGGAACGTTTGGGCATTAACAAACCGCTGATGATTGGTGGCGCCACCACCTCCAAAGCGCACACAGCGGTAAAAATTGACCCGGCGTTTAAACTTAATCAGGTGGTCTACGTTGCCGACGCGTCACGCGCCGTTGGCGTGGCCAGCACCTTGCTGTCAGACGAACTGCGCCCGCAGTTTATTGAAAACCTGCAAGCGGAGTACGTTGTGGTGCGTGAGCGCACCGCCAACCGTAAACCCCGTGGCACAGTACGCAGCTACCCTGATTCCATCAAAAACAAATTCAAGCTGGATTGGGACAACTACACACCGCCCACACCGATTTTTACCGGCATCCGCTTGTTCGAAGATTACCCGCTGGAAACGTTGATTGAATACATTGACTGGACGCCTTTCTTTATCAGCTGGGATCTGGCCGGTAAATTCCCGCGCATCCTTGATGATGAAATCGTCGGTGAAGCCGCGCGCAACCTCTATGACGACGCACAAAAAATGTTGCGCAAGCTGGTGGATGAAAAACTGATTAAAGCCTCCGGTGTGATTGGTTTCTGGCCAGCCAATACCGTTAACGATGATGACATTGCCGTGTATAACGATGCCGGTGAACAAATCAGTACCCTGCACCATATTCGCCAGCAACAATTAAAAGCAGGCAATGAATCCTCACCGCATTTTTCATTGGCTGACTTTGTAGCACCGAAAGATTCCGGCAAGCAGGATTACATTGGCGGCTTTGTAGTAACGGCGGGTATTGGCGCCGAAGAATTGGCCAAGGCGTATCAGGACGCCGGCGATGACTATAACTCGATTATGGTTAAAGCTCTTGCTGACCGCTTTGCAGAAGCCTTTGCTGAACATATGCATGTGCGTGTGAGAAAGGAGTTCTGGGGCTACGCCGCCGATGAACAACTGGACAACGAAGATTTGATCCGCGAACAATACAAAGGCATCCGCCCGGCGCCCGGCTACCCGGCCTGCCCGGATCATACTGAAAAAACCCAGCTGTTCCAGCTGACCGATGCACAGCAGCAAACCGGTATATTTTTGACCGAACACTTTGCCATGTTCCCCACCGCGGCGGTATCCGGCTGGTATTTCTCCCACCCGGAATCCAAATATTTCCCGGTAGGAAAAATCGAAAAAGATCAGGTAGAAAGCCTGGCGCAGCGTAAAGGAAAAAAGCTACAGGAAATGGAGCGTTGGTTAAGTCCGATATTGGGCTACGAACCGCAATAACTGAATGCCCGGCCAGCAAAACACTGGCCGGGCATTTGCTATCTAGGGCGCAGGATTTGCCACGCCTCTCTTATCGCCTGTGTCATTATTAAACAACCACCATAACCCCTGCGCTGAAGTTACCGGAAAGGCTGTTGCGTGATTCGCGTGCTCAATAACCCGCATTTCAAATTTGCTGTTTTTCAGATCTCTGGCTTTTAAGCGGTCAAACATTTCCCTAGCCTGCCCCACCATATCGTTTTTTGGACTATCCCTTCCTGGGATTTCATCCGCCCCCACCGCAATAAATATATTTACCGCAAGATCGGCAGGTAGCTTTGTTTTTGCTTCCGCAGCAAGAATATGCTTTTCTCCCCACCAGACCGATGGACTTCCTATGACGTAGTTTTTAAACAAATAGGGATTGTTAAGCAGGATATAAAAACCAAACAAACCGCCCAGAGAATTACCCACATAGGTTCTGTTAGTTATCTCGGTACTAAAGCGGGTATCAATATAAGGAATGACTTCATTGCGAATAAATTCCAGATGTTTGTCGGCCTCAGCGGCGGGATCATTCGCCCAGAGGGCATCTACTGTAGGCGTGTAATCACGACGGCGGCTGGCCGCCGGCGAATAGCCGGTTTGCCAGGAAATGCCCACAAACATGACATCCCTCATGCGTTCATTATTCACCGGATAGCGCGCCGCCCCGGTAACAATGGGAAAGGTATAAGGGGAGTCTGTCATATAAACCACGGGGTACTTTTTATCTTCCTGATACTTCGCAGGCAACTGAATATGGATTTCATAAACCCTGTCGTTTTTTCGATCGGGAATACTAATAACTTCACTTCGTGGCAGCTCAAAGGGAATTTTTTGATCTGCCAACAGATTACCGGCAAAAAGCCACAACAGAATGCCCGTATATATTTTTATTAAACGCATCATTTCTCCCTTGAAATTATTACAGCGTAATACCGCCAAACGACATAAATGCCAGTGCAATAAGACCCGCGCTGATAAAGGTAATACCCAAACCTCTCAAGCCATCCGGGATATCAGAGTATTTCAGCTTTTCACGAATGCCGGCCATGGCCAGCAGTGCCAGCGACCAGCCAACCCCGGCTCCAGCACCAAATACCGTGCTTTCTACCAGATTGTATTCGCGCTCTACCATAAACAAAACGCCGCCCATTATTGCACAGTTAACCGCGATCAACGGCAGGAAGATACCCAGCGTGCTGTAAAGCACCGGTGCGTATTTATCCAACACCATTTCCAGTATTTGCACCATGGATGCAATTACACCGATAAAAACGACCAACTGCAAAAACCGTAAATCAATATGTTCGTAGTCGGGCCCCAGCCATTTCAGAGCGCCCTCATCCAGCAACCGGGTGTAAATCAGATTGTTCAACGGCACGGTAATGGTTAACACCAGGATAACAGCAACCGACAAACCGGCAGCCACATCGATTCTTTTGGAGATAGCGAGAAAGGTACACATGCCTAAAAAATAGGAGAGCGCCATGTTTTCTATAAAAATTGAGCGTACGAAGAGGCTAAGCAGATTTTCCATGAAAGAAACCACCGAATAGTTATGCAGATTGTTTTCAATTTTTTTGAATTGTTAAAGCAGGATCAACAGCTCAAAAAGCAGCAATCGCATAACCACAAGCATCTTGAAGAGGAAAATGGCTTTGATAATAAAGAAAAGAAGATCACGATAAAACGGAGACACAGCTTGCAGCGGAATAAAGCAAAAACTTTCCGGATGCCATAAAAAACAATGGAAACGGGAATGTCGCGGCAATGACACCGAAGAAGAAAAGGAGAAACGAGAACGACAAGGTTGCTGACCGTGATACCGGGCAGCAGAGAATGGATATTCAAAAAGCAGGTGCACGCGAAAAATACGCGTGCACAAAAAAAGCATCAAGTGCTGATTCATGGACAGGCAAGCTCCGCGTGGCGGCCCGACCTACGCATAAACCTGCCTCACTGCAAACCGCAGCTGGCACCCTGCGCGAATTATAGGAACGGAGCTATTGAAAATGCAACCGTATTTTAAAATAATCCTCAGCGGCTACAGCACGCCCAGAACTTTTAAACTCGCCTTACCCAGTGGAATGCGTTTTGGCCCATCGGCCTCGCCAAGCACATCGATGTTTAACGCAAAGCTGTAGACTTTGCCATCCTTCACTACCCAACCTACCCACCAGCCGATATCCGGTTCAGGCGCATCTGCCCAGCCGGTTTTTCCGTAGAGCGAGCCGGTTTCAGTTTTTTCAAGCAATACAATTCCCTGCGTAGTTTCCTGAATTCGTACAGGAAACGGCAATGTTTTTTGTGCAAGTTTTGCAAGAAAAGCGGTTTGCTCAACCGCACTGATTTCAAGAGGACCAACCAGCCAGAAATTGTCAACGGTAGTACCAATATCGTTATTCCCGTAATTCAACGCACGAAGGTTACTGCTCATTTTTTCAAGGGTGATTCGACGAGCCAATTCCTTGTAAACTGGCACATTGGATATTTTTATCGCATCGCGAAGAGACATATCTTTTTCCCAGGAGGGAAATGGCTGGGGAGCCCCGCCATAAGGCAAAATTTCATCGACATTATCGACCGCGCCCACCGCAAGCCCGATCAGGGTATTGGGGATCTTGAAGGTTGATGCCGGGAAAAATCGGGTTTCCGCCCGCGATTTATTAAAACCGGTCAATTTGTCTTCAGCCACATCATAAAGGACAAATGTTCCGGTAACCTCTGCCTCGGAAAACAGTGCTTCAATTTTTTTATTATCAACCCAATCAGCAGCCGACACACCAACAGAGATCAGCATTGAAAAAGCCAGTAGAATACTTTTTTTCATTGTTACGTCCTTAGCAAAACCCTTTTAGAGAGGTTTTGTTGATTATGTTTACAGGGAGACCATTTAACCCAAAGCCGGGTTATTTAAACAGGGAGCTTAATTGTTGATTTTGGCTGGAGAATTTTTAGCCAACAGACCATAAAGCGCAGAATCTGAAATAACCCCATTGATTTGCCAGCGCTCACGCAGCAGGCCTTCTTGCACAAAGCCCAGCCTTTCCAGCGCTTTGCCAGAAGCGCGATTCTGCGGATCAATTTCGGCTTCAATACGGCGAAGATGCATAGTGTTAAAACCATAATCAATCAGCGCAGCACCGGCTTCCTGAATGTAACCTTTGCCCCATGTAGAACGGGCAATACCAAAACCGATTTCAGCACGACGGGATTCGCGATCGTAATGAAACAACATGCATTTGCCGACCAGGGCATCCTCGTCGCGGGCGAAGATACCCAGCGTGACCCACTCACCGGATAACATGCCTGCCTGATGCTCCCTGATAAATTGTTCTGCATCCACAATAGAAACCCAGGGCGGCGTATTCCAGTAGCGCATCACCTCGGGATCGGAAAAAATGGAGAAGAGCGCTTCGCTATCTGATGGGATTAACGTCCGCAAGGTGAGTCGCGGGGTATGAATTTGAGCCTGTGTAAAATCCTGCAAATTTACCTCGTTACCTGTATCTGGCAGTAGTTTTCAAAAATGCCGCGTGGCGTGGCATTGAACTGACACCTGAGGATGCGGTTAGTTTGCAGCTATTCTATAAATTTTTATGGAGGAAGGGCCATCCATGGACCGCGGGATTATAGGGAATCACTTCTCGAAGCTGATATCCTGCAACGCCAGTTCACCGGACGCTCCGGCTTCCATTTTAACTTGCAGGTAAAGCTCAACAAAGCCTGCTGTTGGTGTGACTTCTATTTTAGTACGCTGATAGGCGCGGAGTTCATCCGGCGTTAAAACACCTGACGCGAGAACTTCCCCTGCTGCATTATCCCGGCGTAATTCAAACTGCCAACTCACCTCCTTTTTAAAGAAGTAAGCGCCCAGCTGAACCGCATGGATTTCCGTCAGATCAAAGCTGCCCAGCGCAAAACCTGACCAGTCTGCCACTGTCGGCATATGCACGGTGTTGATCTGGCGGAAGGTATTGCGTTTTACATCACGAGTGGCAGTGTTTGCATCGAAAATACTATCAAGGCTGAAACGATGAGGCACCAGCGCAAACGATTGCTCCACCCTGATTGAAGCAGCACCGTTAACCGGCTTGTCGGTGTAGCTCGCACTCAACAGATAGGCCTCGCCGGAGGTGGTAACCGGCGTATTGTCAGTCAGCCATGCGTTGTTTGCCTGGTGTTCATCCAGCAATAACTGCCCGGACAAAGGTAAGGACGCGACTTCAATGTCGTCATTGAGCGAGAGCACATAGGTTGCCAATATTTTAAGATCAGCCTCACCCAGCCCGGCGAACGCCGGCATATTCATTTCACCCCAAACACCACTGCCACCATTACCAATTTTATTCACCAGATAAGCCATTGCTTTGGGATCATTCTGATATTTTTTAGCAACATCACGCAGCGCTGGTCCCACCACAGTTTCTTCCATTTTGTGACAACTCATACAACTGTTGGCGTCCAGCAAGCTTTTCGCCTGATCGGCAACGCTGGCCAGCTGATGCCCTTGCGCTTGCGGTTCCCGGGCGGCGCTGTAGGTAAATTGAACACCGGGATTGTTGTTATCTATCTCGCTGATTACACCGTCTTCCTGATCATTAATAACCAGTTGATAAGCAAAATTTTCCGTATCGCCCCAGAAAAAAGATTTGTTCTGCGCAGACGCCAATTCAATGGTCGCCGGTTCATTACCGATTTCCAATGTCTGGCTGGCGGTCGAGGTTGCACCGTGCACATCGGTTACCCGCAAATTCATTATAAAATTACCGGCATTGGTGAAGGGCAAAGTAATCTCTTCCGCATCACCCAGCGCTTTGGTCGCACACGAATTGTCTGCACAGGCAAGCGTCCAGTGGTAGCTGATATTGTCACCGTCCAGATCCACAGATTCCGCAGCGGATGCCTGAATGCTTGCGGGCAAGCCGGCCTGATTTTTATTCAGCGTAATCGCCGCCAGCGGTGGACGATTCCCGGCGCCGACATATTCAATGCACGCAAGGCGAGCATCGGGGTTGCCGGTAAACCACGACATGCCGTACTCCAGTACATAGAGGGTTCCATCCGGAGCAAAGCGCGAGGCAATTGGCAATGAGTAATTGATTTGTGGCGCAAAGGGTTCAATTTTTATAATGCGGCCCTGATTGTCAAAGCTGACAACCTTCACCCAGGCGCGCATAAACTCGGCAATGAACAATTTGTTATCGTAATAACCCGGGTAGCGATTGACCGATTCCGGGTATTCATCTGCGCGGTACACGTCTGCTACCAACGCCGTGCGACCGCCCGCCCCCAGCTCCGGGAACACGTCGGACACTGCATAAGGGTAAGCAATAAAAGCAGGCTGCGCCGGTGGTAATTGTTTTGCCCCGGTATTGCGCGGCGAAATATTCATCGGCGCATTAACATTCACCGTTTCGCCGCCTTTCTGATTGATGTAATCGTACATTTTGTATGGCCGGTTCTGACCAATCACCAGCGGCCAGCCAAAATTACCGGCAGCGGTTACCCGGTTAATTTCATCATAGCCGCGTACACCTTTTTCATCAGAATCCACGTTGGCATCCGGGCCGACATCACCATAAAAAAGTGTGTTGGTTTTTTTGTCGAAGGTAATGCTGTAGGGGTTACGCGCGCCCATCACATAAATTTCCGGGCGGCCTTCGGCAGCATCAACAAACAGATTGCCGGCAGGAATGTCGTAGCTGCCGTCAGCGTTGGGCTTGATACGCAGAACCTTGCCGCGCAAGTCCTGAGTATTGCCCGGTGCACGCAAGCCATCGTTCTTTTTCATGTCAGGGCGGAAATCCAGCGGTGCATAACCATCCTGATCGTGAGGATTGGTGTTATCGCCGGTAGAAAAAAACAATTCGCCGTTATTGCCGAAGCGCAAATCACCGCCGGTGTGGCAGCAGTTGTGATCTATACCGTAACGCAGAATTTCCTGCTCACTGCTTTCATCTACCTGATTATTCTTCCACTGAAAGCGGGACAGCTTCTGGTAATAGTTTTCGGCCTCATCTTTTACATTGAACGCCGCATAAATCCAGTTAGTGTTGGCAAAGTCCGGGTCAACAGCCACACCCACCAGGCCCCACTCTTCGATTTTTTTATACTCAACCGCAAGGGTTCCGGCCGGATGAGACTGGCCGGTTTTGTAGTCAACCCGCACAAACTCGCCGGGGCGCAATGCGATGAGCGCATCGCCATTCGGGAAGAAGTCAAATTTGACTGGCTCATTCAAACCTTCTACGAGGGTCTTTTTAATAAAGCGGTTATTTTCGGGGCGTGATTTGCTGTAATCCAGTTGCGGCTTTTGTTGGCCTCGGTGATTTAAACCCACCGCGTAGTTGATGCCACCGAGCAGATGTTTCAGGAAATTTTCATTGGCAAAGGTTTCTGCCGAATGGCCGAGGCCGGTATAAAAAGAGCGGCCGCCATCAAATTCGTGATACCAGGAAACGGGATGATTTTCACCCTCTGCACCAACACCGTTCACACTGGCAACAATATTGATAAATTGATAAATCTCGCGATAGCGGTAGCCTTCGTCCGCCAACTCAAATTGATCGGGCAACGTTTCTGTAAAAATGTGATCTTTGTTGTTTATGTGTACGTGCGTTGTTGGCTCGGCAGCTTCGCTGCCATGACGCTGAGCAACAGCACCTACCAGCTTGCGGTACCAGAACCAGTCACCTTCCCATTCGGTTTCAGCCGCTGAGTGGATGCCCACAAATCCGCCACCGGCCTGAATGTAACGTTCCATCGCCAGCTCTTGCTGTTCATTCAATATGTTATTGCTGGTGTTTAAAAATACCACCGCATTAAATTGGCTTAGCGCCGCATCGGTAAAGAGTGAGGAGTCTTCACTGGCTTCAATTTTAAAACCGTTGTCTTGAGCTAAAGTTTTTAGCGCCTCGATACCCGCCGGAATTGATTCATGACGCTCTCCATCGGTTTTGCTGAATACCAGAATATTGGCGCCACTCAAACTTTTGCCATCTGCCAGAACTTCGCCTCCGGCTTTTTCAGTGGTTTGATCACTGCACGCTTGCAGGAGCAACAAAATAACCAAACCTGATGTTACCAGGAAAAGTTTTTTTACACAGGAAGAGAATCTGATCATAGAAAGGCCTTTATAGAGAATGCTTTTTATGTGGCTATTAAGGGCGAAACAGGTGCGCTGAAATGCAGGATGACACGCAATAAAAAATGCCGCTGATTGTATCAACGGCACTCAGATTTTACCTTGAGGTTTACGCTTATAAACGCTTCTTAGCCAAGCGTAATAGATTTGATAAATCGAACTTGCCCATCGTCTTGCATTCCTGCTTCCTGCCAACCGAGATGCCGGTAAAAGCCATTGGCTCGCACACGATGATCCGCATCGGTCTCCAGCCATATTTCCTTGCAGCCTTGCGAGGCCAACCATTGCTCTGCTTGCACCATCAACAAGCGGCCGATGCCTTTACCTTCATATTCCGCCCGCACAAACAAGGCAAAAATAGTCGCCTCTTCCGCATCGGCCATCGAGAAAGCAATTGGATAATTACCGTCTTCCGCCAGCCAACCTCTTCCGGTGCCAACCAACATGCCGGGCAGGCTCCCGGGCGTAATGCCCAGTTCAGCCAACTCTTCAAGAGACATATGATTTTGTCGCACACTGGTGCGGATGGAAAACAGGGCTGCGACATCGCTGGCAACCGCAGGACGAATATTCATAAGTACACCAACAAACGTAGTTATCCGACAGGTAATAAGACAGCCAGCAAAAACGGCAGAAAGATAAACGCCAACAGCGTTGAAACCACTACCATCGCGGCCACCTCTTCCGGGCTGCGGTGATAACGCAACGCCAGCAAATAATTGAATACTGCCACCGGCATAGCCGATTGCAACAGCACCACACTGCGCGAAACGCCCTCCACACTGAGTATCCAGCAAGCGACAAATCCGAATGCCAAACCGCCCAGAATACGCGCCAGGCTGAAACCGATGCTGCGCCGCCAGGTGACAATGCGCAAGGTAGATAGGGAAACGCCCAACGTGATGGTCATGAGAGGAATGGCAAAACCGCCGATCAGCGTCACGCTGTTATCCAGCCAGAGCGGTAAGGCCGTTCCGGTCATCAACATGGCGATGGCAATGATCATCGAGTAGATCACCGGCTGGCTGGCGAGGTCTTTCAGTCGGGCGCGCCAGCCACCCTGGGAGTTGGAAACAATCACCAGCCCCACGGTGAAGGTGGCAATCATCATCACCATGAATGAACCCAGGGCAAGCGCCAACCCCAATTCGCCAAAAGCAAACAGGCATAGCGGCAAACCCATGTTGCCGTTGTTGGGCAAAATCAGCGGTGGTAAAAAAGTGGGAATATCCATTTTAGTGGCTTTGAGCAAAGCCCAGCCAGCAATGCCCATCAACGCCATGGCCAGCGCCGTCGCCAACATCACCTCGCCCATTACCGCAGGGTCAACCTCCACTTTGGCCATGGCAGATACAATCAGGCAGGGTGTGCCGACATACATGACGATGCGGGAGACAAAATCCGCCGGGTAATCCGTTCCGGATTTCCCCCAGATGTAACCAATAACAACAGAAATGATGATTGGAGCAAGAATAGCGAAGAGTTCGCTTAACATCCGATATCCCGAGCCAGCTGGTAAAAGACCAGTTTATCAGGGCGCCGGTCTGTTCGGCAGGAGAAAACCCTCAATTTGTATGATTAATATCAACAAGCCGGAGAGTCTGTGGAAAATCATCCCGACTCGGCCATCGCCGCTTTAAAGCCATCGCGGTAACGCCGCGATAACGACAACTCTTCACCGGAGTTTAAAAACAGCTGGTAGTCGCCAGCATCGGTAGGTTGGATATGGCTAACGTGGCCCAGGTTGACAATAAAAGAACGGTGCACCCGCACAAATGCCCCGGATGGCAACAGCGCCTCCAGGCGAGCCATGGTAATCCGCATCGGATACACGCTGTCTTTCACATGCAAATTGGCGTAATTTCCCGATGCCTCTACCCAGCGGATATCTGCCACTGCAACCAGGAACTCCTTACCCAGCTTTTTTACCAGCAGGCGATCCGGCAAGGGTTTTGAGGAGCTCTCGCTTTCGTCCACATAACTCGCCTCGCCTTGCAAACGGCGCAGAATAAATTGATAGCCGCTGACCGCGACCAATACCAGCAGGTAGGCCATGGCATCCTTACGGTATTCATACAGAAATTCGTACAGCACATTGCCGAACTGGTAATGCTCCCCCATCAACCCATACACCAGCTTGCGCACCATCACCATGCCTGCCACATGCACCAGCGAAAAAGGCACGGTTAGCAGCGCATGAACAACCACCAACTGTGGCCAGAGCAGCCTGGTTTGCAACCACCGATGCAGACGGATGACCGGCCAGATACACAGCAGCATCACGAAGGTACTGCTCGCCTCCCAACAAAAGGCTTTCCAGGTATCCAGTTCGCCGCCAAACCGGCGCGCTTCCATCAACGTACTGGAAGCGAGCAACAGTACATTCAGCACGCCCCAAAGCAGTAATAAACCGGGCGCCCACCATTGCTGATGAGCAAGAAAATGGGTTTTCAGCCGTTCGGCCAACGAGCTAGTCGGTTTCAAAATATACCCTGCATAAAAGCACGCTGCCGTTCGTCCCGGCAGGCTGCCGGTTATCACAACGCCTTGTTATTCAATCACTTAAGGAGACAAAACCAATAATACCCAGCGCACAATAAGCCGTGCCTCCATCATCGCCCATGCTATCAGGCAATGGTGCACGGCACGAGTCAGCGGTTCACCGGAGATTTTTATGCCCGCCTTATCGGATATTTCACCTTCACCCCAACCCTGGTACAACCAGCGCCGTCACGCACTCGACTGGCTTCGCGTACTGGCATTCGCCCTGCTGATTTTTTATCACCTGGCGATGGCCTATGTTGCAGACTGGGGGTTTCATATAAAAAGCCTTTACCTGGCAGAATGGCTGAAGCTGCCCATGCTGTGGTCCAACCCCTGGCGTATGTCGCTGTTGTTTTTCATCAGTGGCGCAGCCATTTCCTACCAGCTTCATCGTCACCACGGCTGGAAATTTCTCACCGGTAACGGCCGTAAACTCATACTGCCGCTGCTATTTGGCAGCGCGGTCATTGTAGCGCCCCAATCCTGGATTGAAGCCAAACTGGCCGGTGCCATTGGCGATATGGGTTATTGGGAATTCTGGCGCAATTACGTGGGTTACTCGTTCGGCTTCGGCGAGCCCTTGTCAGGTTACCGTCGGCTGGAGGTGGCCAATATTATCTGGAACCACTTGTGGTATCTGCTCTATCTGTTCACCTATATCGCCATTCTCTGGCTGCTGTATCCGTTATTGATGCGCTCGCGGATTACAAAGTTCTCCATCACTCTGGCAGAGCGAGCCCCCAGGGTGATGCTGTATTTATTCCCTCTCGCGCTGTTTTTCGCCATTAACCTTTGTTTAGGGAAACACTACCCCATCTCCAACGCATGGATTGGAGACTGGTTTAACCACGCCCGCTATCTCTGTGTGTTCATCATGGGTTTTGCACTGGTGCGCAGTGAGCGCTGGTGGCAGGCGTTTGCCGATTTTCGCCACTGGTCGCTGGGGATGGCTGTTTGCACCTATATAGGTGTTGTCTTATACGACGCCGGTTGCCAACTGAAAAACCTGGCGCCATTTCTGGCAAATTTCGAAACGCCTGTACGTAGCCTGGTATGGTCAGCCGATGGCTGGTTATGGATTATGGCCATCATCGGCTACGCCCAGGTGTGGCTGAACCGACCTTCTGCGCTGATTCAATCGGCCAATCGCGCCGTGTATTGCTGGTACATTCTCCATCAAACGCTGATCGTGATTGGCGTGTATGTGTTGCGAACTTATGAGGTTGGGCCGGTATGGGAGCCGTTACTGGTTACGCTATGGGTAGTGGGCGGTTGTTTGATGGGTTATCAGCTGATTAAAACCCTGCCGGTGATCAGGGAGCTTATGGGGGTATTCCCCGCAAAGACGGCTTCCATGGAGTCATGCCCTCGCCGTTCACCCTGCTCTCACCAGTAATCGGGTCACACACCAGCAAAATGCAGAGTTTTGCTGGTGCCTCTCCGCCGGTTGGCGCAAGTGATAGCCAGCCCCCGATCAGGTTTCCCAAGGTGCATATTTAATGTCGTAATAACTTTCCACATTGGTAAGAAATAAAAAATCTTAGCGCTTAAAACCCTTGCAAAAAAGCAAAGCCGCGCCTGCCGTGGGCTGGCGAGGAACCCGAAGGGGTACTACCAAAAAAATAGCACCGGGGCTAGACTTGTTTTAAAGAGCAAACCGCACTATCTTGTATCCCACACACCAACAACCCCTATATATAGGGGTTTTGTGATTTAGCGCACTACTCGGTAATAACTCTTGTGTCAACATGTTTTCCGGCATTTAACGCCGATCTCTGCGTCTCTGACGGGGGATATTGAAGCATTCTGAACGCCGGAATGCATCGCGCCCAAACCGGCCTGTCCGGAACTGTACCGTAACAACATTACTGATTTTGATGTCCCGGCTGGATCGTTTATCGCATCTTTTATGCGACCTATTCTCCCCGGGATAGCTGTGCTATCAAGCATGGCTCCCTGCAAAAGCGGTGTCATTGACCCCGCTTTTTGTTCACCTGATTTTTGTTTACCTGATTGAAACGCGTTAACCCATTTTTCTAACGCATGGAATCACGACCTGTCACGCGGAGACACCAATGCACACACAAACTGAACAGTCCACCAGTAAAGGCCAGGCTTCACCCAAGGGTTCGGACGATTCGTCATCTTTCAGCAGTACCGCTCCCGGGCAATTACGTGTTATCAAGCGTAACGGTACCGTGGTGCCGTTTGATGCCGGAAAAATTGCTGTTGCCATGACCAAAGCATTTCTGGCCGTTGAAGGTGGTACTGCAGCAGCCTCCTCCCGTGTGCGTGAAACCGTAGACAACCTCACCAGCCAGATCATCGCCACCTTCAAACGCCGTATGCCTTCCGGCGGCACTATTCATATTGAAGATGTTCAGGATCAGGTCGAATTGACCCTGATGCGCGCCGGCGAACAGAAAATCGCCCGTGACTACGTTCTCTATCGTGAAGAACACGCCCGTTTACGCGCACAAAAACGCGCTGAAAATGTAGTGCCAGACCCCGACTACCCGGCTCTGAACGTGACACTGGACGATGGCAGCCGCACCCCGCTGGATATCGCCCGTTTGCGCACCGTAGTAAGCGAAGCCTGCTCCGGCCTGGAGAACGTGAACGAAAAAGCCATTCTCGACGAAGCCATGCGCAACCTCTATGACGGGGTTGCCCTGAAAGACGTTAACACCTCACTGGTGATTACCGCTCGCACCCTGGTAGAAAAAGAACCCAACTACTCTTTTGCCACGGCGCGCCTGTTGCTCGACAAACTGCGCGGTGAAGCACTTGGCTTCCTCGGTCTTGCTACCCAAGCCACTCAGACCGAAATGACCGATTACTACCAGCGCGCCCTGCCGATTTACCTGAAAAAAGGCGTTGAGCTGGAACTGGTTTCCCCTGAGCTGCTGAACTTTGACCATGAAAAACTGGGCAAAGCCATATTGGCAGAACGCGACCTGCAATTTACCTACCTCGGCCTGCAAACCCTGTACGACCGCTACTTCATTCACAGCAATGACGTGCGCATTGAACTGCCGCAAATTTTCTTTATGCGCGTGGCAATGGGCCTGGCGATTGAAGAAGACAACCGTGAAGACCGCGCTATCGAGTTCTACCGTTTGCTGTCTTCTTTTGACTACATGAGCTCTACCCCGACCCTGTTCAACGCCGGTACTTTGCGCCCGCAGCTGTCTTCCTGCTACCTGACCAATATCCCGGATGATCTGCACGGTATTTACGGTGCCATTCAGGACAACGCTATGCTGAGCAAGTTTGCTGGCGGCCTGGGTAATGACTGGACGCCGGTGCGTGGCCTGGGTGCTTACATCAAAGGCACCAACGGCAAATCACAAGGTGTTGTTCCTTTCCTGAAAGTAGCCAACGATACCGCCGTTGCGGTTAACCAGGGCGGCAAGCGCAAAGGCGCTGTGTGTGCCTACCTGGAAACCTGGCACATGGATATTGAAGAATTCCTTGAGCTGCGCAAAAACACCGGTGATGATCGTCGTCGTACCCACGACATGAATACCGCCAACTGGATTCCTGACTTGTTCATGAAGCGCGTCTTTGATGACAAGCCATGGACGCTGTTCTCGCCTAACGATGTTCCTGACTTGCATGACCTCTACGGCGAAGCCTTTGAAACACGTTACGCTGAATACGAGCAACTGGCCGCTGACGGCAAAGTGCGCTTGTTCAAAACCGTTCGTGCGCTGGACCTGTGGCGCAAAATGTTGGGCATGTTGTTTGAAACCGGCCATCCGTGGATGACCTTTAAAGACCCGTGCAACCTGCGTAGCCCGCAACAACACGTTGGTGTAGTGCACTCGTCCAACCTGTGTACTGAAATTACACTCAACACCAAAGCCAATGAAGAAATTGCCGTGTGTAACCTGGGTTCTGTTAACCTGGCACAACACATTGAAAACGGTGTTTTGAACCAGGAAAAACTGGCCAACACCGTAAAAACCGCTATCCGTATGCTCGATAACGTTATCGACATCAACTACTACGCGGTAGAAACTTCACGTGCATCCAACCTGCGTCATCGCCCGATTGGTCTGGGCTTGATGGGCTTCCAGGATGCGCTCTACAAGCAACGTATTGCTTATGGTTCAGCGGAGGCCGTTGCGTTTGCTGACACCTCTATGGAAGCTATCAGCTATTACGCCATCAAAGCGTCTTCCGAACTGGCCACCGAGCGCGGTGCTTACTCCACGTTTGACGGCTCTTTGTGGAGCAAAGGCATTCTGCCCATCGACTCCATTGACCTGCTGGTGAAAAACCGCGGTGAAAAATACATTCAGGTAGATCGCAGCCAGACACTCGATTGGGCCAGCCTGCGTGAAGAAGTTAAAACCAAAGGTATGCGTAACTCCAACGTAATGGCGATTGCCCCAACGGCAACCATTTCCAACATTACCGGTGTAACCCAATCCATTGAACCGACTTATCAAAACCTCTACGTAAAATCCAACCTGTCCGGCGAGTTCACCGTGGTAAACCCTTACCTGGTGCACGACCTGAAAGAGCAAGGTTTGTGGGACAGCGTGATGGTGAATGACCTGAAATATTACGAAGGTTCATTGCAAAAAATTGATCGCATTCCGGATGACCTGAAAGCGATTTATTCCACCGCGTTTGAAGTAGAGCCGCGCTGGATTGTAGAAGCCGCCAGCCGTCGCCAGAAGTGGATCGATCAGGCGCAAAGCCTCAACCTGTACATTTCCGGAGCTAACGGTAAAAAGCTGGACGTTACCTATCGCATGGCCTGGTACAGCGGTTTGAAAACCACCTATTACCTGCGCGCGCTGGCAGCGACCAGTACTGAAAAATCTACCGTCAACATCGGTACGCTTAACGCCGTATCATCCGGAGCAAGTGCGCCCACCGTTGCAGCGACAGCACCCGTAGCAGCGCCGATTGCCGAAACTGATTTCAGCCAGGCGGCGCCGGTTCCACAAGCCTGCTCTCTGGATAACCCGGACTGCGAAGCCTGTCAGTAACCATCTGAATCACACCTGCGCGAGATCAACCCGAACGATCCGCGCAGGTGCTATAAACCGCACGAATAGTGTTTATTCAAAAAAGAAAGAACGTGCCCGTGGTGGCCTCAAACCAATGAGTGCTGTGTGCAAGCTGCACCTCAATCACAAACCGTTAATGACAGGATTTGACTCATGTTAAATTGGGACGATTTCAATACCGACGAAGTAACCACCAAAGCGCCCGAAGCCCCTGCCAAACCGGCAGCACCCGCTCGCACTGAAGCGGCTGCCCCTGCAACGCCGCCGGCAAAACCGCAAAATGTCAGCCCGGAGCTGGCCAAAGCCCGTGCAGCGCTGGAAAATCTTGATCCCACACCAGGCCTCGAAGAACTGGAAATGGGCGCTGCCCGTATTCAGGTTGACGACAAGATGATGATCAACTGTCGTGCCGACCTTAACCAGCTGGTGCCTTTTAAATACGATTGGGCATGGCAAAAATATCTCGACGGTTGTGCCAACCACTGGATGCCGCAAGAAGTTAACATGACCGCCGACATCGCCTTGTGGAAAAGCAAGGACGGCCTCACCGAAGACGAGCGCCGCATTGTCATGCGCAACCTCGGTTACTTCTCTACCGCTGACTCACTGGTTGCCAACAATCTGGTGCTGGCGATTTACCGTCTGGTGACCAACCCGGAATGCCGTCAGTACATTTTGCGCCAGGCCTTTGAAGAAGCGATTCACACCCACGCTTATCAATACTGCATTGAATCGCTGGGCATGGATGAAGGCGAAGTATTCAACATGTACCGCGAATTGCCCTCCGTTGCCAACAAAGCAGCTTGGAGTTTGAAACACACCCACTCACTGGGCATCCCGACCTTCACCACCGGCACCCCGGAAACCGATCAGGAATTGCTGCGCAATCTGGTAGCGTTTTATGCGGTTACCGAAGGCATTTTCTTCTATTGCGGCTTTACCCAGATCCTGTCCATGGGACGCCGCAACAAAATGACCGGTGTTGCCGAGCAGTTCCAATACATTCTTCGCGACGAATCCATGCACCTCAACTTCGGTATCGATATGATCAACCAGATCAAAATCGAAAACCCGCACTTGTGGACCGCAGAATTCCAGGAAGAAGTGGTACAAATGATTCTGCAAGGCACCGAACTGGAAATCGCCTACGCCCGTGACACCATGCCACGTGGTGTACTCGGCATGAACGCCACCATGATGGAAGAATACCTGCACTTTATCGCCAACCGCCGCTGTGCGCAGATGGGCTTGAAAGAACAATACCCGGGCGCTCAAAACCCCTTCCCGTGGATGAGCGAAATGATGGACTTGCGCAAAGAGAAGAACTTCTTCGAAACCCGCGTGATTGAATACCAAACCGGCGGTGCGTTAAGCTGGGATTAATCGACATATCGAAGGCAAGGATGCCTGATAATGACTTATTGAATATTTGATCTATATTAAAATCTCTGCCTGAAATAAGCCTTATCATGCAGGGGTTTTAACGAAGTACAAAAAACACGTAAAACACTATTATAAAAGTAACGCAACCCGTATTAGTCAGGATGATCTCTCCAGGAATGTGTTCCACATTCAGCCCAGGCTGAACAACACAAACCAACCAAGAGATTACCAACATGAGCACAAAGAAAGCTTTCTCCCCCGTCGCAGGTCTTATAGCCTCTCTGCGGCAAGATCCCAATGCCTCTGCCCTTTTCAAACACCTGGCCGCCTCGGCGCTAATTCAATTCAATGCAGGCCTGCAAACTGACACGCTGCCTGTCAACAAAACCGGCAAATCAATGAAAGTGTCTTGAACGTTACCTGCAAAAAATGCCACTGGAAAAGTTGCATCCTGTTCAGCAACACCGGTGGCATTTGAATAGTCTGTTTAATACTGATTGATGTGCGTGCATTACACGCAATACGCAATACGCAATACGCAATACGCAATACGCAATACGCAATAGCATGACAGTAACCGGAAGTAAAACGAAAATATCCCGGGATGTTTCGCACAGGCCGTTGGGCCAAGCGAAAATTTAATATTGATATTACTGAAAAGATACCAGCGGATTATTCAGAAGACATTTCTTGAGCAGCAGAACTCGCACTATCAACCTGCCCTTTTGCCATAACGATGTTATGGGATATCCCTGCCATGCTCAGCAACAAAACGATTACAACAAATGCGAAAGCTTTCATAACCTGGCTCCAATAGCGCTAATTGCATTGTGCAGACCGGCTTTGCTTTTATTTTCCGTCCATTATTAAATTCTATAGATTGTCTTCTTTACAACCATGACTCAGATCAAGTTTAAAACCATTAACATGCATATTAAATACCCATTAATGGATAAATAACACCCTGATTTTTCAGAGATATTTTCATTAGCTTTGAGGATTGCTATTCGGGATTTATTGAAAGAATAAAAAAGAGACTTCTCTGCTGGTCAGGGAAGTTAATGGAATAGATATTTTGAAAAAAATAACGGGTTTGCGACAACCGCAAACCCGTTTTTAACTTAGAAAAAAGCGGACTTCTAATCCTGCCGACTGATTTCCTGAATGTTTATACCACCCGTGCTCAGTCCTTCCCGACCATAAATAATTTTGATCGCTGACTGTGAATGGGTTGCGTCGAGGTCAAGGGAAATACTGTCGCCTTCCGAGGCAACTGCAAAACTCGCGTCCTTTGCTGCTAGCACCGTTCCATCACTACCGACCAGCGCAATTTTTCCCGCAGTTGCGCCACTACCTGTTTGGCTATATTTTATAGTTATATTTAGTGCTTTACCTGCTTCTACGGGAATAGCAATGTAGGTACGCACATTAGGAGGAAGGCTCTCACCGACGTTCGGCATCATTGTTGTATTGTTGCTAAAAAATGCGCCATTAGTATTCCACAGTGCTGAAGTCGAACTATTGTTAACAGAACCCGCAGGACGATAACGCAACACATTTGCTGCGGTGGAATAGAATGTCAGACCATCAACACTTACTTCACCGTCGGTGACTTTGATACTGTTATCGGCAACGGCATTATAAGCAGCGCCAAAAAGATTGGTATCTGCAGCCGCGTATGCAGCGGAATCAAATCCCCAGGTTGTGGTCACGGCAGATGCAGCGCTTGAAGAAGAGCTGGAAGATTCACCATTTCCCTCATCGCTGGAAGCAGCACTGCTTGAGCTACCGCCTTCGCCGCCGCTTCCATCTTCACTACTGCTACTGTTGCTCTGCGCACTGGAAGATTGACTGCTGGACGACTGTCCATTACCACCAGGATGAGAGAAGTTAATACAATCAGTGTCATTGCCAGGCAACGGGTCCCAACCTGCACCACCATTAAAAGCTGAGAAGATTTGGGCACGGTTGCAGTATTCGGCACTCACTTCACCTGGAGATAACTCATACCCACCAACGCGATTTGCAAGGTTGATACTATTACCATCGGTATCCACACTGCCAACTTCACGCCAACCACTGATCGCAGTAGGAGTTACCGGGTTTGGCGCCGGTTGACCATTTACACCCGCACCAGCCCAGCCCGCAGCATTGATGTGGTTTTCCATTTTGCTATTCACAAATACTACGTTATCAAAACTGCTATTACCGCCGGGGCTACGAGCCAGGTAAGTTGCACCCGCCGGAACAGTATGACCAACAGGCCCTACGCCGTGAGTTAAATGGCTGTTAAGAAAAACATAACCTTTGTCGGTCGCATTGACGACACGCGCCTGAACCAGGTAACCACCGTTATTGGCATTGCTGCTATCGCCCAGTGAGCGGATTTCACTTTCTTCAAATAAAGCAACGTTACTGCTGCCCCAGATAAAGTCTACGTTACCTGCTACCAACGTTTGATAAAACCAGCTGTAACCTTTCAGCTGAAGCGTGTCCTGCTCACTGATAAAGTCAGCATTTTTTGCAATCAAACGACCGGTCGAATTGAAATACAAGGTTTCTGCCTGGCCGCCACTGCTGGTTTTAATGGTGGTGTTTTTCAGGGTCAGGTTTTCCAGCGTTAACATGTCTGCCAACTCAACCAGAAATACCGGGCGCCCCGCCGAACCGGGATTAAAACCTTCAGAGTTTTGATATTGAATTACTACGCCTTCACGGCTTTCGCCAGTAATGGTCAGGTTATCTTTATTACGCAAATACAACAGCTCGGAATAGGTACCGTTATTCACAGTAATCGTTGCCGGCTCGGATTTGTCAAGATTCTCCATCACATGATTTAACGCGCCTTGCAGGGTGCGGAAATCAGCCAAACTACCGTTGTCATCCACCGTTAATGAGGTGAGGTTTACAGCAGGTGCTTCGCGGGTGGTAAATGACCAGTCAGCATTTTTGCCGATGCCTTGAAATGGCAAGGTTGCAAGCGTGGCGCCAATAAATGCCGACTCACTAATCGCTACGTAGTAACTGGTGTTGGGCTCCAGCTTTTTACTTTGCAATGCAATGGTCGCGGTGTTGCCAGCAATACTAATGGGTCGGGTATTCAGCGTGCGATAAGAGCCGTAACCAATAGTGTCTTTGTGATCGACCAATTTAATGGTGTCCACTACCGAGTCATCGCTACTTTTAAAAATACGGATAGCTCCAGTAGAGCCCAACACTGGCGGTGAATCAAAAGTCAGCGTCAGATTGGTATCCGCATAAACTTCCGCTTCGTTAACCGCTGGCGATACGAGGCCGTTCAGATTGTAAGTCGCCACCGGCATTACAAATGCCGGTGCAATGGTCGCGGTAATGGTACGAGTAAGATCCGCATCGGAACCGCTGGTAAAGGTGATAGTAGCTACACCTGCAGCCAGTGGATTCAAGGTGACTTCATAACCGTTTTGACTAACGCTCACTACCGAAGGATCGCTGGACGTTACGGTAAAGGTGTCATCCGCATTCTGCGTATTTTTGGCATTAACGGTAATAACTCTCGGTGCATCACCGGCTTCTACATTGAAGGCAGTCGCAGGTGAGATAGCCAGTTGCGATGGCACCGGCGGTTTATCATTGGCATTGCCGACTTTGATGTCATCAATTTCGAATGAGCGATTGTTTGAGAAAATACCAATCAACCCGCGCTCGGTAAGGCTGGCGTCACTGAAACTGGCAACTGCGAGATCGTTCAAATACAGTTTCATTTCAGTACCAATTAACTCCAGACGCAATTTGTACCACTCACCATCGGTACCGCCTGGCGTTCCCAGAGAAATGGCAGCAAGGTGACGCATAGTCCCTGTACTGGTTGGATTCCCTGTGGAGTTTCGCTCTACAATTTCGAAACGCGGCGGATTGGTTTCGTGAGCAACCATGCCCATGCCATACCAGTTATTTACATCCTGATAACGCGCCATCACGTATATGCTGCGCTGGGACTGGCCATTAGTATTCAGACGTGGACGGATACGCGCTTCAACATAGTAATCGGCTGAAGTAACGCTTGCTAACGCTTCGGGTTTAATTAAAGCCAGTACCCCACCGGTTGCTCCACTGCTCGCTACCGTATGACGTAAAACATTGTTATCCCCCGCATCATTCAAAACATCTAAAATGCCGTTGGCCCCCAGCACAGGCAACAAATCCCAGTTGCCTGTCCCGTTGGAAAAATCATCGCAGAAATACAAACCCGACTCGGAAGCACAGTCGAAAGCAGGTGCAATACTGCTTGCACTGCTGGATGCGCCATTGTCATCACTGGAGACGGAAGAAGCACTGCTTTCACCGCCACCGGATGGAACCGAGGAATTGGAACTGCTACCGCCACCGTTGTTACCACCATCACTGCTGGAAGACGAAGATGAGCTGGATGCGGAGGATGCATTCCCCAAATCAGTAAAGTCACAATCCAGCAGGTTTTCCGAAGCACCGTAACCTTTTACGCAACCGATATTGGCAGGCAGCAAACCGGATATTTGTGCAGGTGTATAAGCGCCCTCATCTGTCCAGACGACCCAATCAATCAGTGCCTTATAGCTGTTACTACCACCATCGCCAATTTGCAAATAGTTATTTGTCGCTGCTGTAGGAGAGAACTGCACCTCTTCCTGATTCAGAACAGGGATATTGGAGCCATCCAGATACGCTCGTGCCCAGCCGACAGTAGGGCTGGAGAGTGCTACTGTAAAGTGGTAAATACGGTACTCATCCATCGCCAAACCATAAGCATTATTAGGTGCAGGCGATCCTTCAAACTGTACGCCATAATTACTGGCACCATCCGCACGTAACACCACCTTCAAACGGCTGGCTGTAGCATCTGCCGCACCACCAAATGTGGTTTCCAATTCCAGCACGCGTGCATTGGCTGGTGGATTAAAGCCTTTAATTCCGGCAATAAGAGTAAAGTATTTAGGATATATACCATCGTTACGCACTACATCACTTATACGCGCACGATTATTTTTAGTACCCAATGAAGTTGAATCGAACACCACTGAGCCCAGCCCGGTTGCAGTAAAGTCACTGGCAGACCCCTGTATACCGAAAGAGGTAGTAGTCACACCATCAGCCAAAGTAATAGCACTGGCATCAAACGGTGAAACATCACCACTAAAAACATTCCAACCAACCGAAGATGGATCCTCTGTCACAGGCTCTGGTACGGGCGGTGGTGGTGGCTCGATATCCCACTCCGGGCGAGTACATGCCAACACCGGAGAACCGGTATCCAACTTGCCCACACCGGCATACTGTTGCACATGCGCAGGTACATCTGCAGCAGGAATCAGGCTTGCCTGATATAAATAACCCTGTGGCAGATTCAACGTGCCGGTAGAGGTATGATCAGCCAATTGCTGATCAGCAATAATATTGGCATCACCGTCTTTCTCTACCCAGATAACGCCATCACGCAACTGGTTACCGATTAATTCCCAGTAACCAATCGCAATACTGTCTTGCGACATCACCGGATTTTTTACCTGTTCAAACACGTTGTTTTCAACGCGAATGATGGCGCCCATACGGGAGTTAATCGCCGAGGTATCTACATTGTGGTAATAGTTGTTGTAAATATGCCCTTTACCAAAACGGAACAACGGCAAACGGGAATTTACTTTGTGCCAATAGTTATGGTGCCAGGTAATACGACGATCAAAGTTATCTTCATCAGAAGAACCCCAGAGAGACGTTTTCCAGCTGTCATGCAGGTAGTTGTAGGAAATGGTGATGTCTGCAACATCGCTGCGGCCACTGACCAGCTCATCGTAATAATCTTTTTGATAAGCTTCTTGTGCTACCGGATCGGTAATTGACGGTGGCACAGGTACATTCAGATCATTAAACAATTCGTTGTGATCAATCCAGACATTTCTTACCGGACCATTACGACCATCAATAGTAATAATGTCACCCTGGCCACGAACCTGCGGTACTTTGTGCATTTTCAGGTTGCGCACAATCACGTTACTGGCAGTGATGTGGATACCCACACCCCAAAACTCGGCATCAGCGCCTCGACCAATAATAGAAACATTCGGACGATTAAGTTTGATATCCGTATTGCCGGAGTTATGCCAGGTAATTACACCATCAATATAAACCGTAAGCGGTTGGTTGGCATAAGAAGGGTTGTTAAGCGCTGCGCGCAACTCTTCACCGCTACACACGGATACTTCAACCGCATTGGCACCGGAACCACCTGTGGTGCCGCCATTGAGGGAGGCGAAACCGAATACCGTATCAAAGTCAGGCCCGGAACTAATTACAGAAGAAGAACTGCTGCTCACTGCCTCAGATGATTGACTGGAAATACTGGACTCGCTTGAAGCGCTCGATTCACTTGAAACACTAACGTCGCTTGAACTACTGGAGATACCAATGTCACTCGATGAACTGGATTCGCTTGATTCGCTGGAGCTACTTGACTCACTCGAAACGCCAGCTTCACTTGAGCTACTAGACTCGCTGGATACACTCACTTCGCTTGAACTGCTGGACTCACTCGAAACGCTGGATTGACTGGATAAACTGGAAGCGCTCGAAATAACAGGCTGGCTTGATGCACTGGAGACCGGCGGGATTACCCCACCACCGGTTGAAGAGCGGGAACTCAGGCTGGATTGAGAGCTGGCACTACTACCGGGAACTACCGGCGTTGAACTTTGGCTTGAGGAAGAAGAGCTTTCTTCCATCGGCACGCCATGAAATATCAGGGTTTCGCGTAAATGATCCAGCGCTTGTTGCAGGGAAATAACAACGGTATTCACTGAGCCTGAATTGGCCACCAGCTCTACCACTGCCGGCGACGCCGCAAATTGTTCGGGCGCCAATGCGAAATCAAGCGGTGTAGCGAAATTGGCGGGTACGGGAGTTAGGTCAATACCATTGGCCGGATCAGCATCGGCATCAAGGGATTGCAGTAATCGGGCGATGTTAATCGCTATTGGCGATGCCGGATTAAGCGACTGCGCCATATCCAGAGGCGTCACTAATGCCTTGGCCGGAATTGGCGGAAATTCGAGATCGCCAATAAAAAAGGTCACCATCTCACCGGGGCGGTAATTAAATTCGCCCCGCTCATTGGTAACACCATTTTGTGTTTCTGTGCGGTAACCGATTCCCACCACAAACGAATCCACAAATACACCGACAGAAACTGCCGCGGCACTCGAAACCGACTGGGCAGAACTGCTAAGCACGGGAGCGCTGGACTGATTATTTATGCTGGATGATGAGCCGGGTTGAGGTAAACCTTTGTTGGAGCTACCCCCACAGGCAGCCAACAACAGTGCCATTGACAGGCCTGTCAGTAGTTGAGTTTTCATAATACTCTCTCTTATCGTTATTTTTGCTGCGCAAAATAAAACGCAGGCACAAAAAAACCACCGGAAAAGCCTGCGATGGCTCCGGTATTGATCCGATAATTGAATGCATTGCCTGGTATTACTTTTTATTTTATAAGGTCTGCCGGGGCAGCCCGAGCTCGTGGGCTCATAGTGATAACGCGATAAAACGGCAGAACGTCCCTGAACCTATAATTTTAAATATGAAATCGACAATCTATATTTGAAAAAAGGGATATTACAAAACGGGATATTGCATGGAATCGACCAACATGGAATGTAACGATAGCTCAATTTATTAATGTTATTTAAGCATTTCATTTCCAGAGGCAACGCTGGAGCCGTGTATCACGCCACACCCACCGTTCGCTTCCGTTCTTGCACTTGAAAAAAACTATCGCCAACTATAACCCATGATTTCGCGGCGCGTAATCCCCCACCACGTGAAAAACTTAAACCCGCCTGAAAAACATTATGATTTTTGCGCCATCCGCTTCGCCACAATTGGCTATAGCCCTCTCTTTTGAAAAACCCGCAATTTTCTATCCCTTGATACCACTTGAATATCGAATACTGTTTTTACATACAGTATACTCGACCCATTACTTCCGCTCTTTTGTCAAACAGTAACCTGCGGGGATTCTGGCAGACTCACCCTGGCAGTGCACATACCAGACGTTTCAAAAGGCACGAACTACCGGACCCCATCCACATGACTCACGCAACCACCCCGCCCGACCTCGCGCCGGACTACTACCTTACCAACTTTCGCTTTTTAGTAGATTGGGTGGCGGCGCGTTATAACGACTTGCTGGATAAGGATGACCTGGCCTTTATACAAACATTTCAGCAATTGGATCACCCGGCACAATGCCTGCTGGTGCGCTTATGCAGCCGCAAAGGCCCCCTTTTTCGCCAGGACAAACTTCGTTATCCCGAGGTTGACAGCATCAGCAATGCTGTCCAAACCCTGCTTGATGCCGGTTTGATGCAACAACACTTACCCATCTCTCTTACTGAGTTGGCAGCCAGCCTGACCAGGCATGAACTACTGACATTATTTGAAAAGCCGCTGACGGGTCTGAAACAGGCGCGCAAAGACGTGTTGATTCAAACCCTGGCAGCCAGCCACAGCGAACCGCAAACCTGGCAAAACTGGACCCGGAATCAATTGGGCGAAGCCTGGCACCTTGATCATCAAGCTATCGTTAGTCGGCTGCTGATACTGTTTTTTGGCAACCCTTACCAAAACCTCACCGACTTTGTTTTGCAGGATCTCGGGCTATTTCGCTACGAAAACTACCAGATTGATCACCGGTACCGCCTTTTTAAAAGCCGTGATGAACTGGAACAATACCAGCAGCTGGTTGCTCTGCGTGATGCGCTGGATGGCGAGCACACAATAGAAACACTGCAACAACTCGGCGAACAGTTGCCGCCGGTTAGCGATAATGAAAGGTTGCAGCGGCGGCGCGCCCGTTTGTGCAACGACATTGCTTACAAGCTGGAACGCAATGGCAATCATGAAGCCGCTCTGCAACTCTACGGGCAAAGCCATTTGCCCCCGGCGCGGGAACGCCGTATTCGTCTGCTGGAAAAACAGCAGAACTATACCGCTGCCTGGGCGTTGCTGAATGAACTATTGGCAACGCCCGCCAATGAACAGGAACTACAAATTGCCCGGCGTATGGCCCCCAAAATCGCCAAAAAACTGGGGCATCCGTTATTGCCGAAGACGGTGGGCTTTATTATTGAACAGCAACTGAGCTTGACCCCGTTACACAATGAGGCTGGAGAAATACTACGCGTTGAGGAGGTGGTACGACTGATATTGAACACCGAAACCGCCCCCTGTGTTTATGCCGAAAACGCTTTGCTAACCGGCATGTTCGGGTTGTGGTTGTGGCCGGAAATGTTTCGCGGTATTGAAGGCGCCTTTGCCAACCCTTTTCAGGCGGCACCGCTGGATATGTATCAGGAAAACTTTGTTAGCCGCCGCCCGGGAATTGATGAACTGCGCAGCCTGTTAAAAAATGGTGATTACCGGGAACATACTCTTCGTTGTTGGCAAGAAAAATTCGGCATTACCAACCACTTTGTGAATTGGTCTTTTTTAACCCGGGAACGGATAGAACTGGCGCTGCATTGTATTCCGGCGAGCCATTTAACATTGATTTTCGAGCGCATTTTATTTGATATAAAAAATAACCGCAGCGGCCTGCCGGATTTGATTCAGTTTTTCCCTGAGCAGGCAAGCTATCGCATGATTGAGGTGAAAGGCCCGGGTGATCGCATTCAGGATAACCAGCAACGCTGGCTGGATTATTTTGCGCAACATAGTATTCCTGCCGAGGTAGCCTATGTTCGCTGGCAATAAGCCCAAACAGGTAGCGATTAAAACGCTGGTAGAATTTGCCGCAAAAACCGGCAGTCTGGATCGTCGTTTCACCCCCGCGCCTACCGGGCTGGAAGGTATTGAGGGTCACAGAAAAGTAACCGGTAGCCGCCATGCGGATTACCAAACCGAAGTGACATTGAGCCTGATCTGGGACGATATTACTTTCCGTGGCCGCGCCGATGGTTATGATCCGCAAGCACACTGCATTGAAGAAATTAAAACCTTTTATGGCGATGTAGAACGAATACCCGAAAATCACCGCAACCTGCATTGGGCGCAAGCCAAATGTTATGGCTGGCTGTATTGCGCACAACATCAATGCGAAGAAATTGCTATTTCACTGATTTATTTTGACCTGGCCCACGAACAGGAATATCCGCTTGAAGAAACCTGGTCTGCCCTCGACTTGCAGGAGCACTTTGAAACCCTGGCAAAAAAATATTGTGCCTGGCAAGCGCAACTGAATCAACGCCAGCAACAGCTTCACGGCTGGCTGGAAAAGCTTCAGTTTCCTTATGGTGAAATGCATAGCTCACAGCGGCTTATGGCGGAAGCCGTTTATAAAGCCGCCGCCACCGGTCGTGTGGTAATGGCCGAGGCGCCCACCGGCACCGGAAAAACGCTGGCGGCTCTTTTCCCTGCCCTGAAAGCCATGCCGCGTACACCGGTCGATAAGATTTTTTATCTCACCGCAAAAACCACCGGCAAACAATTGGCGCTGGATAATATTCAACTCATCAGCAGCGACAAAACGCCGCTGCGCACTCTGGAGTTAACCGCACAGGAAAAAGCCTGCCTGGAACCGGACAAACAATGTCGCGGTGACGAATGCCCTTACGCGCTGGATTTCTACAACAAATTGGAAACCGCTCGCCAGACAGCGTTCAATGAACCGGTATTGGACAAAAGCACCCTCAACCGGCTGGCTTTCGAGTTTGAAATTTGCCCCTTTTATCTCAGCATGGAGATGAGCCGCTGGGTGGATATTGTGGTAGCCGATGTTAATTATTTTTTTGATGGCTCCCCCTTATTGCTGGCACTCACCAACGAATTCGATTGGAAACCTTACTTGCTGGTGGATGAAAGCCACAACCTGATTGATCGGGGTCGCGGCATGTACACCAGCAGCCTTTATCGTGCAGACGTATTGACTGCAAAAAAACAGGCCCCGACCGCGCTTAAAAAACCACTGGAAAAAATCAATAAAGCCTGGTTGATGCTGTTAAAAAGCTTGCCAGACGTTGACACAGATCTGGTACAACTTGACGTAATGCCGGAAAAACTCGGGCAGGCATTACTTGAGCTCAGTAATGTGTATATCGAATTTTTACAAAAAAATCCGGATCATCCGGTTCAGGAAGGCATTCTTCGCGAGGTATTTTTCGCCGCACTGGGCTACCAGCGGCTGGTGGAAATATTTGATGAAGACTTTTGTGTAGATATGCAAGTGCCAGGAAGCAAGCAGGAAGTACTTACATTACGCAATCTGATCCCCGCACACCAATTGGCAGCCCGCCTGGCGTTCGCCCATTGTGCCTGTTTTTTCTCTGCCACCTTACACCCTGCTCATTACTACCAGACGCTACTGGGCTTGCCCGACGACACGGTACACATCAAAGTGCCCTCACCTTTTCAGGCAAAACAATTGCGAGTACATGTGGCCAATCAGGTATCTACTCGATACCGGGATCGCCAGGCCGCCATCTCGCCCATTTGCGACATTATCCAGCAGCAGCTCGATGATCAGCCGGGCAATGCACTGATCTTTTTTTCCAGCTACGACTTTCTGCAACAGGCAGAAAAAAACTTGCGCCAGTGCTTGAAAGATCGCGACATTCAACTGCTGGTGCAATCCCGCCGCATGAGCGAACAGGACCGCGAAAATTTTATCGCGCAATTCAATCAGCACAATAATTTGTTAGGGCTGGCGGTATTGGGCGGCGCGTTCAGTGAAGGGGTAGATTTGGCAGGCGATGCCTTAAAAGGCGTATTTATCGCCACGCTCGGGCTGCCACAAGTAAACCCGATCAATGAGCACCTGCGCAACGTCATGCAGGAAAAATTTGGCCAGGGTTACGACTTTACTTATACCTATCCAGGCATTCAAAAAGTGATTCAGGCCGCTGGCCGGGTTATTCGTAAAACATCGGATTCCGGTTATTTGTGGCTGCTCGATCAACGCTTTCAGCAACCGCAAATTGCCGCACTCTTGCCGGAGTGGTGGCATAACGAAGAAAATCCTCCACACGGCTAATTATTCAACGCAGATAATCCGCCATTAATTGCTCCAGCCACTGCGCAAACACCCGTAATTTTCTGCTGACCAAATGGCGGTTGGCATACAGCAAGGAAACCGGCATGGGCGGCGCCTTGTGGTGTGGCAAAATCGGTATGAGCTTGCCGGTGTCAAACAAGGCATGCGATGTCGCATGAGGAATCTGGATAATACCCAACCCGGCAATGCAGGCAGCGTTGTAGGCTTCCACACTGTTCACCGTAATACGGCTGCGCATGGGCAAATAATCCACGCGACCATTGTTAACATATTCGAACTCGGCTTTACGGCCACCAAGTTGCTGGCTGTAATTTACCAGGTAATGATGTTCAAGATCCTCCAGGTTCAGCGGTTCGCCGTAACGCTCCAAATACGCCGGGCTGACACAATTACTTTGCGATAACTCACCGAGTTTGCGAGCAATAAGACTGCTATCGTTGAGCTGCCCTACCCGCACAATCGCGTCAAAACCCTCAGCCACCAAATCCACTTTCCGGTCAGTGCTGCTGAGTTGAATTTGCAGATCCGGGTGCTTTTCAAAAAATGCCGGTAACGCGGGGATAACCAGATCAGCGGCAAAGTTGGTTTGCATATCAATGCGCAGCACGCCGTGCAACTGCTGATCCTGCGGCTGAAACATTTGTTGCAGCTCATCAAAATCGGTTAACACCTCAACACAGCGCTGGTAATAACTTTGGCCATCGCGGGTCAATTCAACCCGCCTTGTAGTCCGGTTAAGCAGGCGATTACCCAGCTGTTGTTCGAGGCGCTGCACCGCTTCTGACACGCTTGTTTTCGGCAAGCCCAGCTGCTCCGCGCACCGGCTGAAACTGCCCAATTCAGCCACTCGCTGGAAAATCTGCATTTGTAAAATTCTGTCCATTCCGGCCTCCATTGTCCGAATATAACGAACAGTGTATTCGCTTAAAGCACGTTTATCCGAAAAGTTTCGATCAATAAACTGATCTTCGACCTACTTCATCAATCAGGAGAATTCAGGATGAGCAACAAAATCGCATTGATTACCGGTGGCAGCCGCGGGCTTGGGAAAAACGCTGCATTGGCGCTGGCGCGTGCCGGTCACGACCTGGTGATTACCTACCAGAGCAAGGCCGATGAAGCCGCTGCCGTGGTGGCAGAGATAAAAGACATGGGTCAACAAGCCGTTGCGTTGCAACTGGACACGGCACAGGTAGCAGGTTTTGCAGATTTCAAAGGCCGTTTGCAGCAGCAACTGGGCATTTTGTGGCAGCGCGATCGCTTTGATTATCTGGTCAACAATGCCGGTACCGGCATTCATACCAGCTTTACCGAAACCACCGAGCAACAGTTCGATGCAATGCTGAACCAGCACGTGAAAGGCGTCTTTTTTCTCACCCAAACCTTGCTCCCGCTGATCAACAACGGCGGCAGCATTCTCAATGTATCCAGCGGCCTCGCCAGGTTCAGCGTTGCCGGCTACGCTGCTTACGGCACCATGAAAGGCGCGGTTGAAGTGCTCACCCGCTACCTGGCATTGGAATTGGGAGAAAGAAAAATCCGTGTCAACGTGCTGGCACCCGGCGCCATTGAAACCGATTTTGGCGGCGGCGCGGTGCGGGATAACGCGGAATTGAACAAAACGTTCGCCGCCGGAACCGCCCTGGGCCGGGTCGGATTACCGGATGATATTGGCAACGCGGTGGTTGCCTTACTCTCCGAGCAAACCGGCTGGATCAATGGCCAGCGTATTGAAGCCTCTGGCGGGTTTCGTTTGTAATCTCACTCCGCCCCTTTTTCCTCTATTCACTTCCCGCCTCCCGAAGCCGTCTGCAGCGGCGGTTTCGGGAGCATTGCTATTTGCATTGCCTCCCATCCCGCCATAGAATGCGAACAATTATCATTATTCACTAAAACTGCCCCGTTGCCGTATCCGGAGTTCACCATGTCTACGGTAGAGCTTGATAATCAAGCCGATATCCAATCGCTCTACACCCACCATCACAGCTGGCTGAAAACCTGGCTTCGCCGCCGTTTGGGTAACGACAGTGACGCGGCTGATCTCGCCCAGGACACCTTTGTTCGCCTGCTGGTTAACCGACAGTCACTGAAAAATCCGGAAAGTCCGCGCGGTTATTTGCAGGTTATTGCCAAGCGTTTATGCATTGATTTATGGCGCCGTAAATCCATCGAGCAGGCATGGCTGGAGATAGTGGCCAGCCGACCGGAAGCCGTGCACATTTCACCCGAAGAACACGCCATTGTGCTGGAAACCTTTTACGAGCTGGATGAGATGTTGCACCGGCTGCCGCAGAATGTTGCCACCGCTTTTATGCTGGCGCAGGTCGACGGCCTGACCTATCGCGAGATTGCAGAGCAAATGTCGGTGTCCGAGCGCAGTGTGAAAAACTGGATGGCGAAAGCCATGTTGGAGTGCCTGCTACTGGAAGCCCGCTTCCACGAGTCGCTGACACCATGAGCCAGCCATTACCTCAGCACAAGGTTTTGCAGGAGGCGGCAAACTGGTTTGCCACCCTGTCGGATGAGCTGGTCAGCGAACAGGAAAAAAACCAATGGCAGTCCTGGCTGGATCAACACCCGGATCATCGTCAGGCCTGGTGTTATGTAGAAAATATCAGCCAACGATTCAATGTAGCCAGGCAACAGGCCGGTACATCCGGCACCAGCACCATACTCAATAACAGCCGTATGGAGCGCATCAAACGCCGGCAGTTGATGCGTAATACGATGGTGGTAATGTTGGGCGGCTGGCTTGGCTGGCAATACACCCCTCTCCCGGAGGTAACCGCCCGCGTTGCACATCGCTGGCGTGCTGACCATTACACCGGCATCGGTGACGTGCGTGAATTGGCCCTCGACGATGGCGGAAAACTGTGGCTCAACACCGACACAGCGCTGGATGTGCATTACTCCGCCGGTCACCGTAATTTGCTGCTGCACAGTGGTGAAATTTATATTGAAACAGCCGTTGACCCTCAACAGCGCCCCTTCACGGTAACCAGCCAACATGGGCAAATACGAGCACTCGGCACCGGTTTTACCGTACGGCAATATAAAACTGACACGCAAGTGTCGGTGTATGAAGGTGCGGTAGAAATTACTACCCGCTCGGGCCTGAAACAGCGATTGAACGCAGGGCAACAAACCCTTTTTAATGCCCACACTATTGCTGCCGAAGCGCGCGCTCGCCCGGGTCACAAATCCTGGAGCCAGGGCGTCATCGTCGCCGAGGATATGACTGTACAACAACTGCTGGATGAGCTGGGCCGCTATCACACAGGGCATATTGGCCTTCACCCTGCGTTGTCAAAACTTCGAGTAACGGGAACCTATCCGCTGCATCAGCCGCACCATGTTCTTGCCATGCTGGAAAACACACTTCCGCTAAAGGTGAGCCGTATTTTTTCCTGGTGGATTACCCTGGAACCAACGCCCTGAACTGTCAGATAGCTGATTTTTATCATTCACGCTTCCCCTTTTGCCATCTCAACCGTGTTTAACAAGCGAACACACCCTGTTTATAGATTGGAGTCTCGCTTGATGAAGTACTGCGGCAATACACGCACCACACTTGCCTTACATTCGCTGACCCTGGCAGTCAAACTCGTTTGCAGTGGTTTACTGTTGACGACTACATTGGCCTTGCCACTTACATTCAGCAACCCGGCAACCGCTCAGGAATTGCCGGCAACCACTCGCCTTCAGTTTGATATTGCCAAAGGGGATCTGGCGCAAGGCCTCAACCAATTTGCATCTCGTGCCGGTATTTATCTGAGCGTTAACAGCTCGATTACCCAGGGCAAAACAACCGCCGGGCTGCGCGGACAATTCACTGTTGAAGAAGGTTTGCAACGATTGCTGCAAGGCAGCGGCCTTCAATACCGTTTCCAGGATGCAAAAACCGTCACCATTACCGCAACCGGTGACGGCCCGGTAGCACTGCCTGCCGTAAAAGTGTCAGGTGCAGCATTGGGTTCTGCCACTGAAGATTCCAACTCCTACACCACGCAATCTGCCGGTGTGGGTGGAAAAATGGATGAATCCTTGCGGGAAATTCCGCGCTCGGTTTCGGTGATTACCCGCCAACAACTGGATGACCAACGCACGCTGAGTTTCTACGAGGTCATGAACCAAATGCCCGGCGTAACCACAACCTACGGCGGCGGTAACGATCAGGAAGTGAGTTTTCACTCGCGTGGTTTTCGTCTGGATAATGTCACCGCCGATGGCATGAGCATCTCAGCGGCCGGGCTTGCCGGTGGTAATACCCGCGGTGGCGGAAATAATAGCGGCATGGCCAAGTACGATAGCGTGCAATTGTTGCGAGGCCCGAACGGCTTGTTTTCCGGCAATGGTCAACCGTCCGGTACCGTGAACCTGGTGCGCAAACGCCCGACGGACAGTTTGCAAATAAAAACCGCATTGTCTGCGGGCAGTTGGGATAACTACGCCGGTGAAGTTGACCTGAGTTCGCCACTCACCTCGGATGGGCGACTGCGAGGTCGTGTAGTTGCGGCGCGACAGGATGCGGATCATTTTTATGATAGCGAGGGCAATCGCAAAACAACGCTGTATGGCATTGTCGATTTCAAGCTGGCAGACAGCACGGTGCTGAGTGTGGGTGGCAGCCGCGACACCCAACACGGTGCGCCGGATCAGCCAGCAGGTTTACCCCGTTACACGAATGGCGCAACACTTGATATCAGCCGTCGTGCCGGTTATCCCGGTTGGGCGGTGCGCAATTACGATGTCGATAATATATTCCTTACCCTGGAACACCGTTTCAACGAACAGTGGCGATTAAAAACTGGAGCATCCGACACCCGAACCCGTAATGGCGTTAACGAAATACCGGTGTATTCCGGAGCGGTTGACCTGCAAAGCCATATTGGCCTGGGCAGCTACGCAACCCTTGCGGATTGGAACCGTCAGGTAAAAACCTTCGATTTCAATCTGATTGGCGAATTGAATTTATGGCAGCGGCAACAACAACTGGTGTTCGGTGCTGACCTTAACGATTCCAGTCAATACAGCCTTATTGGTAGCGTTCCCGCGAATGATCCTGTTCGCAATCAGCCCATCGACTGGTCACAATTCAACTCGGAAACCGCGCTGAAGCGCTGGAGCAATACACCGGCGTGGGATAACGATACCCGGCACAAACAACAAGGCCTCTACGCCTACGGCAAGTTTCAACTCTACGGCCCATTGAGCCTTACGCTCGGTGGGCGCTATGCCGTATTTGATGGATACAGTACCGGCCTCAATGCCTACCCTGCCGAGGGGGAACCTTGCCCGAGCTGGGCAACAACCTGCGGTACTGCCGTTTCGCTTAATAATATGAGTAGCGATAATATTTTTATCCCCTATTACGCACTCACCTACGATATCAGCACAACCTGGTCTGCCTATGTTTCGCTATCCCGTAGTTACGAAAATCAAAGCAACTACTATGACCGAAACCACAACCCGCTCGACCCCACCGAAGGTAATAGTTGGGAGCTGGGGCTAAAAGGCGAGTTCTTTGAGGGGCGCCTTAACAGCAATATCACCTTTTATCGCAGCAAGCGCGATAACTATGCGGTATCGGTAGGCGGTGATGAAACCTTCAATCAAATTGGAAAAAGTTGTTGCTATGCAGGTAACGGGGAATTTCTGGCGCAGGGGGTAGAAATTGACCTCAGTGGTGCATTAACCGCTAACTGGCAAATCAATGCCGGTTACACCTACGACGACAACAAAACCGAGTACGGCAGTAATGAGGGTATCCGTTACGCCAGCTATGCGCCTCGCCATATTTTGCGGCTTTGGAGCAGCTACCAATTGCAGGGCGTTTTTGCCGGTTTGAGATTGGGTGGCGGGGTGCAGGCTCAATCCGACTTCTTCCGCAGCGGAACCGTACGAACCTGGAATCCAACCGGAGGACGGGATGGCGCTGGTGCTTTTGATGGCCCGAATGTGCCCTATCAATTTAACGAGCCGGGCCGCGCCTTGTGGAACTTCTTTGCCGAATACCGTTTGAATGACAACTGGTCTGCCGCGCTTAACGTCAATAATGCCTTCGATAAACGTTACTACCAGTCTGTCGGCACTACAACGGGTGGCAACTACTATGGCGCACCGGGCAACTGGACGTTAACCTTGAGAAGCACCTTCTGATCACCCGCCTTTTTAAAAGGCACACGCTTTTTACTGACATAAAAAAATACCTGCCGGGGTAACGGCAGGTATTTTTCAGAGAGATAAAAAATTGGCGCCAGTGATGCGCCAATTTTTTATCAATTTACTTCTTGAAGGTCAGAACCAGCCCGACAACCAGGCTCACAATCCCGCCGATGATCAGCGTCATGGAGCGGTCTGTTCCTGTACCGGTAACAGCCTCAGAAACTTCTGAAACGACTGATTGAGATTCCTGATAACCCATAAATGCAAGGCCAACACCCAGTACAATTAATGCAATGCCAATTATTCTTACCGGACTCATGCAAATTCTCCGTGATTGGTTTCCGATGGAAACAGCCCCTTGTATCGGTGGCCGTTAAATTTCAGTCTAGCAGCAGAAACAAACTTTGCCGCCCGCAAACCCATTTATGAGAACCGGATACAAAAAACGGTGACATAGCAATAAAGGCTGGACAAAAAACAATCAGCCCGCAATAAGCGGGCTGTTGTCTCAACACCTACTCAAAGTCCGGCAACTCATCCAGAGTGATTACCCGTTCATGGTTGTAGACATGGATTTTGTGGGCGTTGGTGTTGTAGTACTCACCAGTCCAGAAGTTACTGGAGCTGGTTACGCCTTCTGCGGTGTCGGTATCATTCCACACTACAAAGTAAAGCCACCAGGCACCGTCGGCTGCCATCAAATCCGGATCAGGAATATTACTGTTTTCACTGAGTGCGACCATCTTGCGCTCTTGTGGAAACTCGCTGGTCAGATTGTAGAAAGACAACTGCGATTCGTAATTCTGATTACCGTCATAAATATCGTAGCTGACAATATCCACATACTCATCACCCGGATACCAGGCTGCGCTTTGGCCGTTCCACACCCAGATCAAATTATTCAAGCCATAGTGATTGGTCAAACGATCGTACAGATGGCGCCACAAAACTACCTGGGCGTAAGCTGGCGGAATACCATCGGTACGATCACTGCGTCCCCACCAGAACCAGCCGCCAGACGCTTCGTGTAAAGGGCGCCACAGCACCGTTACACCGGCATTTTCCAATCGCTGCAACTCCGCCGCAATCAGGGCGATATCCGCCTCAATACTGGCAAAACTCAAGCTGCCGGTATCCAGCACTCCGTTGGCAATCGGGATAGTAAAGTCGGTGCTGTCCGTGTAGAACTCACCAATGGTCAGATCACTGGCATCAGGGTCGCGCCAGTGCCAGGCAAAGGTTACCAGGCCACCGCGGTTCCAATGGGTAATGGCTTCTTCTGTTTGCAACAGCCCCGGATTGCCTGCCCACAAGCCGTAGTTCATAAAGTCGTAACCCATAATTGCTGGCGCACGTCCGGTATCGTTGATCACTCGCTGATACTGGTCAATGTTGTCCTGCCAGGTCAGATCCTGCTGGCCGGATAGCATGTACTCACCCCAAATGGATTTCAAATAGCTGTAAACATTCTGTGTCGTGGTATTGGCGTTGTCATTAACCGGAGCATCACGCAGCGGGTCCTGGCTAGTGCTGCCAAAACCCGGGCACATACTTTGCGACAAACACACCTGGCCACTTTCGCTGCCCCAGCTGCCGTTGTCTACCGCGCAGAAATTCAACTGCGATGCACCAATCATGCAATAAGGATAACTGCCAGGGCCAGGATCTGCGGCTGAACCGTAAACGATACAGGAGTGGCTGTTTTCCCAACCCCAACCATCGCCATCCGGATCGGAATCTGCCGTACGGCAATAAGGCCAACCGTTACCCGCCGCATTGGGAATTACATTGCCGCCACCAACACTGCTCGATGAGCTGGAAACGGCACTGCTAATACTGCTCGAAGAATCGCTGGATGAGGATTCACTGGATGAAGCGTCACTACTGGTCACCGATGAAACACTGCTTACCGACGACACACTACTGACAGAAGAAACCGATGAGGCCGAACCGCCGCCACTGACTACCAGGGCGGTGAGCGTCGGCAAATAATTGCTGCCGAGTACATCCGCACAAAAACCGAAGGAGGTTTGATTACCCGCGTTGATTGGATTGTTGTAGGACAACCCGCTAACCGTGTTACCGCTGACCTGGCCATTCCACAAATTATTAATTTGTGAGTTGGCAAGATTAAGCGTCACCTGCCAGGAACTGACAGCAGCCGAACCATTATTCGCTACAGTAACTGCGGCACAATAGCCGCCACCCCAATCATTTTGAATAGTTAATGTAGCAACCGCCGTACCATTGTCAGACGTTACGGAATTGGCGTGACTGATGGAAGCGAATAACAGAAGGCTTGAAGATAGCGCATAAACTGCCGCGCGCCTGAAAATAGAAATCTCCATATATTTCTCCAGGAAATTAAAGCGTAGCAAGAAGGAAGGCAGCACCCGAAAACAAACAACCGGATTACCAGAGTGAATAAAAAAATTATTTTTATCTTGAATGGAAATCAAAATCCATAACATCAATTTCCGAAAAAATAGTGACAGAAAATTTTGGAAATAAGTATATGCAAATCACGTTTTAACGAGGAGGATTGCGACAAAATCACTTCAGAATGCGCTTATGTGACGATAAAAACGCATCAAGGTATAAAAAGGAAAACAACGCGACAAAAGGTTGCGCGACTCTGCGCATAACACAACAGCGTTAATTTTTAATCGTTATTCTTCAATTAACACCGGCAACTGGCAGGCAGTGATTAACATTAACTGCTTTCCCGCTCGATGAGTGTACATTGCAAATGAAAATGCGCCGGGGCGTTTTCCGGCGCGGGTAACGCGCCCACCAATTCGAGAATACGGCGCGCAGCAACTTCACCAATTTCCGTTGCCGGTGGACGAATGGTAGTAAGGCTGGGGTAAAGTTTGTCGGCAATAGCGTAATCACCAAACCCGACAATGGCACACTGCTGAGGAATATGAATACCGGCGCGCTGCGCTGCCAGCAGAGCACCGCAGGCCAGATTATCGTTAGCAAAAATAATCGCATCCGCCGGTTTATCACCGCCGATTAATGCTTTAAACGCTTCTTCGCCCGCTTCCAGCGGCAGCCTGGCGGTGGGGGTAAATATCTGTGCCGCTCGCCCCTCCTGTTCCACCACCTCTTTGTAACCATTGCTGCGGTCTACTGCGCTGCCATCACCGGCAATGCTGTTGGTCACAAAGGCAATGCGCTGGTAGCCCTTGCCAATCAGGTAGCGTGCGGCCATGCGCCCCACATCTTCGTGCATAAACCCGACCTGGATCGGGCTGCGTTCCGTTTGCAGATCCCAAATTTCCAGCACCGGAATGCCCGCCTGGGCAATCATTTTTTCTGTTGCTTCGGTATGAAAATAACTGGTCAGCACCAGCGCAGCAGGCGACCAGCCCAAAAAGCTGCGCACCGCATTTTCTTCCTGCTCCGACGAAAAATAGCTCGAAGAGAGCATCAGCTGATAGCCATTCTGGCTGAGGATATCGCTGAAACTCTGGATGGTATTGGCAAAAATTGGCCCGGAAATATTGGGAATGACCATCCCCACAATACGTGAGCTGGCAGACGCCAGACCACCCGCCACCAGATTGGGCACATAACCCAGCTCGGCCACCGCCGCAGCAATTTGCCCGCGCAGTTCTTCCGACACGGAATCCGGCTGTTTGAAATAGCGCGACACCGTAATGGCCGACACGCCGACATGACTGGCGACCTGGCGGATGGTAACGCGGCCAGCGGTGCTGCGGGGTTTTCGAGTGGTTGCGGGGAGTGAATTGTCCATATGCCTTTATCGTATATGAGGATAACCAACTGTTCTTTTCAATCTTAATTGCCATTCATTATATTGCGCAAATGTTACCGGTAACAAGAAGAGTGTTGCGCCGTGGGTATTTCCAATCTGATTTCTGGTTTTGGCCTGTTTTACCGTTCCCGTACGGAAGGTGAATCAACGAGCCATATTGATAAGAGTGCCGTTGCCAGCCCTGCATTGAATCGCAGCGAGGCGCGCTTTGCACTGACCTTGCAGGCGGTTGCCAAACGCTATGACCAGGCACGCCAGACGCTCACCGGGGTAGACCTCACCGTCAACGCCGGTGAATTTGTCGCCCTGGTAGGGCCATCAGGCTGCGGAAAATCCACGCTGTTGCGCATGGTCGCCGGGCTTGAAAGCGTTACCGGGGGCGAAATTCGCATTGGCGAACAACGTATTAATGAACTGACGCCGGGCGAGCGCGATATCGCCATGGTGTTTCAGGATTACGCGCTCTACCCCCATAAAACCGTATTTGAAAACATCGCCTTTGGTTTGCGCGTACGCGGTGCCGCGAAAGATGACATCAAACGTCGCGTCCATGAAGTGGCCGCGCAATTACAAATCACTGAATTCCTGTCACGCAAACCGGCCGCACTGTCTGGCGGCCAGCGCCAGCGGGTAGCAATAGGCCGCGCCCTCGCCCGCCATGCGCGGTTATTTTTATTTGATGAACCCCTCTCCAACCTGGATGTAAAACTGCGCAATGAAATGCGTGTAGAGATTAAAAAATTGCATCAGCAATTTGGTATTACCACGCTCTATGTTACGCACGATCAGATTGAAGCCATGACCCTCGCCGATCGCATAGCGGTGATGTCCGATGGCAAAGTTGAACAGTACGGCACCCCCGATGAAGTTTACAACCAGCCGGCAACCACTTTTGTGGCCAGTTTTATCGGGTCGCCGGAAATGAATTTGCTCACCCTGCCGCTGCAATCACGCGCCGGTATTCGCGGTGTGCTATTGGGAGATGTATTCCTGCCTTTGCCTGCAGAATTCTCTGCCTTTAAAGGTGACGATGTGGTGGTCGGCTTGCGCCCCGAAGCAGTTTTGCCTGCACAGGACGCGACCAATGCGACCACTGCTCGCTTGTTATTGATTGAACCGCTGGGTGCAGAAACCATTGTTACGCTGGATGTGCAAGGCCAACAACTTACCGCTCGCTGGGCAGCAGAGCGCAGCTTGTCAGAAGTCACTCATTTACCCATCACCGTTGATAACAAAAAACTGCATTGGTTTAACCCGAAAACGCGGGTGAACTTAGCCGTACATTTTTCCAACCCGGCTGGAGCGCAAGCCTGATGAAATGGCTGCGTTTAAAATGGCTGTTTGCTGCGCTGTTGTTCAGCACCAGCTTGCTGGTATCCGCAGCGGATACGCCCATCGAATTGCGTTTGTTTGCCGGTGGCAACACCACCCGCCCGGATCTGTTGCGCCAACTGTTGGATGACTACGAGGCGAAAAATCCCGGTGTGCGCGTGCACATCAGTGTGGGCAGTGCCACCGCAGAATTACAGCGCAAATATTTGACCACCCTGCTCAACGCACAAGACTCCACGTACGACGTGTTTATTCTGGACATTACCAGCCCGGCACAATTTGCTGCCGCGGGCTGGACCGAACCACTGAATGCCTACCTCGGTAATGAAGCCGCTCAACTGTTTAATGACTATTTACCGGTGTACCGCGAAGCCAACTGGTTTGACGGTCGGCTGGTCGCCCTGCCCGCTTACAGCGACGCCATGTTTATGTATTACCGCAAGGATTTGCTGGCGCAGTATGGCATCAATCCACCGCAAACCTGGCAAGAACTGGCCAGCGCCGCCAGTAGCATTCTTACGTCGGAAAATGATGGAAATTTACAAGGTTTGTCTATTCAGGGTGCACCTATTGAAGGCGCTGTGTGCACTTTTTTGCTGCCCTACTGGAGCCAGGGTTCGGATGTTATTGATCAACAAGGTCAGCTGAATTTCAACCGCGAGCACGCCAGCAAAGGTTTGCAACTATGGCGGGATTTAATTACCCGGGGCGTTATTAAAAAAACCGTAGCAGAAGTAAAAACCGGCGATACCTTGAATGACTTCAAAGCAGGAAAAGCCGTGTTTGCCATCAACTGGGGTTTTGCCTGGGACAGATTTCAGCGCGATGCCGACTCGCGCGTGCGCGATAACGTAGGCGTATTACGCTTACCGAAAATGATTGGCGGTGAGCATGCGAGTTGTATTGGCGGTTATCAATGGGCGGTGTCAGCCTTTTCCCGCCACAAAGCAGCATCGGTAGCGCTGGTGCGTTTTCTAGCGTCGAAAGAAGTCTCCACCCACCTGGCTTTACACGGCGGGCTGCTGCCTACCCGCACAGCACTTTATCGCAACGAGGCATTAACTGCGCAAATTCCCTGGTTGCCTTTTGCAGAACCGGTATTGCTTTCAGCCAAACCGCGCCCGGTAACACCGCGCTACGCCGAAGTTTCCAACGCGGTTCGCTCCACCACCTCGGCGGTGCTGGGCGGCTCCATGAGCGTGGACGAAGGCGTGAAGGATATCGAACGCCGGCTCACCCGCATTTTGCGCAACGCCAATACAGCAGGAGCGGCAAGCCATGATTAGCCCACGTCTGCGCCACTCTGGCGCCCTTGGCCGCAGTGATCGTCTGCTCGGTTTGGCGCTGGTAACACCGGCGGTGATTTTACTGGTCGCGCTTGTTGCCTGGCCGTTGGTGCGAATTTTTCACGATAGCTTGTTTGCGCTGCGCCTGACCGACCAGGCACCCGGATTATTTATCGGCCTGGAAAATTTTCTCTACGCATTGGAAGACCGCGATGTGCGCCGTGCCATGTGGGTCACCCTCGGCCTCACCCTGATTACCGTTCCGGGTGCGCTGGTATTGGGTTTGTTGCTGGCGTTGGCAGGCAATATCAATTTTCGCTGGCGCTGGCCCATCCGCCTCGCGTTGCTGTTGCCCTGGGTTTTACCCATGAGCTTTACCGGCATGATATTCGCCTGGTTTTTTAACAGCGACTACGGCGTGATTAACGATCTGTTGCGGCGCATGGGATATCAGCCGGTTGCTTTTTTATTGTCACCGGGCTGGGCATTTTTCTCGGTAGTGGTTGCAGTCACCTGGAAGACCTCATCCTTTGTTGCCCTGATTTTATTACCCGGCTTGCAAACCATTCCGCAAAGTTTGTATGAAGCGGCAAATCTCGAAGGAGCCAGCCGCTGGCAGCGTTTTTGCCACGTTACTTTGCCGCTGCTGATACCGGCCATTGTGGTTGCACTTATTTTTCGCACGCTCAGCGCGGTACAAACTTTTGATATTCCCTACGCCATGACCCAGGGCGGCCCCGGTCAGGCAACACAAACCCTGGCAATGCTGGTGAATACCGTGAGTATGGAATATCTGGATATCGGTTACGGCTCGTCGTTAGCGGTGCTGCTGTTTTTAATGTCGCTGATTATCAGCCTGCCCTATCTCGTGCATTTGCGCCGGAGTGTGTAATGAGCAACACCCAAAAAACTCGTCAGTTTTTTTCCAATGTGTTCGCGTCAAAAGCACTCTTGTGGTTGATAGTGGCGCTGGTGCTGATCAACGGATTATTCCCGGTGATGTGGATTTTTCTCACCTCGTTGAAAACCGAAATAGAGCTGACTGCCACGCCCATTACCTGGCTACCGCAGCAAGCCTCGCTGGTTAATTATCAGCAAGCTTTTAGCGAACAGCCGCTGTTGTTATTTCTTGGCAACAGCCTGGCGATTGCCTTCCTGTCGGCCTTGCTCGCGCTGGTAATTTCTATTGGCGCTGCCTACGCCTTTGCGCGGCTGGCATTGCCCAAAGCAGGCTTGTTGCTGGTGGGGTTGATTGCTCTTGCCATGTGCCCGCCCGCCACCTTGCAAGTTCCGTTATTTGAAATGATGCGCAGCCTGGGTTTGCTCAACACCTGGCTGGCATTGATTCTGCCGAATGCGGTACTCAGTTTGCCAGTGTGCATTCTGGTGCTGGTGGCTTTTTTTAAAAGCCTGCCGGAAAGCCTTGAACACGCGGCGATGCTCGACGGTTGCAGCCGCCTCAGCGCGCTCTGGCGCATTGTGCTGCCGCTTTCCTTACCCGGTGTGATTACCGCCGGCACCCTGGCGTTTGTAAATGCCTGGGACGAATTTTTATTGGCGCTGGTGCTTAACGCCGCGCCTGAAAACCGAACCCTACCCGTGGGAATTTTGTTTTACCAGGGCGAATTTACCTTTCCCTGGCCGCTTATTTCAGCAGCACTGATCGTAGGTATTGTGCCGCTGGTGGTGTTGATTGCTTTTTCCCAGCAACGGCTGGTCGGCAATCTCACCGCTGGCGGCATGAAAGGCTAACCACCACCAAAGCCTCGCTGTGCAAAGCGCATAACACGCACGCCCCGGCGATCAGTTTTGTATTCACCACTTGTTACGCGCCCGGAAAATACCAGGCGCTTTGGGAGACATCATGAGTTACCGCAACGCCACACAACACACTATCCCTTATTTCCGTCTTCGCCCGTTGGCACTGGCTACCGCGCTGGTTGCCACACTTCCAGGCATTGCTCTGGCACAAAGCACTGGCAATAACTCTTCCAGAAATATTACCGACGCCAGCCAGCTGGAAACCATTACCGTTACCGCTACCCGCCGTGCAGAGTCGCTACAAAATGTTCCCATTGCGGTTTCAGTGCTCAAAGGCGACGAGCTTGCGAAAACCAACCGCAACAGTGTTGCCACCATCGCTGCTGTGGTGCCCACCCTGAACTTTCGCACCAACGCTTCGAATAAAGATGCCTCTTTATTTGTGCGCGGTGTAGGTACCATTTCTACGTCACCGGGTGTTGAGCCAACTGTGTCTACGGTTATTGACGGTGTGGTTTATGCCCGTGCGGGTCAGGCGACCCTGGATTTATTTAATATCGAACGTGTTGAAGTGTTGCGCGGCCCGCAAGGCACGCTCTTTGGTAAAAATGCCTCTGCCGGTGTGCTCAATATTGTCACCAAAGAGCCCACCACAGACACCAGCGGTTTTATCGACACATCCTATTTTGGTGGCGGTGATGAAAAGCGGATCAGCGCCGGCATTTCCGGTTCCTTAAGTGATAACGCCCGCGCTTCGCTGGCCGTGCTGTGGGGTGATTACGATGGCAACGTCACCAACCTTTTTAATGGCGATAACGTGAATGGCTACAGCAAGGAAGGCATCCGCGGCAAACTGGTATTAACACCGTCCGACGATTTAAAAGTCACCCTCTCTGCTGACTACCTGAAGTCGGACGATACCATCCCGGTAGGTGTGCTCTACCGCAATAGCACCGCGGCCTACCCCACGGGCGTTATTACACCGACCAACCCCGCACTGGTGGCAGGAGGCGCACCAGTGGTTGCCAGCGAAGACAATCGCATCATCAACCAAAACCTTAAAACCCGTGTTGACGATGTAAACCAGGGTTTCTCTGCTCAATTGGATTGGTCACTGGGCGAGCATACCTTAACGTCCATCACCGCTTACCGCACTTGGGAAAATACCCAGATTCAGGACGGCGACCGCCTGCCAGCGATTCTTCCTGGCGTACAGGCACAATCGCATGACCGGGGAGATGTAGACTTCAATCAATTCTCCCAGGAATTGCGACTGGCCTCGCCGAAAGATAATTTTATTGAATACGTCGCCGGTTTATATTTCCTCACAACCGAAGATGAACAACGCTATCAGCGTGACATTATTACCGCCACGGGCGTACCGCACACCGGCGTGGCAGATTACAACGTCGATACCACCAGCTACTCGGTATTTGGTGAAACCACTTTCAACATCACTGACCGCTTCCGCACTCTGGCCGGCTTGCGCTGGACTAATGACGACATTGAATTTGATCATGTACGCGTTTCTACCTCTGACGTATCACAACCGGGTATTCGCCCGGGCGAGTCAGGTTCTGGCAGCACCCGCGAAGACGAAGTGTCTGGCCGTGTGGGTGTCGAGTTTGACCTGAATGATGAAATAGTTACTTACCTCACCTATTCACAAGGCTATAAAGGCCCGGCATACAACGTATTTTTTAACGCAGCTACCGTGAATGGTGATTACCTTCCGCTCGCACCGGAAACGTCTGAATCCGTAGAGCTGGGTTTAAAATCCACGCTGTTTGATAATCGCTTGCGCTTTAATGCCGCCATTTTTGACACGCAATATGACAACTACCAGGCCAACTTCCGCGATGTGGTGGGCGGTACGGTGGTCACCCGATTGATCAATGCCGGCGAAGTTTCTTCAAAAGGTGTGGAAGTGGATTTTGAAGCAAAAATCACGTCGCAATTTACCTTGTCAGGCGCCATCGCAAAAATTGATGCCCGTATTGACGACTTCAAAATTCCGGTGGGTTTAACCCCGGCACAAATCGCAGCGGCCAGCGTCAATGGCAAACCCTTGCCCTTTTCACCGGATGTAAAAGGCAGCTTGCAAGCCACTTACCTGATTGAACTCAACAACGGCTTGCAGGTGGAATTGGGAACCGACTACAACTGGCAAAGCAAAGTGCAATACGACCTGAGCCAAACTCCGGATACCATTCAAGGTTCTTATGGCATCTGGAATGCCAGCGTTGCCTTGTCTGACCCGGCTCAAGGCTGGCGCGTTGCGTTGCTGGGCAAAAACCTCGCGGACGAGTCTTATGCCTCTTTCCTGCAACAAGCTAACGGCGCTCTTTATCGCGCGGTACCCCGCGATGATGAACGCTACTTTGGCGTGAATGCGCGCTGGGATTTTTAAAAAATCAGAATGTATTTTTAAAACAGGATTGTTATGACATCGTCAATCGATTCGCCAACAGAAAAAACGGCAACCCGAAAAATTAAACTCGGGGCCTTTTTAATCCCCACCGGACATCACGTTGGCGCCTGGCGCCATCCTGATGTACCGGCAGACAGCGGGCTTAATTTTTCGCACTACAAACAGTTGGCGCAAACTGCCGAGCGCGCCTTATTCGATGCCGTATTTGTGGCCGATAACGTAGCGGTTACTCTGGGCAAAGGTGCCGACAAAGTCGCACGCGCCGATTACTTTGAACCACTGACATTGATGGCGGCACTGTCTGCGGTTACCGAGCATATCGGTCTGGTTTGCACACAAACCACCAGCTTTAACGAGCCGTACCACATTGCCCGAAAATTTGCCTCGCTGGATTATTTAAGCGGGGGCCGTGCGGGCTGGAATCTGGTTACGTCCGATGCCGCCGCTGAAGCCACCAACTTTGGCCGCGCCGAACATTTTGCCCACGCAGAACGTTACGAGCGCGCCGAAGAGTTTTTTGAAGTGGTCAGCGGTTTATGGGACAGCTGGGATGACGATGCCTTTGTTCGCAACAAAGCCAGCGGCCAATACTACGATCCGCAGAAATTGCATGTATTGAATCATACCGGCAAACATTTTTCGGTGAGCGGGCCGCTTAATGTGGCGCGCCCGGTACAAGGTCGTCCGGTTACTGTACAGGCAGGCTCCTCCGAGGCAGGCCGTGCATTGGCCGCTCGTACCGCTGATGTGGTATTTACGGCGCATCCGGCGCTGGCACCGGCACAGGATTTTTATCGCGATATCAAAAATCGCGCGGCGCAATTCGGTCGCGACCCCGACTCTGTAAAAATCATGCCGGGTATTTATGTGGTGGTAGGAAAAACTGCTGAGGACGCCCGGCAAAAATTTGAGCAGTTGCAACAACTCATCGAGCCGGAAGCCGGTTTGGCGTTGTTAGGGCGAATGATTGGCAACTTTGATCTGAGCGGTTATCCGCTGGACGAACCCTTGCCGCAACTTCCCCTTACCGAAACCGGGCAGCGCAGCCGCCAGGCATTGCTCACCAGTTTGGCAAAAGATGGCAACCTCACCCTTCGTCAGTTGTATACCCGCATTGCCGGTGGCCGCGGCCATAATGTGGTGATCGGCACCGCCGAAACGGTTGCCGATGTGATGCAGGAATGGTTTGAGCAAGGTGCGGCAGATGGATTTAATGTGCTGTCGCCCATGTTGCCGAGCGGCTTGACTGACTTTGCAGATCTGGTAGTTCCCGAGCTGCAAAAACGCGGATTATTCAGAACCGAATACGAAGGCAGCACCCTGCGCGATAACCTTGGCTTAAACCGTCCGGAAAGCCGTTACCGGTAGATTTGGCCTGCCAAAAAGCGGCCAAAACAACTGCCTTGCAAAAACGCCCATCATCCCTGAAAGGGTTTGATGGGCGTTTTTAGTGGGCAGAATAACGCTATTGTCTTTCCCAAAAGCGCTGATTCATTTTGAAAATATTTTTCTCCAGCACTGAAAAATACTTAAGCGCCTTGCGGAATTTTGGCAAATCACAGGCAGGCACTTCATACACCTCTGCGTCGTAACCGTCGGTATCCTGGGTGTATAAAATGGGCTTGAGGCTACCATCCATCGCTTCTTCCAAATCAATGTGATAAAAGTCGTAAACCTCTTCACCATCTTCATCATCTGGCAGTTGCTGCACCAGGCTGATACGAGCGCATTGCTCTTCCTCTTTATTTTCTACCCGGAACTGCCATTGCGCACCGCGGATATAAAGTGATGCATCATCGTCATCGCTGTAATATTTCTTGCCGTGGTATTGCGCCAGAGGAAGATTCATCATTTCTTCAAATTTTTCTCGCGATACCTGACTGAAAAATGCCGCTTGCAAGCTGATCATTTCCGAATATTCGCGCAGCAATATTGGCCAGTTTTCCAGCAAAAAATCCCTGTAGCTTTGTTCGGTGTTGCCGTCTATCGGTTGCCAATTATCATTATCACCGTCTTCAATCACTTTAAAGGCGGTGGAGAGCACATATTTCTTTTTGCCGGTCAGCGCGCCATAGAGGCTTTTTTGCTCCGCCAAATACACCATACAGGCGAAAGATTCGCCCGACTGAAAATAGGCCAATATCGAATCCGGCTGGCCGTGAATCATAAACACCCGTTTATAAACGCTACCGCTCCAATACTGTATATAAAGCTCGTCGCCCGCCTCAGGCGCCCAGCCGGTTAATACCTTGCTCTGCGCAAAACGCCGCAGATTTTCTTCACTGAGTGCTTCATCGTTAAAGAAAAAGGGAATTTCCGGTGGCGTGTTATCCGGTGTTTCAATGGTATCCAGCAACAAAGGGGAGGATTGGGCGAGTGCCGTAAAAATAGCCGTGGTATTCAACCAGCATTTCCATGACCAGATATCGTCATTATCCAGCTCATCGGGGGTTAATAAAAACTCCGGGCGGAATAACTGCTGCAAATACTCAATATCACTGAAATCATCGTCAGCATCGTCCCACAGCAGATGAGCAATGTGAATATTGTCTTCGCTTTGGAAGCGCTGGCGGTCTACCCCGTAATCGGTATTAATAAATACCCTGGCCCGAATACTGCCCTTCACTAACAGGCTACCGTGATTATAATCGCCCCAGAAAAGGTCTTTTACTGTCAGATTGCCCGTTACAAAAATTTCCTGGCCGCCCACCACCAGGTTATCGACGTCGAGATTACCCAGCACAATCAAACCGGTAGAGCCGTCGGTTTCGGCGTTAAATAGTTGGCTTGCTTTCAGGTTGCCATTCACCACGATAAACGGGTAAAAATCGTCCGTTTCGTCAACCGCATAAGCTTCATCAAGATCCAGCGGCTTATGCCACTGCTGATCACCGTCAAAGAAAATAATGTCGCACTGGTAGTCTTGCTGTTTGTACCAGCAATCTTCCGGAATCAGATGTTTAATGGCTTGGTAGGCAACCTTTTTCATACTTTCCTCTATCAATGGCTTGCAGGCATCCGTTTCGCGGTTATCAAATCACCATCACTAAAGACGGGTAACTACCTGAAAGATTACCGTGCACCCCACAAATACGACGACCGCAACCAGCGCCGCATAGTGAATGAGTTGGCGCGCATCTTTGGCGGCTTGTTGTCGTTGCAAGGTAAGTTCATAGGACAACTGGGCAACGGCGTCTTTCACTTCGAAGGCGGCTTTATCGAGTGCCAGCGACATTTCCTGAACACCGCGATCCAGCGCACGGTCTATCATCGGCTCGACTTTTTCGTCCATGAGTTTGCCCATGGATTCGTTGACCTGTTCAAGTTCTTTGGTCCAATCGGTTTCAAGCCAGGCCATGATGGGAATTCCTCTGCAAAAATATCTACCTTAACAGCTTTTGGTAGAAACGGACGACTTGAAAAGCCGCCATACCTTTTGACCAATGCCTCAAATTTGAAAAATAAAAAAGGCGCGCAGCTTAAACTGCGCGCCTCATGTCAGCACAATCCCCGTGTGACGTCAGGAGGTTTGCTCCAACACTGTCGACTCAGGGAAGCGTCCAGCGAATATTATCCAATTGCAAATGAACACCTTGTTGCTGACCCCAGAGTGGCAAGAGTACAAAAGGTGTATCAATTTTGCTCAAATCCAATCCGCCCGCTACCAGGTCAGCAACCGGCACAGTGATCGTTTCCCAACCATTTTCGCCTACCCGGCCGATAGGAATATCACCCGACGAACAGGGGTTAACACAATCGGCTTTTACTACCAGCCCGCCGGTATTGCTGCCGTAATCCAGCACGTTGATATCAAAACTCAGTGTGCCTGCTTGCAGGGCTGTGGCGTTGTAAGGCGTAGTGGATTGAAAAAATACAATGCCATTTTGCGCCGCACTGGTGAATTGCACATCAACTACTTTGCCGCGCGCCGGCTCATCAGCATCTACCACAGCGGTTACTACATGAGGCCCGGCAGTTTGCCAAATGCCAAGGCCAAAATCCCACAGGGCATCCACGTCGTCATTAAATACGTCAAAGGTTTCGGTGAGATTTACCGCTTCAGGAATGGGGTTGATATCACAACCACCATTGACATCGGCAAGGCAAACAATGCGAATATTATTCAATTGAATATGGGCGTTACCGCGAATCGGCTCAATTAAAAACGGGTTAACAATGTGCGTGTAATCAGCGGTGGGCCGCCAGGCTTCACCATCATTGCCTTCCATGGTGTAAAAACGCACTGACACTTCTGACCACTCACCGGTTGGCGGTACATCAATTTCGTGAAAGCTCAGGTTGGGCCAGCCGCTATCCAGTTTAATACGCAAACCGGCACCGGCATCAATGCTTAACACCCGCAAATCAAATTTCATCTCTCCGAGATTTTTTACCCGGCTGTGTAAATTGTCACCAAAATGAAGGCCATTGGTTGACGTCAAAAATGCACTGCCGGCGCCATTGAATTGAATATCCCACAGCGTTTGATCACCGTCTGCATAGGCCGGGTTGGAAACCACCGTGCCAGCATCCGGGTAAAAACCCGGGGTTAATATTTCAGTAACCGGCGCACCGTCTTTGTCTTCAAGCTGCAAGGTTTCAACACCATCGCGAAATAAAGACATTTCGGCACGCACATCTGCCGGTGGCGCATGACCGACCACTTCTGTTGCCTGGTCGCCAATAGTCGCGCAACCTTTGCCGGTTAGCGGGTCATTGGCACACTGATAAACGCGTACAAAATCCACTTCCATGGCTTGCGGGAAAACGCCCGAGGGTTCCGGCTCCGGCAGGAAAGAGGCACCTACCGCCACGTTCAACACAATATGAAATAACTCATCAAATGGCTGCGCACCGCTGCCCACTTGATAACCACGCTGCTGGCCGCCCCAGTAATAGGTGAACCAGCCTGCGGAGGTTTGTGTGGCGAAATGGTGATCATCCAGGTACCAGCGAATTTCGCCTTCTTCCCATTCAACGCTGTAAGTATGAAATTCTTCCCACACATTGGCCGGTGGCGTGTAACCCGCGCCGCTGTATTGATTCCATGGCCAGGAAAAACCGTAATGCAGTGTGCCGTGCACTTCATTTTCCGGGCCGAAATCGCTGTGCCCGGGCGCGAAAATTTCCAGAATATCTATCTCCCCGGAATGCGGCCAGGCACCGTAAACGGTTTGCGATGGTAGCGCCCAAATGGCGGGCCATAAACCTTTACCGAACGGAAGTTTGGCGCGTATTTCCATGCGGCCGTATTTCCAGTCGGCCATGCCACGGGTACGCAACCGTGCCGATGAATAAGGTTTACACACGGAAACATCGTTGGGGTTGTAGTTGGGGTCTTCCTGGTTAGTGGCCGGGCCGCAGTTATGTTCGCGGTGCGCAACCAGGTTCAAAATACCGTTATCCACGAAACTGTTTTTCGGGTCATCGGTGTAGCATTGGAATTCCCCATTGCCGCCGCCCCAGCAGTTCACTTCGTTTTCCCATTTGCTGCGATCAATGTCGGCGCTGTCAAATTCATCGCTCCATACCAACGCCCACCCATTGGCGGTGCCTGCCGCCGAACTGGAGCTGGCCGCTTCACTGGATGCGTCACTGCTGGAACTTGCCAGCTCACTGGATGCTTCACTGCTTTCGACGCTGCTGCTTGCCTCACTGGAGCTGGCCGGTGTCGCAGAAGACATACTTGATGCCTGGCTGGAAATAACCAGTACCGCCGAACTTACCGCCCGCGAAGAAATACTGCTGCTGGATAGCGCACTACTGGAAGACAGGCTGCTGGAAGAACTCTGGCTGGAGACAAGGCTGCTACTGGCGGACGACTCACTGCTGTGGCTGGAAACCACTTCTTCGGCAGGCGCACTACTCACCACCGCTACCGCTGAAGAAGCAATGCTGCTGGCTACACTGGCAACAACACTGCTGCTGGCATTATTGCTGTTTGAGCTACCGCCACAGGCAGTGAGCGCAAGCATCAGGCTGACGCCTGCCGCAAGGGGAAATGCTGATTTCATATTGACCTCATTATTGGAATACGCATTCACGGTTTTATTTATTGTTAAAAACGGAACAGGGGAATGCAGGTTTGGCTGGTGCCGGCAGGATGAAAGGAACCGATGCTTTTTCCGAATTATGGTGTTATGAAAAAGTCGATGAACAATGATTTCACGCTGCGTTGAATATCATCACCCACCATGGAGCCGGGGTCGTCCCACTTTGGTAGCAGCCATCAACATGACACCATTCCACTTTACGCAACCAAATATGGGAATGATTTGCCCGCCATGGAATACCGCCGGTTCACAATCGCGCAGACATGGGCAAGGCTACGGCAACAAATAGAAAGGCAAACTGAACAGGCAGCGAATTGATCAAGCGGGATATTGAAGAGAGACAATTTGAAGAGAGCGACTTGAAGAGCAACGGTTAAAGAGAAACGAAGCTACAGGAGAAAAAATATTAAAAGATACCTGCACCCACTCAGGTATCCAGATGCCCTTTGATAAACTGCTGCAACCGCTGCTGCATCAATTGCGTTTGGCCGCCAAGGCTGGCAATGGGCGAACCTTTGAGTTGATCTTCTGCCAGATCAGCGCCCAACCCGGCCAGCGCCACCGGACAGTCGATGGCCAGGACCAGTTTGCGCAATTGTTGAAGGCCATTGGCACCGGGCGGCGCCGGCGCGAAAAATACCAGCGCACGCGGCTGAATGGCCTGACAGAGCAAAGGTAATTCTTCCAATGGCTGACCAACCGCCAATACCCGCACCTCGCCACTATCCCCTCCCAACAAAAGCCCGGCGACCAGCAGTTCCAGCTCGCGACATTGCTCTGGCAAGGCTGCCAATAATATTCGGGGCTCGCCAGCCGGGCGCGCCAACTGCAAACGTTGCAGCACCCGCGCTCGCAAAAAGGCATCATAAAACAGCCATTGGCTACGCTGGCCGAAACCTGTCTGGTGCATCAACTCATGCCACACCGGCAATAACACTTCGTCAAAAACCAGTGGCAACCGCCATGAAGAAAAAATCTGGTCATACAATTGCTCAAGCCGGGATTCATCAAACGCAGCGACCGCCAGGCGAATACTGTGTTGCCACTCCCGGCAAGCCTGCAAGACATCATCAACCTGCGCCGACGCAAGCTCGCCAGCCGGGCTGGCCGCTTGCCCGGCAACCACGGGGCGTGCTGCCGCCTCAAGGGTTTTACTGCGCGCCAGCAGGTCGCCCACCTTGCTGACGGTAATGCCGCGCTCGATCCAGGTCATGATATGGCGGATGGTTGTCACATCCTGCGGGGAATAAAGACGATGGCCGCCCTCGGTACGCAGCGGCTGGATCAATCCGTAGCGTCGTTCCCAGGCGCGCAAGGTAACCGGGTTGACGCCGGTAAGACGCACTACGTCGCGAATCGGCAGCAATTCATCACTGGCAGAAGATTCGAAGGCGACAGATACAGCGTCTGGCAAGTCGGACATAACAGGTGAACCCGGGGCATTTGGTGGCCGCATTATAAATGACAAAGGTTGAATAGTGCGCTGAAATAAGGCAGCCTTCGAAACGCAAATAATGTTCAACTGGACAGGCCTTCACGTGACGCCTTTTCATGCAATCGGATAATCAAACATGATCAACGCAAAATTACTGCAACTGGTAATTGAAGCCTCCAACGATGGCATTGTGGTAGCCGAGCGGGAAGGCGAAGACAATATTCTTATTTACGCCAACCCGGCTTTTGAACGTCTCACCGGCTATACCGTAGACGATATTCTGTATCAGGATTGCCGCTTCCTGCAGGGCGATGACCGCGACCAACCCGGCTTGACCGCCATTCGCCGGGCCATTCGCAGCGATCTCCCCAGCCGGGAGATCATCCGCAATTACCGCAAGGATGGCAGCGCCTTCTGGAATGAGCTTTCGATTACCCCCGCCTTTAACGAAGCTGACCAGCTCACCTACTTTATTGGCATTCAAAAAGATGTCAGCGTTGAAGTACAAGCCACCGAGCGGGTTCGCGAGCTGGAGGCAGAAGTCGCCGCGCTGAAAAGCCGCCTTGCCGAATTGCAAGATCAACGCTGATAGCGTTTTTTGTCAGCACCTTGACGGAAGTACCGGCGCAATGTCTGTACTTCCTCTCCAGTCACTAACCCCGGCCAGGTAAAAACCAGGCTACTGTTAGCTCACCCCCACCGTCCCGCTGTGCTCTCAATTCAGCCATTCTGAAACCGTTAGCGCTTCGCTATTTGTCATCACTTTTCACCCCCATTCCCTTTCCATTTCGCTTTGTTCCTTTTTGTTTTATTGCCTCTTCCTTTGCCTCTTCTTCTGTCTTTTTTCCGAGGCTCTTTTGTCTCAGCGCATTTTTCCAATCTGCGCTCACGGCCAGGCATCAGCTTTACGCCAACCTGGGTTATTACCCCAGGTTTATCCGCACCCCGGCTTTTGCCTCAGAATGTAAAAATTGTACAAATATATTGACTTGTACAACATAAGTCTTATGCTGCAAAAGTTATACAAATATAAATAACTGTACAACAATGAGGTTCGTATGGGCACCAGCGACACTATCAGGATCGGCATAAGTGCATGCTTGCTCGGTCAACCGGTTCGCTACAACGGCGGCCATAAGGAATCCCGGTTGTGCAGCGAGATATTGGCCCGGCATTTCGAGTTTGTGCCGGTATGCCCCGAACAAGCCATCGGTTTGGGCACCCCTCGCCCGCCGATTCGGCTGGTAGGCGACCCGGCCAATCCGCGTGCGGTGGGTGTCAGCCGTAGCGATATTGATGTTACGGATGCGCTGACCGCTTTCGGCGAAAAAACCGCCCGCCAACTGCACGATATTTCCGGCTATATCCTGATGCAAAAATCCCCCTCCTGCGGTATGGAGCGGGTCAAGGTGTATCAGGAAAACGGCTATCCGGCGCCCAGCGGTCGCGGCTTGTTTGCCGCTGCCTTAATGAAAGAGCAAGCGGATTTGCCGGTAGAAGAAGATGGCCGGCTTAATGACCCGGTGCTGCGGGAAAACTTTATCACCCGCGTATTCGCCTACGCCGAATGGCAAAAATTGCTGCGCGACGGGCTGACGCGCAAGGCGCTTATTGTGTTTCACGAGCGCTACAAATATCAGCTGATGGCTACCTGCAACGAGCAATACCGCTTGCTGGGTCGTGCCATCGCGCAAAACGCCGCTACCCCGCTGGCCGATTTTGCCCCCCGTTATTTCAGCCAGTTAATGGCTGCCCTTCGCAAGCCCGCCAGCCGGGGCAGCCACAGCAATGTGCTGCAACACCTATCCGGTTATCTGAAGCGTGCCTTAACCCCATCGGATAAACAGGAGCTGCAACATCTGATTCATCAATATCGCCTCGGCATCGTGCCGCTGGTGGTGCCGATGACGCTGATCAAGCATCACTTTCGCCGCAACCCGGTGGCCTACATCCAGCGCCAGGCGTACCTGCAGCCCCATCCCGAAGACCTCAGCCTGAGGAACGGCCTATGAACTCCAATCAACCTCTCACCCGCGACACCTCCACGTCAGAAGTGCTGCTGCCTATTCGCGAAGTGGCGCTGCGCACTGGCGTTAACGCCGTTACCTTGCGCGCCTGGGAACGTCGTTACGGGTTAATTCGCCCGCTGCGCACCTTGAAAGGCCATCGTCTTTATTCCGTTGACCAGATCGCCCGCATTCACGATGTGCTCGGCTGGTTGCAGCGCGGTGTGGCGGTCAGCCAGGTCAAATTGTTGCTGCAAGAAGCTCAACAACCCGAAGAAACCCTGGACTCTTTCTGGACCGGCGGGTTACAGCAGTGGCTCGGCTATATTGAGGAATTGGCCGAGCGGCCACTGGATGAAAGCTTTAACCAGGCGCTGGCGCTCTACCCGCCGGAAACACTCTGTCGCTACCTGTTACTACCGCTTCTTGAAAGGCTGGAGCTGCGCTGGAACTGCCAATCGGCCACTGGCGTAGAGCAGGTGTTTTTTCTTTCCTGGCTGCGTAACAAACTCGGTTCCCGCATTGCCCACGACAATCGCCTGCGCAGCGGTGCCCCCTTACTCATGCTCAACCTCTCTGACCGGGTGATGGAACCGGGCTTTTGGCTGAGCGCCTGGCTGGCGAACAACAGCGACTGCCCGCTCAGCTTGTATGAGTGGCCTATACCGGCAGAAAACCTGACCTTTGCCGTCGCCAAACTCAAGCCCCGTGCGGTGGTGCTTTATGCCGATGGCTGCGTAAAACCCGGCTACCTGCGCGCCATGCTCGAAGCCGTTGACGTACCGCTGTTGCTGAGCGGCCATGCGGTCAGTATTCACCACGATATGCTGGGTTCAACGCCGGACATTCACCTCGCCGACAACCCCATCGCCACCCTGCACCGTTTACAGCAACTTAACCTCGTAGAGTCCTTCTCCGGAGCCAGCCATGTCTGATTTCCTCCAGCAATTCGCACGGGATTTTGCAGCCCTGAATGCCAGTAATCTGGATCAGCTGGGCGAGCTGTACACCCCGGACATAAGTTTTCGCGACCCCTTGCACAAGATCGACGGCCTGCCAGCGCTGAAGGACTACTTTACCCAGCTCTATGCCAACGTCACTGACATACGTTTTGAATTCCACGGTTACGACCAGGTGGCAGAAGGCGCCGGTTATTTACTCTGGACACTCTATTGTCGCCACCCCCGGCTGAACGGAGGCAACACCATTCGCGTGGAAGGTTGCAGCCATTTGTTATGGCGCGACAAGGTATATCAGCACCGGGATTATTTTGACGCAGGCGCCCTGCTCTACGAGCATCTACCCTTAATGGGATCAATCATCGCGTGGCTGAAAAGGAGGTTGGCATGAAGCGCATCTGGCTTACCGGCGCCAGTAGCGGCATAGGTGCAGAGCTGGCACGGGTTCTCCTCGCCGAGGGACACTGGCTGGCGGTCAGCGCACGCAATGCCGAGGCCCTTGAAGCATTGCGCGCGGCCTGGCCGCAGCAAGTGCTGGTATTGCCCGGCGACCTCACCGACAAGGCACAGGTCGAGGCGATGGGCGAGCAGCTCACCAATGCCTGGGGTTATGTGGATCAGGTGATTCTTAATGCAGGCACCTGCGAATATCTGGACGCCCGGCATTTTGAGGCCGACATGATTGAGCGCGTGGTCAGCGCCAATCTCTTCTCGGCGGCTCGCTGTGTAGAGGTAGCTTTGCCCTTGTTGCGCAAGGCGAGCGAGCCACATCTGGTAGCCGTTTGCAGTTCGGTAACCTGGCTGCCCTTGCCCCGCTCCGAAGCTTATGGTGCCTCCAAGGCCGCCATGCGCTACCTGTTCCAGTCACTGCGCATTGACCTTGCCCACGAAAACATTGATGTAACCCTGGTCAGCCCCGGCTTTGTTGATACGCCGCTAACCCGCGGTAACGACTTCCCTATGCCGATGCGCTGGCCGGTTGAAAAAGCGGTGGCTTACATCGCCGCCCGGCTGCCAAAACGCCCGCTGGAAATTGCCTTTCCCGGCCCTTTTATTTTTACCCTGCGCCTGCTGGCTGCTTTGCCACAAGGCTTGCAGCTGGCACTCGGAAAGCGCCTTGCCCGTTCTCATCAGGATAACCCTTCATGAAAATCGCTATTATCGGCAGTGGTATCTCGGGCCTTACCTGCGCTTACCTGCTTAACCGCAAACACGACATTACCGTATTTGAAGCCGGCTCCTGGATTGGTGGCCATACCCATACCGTTGATGTGGAAGTTGCCGGGCAGCGTTACGCCATTGATACCGGTTTTATTGTTTTTAACGACTGGACCTACCCCAATTTTATCCGCTTGCTGGATCACCTGGGGGTGGCTTCGCAGGCGACTGAAATGAGCTTTTCAGTGCGCGATCCGGAAACCGGTGTTGAGTACAACGGCAATAATTTGAACACCCTGTTTGCCCAGCGCAGCAACCTGGTGTCACCCAAATTCTGGGGCATGCTGCGCGATATTCTTCGCTTTAACCGCGAGGCAGTGGCTGACCTCGAACAACAACGCATTGCGGCGGATACCACGCTGGGCGCTTACCTTCGGGATAACGGCTACGGCCAGCGATTTATCCATCATTACATTGTGCCCATGGGCTCGGCCATCTGGTCGATGTCGCTGGCCGACATGCAACATTTCCCGCTGGAGTTTTTTGTACGCTTTTGCAAAAACCACGGCCTGCTATCGGTCAGTAATCGCCCGCAATGGCGGGTGATCAGCGGCGGCTCCCGGCAATATATTGCGCTGCTCACCGCCCGCTTTGATAAACACATTCGGGTGAACTGCCCGGTGCAACGGGTTGAGCGCGACGAAACCGGTGTAACGGTGCACAGCGCCACCGGCAGTGAACGCTTTGACCGGGTCGTGTTTGCCTGCCACAGCGACCAGGCTCTGAGCCTGCTGGCTGCACCTACCGAAAATGAACAACAAATTCTCGGTGCCTTGCAATACGCCGATAACGAGGTGGTACTGCACACAGATACCACCTTGTTGCCGCGTCGCAAGCTGGCCTGGGCGAGCTGGAATTACCGGTTGGGTAACTCCACCCGGCAACCGGCAGCAGTCACCTACAACATGAACATCCTGCAAGGCATTGAAAACGACACCACCTTTTGTGTCAGCCTCAATCAAACCGCCGCGATTGACCCGAAAAGAATCCTTGGCCGCTTTCGCTATGCCCACCCCCAATACAGCCTGGCCGGGGTGGCAGCGCAAGAGCGCTGGCGCGAGTTGCACGGCGAACTGAATACCTTTTACTGCGGCGCTTACTGGGCGAACGGTTTTCACGAAGACGGCGTGGTAAGCGCCCTGCGTGTAGCTTCCGCCTTCGGGGAGCAACTATGAACAGCGCCCTCTATTGCGGCTGGGTGAGCCATCACCGGCTGACGCCGCGCGATCACAGCTTTCGCTACCGCATTGGCATGCTCTACATGGATCTGGCCGAACAAACCGAGGTATTGGGGCTTTCGCGACTGGCCGGCAAATCGCGCTGGGCGCCGTTTGCCTTCAGAGAAACCGACTATCTACCGCACCTTACCCGGCAGGGCATATCGCTCAGTGACGCGGTGCGCTCGCGGGTGGCCGAAGCGCTGGAGCACAGGCCGGAGGGCAAGATTTGCGTGCTTACCCAGCCGCGCAGCTGGGGGCTGGCGTTCAACCCGGTGAGCTTTTTTTACTGCTTTGAAACTGACGGCAGCCTCGCCGCCATTCTTTGTGAAGTCAGCAATACGCCCTGGCGGGAGCGCTACCACTATGTGCTGCCCACCCACGCCTCGGGCGTGTCACGGCACCGGGTACCCAAGTGTTTTCATGTATCGCCTTTTTTGCCCCGCGATCTGGAATACCGCATGGCATTTACTCCCCCCGGCGAGCGGCTGCAAGCCACTATGCAAGACTGGGAAAACGAAGAAAAAATGTTTGAAGCCGTGCTGGGGCTGAAGCGCGTAGCGCTCAGCCGATCCGCCCTGCACCGCTACTTGCTGTCCTTCCCCTGGATGACCGGCAAAACGATACTCGCCATCTATTGGCAAGCGTTGCGCCTGTTGCTGAAACGTATTCCGCTGTTCAACCACGAACCTGCTATCGGTGAATATCGCACCGCGCATCTGGAGTCTCGCCATGACAAACCCTGGCTTTAACCCTGCCAATTCCGGTAGTGCACTGACCGACAGCAGCAACACCGGAATCGGCACCGGGATCGTAAAAAAACTGGTGTTGCGTCAATTGCAGCAACTGCGTACCGGGCACTTAAGCATTATTGAGAATGGCGAACGCTTGAATTTTGGTACGCCAGGTGCGGAGCTGCATGGCGAGATCCACGTCCACAATGCCGCACTCTGGCCGCTGGTAGCGGGTAATGGTTCTATTGGTGCCGGGGAAGCCTATATCCGGAATTACTGGAGCAGCCCGGATCTCACCGCGGTGGTGCGCATCTTTGTTGCCAACCTGGATATTCTTGATGCAATGGAAGGCGGGCTGGCGTTGCTGCGCAGACCTTTGATCAAAGTGCTGCACTGGCTGAACCGCAATACCCGCGAAGGTGCACGGCGCAATATTTCAGCCCACTACGACCAGGGCAACCAACTGTTCGAGCAATTGCTCGACCCCACCATGATGTATTCCGCCGCTATGTTTCGCAGTCCCGATGACACGCTGGAGCAAGCCCAGTGGAATAAACTGGATCGCATCTGTCGCAAGCTTGAACTGAAAGCCGATGATCATCTGCTGGAAATCGGCACCGGTTGGGGCAGCATGGCCATCTACGCCGCTACCTACTATGGCTGCAAAGTCACCACCACCACGCTGTCGCAAGAGCAATTCGACTACACCCGGCAACGGATTGAAGAACAGGGGCTGCAAGACCGCATCACCCTGCTACTGGAAGACTATCGCGACCTGACCGGCAAGTACGACAAACTGGTCTCCATCGAAATGATCGAAGCCGTCGGGCACCGTTTTTTGCCGGACTATTTCAAGCAGTGCGCGCACCTGCTAAAAGACGATGGCCTGATGCTGTTGCAAGCCATCACCATCCGCGACCAACGCTATGAGCAGGCCAAAAAATCGGTAGATTTTATCCAGCGCTACATATTCCCCGGCGGCGCACTGCCCTCGATGAGTAATATGTTGAACGTCATCAGCCGTGATACCGACATGAACCTGCATCATATGGAAGATTTCGGTTTGCACTACGCGCGCACACTTCGCCACTGGTACGACAACCTGCGCCGCAGCCGACACCTGCTGGAAGAATCCGGATACGACCAAACCTTCTTTCGCCTGTGGGAGTTTTACTTTTGTTACTGCGAAGGCGGTTTTCTGGAACGCAGCATTGGCACTGCCCATTTGCTACTGGCCAAACCCGCTGCCCGGCCACAACCTTTTGGTATGACCGCATGAACACGCGCGGCCGACTGGTGCTCAATGCCGGGCTGTTCCAGATCGGCTGGCTGGCCTGTGTATTCGGCGCACAACAGGGCTGGTTACTGTTAATTGCCATTGCCTGCCTGGCGGCGCATGTGCGCTGGGTAGCAGAAGATCGCAATGAATGGCGCAGCCTGGTTCAGGTGGCGGTATGCGGTTGGATTCTCGACTGCGTGCTGGGTTATGTGGGCGTTTTCGACTTTGGTGACAACCACCTGCTGCTGCCTTTGTGGCTGGCGCTACTCTGGCTGCTATTTGCCAGCACCTTGCGCTACAGCCTGCGCTGGACAGCGCAGCCCTGGTGGATGGGCAGTGTGCTGGGCGCCTGCGGCGGCGCCTTGTCCTATTTCGGGGGTGCCAAACTGGCCGGTGTGGGCTTGCCGCTTGGCCTCTGGCCAAGTTTGTTGCTGATTGCCGCCATCTGGGCGCTGCTGTTTCCCTTGCTGCACCGCGTGGCACGGAGCAGCATCCGCTTTAGCGATAAGGGCTGTTGAGTCAGGTGCTGCGGAGATCAGGGCTGTTTACGGAAAAATAAGGTGATTTGCCCTACCTCAAAACCGAACTTGGTCATAAACGAACGGTTGGCCATGGTGTTTTCATCAATCAGATACATCCAGTCATCCAGATGAACATCGTACACCTTGCCATCCACCGGCAGGCTCAATACATAACGCCAGCGAAACGTATTACCGGAAACCTCTCCCAACGCCTCACCCACGACATCTCCTGCGGTACCGCGCCACTTGCCATCGCCGGTGGGTGTCAGCGTCCATACACGCTTTTGCGTGCTGCCATCGTCGTAAGTAAAGGACTCGTCAAGAATCAGGTTTTCACCTTCCGAATAGCCGTGAATATCCACATAAAAACGCCGCACCACCTCGCCGGAGCGTTTTTGAAACATGCCCCAGGCCTCAACCTTACCCTCAAAAAACTGCCGCAAATCCAACGCCGGGGTGGCTTGCTGGTAGGTTTGCACCTCAACCCCGCTACAGCTCGCCAAACCGATACACAGCAACAACACTATTTTTTTCAGCATGACGATCTCCTCGGGTTCAGGGTTGTTGCGGGCCAAGTAATTGGCTGCGAAGTTTGGGGTTGCGGGTGCGCGGGTCGAGCCAAATGGCAAAAAACGCCCGCGCAAACGCCTCATCTTTTACCTGGTGCTGCAAGGTGTCACCGAAATAAAAACGCGCACCTTCACCGGGTAAAAATACGCCGGTAATACGATCACCCGCCTGCACATCCACAAACGCCAACAGCATTTCCTGCCGCCATTGCTCAAGGGACGCAGCGCTGGTATCGCCGGAGTGCAAACGTTTGATTTCTTTAAGGCTGGCCTTCACCAACTGGTCGCGGCTGATAGAACGGCGGTAAGTCAGCTCAAGAGCAAAAGGCGCTTTGCCCTCCTCCAGCTCACCGGGCGTTGCCGCGCCACTCCAAAAGTCGGCGTGATACACCGAAAAACCAAACATCCGCAGCTCACCACTGCCAACCAACCGGGCATCAGGCAAAGCCTCACGCCAATCGGCAGACACCAGCGAACTGAACAGCAACAAACTGACAAGGAAGGCTTTGAAGAAAAGTCTGGATAGCAACATAGGGATGGCATCCATAAAAGAGGGGCAATACAAACTTATACCAATTGTATTTTTTGTACAAGTTTATTTGAGGTGTGCACTCTTGGAGTAAAACCAGACTGCGCCATTAACCAGGGTGCTGTTCTGAGCACCCGTAAATCCAAAACCTGCCCTCTCGCAGGTAAGGGTGATTGAATCTACAATACGCCCAGCATCACTTTGACCTTAATGCTCAAGGTCAGTACACGCACAAAAGAGTCCACTATGAATTCAAAAAAACAATCTGCCTCCGCCCGGCATATTCTGGTTAAAACGGAAAGCGAAGCCGCGAAGATAAAGCAACTTATCGCCAAGGGCGCCGACTTTGGTGTAATGGCGAGAAAGCACTCACTTTGCAGCTCAGCCAAAAAGGGAGGGAACCTTGGCGAGTTCAAGCCAGGCCAAATGGTTAAAGCCTTCGATAACGTCGTATTCAAGCTGCCGATACATGTGGTGCACGGCCCGGTTAAAACCCAGTTTGGCTATCACCTGATTGAAACTATCTACCGTGATTAATAACGAGAGAAAAAGATGAACGTAAAAACGGTCGAACTCACCTTCGTAAAGTCCACCAAAGGCACTCATGTGTATGGATCAAACCTCGCGGATGCGCCTACCCAGTCCGTATACATTCAGCGATCAGCGCTCCCGGAAAAACCGCCTGCGGTAATTACGTTGACGTTATCCTGGGAGTGATTTTGCAAAACCAGCTTCCGCTTTGTGCTCAGACAGAGGCTGGGATGCAGATAAAAAATCAGGGTTGGCACCTCATCATGATCTGAGCAAAACGTTTTACACGAGCTATTGCCACCCCCTACGGAACTTAGTTCCGTTTCTTTACGGCTCAGCGTTAGCATTTGGAATATTTTATGGATAATAGCGATATGATGCTTAAATTGGCTATCGGTGTTGCATCAGTTTTCATCGGTTGGATGCTCGCTCAAGTCACAGGCCTAGTCAAAGACTGGTCTAAAGCACGAAAAATAAAAGTCCTTCTTCTTGAGGAATTGAGAGATATTGATAGAGAAATTGAACGAGTAATAACTTCATTCTCTAGAGACCTTCAGCTATATGGAGCCAAGGGAATTGATAATTCAGCCTGCATCGGCATAACAAATTATATTTTTTCCAATTATTACAAAGACGCCCTTTTATCGCTAAATCAAAACCAAAGAATTTCATACCAACTAATACATTCCTTGATTCGTAGGCTAAATGAAAGCTTAGATAATATTCGATGCTTAACAATAGAAATACAAAAGCACCACCAAAAAAATGGAACAACAGAAGAAACAGATAACCTAAGAAAAGAATGGGGAGAGATGATCAAAGCGGAATACATAAATGCTGCAGCTATAAGATGGCATACCCGATTTCACTTAGAGCACCAGAGCAACCCTGATCTTAGCTTGATGACGGAGTTTCACAAAAATTACCTAAAATTTCTAGAGGCTGCCCAAGAAGAGGCAAACAGATTAATCGATAGCGGCACAAAAATTGACATAACAAAGTTTGAAGAAATCTATTCTTCATCTTTTTTTGATGAGCAGTAAACTTTTTACCATAACAACGCAAGGTAAAAAAATCACCTCACCCATAAAAAATGCCAGCCGGAAAATCCGGCTGGCATTTTTGTTTTCCTGGCAAATTAATTATCAGAACTGATAGTTGGCACGCAGCAGGACGTTGCGTGGGGAGCCTGGCATGGATGAGGCGCGCCAGTATTCCTTGTCATTCAGGTTGGAAACCGCAAGGGTGATGTTCACATTGTTGACGCTGTACCCCACAGCAGCGTCGAAACGCTCATAAGATTCCAGACCTGGGGTAAAGCTTTGGGTGGTGTACAAATCGCCCATACGGGTTACGCCCACTTCAGCATACCAACGCTCGGACGGCACATAACGCACGAACAGGTTGCCGCTGTCTTTGGCAGTGTTTTGCAGGTATCTGCCCACGTTAGCAGGAGTCACTACGTCCTTACGAACTTGTGCTTCCTGCCAACCATAACCACCACGAACATAAATGGTGTCGATCAGGCGACCAATAAAGCTGAATTCCACACCCTTCGAACGGTGCTGACCTTGTACGGCCCAGGTGTAAGGATCGTTTTCCGGGTCCGGACGGTAACGGATATTATTTTTCTCGATATTAAATACCGAGATCTGGGTGTTCAAACGCTGGTTCAGCCAGTCACTTTTCACACCGATTTCATATTGTTCGTTAAATTGAGGGTCGGCATCGTACACAGCGGTGCTGCTGGTAGACACGCTCAACATGCCGCGACCGCCATAAGGAGCAAAACTTTTGTTGTAAGAGGCATAGAAACTGTGGGCTTCTACCGGCTGCCACACCACACCAACACTCGGGCTGAAAGTGCTGTCGTTATAGCTGCGGCTGCGATCAGCAGCTCCTGGCTCCAGCAAACGGTTGGTTGAGCCAAACTCATACCAGTCGTAACGCGCGCCCAATACCAGTTTTACTTCCGGCACGAGGGTAATTACGTCCTGAACAAACAATGCATGCGATTCTGCCTTGTGATGATTTTTCTGGCTCGGCGCAGGACGCGGTTGACTGTCACGCTCATTATAACGATCTGCATAATCGAACGGATTTACATAACCATAGAGCACCACCGGAGCACGGTTGCTGAACAATTCCGGCTCACGATCTTCCCAGGAAGAATCCAGACCTACCAACAGGTTGTGTTGCAAACCACCCGTCAGGAACTCACCTTTCAACTCCAGCGCGTTGGAATCAGTTTTGTTGATGGTTTCCTGCCAGGCGTAGGAATTTTGACGCACATAACCATTCCAGGTGCAGTTGCCACCGGTGAGCGTTTTGCCCGCGTCATCACAGTAAGTACCGCCGTAGAAGTGATCAAAGTTCTGCTCGGCTTCACGGTGGCTAAGCGCCCATTTCAAAGACCATTTGTCATTGAAGGCGTAAGTCAAATCTGAACGGAATACATTCAGAATATCGTCAACAAAATCGCCATCCTGCACAAAGCTGGCACGAATAGAGGTGCCTGCTGGCAGGTTTTCGTAGGAAGGGCCACGGTCCGGGCTGCGGGTGAGTTTGTCGTAGGTGTATTGCAGCGTCCACTCCAAACCTTCGCGGTTATTGAAGGTAACGCTGGGGGAAATCATGCGAATGTCGTTTTCCACCTGCGCACGGAAGCTTTCGCTGTCACCGGCTTCGGAGGTTACACGCACCGCCACGTTTTCGTTGATTACGTGGTTAACGTCAAGAGTTGCGCCGTAGTTGTCCCAGCTACCGGCGTACACGCCTACCGAGCTGTTGGATTCAAAGTTGGCGTACTTGCTGACCATGTTGATCACGCCGCCGCCAGCGCTGCGGCCGTACAGCAATGATGCAGGGCCTTTTAATACTTCAATACGTTCAATGTTGGCGGTGCTGCGGCGAATCTGGCCGCTTTCACGGATGCCATCGCGGTAAATATCACCGGAATCAGCTGAGAAGCCGCGGATGGTGATGCCGTCACCGCGCATATCGTAGTTGGTAGTAATGCCTGGTGTACCGGCCAGCATGACGCTGAGGTCATTCATGCCGTACAGCTTGTACTTTTGTACGTCGATGGTATCGATCGTCTGTGGTGTGTCCTTCACGTCCTGTCCATTACGCGTCACGCTGGCTTGCTTGTAGTTCACGTAGCTTTTGGTCGGGTCCTGCTCGCTCATGGATTCCACGACTACAGTGGGCAGCACCGCTTTTTTGCTGTCGTCCTGTTGCGCGAAGGCCGGTTGTGCTGCCGCCGCGACCAGAATAGCCAGCGCCAATGGGCGGATGGCGGTGCGCATTGGCAGAACTTGCGTGAAAGATGTTACGGACATGTGTGTTTCCCTCAAGGGTATTGTTGTGAGCGCGCGCACTATATCGAAACGCCAAAGAAATATAAATAAGAATCATTAGTGTTTTTATTGCAAATAGCTTTATGGAATGCAGTTTTTTATGCCACGCAAGCTTCCCGCAAGGATGGATGAATAGGATGTCAGCGCTCCAGGCGCCCTCTTCTTTCATCAACCTGCGGAACCGGCTCTATGCATCATTACTTGTTAAGGAAACTCCCGAGCGGTGTTATAGCGTTAACGGCGCTGTGCATCGTCAGCCTGGCTGGCTGCGAAGCCCAATCCCATGCGGATGAGCCAGCGGTGAGCCAGGCAGCCCTTGCTACCGGGTTACCGGAAGGTTTTATACAGGTGCCGCAGGCGTCACTGGCCTGGTTGACCATTGAACCGGTCAATGCCCCATCGGCGCTCGCCAACGGATTGATGTGGAGTTATGGCCGGGTAGAAATTCGCCAGGAAGAACAAATAGCCTTACCGGCACCCGTCGCTGGCAGAGTCACCGCCCTGCATGTCAGCGAAGGCGATACCGTGGCGCAAGGTGCAGCGCTGGCCACGCTGATCAGCCCGGAAGGTTCATCGCTGCGCACCGCATTCAGCCAGGCGCAGGTGGAACACGAACTGGCACTGGCCGAGGCAGAGCGCCAGCAATTTCTGCTGGATAAAGGCATCGGCATTGCCGCCGAAAAACGCCATGCCGATGCCGCCTTGCGCCAGGCGGCACAGGAACTGGCCAACGCCCGCTCGTCGCTGCGCTATCTCGGTGAAGGCAAAGGCGATGAAGTTACCCTGCTGGCACCCACCGCAGGCACCGTTATCGAACGGATGACCAGCCTGGGTATGGATGTAGAACCGGCGCAGGAACCGCTATTCCGCATTGGCAACCCGAACGCCACCTGGGTAGTCGCCGAGCTACCTGCCAATCTGCTTGCCGCGCTCAATGTAGATGATCAGGTGTATCTCCAATTTCCTGGCCAGGCGGAACTCTTGCACGGTCAGGTAGAGCGCATTAATAAAGTTCTGCAACGCGATACCTTGCGCGGCAAAGTATTTATTCGCCTGCCCGATGCCTCCGAACAGACCACCACGCTGACGCCCGGCACGCTTGCCAGAGTCGGTATTCAGGCCGCCAACGCCGGTGGCATCAACATTCCCCTCACCGCCTTGCTGATTCGCGATGAACAACAACCGGTGGTGTTTGTACAACACGACGACAACACCTTTGAAGCGCGCAGCGTTATCGCTGGCAACCCCTCCAACGGGCGGGTGCCGGTGCTTGCCGGTTTGCAAGACGACGAACGCATCGTCACCAAAGGTGGTTTGTTGCTGGATGGCGCCGCCAGCCAATTGTTGTACTGATAGCGGGAGTCTTTTGTGTTGCAGTCATTGATTCAACTGGTTGTTTACCGTCGCTGGGCGGCGGTTGTGTGCGTCGCGCTGGTGGCGATTTACGGATTTCACGCCTATCGCCAAACCGCGATTGAAGCCTACCCGGACGTTACCAATGTGCAGGTGGGCATTATTGCGCAATCGCCGGGGCTGGCACCGGAAGAAGTGGAGCGGCAAATTACCCTGCCGTTGGAGCGCGCACTTAACGGCACGCAAGGGCTGATGTCATTACGCTCTGAAAGTTATTTCGGTTTGTCGATTATCTCGCTGGTATTTGACGATGACGCCAACAGCACCGATGCCCGCATTCAGGTATCACAGCGTTTATCGCAAGCGGATCTCCCGGATGATGTCACCCCGGAAATGGCTCCCGACAATACGCCGCTGGGGAAAATTTATTACTACCGCCTCAACAGTGACCGGCACACCTTGCAGGAGCTGCGCGCCGAACAGGAACTGACCGTTACCCGGGTTTTAAAACAGGTGCAAGGCGTTGCCGATGTGGTGAGCCTGGGCGGTTTTTTAAAGGAATATCACGTTGAAGTGGATCCCTTTAAATTGATTGCCCACAACCTCAGCCTTGAAGATGTAGTTGAAGCAATTGGTGACTCCAATATCAATGTCGGTGGCGGCCTGCTAAGGCGTGGCGAGCAAGCGCTGATCGTGCGCGGCCTGGGGTTACTGCAAACCCCGCGTGATATTGAAAATATTGTATTGCCAGCCGAAGGTGATGCGCCGTTGCTGGTGCGCGATGTTGCACGCATTACGCTGTCGCACATGCCACGCCAGGGCGCCGTTGGAATAGACGGTTACGACGATGCGGTGATGGGCATCGCTTTGCTGCAACGCAATGAAAACCCGTCGCGGGTGCTGGATCAAATTCACGATAAAGTGGATCAACTGAACAAAACCCTGCCGCGTGGCATGCGCATCGAAGTGATTTACGACCGCTCCGAACTGGTCGCAGCGACTCTCTCCACGGTGCATCACAATTTATTATTCGGCGCCTGTTTAATTATCGGTGTGCTCTGGCTGTTTTTGCGCAGCCTGCGCGGCTCGTTAATTGTGGCTACAGTTATTCCGGTTTCGCTGCTGATGGCCTTTATCGGCCTTTACTGGCTGGATATGCCCGCCAACCTTATCTCAATGGGGGCGATTGATTTCGGCATTATTGTCGATGGTGCGGTGGTACTTACCGAAGCGATTATTCACAAAGCTCGCCAGGAGCGACCGCAAACCCGCAAGGCAATGCATGCGCTGATTATTCGCGCCGCGCTCTCGGTTGCCCGCCCCACGCTGTTTGCCATGGCGATTGTGATCGCCGCGTTTATTCCTATTTTTTCTCTCGAAGGTGTTGAAGGCCGTATTTTTCAACCGGTGGCAATGACCTACGCATTCGCGCTGATTGCCGCACTGATTCTCGCCATGACCTTGGTACCGGCGCTCTGCGCACTGCTGATGAAACCGGAAGCGATGTCGAGCGGCGAATCCGATGGTTTTGAAAAAACTGCACACCGTTATCGCCAGCGTTTGCAATATTGCCTGGTCACCCGTCACCGCCAATTTACTGTGGTGGGTGCAGGCATTCTGGTGCTGGTGATTTCACTGGCCATCGGCAGCCACCTCGGCACAGAGTTTTTACCGGAACTCGATGAAGGTGATGGTTATGTACTGGTAGAAATGCCCTCTTCCATCTCGCTGGAAAAAGGTCAGGAAATATTGCGCAGCGTTCGCTTGCGCCTCGGGCAATTTCCTGAAGTGATTACCGTAGTCAGCGAACAGGGGCGCCCGGAATCTGGCGACGATAACGAAACCATCAATATGGCGAAGGTGCTGATTCGACTGCAACCACAACAAGCGTGGCGTAAAGGTTTAACCAAGGAACAACTCATTGGCGACATGCGCGCAACTCTGGCGGATATTCCCGGTGTGCAATTCAATTTTGCGCAACCGATTCGCGACAGCGTTGAAGAATCCACTTCGGGCGCACGCGGCCATGTGGTGCTAAAACTCTTTGGTGCCGACATTGAAGTGATGCGCGATATTCTGGCGGAAACCCGAACGCTCATAGCACCGATTGAAGGCGTGGTTGACCTGGATCTTTATCGCGATGCACCGGCACCGCAACTGCACCTGGTATTTAACCGCGAAATTCTCGCTGCACACGGCATCACCATGAACACCGCCAACCAGGTTGCCGGGGCTGCCATCGCTGGCCTCGAAGCAACTACCTTATGGGAAGGTGAATTGGCCGTACCGGTGCGAGTACGCCTGCCGCTGGCCGACCGCATGGATGAAGCGCGTATTGCTGAAATTCCGGTCATGTCACCCGGCGGTGCACATATTCCCCTCGGCGACCTTGCCGACATTCAAATTAAAGTGGGCAACGCCGCTATTTTTCGCGAAGCCAATAGCCGTTACATGGTTTTAAAATTCAATGTAGAAGGCCGTGATATCGGCTCGGTCAGTCGCGAAGCCATCGCCGCCTTTGAAGAAAATATCACCCTGCCCGATGGTTACGAAGCCAGCTGGGGCGGCGAATGGGAAAACCAGCAGCGCGCCGCCGAACGTTTAAAAATTGTGGTGCCGCTTTCATTAGCCGTTGTATTTATTCTGCTGGTGATGGCGCTGCACTCCATGCGCAGCGCCGGGCTGATTTTGCTGAGTGCGCCTTTCACCATGGCAGGCGGTATTTTTGCGCTCTGGTTTACCGGCATCGATTTATCCATCAGCGCCGCTATCGGTTTTATCGCGCTTATCGGCCAGGCGGCGCTGGCCGGTTTGCTGGTGCTCAGCGCCGTTGACCAACGCCTGAAAGATGGCCTCGCTCCCTTACCGGCATTGATTGACGGCGCTGCACAGCAACTGCGCCCGGTATTACTGGTTACGCTGCTGGCGATGCTCGGTTTGTTGCCGATGGCAATTTCTACCGGTGTTGGCAGCGAAACCCAACGCCCTTTCGCCACCGTTATTGTTGGCGGCATGGCATTATTGCCACTGGTATCGCTGGTACTTTTACCGGCACTCTACGCTTTGTTTATTCCTGCGCGTTTGCCATCACCGTCATCGCCCTCTTCTTCCTCGTTAAATTCGGAGCAACATCCTCATGCGTAAATGGCTGTTAACAGGGCTTTGTTGTGCCAGCCTGCTGACCCAGGCGCACGCGCAATCGCTACCGGAAACGCTGTCGCTGGATGAATGGCTGGAACTGGTAGCGCAACACAACACCGAATTGCAAACCGGTGCGCTGCATCTGGATATCGCTCGCAGCCAGGTGAGTGCGGCGCGTGCCCTGCCCAACCCATCAGTTTCCTACAACCGGGAAGGCAGCGAAGAAGAATATATGATCGAGCAGGAAATTCCGCTGTTCGGCCAACGCAGCCGCCGCATCCAAACCGCACGCAGCGAACTGGCCGCAACCCATGCGCAACGTGACCTGACGCAACTGGACGTGCTGCACGATGCAGCAGCGCGCTTTATGCACTTGCAAATAGCCCAGCAACGCGAGTTGCAACAACAACAATTACTCGAAGCCACCGAACAAGCCACGCGAGTTATTGAAGGGCAATTCGAAGCCGGTTTGCGCAGTGAATACGATCGTATTCGTATGCACATTGAATTAACCGCCCGGCAAAATGCGCTTGAAGAATCACAAATAGAAACGCGCAATACCCGAATGGACCTGGCAGAGTTAATCGCCAAACCCGACTGGCAACCGCGTGCCGCAAACAACAGTATCCATTCGATCAAACAATTACCCGCTGCCGTGCGACCAACCAGTGAGTTGCCCACCGTGCGTATGGCACTGGCTGAAGAGTCAGTTAACCAGCAAAAATTACGTGAAGCACAACGCGAAGTGTGGCCAGCGCCGTCTATTAATGTCGGTACAGTACGCGATGACAATATGCGAGAAAATGTGATTGGCGTATCCATGACGCTACCGCTATTTGATCGCAATCGCGGTGCGATTTCAGCAGCTAGACTGGAAGCCCGCGAAGCAACTTTGCGCCGCGTTGAAACGACGCATTTGAGCGAGTTGCAATGGCAGAAAGCCCACCAGGAATGGCAACAGCGCCAGACTATGCTGGTGAGGTTTGAACAACAGATTTTGCCCGCCCTGCCCCGCTTGCGCACCATGGCAGAAGATGCCTGGCGCCTGGGCGAGAATAGCGTGCTGGAGATGTTGGATACATTGCAACAAATTGCGGATATTCAGAATGATTATCTGGATTTACTGGAAGCGACTTCTCAAGCGGAATTGGATTTACAAAAAGCGGCGGGATATTTACCAGCCTGGAAGCAGGCTTTTTAGATATTGGCAGCTACGGTGAAGACGGAGTTATTCAATACGTTTGTCATCCTGTTGTGTATTCCAAAAACACATGAATACATCCTTGTAGTTCCGACGAGTCATCCCTGACTCGACGGTTTTGGAATACACAACAGGATGACAAACTCACATAGTGCCGAACTCTGCGAGGATTATCCGGCTCCGCTTGCGGATATTTATGCGTTTTTGGAACAAAGAGCCTGACGGAAAACGGACAGGATGGCACGATCTAAACAGTGAGACTAAACAAATCTAAAGTAATGGTATGATTGTTCATTATTTTTCATAGCGGAGAAATCCCCCCCAATGCGCCTGCTTATCGTTGAAGATGATCGCGATCTGGCAAAGGGACTCGCCAACTCACTTACGCCTTCCGGCTTTACCACCGAAGTGGTGCACACTGGCCATAATGCGATTGCACAGTGCCAGCAACAACAATGGGACGCCATTATTCTGGATCTCGGTTTGCCGGATCTGGACGGATTATCGGTGTTGCGCAAAATTCGCCGCTACAGCAGTACGCCGGTGTTAATTCTCACCGCACGTTGCGAAGTGAATGACCGGGTAGACGGGCTGGACGCCGGTGGCGATGATTACCTCGCAAAACCCTTTGCGCTGCGCGAACTCGAAGCGCGTTTGCGGGCGCTGCTACGCAGAGCCAACCCGCAGGATTCTGAAGTGCGCTTTGGCGATATTCGTTTTGATACAACATCGCGCGAAACCCGCATTGGCAATAAAGACCCGGGGCTTACTGCCCGCGAATTGGCCACATTGGAATTGTTGTTACAACGGCCAGGGCGTGTGGTGAGCAAATCACGCTTTATTGATGCGCTTTACGATGCCAGTGAAGACGTTAATCCGTCCATGATTGAAGTTCATATCAGCCGTTTGCGTAAAAAACTGGGCGATGCCGGTTCATCGGTGATTGTTCGAGCATTGCGCGGTCTTGGTTATCGCCTGGAGTATCCCGATACTCATGAATAATTTGCGAACCCACAGTTTAAAAAAGCAACTGCTTAAACACCTTTGGATTCCGCTGCTGATTTTGCTTACCCTGGGTGGCATCGGTTCTACGCTGGTTGCTCATCAAATCAGTACGCTGGTACACGATCAGTGGCTGCTGGATTCGGCAATGACGCTCAAAGAGCAAATCAACATTGGTGAGCAACACGTAACGCTGGATTTGCCGCAGTCGGCCATTGAGATGTTTGTGTGGGATCGGGTTGATAATATTGATGGCCAGGTGAGTACCGCGCAGCAGGGTGTTATTTTCAGCACGTCCGCTTTCCCGGAAATTACCAAAGCAGCCAGTCATCGCAAGCCGGACTTTTATAACGGCGTGATTAATCATTACCCGGTGCGCATTGTCAGTTTCAGTTACACCCATCCGCAACAGCCCGATAATGCTATTTATATTCAAGTGGCTGAAACCCTGAAAAAGCGCGAGAACACCAGTGAATGGATTTTGTTGGTGATGTGCGCGCTTGAGATTGTAATTCTGTTACTGACGGGCTTGTTTATCTGGATGGCAGTAACCCGCAACGTCGGCAAAGTGGATGCCGTTGCCGAACAGTTGGCAAAATATCAGCCGGAGGACAATGCCCCCTTTCAACCGTTGGCATCGGTACCACGGGAAATTGAACCGCTGATTGATGCCATTAATCAATTGGTGAAGAAGATTCACGAAGCACAGGCCTTTCACAAACGGTTTATTGCCAATGCGGCGCACCAGCTACGCACGCCTTTGTCGAGCCTGTTATTGCAAATCGAATATGCCTTGCGCGAGCGGGATGAGCAGCGGCACACCCACGCATTGGAAGATGCGCACCGTGCCGTTACCCGTTTGCAACACGTTACCCGGCAACTGCTGACGCTGATGCAGTCGGAGCGTCAAACCGCCTCCATTTTGCAATTAAAACCTCTCGACCTTGCAGACCTTGCGCGCGGTGAAGTGGAACGCTTTTCCGATATGGCGTTGCACCGCGAAATCGATTTGGGGTATGAAGGGCCGGAGAAAGAGGTGATCATCAACGGCGAAGCGCATTTGTTGCGGGAGTTAATCAGTAATCTGCTCGACAATGCTATTCGCTACTGCCCAGCCCAAAGCACCATTACTCTGATCCTTCAGGAAAACCCGCTTTGCTTGTCGGTATTGGATGACGGCCCCGGTATTCCGCCTGAAGAACAGCGCTGGGTGTTGGAACGGTTTTATCGTGGCAAAACCGTTATTGCCGATGGTTGCGGGCTGGGGCTTTCCATTGCCGATGAAATTGCCCGCCGACACCAGGCGCAATTGATGTTGCGCACTGGCGAGCACGGCAAAGGCACAAGAGTCGATATTCTTTTTAACGGATAGTTATTTCACAACCGATAGCAAGTTGCTGTAGTCATCCGTCCATATAGTCGTGTTGCGGGTGTTTTCCGGCCATGAAACCACCTGCTGCGCTATTTCCGGGTGCTTGAAAAAACTTTCGTCAGCGGCAATCACCACCCACTCGGCATCATTCACGTCATCGTCATCTGCCAGCACCTTGAAATAGCGCGCACTTTTATTCATGGAAAGGGCAATTTCCCGCACCAGCGGCGACAAATTCAAATGGCTATTGGAAATGTGCACCGCCAGCGCGCCCGCCGGTTTCAGATGATTCCAATACAATTCAAAGGCTTCTTTGGTTAACAAGTGCGCAGGAATGGCTCCGCTACTGAACGCATCCACCACCAGCACATCGTAATTGTCACCGCCCTCTTCCGCGAGTTTTCTTGCCATGGAAACTCTGGCATCACCCAATACAATATCAATGTCGGCATCGCTGTCCGCCAGGTAGGTAAATTGATTGTTGGCGAAAGCTTTTACCTGCGGATTCAGTTCATAAAAGCGGTAAGTATCACCGGGGCGGCCGTACGCGGCCAGGGTGCCTGCGCCCAAACCGATAATGCCCACCTGCATATTGTCAGATACCGGAAGGTGTTCCAGCGCTAAAGCAACACCGGTGCCGCGCCGGTAGTAACTGACCGGTGTGCCCGTGGCATCAGCGGCCAACAATTGTGTGCCGTGCGATGTGGTGCCATCAATTAAACGGCGCTCCAGCCTGCCATTTACTTCTACGTCTTTAGCTTTGAGAATGCCGTAAAAATTTCTTACCGCAAGCACGTCATTCTGATTATTCAGCGTATTCAAATAAAAGAACCCGCCACCCAGCACCAGCGGATAAACAATTGCCAGCTGCGCCAGTAATAACGGCCTTTTTTCCTGTGGCAGGTGATACTCGCCCCTTTGCCAGAGCACGCACCCGGCAACCAGAAAAAATACCGTAATAATTGCTAATGGGAATTCGTAATAATTGGAAAACAACGTCTGCGCAAAAAACACCACAAAGGCACTGCCCAAAACTCCACCCAGAGAAATCATCAAATAGAACAAGGTAAGCCGCTCGGCACCGGGCTTGAGCAACGCCAGCTCACCGTGGCAAATCATGCAGGCAGACAGCAGGATCAATGAATAGATCGCCAGCTGGGAGAACAAATTGAACCAGGAACCAATGAAGAACATCACAATAGCAACCACAGACGTCGCCATAAACACAGCAAACCAATACCAGCGCACATACCAACGGTGGCTATGAAAGCTGATGATGTAAGTCAGTAAATAAATACACAGCGGCATCAACCACAAAAAGGGCACTGGCTGTACATTTTGTGTCATGGAGTTGGTGGTAGCCAGCAACAACACAACACCCACCGCTGGCAGTAACAACCACAAAAAAATGCGCGATCGAACCGCTTGCCCGGTAGCTGCCATGGCCTGAGGCTCAGCAAGCAGTAAGGGATTTTTCTTATACATCGACAGACAAACCGCGAGGATGGCAGCGGCGTAAACCCCGTAGCCGACTGACCAGAAGGCGGTTTGTGCAGAGAGCGAAAGAAAAGGCTCAAACACGAAAGGGTAACTTAATACCGCTAACAAAGAGCCGACATTTGACAATGAGTAGAGAAAATACGGCGGTTTTTCCTGATTGCCGTAGGTTAGCCAACGCTGTATCAAGGGGCCGGTGGAAGACAAAATAACGTAAGGAAGACCAACAGACGTTGCTAACAGCAGGATAATATTTTTTAGTGGCGCCTCGGTGCTCGCCTCGTACAACAAATTAACACTCAACGGCAGTGCCAACAAACTGAATATCGACAACAGCGCATGCAGACCAACCTGCAACCGCACATTGGCCAGTTTGGTCAGGCAGTAAGAATAAAAATAACCGCACAACAACAGCCCCTGAAAGAAAAACATGCAGGCCGTCCAGATAGACGCGCCACCGCCGAACAGTGGCAACATCAACTTTGCCATGAGGGGTTGAATTTGAAATACCAGAAATGCGCCGCTTAAAACGACAAATAAAACCAATGAAGAGGGCATACGGTTACTACATCAATCGGGAACGAAAATACGCGCTCCGGAAACGCATCGGCATAAAACTGCCGGAAAAGAATGATGCCAGAAAACTGCCTTTAACTTCTCGAACCACTGCACGTTATTGCCCCTGACGAAGCCGCCCTCCCCTCCATGCCGCCGGGTATAGCGCAAAACCGAACGTCCGGATCAGTCACTATTTCAGGATCTGCTTGCAGCTTTTGCCAATGTGTATTAGTGTAGCAATACACATAAGGTAAGAATCAATACACCTGCCTTGAAGCCTGTTTTGCCGGGTGCTCGCCGGGCAAGCGTGAAACGCCACAAGACCAACCGGCCATGCCGCCGGGTTACCGCCAAGACTAACGATAGGGATTTTTTATGCGTGCCTGCGTATCGCTACACAACTTGCAACGTAAACTCGACAGCACCCTTATTCTCAAAGGGATTAGCGCTGAGGTTTTGCCCGGTCAGGTAATTGCATTGCTGGGTAAAAACGGCTCTGGCAAAACCACCCTGCTGGAAACCATTCTCGGTTTTGGCTTTCCTTCAACCGGCAGCGCTGTCTTATGGGATGTTGCGGCAACAGAAATTTCCGGTGACATCAAGCAGCGCATCGGTTTTGTACCACAACAGGACGAGCTACTATCCAGCCTGACCGGAAAGGAACATCTGCGCCTATTCAAAAGTTTCCGGCCGCGCTGGAATCAACCACTGGTAGACAGGTTGACCATCGAATGGACCATCCCGATGGATCTGAACACCGGCAAAATGTCGGTCGGCCAGCGGCAAAAATTATCCATTTTGCTGGCACTCGCGCATGAACCGGAGTTATTGATTCTCGATGAACCGGTAGCCAGCCTCGACCCCATCGCCCGCCGCCAGTTTTTACAACAGCTGGTAGATATCGCTGCAGATGAACAACGCTCGGTTATTTTTTCTACCCATATCGTCACCGACGTAGAACGTGTGGCCAATCAGGTGTGGATGCTGCGCGAAGGTCAATTGACCTATCAGGGCGGGCTGGATGAACTGAAGGAATCGGTGGCAAAAGTTACCCTGGTAGCGGCTGAAGCGTTTACCGGGAAATTCTCCCTACCGGATGTAATCAATCAGAAAGTACAAGGAAATGTCGCCCAGCTGACATTTATGAACTGGAGTGAAAGCCGCGAAGCCGCCTTGCTACAGCAGTTCCCTGCTCGTATAGACGTGCAATACCTCGGGCTGGAAGATATTTTTCTGGAGATGAATGTATGAGCCTCTCCGTGCAAGTCAATCAATACTGGCAACTTGGCCGCGTGGTGCTATTGCCCGCTCGCTTTTTGCGCTGGTTATTTTCAATTCTTCTCTCTCTGATTGCCCTGGGTAGTATTTTTTTTCCACAGGGAAAGGAGGTTTTTCTAGCAGTTGGCGCGGGTGTTTCTTTTTTATTACTGGCAATAATAGGTATGCAAGTACCGGGGCAGATGTTGGCACTGGCAAGCAGCAAGCAGTTTCGCCATCTGGCTGATTTGCGAGGCAAACTCTTTGCTATATCTTTTGTATTCTGGTTTTCGACTGCACTCATCGCCAGTAGTTTTTTCTATCATCTTGAATCGGATAAATTAACTTTTTGGGATATGTTGACGATGGCAATAGTCGCCACGTCTTTTATCACAACAACCTTGACAATCATTGCTGCCTATTACCCGCCCGCAATGGCAGTTTATCCTATCGTTTTTTTTATCGCTCTTCCGGAATTTTTCCAAAGAACATTATTAACGGGAGAAATTCAAAGCCTCTATTTATGGGGTGGGAGCGCTTTCGTTTGGGCAGTTTTTTATGTCTGGTGGAAAAGGTGGCACCCGAAAAAATATTTAGCCAATGCAATGCTCTTATCCTCCAGGGAAATCAAGCAACATGTTGAGGAAAAGAAGTCAAAGGAACATAAATTTTCTTCTCAACCACTTTCATTAAGTGGCTCTTTGCTAATTGGCCAGTCAGACGGCTTTTTATTTTGGTTTAAACGGGAAATCATTCTGCCCTTTTTCTTTCTTGGTTTAGGGCTGGTTTTTATTGTCTGGCGGGACATAACACCGGAAAAGATACCGGAAATACTTGTTACAGGTTTTCTCTTTTTCCTGATTGCCGGGCGAGGCGGATCGTTTCTTCATTCGCTACATAAAAACCTTTATCGTCTATGGATGAACACAAACAAATCGAGAATGGAAGTGTTTTATTACCTGGAGAAGGCTTATTTCTCCTACTTTTTTGCATCAACCCTTCCTGCTGTTTTGTTTGTTGTACTGGTAAATCACTTCTTTTTCGAGGACCTTGTTAGCACCTTTTATTTTGGCTATTTACTGCTGATTGCTACCTTATTTGTTTCCTACTCATACTATTTGGGGCTGGTGATTTATGCGAAATTGACGGCGAGCCAGACGGTGCTTGGCTGGATTCTTCTGGCTACTTACATTTGCCTGATAACCGGCATGGTGTTCTTTAATATTCTGTGGGGTCAGAATATCAGCCAGGATCACGCGGATTATTTGTGGTTCTCAGGTGGCCTTGTTGTACTAACCGTGCTATTTCGCCAGTGGGCAAGATCCAGCTGGAAAAAGGTTAACTTTTACAGGGCGAAAAGCTGATGTTTACACTCAACGCGCAATCCGGCATTCCTATTTACCGACAGCTTGCCGAGCAAATCCGGCGTATGGTAGCTGGTGGGCAGTTGCAAGCCGGTGACGAATTACCATCGGTGCGTGAACTGGCGGTTGCGCACGCCGTAAACCCCATGACAATTTCCAAGGCTTACAGCTTGCTGGAGGTAGAAGGCATTCTGGCTCGTCAACGCGGCAAACCTATGCAGGTAGCTGCGCAAGAAAAGTCCGCCAATAGTGAACAGCAACGGTTGGAACATCTGCGCCCCCAGCTTGAACAACTGGTACTGGCGGCGCGGCAACTGGAAATTTCCGATGCATTATTAGTGACCAGCTTGCAGGAGTTGTTGACCAACAATAAACCCGGCGAAAGTTAATCCCGCTCCGAACGAAGCACTTTCATTTAAAAAACCTGAAAATTACAAGGAGGTAATTTTCAAAAAACTATCCACTTTTTTAAGATTCCCCGCAATTTTTGTAACGTCAAACAGAAGCCGGTACGTCAACCGATTGGAGTGATTCACGGCTTTGCAGAATCGCAGGCAGGTTGACTTCCAACCAATCCGCCAAATCCTGGACTTTTTCTGCGGCCTGCTCACCGAGCGGCGTCAAGGTGTATTCCACATGGGGCGGCACCGTGTTAAAGGAATGACGATTGACCATGCCATCCCCCTCCAGCCATTGCAGTGTCTGGGCAAGCATTCGTTCGCTCACGCCGCCAATTTCGCGCCGCAAAGCGCTGAAACGTCGGGTTCCCGGTAGCAAGGCAATTAACACCAGCACACCCCAGCGGCTGGTCAAATGCTGGAGAACTTCCCGCGACGGACAAGCCGCAGCCATCACATCGCCCCGCGCCAGTTTTTCTGACAAAGAGGCTACCGGACGCGCGGTACTAACCCCCACCGCCTCCACCTTTAACGCATTTTTGGCCTTCGAAACCATTTTATACTTACCTTTGTGTTAGTACTTACAAAAAATAATAAAGGGTTTTATAGTGGATTTTCAAGCGGTCGTGCTTTGGCACAGCTTTACCGAAAGTCGGCTAGCCTTATTGGGTACCAACCAAACCCGGCGGCAAACCGGTATAGCTGCCAGGCTTTCTGCACATGAGTTCACCTGTCCAGGGTCTTAAAGGAGTCAACCATGACTATTGCAATCACCGGCGCCACCGGCCAATTGGGTCGTATTGTTATCGAAAAACTGAAAGACAAAGTACCTGCTGCTGCCATTATCGCGCTGGTGCGCAGCCCGGAAAAAGCTGCTGATTTTGGTGTTACTGTGCGAGCAGCCGACTATGCCGCACCGGAAACGCTGTTGTTGGGATTAAGCGGCGTAGACACTTTATTGCTGATTTCTTCCAACGAACTGGGGCAGCGCGCCACCCAGCATCGCAACGTAATTGATGCCGCGAAAAAAGCCGGTGTTAAACACATTGTTTACACCAGCTTGCTGCATGCTGACACTTCATTGTTAAGCCTTGCTGGCGAGCACATTGAAACTGAGGCCGCGCTGAAAAATAGCGGTATTGCTTACACCATTTTGCGCAACGGCTGGTACACCGAAAACTACACCGGCTCTTTGGCTGGAGCTGTTGCCTCCGGTGCAATCAATGGCAGCGCTGGCAATGGCAAAGTTTCTTCAGCAACCCGTGAAGACTATGCCGATGCAGCGGTCGCCGTATTGACCGGTTCCGGGCACGACAACAAAATCTACGAATTAGCCGGCGACACCGCCTGGACACTACCCGAGCTCGCTGCTGAAGTATCCAGACAAACCGGCAAAACCATTGCGTACAACAACCTGCCAGAAGCCGATTACGCTGCCGCTCTTAAATCCCACGGTTTTCCGGAAGGTTTCGCTGCGGCATTCGCGTCATGGGATACAGGCGCATCAAAAGGCACGCTGTTCGATGACAGCCGCGTACTTTCCAAACTGATTGGCCGCCCCACTACACCGCTGTCCGAGTCGGTAACAGCTGCGCTAAAAGCATCCTGATATCGGATTTATTTTTATTGAAAAAACTGCCGGATCAATCCGGCAGTTTTCGTTTGAACACTATCACCAATTGTGCGTGTAGCTGATTTTCATTACTGCGCCGCTGGCGGGCAAGTGGCTGGTGTTGCTGTCGCTGCGCAGCAGCTGGCTGTACATCGGGTAGTAATAGCGGTTGAGCAGGTTCTCTACGCCAAACACAACCTGGCTTTCATCACTGATTTTCCACTGGCTGACCAGATCAAGCGTGGTGTAACCGCTGGTATCGCGGCGGCTGAAACCTACTACACCGTTTAACCGGTAATCCTTCCCGCGGTACGTAGTGCTTTGCAGGCGGTGGCTCCAGGCATCGGTTGGTCGGTATTCAACATACGCGGTGAGTTTTAACGGCGGAATACGGCTGCCCGGCATGTCCTGGTAGGCGGTGGCCGTTTGCCCTTTCTCGCGGCCTTTCATCCAGGTCACGCTGGAACCTGCATGCCAGCGATCGTCAGCGGTAAAATAATCAATGCCACCTTCAATGCCGTGAATGCGTTCGCTGGTGCGAGTTAAACGCAAACCATTGTTAAAACTTTGCACGCCGCCCAGATCTGAACTGGATTCAAACACGCTAATAGTTGCCAGCGTGTTGGACCAGCTACCGCGCCAACCCAATTCCGACGAGTCAATTTTTATCGCTTGCAAATCCGAGCTGCGAATATTGAAGGCAAGCGACGCGTTGCGAACCTGCAAACCGATATCCGGCAATTGAAAGCCCTGACTGAAAGAAGCGTAAATTTCCTGGGTTTTGCTCATGGCAAACACCACACCGGCATTATGCGTCCAGGAATCATAATCCACCGTGCCGCCTTTAACTTTGCCTGGGCTGGCAACATTCAATTGCGATAACGGCATAAAATCGTCAAAGCTGCCTTCGGCCTGGTCGTAACGGCTGCCGACTTCCAAAGACCACTTTTCATTAAAGCGATGCTGCAATTGAGCAAAGGCACCGGCGGCGCGGGTGGTCACTGCCGGCATATAAACCAGCTTGCCGGTTTTTTTGAAAACCAGCCCACCGCTCTGGTCATAAAGCGACGCATCAAAAGTATCAATCGGCATACTGGTGCGTTCATCGTGATAATCCACGCCCCACACCAGGCGAGTTTTATTCTGCTCGCCCAACGGTGATTTGATGGTCAAACGACCACCGAATACTTCGGAATTTTGTGTGGCCTGATCTACCTGTGCACCGCGCACTGGAATATTCCTGCCATCAAAAGGAGCAAAGCGGGTGAAAAAATCGCGGTAATAGATTTGCGCAGCCAGCGTATGACCACCGAGATTGCGGTGTTCGTAATCCAGCCCCACCAGCGTGTTGCGCACCTGGTTTTGCTCGGCAAGATCCAGCCCGCGAATAGCACGAGCGGGAACACTACCCGGTGCCAGTTTTGCTACCGACGGGTCAGACGCATAATCGGTATCCTGCTGCGCATCGTAATAACTGGCCGAGAATTGCACGCGCTGATGGTTGTCCGGTTTGTATCCGACTTTTGCCGCAAGGCTGTAAGCATCCGCATCAAACAAGTCGCCCTGGCTTGGCTCGGGTGCAATGCGATTGCCTTTGGCATCGAAAGAGCTGCCAATATGACGTGCGCCCAGACTCAGGCTGTAATCAACTCTTTGCTCCGCGCCGGAAATGTAATGTTGCAACTCGCCGCCCAGCCCTGCGGTGTCAAGCCGCGATAGCGGAGACAAACCGGTAATCGTAGTAGTGGAGCGGGTTTCACCCTCGCCCTGACGAGTGCGCACGGCAACAATACCGCCTGCGGCACCGCTGCCGTAAATTGCGCTGCTGCCGCGTAACACTTCAATTTGCTCAACGTCTGCGGCATTGATGTTGGCCAGGTTGCGGGAAGAACCGCGGTTGGTATTTAAGGGAATACCATCGACCAGGATCAACATTTCACGGCCACGCAAGGTTTGGCCAAAATCGGTAATGGTATGGCTGGAGCTACCCATGCCTGGCACAGCTTTACTCAGCAAAGTGGCAAGGCTGTCCGAGCCTTGTCGCAAGGTATCCAGTTCTTCTTTTTCCAGAATGGTGGATTGACGTGATGAGGCCACCACATCACTTTGCGTACGCCCCGATACATTCACCACCGGCAAAGTACCGTCACTGGAAGCTTCCTGCGGCTTTTCTTGCAACGAATAATTACCGGCGCCCAGTGGTACTGCTTGCAAGCCACTGTTTTCCAGCAAAACCGCAAAACCGGCTTCTACCGAAAACTGCCCGCGCAAACCGTTGGTTTGCAGCCCTTGCAAATGGTGGCTGCTCACACTCAAATTAACACCAGCCTGCCCTGCAAATGCCAGTAACGCCGGTTCCAGTGGGCCGGCCTCAAGCTGATAATTTTTCAATTGTTGTTGCTGTACGCTGGCTTGCGCCTCGGCAACCGGCACCAGCATCACGCTGCCAAACGATAAACCGGCCAACATAAAAATAGCGGTGTGGGTGGCGGCGCGGCGAACCGGCAAGCGACGCAGGGAATACCGGAAACGATTGGGGTTTTCAAACATCGGTGGAGTCCTGATCAAAGGTATTGAAGTGATTTCAAAAGACAGGACAGGCGAGAATAAAAAACCGGACAGCCATTCGGCCTTTTTTTGGAAATTTTTACGGCGGGTTAATTTTTACGGCGGGTTAAAAGTAATCCAGTATTGACTGCGGCGGTTAATACTGACCGGCAATGTCTCTGCCAGTAGCTGCAAGATGCTGTCGGTATCTGCCAGCTGAAAAGTACCGGATACCGGCACATCGGCCACGGCGGCATCGCACCGCAAAATACCTTTACGATAGCGGGACAGTTCGGCGAGAAAATCTGCAAGGCGCATCTGTCGCGCATACATCACGCCATTGCGCCAGGCATCCGCGGCTGCGACAAGCGGCACACTGTCGGCGATGGCCGCGGCAGTAAAACTGACTTGCTCGCCAGCGGCAACAACCCGCGATACCGCGCGTCGCGTAATAATTTCAACAGCGCCCTCAAAAACCGACAAGCGCGTGGATTTTTCTTCATTGCGTACCAGAAAACGGGTACCCAACGCGCGCAATTGGCCATGCTCGGTCGTGACGAGAAAAGGTCTGACAGCATCCGGGGCGGTTTGCAGCCAGATTTCCCCGGCCAGGTGTTTCAACAACCGCTGCTGCGCATCAAATTTCACCTGCACACGGCTGGCGGTGTTCATCGCCATTTCGCTACCGTCTGCAAGAATCATATCGCGGCGCTCGCCTGTGGCCGTGGTGTAAAAAACAGCATGACGGTTTTGAAACAATTGAAAACCCCACCAACTGGCAGCGGGCGCGGCCAACACCAGGGTTAAACTGCTGAGCAATTGCCGGCGGGACATACCACGGCGGGAGCGATTCAATACCGACATACCCAGCGCCGGTTCAACATTTGCCAACTGGCGGCTTAACTGCTGTGCCTGCTGCCACACATATTGATGTTCTGCACTTTGTTGTTGCCACTGTTCCAATGCCTGAAGGTCAGCCGCTGACATGGCATTGCCGTGCAGGCGCGCCAGCCAATCGGCAGCTTCATCAATAATACGGGAACGCGAATTTTCAGCAGCCGGGGTCATGACAGGCAATCAGGCCGGGGACAACATCAGTTGCAAACACTGGCGAAAAGCCTGTGACATATAGCGGGTTACGGTGCGCACACTGACGTTCAAGCGCGTGGCAATGTCTTCGTAACCCAGGCCTTCCAGCTGCGACATCAGAAAAGCAGCACGCACCGGTGCGGGTAACTCACCGAGCAAGGCATCTATTTCGTGAAGGGTTTCCAGCACAATGGCTTGTTCTTCCAGCGAGGGTACCCAGGATTCCGGCAGCGATGCCAGTGCTTCGGCAAATGCCTGCTCCAGCGATTGGCGCTCGAAGTGATTGATCATTAATCGACGGGCTATCGTAGCCAAATAAGCTCGGGGTTCCTGTATTTGCAGCAACATGCCGGAGCGGGATTTGAGCCAGACTCTGAGAAAAGTATCCTGAGCCAGATCCGCCGCGGTGGACGCATCCCCCAACCGCCGCCGCAACCAGCCTTGTAACCAGCGGTTATGGTCAACATAAAGCGCATCCAGCTGCTGATCCGCCAGGGTTTCCGGTAGCGCCAAAGTAGCTCCTCTGCTTACGATGCATCAGGTAGAAAATTTGTTGCTAATGATAATTATTTTCCCTACCAATTCCAAGTGGGCGCTAGCATCCTGAAATGGATTATCCGCAACAGAAACAGTAAAAATCATTGTTACTGCAACCAATCAACCGCTAATGCACACCTCACCTCTGCTCTCGCGGGTGACCACCCGAGCAACCAGAACCGCCAGCAGTGCGGCGGCGATCAGTAAAAACGCGCTTAATTCAAAGGTTGCGCGGTAACCGATCAGGTCAAACATCAGGCCGCCAGCTGTTGCGCCAAATGCAATGGCGAGCTGGACTACCGCTACCATCAGCCCGCCGCCAGCTTCGGCATCGTCCGGCAAGGTTTTTGCCAGCCATGTCCACCAGGCAACCGGTGCGGCTGTTGCTATCAATCCCCATAGAGTGAGCAAAGCTGTCACCACAGAAACCACACTACCCATGATTACCAAAGCTACAGCGATCAAAGCCATAAGCAGCGGGATAATCGTTAACAGGCGGTAAAGGCCATTTGTTAGAAAGTTGCCAATCAGCACGGTACCGGCAAAACCCGATAACCCCATCACCAACAAAATAAGTGAAAGGCCGGATGCATCTACGCCGGTTACCATTTCAAGAAAAGGCCGCAGGTAGGTAAACAAGGTAAATTGCCCGGCAAAAAACAGGCTCACCGCCAACATGCCAGCAGCAACCGGGGGCCGTTTTAACAACCGGAAAACACTGTTGGCTTTTGACTGACCGGTTGGTTTCATCGCAGGCAAGCTCACCAACAGCCAAACGAACGCAATCACCGCCATGGGAACAATACAAAAGAAGGCGCCGCGCCATCCCATTATCGAACCCAGAAAACTGCCTAGCGGTGCGGCAATAACCATCGCCAGCGCATTGCCGCCATTAACGATTGCCAATGCACGTGGCACCTGCTCGTCGGGCACCAAACGCATCGCAGTTGCGGCCGACAATGACCAGAAGCCGCCAATCGCAATACCAATCAAAGCCCGCCCCACCATGTACATAAAATAGCTGGAGGCAAGCGCAACCAACGCACCGGAAACAACCGTAAGCAACGTCAATAAAAGCAGCAGAATTTTTCGATCAAGACGCCCTGCCAATGACGCAATAAAAAGGCTCGTCACCAACGCAAAAGCACCGGACAAGGCAATGCCCTGCCCCGCCTGACCTTCAGTTACGCCCAGATCAGCCGCAAGCGGTGTTAATAAACTGACCGGCATAAATTCCGAAGCGACCAGAACAAACGCACCGAGCGACATGGCAAAAACCGCACTCCAGCGCGGTGAATTGTGGTGATGTTCAGATAACTTCGTACTCGATAAACCCGTTGGCATTAACGATTCTCCAATAGCTCGCGAACGCCCACTGAAACAGCAGGCGCGAGCTATAAAAAATTAAAATCAGGATGAGATGATTGAAACCGAAAAAACGGTTTGAATATTCCGTTTACTCAGCGCGTACGAGGGTGGCATGGTCGATAACGAACCGGGACTTCACATCGCCTTTAACACGGCAGTGTTAAGGATCAAATCAAAACTTTGTGCATGGGCTGCCATTTCTTCAGCATTACGTAAAACAACGACCTCGTTAGCCCCCGGAGCGTTTGGGGCTTCACGTTTGGATTCTGATGTAGCAAAGGCATATACAAACATAACCTACCTCAATCCTGTTACTGAACCGAAAAAATGAATAGCCATTTTCCCGGTTTCAGTCATTCAATCGGTAGAGTATTGCTGTGGTTTTCTTGCCTGATGCTATTGAGTTGCCTGGAAAGCTATACCTGCCCCAAGCCACCATCGACAGGAAGATCAATCCCGGTTACGAAGGAGCTGTCATCGCATGCCAGAAACAGTGCGACGCTGGCAGCCTCTTCCACGCGCCCTACGCGGCCCATCGGCATTGTTTCCAGCATTTTCGGTAGTGCTGCCTCAATAGCCTCCAACGGAACGCCCAATTTTCCAAATATCGGAGTTTCAACGAGGCCGGGGCTGATCGAATTAACCCGTATTTTTCGGTTCTTGAGATCTGTCGTCCAACTGCGCGCAAATGAACGCGTTGCCGCTTTGGTCGCGGAATAAACCGAATGTAGCGGGCTGCCTTTTTTATGAGCAACCGAGGCATTGAGAATAATCGACGCGCCCTCGCTTAACAGCGGTAGTGCCTTTTGCACGGAGAAAAACAAGCCGCGGACATTGGCATTGAACTGCTGATCAAAGTCCTCCGGCGTCACGGCCTCGAATGGAGCAAGATTGTTGACCCCGGCATTGGCAAACAGCACGTCGATCCTGCCAAAACGCGCGCCGACTTCCGTATAGAGCGCGTCCAGCGCATCCAGATCAGAAACGTCCGTGACGATGGGTACAACACTTTCACCAATTTCAGCAGCAGCTTCATCGAGGGAAGATTTTGTGCGACCGACGATAACGACTGTTGCGCCTTCCTGAGCAAACAGCTTTGCCGATGCGAGGCCGATGCCACTACCGCCGCCAGTGATTAGTGCAATCTTGCCAGCCAGTTTTGCCATTTCATATGCTCCTGATTAGTCATAAAGGTGCGAAAAAGTGCGTCGCACCAGCGCGGTTACAATTACGCTTCAACGTGGTGTTTACAGCTCGATACACCGATATCGCAGACCATGTTGGTGATAGAGAGGTCGCGTGCATTGAGTGAAGTGAAACTATAACGAGGCTTGACTGGATCATCTATTACATGGAGTATTAATTTCATAACCCATCGTCCGAGATTTTCATGCATCCATTTGATTCCGTCCTCAGCGCTATGCAAATCCGAAGCTCACTCTTCGTGCGCATGCAGGCCCATGCGCCGTGGGCCATATCATTCGATAGCGGCGCCCAGGCCCGGCTTGTCGTCATCGCCAAGGGGCGAGGTTGGTTTACCCACGCCGGGTATCCGCCCGTGGTCGTCCAGCAAGGCGATTGCCTCATCATCAAACAAGGGGTAATGGGTATTTTGGGTGATGCGCCGGATCGGGTTGCCGTGCCTTGCTGGCATATTGCCGACCATGTTACTGGCGAGGCCGTTTCCTTTGGCGGAGACGGTGAAGCCTGCGAGTTTTTCTCGACATTGTTCAGCTTTGACCACGCAGCAGGGGAACCCCTTTCAGCACTATTGCCGGATGTTGTGCAGGTCGCCATGCCGGAATCAGATGCAGGGAGAATGGTTTCAATACTGGAGCAGATCGGAATAGAAGAGGCGCATGAATCGCTGGGCGGCTCGTATGTTGTTGGCCGACTGCTTGATGTGTTGTTTATCCAGGCGATCAGAACCTGGGCAAGCGCCGAGGGCAATATGCCGGAAGGTTGGCTCGCCGGGCTGACACATCGCCAACTGTCGCAAACACTGCACCGAATCCACGCCGATCTTGCCCATCCGTGGACACTCGATCAACTGGCTCGCAGTGCAAGTATGTCGCGCTCCACCTTTGCTGCACTGTTCAAGTCGGTTGTCGGTATACCGCCTCTGACTTACATTGCGACCTGGCGCATTTATCAGGCAAAACTCATCCTTGCCTCCGGCCAATCAATCACCACGGCGGCAGAGCAAACGGGATATGGCAGTGACATCGCACTCAGCCGCGCGTTCAAGGTTGCAACCGGTATGTCACCGGGACAATGGCGGCGCGAGCAGACAATGTGAGGTCTGGACGACCAGCAAATTCCGATGCCACCCGCACAAACGCAACGAGCGATATCGAAAACACAGCGCCCCAGCTTTGCACTTACTTCAAGTTAGTACTGAAAAAGGCGGTTAACTTGTCGAAAGGGATGAGGCTCACGCGGTCGTAAAGATCCACGTGGCCAGCGCCTGGAATAATAAGCAATGGTTTGGGTTCGCCAGCAAGTCGGCAGGCCTTTTCGCTGAATTCTTTTGAATACGCAGCGTCCCCGGTAGCAAGTGGCGATGGCTTTCATGCGCGGATCAATTTTCGCCGCGCTGATGGCAAAACTTCCGCTACCGCAAATACCCAACACGCCGATTTGGTCGCGGTTAACCAAAGACTGGGGGCTTAAAAAATCCACTGCTGCACTAAAGGTCATCGCTGTAAATTTCAGGGGATACCAAATGACCGGGCTCACCGTCGCTCTCGCCCCAGAATGATAAATCTATCGACAAGGTAACGAAGCCTTGCTCGGCCAACTTTTGTGCGTAAAGATTGGAGCTTTGCTCTTTCACCGCTCCCATAGGATGGCCCACGATAATCGCAGGGCTTTTTGTATTTGCTTTGTGGTTTTTCGGAACGTAAAGGTTGCCCACCACCTTCATTTTATATTGATTATTGAAAGCGACCTTTTGCGTGGTCACTTTATCGCTTTGGAAGAAGTTATCCGCACCATTGGATAAGTCGGCACCCACTGCAGTAACTGAACTCGCCATAATTGCCAGCGCACAGAATATCTTTCTCATAAAAATCTCCTTGCTTAAGGGTTGCAAGCCAGAGTGGCGTTATCAATAACGAACCGGTACTTCACATCGCCTTTAACGAGGCGATCAAAGGCTTTATTAATTTCATCCGCGCGAATCAATTCGATATCCGCAAGGATATTGTGCTCGGCACAAAAATCCAGCATCTCCTGGGTTTCGGCGATACCGCCAATCATCGAACCACCAATCCAGCGGCGCTTCATAATCAAATTAAAAACATTGGGGGATGGATGCGGCGAAGCCGGTGCGCCCACCAGTGTTAATACTGCATCACGTTTGAGAAGAACCAGAAAAGCATCCAGATCATGCGGCGCTGCAACGGTATTTAAAATCAAATCGAAACTTTTTGCGTGCTGCTCCATCTCTGCAGAATTATTGGATACCACCACTTCATTGGCACCGAGTAATTTGGCTTCTTCGCGTTTTGCCTCAGTGGTCGTAAAGGCAACCACATAAGCCCCCAGTGCATGCGCCAGCTTGATACCAACGTGCCCTAACCCGCCAATACCCACGATGCCGATTTTTTTGCCAGGACCGGCATTCCAATGGCGCAAAGGTGAATAAGTGGTGATACCCGCGCAAAGCAGCGGCGCTACCGCAGCCAGTTCATTTTCGGAATGGCGAATACGCAATACATAACGTTGATGTACGACGATTTTTTGTGAGTAACCACCAAGCGTCCAGCCGGGGTTGTCTGGCGTGGGATAGTTATAAGTGCCGACCATGCCGTCGCAATAATTCTCCAAACCATCGTGGCACTCGTCACAATGTTTGCAGCTATCGACGATGCAACCTACACCAACCAGATCACCAGTTTTGAAACCGGAAACCTCTGCCCCTACAGCAGAAACCCGCCCGACAATTTCATGACCGGGCACGCAAGGAAATTGTGTGCCCTGCCACTCGGCACGAACCTGGTGCAGGTCGGAATGGCAAATACCGCAATAGGCGATATCAATTTGAACATCATGTGCGCCGGGTTCACGGCGGGTAATGCGCATAGGTTCAAGAGGTTTATCGCCCGCATGGGCACCGTAGGCATATACAAACATAGTGTTACCTTAATCCTGTAGCTGAGCCGAAAAAATGATTAGTCATTTTCCCGGTATCAATCATTCAATCGGTAGAGCATTTCTGTGGTTTTCTTGCCCGATCATATGGAGTTGTCAGTCAATTTCCCATTTGCCAGGTGACACAGCGTTTTAGATGAAGGCTGTTATTTTGTTACAGGCACTGGAGCTGAGTAACTGAATGCATTGTTGCTAACACCTGCATAAAAGGCTTTGCCTTGTTGCAAGGTCTTAAGCACGGAGTTATCGCCGGCATTCACCGTGAATGAAACAACTTCCGCTTCGTTGCCGGTGGCTAACCATGGAATTTCTGACTTGATAATTTTTCCGTCCGGTAATTGGCTGTAACTGTTGGCAAGCCCTTCACCTGCAAATGGTTTATCGGTTTTTATTTTCAATTCCAGTTTGAAGCCTTCCTGACCGTCTTTATCAAATACCGCCAGCGCCTCACTACCATCACGTTTCACCGACACATCTTTATCAATTACATAGGGATAATTGTAAAATCCGGTGAATCCTTGCAAGGCTGAGTTGTTATCCACCTTGCCCCACACGACCCAGTTACCGTCTTCAGCGGCATTATTTTCAACCCCTCTTACCTGAACGAAAAAGAAAGCCAGTGTGTAGTTGGCCACACCGTAAGCCTGGTCAGTGGTATACATCTCAATGCCGCCAATTACTTGGCCATTGGCATCACTTTTTACCGTTACGCCGTCAGGAAGCAGTTTTTGCACGTCGTCCGCTTTAAAATGGAAAAGTGTCATCATCGCAGCAGAGGTACGGGCTATATAAGGAGGTGCCGTAAGGTTAGCGGTAGCAGTATTTTCTGCCGCGTACACCACAGAGGGCGCGCCCGCGCAGAGCAGCATTACAAGGGCAAGGGATTTTCCAACGCTGGTAGTTAGAGGCTTTAAAATACAGCGAGGCAAGGTCTTTTGATCCATACAAAACGTCTCCAAAGAAAATTCAATGAACCTCATTTTCCGGAGGCATCCGCCAAACCGATAGATCATTCCTGTGGTTTTCTTGCCTGATTCTCTGCCAGTTCGTCCAAATGATAGACAGCCCTCAGGCCGGGCGAGTAGAGTTCTCTTCCACCATGAAATGACTACGCCCTCTGGAGAAGGCTCGATGGAAAGCCCCAAACCCGCACAGCATGACAAGCTGGTTCGCATCATTCAGGCCTTCACCAAAGACACCGGGGATTACGCCACACCTATTGCTGATCTGGGTTTGTACCGACGCAATGAACCTGCCCCGCCAAAAACCTGCATGGTTCCGCCCAGCATTGTGTTTATAGCCCAGGGTGCGAAGGAAATGTTGGTGGGCGGAGAAAGTTACCCCTACAGCCCATGGCGCTTCTTGCTCACCTCGGTAGACCTGCCCGCGAACTCTGCTGTGATAGAAGCCAGCCCGGAAAAGCCATGTCTGGGGTTTACCTATAAACTGGATTTGCGCGTACTGGCCGAGCTGGTTGCTCAGGGCGGCCTGCCCGCCATGCGTGAGCGAGCGGCTACCAAAAGTGTAGGGATTGGTACAGTAACGGAAAGTTTGCTTGACCCCTTTGAGCGGTTGCTGGGTTTATTGGAAGAACCGGACGCGATTCCAGTATTAAGCCCGTTGCTGCATCGGGAAATTCACTACCGGTTATTACTCAGCGACCAAACCGCCATGCTGCGGCAAATCGCCGCTATTGATTCCCAAGGCCATCGCGTTGCCAAAGCCATCGACTGGCTGAAATTGAATTACTCAACGTCTTTTCGGGTTGAAGAACTTGCCGCCCGCGTACAAATGAGCGCGCCCACCTTCCACCACCACTTTCGCCACCTCACCGCCATGAGCCCGCTGCAATATCAAAAGTGGTTACGACTCAGCGAAGCAAAACGCCTGATGCTCAACGAGCACCTCGACGCCGCCAGCGCCGCTTTTCATGTCGGCTACGAAAGCCCATCACAATTCAGCCGGGAATATGCACGGTTATTTGGTTCGCCACCGAAGCGGGATATTGCGAGCTTGCGGAGCCAGGCTGAAGAGTCGAGCGCCTCCACGCTTTTATCATCGTGATAATCACTACAAGAATGTTACGAAGGATGAACTTTTAATTCTAAAAAAATTATTCTTTTAGTTAAAAAATTAGCACAATAACGTTCGTCGATAAGGCCAAATGGATCTAATCCCCCATCAATAAACGCTCACGTGCAATAAAGTCGCTCAACTTATTAATCTGATGCCCCTCATCATTAAAATTCAGTGGCGACAGCCATTGGCTGTAAGCATTACGTAAACCCTGATATTCGCTATCAATAATGGAATACCAGGCGGTATCACGATTTCTTCCACGAGTAACAGCGGCTTGACGAAATATTCCCTCGAAGGTAAACCCGTAGCGTTGAGCTGCTGTTCGCGAGGGGGCATTCAGCGAATCGCATTTCCACTCAAAACGACGGTAGCCCAGGTCTTCAAAAACATATTTCAATAGAAGGAACATCGTTTCTGTGGAAAGGGATGTACGTTGCATGCGGGGTGAATACACTACATGGCCAACCTCAACAACCCCATTTTTCACATCAATACGCATTAAAGCGAAGGTACCTACCGCTTTACCAGTAACCAGATCGATTACGGCATAGTGCAAAGGGTCACTCGATTTCACGATAGTTCTTAAAAAATCCTGATAGCTATTCAGAGTGTCAAACGGACCGTAGGGAAGATACGTCCAGTGGCGCGCATCGGGCACACTCGGATAGGACTGGTAAAGATCCACAGCGTGACGATCCATATCAAGACGCTCTATCCTGCAAAGTTGGCCTGTAAGAGGTTGGCTGCCGGGCAATTCCGCCGCTTTCCAAGGAACAGCTTTGCCAACAGGCTGTTTAAACTGATTCAATTGCTCTGTCATATTCTTCACCCGCTCGCATCAAAGAAGATCTCAAATTAAACCACTTATGGCATGATAAAAAGATCCACAAGCCATCAATTTAATAGTGCCAGCCTCATGATTAATATCGGCCCCCTAGATGTCGAGACGAGTAAGCGCGTTTCCTTGCAAAAACAACTGATAAACCGGTTAAAACAAGCCATTCTGTCGGGGCGAATGCCAGCTGGCTCCCGGTTAGTCCCTTCCCGCTTACTGGCTACAGAGCTGGGAGTATCCCGAAATACCGTTATGCTGGCGTACGAGCATCTAATGGCAGAGGGCTATGTCACGGCTAATCGACAAGGCTCATGGGTAACCTCATTAATCATCCCGGCAGAACACTCGAACAAGACTCCAAAGATCGATTCAACACCCGTCCTTATGGCGCATCGTTTGCAATCTTTTAAAGAAATTCACTCTCAACCTGTCTCACATACAGCACTGTTGGCGCCGGGGATCCCGTCTCTTAAGGATTTCCCCTTAGCTGCATGGCGTCGTTCACTGGAGCGTGCGATAAAGCAAACAGGCACCAGCTCGCTGGCATACAAAGAAGCGCAGGGAGAGCCCTCTCTTCGCCAAGCTATCGCCATGCATTTGCACATTGCCCGCGGGGTACGTTGCGATGCTTCGCAGGTCATCATTACAGAAGGAGCAAGACATGCTTTGGAATTATGTGTCACCTTGATGACCAACGCCGGGGATAGTGTGTGGATAGAAAATCCCGGCTATCAAGGTGCCCGATCAGTTTTCAAAGCAAATGATTTGCGCATTGTGCCTATACCCGTGGATAACGCAGGGCTTGCCATTCCGGTGCGGGCCTGGCATAAACATTCTCCAAAGCTGATTTATACATCGCCCGCACATCAATATCCCACTGGAGCAGTCTTGTCAGTCTCCCGCAGGATGGAGCTGATTACTCGAGCCAAAGAATCCGGTACCTGGATTATCGAAGACGATTACGATGGGGATTTTCGACATGTGGGTGAGCCTATTGCCAGTATGCAGGGGTTAACAGAAGATGCCCCGGTTTTCTACATAGGTTCATTCAGCAAGACCATGTTTCCCACCTTGAGAATAGGCTTTCTTGTGCTGCCGAAGAACGTGATGCTTGAAGCTCAAAGCGTGCTTCCCGAGCTACTGCAAGGTGGAAATCAGCTCCAACAGCTCGCGCTTTCGGATTTCATAACCAGTGGCGAATTCGGACGTCATCTTGGGCGGATGAGGCGCCTTTATCGTGAACGCCGACACGTGCTAAATGAAGCCCTTGCAACGCATTTTCCACAAGAAAAAATCCTGGGCGGTAGCGCCGGAATGCATTTAACGCTAAAACTGCCGACAGGGTTGGATGATATGAAAATAGCCAAAATGGCGCACTCCAAAGGCATCGGAGTTCACGCACTTTCAGCGTTCTTTATGAAGCCAACACATTGCGATACCGGGCTTATTATTGGTTATGGAAATACTACTGCTGACAACATACCCCGAGCAGTCAATATCATTGCTCAACTACTGGGGACATACTCAAAATAATAAGGATGATTTATAGCATCAGTAAGTCAGCCTGAAAGAGGGTCGGATTTTTTACTAGCGAGATGTATAATGAAAAATAATTCCACCCTGGCAGCAGACCATCCCATGAGCGAAGACATCAACTTTAAAAACAACCCTTTACACGGGTTAAGCCTGGTAAAGTTATTAAACGAAATAGTCGATCATTATGGTTTTGAAATCCTCTACGCCTACCTCAATATTAACTGTTTTAAAACCAACCCCAGTATTGAGTCCAGCGTAAAATTTTTAAAAAAAACCGACTGGGCGAGAGAAAAAGTAGAAGGTTTTTATTTGTATCAATATAAAAGCTTGCCCAAAGCATCCGCGCAAGAATTTGAATATGCCCCCAGAGATCGCGTTATCCCTGAAGACGACAAACCAGGTGAACCAGCCGAGTTAAGTTTGGCCGATGCGGCACGACTCAAAGAAAAACGAGACAGAAAAACCGCCAGTTACGGCAGAGATAGAAGGCGCTAAAGCTTTCTGCGGTCATATTAGTTCAGTGACGGGAGCCCATCGCTATAGCCGGAAAAAGTTTAAAGCGCCATATGGAATTAGTTGGCCACAAAGGTTAAACCCGTTGCTTACGAGTAAAGATCTCCGTAAAGATCCAGATAAGTTAAATACAGACGCAGGTCGAACTCGTACTGGTGGTATTGCGGCTCCATATGTCGGCATAGCTGATAGAAGCTTTTGTTGTGCTCTTTTTCTCGAAAGTGGGCAAGTTCATGGGTCGTTATCATTTTTAGAAAAGCTTCCGGCCCATTCTTGAATACGCTTGCGATTTTGATCTCATTGACGGTTTTGGTTTTGTTGCCGTGGGCTTTGGTGATGTAATGATGTTGCCCCAGGGCGTGCTGAATAACTTTTATCTTTGAGTCATAGGTAACGCGGCTTAATGGCTGGGATTTCCCCAGAAACCTGCTTTTAAGATCCATGGTGTAATCATAGAGTTGCTTGTCAGTGCGAACCGCATGAGGCGTGGGATAGCGGCTCAAAATAATTTCGCCCAACCTTCCATCATCAAGTATTTTTTGGACTTGTTGGATAGTTTCCGTTTGGTAGCCAACAAGGTATTTAAGTTGATTCATAGGGGCTTCCCGGACTGCTGTAAGCCCAGTGATAGAAGGTGTTAAAAGGCAGCTAATATTTTCTCGTCGTAATCTGCTACCGTCAAGGTTACGTCGAATTGTTCTGCCAGGCGATCAAGCTCAAGTTGCTTGATCGCCAACTCATCCAGAGTGAGGGTATTGTCGTCCAGCTGCCACAAAAAACGCGAACCGGCATAACTGTATTGCATCGCCAACAAGGCATCTCTATTACCCTCAAGCGCGGCTTTCTCGAGCTTTGGCATTTTGCGGGTTATCTTATTCAACGCCTGCTTCAACTCCCAAACATAGGTAACCTCACGCATAAAATCGTGACGACGATACTTATTGAGCAGCCAACCGACAGTAAAGGCACTCACTACCACACCCAACAAATTCCAATGAAAATGGCTGCCACTTTCATCGGGGAAAAGCGCAATCAACGTTTGCGACACAGCCAAACTGCTTACTGCCAAGAAAGCGGCACAGCTAATAAACACTATTTTCAAGTGTTTTTGATAACGCGCCTTATCAATATCAATGAGCTGCATAAAATTCCGGATGAAGAGTTGAAGGTATTGTGTACGAAGCGCGGCTTAGCCGAACCGCGCATTTAAAAATTGAATAATATCGTTAGATTCATAAAGCCACTTCACCTCACCGCCCTCCTCAATACGCAAGCAAGGCACCATGACACGACCGCCTTGTGCGATTAATTCATCACGATATACCGTATTTTTAATATCTCTGATCTCAATATTGACATTCAACCGATGTATAGCACGGCGAGTTTTCACACAAAAAGGACACGCATAACGCTGATACAACGCCAAACCTTCCGTTTTAGCCTGCGCATCCGCCTGCTCAGCCGCAGCACGTTTCATTGGCTTTGGATTGGTAAGCCAGCTTACAAACACAATAACCAAGCCCAAGCCGTTTCTTACTGCTTTTACTACCATATGAATAACTACCTGTTGAAATTGGAAATGCGGGCTTTACAAGTAAGCGTTAGTATCTGATTGATAGTTGCACTACTTCCGCTGCCAAACATGGCCCAACAAAGAAATAAAAAAGCCCTTGAAAACAAGGGCTTTTCGTATGATTTTCTATTCATCACCTGGAATTACCAGATGCACAATCACTCCCACTCAATCGTAGCCGGCGGCTTGCTGGACACGTCATACGCAACGCGCGAGATGCCGCTGATTTCGTTGATGATGCGGTTGGAGACTTTTTCCAGCAGGTCGTATGGCAGGTGCGCCCAGCGGGCGGTCATGAAGTCGATGGTTTCTACAGCGCGCAGGGAAACTACCCACTCATAACGGCGGCCATCGCCTACTACACCAACGGATTTAACCGGCAGGAATACAACAAACGCCTGGCTGGTTTTGTGGTACCAGTCGGCAGCGTGTAATTCTTCGAGGAAGATGGCATCGGCTTCGCGCAGAATATCGGCGTATTCTTTTTTCACTTCACCGAGAATGCGCACGCCCAAACCGGGGCCGGGGAATGGGTGACGGTATACCATGTCGTATGGCAGGCCGAGTTCCAGACCAATTGCGCGCACTTCGTCTTTAAATAATTCGCGCAGCGGTTCAACCAGTTTGAACGCCATATCTTCCGGCAAACCGCCCACGTTGTGGTGCGATTTAATGACATGTGCTTTACCGGTTTTTCCAGCAGCCGATTCAATAACGTCCGGGTAAATGGTGCCTTGTGCCAACCATTTTACGTCTTTCAGTTTGGTGGCTTCTGCATCGAACACATCGATAAAGGTATTACCGATAATTTTACGTTTTTTCTCCGGGTCGCTTTCGCCTTTCAGGTTGCCGAGAAAAAGTTCTTCTGCATCGGCACGAATGACACGCACGCCCATGTTGTCAGCGAACATTTTCATCACCTGGTCGCCTTCGTTTTTGCGCAACAAACCGTTGTCTACAAATACGCAGGTAAGCTGGTCGCCAATGGCGCGGTGCAAGAGTGCAGCAACTACTGAGGAGTCTACACCGCCGGACAGGCCAAGCAGCACTTTGTCGGTACCCACTTGCTCTTGCACTTTTTTGATGGCGTCTTCAACAATCGCGGCTGGCGTCCACAGCGGTTCGCAACCGCACAATTGCAGTACGAAGTGCTCAACAATGCGCTTGCCTTGCAGCGTGTGGGTTACTTCCGGGTGGAATTGCACACCGTAGAATTTTTTCGCTTCGTTATACATACCGGCGATAGCACAAGACGGCGTGGAAGCCATCAATTCAAAACCTTCCGGCATTACAGTTACTTTGTCACCGTGGCTCATCCATACGTCCAGCAATGCGCTGCCGTCGGTGTCCAGATGGTCTTTGATGTCGTGCAGCAGCGAGGCCTGGCCTTCTACTTTGATTTGCGCGTAGCCAAATTCACGAATGTTGGAAGATTCCACCATGCCGCCCATTTGCATCGCCATGGTTTGCATGCCGTAGCAAATACCCAAAACCGGCACGCCGAGATCAAACACAACTTGCGGTGCACGCGGTGAACCGGCTTCGGTGGTAGATTCGGGGCCGCCCGCGAGAATAATACCGCTGGGGTTGTATTCGCGAATTTCGGCTTCGTCCATATCGAAGGCGCGGATTTCCGAGAAGACGCCAATTTCGCGCACACGGCGGGCGATCAATTGGGTGTATTGCGATCCGAAGTCGAGGATCAAAATGCGTTGCGCGTGAATGTCTTGAGTCATGCTGGTTCCTGCGGTCGGAAACGATAAAAAAGAAAAACAGAAGGAAACGCTGTAAAAGAAAAACTCGGGCAAGCCCGAGTTCATCAACAGTCATTCAAATAACGGCTTATGCACCACTAATCGGGTAGTTCGGCGCTTCTTTGGTAATTTGCACATCATGCACGTGGCTTTCGCCCATACCGGCTGACGTTACCCGCACAAATTGCGGTTTGGTGCGCATTACTTCGAGATCGCTGCTGCCGGTGTAGCCCATGGCAGAACGCAAACCGCCCATCATTTGATGCACGATAGCCGTGAGAGAACCTTTGTAAGGTACGCGACCTTCGATACCTTCCGGCACCAGTTTCTCGGCACCCTGGCTGGCGTCCTGGAAGTAACGGTCACTGGAACCCTGGGTTTGCGCCATAGCGCCCAGTGAACCCATACCACGGTAGGCTTTGTAAGTGCGGCCCTGGAAAAGCTCAACTTCGCCCGGCGCTTCTTCAGTACCGGCAAACATGGAACCCATCATTACCGCACTGGCACCGGCCACGATCGCTTTGGCGATGTCACCGGAATAGCGAATACCACCATCGGCAATCACCGGAACACCGCTGCCTTGCAAAGCAGCCACGACATTGGCAATGGCGCTGACTTGCGGAACACCGACACCACTGACGATACGGGTAGTACAAATAGAACCTGGACCAATACCCACTTTCACACCGTCAGCACCGGCTTCAACCAGCGCTTTGGCAGCGTCGCCAGTGGCGATGTTGCCGCCGATAACCTGCACTTCGGGATATTTGGTTTTGATGCTGCGCACGCGATCCAGTACGTTTTTGGAGTGGCCGTGGGCGGTGTCAACCACCAGCACGTCTACACCGGCTTCAATCAATGCCGCCACGCGGTCATCGGTGTCGGCGCTGGTGCCCACGCTGGCGCCTACGCGTAAACGACCTTCAGGGTCTTTACAGGCATTGGGGTATTTTTCAGCTTTGTTCATGTCTTTAACGGTAATCAGGCCACGCAGCTCGAATTTATCGTTAACGACCAGAATTTTTTCAATGCGGTGCTTGTGCAGCAGGCTCTGCACTTCTTTGGTAGCAGCGCCTTCTTTAACGGTAACCAGCTGGTCTTTCGGGGTCATGATGCTGGAAACCAGCGCATCCAGATTGGATTCAAAACGCACGTCACGACCGGTTACGATACCAACCAGGTCGCCTTTATCCAGCACCGGTACACCGGAGATATTGTGTTTGCGGGTCAGCGCAATAAGATCGCGGATAGTAGCGCCAGACTCGATAGTAATCGGGTCTTTCACCACACCGGCTTCGAATTTTTTAACCAGACGCACCTGATGCGCCTGCTGCTCAATGGGCATGCTCTTATGGATAATACCGATACCACCTTCCTGGGCAATAGCAATTGCCAGGCGGGCTTCGGTTACTGTGTCCATGGCTGCCGAAATCAGCGGGATGTTCAACTGAATGGCTTTGGTGAGGCGGGTTTTCAGTGACACATCCTTAGGCGTGACATCGGAATACCCCGGCACCAGCAGAACATCATCAAATGTGAGGGCTTCTTCGGCAATGCGCAACATATCAACCTCGTTCCAGAGCGTAAGGAAACGCGGAATTATAACGACTTACGCGGTTTCGGTAAATAAATGATATCTCTCACGATCATTAAATCACGCTATGACAGCACTGGATAAATACCGGTTTTACCGTAAAATCGCCTGCATGAATATCAACGACCTTCCCGAACCCGACCGCAATATCCTCTCTGTCAGCCAGCTGAACCGCAAGGCGAGGCAGTTGCTGGAAACCCATATGTCACTTTTATGGGTGGAGGGCGAGCTGTCCAACGTCTCACTGCCCTCGTCCGGCCATTGGTATTTCACCCTGAAAGATGACCAGGCCCAGGTGCGCTGCGCGATGTTCCGCAACCGCAATATGCTGGTGCGCTTTCGCCCGCAACAAGGCCAGCATGTGCGCCTGCGGGCAAAAGTCAGCTTGTACGAAGGCCGTGGCGACTATCAGCTGATTGCCGAGCATATGGAAGAAGCCGGTACCGGCGCTTTGCAACGCGCCTACGAAGAGCTGAAAAACCGTTTGGCCGCCGAAGGTTTGTTTGATCAAGCGGTGAAAAAACCCCTGCCCACCCTGCCGCGCCATATCGGTGTGATTACCTCTGCCACCGGCGCAGCGGTGCGGGACGTACTGAGCGTATTGAATCGCCGCTTTCCGTCCATACCGGTCACCATCCTGCCCGTGCCCGTACAAGGCAAAGAGGCGGCACCGCAAATTGTGCGCGCCATTGACCTTGCCAACCGCAGCGGTTTGTTTGACGTGCTGCTGTTAACCCGTGGCGGTGGATCGCTGGAAGACCTCTGGCCGTTTAACGAAGAAATGGTCGCCCGTGCTATTTATGCCAGTGCCATGCCGATTGTTAGCGCGGTGGGCCACGAAGTGGATTTCACCATCGCTGATTTTGTCGCGGATTTGCGCGCGCCAACGCCCTCCGTAGCGGCAGAGCTGATGACGCCGGACGGTGATAAGTGGCTGGAAAACTTTATCCAGTACGAATTTGCCCTTGAAGAAATACTGACGCGCAAGATTGAACACAACCGCCAAAAACTGGCCTGGTTACGCAGCCGCTTGCGCCATCCCGGTGAACGCCTGCAGCAGCAATCGCAACGGCTGGACAGCCTTGAGATACGCCTGAAACACCGCATCCAACATCAACTGCACGATGCCCGTCATCGCCTGCAGGCGCTGGTGCTTCGCCAGCAACCCCTGCACCCGCGACTTGCCTTGCAAACAGCGCAAAACCGCTTGCAGGATGCCCGGCAACAACTGCAGCAATCCATGACCCGCCAACTGGAACAACGCCAACAATCGCTGGCAAGCCATATACGCGTGCTGCAAACCGTCAGCCCGTTGAATACATTAGAGCGCGGCTACGCGGTGGTGCAGGATGCCGACGGCAATATTTTGCGTGACAGCGCCCAAACCAAACCGGGCGATGTGGTAACTGCGTCATTAGGCAAGGGAAAACTGGTGTGCGAGGTTCAGCAAAGCCTTGCCGAGCGCAGTATCTGACCCGCTTTTGAGGGGTTAACCCCTTCGGGGGAATTGCAAGCCCATGCCTCAATCAGTATATTGGCCGCTCTTGTCGGGGCGCCTTGGTACTGGTTGAGTATTCGGAGGCTGAGATCGGTACGGCCGAACCCGTAGAACCTGATCAGGTTAGCGCCTGCGGAGGGAACAAGGCATCCCTCCCTTTGTGTGCCAGCCTGTCTTTCCGCCAACTCCGTTGCTACGAGGCACACCTGTGTCACACGATTCCAATAAGCTGATCGCAATCGCCGGTGGCGGTTTGCTGGGGCGGTTACTGGCCTGGCAATTATTGCGCAAAGGCTTTGCTGTTCACCTCTACGAAGCCGGTGCATTTACCCCCTCTCCCGCCGCAGCGTTTACCGCCGCCGGGATGATTTCTCCTTACAGCGAAGCGGTGGTATCCGATTATTCGGTGTACCGCATGGGCCTGTTCGCGCTCGACCAATGGCAACAATGGGTTGCCGATTTGCAGCGCTCACCGGAACAACCGCCGTTATTTCATCGCCAGGGCAGTCTGGTTGTCGCCCACCCGCAAGACGTTAGCGAGCTGCAACAATTTCAGCATGAACTGCGCCATATTCTGCCCGGTGAAGGGGGTTATCGTACAGTTAACGGTGCTGATATCCGTCAGCTGGAACCCGATTTACAGCCCGGCTTTCAACAGGGTTTATTACTGGAAAATGAAGGCCATCTGGATAATCGCGGCTTGCTGGATCAACTGTTCGCCGACATTCAGGCGCTCGGCGGCCAATGCTTTGAGTTCACGCCGGTGCTGCATGTAAAACCGCATACGCTGGTGCTGGAGCACGAAGAGAAAAATTACCCGCTGGTAATTGATTGTCGCGGCCTGGGCGCGCGCAGCGAATGGCCTGAATTACGTGGCGTGCGCGGCGAAACGCTGCATGTACAAACCCGTGAAATCCAATTGCAACGGCCAGTGCGCCTGATGCACCCGCGCTATCAACTCTACATTGTGCCCAAGCCGAATCACCGTTTTATGATCGGCGCCACACAAATAGAAAGTGAAGATCGCACACCGATCAGTTTGCAGTCATCGTTGGAGTTGAGCAGTGCGCTCTATACCTTGTCACCGGCCTTTGCCGAAGCCCGCATTGTAGAAACCGGTGTAAATTTACGCCCGGCCTTTATGAACAACATGCCGCGCGTGGTCGTCAACGACGGCATCATTACCGCTAACGGTTTATTCCGCCACGGTTATTTGCTGGCACCGGCGGTGGTTTGTAATGTTATGGCCGCCATTCTTAATACAGCCGATGCCCCTTTTAATTCTTATTTGCGCAGCGCTTATGATCACACTCAGCCTTAATAATGAAAAAGTTTCGCTGGAACCGGAAACGCCACTCAGCCTCGCGCTGGAACAGTGGGGTTTTGGTGAAGGTAACGTAGCCGTTGCCATCAACGGTGAATTTGTCCCCCGCTCCCGCTATGCCGAACAACGGTTGGTCGATAACGATGAGGTGGATGTTGTCAAACCGGTAGGAGGTGGTTGATATGAGCGATGAATTAACACTGTATGGTAAATCTTTTTCCAGCCGCTTTTTGCTGGGCACTGCACTTTATGCATCACCGCAAATTATGCGCGATGCCATTACCGCATCGCGTTGCGACATTGTAACCCTGGGACTGCGGCGCCAGAACCCGGCCAACCGCGATGGCGATGCGATCTGGCAATATATTCAACAAAGCGGTTGCACCTTGCTGCCCAACACCGCCGGTTGCCGCTCGGTAAAAGAAGCAGTAACCCTGGCAGAAATGTCGCGGGAATTGTTTGACACCGATTGGATAAAACTGGAAGTGGTCGGCGACGATTACAACCTGCAACCCGATCCTTTCGGGCTGGTAGAAGCCGCCGATATTCTGATTAAAAAAGGTTTTGCGGTATTACCCTATTGCACTGACGATTTGATTCTTTGCAAGCGGTTGCTGGATGTGGGTTGTCAGGTGATTATGCCGTGGGGCTCACCCATTGGTACCGGCCAGGGATTACTGAATCGCTACAACCTGCGCACGCTGCGCGAACGTCTTCCGGACACGCCGATGATTATCGACGCCGGCCTTGGCGCACCGTCGCAAGCGACCGAAGCCATGGAGATGGGGTTCGATGGTATTTTGCTGAACACTGCGGTAGCAAAAGCAATTAATCCGCCGTTAATGGCTGAAGCATTTGCCGATGGAATTGATGCAGGCCGCAAAGCCTTTCGCGCTGGCCTGATGCAAAAACGCCAAACCGCCAGCCCCAGCACACCCACCATTGGCCAGCCATTCTGGCACCAGTAATTCTGTTTATATTCTCGCGGCTCTTCGGAGCCGTTTGAATGTATTGCAGCCTCAAACGAACCGCTTGAACCCGCCTGTAGTCTTTACTGCTTTGCCTTTTGAGTACGGCGGTTTCAATGGTCTGCCTTTTAAATTTTTTAATGCCTTTCTGTTAACTGCCTTTCTTTTAGCTGCCTTTCTGTTAACCGCCGTTTTGTTAAGTGGCTTCTGTTACACTTTCTTTTAACTGCTTTTGCTTTTAACCACGCCCTCACTTTTAATCAAAGCTTCTTAAAAAATTATTGCCTGTGAACCAATCGGCAAACAGCGGCTTATTAAGGAACCACAGCAACCGGCCCCAGTCGGAATTTCTGCAAGCACACACTTTCAACTGGAGGCAACGATGAAAATTCGCGATCTTATGACGCAGAAAGTTAAAACGATTTCTCCCGAAGAAACCATTCAGCAAGCGGCTCATTTAATGGCCAGTCTGGACACAGGTGCACTATTGGTCAACGAAGATGATCGGCTGGTAGGTATGATTACCGACCGGGACATTACCGTTCGCGCCGTGGCAAAAGACTTACCCAATGACACGCCTGTCGGCAGAATCATGAGCACAGAAATTCACTATTGCTTTGAGGATGAAGACATTATGCACGTGGCAGAAAATATGGCCGGCATACAAATGCGCCGCCTGCCGGTACTCAACCGCGATAAACGTCTGGTCGGGGTGGTTTCCTTGGGCAATATCGCCCGCGGCCAAAACCAGCGCGCCAGTGCCACCCTGCTGCAAGGTGTAGCACAAGCACACTAACCCCAACGCTTGAATTCCCCGCTATGAACCGCAAGGACGCGGAGCCCAACATGATGCACGTCAAGTTTCCAGGAGGTTCACTTGCAATTGCCGCGAAAAACACCATAGTTATCTTACCCATTTCCATACAAACTCAATCAATATCCGGCAGGCCATAAAGCCGGATCAGGGAGCAGTTTGAGAATGACTTTAGCGATTCATGCCAATGAACTGGACACCCCGGTTCCCGACCAACCCGCTGTTCATACGCTCCGCCTACTGACTCTCAACACCCACAAGGGTTTTACATCGTTTAACCGTAAATTTATTTTGCCCGAGCTGCGCGAAGCGGTGCGGGAGCTATCTACCGACATTGTATTTTTGCAGGAAGTGCTGGGCACTCATAAACGGCATGCCTCCCGTCATGCCAACTGGCCGGAGACCCCGCAATACGAATTTCTTGCCGATAGTATGTGGACGCAATATTCCTATGGCCGCAATGCGGTTTACCCGCATGGTGACCATGGCAATGCCCTGCTGTCGAAATACCCGATTATCAGCTACCAGAACCTGGATGTTTCTATCGGAAAAATTGAACAGCGCGGGCTGTTGCATTCCATATTACGTGTGCCCGGCCAACGCGAATTGCACGCAATTTGTTGCCACCTCGGGCTGCGCGAATCTCACCGCCGCCAGCAATTGAAATTGTTATGTGAATTACTGCAAAGCATTCCGGAAAATGACCCGGTGATTGTCGCCGGTGACTTTAATGACTGGCGACGCAACGCCGATGACATCCTCGCCAGTTGCGGTATGGAAGAAGCTTTTGTCAGTTGTACCGGCGCACCGGCGCGCAGCTTTCCGGCGCGCTGGCCCTTTTTATGTCTTGATCGTGTTTACCTGCGCAATGCAACCGCCCATAACCCTAAAGTGCTAAGTGACAAACCATGGTCTCATCTTTCCGATCACGCACCGCTGGCCGTAGAAATTCGGCTGTAAAACCTCATTGGCGGGATAACAACCGGGTGAGCCTGCTGGTCAACGGCGACGAATTTTTTCCTCGGGTTTTTGAGGCGATAAGGCACGCACAAAAAGAAGTGATTATTGAAACTTTTATTTTGTGGGAAGACAAAGTCGGCAAGGAATTACAAACCGCACTCATTGATGCAGCACAGCGCGGGGTACGCGTAGACTTTACCGTAGATGATTTCGGCACCATGGATTTGAGTACCGCGTTTGTCGAAAACATGATAGCCGCCGGAGTACATTTTCATCTGTTTGACCCTACCCCGAATTTGATGGGGGTACGCCTGAATATGTTTCGCCGGTTGCACCGCAAACTGGTTGTAATAGATGGCAAGCTGGCTTTTGTGGGCGGCATAAATTATTGCGCCGACCAACTCAGCGATTATGGCCCCATGGCAAAACAGGATTACACCGTCGAAGTGGAAGGGCCAGTGGTCGCTGACATTCACAAGGCCTGCATTGATTTGTTGCAGCAAGGTTTGCAGCAGGATAATACGCGGCCAGAGGTGACGCCCGTTACCGAAGCCTGCGGCGATATGCAGGCATTGCTGGCACTGCGCGACAACCAACGTCATCGCCGCAGTATTGAAGATCATTATTTGAGTGTTATCCGAAATTCAAAGCAGCGCTTGTTTATTGCCAACGCCTATTTTTTACCGGGTTATCATTTGCTGCGCGCCTTACGTAACGCGGCCCAACGCGGCGTTAAAGTAACCCTGGTCATTCAAGGCCAACCCGATATGCCCTGGGTGACCATGTGTTCACGTTTGTTGTACGGTTATTTAATGCGCGCCGGTGTAACAATTTACGAATATTGCCAGCGCCCCTTGCACGGAAAAATCGCCGTGGCAGACGACCAATGGGTCACCGTTGGCTCCAGCAACCTTGATCCCTTGAGTTTGTCACTCAACCTTGAAGCCAATTTGATGATCAATAACCGGGAATTTAATGAAACGGTTTATCAGCATTTAACCGATCTGGTGGAGTCGCATTGCAAACCGGTGAATATGAAAACCACCCGGCGCGGCTACTGGTGGCGAGCACCATTGATCGTGATCGCTTTTCACTTTTTGCGCTACTTTCCAAAAATGGCCGGCTGGTTGCCCGCTCATACACTGGCGATTAAAACCGTGGGCAAAACTGCTCAGGTCAAGGAGTAAGCAGCAATCGCCACATCCAGACGGTGAGCAGCGAAGCCAGCAAACTGTAACCGGTCAATGCCGATGCCAGCCGTGGTGCCAGGTTGTGGCTCATGGCCAACACCGCAGCCGAGATCATTGCGGGCATGGCTGCCTCCAGCACAATGACATTAGCGACCAATCCGCTTAAGCCCATGGCTTTAATCACCACCAACGCCACCGCAGGCGTTACCACCAGCATCAATACCAGTCCGATCAGCATCGGCGACAAGTATTCCCTGTCCAGGCGCATGCGCCATTGCAAACCCACCGCCACCATAACAACCGGCACCAGGCTGGCCGCAACCCGGTCCAGCGAGGTTTCCAGCCACTCCGGGTAAGTCCACAGCGACAGCGGAAAAGCCAGCATTAAAATAATAAAAGGCGGAAACGTAAAAATAGATTTTGCCAATTTGGCGGGCGAGATATTTCCACTGGAATAATTCACCGCCATCATTACACCGATGGTATTCAAGGCGAGAAAAGTACCCAGCTGATCATAAAGAATCGCGTAAGGAATAGCCTGGCTGCCAAGGTGCGCTTCAATCAAAGGGATGCCGACAAAACCGGTATTGCCCAGCGTAACAGTGAGCATCAAAACGCCGGTAATGCTGCGTGACCATCCCGCCAAACGGGCAATAAACCAGGTGATGGCCGCACTGAAAGCCATCAGGCCCCACGCAAAAAAGACCGGCAACAATGCCTCGGCATTCATCTGCAAGCGTGGAATTTCTGCCAGCACTAACGCAGGCAAAGCCACATAAATAACGTACATGTTCAGCGAAACAGAGGCGTCTTCCGGCATGCGCCGCACCCGCTGCAACGCCAGCCCGACAATAAGGCAGAGAATAATAAGTGCCAGGTTATTCATTAGGACCAACTCAAAAAAATAAACGGTTTAAAAACAAAACAGGACTTCGCTTCGCAGCGAAATCCTGTTGTTGTAGCTATATTCCTGAGTGATCAACCTGCTGCCTGAAAGGTAGCAACCTTGAACATTCGGAACCGATTATTATTTTTTGTATTTTGCAGAGTGTGCTTCGAGGCGTTTTTTTCTCGACAACTCACGGGAAGTCAATTTACTTTTCTTGCCCGAGTAAGGGTTATCGCTGGTTCTGAATTCAATACGAATCGGCGTACCGTGCAAATCGAGCACGCGGCGATAGGTTTTTTCCAGATACTTGACGTAGTGCCCCGGCACTTCACTGGTTTGGTTACCGTGAATAACAATAATCGGCGGGTTGTGACCACCCGGGTGCGCGTAACGCAATTTGATACGACGGCCGGAAACAATCGGCGGCTGGTGCTCGCGCACCGCGTCTTGCAACACACGGGTCAGGTAATTGGTAGAGAATTTATCCGTCGCGGAACGGTAGGCGTTCTCGATAGATTTATACAAATGCCCTACGCCGGTACCGTGCATGGCAGAAATAAAGTGGATATCGGCGAAGTCTACGAAACGCAGACGGCGCTCCAATTCGCTTTTCACATATTGTTTGTGGGAATCGTCCAGACCGTCCCATTTGTTGAGCGCAATCACCAGTGCGCGACCGGCTTCAATAGCCGTGCCCATCAAGTGCAGATCCTGCTCAACCACGCCTTCGCTGGCGTCCATTACCAGGATAACCACGTTGGCGTCATTGATCGCCTGCATGGTTTTTACGATGGAGAATTTCTCTACCATCAAATCCATATTTTTACGGCGTCTTACACCGGCGGTGTCAATCAGCGTGTAAGGTTTGTCGTGGCGCTCGTAATTGATATAAACGCTGTCACGGGTGGTGCCCGGCTCGTCGTATACCACAACGCGGTCTTCACCCAGCAAGCGGTTAACCAGCGTGGATTTACCCACATTCGGGCGCCCGACGACGGCGATTTTAATACCGCTGGCAACTTCTGCCTGTTCGTCTTCGAGGTTTTCAGGTATTTCACCCAAAATATCTTCCATCATGGATTTAACGCCACGACCATGGGTTGCGGTGGTGGCAAAAATCTCGCCCAAACCCAACTCATAGAAAGGTGCCAGCGCTATGTCCGGGTCCATACCATCAATTTTGTTAGCAACCAGAAAGGTTTTCTTGTTGTTAACGCGCAAGTGTTTGGCGATGGTGTAATCGGCATGGTCCAGGCCGGCACGGCTGTCCACGATGAACAAGACAATATCGGCCTCTTCGATCGCCTGTAGCGATTGCCCGGCCATCATGCTGTCAATGCCTTCTTCCTCGCCACTGATACCACCGGTATCAATCACAATAAAACGGCGATTATCCATCGTACCCTCACCGTATTTACGGTCGCGGGTCAGGCCTGGGTAGTTGGCCACAAGCGCGTCGCGGGAGCGGGTCAAACGATTAAAAAGGGTAGATTTGCCAACATTGGGTCGGCCAACCAGAGCAATTACAGGAATCATAGTCGCGGTATCACACAGGGAGTCAAACAGCAGAATTTCGTTTCAGGTGCGCATAATAGCTGACGGGACGAATTCTATACAGGAAATAATTAAATCGAGGGGCAAAGCGCAGAAAAAGCAGCAGAGCCGCTCCCGCAGGAACGGCCCCCATAAAGCCTGTTAATCAGCAGAAACGGAGAAGGCTGTCAGCTTGCCACGGTTGCCAAGCACGTACAGAACGTCACCATCAGTTTGCATTTGGGCGTAAACGCCTTTTTTGTCTACTTTGCGACGAGCCACAAATTCACCGGTGCTCTGATCAACAAAGTGCACAAACCCTTTGTAGTCACTGACGGCAACATAACCATCAATTGTTTGCGGCGAATTCAGTACACGACGCAGCAGTTGTTCGTTTTCCCAGCGCAGTTCACCGGTGGTTGCATCGTAAGATGCCAGTTTACCACCAGCGGTAGACAGGAACAGGTTGTTGCCGGCAAGCGCCAGGTTTTCACTGGTGGAGGCATCCTGCGCCCAGATGCTGCTACCGGTGCCACGCGCTACCGCGCTGACTTTACCCTGATAGGAAGCCACATAGAGCGTACCGTCGCGAAGAATCGGATTGGCACGAATATCAACCATACGATCCAACTCCGAACGACCTTGCGGCAACGCCAGACGCTGCTCCCACAAAATGGAACCGTTGTCCGGGTTAAATGCCATCAGACGACCATTGGAAAAACCGGCATAAATCGCATTGCTGGTAACGATCGGCGCTGGCGTACCGCGCAGGGTCAATACCGGCGGCGGGTTTTCATAAAACCACAATTCTTCGCCATCTTTTGCATTCAATGCATAAATACGGCCGTTCATGGTTTGAACACCCACCACTTCACCGTTGGTGGCCGGGGCAGCCAGAATCTCGCCATTCAATTGCTTGCGCCACAGCTCGCTTCCGCCTTCCTGGGACAACGCAATGACTTCACCATTGGCGGTAGCGACCAGCAACATGCCTTCATCGCTGCTAATACCGGCGCTGATGGAAGCGCGCAATTTCTTATCCCAGAGCTTTTTACCGTTGGTACGGTCCAGCGCATTCACCAGACCTTTGTGGTCAACGGTGTAGATAACATCGCCATTGATGGATGGCGTAAGACGAGTGAAACCATCACCCTGCCCTGCACCCACACCACGGCTCCATACTTTTTTTACCTTTACTGTCTCGTCAAACTTGACCAGCTCCATAGGTTCATTGCCGGTCTTTTTTCCAAAAATAGAACAACCGGACAAAAAAATCGCGCCGATCAGCACGATCCAGTTCAGGTATCTCATTGAGCATTCTCCGCGGAAGCTGACGCCGCTGGCGCCAGCTTGAGATCATCAAGTTTCAACTGCAACAGCATGCTACGTTCCTGCTGTTGCACATCGTTATCAGCCAGAGCCTGCTCATAGGAAGCACGAGCGGCATTGACATCACCACGCGCACTGAAAATATCACCTTGCACTTCTGCGTATTCGGATTTGAAAGCTTCAGCCGGGTTACCCAGCAGTTTTTCTGCCTCATCCAACTGGCTGTTGGCGATCAACACCCGAGCCAGACGCAAACGTGCAACTTGTTCAGTCGCTGCAGCGGGTTTGTTATCCAAAACCCATTTTAGTTCCGTAGCAGCCTGCTCAAGATTGCCTTCTTCTACCGCCAGACGGGCCAAAAAGAGTGCTGCGTTGTGCGCATAAAGGCCTGAACCACCGGATTTAAGCTGGTTAGCCAACTGGTTTACGCTGGAGCGCTTTTCCGCATCCAGGGTTTGGCCCGGCTGTACGCTGACCGCCTGCAAGAGTTGTTCGTACACCACAGATGCCTGTTCAGCTTTCTGTTGTTGGTTTTTCTTCCACTCGGTAATACCAAAATAGGTAGCAACGGCAACAACAATGGCAATAACAATCAGTTTTCCGTAATCCCGCCACCAGCGCTTTAATGTTTCTAATTGTTCTTCTTCGGTTAAATGTACGCTCACAATCCGCTCCTGTAGAGATCAAAATTTCGCCAGCGTTGGCAATTCGTTATTAATAATCAACCCGGCGTTCAGCATCAACCGGGTTAACCGTGCGGCATCACAGATGCCTGTATTCTTCCGCCCACTCATGACGAGTGGCAGAATGCAGGGTCAATCCATTGATTGTAAAAACTCGATGGCTTCTGCCTGCGTCAGCGTTTGCTGCGGTTCGTCAAGGCGCAAATATTTCACAACCACGGTACCGGATGCAACTTCATCTTCTGCCAGAATCAACGCTACATCAGCACCGCTTTTGTCCGCTTTCTTCATCTGGCTCTTGATGCTGCCGCCGCCACAATGCGTTAATACCCGCAAAAAGGGAAGCTCGTCACGCAGTTTTTCTGCGTACTGTACCGCTGCCTGACGCACACTGGCTTCACCCGCTGCAATCAGGTATATGTCCGCCTGCTGGTCAAGCCCCTCAGGCACTTGTTGCAGCTCTTGCAGCAACAATACGATACGTTCAAGGCCGATACCAAAACCTACCGCCGGACAGGATTTACCACCCAGCTGCTCGACCAGACCGTCATAACGACCACCGGCACAAACGGTTGCCTGGGCACCCAGCTTGTCGGTTACCCATTCAAAGGCGGTTTTGCCGTAATAATCGAGGCCACGCACCAGACGCGAATTCACCTGAAAGGCAATACCGGCGGCGCTGAGCAGTTGTTGCAGTTCTTCAAAATGGGCTTTGGAGGCAGCGTCAAGGTAATCCAGCAGCACCGGAGCACCATCCAGCAACGCCTGAGTGTCAGCATTTTTGCTGTCGAGAATACGCAACGGATTGGTTTCCAGACGGCGCTTGCTGTCTTCGTCCAGGCGGTCGTGATGCTGCTGCAAATAAGCCACCAGCGCCTCTTTAAAAGCGGCGCGTGACGGCGCATCGCCCAGGGAATTGATTTGCAGGGTTACTGATTCGCTAATACCCAGCTCGCGCAGAATACGGGAACTGATCAGCAAAATTTCTGCATCAATGTCCGGACCTTCCATACCGAAGGTTTCAACACCGATTTGATGGAATTGACGGTAGCGACCTTTTTGCGGACGCTCATGGCGAAACATCGGGCCGAGATACCACAGACGCTGGGTCTGGTTGTACAACAAACCATGTTCTTCGCACGCACGCACACAACAGGCGGTACCTTCGGGGCGCAAAGTCAGGCTGTCGCCGTTGCGATCTTCAAAGGTGTACATTTCCTTTTCAACGATATCGGTCACTTCACCGATAGAGCGTTTGAAAAGTTCGGTCGATTCAACAATAGGGAAACGAATTTCCTGATAGCCATAGCGGTGCAAAATATCAGTCGCTACCGACTCAACGTATTGCCACAGTGCCGAATCGCCCGGCAATAAATCGTTCATGCCGCGAACGGCCTGGATTTTTTTCAAAAGTTTTTCCCCAAAAACAAGCGCGGTTAATATTGCTTTTTATGCCGCGACAGCGGTCATGCAAGATTAACCACGCACAATAATATTTTTTTCTTCTTCCGCGAGACGGGCTTCTTTTTGTGCCGCTTTTTCGCGAATAAGACGCTCAAGGTTATCCACCAGAGAGTCATTACCCAATTTATGATTGGGTTGACCATCAATGTAAATCAGATTGGGCGTACCGCCGGCAAGCCCCAGGTCAGCTTCTTTCGCTTCACCCGGGCCGTTGACCACACAACCGATCACCGCCACGTCGAGTGGCACGGTGATGTCTTCTACCCGTACTTCCAGCTCGTTCATGGTTTTAATCACATCAAAATTCTGACGCGAGCAACTCGGGCAGGCGATAAAATTTACGCCCTTGCTGCGCAATTTCAGGCTGCGCAGCAAATCCCAACCTACGCGAATTTCTTCTACCGGATCTGCCGCCAGCGAAATGCGGATGGTATCGCCGATGCCGTCCATCAATAAAGCGCCGAGCCCCACCGCAGATTTCACGGTACCAGAACGCAAACCACCGGCTTCGGTAATACCCAAATGCAACGGCTGCTCGATTAAAGCAGCCAGTTTGCGATAGGCCTCTACCGCCATAAAAACATCCGATGCTTTTACGCTGACTTTGAAATTTTTGAAATTTAATTGATCAAGAATTTCAACATGACGCAAGGCGGATTCCACCAGCGCGTCCGGCGTCGGCTCACCGTATTTTTTTTGCAAATCTTTTTCCAGCGAACCGGCATTCACCCCGATACGAATGGGGATATTCAGATCACTGGCTTTGTCGATCACCGCGCGAATTCGCTTTTCACGACCAATATTACCCGGATTAATACGCAGACAATCCACACCGAGATCCGCTACCCGCAGGGCAATGCGATAATCGAAATGAATATCTGCCACCAACGGGATGGTGACGCGTTTTCTGATTTCGCCGAAAGCTTCGGCAGCTTCCATGGTCGGCACCGAAACGCGAACAATATCTGCACCGGCATTTTGAATGCGGGTGATTTGTTCAACCGTTGCCAATACGTCGGTTGTTTCTGTATTGGTCATACTTTGCACCGCAATCGGGGCATCGCCACCGACAGGCACATTGCCTACCATTATCTGACGCGACTTACGACGCTTGATGGGAGACGCGCAATGCATATTTACACCTTAAATTAACAACATGATCCCGGATCAATAACCCACTGTGAAGCTGTAAACCTCAGTCACACCTTCCGGCGGATTGACTTCAAAGGGGCGTTCATTCAACGTAATCGTCGCACTACGAACTTTACCCAGTTTGACCTTGAAAGGTGCTTGTCCCATTAACGCGACGCGGCTGCCCGGTTGCTGCAAGTTGGTTGCCAGCACATCGCCCTGCGCATCGCTCACTTCCAGCCAGCACTCGTCGCTGAACACAAAATACAAATGATCCAGCTGGCTTTGCGAGGCAGTTTGCACTTCTGCAGCCGCCGACAAATTTACCGGTAAATGCTCGGCGGCGATTGGCAGCGCACTGGAAGCGGCGGAACTGCTGGATGCGTCTGAAACATCCTGCGAAGCACTTTCTACTGCTCCGGCTTCATCAACCGTTTCAACCGGTGACAGCGCAACCGATGATGACGAGGAAGAAGCCACAGCCACCGGCGGCAACACAGGCTCGGACTGAATGCGGTTACCCAAAAACCAAACCGAAATCAGCAACAACAGCGCCAGCAAGCCCAGAATCAGCAAAATAAAACCGAAACCTTTTCGCTCGCCAGCGGGACGGACAACATATTCCGCTTTCGGAATTGCTCTGCCCCCTGAAGCAACTTGCCGCTCGTAAGCAGCGAGCACCGGCGCGCAATCAATTTTTACCAGCGCTGAATAGGCACGCAAATATCCGCGAATGTAGGTTTCCACATTCAGCTTGGTGTACTCATCGCTTTCGATGGCTTTTACCTTGCTCACCGTCATGTGCAAAGCGCCAGCAACGTGCTCGTGGGTCAGATTGGCACGCTCACGTGCCTGGGCCAGCATTTGTCCAGGTGACAAAGAGGTTTCAGTATCAGAGACCTGATCGTTAACAGACATTGGATTCTCAGTGATTCATAGTTTCTTTGTACTCCAGATATTCACGGGAGTACGGGAATAGGTTTCTCAGCGCCAGTGCGTAACTGGCTTCCTTGTCTTTATTACCAAAGGTGCGCTCAATACGAATGCCCAGCAGCAAGCTGCGGGCGGATGGGCGCGTGGTCGTGGTGTAAAGATCAAGGTAGGACTTGGCATTGGCATAATCCTGCTTGAGGAAGCTGATTTCTGCCAGCTCAATCATGGCCGATGGCAATTGGCGGTTAAGCACCAGCGCGTGTTTGAAAACCGTTTCGGCGCGTTCGTCTTTGCCCAGCTTGCGCGCAGTACGGCCAACGTTTACCAGGGTGCGGGCGCGGTTGTCGTAATCCAGATCGGCAGCGGCAATTTCAAATTCCTCCAGCGCCTCTTCATAACGCTTTTTGCGATACAGAAATAAACCGTAATCGTTGCGCGCCGTGGTCAAATTGCGGTCGCGACGCAGCGCATTACGATAGCTTTCTTCGGCGAGTTTTGATTCACCTTCAAGCTCGTACAATTTTGCCATGGCGGCGGTAGCCGGCGCCGAGTTGCGATCAATTTCAAATGCCTTGCGCAAATGGTGACGAGCCGATTCGCGATTACTGTTGCGAATATAACCTTCGGCCAGCTGAATATGCAGCTCCAGCGCTTTGACCTTGTCAACAGATTGCCGGTTGGGTTTGTTAGTCTCGGTGACGCACCCTGCGGTTAGTAATGCGACCAGACAAGCCAAAAAATAATGCCTTGCTTTCGCTACTTTATTATTCATCCAGTCACTCCTTAAATACGCGCGGCCCGGCGTTTCACAGGATTATGATTGTGCCAGTATTTTTACCGGTTGCGATTCATCGAAGCGTGCACGATGGCGCTCACTGCGACGGGTTATGTCATTCACACTGCCCGCCAACTGACCGCAAGCTGCATCAATATCGTCACCACGCGTGGTTCTTACCGTGGTGATGTAACCCGCCTGCATCAAAATATCCTGAAAACGGCGCAGCGCATTATTGCTGACGCGTTTGTAATTCGACAGGTTAAAGGGATTAAACGGTATGAGGTTGATCTTGACTGGAACGTCTTTGAGAAGTTCCGCCAGTTCGTGCGCATGGTGCGGACGATCATTCACCTGATCAATCAAGGTGTATTCGATGGTGATTTTGCGGTGAGTGTCGGGCAAGGCTTCAATATAGCGTTTGGCCGAATCCAGCAGCATCGCGATCGGGTATTTGCGATTGATAGGCACCAGCTCATTGCGCAATGCATCATTGGGGGCATGCAGCGAAATGGCCAGACAGGCATCGGTGTATTGACTTAAACGATCCAATGCCGGCACCACGCCGGAGGTACTCAGCGTAACGCGTCTTTTGGAAATGCCGTAGCAGTTATCGTGCATCATCAAATTCATGGAATCGACGACGTTATCGAAGTTCAGCAGTGGCTCACCCATGCCCATCATCACCACGTTGGTGACGGAACGCTCGGCGCCGTGCTGCAACTGCCCAAAAGATTTGGCGGCAATCCAGACCTGACCAATAATTTCAGCCGCCGTCAAATCGCGGTTAAAACCCTGCTTGCCCGTTGCACAAAAACTGCAGTCGAGCGAACAACCCACCTGGGAAGACACGCACAGAGTACCGCGATCACCATCGGGGATATAAACGGTTTCAACCACATTGCCACCGCTAACGCGGATCAGAAATTTGCGGGTGCCGTCGGTAGAGTCGAGCTGCTTTACCACTTCTGGCGGGCGAATTTCGGCAATTTTTTCCAGCTTGGCACGCAGGTCTTTGGAGACGTTGGTCATCTGGTCAAAACTGTCGGCGCCCAGCTGGTGAATCCATTTCATCACCTGAACCGCGCGAAAACGCTTTTCGCCCAGAGTTTCAAAAAATGCGACCAGCTTGGCCTCAGGCATTCCAAGCAGATTGACCTTCGCCACCTCTGCTGCCGCCACGGCAGGCGTGCCAGCGCTGGAATCAGCCGACATTGAGGATTGAATGTTATCTGTCATGAAAATTACCTGTATAAATAAAATTAAACGCCAACATTAAGCGAGCACCCCGGGTGCCCGCTGGCTGTGGCTGGTCAGCCATCAATCAGTTGCGCAGCAACACCGCGTCCTGATCAAAAAAGTATGCAATTTCACGCGCGGCAGACACCGGCGAATCAGAGCCATGCACCGCATTGGCACTGACGATTGAGCCAAATCTGGCTCTCAGGGTACCGGGTTCTGCTTTGGCAGGGTCGGTAGCGCCCATCAATTCACGGTTACGCTGAATAGCGTTTTCACCGGACAAAACCTGCACCACCACCGGGCCGGAGGTCATAAAATTCATCAGACCTTCAAAAAAAGGACGGCCGATATGTTCGGCATAAAAGCCTTCGGCTTGCTCACGGCTCAAACGAATCATCTTCATTGCAACAATACTTAAGCCCGCTTGCTCAAAGTGGGCAACAATCTCGCCAATGTGGTTTTCACCCACAGCATCCGGCTTGATGATAGATAAGGTTTGTTCTAAAGCCATGACTTTCTCCGACATCCAAATCTGCAATATTGGCCATTTTTCACGCAAATGACCGCATCAATAATAAAACTGCGGAATTATACGTGGTTTAGCGGATTTATTACACGGATAAAGCACCCAAAACGGGCATTGCCTGGCAGGAATTGCCGAATCACCATTTTGCGGCTCGTTCCCCGGAAAGCAAAAACCCGCCGGCCGGTAGCGAATCGGCCTGCGGGTTTTTTGAAAGTGTGCAAATCAGACAGTGGCGGCAGCGATATCCTGAATACGTTTGACCATGGATTTCAAACCATTGCCACGGGTGGCACTGAGGTGCTGTACCAGATTCAACTGCTCGAAATAGCTTTCAATATCAAACGCCAGCACGTCGGCCGGTGTTTTGCCGTTATAGGCAGCCAGAACAACCCCCAGCAGACCTTTTACAATAAAGGCGTCGCTGTCAGCGCGAAAATGCAGCTTGCCCTGCTCCAAACTATGAATCAGCCAGACCTGGCTCTGGCAGCCTCGAATCAGGTTTTGTTCAGTGCGGTGCTCATCTTCGAGGGCATCCAGCTCTTTACCCAGCTCGATGATGTATTTGTAACGCTCTTCCCAGGAATCGAAAAAAGCCAGCGTATCGACAATATCTGCCGCGGTAATATCAGTACCAAATTGAGACATGTAAGCGAATTTTCCAACCTTTTGCCGTCTTAAAACCGGCAGAATTCAATAAATACCCGGCCGTTAGAAAAACATGCCGGTTTGCAGCTGAGCTTCTTCGCTCATCATATCGCGGCTCCACGGCGGGTCGAATACCAGCTCAACCTTGACCAGCTTGACATTGGGCACCTTGCGCACGCGGTATTCTACATCGCCAACCAACACCGGCCCCATACCGCAAGCGGGCGCAGTCAGCGTCATCTGAATAAAAACGGTACCGCTTTCCTGATCAATATTCACGCTGTAAATCAGCCCCAGATTGACCAGATCAACCGGAATTTCCGGGTCGTAAACGGTTCCCAGTGCATGCCACACCTGGTCAGTAGAAATCTCATCCGTTTCTGCCGGAGGAAATGACAACTCATCAGAAGGCAAGCCCAGCAACCCGGCATCGGTGCCATCTACCCGCACCATCTGGCCGTGATAAGTCACCGTATAATTACCGCCCAGTGCCTGGGTGACGGTGACAAAAGTATCTTTGGGGATCACCAGTGGTGTTCCATCCGGCACGCGCCGCGCCGGACAATCTTCATTGGCTACAACAACCCGTCTTTCTGTGGACATATCAATTCACACTGAAGCTTTCGCCACACCCGCACATATCTTTGACATTGGGATTGTTAAATCGCAGCTCGCGATTAACACCTTCCAGCACATAATCAATATTAACGCCCTTCACTACCGATAAACTGCCCGCATCTATCAGCAGCTCAACGCCGTTATCGAGAGGGACGTGCAAATCGTTCCCGGTCGCTTCCGCAACCAGATCAACCACATATTTATAACCGGTGCAGCCGCTTTCACGAATGCTGAGGCGAACCGCACTGACATCGCCTTTTTTTTCGATTTCGCGTTTGAAATGCGCCATGGCGGCAGGCGTCAAGGTAACGATTTCACGCGCCGGATCAAATGCATCTACTGTCATTTGTTTCTCCTGACCCAAAACAGCCTGATTTTTCGGAAGGCGCGACAATTGCCGCGACCATTTCCTTTAGACACACAAAACTGGAAACATCCACTTTGTGTGCAGGGTTACAACAAAAATTGCTTCGCTTTATCAATCGCCGCAAACAGGCGATCAATGTCATCAAAGGTATTATAAAAACAGAAGCTCGCACGAACGGTGCCCGGAATACCCAGCTGATCCATAATCGGCTGCGCGCAGTGGTTACCGGTTCTTACCGCAACCCCTTGTTTGTCGAGCAATAAACCGAGATCTTGCGGGTGCACGCCTTTAATGAGAAAACTCAGCACACTGGCTTTATGCGCCGATGCGCCAATGATAAGAAGATCTTCAACCTGCTCTGCTTTTTGCAGCGCGTAAGTCAGCAAGGCTTCTTCGTGGGCATAAGCCGCTTTGCGATCCAGCTGGTTGAGGTAAGCGATGGCTGCGCCAAAACCGATAACGCCGGCAATATCCGGCGTACCGGCTTCAAACTTGTAGGGCAACTGGTTAAACGTGGTGCCCTGAAAGCTCACCGTCTCGATCATCTCGCCGCCGCCCTGATAAGGCGGCATGGCATCCAGCAATTCGCGCTTGCCATAGAGCACACCAAGGCCGGTGGGGCCGAATACCTTATGCGCCGAAAATGCGTAGAAATCACAATCCAGCGCCTGCACGTCGACATTCCAGTGGCTGACCGCCTGGGCGCCGTCAATCAGCACTTTGGCACCCACCCCGTGGGCCAGGGCGATGATTTTTTCTACCGGGTTTATCGAGCCCAGTGCATTGGATACATGCCCCACTGACACCATTTTTACCCGGCTATCCAGCAGCGCTGGCAATGCATCGATATCCAGTGTGCCATCAGCCAACACCGGTATCGCTTCAACACGGGCACCGGTGGCGGCTGCGATCAGTTGCCAGGGCACGATATTGGAATGGTGCTCCATCGCCGACACCAGAATACGATCACCGGGTTGTAACGTTGAGCGCCCCCAGCAGGCCGCTACCAGATTAATGCTTTCGGTAGTGCCTCGCGTCCAGATGATCTGCGCCTGCGACGGTGCATTGATAAAAGCGGCAACCGCGGTGCGGGCCGCTTCAAATTTCGCGGTGGCGCGATCTGCCAGCGCATGCGCACCGCGGTGCACATTGCTGTTGTCTTCGCGGTAATAACGGCTGATTGCCTCGATTACCGCTTCAGGTTTTTGAGTGGTGGCCGCATTATCGAGGTAAACCAGCGGTTGACCATTAACGTTTTGGTGCAAGGCCGGAAAATCCGCACGCACGTTTTCCACATCAAAAATGCCGGCCTCGGGGCTACCGGTAATGGGATGGGCTATTGATTCAGTCATGATGAATCTGCTGCAGCAATTCGTTGTCGCGCCCGAACAAACGGGCAATACGTGGCAACAAATAATCCTGCACCGAAGAAGACTGAATTTGCTCCAGCAACTCGTTGATAAAACCAAAGCTCAGCATAACCTCGGCTTCCTGACGGGACACGCCGCGGCTTTGCAAATAATAAAGCGCAGTGGCATTCAGCTGACTGACCGTTGCACCGTGCGCACAACGCACGTCGTCGGCATAAATCTCCAGTTCCGGCTTGGTATCAATTTCCGCTTTGGCCGAGGTGAGCAGGTTTTTATTGCTCAATTCTGCCAGCGTTTTTTGCGCATGCGGATGAATATAAATGCGCCCGTTAAATACCGCGCGCGAACTGTCGGCGATAATGCCGCGAAACACTTCGCTACTGGTGCAATGCGGCACCATGTGCTGCACATTGGTGTGGTAATCCACTACCTGATTATTGCGCGGCAAATAAATACCCTGCAAATCCAGAGAAGCACCCTCGCCACGGTGATTGACCTGATAATCAATACGCTTCAGGCGGCTGCCCTGGGCGATAGTGAAACCGCGAAAATGCGCACTGCGGTGCAAATCAATGTGCACGCCACCAATGTGAATCAAGCCTTCCTGCTCGAGGTTGATGCGGTAATGCTCAACCCGGGCGTTGTCGGCCACGTGAATTTCGCTCAGGCTGTTTACAAAACCATTTTGCTGTTCATCGGTGGTGATGAAGTGTTCGATAACCGTTAACGCCGAACCGGTTTCCGTCACCACCAGCAAGCGCTGGTTGGCAACCGTTGGCGTTACGCCGCTGGTAGAAACATGCACCACATACACCGGCTTTTGCAGCTGCACCGATTTGGGCACCGCCACCAGCACGCCGTCATCTACCCAGGCATTGGCCAGCGAGGAGAAAACGTGACGCTCGGTATCAACAATTTTGCCAAGATAGCGATTGATCAGATCTTGCTGCGCTGAATTGGCATCTTTAAAACGCACAATTTCCGCAGGCAATTCATCCGAAAGTTCAGTAGAAAAAATACCATCGACAAAAACCAGACGCGTTGCATCCACTTCAACGAAGTCGATATCCGCTGGTTGTTTGGCCACTGACCAGCCGGATACGCCAGCTTTTTGCAGCGGCAATAACGAGGTGTACTGCCAGGCTTCGGTTTTGCGCGTAGGCCAGGCGCGATTCAGCCATTGTTGCGCGGCATCGCGACGAAAATCAGCCAGCCATGCCGGGCTTTGTTGTTCGGCGGCGAAAGCGATCGCCAACTCCTGAAATTCACTCATGATTACACCGCCTCACTTTCCAGCCAGCCGTAACCTTTGGCTTCCAGCTCCAGCGCCAGCTCACGCGTGCCAGACTTGATAATACGGCCGTGCGCCAGTACGTGAACGTAATCCGGCACGATGAAATCCAGCAGACGCTGATAGTGAGTAATGACGATGAAGCTGCGGTCTTTATCGCGCATGGCATTGACGCCTTCGGCAACTACTTGCAGCGCATCAATATCCAGCCCGGAGTCGGTTTCATCAAGAATGCACAGACGCGGCTCGAGCAGCATCATTTGCAGAATTTCGTTGCGTTTTTTCTCGCCACCGGAGAAACCTTCGTTAACACCGCGCTTGAGAAATGCCTGATCGAGGCTGACGCGCTTGCTGGTTTCACGAGCCAGCTTCATAAATTCAACAGCCGACAGATCCGGCAAGCCGAGATGTTTGCGGCGCGCATCAACGGCAGCTTTTAAAAATTCCATATTGCTGACGCCGGGAATTTCTACCGGATACTGGAATGCCAGAAAAAGACCTTCGCGGGCGCGCTCTTCGGTTTCAAGCTCGAACAAATCCTTACCGTTAAACTCAACCGATCCACCGGTAACTTCGTAGCCATCACGACCGGAAAGCACGTTGCCCAGCGTACTTTTGCCTGAGCCATTAGGGCCCATAATTGCATGAACTTCGCCCGGTTTTACCGTCAGGCTGAGGCCCTTGAGAATATCTTTTTCTTCAACTTTGGCATGCAGATCAGTGATGCGTAACATAATTAAAATCCAATCGATAACATCAAACGGTGAATAGGATGAGCGGCGGCAGTTAACTGCCCAGCCGATTAGCCAACGGAACCTTCCAGGCTAACTTCCAGTAATTTTCCAGCCTCTACGGCGAATTCCATCGGCAGTTCCTTGAACACTTCACGACAGAAACCGTTAACGATCATTGAGACCGCTTTTTCGGCGTCCAGACCGCGCTGCATACAGAGGAACATCTGGTCTTCGCTCACCTTGGATGTGGTCGCTTCGTGCTCCAGCGTTGCTGACGGATTCTTGCTTTCAATGTAGGGAAAAGTATGCGCGCCGCATTGATCACCGATCAGCAGCGAATCACACTGGGTGTAGTTACGCGCACCATCGGCACCGGCATTAATGCGCACCAGGCCGCGATAGGCATTGGAGCTGTGGCCGGCGGAAATACCTTTGGAGATAATAGTAGAGCGGGTATTTTTTCCAATGTGAATCATCTTGGTGCCGGTATCGGCCTGCTGATAATTATTGGTGAGCGCTACCGAGTAAAACTCGCCGACACTGTTGTCGCCACGCAAAATACAGCTGGGATATTTCCAGGTAACGGCCGAACCGGTTTCTACCTGGGTCCAGGAAATTTTGGCATTGGTGTGGCAAACACCGCGCTTGGTTACAAAGTTGTAGATACCACCTTTACCCTGCTCATCGCCCGGGTACCAGTTTTGTACGGTGGAATATTTAATCTCGGCGTTGTCCAGCGCGATCAATTCCACCACGGCGGCGTGCAACTGGTTTTCATCGCGCATGGGCGCGGTGCAACCTTCCAGATAACTGACGTGAGAGCCTTCATCAGCAATGATCAGGGTGCGCTCAAATTGCCCGGTATTTTGCTCATTGATACGGAAATAGGTAGAAAGCTCCATCGGACAGCGAACACCTTTGGGGATGTACACAAAGGAGCCGTCAGAGAAGACCGCAGAATTCAGCGCAGCGTAGTAATTGTCTTTTTGCGGCACTACGGTGCCGAGGTATTTTTTAATCAGCTCGGGGTGTTTTTCTACCGCTTCGCTGATAGAGCAAAAAATAACGCCGGCTTCAGCCAGCTTTTCGCGGAACGTAGTGACTACCGATACCGAGTCAAATACGATGTCCATTGCCACACCAGCCAGCGCAGCCTGCTCGTGCAAGGGGATGCCGAGTTTTTCGTAAGTGCGCAACAGCTCCGGGTCAACTTCATCCAGGCTTTGAGGGCGATCCGCCATGCTTTTTGGCGCGGAGTAATAAGAAACTTTCTGGAAATCAATTTCGTCGTATTTAACGTGCGCCCATGTCGGCTCGTCCATCTCCAGCCAGGCGGCGTAAGCTTTGAGACGCCAATCCAGCAACCATTCCGGCTCTTTCTTTTTGGCAGAGATAAAACGAATCACATCTTCGTTTAATCCGGGCGGTAAGGTTTCAGAGTCGATCGTGGTATGGAAACCAGCGGCGTACTCTTTCCTGATCAGGCTTTCAACTTGTTCGCTCATTACTTCACCTTGCCCGGACTGTTACCGGGTGTTGGAATTACCAGCGGCAATTCGCAGTTGACTGGTCACGGTTAAAAAACACTGTCCTGACATTCACCACCCATTGACGGCGGTGTGTCGGCAGCTTGTGTGGAGATCGGAAGTCTCCTTTATAAATGATGAATTTTTTTCACCACTTGCCGAATATGTTCAATGGCAAAATCAATTTCACCCTGCGTGGTGTAACGCCCCACACTGAACCTGAGTGACGCCTGCGCCAGCGCGTCGGTCAACCCAATCGCCTTTAATACATAACTCGGCGACAGGCTGGCAGAATTACAAGCGGAGCCGCTGGATACAGCCAGCTCTCGCAGCGATAACAGCAGGGTTTCCCCGTTGCAACCGCCAAAGGCAACATTCAAATGTCCGCAGGCGCGATCTTGCGGATGGCCATTTAACTGCACATCGGGCAAGTCGGATATACCTCGCCAGAGGTGGTCGCGCAACGCGGCAATACGCACCGGTTCATCAGCCAGATGCTGCGCTGCCAACTCAGCCGCTCGCCCCATTCCCACGCACTGATGCGTGGGCAACGTGCCGGAGCGGAAACCTCGCTCGTGACCACCACCGTGGATGATCGCTTTTACTTTTACGTCACCGTGGCGTCGAACGTATAAAGCGCCGATACCTTTGGGGCCGTAAAATTTGTGCGCCGATAAAGACAATAAATCAATATGGCCGGGACTCACGTCAATTGCCAACTTGCCAGCGCTTTGTGCCGCATCGACGTGAAATAAACACTGATACTGGTGGGCAATAGCGCCAATGGCCTGCACATCGTTAATAGTGCCCAACTCGTTATTGACCTGCATGATGCTGATCAAAAAGGTGTCGCTGACAATTTCCGCCGCAACTTGCTGCGGGCTGATTTGCCCGTAGTGGTCCGGCTGCAATCGGGTGACACGAAACCCCCGCTGTTCCAACCAGGCAACCGGATCAAGTACCGCTTTGTGCTCTATCGCCGACACAATAATGTGGCCGCCATCAGGATGGCTCTCACGCCAGGCTTCGGCCGCCCCTTTGAGCGCCAGATTGTTCGCTTCGGTGGCGCCACTGGTCCAGACGACTTCGCGCGCATCGGCTCCGATTAACGCAGCAACTTGCGCGCGAGCTTCTTCTACCACTTCTTCTGCTTGCCAACCATAAAGATGGGAACGCGATGCCGGGTTGGCAAAAGTACCGTCGAGGGTCAAACAGGCCGCCATGCGTTCTGCCACTTCCGGTGCGACCGGGGTGGTGGCCGCGTAGTCAAGATAGACGGGCTTGCGAATAATGTTTGCGGTTTCGAGTGATTGCACCTGGCTCTCGCTAAAGAATATCGCTACAGACAATATTGTCATCAATGATGCGTGACACAACTTCTGACTGTTTCAAATCCTGCCGGCAGCGCACGGCCTGAATATCACGCCGGGCGACCAAATCAGCCAGGGTGATATTGCTGAGAAATTGATGAATTTGCGCACTTAAATCCTGCCAGAGATGATGCGTTAAACACACCTGGCCATCCTGGCAATTGCCTTGCCCTTCGCAACGGGTGGCATCAAGCGATTCACTGACCGCGTCTACCACCTGGGCAACAGAAATGATCGCCGTGTCGGCACCGAGGCAGTAACCGCCGCCCGGCCCTCTGACACTTCTCACCAGACTGACACGACGCAATTTGGCAAACAATTGCTCCAGATAAGAGAGCGAGATCCCTTGCCGTGCAGAAATATCCGCAAGGCTGACCGGCCCCTTCTCACAGTGCAAGGCCAGGTCCAGCATGGCGGTTACCGCATATCGGCCTTTGGTGGTCAGTCGCATGGTGTGATCCAAATAAATCCTGGAGAGACGCCAACCGCAAACAGGTTGGCTGGACGCTATAACCAAGCATTTTACTCAAGTATTCACTTTTTTCCAATCCATGCTGACTTCAAAAGCCGCTGGCGGTTATTTTTCAGGCGATTTTTTCGGGTCAAATTCCACCGAATCGCCGGTTTTGGCGGCTCCCAGGGCTTTACCCGAGTAAAAAATATGATTGCGGGTGGCGGTTAAAACACCACGCAGGATGTTCAATTCCATCTGATCCAGACGCACGCGATTGTATAAACGGCGCAAGCGGGTCATGGTTTGCTTGGGGTTTTCCGGGTCGAGGAAGCCAAGATCCACCAGCGTTTGTTGCAGATGTTCGTAGTAGGCATCCAGCGACCGGGCTTCTGCTGGCGGAAAATCCCACTGATGCTGCGTCAGCGTTTTGCCTTCGCTGGCCTGCAACCACGCCATACGCACTTCATAGGTAATTACCTGAACCGCAGTGGCCAGATTGAGCGAGCTGTAATCCGGATTGGACGGGATGTGCACGTGGAAATTGCATTTATGCAACTCTTCGTTGGTCAGGCCGCGATCTTCGCGACCGAACACCAGCGCCACTTCATGAGTGCCCGCTTCGCTGGCAACCTGAACACCGCATTCGCGCGGATCAAGCAGCGGCCAGGGAATACGGCGCTCGCGCGCACTGGTACCGACTACCAGACCGCAGCCGGCAATAGCTTCATCCAGCGTATCAACCACCACGGCATTTTCCAGCACGTCGGTGGCACCGGCAGATCGCCAAGTGGCTTTTTCGGAGGGATATTCTTTGGGGGCGACCAGATACAGGCGGGAAAGGCCCATATTTTTCATGGCGCGCGCTGCACCGCCAATGTTGCCAGGGTGCGTGGTATTTACCAGTACGATACGGATGTTATCCAAAGGCGTGGAAGTCATAAGACCGGTTCCCGAGGGTGTCGTAAAGGGCGCGAAGTGTAACACCACTCGCCGCTACTGGTAACTCCCGCAAAAAAACAGTAGAATTCGCGCCCTTGCGGCGAGAGGCAGACTTTTACGTCATGACCTGCGGCCCAGCTCTTTTACATTTTCTGAAACCCCGTTGATTGGTACTCCTATGGAACCCATGTTAACCATTGCCTTGCGCGCCGGTCGCAAAGCAGCTGAATTGATTGAACGCGCTTTTGAGCGTGTTGATTTGATCACTATCGAAACCAAAAGTCGCAATGACTATGTAACCGAAGTTGACAAGGCCGCCGAAAAAGAAATTATTTACCATCTGCGCAAAGCCTACCCCGATCACGCCTTTCGCGGCGAAGAGAGCGGTTTTATGGCTGGCAAAAACAGTGACTACGAGTGGATTATTGATCCGCTGGATGGCACCACCAACTTTATTCACGGGGTTCCTCATTTCTCCATATCAATCGCCTGCAAGTACAAAGGCCAGATTGAACACGCCGTTGTTATCGACCCCATCAAACGCGAAGAATTTACTGCCAGCCGTGGCCGTGGCGCCGCATTGAATGGCCGTCGTATCCGTGTAGCCAACCGCCGCAGCCTTGAAGGCACTCTGATTGGCACCGGCATTCCGTTTAGCGGTTATGCCCTGGAGCACATTGGTGGCTACCTTGCTTGCGTACAGGAAATTGCCGGACAGACCGCCGGTATTCGCCGCTGTGGCTCTGCCGCACTGGATTTGGCTTACGTAGCCGCCGGGCGTTTTGATGCTTTCTGGGAGCTCAACCTGAACGAGTGGGATATCGCTGGCGGTGTGTTGCTGGTGAAAGAAGCTGGCGGCCTGATCAGTGATTTCAATGGCGGCGCCGACTTTCTGGAAAGCGGCAATATCGTTTGCGGATCACCCAAGGTTTTCAAACCGATTTTGCAAATCGTCCAGAAACATCTGGGTCATTTGAAATAACCCCGAAAGCCGGCGCCTCACAACGCCGGCTTTTTTTATGACGTTTTCACCACTTTTGGCAGCAGTGAATTGAGCGCATCAATCAACCGATGCAACTCTACCGGCTTGGTCAAATACTGATAGAACCCCGCCTGCATTCCTTTTTCAATATCGTAGGGCATCGCATTGGCCGATAAACCAATTACCGGAATCGACCGGGTTGCCACATCGCGACGCAACACCGATAACGCCTCGTAACCGTCCATGCCCGGCAAATTGATATCCATAATAACGATATCCGGCTGCTGACAGCGCGCTTTAAAAATCCCCAAAAAGGCTTCTTCAGCAATATCCAGCTCAATGAGCGGGTAATGGGAAAGCATATGTTGCAAAAGACGGATATTGGAGGGGTTGTCCTCAATATATAAAATCCGGCAGGGTGATTGCCACAACAACGCGGGCCGCTCCTGCACGCCAGGAGCAGGTGCACGCCCCAGCGTTGGCGCCATGTTGTGCCATTGCTGACACAGGGGCATTTCGATCCAGAAAGTGGTGCCGACATTTTCTTCGCTGCTAAAACCGATGATGCCGTGCATCATTTCTACAATACGTTTGGTAATGACCAGACCCACGCCCGAGCCTTCAATTTTGCTCATCTCGGCATTCAAGCGGTTGAAGGGCTGAAAAACTTCGCGCTGCCGTGCCAGCGGAATACCCTGCCCGGTGTCGCGGATGGTGATGCGCAAACGCTTGTCTTCCTGCTGCGATACGATCAGCTCAACTTCACCGCCCATTTTGTTGTATTTGATAGCGTTGCCAACCAGATTAATCAGCGCCTGCTTGAGCTTGGTATTGTCCGCAGTGACATAGGCATTTTCATGAGCTTCGAGCGTCGCACGCAAACGAATACCCCGGGTATCCGCCTGTTGCTGCAATAAAGTAAAACATTCGCCGACCACGCGTGACACCAGCACCGGCTCCAGCGATACCGTCATATGGCCCGATTCAATTTTGGCCAGATCCAGCACATCATTAATCAATTGCAGTAAATGCTCGCCGGCTTTACGAATTTCGCCCACGTTTTCCAATTGAATACTAGTGAGGTTGGCATCGAACTCGAATAGTTGGGCATAGCCGAGAATGGCATTTAATGGCGTGCGCAATTCATGGCTCATGCTGGAGAGAAATTCGGATTTTGCCTGGTTGGCTTTTTCAGCCACATCGCGCGATTTGATAACGCGCTCTTCGGCACGTTTCATGTCGGTGATATCCATGTTGGTGCCGGCCATGCGAGTCGGGCGGCCGCTTTTATCAAAATGAATACGACCGCGACCGCGAATCCAGCGCAGATCACCCTGCTTGCTATAGATACGATATTCCACATCAAACATGCCCTTGCCTTCGGCATGGAAATTCAGGGCATTTTCAAAAATTTTCAGATCGGGCGGATAGATGTGGCGGCGCCACACCCGCAATTTGTCTTCGCCGCTGGTGACAACATCATCGTGCTCTTCATAGCCTATCAGCTGCCAGCAACGCGCTGAAAAATGCACGCCTTCGCGGTCGGCGTACCATTCCCAGATGCCGTCATTGGACGCCTGAATAATGCGCGCCTGCCGCGCCTCACTGTCGCGCAGCTGATCTTCTACGCGCTTGAGCTCGGAGATATCAAAATTCACACCGGAAATATAAATAACCCGACCGCTGGCATCGCGAATGGAATTGCCGCGCACCTGGGTCCAGACGTAATCACCCTGGCGAGTGAGTATGCGATAACAACAATCCAGCGGCTCGCCATGTCGCAAATGTTCGCGAATCGCTTCTATCATCGCATCGCGATCATCGGGATAAATAAAATCGGGGAGCTGACGCGCATCATTTATGCGATCAATATAGCTTTCGTCGTAACCGAGATCGCTCCAGTATTTGCCGGTCCACTCCAATTTATTGGAGGGAAGATGCCATTCCCAGAAGCCGTAACCGGTGCCATTGAATATTCGACGAAAACGGTTGAGCAGCTCGCGCATCTCATCGGCAGAGAGGGAGTCAATATCGCCGTCAATCAGATCTATCCGGTTCATTGGAAGGATCACCCGTCAGGAGTTGATTTTATTATTGTAGCCATTCGGCATACCAATGACGATCAGCGCTTTTTTGTTGCGGTAAAAACAAAATGGGCAGCCAAAGCTGCCCATCCATGCTACTGATTTATCAAGGGAGCGAGTCAACCGCATCATCACCCTCTTTCACCGTCGGAATCAAATCTTCCTTGGAGACATTCAGGCCAACCAGCACCGCCGTACATATGTACCAGCTGGTGTAGGTGCCCGAGGTAATACCAATAATCAGCGCCAGCGCAAAACCACCCAGCATTTTTCCGCCAAACAGGAACAGCGCAAACAACACCAGCATGGTGGTCAATGACAACACCAAGGTACGCTCCAGCGTCTGGGTGAGCGAGATGTTAATCACTTCGTGATCGGTACTTTTACGCAGGCGACGGAAGTTTTCACGAATACGGTCAAATACCACGATGGTGTTGTTAATGGAGTAAGCGATTACCGCCAATACCGCCGCCAGCACTGTAAGGTCAAAGTCCAGACGGAAGAGCGAAAACACACCCAGCACAATAATAACGTCGTGCAACAGACCCAACACCGCACTGATGGAGAACTTGTACTGGAAGCGAACAGCAACATACGCCATTACCACCAGCAGTGCGAAGATCACTCCCAGACCACCTTCATCACGCAATTCTTCACCCACTTGCGGGCCTACGAATTCGCTGCGGCGCAAATCCACTTCGGAATCTGTTTCTGCAGCCAGCACATCAAGGATGTAGCCCATAAAAGCGATGTCAGAGGCTTTTTCCAGTGCAACCGTGGTTTGGTCGCCACGTACATCAAACAAGACGTTGCCAAAATACTGCTCTTTGAAAAAATCGCCCTGACGCAATTGATCGGGTGACGCACCACTGATAACAAATACCTGGGTAAAGCCATCGCGGTCAGCCTGGGCGCGCTCGATTTCTACCAGTTCCGCCGATGGGCTGATCGTTGCCAGCTCGCGGTCAAGACCGATCAAAGCGGCATCCTGCATGGAGCCCTGAGAGCGGATCAGTACTTCCGACTCGGAGCCGAACAGCACCACAACCGGGTTTTCGAGCCCCTCACGGTGCAATACTTCACGGATTTTATTGAGATCCGCTGGCTTGCTGAATGACACATCAATCTGGGTACCGCCGGTAAAATCCAGGCCGAATTTCAGCCCGTTAACTGACAGTGAAACGATTGAAACCAATATCAGAATCGTCGACAGCACCGCTGCAAATTTGCGCCACCGGACGAAATCAATAATTTTATATTCCTGTTCCTGTGCAATAGCCATGACTGTTTATATCCAAAGTTTCTTGAGAGATTTGTTACGACCGTAGACCAGGTTCGCCAGAGCACGGGTACCCATAATGGCAGTGAACATGGAAATCAGAATACCGAGTGACAGAGTGACCGCAAAGCCCTGCACTGGACCGGTACCAATGGCGTAGAGAATCACAGCAACCAGCAAGGTGGTGACGTTGGCGTCCAGGATGGTGCCCCATGCGCGCTCGTAACCGTTATAAATTGCTGCCTGAGGCGGTGCACCATCTTTCAATTCCTCGCGGATACGCGAGAAAATCAGTACGTTGGCATCGATCGCCATACCCAGCGCCAGCACGATACCGGCAATACCCGGCATGGTCAGCGTAGCGCCAATCAGCGACATGGCTGCCACCAGCAACAACAGGTTAACGGTGAGCGCAACGCTCGCGAAAATACCGAACATGCGGTAGTAGAACAACAGGAACAGCAGAATCAACCCCATAGACCACTGCACCGAGGTGACACCCATCTTGATGTTTTCTGCACCCAGAGATGGACCAATGGTTCTTTCTTCAACGAAGTACATAGGCGCCGCCAGTGCACCGGCGCGCAGCAACAGTGCCAGCTCGGAGGCTTCAGCCGGTGACTCGGCACCGGTGATACGGAACTGCACACCCAGCGCACTTTGAATAGTTGCCAGGCTGATGATCTTCTTCTCGACATACTGCACCGGCACTTCAACCGTTTCACCACTGGCATCAACACGCGGTTCCATAATGGTGCGGTACTCAATGAACAGCACGCCCATGCGACGACCTACACTGTTACGGGTCGCACGGTGCATTCTGGCACCACCTACGCTGTCGAGGGTGATGTTCACCTGCGGCATGTTGGTTTCGGGGTCAAAACTGCTGGTAGCGTTGGCAACGTGGTCGCCGGTCAAAATCAGCTGGCGCTCAAGGAACGCATCACCATAGCGGCGCTGATCCTGTTCGTTACGGAAGGGAAATTGTTCCTTGGCAGAAACCAGCGCATCGGAAGTGGCTTCCAGACGGAATTCCAGGTTGGCGGTTTTACCAATAATACGTTTGGCTTCAGCGGTATCCTGTACGCCCGGCAACTGCACAATAATGCGGTTACGGCCCTGGCGCTGCACAATCGGCTCGGATACGCCCAGCTCATTAATACGGTTTCTCAGCGTGACCAGGTTCTGGCTCAGCGCGTAGTTTTCAATTTCACGCACTGCCGCTTCACTCAACTCGGCCTGAAAGGTAAATTCGCCGCTGTCGCTGGTGGGGTTGCGGGTGTTGAACATCAGGTCATCGTAATCGCGGCGCAGACTGGACAGCGCTTCATCACGCAATTCCTGAGTGCGGAAACGAGCCACCAGAACATTGTCGCTGTTGGCGATGATGGCGCTGTAGCGAATTTTGGCGCGGCGCAGCTTGTCTTTCATCTCTTCAGCATTGGTTTCCTGACGACGGGCAACCGCAGACGCTGTGTCTACTTCCATCAGGAAGTGCACACCACCGGACAGGTCGAGACCCAGCTTCATCGGCTCGGCACCAAAGGCTCTCAACCATGCTGGCGTGGTAGACGCCATACTCAAAGCAACAACATAGTTATTGCCGAGCACTTGCTGAATTTCACGCTTGGCCAGCATTTGCTGGTCGCCATTACGCAAACGAATAAGCGCCGAGGTTCCGCTGCTGGTTGCACCAAAATACTCAATGCCTGCGGCACCCAGAGCAGCTTCAATTTGGGCGAGTACTTTTTCATCAATCTCCATGGTGCTGGATTCACCGGATACCTGTACGGCCGGGTCAGGTGCATAAAGATTGGGGGCCGAATAAATAAAGCCCAGGACGGCTACAGTGAAAATAAGCAGGTATTTCCACAGCGGATAACGATTTTGCATAAATTTTTCCGTGACAATTTTTACAATTGCAGTGTTGTTATGGGCATTCGTCTTGAGGAACGTCCCGACCAACCGGGTTTACTCATGGCTGGCGGGCATGTAAAAGGCCTGAATTATACCCATTTCAGCGCATACAACAATGAAAGCCGTTCCCGGCTGTATCAATTAGCGACGAAACCCTCAGGCAACGGCGGCACCGGAAGCCCTTGAAGACCATAGAAATCTTCCAGAAACTGATCAAAGGTTCCCGCCGACAAGGCATCGCGCATTTGCTGCATCAGCGTCTGGTAATAGCGCAGGTTATGAATGGTGTTCAGTTGCGCACCCAGCATTTCGTTGCACTTGTCGAGATGGTGCAAATAACTGCGCGAGAAATTTTTACAGGTGTAGCAATCGCAACGCGGATCAAGCGCCGAGGTATCTTCGCGGAAACGGGCATTACGCAGCTTGAGTACGCCCTCACTGGTAAACAGGTGAGCATTGCGCGCATTGCGGGTGGGCATGACGCAGTCGAACATATCCACGCCCCGGCGCACACCTTCAACCAGATCAGCAGGTTTACCAACCCCCATCAGGTAGCGCGGCCGATCCGCCGGCATTTCCGGAGTCAGATGCTCCAGCACCCGCAACATATCTTCTTTCGGTTCACCTACCGACAAACCACCAATGGCGTAGCCGTCAAAACCGATTTCAGTAAGCCCCTGCAATGAACGGCTGCGCAACGTTTCATACATGCCGCCCTGCACAATACCGAACAGAGCTGACGGGTTATCGCCATGGGCAGTTTTCGAACGGGCTGCCCAGCGCAAGGACAACTCCATGGATTCCTGCGCCTGGCTTTCACTGGCCGGGTAAGGCGTGCATTCGTCAAAAATCATTACCACATCCGAACCCAGCTCGCGCTGCACACGCATGGAGGTTTCCGGATCGAGAAATACCTGGCTGCCATTAATAGGCGACTTGAAAGCAACGCCGGCTTCGGTAATTTTGCGCAGCTTGCCCAAGCTGAACACCTGAAAGCCGCCGGAGTCGGTCAAAATAGGACCATGCCACTGCATGAAGTCGTGCAGATCGCCATGCGCCTTGACCACTTCCGTCCCCGGGCGAAGCATTAAATGAAAGGTGTTACCCAAAATAATGTGCGCACCGATATCGACAATATCGCGCGGCAACATGCTTTTTACCGTACCGTAGGTGCCAACCGGCATAAAAGCCGGCGTTTCCACCACACCACGCGGAAACCGCAAACGGCCGCGGCGGGCATGGCCGCTGGTTGAATCCAGCTCGAAAGACATAAAACATTCACGAGTCACAGCATATTCTCTCTGTAGTTACGGTGTGATTCACTCACCATCAAATTCTGCGCACGACCCGCAGGCCGTCACCAGCGGAGCAATCAGGGAATATCCTGATCAGCCGCATCATTACGGGTAATAAACATCGCATCGCCATAACTGAAGAAGCGATATTCCTGCTCGACGGCAACCGCGTAGGCTTTCATCGCCAACTGATAACCGCAAAATGCCGACACCAGCATTAATAGCGTCGATTCCGGCAAGTGGAAATTGGTGACCAACGCATCGACCACACGGAACCGGTAGCCCGGGTAGATAAAAATGCGGGTTTCACCTTGATAAGGCAAAATTTCGCCCGCCGGCGCCCCGGTCTTTTCGGAAAACTGTGCGGCACTTTCAAGACAGCGCACACTGGTAGTGCCTACCGCGATGACACGTTTACCGGCGGCACGGGTGGCGCGAATCAACTCACACACCTCTGCCGAAACATCCATTACTTCGCTGTGCATCGCGTGGTCTTCAATATTGTCAGCACGCACCGGCTGAAAAGTACCGGCGCCCACATGCAAAGTGACAAACGCGATTTGCACGCCCTTGTTTTTCAAGTCGGCCAACAACGCCTCGTCAAAATGCAGGCCGGCCGTAGGTGCAGCCACTGCACCTTTGTGTTTGCCATATACGGTTTGGTAACGCTCGCGATCCGCGCTGTCATCCGGCCGGTCTATATAAGGAGGCAGTGGCATGTGCCCTACCCGCTCAAGAACGTCCAGAGCGGTGGAGTCGCCTTCAAACTTCAATTCGAACAAGGCATCATGACGCGCCACCACGGTTATCTGCGTGCCATCATCCAGCAGGATGTGCGAACCGGGTTTGGGGGATTTGCTGGCGCGGGTATGTGCCAGCACTCGCTGACCATCGAGCAGGCGTTCTATCAAAATTTCAACCTGCCCACCGGAACCCTTTTTGCCAAACAGGCGAGCGGGTATTACACGGGTATCGTTGAAAATCATTAAATCGCCCGGCTCAATCAGGGAAAGCAATGCCGGGAAGTGTTGATGCTCAATCGTATGACGAGTTCCATCCACCTTTAATAAACGACTGCCGCGTCGCTCGGTGGCAGGCTCGCGGGCGATTAATGTTTCCGGTAAATGGTAAAAGAAATCCTTGCGCTGCATAACAATTAACGGGGTATCAGAGGTGGACAGGCGTGTCATTGCACGGACGATCGCAAGGTTATAGCAAATTAATTACGCTGACCATCATTTATCTATTGACGTGTGAAATCTCGTTGATATAATGGCGCCCGCTTTGCCAGAGTGGTGAAATTGGTAGACACAGGGGATTCAAAATCCCCCGCCCTTAAAAGCGTGTCGGTTCGAGTCCGACCTCTGGTACCAAATTAAAGAAAAAGGGTTTGCAGCAATGCAAACCCTTTTTTTATGTCGCGTTACCCTCCCCCCTCAGCTGCAAGGTTCTTTCTGAACACAGTAGCTCTTCGCCGTCAGCCCACGTATGATTGCGAATTACCGCAACCTTTTTATGACAGAAGACCATGATCGGGCAACAACCTTTGCACGCCATAATGTTTGCTGATGTTTCGGGCAGCTCCAAACTCTATAAAGAGATGGGCAACGAAGCCGCCAAAGCTATTGTTGATGAAGCCATTCAGTTCATGAGTATGCTAACCATCGTAAACGATGGCACAGTAGTGAAAACAATGGGCGATGAAATCATGGCCCGCTTTGACTCCTGCGATAATGCCTGTGAAACTGCTATTGCGATTCAACAACGCTGCGTTAGAGAATCACAATTGAACGGGCTGGCCATTCGTATCGGCATCAGTTTTGGCGAAGTATTAATTACCCACGACGACGTATTCGGCGATACCGTCAATGATGCTGCTTTTGTCGCGCACATTGCTCGCGCCCATCAAATTGTATTAACCCAATCGGTTATTGATGATCTGGAGCACTCGCTGCTGCAAGCCTGTCAAATGTTCGACAGAATCAGCATTAAAGGCGATAGCGTTCATGCGGCAATTTATCGCCTGCAGTGGGAATCATCCCGTCAGAATCACCGCGCCACCCAGCTGATGCCAATTCAGGAAGTGACCCACCTGGAACAACAGCATTTACTCAGCCTGTGTCAGCGCGACAAAATCATTACCCTTCTGCCCGAACAACTCCCCTTCCACATCGGGCGCGATGATCAGAAAAGCGATTTACCGGTAGATCATGAACTGGTTTCGCGCGATCACTGCAGTATTGAATTTCGCCGCGGAAAATTTGTACTCATCGACCACAGCACCAACGGCACCTTTGTAACGCGTGAGGATCAGCCGGACATTTATCTGCGCCGCGAAGAATTTCCACTGCAAGGTGATGGTGAAATTGGTCTCGGCCAATCTACCCAGCGCGCGGGTCAGTGGCTGATTCGTTTTCATGTGAAAGATGTTGATGACGCGTCATGAGTGAAGCTTTAAAAAATTACCCCAGCGCCGGTATTTTTCGTCGGCTGGCCGCTATGGTTTACGATTCCCTGTTACTGATGGCAATCAGCATCGGCTACTACGCCATTGCGGTGGGCCTGAATGTGTTGATTCAGGGCCAGCCCCCTCACGGACAAAAAGTTGAATGGGGTCATTCCAGCTGGTTTGTTTTTAGTGGTTGGCTGGTGACGATGATCGGTTTTTATGTATTTTTCTGGATCAAATCCGGACAGACCTTGGGCATGCGTGCCTGGCGTATGCGGCTGATCAGCGAATCATGTCGGTTAACAACCGGACAGTGCGTGTTGCGCTGCCTCGCGGGTATAGTTTCATTATTGTCGTTTGGCCTGGGTTATTTCTGGCTGTTGCTGGACCCGAAAAAACAAACACTGCATGACCGTGTTAGTAAGACGTTGGTGATAGTTCTACCCAAAGAACAGAACTGATATTCTTCAGCATCAATACCACGATTATTTTTTAGCATCTCTCCAGCCCCACAGATTGTGCCGGGTCGCCTTCCCGCTGCAACAGATTCGAGCTCGCCGTAAATGCGTCCATGCAGGCTCGACTGCCGCATCCATGTGGCAGACGGCTCTCGTCTGCTGCAGCGGGAAGGCTTCCATTAACTATGGATTTGAATTTCATGCCAAAAAAAACAAAAAAAGCGGACGACGAAGGCAGAAAATCAGGAATCAGGAATCAGGAATCAGGAATCAGGAATCAGGAATCAGGAAAAATTAAATAAAGCGCGCCGATCAGCGCGCTTTATTTAATAAATACAAGCCAAGACAAAAGCAGAATGCGATGGGCAGCGCTACGGCAATTACCGGCGCAAAACCGAATACCACACTGGAAGGCCCCAGCAGATCCTGGGTTAAACGAAACACCACACCAAAGACTACACCGGTAAAAATACGCTGCCCCATGGTCACTTCGCGCAGAGGGCCAAAAATAAATGAAATAGCGATCATCACCAGGCTCAGCGTTGCCAGCGGTTGCAGCAATTTTTGCCAGAACGCCAGACTGTAATCACTACTCACCAGCCCCTGCTCTTTCAAATACCGCACATAGCTATATAAACTACCGGCAGACAAGGCCTCAGGCTCGGCCACCTGCAGGTTTAATAATTCCGGAGTCATGGGCGTTTCCCAGCGGCGGGAAGCGAGAGTATCGGTTTCTGTACCAATCAACCGACCCTGCTGCAAATCCTCTTCGCTTACCGCTGACCCGGGCTGCAAAAAGCGGGTGATGCGAATAGATTCTTCCTGCCAATAGCCTTGTTGATAGATGGCCTGCTGCGTGTAATTACTTTCAATCAGATTACGACTTTCATCAAACTTGTAGCGGGTGATGCCGTAGAGAACACCGTTCGGTAATACCGCATTGAAGTGCATGAATTCATTACCTTCGCGGTGCCACATGCTGCCCCGCCGCGACTCAGGTGTAGGCCTATCCAGCGCAATCGCACGCCGACTTTCTGCTACCTGCTCGGTGTAAGGCGTAACATATTCGCCCAACGCAACCCCGATCAAAATAAACACGGACAGCGGTTTCATTACCATCCAGATAATGCGGCCAACAGAAATACCGGCGGCGCGCATCACTACAAGCTCGCTGGTGCCGGCCAGCAAGCCCAGCCCCACCAGACAGCCAATCAAACAGGCGAAGGGCATAATTTCGTACAACCGACGCGGCAGCGTGAGCCCTACGTAAATCAGCATTTCCTGCAGCGTGTAGTTGCCGCGCAAGCTGCCTATTTCATCCACCAACGCTGCTATCAATAGCAACGCCATGACCACCAGCAATACCATCAATACCGAGCCGGTGATTGATCGTGAGACGTAACGATTGATTTTACGCACGGGCAGTCTCCTGCAGCTTATGACTCGCCCGGCGCTGACGCCATAGCTGGACATTGTGCCAATTCAGCAATAGCAGAGCGAGCACCGCAAATACTCCGTGTATAGCCCACAAGCCTGGCAACAGTGGCCATTTACCGGAATCCATCGCGCCGCGGGTACCAATCAGCGCCCCGAGATACACCAGATAAATAATCAGCGCGGGCAACATTTTCAGGTAACGCCCCTGACGCGGGTTGGTTTTGCTCAACGGCACCGCCAGCATCGCAACAATGATCACCAGCAGCGGTAATGAAAAACGCCACTGCAAGGTAACTTTGCTTTCCAGATCATTGTCAGCAAAGAGTTGCATGGTGGGTTTTGCATCAATTTTATTGGAGAAGAGTAGCGAACTGTCCGCTGGTGGCATGTGCTGCCCGTAAGTTTTGAAGCGCATTACACTGTAGTCGGCACCGCCGGGATGCCCTTCATAACGGATGCCGTTTTGCAGCATCAAATAGCGCTGATCAAACTCCGGGTTCAACTTTTGTTCACCGGCCTCGGCAACAATCACGATCAGGCTTTCGTTGTCGCCATCGTTGGCCGTTTGCGCAACAAAGACCTGATTCAATACTTTACGATTACTGCTGAGGCTTTCTACGTAGGTAATCGCTTGCCCCTTGCCGAGCGATTGAAAGCGCCCTTCCTGCAGGGAATCGAACTCGCTGCGCTGCCTCTGCTCCAGCAACATCACATCGGTTTTTTGCGCACCCATGGGGCCGAACCACAAACTCAGTGAGGCCACCATGGCAGAAACAAATAACGCGGTAATCAGGGTTAGCCCGAGAATCTGCCGCTGGCTGATGCCGCACGCAGAGAGCACCACCATTTCACTTTCAATATAGAGCCGGCCGTAGGACAAAAGAATGGCGATAAACATGCCCAGTGGGAGAATCAGCACCAGAAATTCCGGCATACGAAAAGCGATCAGGCTGAACAAAATATCAACAGAAATGCGGCCGGTGGTCGCCTCGGCAAGATACCGGGCAAAGCGGCCGCTCATGACGATAAGAAGAAGAATACTGCTCACAGCCAGAAGCGTGACTATGATTTCACGGCTGAGATAACGAAGAATAATCACGCATCTATCCTGTTTTTACTACGGCAACGCCGCCGTACATCAATCTGACCGGGCGTCCTGATCAAGCATTGACCGGGGCAAAGGCTTTTGGTTCTGACAGCGCTATTTTGCATCAGACAAGCCCTGCAAAAGTGTGGCATTATCACGTACTCTGCTATTTTTGTCTTGAACCGTTTTTCGTTTTTTGACCTCGAACCGGGTGTCAGCCCCAGGTAAGGAAATATTCATGAGCTATTCCGCAAAAATTGTTGATGCGATTAAACAACGCAGCCACTGCCTTGTAGTAGTGAGCTACGAAAACGGCGTGTTGTCGCCGACCGCATCGCGTGTTCTTGAAGCCGATGCCAGCGCCGGTGCCATCATCAAGCGGGAAAGATTTCAAGGCAAAACAGGCCAAAGTTTACTGCTGCTAAACCCGCAGGGTATCGCTGCCGAACGTCTGTTATTGATAGGCGCAGGCGCACAGGATAAAGACGGTGCCATTACTGCCGAGCAATTTCGCAAAGCCTTGCAACGGGCATTTGACGTATTAAAAGGCACCGCCGCCAGCGATATCGTTTTTTTCCTTGATGAGATTGTAGTGAAAAATGCCGCCCCTGCCTGGCAGGCCGCACAATTGGCGGAAAAATTATCTACCTTCATCTACCGCAGTGATAAACTGAAAAGCAAGCTGCCGGACAATCCTTTCACACCAGGAAAAATCATTTACGCCACCAGTAAAGCCGGCCTGAATGCAGCGACCAAAGCACTGGTGCACGGCGAAGCATTGGCAAAAGGCATTAATTTCACCCGCGACCTCGGCGATCTGCCGGGCAATATTTGTACCCCAACCTATCTCGCCGACGAGGCCAAAAAACTGGGCCGCAATCAGAGCAAGCTGTCGGTCAAAGTGCTTGAAGAAAAGCAGATGGCCGAGCTGAAGATGGGTTCGTTGTTGTCGGTGAGCGCTGGCAGCGACCAACCGGCAAAACTGATTGTGCTGGAATACCGTGGTGGCAGTAAGAATGATGCGCCGGTTGCGCTGGTAGGAAAAGGCATCACCTTCGACACCGGCGGCATCAGCCTGAAACCGGGCGCCGGTATGGATGAAATGAAATACGATATGTGCGGTGCGGCCAGCGTATTAGGTGTTTTTCAAACCCTGATCGAGCTGCAACCCGCTATCAACGTGGTCGGTGTTATCGCCGCCAGCGAGAATATGCCCAGTGGTAAAGCGACCAAGCCGGGCGATATCGTCACCTCCATGTCTGGCCAGACTATCGAAATTCTCAATACCGATGCCGAAGGCCGCCTGGTGCTGTGTGATGCTCTCACCTACACCGAACGCTTCAAGCCAAAAGCGGTGATTGATATCGCCACCCTCACCGGCGCCTGCGTCATTGCATTGGGCCACCATGCGACCGGTCTGTTCAGCAACAATGACGACCTGGCAGAAGCGCTGCTGGACGCGGGCAAACAAGCTCACGACCGCGCCTGGCATATGCCATTGTGGGACGATTATCAAAAGCAGCTGGATAGCAACTTTGCCGATATGGCAAACATTGGTGGTCGCGAGGGCGGCAGTATTACCGCAGCTTGCTTCCTGTCGCGCTTTGCTAAAAAATTCCCTTGGGCGCATCTGGATATCGCCGGTACCGCCTGGAAATCCGGCAGTGCCAAAGGCGCCACCGGCAGACCGGTACCTTTGCTGGTGCAGTACCTGTTAAACCAGGCGTAAAGCGGTTGATGACACGGATAGATTTTTACATTCTGCAAGACAATGCCAGCGAAGCCCGCTGGCATTTTGCGTGTCGCCTGATAGAAAAAGCAGTTCGTCAGGGCCATCGTATTCTGGTCAATCTCGGCAACAGCATCGACGGCCAGGCGTTTGATGATTTACTGTGGAGTTTCAAACCCGAATCCTTTATTCCCCACTGCCTGGCAGACGATGCCAACGCAGCGGCTGCGCAAACGCCCGTGCTTATTTACCAGCAGGCACCGGCAAAAACACCCTTCCCCTTTGAGCAAAGCTTGCTGATTAATCTTGCCGAAGAAGTGCCGACCGTATTCAGCCAATTTGAACGGCTGAGCGAGATCGTTATTCAGGAAGAAAATGTGTTAAAAAACACCCGGGAGCACTATCACTTTTACCGTAAAGGCGGCTACTCTATCGAGCATCGTAAAATATAGATCGGAGCGGCAAGCTGATGGTCGAGGTAAAAGGAAACAACCGTAATACGATTTTGCAGGAACTGGAATCTATCAGGTATTTGCTTGATGACGATGCGTCAGCTGAAGAACCACCAAAAGCTGCGCAGGTGAATTCACCATCCAGCCAAACATCGCTATTTAGCGAAGCTGAACCCGCCTCGCCAACCTCTTCCGGGGCACGTAACCAGCCGTCAATCCCCGCTGCGCGTACCAGTCAAACCGCTATCAGCGAAAACAATCCCTTCTTGCCGCCCCATATTCGCCAACGTCTAACTAGTCATCAACCGCCCATCCCCGGCCAACTTTCTTCGACGGACAAAACCACTTCGCCACCACAAAAACTGCACGACCGCCTGGTTGATAAAGTGCTGGATCGCTTGCAAACCCGCATTGAGATTATTGTCAGGGAAGAACTCGCGCTGCTATCCAGCGATGACAAACAACAACTGCTACAGGAAACCCGCCCCGATTAAGCAGGCCGTTCAGGATGTGCAGCGGGTTGTCTCACCATCGCAAATGCTGCAATCGCCAGACAGACCAAAAACACATTGAACAGGAAGACGGTCTGATAATTCCAGTAATCGGCTACCAGCCCCACCATAAGGCTGCTGAACAAAGCACCGGCGTGTGTGGTGTTGGTGTATAGCGCCGAGGCACTGCCTGATCGCCCGGGCATCAGCTGCTGAATAACCGATACGCCCAGCCCAGCCAGTACACCGATAAAAATCGCATTGCATAACTGCAAGCTGAACAACTGCCAAAGCTCACTGGAAAAATAAACTCCGGTGTACAACAGCAAGCCGGCAATACCGGCAAATCGCACCATCACCAGCACCGGGATGCGCATCGCCAGGTAACCGGATAACAGCATGAAAGGCACTTCCAATAAAGCGCAGGTACCCATAATCCAGCCCACCCACTCGCTGCCGATAGCCAGCTCCCGATCCAGGTACAAGGGCAAACTGATGAGATAGGCATTATTCGCGCCCCACATCAGCGAGAAAGCACAGAAACACAACAACAACGGCTTCCATGACAAAGGTGCCATCGTCGTGGGCGATTTTGTGGCAGCTGTCTCTTCAAAAGGACGCGGAGCCTGTAAACGGGGCAGAAAGCGCACCACCAGCAAAGCCACCACCGCGAACAATCCGGCCGCCAGGCAATAAGTCACTTTAAAACCGGCATGCGCCGCCAGTAAAAAACCTGCCGGTGGCCCAGCCACCCAGGCAAACGCGATTTGCGCGCGCACAACCGCGTTGTACAACGGAATACGCTCCAGCGGGATGCAGCGTTCGGCATAGTCCAAGCTGTAGGCGAGCAGCTGCGAAAACGACACCATCGACAAACTGAACAACACCACCGCCACGCCGGCTACCAGCCAGTATTGACGGGAAAAGGCAAATACCAGACACGACGCTGCACCCAGCACACACAAACTGCTCACCAGCGGCCTGCGGTCAGCCAGACGATCAGACCAGTAACCGATGCTCTGGTTGTAAATAATACTGGCCAGCGCAATACCGGCAAACGGAATGCCCACCAGCAGCGGGCGGACGTTCAATTCGTTGGCCAAAAATAAGCTCAGCGTAGGAATAACCAGCGCCCCGACCAGACCCACGGCAAAAAATAACAGGTAGATTCCAAGGGCAATAGGACGTAGCAGAGGTGATTGAAAGAGTGTCGTCACAAAATTTGGCTCAAGGAAAAATCAGGAGATTCTGGACGGTTAAGCCGTAGCCAGGCACAATGCGCCTTCACCATTCCAGGTTTCGTCAGGGTTTGCTATGTATTGCCTGAGTATTCAAGTGTTGCCAAGCTGTTTTGGCACCTTTAACCGCAGCCGCTTTCTTCAGGTATTGAAGGCGGTTAACCGCACCCCCGAGATCGACCACTATCAGGAACGCCAGCAGGAATTTCTGCATTATAACTTCTTCACCGAGCAGCCTGTAGCGCTCTGGCAGTCGTTGCAGGAGGTGTTACTGAAAAACGCCGACAATGCAGCGCAATTCCTGCCATCTATCATTATTATTTGCGAACCGCTGGCGCAGCCCGATGCAACGCTGTTGTTGCACCATCCCGACCCGCAGGAAAAAATCGATAGGTTACAATAGCGGCTTTCGCTTCTGTTAACCCCGCCGGATAGCGCACTGGTGTGCTTTCTGCAATTACTATTTGAGTACAACATGGCCGCCATTAACTGGTTTCCCGGACACATGCACAAAGCGCGCAAGGATATCGCCGATATCATGCCGCACATGGACATCATTATTGAAGTACTGGATGCCCGCATTCCCTTCTCCAGTGAAAACCCGCTGATTCCTGCTTTACGCGGCGACACGCCCTGCATCAAATTATTGAATAAGACGGACCTCGCCGACCCGCAACTGACCGAGCGCTGGGTGGCGGCCCTTGAACAAAAACAAGGTGTAAAAGCACTGCCCATCAGTAAAAAAAATCCCGAACAAATTCGACAACTGCTGACTCTGGCCGAGTCATTGCTGCCGGATCGCAACCTGGATTTACGCCCGATACGCGCGGTGATTATGGGCATCCCCAATGTGGGAAAATCTACCCTGATCAACACCATGTCGGGCCGCACCATTGCCAAAACCGGTAACGAAGCGGGCGTCACCAAGGCGCAGCAAAAAATCAAACTGGACAACGGCATTATTCTTACCGACACGCCCGGTTTTCTCTGGCCAAAACTGAACCCGCCCTCTTGCGGCTTCCGCCTCGCGGCAACCGGCGCCATCAAAGACACGGTATTTGATTACATTGATATCGCGCTGTTTACCGCCGAGTATTTGCTACGCGCCTACCCGGAAGCCCTGAAAGCACGCTACGGCATTGCCGAACTGCCGGAAACTGATCTTGAAGTGTTGGAGTTGATTGGTGTTCGCCGTGGCTGTACCCGCAAAGGCGGCAGCGTGGAACTGCAAAAAGTCTCCTCGATACTGATCACCGAATTGCGCGCCGGGCTGTTAGGGCCAATAACGCTGGAAACGCCGGAGATGACCCTGGTAGAAGAAGAGCTGGCAAAGAAAGAAGAAGCAGAACGCGCGCGCTTGAAAGAAGAGAATGATCGTATGCGTCGTTTACGCGCCAGAAAAAACCGCAAATAAAATCACATACAAATAGCCGCACAACAAACATCATTACTGGCGCAATCTATTTTTGCGCCAGTAATGATGAATTCAAAGTTTCCTGACAATTAACGAACAGCCTGCCTGCCGGATAACAATAGGCTGGCAAACGCGGACAACGTTAAACAAGCCCACCTTTACCAGCGACCCGCACGATTGCCACCTGCTGGCATTACATGCGAATTACCCATCAGGAAAGGCGGTTTTTAAAATCGTCGTAGCCAAACTCGCGCACAACACGTAACTCATCAGTACGCGAATCCCACAAGGCGATAGCCGGCAAATTAATGCCGTTAAAGGTTGTGGTTTTCACCATGGTGTAATGGGCCATGTCATCAAACATCAAACGCTGCCCTACCGCGAGAGGCTGCTCAAAACTGTAATCACCAATCACGTCACCGGCGAGGCAAGTCATCCCCCCCAACCGATAGGTATAAGCTTTTTCATCGGGCAAACCGGCCTCCAGCACGTCGGCGCGGTAAGGCATTTCCAGCACGTCCGGCATATGGCAGGTTGCGGAAGTATCGAGAATAGCCTGCGGCATGGTATTCCAGGTGAGATCCAACACCTCGGTTACCAGCACACCACTGTGAATAGCAACCGCTTCACCAGGCTCCAGATAAACCTGCACACCGTAGCGACCGGAAAATTCCTTTACCAGCTGAATCAATTCATCGACCTGATAATCTTCACGGCTGATGTGGTGCCCGCCACCAAAATTTACCCAATCCATCTGCGGTAACCACTGGCCGAATTTTTCTTCAACGGCTTTTACCGTCCTGGCAAGCGGCGGTACATCCTGTTGGCAAAGCGTATGAAAATGCAGGCCGGAAATACCGTCGAGCAAGTCATCACGAAATTGTGATAACGGAATACCCATACGTGAACAAGGCGCGCAGGGATCATAAATAGGTACATCGCCTTCGGAATGTTCAGGGTTGATGCGCAAACCGAATTGCAGTTGCGGACGCAGTTCCCGCGCGGCCATCGCCAGCGGCTTGAACCGCTCCCATTGGGAGAAGGAGTTGAATAAGACGTGATCGGCAATTTTCAGAATTTCTTTGAGATCATCTTCTTTATAGGCCGCCGAGTAGCAATGCACTTCGCCACCGAATTCCTCAAAACCCAAACGGGCTTCATGCAGCCCACTGGCGCAAGTACCCGACACATATTTGCCAATTAACGGTGCAAGGCTCCAGCAGGAAAAAGCTTTTAAAGCGGCCAGCACTTTTGCGCCACTTTCCTGTTGCACACGATGCAGAATTTGCAGATTACGCTCAACAGCGGCTTTGTCGATAACAAAACAGGGAGATGGTACGCGGTTGGGATTGAATTGTTTAAAGCTTGAAGGCATTGGAGTATCTACTCTCAGGGAAGACGGCATTCAGGCTGCAACATACGTACGGAACACGCTGTAAACCCGTCCATGGGGCTCAACGACAGCATCCCTGCTGTCGATGGTTCCGTACGTATGTTGCAGCCTGAATGCCTGTGCCAAATGACATAATTTGGCGCAACTGAACTACTGAAATCACTACCAAATAACGACACACCGGATTCAACATTCGATATTAATTTTTTAAAACTGGCACATTGTTCGGGGCTTGGGTAACAGGGTTGGCGTGACCGTCGCTCGCAGGGATGCGAGCGTCGAGCCCCCATGGACGGGTTCACGGCGTGTCACGCCAACCCTGTTACCCAACCCGAAACCGATTATCAGTCTTTCATTTCCGCAGCATTGGCTTCAGTTACATCCGTAACCTGCCAGGGCAAACCGTATTTGTTCAGGTCTTCCATAAACGGATCCGGATCAAACTGCTCCATATTCCAAACGCCAGGCGCTTTCCATTTGCCCTCCAGAATCATCTTCGCCCCGATCATTGCCGGCACACCGGTGGTGTAGGAAATGGCTTGCGACTGAACTTCGGCATAACAGGCTTCGTGATCACAGGTGTTATAAATAAAGACGATTTTTTCTTTGCCGTCTTTAATACCGCGCGCCAGACAACCAATACAGGTTTTACCTTTGGTTAACGGGCCCAGGCTGGCCGGGTCAGGCAACAGGGCTTTAAGGAACTGCAACGGAATAATTTCCTTGCCTTCAAACATGATTGGCTCAATGCCAGTCATGCCGACATTGCCCAACACTTCCAAATGCTTCAGATAGTTGTCGGAGAAAGTCATCCAGAAACGGGCGCGTTTGATTTCCGGCAAGTGTTTGGTAATGGACTCCAGCTCTTCGTGGTACATCATGTAAATTTTCTTCGGGCCGATTTCTGCCGGGAAGTCATAAACACGATTGACAGATAAAGGATCGGTTTCAACCCACTCACCATTTTCCCAGTAACGGCCTTTGGCGGTAACTTCACGGATATTGATTTCCGGATTGAAGTTGGTCGCGAACGGCTTGCCATGATCACCGGCATTACAGTCGATGATGTCCAGATAATGGATTTCATCAAAGTAATGTTTTTTCAAATAGGCGGTGTAAACATTGGTTACACCCGGGTCAAAACCTGAACCCAGCAACGCGGTCAAACCGGCATTTTTGAAACGATCCTGGTAATCCCACTGCCAGGAGTATTCAAATTTGGCCGTTTCCGGCGGTTCGTAGTTGGCGGTATCCAGATAATCAATACCCGCTTCAAGGCAGGCATCCATGATGTGCAGATCCTGGTATGGCAAAGCCACATTAATAACCAGATCCGGTTTTTCCTTATTCAGCAATGCAACCAGCTCGGGCACGTTGTCGGCATCGACTTGGGCGGTGCGGATTGGACGTTTGAGCTGCGCAGCAATGGCTTTGCATTTTGCCTCAGTACGACTGGCGAGGACAATTTCAGTGAATACTTCCGGCAACTGGGCACACTTGTGAACGACAACGCCACCCACACCACCAGCACCGATAATCAGAACTTTAGCCATGAATTACCTTCCGTATAACCTGATATAAAAATGGTTTTAGCCGTGCAGTGACTTCAATGAAGTTGCTGCACGGCGTGAATAATGAAATAAAGGAGTTACCGCTCGAAATAGGTGTAGCCACGCAAGCTTTCTGAATAGGCAGCCAGCATCTGTTGACGATCAGCAATGGTAATGATGCCATCGCGCACCGCTTGCTCAGCGGTAGAACGAAATTGCTGATAGAGCGCGTTAGGGTCGTATTCCACGTAACTCAACACGTCCGCAATGCTGTCGCCGTGCAGCTCATGCACAAAATCAATGGTGCTGTCTGCATTGATGCGCACGCTGGCAACGTTGGTATCCCCGAAGAGGTTGTGCAAATCGCCCAGAGTTTCCTGGTAAGCACCAACCAGGAATACGCCCAGATAATATTCTTCACCCACGTTAATCGGATGCAGCGCCAGCGTGCTGGCGTCACCGTGGGGGCCGGCGAATTTTTTCAATTTTCCGTCACAATCGCAGGTCAAATCGGCAATGATTGCCTGCCGGGTTGGCTCTTCGTTGAGACGGTGAATCGGCATAACCGGAAAGACTTGCTCAATCGCCCAGGAGTCCGGCAGCGATTGAAAGACACTGAAGTTTCCGTAATAAATATCGGCCAATTGTTGTGGCAGGGTTTCCAGCTCAGCGGGGATACGCTTCATCTGTGGCAACAACTGAACAATTTTTTGTAACCCGGCCAGATAGATATTTTCACCCAAGGCGCGATTGCGCAATGAAATATCACCGCGGTGAAACAAATCGCGGATCTGATCGCGGTAGTAAATAACGTCGTTGTAACTTTCCTGCAAACTGGATGTTTTGATTTCGGAAAGCGAATGCCACAAATTTTCGATCATTTCGTGGCAGTCGGACGGCAGTGTTTCCGGTAAAGGGCTTGGCTCGAAATGGGTGATATCGAGAATATTGAACAATAAAATGGCGGTGTGTGCGACAGTGGCACGACCCGATTCGGTAACAATCACCGGGTGTGCAATGTCGTGTTCATCCAGCGATTCCTGAATCGCTTCTACCACGTCGATGCAATATTCTTTTACCGAGTAGTTGCGGCTGTGACCGCTGGTGCTGGAGGTGCCGTCATAGTCGATAGCCAGACCACCACCGAGATCCATATAGCCCAGCGGCGCGCCTTCACCGATCAATTCAATGTAGTAGCGACAGGCCTCCAGGACACCGGCGCGGATGCTGCGGATGTTGGGAATTTGTGAGCCCAAATGAAAGTGCAGCAACTGAAAGCAGTGCAACAAATTGGCATCGCGCAAGATATCTACCACGTTTACCAGCTCATTGGTGTTCAAACCAAACAAGCTGCGATCACCGCTGTCTTCCGCCCAGTGACCTTCTACTTTGGTGGACAATTTCAAACGTACGCCAACCAGTGGCTCGATACCCAGCACACGGCTGCGCTCTATTACCAGCGCCAGTTCCGTAAGCGTTTCCAATACGAAGAAACATTTGAAACCCAGCTTGCAAGCCTGCAAGCCGAGATCAATAAACTCCGCATCCTTGTAGCCGTTACAAATGATCAGGCTTTCGCGATTTTTCAGCGTTGCCAGGGCGATCATCAGTTCCGCTTTACTGCCTGCTTCAAGGCCGTGGTTGTAACGCTCACCAAAGCGGGCAATTTCAGCAATCACGTGATTTTGCTGATTCACCTTGATAGGAAACGCACCGCGATAATGGTTTTGATAACCGCTCATACGAATCGCGTCTGCAAAGGATTCGTTCAGGGTACTTATACGGGTGTCGATCAGATTTTCCAACCGCAGCAACACCGGCATATCCAGCCCGCGCTGCTTTAAACCGTCAATAATTTCCGTTAACGAGACAGCGGCTTCGCCTTCTGCCGTCGGCGCTTTTACCTGCACGTCGCCAGCGTCGGAAACGCCAAAGTAGCCGTTACTCCACTCGTCAATGCCATATAATTCAGCGGATTTACGCGCTGACCAGGTTTCGGTTTTTTCGGTTGTCGTCAATTATTCACCACCCCGTAAAAGAGACAGGCCTTGTGGCCTGTGGGAAGAGAACTGCTGTCGGCATGAATACCGGCCACAGCACAGGAAAAGATAAGGGCGCGCAATTTTCCACATTTTTGCGCAAAAATAAAGCTTTTCAGCCTCATTTTTATCGCATTACAACACTATTCAGCCTTGAATACGTGATTATTCGAGGTCAAATTTTGCTTGGAACACAGCCATCGCCGCTACCCATGACATTTATCAGCGCAGAAAAGTGAAATTGACACTATCCAGGAGAGGTTTATAGGCGCGCTCGGCAGCCCTGTTATCCGGAAATTCACTCGCATCGCTGCGCTCAATAGTGACTACAAAACGATCATCAATCACCGAATACAAAGGCCCGGCACCACCGCTGCGGGCAAAGGTCACTGCCGCGTCTTCTCCGATAGAGGTCTTGAGGATGATGGGCAAATAAGCTTCGCCACCAAAAAATGCCAACATTTCAGGGCTGGCCTCAACCTCTTCAAGCGTCCGTTTGGTGGAATCAACTATCCCTTTGGCCATCCCGTAGGACAGGGCATTAGCGTGCTTGATCATGTCTGCCATCCCCAACGCAGCAATGTTAGACGGCAACTCTGCCTTGGAATCCACTATTTGGACGCTGATGCGCAACTCACCTTTTTCCCAAAAACGACTAGCCTGGTTGTAGGCGCAATTGGTACGGGCATATTCCGCTACCGTGAGAGACCGTGGGGCTGGCAACGCCGACAGGAGCACTCTGTTACACCCCTCCTCCATACCTTCCAGGTTCGCCGCTATCTCATCCCGATCACTCGACTGCCCGCAACCGGACAATCCGGCCGCCATCAATAAGGTAGCCAACAAAGGTGCTTTAAACCGAATATTCATAGTCCTTTCCTTTCTCCAGGTTCATCTTGTGCGCCCATCGAGGCTACACAATCTCTACCTATTTTATAGACCGAACGGAAACCCGGCTGTGATTGAGGCGATGTAAAACGCATTTATCATGACGCTCAATGTCGTTAATCTTCATGACAGGAAGATGACAAATGGCCGTTTTTTGCCGGTATTGAGCGTGTGAAGCGCGCCTGAGCTACCGGGAAGATGAAAAAAAGAGGGTGGCAAACTGAACTCGCAGCAGGAGCCGTGTTACTTATAGCCTGATCCGAAAGGTGCATCTCCGGCAATAGCCAAAGGTTTAGCGCAGACGGACAGGCATAAAAAAACGGCCCGAAGGCCGTTTTTTTTTAACGCCTGAAGATATTACCAGCCGGTAACTTCTTTCAGTGCTTTACCGATATCAGCCAAGCTTTTAACGGTTTTAACACCGGCGTCTTCCAGCGCTGCAAACTTCTCGTCTGCAGTACCTTTACCACCGGAGATAATCGCACCGGCGTGACCCATGCGCTTACCTGCAGGTGCAGTTACACCGGCAATGTAAGATACAACCGGCTTGGTAACGTTAGCTTTGATGTAAGCAGCCGCTTCTTCTTCAGCGGAACCACCAATCTCACCAATCATTACGATAGCTTCGGTCTGCGGATCGTTCTGGAACAACTTCAGAATGTCGATGAAGTTGGAACCCGGAATCGGGTCACCACCAATACCAACACAGGTAGACTGGCCAAAACCGTAATCAGTGGTTTGTTTTACCGCTTCATAGGTCAAGGTGCCTGAACGGGAAACGATACCCACTTTACCTGGCTTGTGAATGTGACCTGGCATGATGCCGATCTTGCACTCGCCCGGAGTGATTACACCTGGGCAGTTAGGGCCGATCAGGGTAACGCCCAGCTCGTCGCACTTCACTTTCGCATCCAGCATATCGAGGGTAGGAATACCTTCGGTAATACAAACGATCAGCTTGATGCCGCCGTTTGCTGCTTCCAGGATGGAATCCTTACAGAAAGGTGCCGGAACATAGATGACAGAGGCATCTGCACCGGTCGCTTCAACGGCTTCTTTTACCGTATTGAATACTGGCAGGCCGAGGTGAGTTTGACCACCTTTACCCGGCGTTACACCACCAACCATTTTGGTGCCGTAAGCAATAGCCTGTTCAGAGTGGAATGTGCCCTGAGCACCAGTAAAACCCTGGCAAATAACTTTGGTATCTTTGTTAATCAAAACGCTCATGACTCACCCCTTACGCGTTGGCAGCAGCGGCAACAACTTGCTTGGCAGCGCCAGTCAAGTCGGTGTCTGCGATGATGTTGAGGCCACTTTCGGACAGAACTTTGGCACCCAGCTCGGCGTTGTTACCTTGCAGGCGAACAACAACCGGCACTTTCACGCCAACTTCTTTAACGGCACCGATCACACCTTCAGCGATCATGTCACAACGCACGATACCACCGAAGATATTGATGAATACGGCTTTAACAGCGGTATCGGACAGGATGATTTTGAACGCTTCAACAACGCGCTCTTTGGTTGCGCCGCCGCCAACATCCAGGAAGTTGGCCGGTTGGCCACCATGCAGTTTAACGATGTCCATGGTACCCATTGCCAGACCGGCGCCGTTTACCATACAACCGATATCACCACCGAGTGCAACATAGTTCAGTTCCCAGGCAGCAGCGTGTGCTTCACGCGCATCTTCCTGAGTAGGATCCTGCATTTCTTTCAGTTCCGGGTGACGGTACAGCGCATTGCTGTCGATAACCAGTTTGGCATCGAGGCAGTGCAGATTACCTTCCGGAGTGATAACCAGCGGGTTAACTTCCAGCAGCGCCAGATCTTTGTCTTTAAAGAGCTTGGCCAGACCGAGGAAAATGTTAACGAACTGATTGATTTGTTTGCCTTCCAGACCCAACTGGAATGCCAGTTCACGCGCCTGGAACGGCTGAGCACCCACCAGCGGATCGATGGTTGCTTTCAGAATTTTTTCAGGGGTTTCGTGAGCGACTTTCTCGATCTCAACACCACCTTCAGTGGACGCCATGAAAACGATACGACGGCTGGAGCGATCAACAACTGCACCCAGGTAAAGTTCTTTGGCGATGTCGGTACAGGTTTCCACCAGAATACGACTAACTGGCTGGCCTTTTTCATCAGTTTGGTAAGTAACCAGGTTATTACCCAACCATTTTTGAGCAAATGCTTCGATTTCAGCTTTGGTCTTGACCAGCTTTACGCCGCCCGCTTTACCGCGGCCACCAGCGTGAACCTGGGCTTTAACGACAAACATATCGCCGCCAATTTTATCGGCTGCTTCTACCGCTTCAGCGACAGTTGCAGCTGCAATGCCTTTAGATACAGGCAAACCATACTGGGCAAACAATTGCTTACCCTGATACTCGTGCAAATTCATGGTGTTGTTCCATTTGACGAATTGTCAGACCTGAGGATAACGATCATGCAGGCTAACAAAAATTATCGATGGCAAAACCGTCTTGTGAACGTTTTTGCCCCCTGGAGGAGTTGAAAACTCCGGGCTCTCCGGTGTTTGGTGGATCAAAAGCGGGTCATGCGCATACAAACCGGTAAACACGGCGCCCACATGAATGCGCATTCATGTGGGCATCTGGCAGTTCATCAAGCACGTCGACCCGCGAGGTAATCCTAGCGCTTCTTTTTGTTTACGGCATGAATGGCATGACCATGCACGCCCAGAGCAGCTTCTTTTACAGCTTCAGATAACGTTGGATGACCGAAAATGATCATGCCAAGGTCTTCCGCACTGGAACCAAATTCCATTGCGATTGCTACTTGCTGCACGAGGTCTGCTGCATTTGGGCCAACGATATGTGCACCCAGAATACGATCCGTCTCGGCGTGAGCAATAATTTTCACCAGACCCTGTGTTTCATTGGCAGCCATAGCGCGGCCATTCACAGAGAACGGGAAAGTACCAACGTTGTAGGCTTCACCGGAGGCTTTGATTTGCTCTTCGGTTTTACCTACCGCAGCCACTTCAGGGTGCGTGTAAATAACGTTTGGAATAATGTCGTAGTTCATAACGGTTTTCTGGCCGGCAATACGCTCGGCAACCATTACGCCCTCTTCGGAACCTTTGTGAGCCAGCATCGGGCCACGCACTACGTCACCAACAGCCCATACGCCAGGTGCATTGGTAGAGCACAAATCGTTAACGTAGATGAAACCGCGCTCATCCAGATTAACGCCGCTATCGGCAGCCAACAGGTCTTCGGTGAACGGACGACGGCCTACGCAAACAATCAGTTTGTCGAAGGTTTCTTTCTGCTCATTGCCGTCTTTGTCGAGGAAGGTAACGACAACTTCTTCGCCTTTCACTTCAGAACCGGTCACCCGGCAGCTGGTGCGAATATCCAGACCTTGTTTGGTGAGAATTTTGCGGGCTTCCTTGGCAATTTGCTGGTCCATAATGGCCAGGAAACTGTCGAGTGCTTCCAGTACAACGACCTGGGAACCCACACGGTTCCACACGCTGCCCAGTTCCAGACCGATAACACCGGCACCAATAACGCCAAGACGCTTGGGTACATCAGTGAATTCCAGAGCGCCGGTAGAGTTAACAATGATTTTGTTATCAACCGGAGCAACGGGGATGTTAATCGGGGAAGAACCGGAAGCGAGAATCACGTTGTCAGCTTCGTATACGGTAGTTTTGCCTTCAAAGTCAGTCACTTCAACTTTGCGGTTGGCGAGCAATTTGCCGGTACCAAACAGGCTGGTAACACCGTTGGCTTTGAACAGTGCAGCAACACCGCCGGTCAGTTGGTTGATGATTTTGTCCTTGCGGGCAACCATCGCAGGAATATCAATTTTTACATCGCTGGTAGAAATACCATGAACGGTCAGATCATCTTTGGCTTCGTGGTATTTGTAGGAGCTGTCGAGCAGTGCTTTGGAAGGGATACAACCGACATTCAAACAGGTACCGCCGTTAACACCCTGGCCGTCCTTATTGCGCCATTTCTCAACACACGCCGTCTTCAATCCCAATTGAGCGGCGCGGATGGCTGCAACATAACCTGCCGGGCCCGAACCAACAACGATAACATCAAATTTATCGGACATAATATTCTTCTCACTTTTTCAGGCTGAAACCTCTGCCTTGTGAGCAGAGGTCATTGAAAGAAAGAGCTGCCTTGCGGTACTCAGAGCTCTCACGCAAACAGGGTTATCAGATTTCCAGCAGAATACGCGCCGGGTCTTCCAACAGGTCCTTGATCGCAACGAGGAACTGAACAGCATCTTTACCATCCAGCAAACGGTGATCATAAGACAGCGCCAGATACATCATCGGCAGAATTTTAACCTGACCATTAACAGCCATCGGACGCTCCTGGATTTTGTGCATGCCCAGGATGGCAGATTGCGGCAAATTCAGGATTGGTGTAGACAACAGCGAACCGAACACACCACCGTTGGTGATAGTGAAGGTACCACCGGACATTTCTTCAATGCCCAGCTTGCCGTCACGAGCGCGCAGACCGAAGTCACGGATGGTGCTTTCGATGGTAGCGAGGCTCATATTTTCAGCATTGCGCAGCACCGGAACGACCAGACCTTTTTCGGTAGAAACCGCTACACCGATGTCCTGGTAACCGTGATAAACAACGTCGTTGTTATCAATGGAAGCATTTACCGCCGGGAAACGACGCAGTGCTTCAGCAGCCGCCTTTACGAAGAAACTCATGAAGCCCAAACGGGTACCGTTATGCGCTTTTTCAAATTGATCCTTGTACTTGCCACGCAGCTCCATAATCGGCGCCATGTTGACTTCGTTAAAGGTGGTCAACATAGCTGTGGTATTGCTGGCTTCGAGCAGACGCTCGGCAATACGCTTGCGCAGACGGGTCATTGGAACGCGTTTCTCAACACGATCACCGGTCGCTTCAAGCGCCGGCGCTGCAGCGGCAGCCGGTTTGGCAGCAGCGGCCGGAGCCGGTGCAGCTTTCAGATGGTTGCTAACGTCTTCTTTGGTAACACGGCCATCTTTGCCGGTACCGGAAAGGTTGGCGGTGTTTACGTTGTTTTCACTGGCCAGCTTGCGCGCGGCAGGGTTTACCAGCTTATCGCCAGCGGCGGCAGCCGGTGCGGCAGCTTCAGCCGGAGCAGATTTTTCTGCAGCAGCTGGTGCAGCGGCGGCAACAGCACCCTCAACAAACAACGCAATCACTTCGTTGCTTTCTACGGTGTCGCCTTCGCCTTTGCGAATTTCACTCAGGCTGCCATCAGCCGGTGCCACAACTTCGAGCACCACTTTGTCAGTTTCAATATCTACGATCAGTTCATCACGTGACACGGCTTCGCCGGGCTTTTTGTGCCATGTGGCGATGGTCCCGTCCTGTACGGATTCAGGGAAAGTTGGGGCTTTAATTTCAATACTCATTGCTGTTCCTTACTCTCTCGCTGTGATTCTCAGGCCAGGCGTTAGACGCCGAGGGCCGCATTGATGAAGCGTGTCTGTTCTTCCAGGTGCGCTGACATATAGCCACCCGCCGGTGCCGCCGAGGCTTCACGACCCACGTAATCGAGGCGCAATGAAGCATCATGTTGCTGAACCGCACGACGCATATGATGCTGGCTGCTATACCAGGCACCCTGGTTCATGGGTTCTTCCTGACACCAGACAACGTCTTGCAATCCGGTGAAGGGTTTCAATGCAGCCTGCAGTTCCTGTTCCGGGAACGGGTACAGCTGCTCAAGACGAATCAGTGCCACATTGTCCTGGGCGCGAGCCGTACGCTCTTCCAGCAGGTTGTAATACACCTTGCCGCTACACAACACAACGCGTTTGACGTTGGCCGGGTTGACGGAATTATCGGCAATAACGTTGAGGAATTGACCATTGGCCAGTTCTTCGAGGGTAGACGTAGCCAGCTTGTGACGCAGCAGGGATTTCGGGCTCATCACCACCAGCGGACGACGCATCGGGCGAATCGCCTGGCGGCGCAACATGTGGAATACCTGAGCCGGCGTCGTAGGCACACAAACCTGAATATTGTGTTCAGCACACAATTGCAGGAAGCGCTCAAGACGTGCCGAGGAATGCTCCGGACCCTGACCTTCATAGCCATGCGGCAACAACATGGTCAAGCCGCACATACGGCCCCACTTGTGTTCACCACTGGTAATAAACTGGTCAATCACTACCTGGGCACCGTTGGCGAAGTCGCCGAACTGGGCTTCCCAAATCACCAGACCATTCGGCGTGGTGGTGGCATAACCGTATTCAAACGCCAGTACCGCTTCTTCTGACAAATAAGAATCGTACAGATCAAACGCCGGCTGACCCTCTTTGACATTTTCCAAAGGGATATAGCTGGAACCGTCTTTCTGGCTGTGAATGACGGCATGACGATGCGAGAAAGTACCACGCCCCACGTCCTGACCGGTCATGCGGACAAAGTGATCCTGCTCCAGCAAGGTTGCGTAAGCAAGAGTTTCGGCCATACCCCAGTTAATAGGCAAGGCGCCGGCTGCCATCTTGCGACGGTCTTCGTAAATCTTCTCAACCTGCTTCTGAATAACAATGCCATCCGGCACTTCACAGGTTTTGTTGGCAATGGCTTGTAACGCTTTCAGTTCGTAACCGGTATTCGCCGGGGTAGTCCAGGCATGGCCAATATAGTTGGACCAATCGACAAACAGCGTACGATCCGGCTCGCTCACCAGCCCGCTGGCAACATATTCACCACGGTCCAGCGCAGCACGGTAGTCGGTAGTCATCTGATCAGCGGTAGGCTGATCCAGCAAACCGGCCGCTACCAGCTTCTCGGCATAGAGGGTGCGGGTGGTTTTCTGGGCGCGAATGACTTTGTACATCAACGGCTGGGTTGCAGACGGCTCGTCAGTCTCGTTGTGACCACGACGACGGTAGCAAACCAGGTCAATAACTACGTCTTTCTTGAACTCGTAGCGGTAGTCCATGGCCAATTGAGCTACAAACAGCACCGCATCCGGATCATCACCGTTAACGTGGAAGATCGGTGTTTCGATCATCTTGGCAACGTCGGTACAGTATTCAGTCGAGCGGGCATCTTCACGCTTGCTGGTGGTAAAACCAACCTGGTTGTTGATCACCAGATGCAAGGTACCGCCGGTGCCATAAGCACGGGTCTGGGACATCTGGAAGGTTTCCATCACCACGCCCTGACCGGCAAATGCAGCATCACCGTGAACAACAATCGGTACTACACCGGCACCGGTCTTGTCGTTACGACGATCCTGACGAGCGCGTACCGAGCCTTCAACTACTGGCGATACGATTTCAAGGTGAGACGGGTTAAACGCCATGGCGATATGCAGTTCACCGCCCGGGGTCATCACGTTGGAAGAGAAACCCTGGTGGTACTTCACGTCACCGGACGTGTCTACCAGACGTTTGCCATCAAATTCGGCGAACAAATCGGATGGGCTTTTACCAAAAACGTTGACCAGGGTATTCAGACGGCCACGGTGTGCCATACCCAGCACAATTTCCTTGGCGCCGAAGGTGCCGGCACGCTTGACCAGCGCATCAACGAGGGGAATAAAGCTTTCACCACCTTCCAGACCGAAACGCTTGGTGCCCGGGTACTTGCTGTCCAGGTGGCGTTCAAGACCTTCAGCGGCCGTTAAACGCTCAAGCACCGCAAGACGCTGCTCTTTGCTGAATTCGGGATTGGAACGAACGCTTTCAAGACGCTGCTGCAACCACTGTTTCTCGGCGAGATTGGTGATGTGCATGATTTCCGGGCCAACATGGCCACAGTAGGTCTTTTCGAGCGCATCAATGATGTCGCGCAAGGAAGCTTCTTCCTTGCCGATAAATAATGTACCTGTCTGGAATACGGTATCCAGATCGGCAGAGGTCAGGCCATGAAACGCCAGATCCAGGTCGGGCACTTTTTCGCGCTGCATCAATCCCAGCGGATCAAGCTTCGCCTGCTGATGCCCGCGGAAACGGTAGGAGCTGATTAATTGAAGTACTTTGACCTGCTTGCGCTCGTGTTCAACGCTGACAGAGCCAGCCGCAGCAGGTGCTGCAACGGTGCGCACACGGGCTTTACCCAATTGTTCAAATTGGGCACGAATAACCGAATGCGGTGTATCCTGGGTTACAACCCCATTCACACGCGGCAGTTGTTCAAAGTAATTACGCCATTCCTCGGGAACGGAATTTGCGTCGTGTAAGTACTGGTCGTAGAGCTCTTCGACATAAGCAGCATTCCCACCGGAAATGTGAGAAGTACTCCAAAATTGCTCCATGATGCTGTCTTGCATTCCACCCACCTTAATCACGGGGTTTCACCAGCAGTTCCCCTACGAGGACAACCGGTTCGGGACTGGCCCAACTACCCCTGCTATCAACTAGCCGTTAGCTACCATAACGCTCTCCACTTGTGGCGGTGAGCGCCGCTCACGTTGTTGTTTTACAAAAACAACAAACAAAAAGTATCACGTTTTCAGTCAGGGGTATCCCCTGACCGAGAGAATCTGCAATTTTTTAGCGTCTGCCAGATACAGAAAAGCGCCACCCCTAGGTAGCGCTCTGTAACAGCATGTTACGAATATGGCCAATCGCCCTCGTCGGGTTTAACCCCTTCGGACACACCGCCACACAATTCTGGATACCATGGCAGCGGAATACGCTGAACGGATCATCCAGATTGGATAAACGTTTTTCAGTTGCCAGATCACGGCTGTCCGCCAGGAAGCGGTACGCCTGCAACAAGCCGGCCGGGCCGATGAACTTGTCAGGATTCCACCAGAAAGACGGGCAGCTGGTTGAGCAACAGGCACAAAGTATACACTCATACAGGCCATCAAGCTTCTCGCGATCTTCCGGCGATTGCAAACGCTCAATCGCAGGAGCCGGCGTATCGTTTTGCAAATACGGCTCGATCTTCTTGTATTGATCGTAGAACTGGGTCATATCAACCACCAGATCGCGGATCACTGGCAGGCCCGGCAAGGGGCGCAAGATCAGTTTGTTGTTTTTAACACACTCGGATAACGGCTTGATACACGCCAGGCCGTTTTTACCGTTGATGTTCATACCGTCAGAACCACAAACCCCTTCACGGCAGGAACGGCGATAAGCCAAACCTTCGTCCTGGGCTTTGAGCAATTCCAATACGTCCAGAACCATCAGGTCTTTGCCCTGCGTGTCCAGTTCGTAGGTCTTCATGTAAGGCGCATTGTCCGTTTCCGGATTGTAGCGATAAACTTCGACTTTCAACATCTCTGCATTCTCCCCCGATTAATAAGTACGAATTTTTGGCTCAAACGCTTCCATGGTGCGCGGTGAGAAATTCACAGCACGCTTGCTGACGCGTTTGTCGCCAGGGGAATAAATGGAATGACACAACCAGTTGGTGTCATCACGATCCTGATAGTCGTCACGGGCATGCGCACCGCGGGACTCTTTACGCTCTTCCGCGGCAATAGCAGTCGCTTCAGCCACTTCCAGCAGGTTTTGCAATTCCAGAGCTTCAATACGCGCTGTGTTGAACGCATTACTCTTGTCAGTAATAGACACATTTTCAATACGCTTGCGCAGTGCTGCCAACTCGGCAATACCCTTCTGCATGTATTCACCTTTACGGAATACACCGAAGTAGTTCTGCATGATGGTCTGCAACTCTTTACGCAGTACCGCAGCGCTTTCGCCGTCAGTAGAGGTATTGATTTTGTTCAGACGCGCCATGGCAGTATCAATATCAGCCGCTGTGGCTTCGCGCTGATCAATACCTTCACGCAAGGCTTTTTCGATGTAGAGACCGGCCGCACGACCAAACACCACCAGATCCAGCAGCGAGTTACCGCCCAGACGGTTGGCGCCGTGTACAGATACACAAGCCACTTCACCACAAGCAAACAGACCTTCGATGACAACATCATTACCGTCAGCATCAATTGTCAGCGCCTGACCATTAACATTGGTCGGAACACCGCCCATCATGTAGTGACAGGTGGGGACTACCGGCACCGGAGCGTAAACCGGGTCAACGTGGGCAAAGGTACGCGACAGCTCACAAATACCTGGCAATTTGCTTTCCAGTACTTCTTCACCGAGGTGATCCAGCTTGAGCAGTACGTGATCCTTGTTCGGACCCACGCCACGACCCTCAAGAATTTCCATAACCATGGAACGGGCAACCACGTCACGACCGGCAAGGTCTTTGGCGTTGGGCGCATAACGCTCCATAAAGCGCTCACCTTCGGAGTTGATCAGGTAACCACCTTCACCACGACAACCTTCGGTGACCAGCACACCGGCACCGGCAATACCGGTCGGGTGGAACTGCCACATTTCGATATCCTGAACCGGGAAACCGGCGCGCAACGCCATACCGATACCGTCACCGGTATTGATGTGTGCATTGGTTGTGGAAGCGTAAATACGCCCTGCACCACCGGTAGCCAGAACAGTCGCCTTGGCTTTTACATAAACGGTTTCGCCGTCTTCGATGTTGATAGCGATAACGCCAACAACCGCGCCATCCTGGTTTTTCACCAGATCAACCGCAAACCACTCATTCAGGAAAACGGTTTTGTTTTTCAGGTTGCCCTGATAAAGGGTGTGCAACAAGGCGTGACCGGTACGGTCAGCCGCGGCACAGGTACGGGCAGCCTGACCGCCCTTACCAAAATCTTTTGATTGACCACCGAATGGACGCTGATAGATACGGCCATTTTCGGTACGGGAGAAAGGCAAGCCCATGTGTTCCAGCTCAAACACCGCCTCAGGACCTACTGAACACATATATTCAATAGCATCCTGGTCGCCGATGTAGTCTGACCCTTTTACGGTGTCATACATATGCCAGCGCCAATCGTCGTTCGGGTCAGCACTGGCGATTGCACAGGTAATACCGCCCTGCGCTGATACCGTGTGCGAACGGGTTGGAAATACTTTGGTAATTACCGCAGTCTTGTAACCGGACTGTGCCAGCTGCAGAGCGGCACGCATGCCCGCACCACCGCCACCAACGACGATACCGTCAAATGAAATTGTACGAATAGTAGCCATACGCTTAGAGCCCCCAGAAAATTTCAATGCCCCAGACCAGATAGGTCGTGGCTACCAGACCAAGAGCAACCTGGCAAACAAGACGCATCCAGGTGGCTTTGGCGCCAAGCAAACGGTTGGTTAAATAGTCTGAAAGAACAGACCAGAGACCAATCCACGCATGGGCAAGAAATGAAATCAGGGCTACCAGGCTGAATACGCGCATCCACAACTGATTGAACAGGTTGCTCCACTGGGCGTAATCAAGACCGGGATTTAAAAGAAGATAGGCGACAATGAAAACTGAATAAGCTGCAAGAGCGACAGCACTGACGCGTTGAATAAGCCAATCGTAAAGGCCACTGCGACCAAAACTGGTTACTGCGGTTACCATATCCATACTCCTGCAAGAATAATTGCGATGGCGGCTGCAACCACTGCAATAGTTGCTCCACGACGACCGCCTTTCAGCGACTCGCCAATACCAATATCCATAATAAGGTGACGAACACCCATAATCGTGTGATACGCCAGCGCAGCGATAATGACCCAGACTACAAACTGAAACAGAGGATGGGACAGAGTATCTTTGGCGGCGGCAAAGCCTTCGGCGGAATCAAGACTGGCGTCAAGCAACCACATCAGAACGGCTACACCGGCAAACAGAAATACGCCGGAAACACGATGAAGAATGGAAACAATGGCATTAATAGGAAAATGGATCGTGGTAATTTCGAGATTGACAGGTCTTTTTTTGTTCACGGTTGATGGTCACCTTTATGCCCTGGGCGGGCAGGTTATCTGAATCTGCGAGGGGAGATGCCTGACGACAACAACGGCGCCAAAAGGTATAGCCCACCGCATCCTGCAAGTCGCGCAGCATTATAGAGAGTGGGCTTTCGAAATACAAACAAAATGCCAGATGTAAAAATCCTTATGGTCAGCGAATACAACCAGGTAAACGGTTACATGACCATTCCGTTTCGCACTGATTTTCCCCCTGAAAAGCCTGACGCTTTGCGAACTCCGCAATTTGATGTAACCGTATTCATAAAAAGGTAAATTAATGCAAATAACGACACCCGAAACACCCATAATCATTTTTACCAATTCGTCAATGATTCAAAGCAAATAAGCGCAAACACCTATCGCCACCGCATCCAAGTCATCTATAATCCCGCTCGCAAACGGAACTACCACAATTTGACAATCATGATTCACGCTATATAGTTGTGCCCCGTTTACCCATTGTGTCCTGGCCATTCTGCCAAGTACGTAAGCCCTTTTTGTAACTACAGGAGTCAGTAATGACTGACAGAAAAGCACACTTAAAGGTTGACGGTTTAGATACCAGCATTGAACTTCCTATCTATGCCAGCTCTACCGGTCCTGACGTTATCGACGTTACCAGCATCACCAAAAACGGCTACTTCACCTTCGACCCCGGCTTCATGTCCACTGCCTCTTGTGAATCAAAAATCACATTTATTGATGGCGACGAAGGCATTCTGTTACACCGCGGCTACCCCATCGAACAACTCGCAGTAAATTCCACTTTCCTTGAAACCTGTTACCTGCTGCTGAACGGCGAACTGCCCAACGAAGCGCAAAAACAGGAATTTATCACCGCTGTTCGCAACAACTCCGCCGTCGACCCCTCCATTGCCAACCTGATCAGAACCTTCAAAAACGATGCCCACCCGATGGCCGTACTGTGCAGCGCCACAGCCGCCCTCGCAGCCGTTTATAACGATCAGATTGACATCACCAAAGCGGAAGATCGCAAGCTGACTGCTTATCGCCTGATTGGCCAGATTCCGACACTGGCAGCGATGGTTTACAAGCACCTGAAAGGTGAAGAATTTATTGCCCCGGATAGCAGCCTCGACTACGCCGAGAACTATCTGCACATGACTTTTGGCAAAGCCGGTCAGGCCGCCAAAGTCAGCCAGGTTCTGGCAAAAGCCATGGACCGCATTTTTATTCTGCACGCAGACCATGAGCAAAATGCTTCTACATCTACTGTGCGCTTGTCCGGTTCTTCAGGCACCAACCCGTTTGCAGCCATCGCTGCCGGCATTTCCACCCTGTGGGGTCCGGCTCATGGCGGCGCTAACGAAGCGGTACTCAACATGCTGACCGAGATCGGCACCGTTGAAAATATCGACAAGTTTGTTGCCAAAGCCAAAGACAAAAACGATGCGTTCCGCCTGATGGGCTTCGGTCACCGCGTTTACAAAAACTTTGACCCACGCGCCAAAGTGATGAAGCAAACCTGTGACGAAGTACTGGCCGAACTGGGTCTGGAAGGCGAACCACTGCTGGCTATCGCCAAACGCCTGGAGCAAATTGCTCTGGAAGATGATTACTTCATCTCCAAAAAGCTCTACCCGAACGTTGACTTCTACTCCGGCATTATCATGAAAGCGATTGGTATTCCGGCAGAAATGTTCACCGTTATCTTTGCTACCGGCCGTGCTGTTGGCTGGTACTCTCACTGGGACGAGATGGTTAGCACTTCGTATAAAATTGGCCGTCCGCGTCAACTTTATACCGGCTACACCGAGCGTAACTACCCGACAAAATAATCCGGCTACCGGGTTATTGCGACGTAAAAAGGGCTGCATTGGCAGCCCTTTTTTATTCATTCGCTTTCCCGGCTGACGTCTGCCACCCGCTATTATCCCCCCCACCGTCTCCGGCGTTAAATCACACATCCGAAGCGCGATTGGCGCCACAGCATTTCCGCCCCGGCGGCGCTATAATTTTCCTGTTTAATTGCCTGTGACATTTCTTTTTTGTAATCCCGATAGAATCACAACAACATGGAGTTGGGTATGTTCCGCTTTGTACTGTATCTGGTTGCTTCCATCCTGATGTCGGCATCGGCTCTGGCCGCTCCCGCTGACAATACTCCCCCGCCATTACAACCCTGGACCAGCTGGGTATTGGAAAAGCACCCCGACATTCAATGTCCTTTTTTATACAACAGCGGCCAGCGCCACTGCCTTTACCCGAGCGCTTTGCGCCTTGAAGCCAACGCCACCGGCGCCACCTTTACTTATGAGGTGGAGTTGTATCGCGCGGGTTGGGTGCAGTTACCCGGCAACGATGATTTCTGGCCAACCCAGGTGCGCAACCAGACCCAACCAGTCAGTGTGCGCCGCCAGGAGCAACAACCGCAGGCATGGCTTGACGCCGGCAAACACCAGCTGAGTGGCAGCTTTCAGTGGAGCGCCCTGCCGCGCTCAATCACCATTCCTGCCGCCTCCGGTATTTTACAGGTGCGTGTCGAGGGGCAAACCATCCTGTCACCGGAAGTTGATCGTGAGCAGCAGTTGTGGCTAAGCGAATCGCAGCAGGAGCCTTCCGCCACGGTCACAGATAATCTGGACATCCGGGTTTTCCGTCTGCTGGATGACGATATTCCGCTCACCGCAACCACCCGACTGGAGTTAAATGTGAGTGGCCGCGAACGGGAAGTTCTTCTCGGGCCTTTGTTGTTATCAGGTTTCGCACCGCAGCGGCTGGACACCAGCCTGCCAGCAAAGCTGGAAGACGATGGCAGCCTGCGCATTCAGGTAAAACCGGGGCGTCACATTGTAACGCTGATTGCGCATCAGTTGTCCGCCACACCCACCCTGACGTTTACACCCACTAATGAATCCTGGCCCGCTCAGGAAGTCTGGGTTTTTGCAGCGCACCGCGATTTGCGCACGGTACAACTTCAAGGCGCATCATCTATTGACCCGTCGCAAACCGGCTTGCCAACAGAATGGCAACAACTGCCTGCCTATCTTGTTACTGCAGAAACACGCATTACGCTGGAAGAATTACAGCGTGGCAGCATGGCTGCCAGTGCCAACCAGCTCAGCCTGCAAAAAGATTTATGGCTGGATTTCAGTGGTAAAGGATTTACCGTGAGAGACATTATTCGCGGAAATTTTTCCGGCACATCACGCCTCGATAGCCTCGCGCCCTATCAACCCGGCAGCGCCGTGCTGAACGGTGAACCGCAAGTCATTACGCATTTAAACGGGGTTGAAAACTCCAACGGCGGCATTGAAATTCGGGAGCGCAACCCGGAGTTAATCGCACTCAGTCGACTGGAAACCACCGGTGAATTTCCGGTAAGCGGCTGGCAACAGGATTTCAGTCGCATTGATGCTCGCCTGCACTTATCGCCCGGCTGGTCGCTGATTAATGCCAGCGGCGTCAGCCAGATTTCCGGTAGCTGGGTTTCAAAATGGTCACTGTGGGATATTTTTCTGGTGTTGATTATCACCGTTACTTTGGCGCGTCTCACATCACCCTGGATTGGCGCACTGGCGCTGGCAACGCTGCTGCTGGTTTACCATCGCGTTAACGCCCCGGTTTTTATCTGGCTCAATATCGCCGCCGCGCTGGCATTATTGCCCCTCGTCACCGGTCAATTCAGAAAATTCTTACACGGCTACAACCTGTTCAGCTTTGCTCTGCTGGCCTTAATTTGTTTACCTTTCGCCGTTAACGAAGCCCGTCAGTTTTTTTATCCGCAACTCGACATGCCCTACCGAAATATTTCCCAACCGGATTACGCCCATGAGCCACCACCGGTGGCCGCAAGTGCTTACGATGAACCCGTGGCCGTAGCAGAAAGCGCCATGATGATGACACGCAGCCTGGCGTCCCCGGCGCCCATGAAAGAAAGCAGCAATAAAATACCTTTGTCACAACAATATGACCCGGCACAGCAAACTCAAACCGGCCCTGGCTTGCCCCAGTGGCAATGGCAAGTGGTCAATCTTTCCTGGAGCGGCCCGGTTATTAGCAGCGATACGACGCGGCTGTATCTGGTATCGCCACTGCTCAATCGCTTTGGTCATTTGCTCAGCGCATTATTGCCGCTGTTGTTAGGCGGCATTTTGCTCAAGCGCTCGATGCCCGCAGCGATTGCATTGGCATCGCGATTAAAACTGCACCGCGTCGCTACGGCCCTGGCTCCGGTGCTGCTAGGCGGCCTGCTGGTGCTGCAACCGGAACCCGCCACGGCAAATACGGTGATCATTGATAAGGAATTATTAAGCGAACTGGAAAGCAGGCTCACGAAATCACCGACTTGCCTGCCGGATTGCGCGAGCATTGAATCCGGCACCTTGCAGATCACCAACAATCAACTGAATTTACGTCTGACAGTCCATGCTGCGGATGTCATCGCCTTTCCTTTGCCCTCGCAAGCCGGACAATGGCGGCCTGACCGCGTCAGTATCAATGGCCAGCCTGCAGCATTAACTTACAGCGATAACCAACAATTACTGACGGTTTTAACCGCTGGCACACAGGTTATCGACCTGCAGGTTTCGCTGGAAAAACGCGATGAAATCACCCTGCAATTTCCGCTGCCGGCTCATAACCTGCAATACGACATTGAGGGCTGGCAAATTGCCGGCAATCGTTCGCGCAGCACTACCGCCAGCAGCTTGCAACTCACGCGCGATATAGCGCCGTCCGATTCTGCCACCACCGAAGAGCGCCTCACACCCGGACGCATTGCACCCTTTGTACAAGTCACCCGCACCCTCAATCTCGGGTTGGAATGGACAGTCATTACCCATGTACAACGGGTTGCACCGGCACAGGGTGTTATTAATCTTGAAATTCCTTTACTGGCTGGCGAATCACCGGTATCCGGTGAAGCAACAGCCGATGGAAAAATGGCTGTGCGCCTGGGTGCCGAGGCACAAACAGCACGCTGGGAATCGGTGCTGAAAATTACCGATCAAATACAATTGCAGGCACCCACCTCTGTGCCCTGGACGGAAGTATGGCAATTGCAAAGTTCGCCGATCTGGCACACCGGTAATCAGGGCATTCCGTCTCTGCAACAAAATGGCGCGCAACTGACAACCTTTTGGAAACCATGGCCGGGCGAAGCCGTTACCATCAATATTGAACGCCCGTCCGCCATTGCCGGTAACCACCTGACGATCAATAGCGTTAACCTCACCCATAAACCCGGTCAGCGCGCGACCAACAGTGAACTGCACATTGCTATTAAAGCGAATCAGGCCGGCCAATATACATTCACCTTGCCCGAAGGCGCGCGCCTGGAATCCTTGCGCATTGATCAGCGCGAACAACCACTTAACCAGACATCCGGAACTTTAAAAATTCCGTTGCGTCCCGGTGAGCAAACGCTGCAATTAAATTGGCAAAGCAACGAAGGTTTCGCCATCAAAACCACTACGCCTGCGGTTGACCTAGGCACTGCCGGCCACAATCAGGCGATTAACATTGAAGTACCCGCAGACCGCTGGGTGTTACTAACCGGTGGACCCGCCATCGGCCCGGCCATTTTAATATGGGGAATTATTGCGGTTATTTTATTGATCGCGGTTGCACTGGGACGGAGCCGACTGACACCGTTAAAAACCTGGGAGTGGGTTTTGCTGGGGCTGGGAATCGCCACTATTAATTTGTATGCGATGGCGTTTGTGGCGGTATGGATGATTTTGCTGAATCAGCGCGGCAAATTGGAAAATTTGCCAACCGCACATAATTTCAAATGGATTCAGTTTGGCTTGTTTGCCTTGTCGGTTATTACATTGGGCTTTTTGCTCGCCAGTATTCCGCTCGGGCTGCTGTCGAATCCGGAAATGTATATCACTGGCAACGGTTCAACCAGTTGGTATTTGCAGTGGTATCAGGATAAAACTGAAAACCTGCTCTCCCAAGCCTGGGTTATTTCTCTGCCGATGGGTTATTACCGCCTGGCGATGCTGCTGTGGTCACTTTGGCTGGCGTTTGCTTTGATTCGCTGGTGCAAGTGGGGCTGGCAACAATTGGGGCATCAGGCACTTTGGTATATTCCGGGCTCGGAAAAAAGTGTTGCCAAAGAAGACCTCGACGAAAAACCTGAACAAACACGCTGAATAAAAAAAGCCGTTAGCAGAGATTGCTAACGGCTTTTCGATCTTCCAACTTTTCTACAACAACAGGCAAATACCAGACTGTCGTTTTGCCCTCAGCGCTATTATCAATCGAGAATAATGTGCGGTAAAAAACGCGATGTGTCTTTGGTAATCAGCGAGCTGTCTTCGCGCAAACAAATACCTGCTGCGCTATCGCCCACCACCCAACTCCCTATCAGGGTGTAAGTATCCTGCTGGCGACGGTTGTCGCGAAATTTTGGTAGGGGTGCCAGCGCCTGACGAATAAAACCACCATCATCGTAGGGCCCGTTTTCAACAACCCGCTGCCCGGCGTCGGTCAGCAGTTCGATGTTGGCACCTTCGCGAGAGAGCAAGGGTTTGCGCACCCAGCCCGCCTGCAATGGCTGCGAAGCCGAATCTTCGAAAAATGCCGGCAACAAATTGGGATGATCCGGGTATTTTTCCCACAACATCGGCAAGATGCCCTTGTTGGACAAAATCATCTTCCATGAAGGTTCCAGCCACAAGGTGCTGGACGTTTTAATAACCTTGCCGAACTCCTCCTGCACCAGAAATTCCCAAGGGTAGAGTTTGAACAAACCCTGAATGTAATAGCCTTCTTCGTCTACCAGCTGGCCGTCTGCCTGTCCGATATTTTCGATGGCGATGTAACGTCCATCAATACCGGCCTGGGTAGCAATATCCATCAGGTAATCGACCGTGCCTTTATCTTCAACACTATTGGCAACACTGGAAAAATAAAAGGGTTGCGGCAATGACAAGCGGCCAAACGCTTCTTCCAGTTTGTCCTGCAAGGAGTTGAATTGATCGGCATGCCCGGGCAGCAAACCGCGCTGCATTTGCTCTTCAAGCCATACCCACTGAAAAAAACCGGTTTCGAATAATGAGGTTGGCGTGTCGTAATTCAATTCCAGCAGTTTGGCCGGGCCTTTGCCATCGTAGGAAAGATCCATGCGGCCATACAAATGGGGTTCGCCGTTTTGCCAGGAATTGTAAATATGATTCCAGAAAGGCTCGGGGATGCCCAATTGCTGCAATTTTTGCGCATTACCGGCAATATCCTCAACCAATGACATCGCCATTTGATGCAGTTCTTCAGTCGGCCCTTCCAGGTCATCTTCAACCTGCTGAAGGCTGAATTGATAGTAAGCGCTTTCGTCCCAGTAAGGCTCACCATCAAAAGTATGAAACTGGAAGCCGGTTTCTTCTGCCCGGGCACGCCAATCGGGGCGTTCTTCTATATCAATACGCTGCATTTAACCACCGACTGTTTGACGGGAGGCCGCCTGAGCACCGAAACCACCACGCTGTGCAATGGCGGATGCACGTGGCTGCACCTGTGAAGGACGCACTGCTGCCGGGCCGGTTTGACGGGCCACCGGGGTATTGGTCGCGGTACGGAAAGTACTGCGATCATCGGCAGATTTGTACAAAGGCTGGGATTGCACACCATTACGTGCGGTATTCGCAGCGGCCCCCGGTGCAGCGCCCTGACGGTTCAGCATTTGCCCGGCCAGGTAGCCCATCATCAACGGCATAAAGAAAGAGCCGCTGGCGTGTTGTTCCGGGGCGGTTTCGCATTGTCCCGCGCCGAAATCTACCTCACACTCAGCTTTGTTGGCGTACTTGGGAGCGACTTGCGGGTGCAGTGCCTGGGCGGCTTTAAAGTCAGCCAGACATTGGTCAGCGGCGGCAACAGTGGCAAAAGAAGAACACTCTTCGGCACTGGTAAACACCACTGCCTGGGAAGCTTCTTCGCCGCAACCTGCCAGCATGAACGGCAGGGCCGGAGCCATTAAAATCAATGCTGCTTTTCTACTACGCTTCATGATCAACTCCTCAATAAGTCATACAGGCGGCATTCAACATGCCGACGGTGATCGCAACCGCTGCGGCAAAGGTGCCGGCAGCCATCTCGCCTTGTTCGATCCGTTGCGGTAACTGCTTTAACAGTACGCGCAATACCAGAAAAGTTAACACCTGCACTACCAGCGCTACCGCTCCCCAAATCGCACAATCCAGCAGCGACAGCGAGTTGGTAATGGCGCTGGACAAGGGCAGTGAAAATCCGATCAGGGCGCCACCAAAAGCCACTGCCGCAGAGCCATTGTTAGCCCGGATCAGCGCCAGCTCATCATGGGGTGTTACCCGGGTATATAGAAAGGTAAACGCCAGCAAAAGCACGACCGCAACCGCGAAATAACCCAGAAAGGCCGGCAATCCGGCGAGTGATGATACGGTTGATTCCAACATGATAGTGCCTCCGTCAGTAAGGATAAGTAGATGGCGATCCTGAGGAAAAAACGACAGAAATACAAGTGGTTAACCGCTATTTACTAGCAGAAGCGAAGGCTTTGACTGTTTATTTCAAGCATTGTCTCACTTGAGGGGCAACAAATAAGCTGATACTGTATATAAATACAGTATTGAGTAAAATGTGATGGAATTGATCGCAAAGCTGGCCATTCTGGCCGATGCTGCCAAATATGATGCGTCTTGCGCCAGCAGCGGAGCACCCAAGCGAAGCTCAAAAGGCAAAGAAGGGCTGGGCTCGACCAATGGCATGGGCATTTGTCACAGCTTTACCCCCGACGGTCGCTGCGTATCGCTGCTGAAAATTCTGCTAACCAATTTTTGTTTGTATGACTGCCAATACTGCGTCAATCGTCGCTCCAGCGATGTACCCAGAGCCCGTTTTACCGCCGAAGAAGTGGTCAAATTAACGCTGGATTTTTACCGCCGCAATTGTGTTAGTGGCCTGTTTTTAAGTTCCGGCATCATCCAGTCGGTGGATTACACCATGGAGCAATTGGTGCTGGTGGCGCAGCTCTTGCGGGAAAAGTATGCCTTCCGGGGATACATCCACCTGAAAACCATTCCTGCGGCGGACCCGGCGTTGATTCAACAGGCGGGGCTTTACGCAGACCGCCTCAGCGTCAATATCGAGCTGCCCACCAACGAGAGCCTGATTCGCCTTGCACCGGAAAAAAACATCCCGTCAATCAGTGACGCCATGGCTGTGATTCATCGGGGCCAACAAGCCGTGCTGGGAGAAAGAAGAGCACCGCTATTTACCCCGGCAGGCCAAAGCACGCAGATGATCATCGGTGCCGACACGGCCAACGATCAGACGATCCTGCAACGTGCCGAAGGCTTGTACCAAAACTTCAAACTGCGCCGGGTTTACTACTCGGCATTTAGCCCCATTCCGGCCAGCCCGACCGGGTTGCCGCTGGCGCCTCCGCCGCTGTTGCGGGAACACCGCCTGTACCAGGCCGATTTTTTAATTCGAGGCTACGGTTTCAGCAGCAGTGAATTACTCGCCAAACCCGGTAATTTACCGCTGGATATAGACCCGAAACTGGCATGGGCGCTGAGCAATCGGGACCGTTTTCCGGTGGATCTGGATCGCGCCGATATCACCTTGATTGCTCGCGTTCCCGGCATCGGCTTACGCACCGCCGAGCGCTTGATTTCACTAAGGCGCGAGCGCCGCATTCGCTACCAGGATCTTATTCGCCTTCGCTGTGTTTTATCCAAAGCCAAACCTTTTATTATTACCAGTGATTACCACCCGCAACAGGCAGAAATTCGCAGCTCGCACTTACGCCAGCAATTGGCGGACAAATTACCGCCGGAACAAATGGGGCTGTGGTAATGATCAATCTCGACTGCGAAAATAATTTCTCCTTATGGAGAACCCAGGCACGGCTTCTGCTCAGCCATAACAGGCCGCCATCGCACGTTAACTGGGATGACTCCGCCTCCCTGTCGCTATTGGATAGCACTGAAACGATACCCACAACGCCGGGCGACAACGCGGTGCGCGTGCCCGCGGAATTGATTCTTTTGCTGGAACGGGCCTGCTGTTATCGGGGTGAGCAACGCTGGAATTTTCTTTACCGCATTTTGTGGCGCGTTAGCCAGGGCGATCGGACGGCCATGTTAGCGGGCGATATTGACGGCAGTGAGCTGCACAAGCGCATTAAACAAGTCCGCCGGGAGGCGCATCATCTTCATGCATTTCTGCGTTTTAATGAAATATCTGATCAAGGGGAAGAAAAACTGGCATACGCCGCATGGCATGAACCGGCGCACGATATTTTGCAACGTGCCAGCAGCCATTTTATTGACCGGATGGGGAAATGCAGCTGGTTAATTGCTACACCGGATGACGGCGTTTTTTATGACGGACAAACCTTGCACTATCAACGCCCCTGCCCGGCCGAATGGCAACATCTCGCAAGAAATGCCACCGACAATAAAAGTGATCTCTGGCTAACCTATTACCAGCATATTTTTAACCCGGCCCGTGTGAATGAAAAAATCACTCAACAACATATGCCGGTGCGGTTTTGGAAAAATTTACCGGAAGGTCCCTCTATTGCAAGATTGATTCAACAAGCAAAGCACGGAAAACAACGCGATGGACAAGCCGCAAGTATTAAATTAATACCCGGAAAACGTATTCCCCGAGCGCCTTTTAATCCGCAAGCACAACAGCAATGACGATAGTTCGACCCTGTCTTTTGTAGATAATAATAGTTTGCAAAAACTGACGAGCAGGCATAAAAAAAGCCGCGTTAGCGGCTCAGGTTGTTAACAAAGTGCCACTCTGTCCGTTTGTCATTAGACGGGAAGAGGCGGTGAATTTTCGAACGCACAATAGCGTTTAATAAATTGTTCATGCGGAGGCAGCGTGGATACGCTTTTCGCTACATGATTTTTAAAGCCATTTAAATACTCAATAATTTCCTTATCGGGCATATTGTCTACAATCGGCTGATAGATTTTGGGGATAACCCCCTGACCGATCATTACCTGACTCCAGCCATTGTGGCGAAACAATTCATCCCCGCCCACGTAAATCATGCCACTCTCACGAAACATTTCAATGCGGTGCTGCAGGGTATCCGGAACGGGCATGGTACGAACATAATTCCAGAAGGGAGTGTCGTCACGGCGGGTTGCGTGATAGTGCAGGATGATAAAGTCGCGAATACCCTCCGCCTCTTCTTTGGACTGACGATTAAACTCTTTGACCACAACCGGTTGAATGCCTCGCAAAGGAAACAATCTCAGCAGACGAATAACCGCTGATGTCACCATATGAATACTGGTTGACTCAAGTGGCTCAAGAAAGCCCGAAGCCAATCCCATTGCGATACAGTTCTTATTCCATATCAATTTACGCCGCCCGGTGACAAACTCAATCAATCTGGGCTCGCCACGTAATGGCCCGGACAGATTCTCACGCAAAGTCATATCAGCCCATTCGCGGTCCGCGAATTGACTGGCGTATACCAATCCATTTCCCACACGATTTTGCAGAGGAATTTGCCATTGCCAACCGGAGCCGTGGGCGGTAGCTTTGGTGTAAGGAACCGCCGGCCCTGATCTCCCGGTTTGAACCGCAAGTGCTGAATCACAGGGAAGCCAATGCTGCCAATTTTCGTAGCCGGTTTTTAAAGCGCCTTCGCTTAATAGCGCCCTGAATCCGGAGCAATCTATAAACAGATCGCCGTTAATGGTTTCGCCCCGAGCCAACCGCACCCCGAGAATGTCCCCGGTATTTGGATCCAGCTCAACGTGCTCAACCTTGCCTTCATGGCGAACCACACCCAGCGCTTCACTGAAGTTTCTCAGATAAAGAGCGTATAAACCGGCATCAAGATGAAAGGCATAGTTCAACGCCGGATTCTCTGTGATCGCAAAGACTCCCCGCTTTGCAGCAACACTCTCCAGGCAAAAATCACCGAAGGATACATTCAGACCAAGTTCGCGCCCCCGGCGCCAGAAGTGCTGAAATTCTCCCGCCCAGAAAACACGCCCTACCTGCCCGAAGGCATGCATGTAATCTTCGCCAATTTCGCCCCAGTTTTTAAAATTAATCCCGAGCTTGAAGGTTGCATGGGTTGCCTTCAACACTTCCGCTTCCGGAATTTCAAGCAGTTTGTGATACGCCGTCATAGTGGGAATGGTTGCCTCACCCACACCCACGGTAGGAATATCATCCGATTCAATCAAGGTAACCCGCACCCGTCCCTGATACATTTTCCCGACGCCCGCCGCGACCAGCCAGCCAGCGGTTCCACCTCCAACAATGACAACGTGTTTAACAGGTTGCATCGGCATTACCTCATGAGATTATTTTATTTTTACATTACAGCACGGACAAACAAGGGGCCTGCCTTTGCCGGAATGAACCCTGCTTTCAAAATTACCCTTGCCCTTCGCCCTTAATTAAAAGCCGGATTAACAGAGCTTTACTCCGGTCACACCATCATGCCAAAGCACTACGAGTAAATTTTGATGTATATTTAACTGTATCGAAAAATACCTGGAGCAAATTAAAAAAACCGATATTACTTATGCAATATCGGTTTTTTTTTAATCAAACCATCGCTGCTTCTGTTTTCTTCGAGACACAGTATCTCGCGAGAAACTCGTCATGCGTGGGTAACATAGAGGTATTTTTAGCCACATGCTCCTGAAAACCTTTCAAGTATTCAAGCAGCTCACTGTCACTCATATTATCAACCACCGGCTGATAGAGTTTGGGCTCAAAGCCCTGCCCCAACAATACCTGGGTCCAACCGTTGTGGCGGAACAACTCTTCTCCCACCAGAAAAACCATACCGCTTTCACGGAACATTTCAAAGCGATGACGCAAAGTATCCGGAACCGACATGGTTCGTACATAATCCCAGAAAGGTGTGTCGTTACGGCGGGTAGCATGATAATGCAGCGCAATAAAATCACGAATGCTCTCCGCTTCTTCACGTGTTTGCCGGTTGTATTCATCCACCAAAATCGGCTGAATACCATTTAATGGAAACAAGCGGAGCAAACGAATAACCGCCGAAGTGATCATGTGAATACTAGTGGATTCAAGCGGCTCAAGAAAACCTGATGCCAAACCGATAGCAATACAATTTTTGTTCCAGGCAAGCTTTCTTCTGCCGGTCTTGAATTGCAATAAGCGCGGTTCATCAATCATTGGCGTTTTAAGGTGCTGACGTAACGTCATATCAGCCCAATCACGATCGGCAAATTTACTGGAAAACACCAACCCTGCACCAACACGGTTTTGCAAGGGAATTTCCCAGATCCAACCGGAACCATAGGCAGTGGCCTGCGTGTAAGGTACGGTGGGTCCGGCTTTTTCCACCTGCACAGCCAAAGCCGAGTCACAAGGCAACCATTCCTGCCAATTTTCATAACCCGTTTTGAGCGCGCCCTCGCTGAGGATGGCACGGAATCCGGAGCAATCAATAAACAAATCGCCACTAATCACTTCGCCCCTGGCTAATCGCACACTGGCAATCTCACCACTTTCCGGATGCAAATCAACATGCTCAACCGTTCCTTCATGACGCACCACACCCAGACCTTCAGCAAATTTCCGCATATATTGCGCGTACAAGCCGGCATCAATGTGGAAGGCATAATTAAGAACCGGGTTGTCTGTCACAGCAAAGCGTCCGGCTCTGGCGGCTACGTTTTCCAGGCAAAAATCACCAAAGGGAATATCCATCCCCAGATTGCGGCCACGCTTCCAGAAATGCTGAAATTCACCGCCCCAGAAAATACGCCCCACTTGCCCAAATGCGTGGACATACTCTTCACCGATATGTCCCCAATTTCTGAATTTAATGCCCAACTTGAAGGTGGCGTCGGCTGCGCTCATCACTTCCGGCTCAGGAATATCCAGCAACTTGTGAAAGGCAATCATGGTAGGGATAGTGGCCTCACCTACACCGACGGTACGAATCGCATCGGATTCAACCAGCGTGATGTTGACTCGCCCGTGATACATTTTCCCGACGCCCGCCGCGACCAACCAGCCAGCGGTTCCACCTCCAACAATTACAACGTGTTTAATAGGTTGCATCGGTATTTTCTCCTGAAATTATTTTATTTTTACAGCTACAAGGTCGAATGGTAATAAAATTGCCAGTGCAGATTCCCTGGCGACAACATCCCTGTTTGTAAAATCACCTTACACTTTATCGACCCTGACGAAGACGGGAATTTTTAACGTTAACCAGATGTTGCATATTACTCATTGAACCATTAATCAAATATGCATAGCGCAATAAGCCTGAACGATGCAGCTGCCCTACTTGCTCATCCGACAAGGTCAGCAGCTTTTCTTTATCAATAGTGGCATAACGGGATGTCTGAAATTTTGTGGAATTCTCAAATTCCATCTCCAAAGAAAACGGGGCGATCAAATCCAGCGCGATGAATGCTTTTAACATGCGCTCGGTTTCAGCAACACCTTCATGAACTACCGTCAGGATGCTGGTAACACGGCTTAAAAAGGGCGCATTGCCGCCATATTCCAGAAACACCGCTTCACCGCTGCCATCTTTGCTGATTCTGGGACTATTCAAATCCACATGAACCACCGGCTCGGGTTGTTGCCCCTGGCGCTCCTGAAAACCAATTAAAAATGGCTCCCGCTCGATGACAGCAGGAATATAAGGCGCATTCCAGATATCGTTTTCGAGAAATAAATTTTCATTATTTTCAAAACCGAATAAAGCGATTAATAACCAGGAGCCATCGTCCTGCTTTTGAAAAACCACCGGGTAATGTTTTTGCAGTTCATTCAATTCGGTGGGATATACCACACAACCACTGACAGCATCGCCGACATCAGCGCCACGGCGGGTAAGAATTTTAAGATCTTTGTGCTTAACGTTATTGAGCAATTGATACTGGCTCATTGATACGATTCCTTATGCCATCTCGGGCTGGCGGATAAAAGTATTAAAGTAACTGCGATTGTCCGGCAAATGCGCCAGATAGTGGGCACGTTTTTGTTCGTTGGCTGCAATGTCTGCCAGCAGCTGTGCTGCCCCATCGGTTTTTTTACCCACGCTGTTTTGCAGGTGCTGCGGTCGCATGCCCAATAAAACATACAAATAGCTGGCGGGCGGAAACAGCTCCATGTAATGACCAAAATCGTTCAGTACAGGATCGCGGTATTTCCACTCTTCCAGTAATCCGCTGAGCCGATCAGATAACGGAATATCTTCTGTAACTGCTTTCCAGTAAGCCGTGTCACGGCGCTCGCTCAGGTGATAATGCAACTGGAGGAAATCGCGAATTCTTGACCATCGCTCGGTAAAGAGTGCGTTGTAACGTGCAGCAATGCCTTCAAATGCAGAGGTCGGTGCGGGTAAATGCTCACACAAGTAAGAAGCCGTCAGCTCAACCATTACCAGCGCCGACGCCTCCAGAGGTTCGATAAAACCCGAGGCCATGCCCACCGCCACGCAATTATTCACCCACGGACGGGCCCGATAACCCGGATTAATCATCAGTTTGCGAGCGGTGCTTACATCCACCGCCGGATTAATGTTGCGCGCATAAGCAGCCAGGGTATCCAGCGCCGCCTGGTCGTCGGTAAATGCACTGGCATAAACGTAGCCGGTGCCACGGCGATGTTGCAAACCAATATCCCAAATCCAGCCGGCACCCTGCGCGGTAGACAGAGTTGCACTTTCAATAGGTGAGGCCGCATTCGTATAAGCTACGGGGAGTGCCAGCGCACTGTCATTGGGAGAAACATCTTTTAAGGAAATAAACGGACTTTCAATACAGCCGCCAATCAGCTTGTTATGAGTGCCGCTGGCATCAATAAAAAAATCGCCTTCAATACGGCGATCATCATTGAGCAATAGAGCAGAAATCCAGCCTTTTTCATCCAGTTCGGCAGATGAGAAATGGCCAATGCAATGCGTCACCCCCAGACGATCAACAGCATGGCGCTTCAGCAAATCAGCAAAGCGGCCGGCATCGAGGTGGTAACCGTAATTGAATACGCCGGCATAGTCAGGCGTTTGAGGTTGCTTGGGCGATTTGCCCGCATCAATCATGGCACTTTGCAAGCAAGCCCAATGACTGAAATCAATAGCAGAATTTTGTTTGGAAAACGCTTTACCCAGCGCATGTCGGCCCATGCCAACAGGCATTGTGAAAGGATGATCATAGGCTTCACCCTGACCTTTACACCAATTCACAAACCGCGAACCTTGTTTGAAAGCCGCGTGGCAAACTTGTAAAAACTCTTTTTCAGGAATGCCAATTTTTTCGAGCGTAGAACGCATGCTGGGCCAGGTGCCCTCGCCTACGCCAATAGTAGGAACATCTGACGACTCAATCAGGGTAATTGCCACTGGTTGGCCATCAACAGACAGACCTTCTGCAGCGAGCCTTGCCGCTACAATCCAACCTGCAGTACCACCTCCGAGAATAACAACCCGTTTCTGCATGGGATAACCCCTTATTATTGTAATGCATCAGAAAAGTTACTAAAAACAAAGCCGCTAAACAGCAGCGGCTTTGTTTCCAGAATGGTACAACGCTTTACTTAGAAAGTATAACGCAGGCCCAACTGATAACGCGCACCCAGATCTTCCAGAGACAACAACTGTGCTTTTGAACGACCGTGTGTACGGTAGTTTTCGCCAGTCACGTTGATGCCTTCAGCAGTCAGAGTCAGATTCTCGTTGATCTCGTAACCGATGGATACGTCGATTTGTGAGTAATCTTCAACGTATTGTGGCTCATTACCACCGCCAGCAGTACGGCTCAACAGGAAGCTGTCACGCCAGTTGTAGGCAACACGAATCTGCCATGCGTCCTTGTCATAAAAACCAACCACGTTGGCGGTATCAGACAAGCCAGTCATGGCAAATTGTCCACCGGTAGCCAGGTTGTCGAAAGCAACATCCGAATCTACCATGGTGTAGTTAGCCTGCACACCAAAACCACTTTCACCGAACCAGTGTTGAGCAGCCAATTCAAAACCGTCGATAACAGATTTTTCATCATTAATCGGACGGCTAACGTCCCATGTAATCAAAGGATCGTTTTCGGTGGCTCTCACCCATATACCGTTATCAGCAATGTACTGACGAAGTGCTGGATCTGCCTGATATGCAGCAAGTACATAATCATTCAAACCCTGCTCATCACTTGGTGCAATACCTGAAGCGATACCTTGCTGGGCAATTTGCCCCAGACGAACATCTCTCAAACCATAAACGTTTTCTTCGAATACTTTGGAACCAATAAATCCATTAATATCCTTCCGGAAGTAACCAACGGAAACGTAACTGTCTTCGTTGTAATACCACTCGGTAGATATATCAAAGTTTTTGGATTCCATTGGCTTCAAGCCTGGAGATCCGCCGTTTGCGGTGCGCTCGTATGGGCTATTGATGGCCACATTAGGACGCAAATCAGCATAACCCGGGCGACCTATGGTTTCGCTGAAAGATAAACGCACTTTAAGGTTTTCGAGCGGGCTGATATCGAAGTCTATGTTAGGCAACAGATAATCATAAGAACCACTCTCGCTCAGATTGGTCTTGTCACCGGTTTTCGGGATAGCGGTCATATCGTTACCGCCGTACCACCAGATCAGACCTGGCTCATTAACCGCGGAGCTGGTAGTTACGTCAGTTTCTTCATAACGCAAACCTACTACGATGTTGGAATCCAGTCCGGCGATGTCGAAGTTGGAGTTGAATTGCAAGAAAGCAGATTTACTCTTTTCTTCAACAATACGGTTGGTTGTGTAAATACCATTCCATTGAATTTTGCCATTCACGAAATCGTAGAAATCGGAAGGATGCTTGCCGGAAGCATTAATAGCTTCAGCAGTTTCAACCATTTTATCCAGATTGGCATCTACGCCAACAAACCAGAGCGGATCGTTGGTAGTAGCACCGAAGTCCGGGAAATCCTTACCGAAGTCGCGGCTTTCGAAATAGTGGTCCGGGAACAGAGCCGGATCAACACCATCCCAGTTGCCCACGCCGGAACGGCTGTCACCAGACGCTCTTGCGAAGTTAACATCTTCACGCTGTTCAATACCGAATTTCAAACCGGCATTTTCGAAGAAGCCTTTACCATTGAACTGGAAGTCACCAACCAGTTGCAACTGCTCAATTTCGGTACGGGTGTGAGAACGCGGGCTGTTACTCATCGCACCGCTCACGTCACCACCGTCTACGATACCGTTACAGTTACCGTTGGTGTAAACATCACGCGGTGGACGATCACGCTCCAGACAGTCATTGACGGTTACGCTCATCAACGGCATTTTACGAGACCAGTCAGTAAATTGACCGGTTACGATGTTAGCGTTAAGACCCATTTCCAACACCTGGCTGTAGTTGTTAGCACTGGAGGTGTGGTAATCAAGACCCAGGTTCAATTGATCATTAACTTCAAACGCCAAGTTAACCCCGAAAGAGTTATTTTGGGTAAGAGAGTTCAAACGACCAGCTGCAAAGGAAACGTCCTTGGTGCCGTCGTAAGTTTCACGGTACAGAACAGGAGTACGTACGGCGCCGTTGTCAAAGGTCAGTTCGGAAATTGCACCGGTGTTAAACCAGGTAGATTGCTGGGCACGTTCTGATTGACGATCAAGCTCGGAGAAGGTGTAGTCCAAAGTAGCAGTCAAACGTTCGATAGGCTTGAACTGAACCACTGCCTGGGCGTTGCTACGCTCACGACGGTTGTCCTGAACCTCGTAACGCAAATCCGATGGCAATGCGTACAGCTGACCATCAGCCGGTGCATTGTTAATAACTGCGTCCGGATTACCATTCGCGTCACGGTGGAAACGTGTCAGCGCTTCGCTATCCCATGCATTCAGGTTATTCCAGTTGTTCACGAAGTTGTTGGCATTGGAGCTGTCACGACGCTGGAAAGAGCCGGACAAAGCAACACCAAAGGTGTCATCGTCGTTAACCCAGGAGAACAAGCCTGAAACTTCCGGGGTGATTTTGTCACTTACTGCAGAACGAGCAGTGCTGTCCTGGATAGCTTTGGCTGCAACGGTTGCACGGCTGCCCGCTTCCAGCGGACGCAGCGTTTTGATGTTGATCGTTGCACCCAGACCACCGGTAGCCACATCCGCGCGACCGGTTTTGTATACATCTACACCAAATACTGACTCGGAAGCCAGGTTGGCGAAGTCGTAAGCACGGGTAGCAGAGTCGCCCGTGTCGCCGTTGGCTACCGCAGGCATTACACGACCATTCAAGGTAACCATGTTCAGCTCGGCGCCAATACCACGAGCTGTTACACGAGAACCTTCACCGTCTGAACGGTTAATAGAAAGACCAGTGATACGCTGCAGAGATTCTGCAAGGTTGGAGTCTGGCATTTTACCGATGTCTTCAGAAGAAATCGCATCAACCACACCCACAGCATTACGTTTGGTGTCCATAGACTGAATAACAGAACTACGGATACCGGTAACAACAACCTCTTCTACCGCGCCGCTCTGAGCCATTACTGGCGCATGGAAGCCGGCTACTACAGAGGAAGCAATGGCCGTAGCCAGTAACTTTCTCTTAAGGTTTTTAGTTTTATACATGAAGCTCTCCTTTATTATCATCGGGAATTATTCCGGTAAAGCTCACCCGAAAGCGCCTGTTTTCATTGAACAAGCGCCCACGTGCGTTCACCTTGCGCGCAAGGTAAATTGGTATCTCACATAAATGTATTGTTATAAGGCTTGATCAACATGACTCCAGTACCTTTTTTTTATCTGGATAATGTCTTGCATGGAACAACAACTGGAACGGGATTGAGAGGTCTTTCCCTGAAAACACAAACTCTATTCGCTGAGCATTTAAACTTATTGATGACAAAAGTTACTCTGAGCTGACAGCGCTGTCAATTACCATTCCCTGTATTTTTATCGTAAATCTGCTTTTCAACACTCAACAGTTATAGCAGATGAAATTCAGCCCGCTATGCCATTTGTATAAAATCCATTTTTAACCGCAAAATGTCATACAATTAGCGCGTTCAGACCGCTTATGGGGTGCCAAATTATCGCTGGATGACAACGCTGTCAAATTCTTTACACTTGCGCCGCAAAAGAGCTACTTGCAACTTACTTTGCCTTTATCGTCAAAACACCTGCCCCGAACTGGGATTAAAGCCCCATGCCGGTTAAAATGACCGTTTTTACCTGTCGGTACCTCCTGATGTCTTCACCCGCTACTACGCCCAATCCCTCCTCCATCAAAGTCATTGTCGGTATGTCCGGCGGTGTTGATTCATCGGTTTCTGCCTTGTTGTTGCAACAGCAGGGCTACCAGGTGGAAGGCTTGTTCATGAAAAACTGGGACGAGGATGACGGCACCGAATATTGCACCGCCATGGCAGACCTGGCCGACGCCGAACGGGTGTGCGAGCGTCTGGGTATTACCCTGCACACCGCCAACTTTGCGGCCGAATATTGGGATAACGTATTTGAACACTTTCTCGAAGAGTACAAAGCCGGCCGAACACCCAACCCGGATATCCTCTGTAACCGTGAAATCAAGTTTAAAGTGTTTCTCGAATACGCCCGGCGGCTGGGCGGCGATCTGATTGCCACCGGCCATTATGTTCGCCGGGCTGACCGTGACGGTCATACCCTGCTGCTTAAAGGCCTGGATGACAACAAGGATCAAAGCTACTTTTTGCATGCGGTGGGCGAAGCAGAATTTGCCCGTTCGCTGTTCCCGGTGGGCGAACTGGAAAAACCGGAGGTTCGCCGTATCGCCGAGCAGCACCAACTGGTCACACACAACAAGAAAGACAGCACCGGTATTTGCTTTATTGGTGAGCGCCGCTTCAAGGATTTTTTACAGCAGTATTTGCCGGCACAACCCGGCGTTATTGAGACCACCGAAGGGGTGGTTATTGGCGAGCACGCGGGGTTGATGTACCACACCATTGGCCAGCGCCAGGGGTTGGGAATCGGCGGGGTAAAAGGTGCAGGTGAAGCGCCCTGGTTTGTTGTAGAAAAAGATCTGGCGCGCAATGTACTGGTAGTTGCCCAGGGAACAGATCATCCGTCGCTTTACCACAATCGTTTGTATGCAGGACAGGTGCACTGGATTAACACCGCGCCAACCGGGACGTTTCGCTGCAGCGCCAAAGTTCGCTACCGTCAGGCGGATCAGGCCTGTGAAGTCAATCTGGCAGACGATGGCAAACTGGTGGTGATATTTGATGAACCGCAACGCGCTATCACCCCCGGCCAATCGGTAGTTTTCTACCAGGATGACATCTGTCTGGGCGGTGCGGTGATTGAAATGACCGATAATACCGGTGATCCGGCATAACACTTCAATCATCCGGTCTTCGGGCCACCATTTTGTAATTCGATCGAAAGGCCATTATTTGTGAACAAGTGGGAAAACATCAGTATCGCACTGGCAGGACTTTTTCAGGCGACCGGACTGGTTGAGCAGCTGGCAAAAACCGGCTATGTACCAACCGACGCTTATCGCACCAGCATAGAAAGCCTGCTGGTGATGAATCCTGACAATACCCTCGACGTTTATGGCGGCTCTGTTGCCAATTTGCGCCAAGGGCTGGAGTGGTTGCGCGACGTATTACAGAACGGCCAGGCAGCACATGCCGATGCCTTGCGTTACAGCCTTGGCGTTCTGCATTTACAAAAAAAGCTATCCGCTGATAAAGCCATGTTGAAAGAAGTGGGCACCCGCCTGCAACAGGCGGCGCATCAAGCCGAGCATTTTTCCAGTACCCATGACAATGTGATCGCCAATATCGGCGGCTTGTATACCGACACCATCAGCACCTTTCGCTTTCGCATTCAGGTCAGTGGTGATTACAACTATTTGCAGCAACAGCGTATTGCCCATCAGGTTCGCGCGCTGTTATTTGCGGGCATACGCTCCGCTATTTTATGGCGCCAGGTGGGTGGCAATCGTTGGCAACTGTTATTAGGCAGAAAGAAAATTCTCGGCAGCGTTGAACATTTGCTTCGTTCAATCCCGGACTGATTATGCTGTGGATTCCCTTTACGCTGATGGCCGCCTTCACTCAGGCGCTACGCAATGCCCAGCAAAAACAACTGAGTGTAGAGGTTAATGCCATCGGCGTTACCCTCGCCCGTTTTATCTGGGCATTGCCACTGGCGTTACTGTATCTGGCTGTACTTCATCTTATCCTTCCTGCTCAACTACCGACCTTCACCACTCGCTTTATCGCCAGCATCAGCGCTGCTGCTGTGTCACAAATTATTGCTACCACCCTGATGGTTATGCTGTTCCAGCGGCGCAGCTATGCGGCCGGTGTCGGCTTGGCCAAAAGCGAAGCTCTACTGGCCGCAATGCTGGGCGTAGTCTTTTTTGGCGTGATATTGGGCCCGGTTGGCTGGCTGGGCATAGCAGCCGGTTCACTTGCGATCTGGTTAATGAAAGGTAAAAGCCAGCCCGGCACACTGGACATCACTACCCTGTTATTGGGATTGGGCAGCGGCCTTTGTTTTGCGTTAACCACACTGTGGGTAAGAGATGCCTGCCACCAATTGCCCCTGCCCTTTATGCACAGCGCCGCCTGGGCGTTAGTGTGGAGCATCAGCATTCAGGTGATATTGCTGGTTTCCTGGCTGGTATGGCGCGACCGCGCTACCCTGCAAAAATTATTACAGCGCCCCTCCCTGGTTTTTCGTATCAGCCTGACAAGCTCTATTGCCTCCCTTTGCTGGTTTACCGCGGTTAATCTCGAAGACGTAGCACTGGTGAAAACCCTCGGGCAAATCGAGGTGCTATTTACGCTGTTTCTCTCCCGCCATTGGTTGAAAGAACAGGTATCGCGACGGGATAAGGCCGGCTTGTTACTGATTCTCGCCGGCGCCGTTTTGGTTATCTGGCCCTCGCTGCCCCGGGGATGAGGCAAGACGGGTTAAAGACCTGAAAAAAAAAGCGCTTTTGGGTATCATAGCGGCTTTTCAGATTAACCCGACCCAGCAAGAGACAGCCCCATGGATAACGCCTTTTCCCAACTCACGGCTCTGAACGCCGTTTCTCCCGTCGATGGCCGCTATGGCAGCAAAACCCTGGCATTGCGGGGCATATTCAGTGAGTTCGGTCTGATCCGTAGCCGGGTTGAGGTTGAAGTACGCTGGTTGCAACAGTTGAGCCGCCATCAGGGTGTTCCGGAAGTGCCTGCGTTTAGCGATGCTACCAACCAGCAACTGGACGCTATCGTCACCAATTTCAGCGAAGCCGATGCCCAGCAAATCAAAGACATCGAGCGCACCACCAACCACGACGTAAAAGCCGTGGAATATTTTTTGAAAAATCAATTTGCCGGTAATGCCGAGCTGGAAGCGGTACTGGAATTTGTCCATTTTGCCTGCACCAGCGAAGACATTAACAACCTTTCCCACGCGCTGATGCTGAAAGCCGGTCGCGATGTTTTTCTGGCCGATGCTGAAACCATCGTGAATGCTATCGCCGGCCTTGCACATGCTTACGCCGCTGACCCGATGTTGTCGCGCACTCACGGCCAAACCGCATCGCCTACCACGGTGGGCAAGGAAATGGCCAACGTTGCCGCGCGCTTGCGCCGTCAGGTGGCTCAGGTTAAACAGGTTGAATTACTGGGTAAAATTAACGGCGCAGTAGGCAACTATAACGCTCATATTTCTGCGTATCCGGATGTAGATTGGCAAGCCAACGCTGAAGTATTTGTCACCTCGTTGGGCCTCACCTGGAACCCCTACACCACCCAGATTGAACCGCACGATTACATCGCCGAACTCTTTGATGCCATCGCCCGTTTCAATACTATTTTGATCGACTTTGATCGCGATGTGTGGGGTTACATTTCTCTCGGTTATTTCAAGCAAAAAACCATCGCTGGCGAAGTGGGCTCATCCACCATGCCGCACAAGGTTAACCCGATTGATTTTGAAAACTCCGAAGGCAACCTCGGTATTGCCAACGCCATTTTCACCCATCTGGCGCAAAAACTGCCGATCTCCCGCTGGCAGCGCGACCTGACCGACTCTACCGTGTTGCGTAACATGGGTGTTGGTTTTGGCTACAGTCTGATCGCTTACGGCTCTACCCTGAAAGGCATTAGCAAGCTGGAAATTAACCGCGCCCGTCTTGCGGAAGACCTGGACAACAGCTGGGAAGTATTAGCCGAGCCAATTCAAACCATTATGCGTCGCTACAACGTAGCTGAACCCTACGAAAAGCTGAAAGCGCTGACACGCGGCCAGGCAATTACCCGCGACGTGCTGGCAACCTTTGTTGAAACATTGGATATTCCGGAACACGCCAAGCAATCCATCCGCGAATTGACGCCAGCCAACTATATCGGCAATGCCATCGACCAGGCCAACGCTATTTAATCGTGCGGCTTAAACCTGTTAAAGATTAAACATCCGTTAAGGAAGCGCTGAAAAATAACGGCAAACAAGCCGGGAATGTTCAGCGCTCTCCGCTCTTTCCAAACGCACCGGCAGATAAGACATCATCCGCTGGCCTCTAAAAATTATTGCAACAACCGTTTACCGCAGCTAGCGAGGTTTTTGGCTTTGTTGTTTTCATTGATATAGCGACAGCCCCGTCATCTGCGCCCATTAACGCTTCACCAACTCAGGATTTCGCTCATGGCAACGCCACTTACTCATCTCGGCGACATCAGTGTTGAAGTATTTTTAAAAGAATACTGGCAAAAAAAACCACTGCTTATTCGTCAGGCTTTCCCCGGTTTCGAATCACCGCTGGACGGGGACGAACTGGCGGGATTATCGCTGGAAGAAGAAGTTGAATCGCGACTGGTGCTGGAAAAGGGGAAAACCCCTTGGGAATTACAAAACGGCCCTTTCGATGAAGACACCTTTGGGAAACTGCCAGAAAGCCATTGGAGCTTGCTGGTGCAAGCGGTCGATCAATGGGTGCCGGAAGTCAACGAACTCTTGCAACACTTCCGGTTTATTCCCAACTGGCGCCTTGATGACATCATGATCAGCTACGCGCCGGACCAGGGCAGCGTGGGCCCTCATTTTGATTATTACGATGTATTTCTGTTGCAGGGAGCCGGTCAACGCCGCTGGCGTCTTGGCCAGATGTGCGACAGTGAATCACCGCGTGTTCCGGGTATTGCGCTGAATATTCTTGAGCAATTCGAGCAAACCGACGAGTGGGTGCTGGAACCTGGCGATATGCTTTACGTACCGCCAGGGCTTGCCCATTGGGGAATTGCCGAAGGTGAATCGATTACCTACTCCATCGGTTTTCGGGCCCCCTCTCACGCTGACATTCTCAGTGAACTGGGACAGGATGTAGCCGATCGTCTCAGTAACGATCAACGCTTCTCGGACCCGGATCTGCAATTACAAGACAACCCGGGCACTATTGCACCGGCAGCCATCGCGCAAATCCGAAAACTCCTCACCGAGCAATTGACCGACGAACGTATCGCCAGCTGGTTTGGCCGCTACATGAGCGAGCGCAAATATCTCGACGAAGAAGCACAGGAGCCGATCGAGAGCGAAGAATGGATCCCGGCGATGCAGGACGGGTTGTTATTATGGCGCCACCCGGCGGCACGATTTGCCTGGTACGCGCTGGAAAATGACCGCGCCCTGTTATTCGCAGACGGCGCACAATTTCCAGCCAGCGCCGGTTTTGCCCGTTATTTATGTGAGTGCGAAGAAATAGACTGGCAGGGCCTTGAGCCCTGGCTGGATGATGACGAGCATATTGCCGTTATCAGCGCGCTGGTAAATCAGGACACGCTACTGCTGGACGAATAAAAAGCCGGTTATTCATCGGCTGGCCAAAACAACCCCTGTCGTCGTGCTGCGGCTACAGGGGTTGTTGCCATAAACAGGCGGCAATTGACGACCAGCAAGCAAATACTGCGAACCCGGCGATGGATTTTTTTGCAGTAATCCGTCAGCTTGTCCAATCGCCACAAGTCACCTGAACCAATAAAAAATCGGCGCCCCGACACGACCTTTTCAAGGGAGTCTGCAAGCATGAATAACGACGCATCTCTCGAAAACCAGCAACACAACCGCCATGCGGTTACCGACCTTGCCGATGCCCGGGCGCACCTTATCAACATTATTCAACAAAGCCGCCGCTACCTGCATATTCTTTCGGAAAACCTGCACCCCAACCTCTACGACGATGACAGCATCTGCGCCGCACTTTCGGCGTTTGTGCGTCAAAACCCCAACAGCCATTTACGCATTCTTATCCATGATCCGGTGTATTTGATCAGGCACCACCATAAAATCATGCCGCTGATCCGCCGCCTGCCCTCAAAAATTTCCATTCGACAAATTATCGCTCCGGCAGGAGACTTTCCTTTTTTCCTTTCCGGCGATCTCGACAAGTCGTTATTGTTCAGCCAGGAAGACCAGGGAAACGGTCACTGTAATCTCCAATGCCGGGTTACCGCCCAACAGTTGCAAGCCCATTTTGAAGAAGCCTGGCGCCAGGCAGTAAACATTGCCGACCTGCAAACCCTTTCTTTATAGCCTTTGGTTTAACAGAAATTGAACACGGGAATAACCGTAACGGCCTCAGGAGAAAGGCATCAAAAAAACCGCTAAAAAAGCGGCTTTTTGATCGGGCAGAACGACTTTTCTGTTGCTGATTGCATTTTTATCCTATATATATAGCGTCAACCTATGTGTCGGGCGATTTAAGCCTGTAAAAACAGGGGTTTTAGCGAATCAACGATTCAAAAACGCTTGTAACACAGGTCAGACAATCTACTATCCCTGCTCTGGTACGATCCTCACGCCGATCTGCCTGCGCTGACTCACTCAAAGGAATTCAAAAATGGCCGTTAAAAAACCAGCCGCAAAAACTGTGAAAGAAGCCGCCGCGCCGGCAGCCAAAAAAGCCCCGGCAGCCAGAGCGACTGCTGCAAAAACCGCGGCAACAAAAACTGCAGCGGCCAAACCGGCTGCCGCTAAACCTGCAGCAGCCAGAAAAGCACCAGCGGCCGCCGCCAAGCCTGCCGTAGTCAAGCCAATTGCCGAGCGTCAGAACAAAACCCAGATTCTGAATCAGATCGTCGAGTCTACCGAGCTGAGCAGAAAGCAGGTTCAGTCTGTACTGGACGAACTGAGCAACATCATTGAAGGTCACATCAAGAAAAAGGGTGTGGGTGAATTTGTTCTGCCAGGCCTGCTGAAAATTACTACCGTTAAAAAGCCGGCGACCAAAGCCCGTAAAGGCATTAACCCGTTCACCGGCGAAGAAGTCACTTTCAAAGCCAAGCCGGCGTCTACTTCCGTTAAAGTGCGTCCGCTGAAAAAACTGAAAGAATTCGCTCTGTAATCCATCAAGCCTGCTTCAGATAGCAAAAACCCCGATTATTCGGGGTTTTTTTATGGTTTTCTATTTCGCGACGGTGAAATCTTCTCCCACCAGCGCATTTTGCAAACGGCTGATGCGGTCTTCAAACGCTTCCGGCTGATAGTCCTTTTGTGGCACCTTGCCCCATATCGGTTGCGGCCAGGCAGCATCATCAACGAAGCGCGCCACATGATGAATGTGCAGCTGACGCACCACATTGCCCAGCGCGGCGATGTTCATCTTGTGCGCATCAAACAGGCTGGTCATCACCTCTGAAAGCCGGGAAGATTCTCTGATTAACTGTTGTTGCTCCTGGTTATCCAGGTGATGAATCTCAAAAATATCTTCCCGCTGCGGTACCAGAATGCACCAGGGATAGTTGGCATCTTTGCTTAACAGCAGCAGGGACAATTCAAATTGCCCGACGATGACAGAATCCTGAGCCAATCGGGGGTGTAATTCAAACATAACAGGTTCCTTTTTAGTCAATTTATGGGGGCCAGGTTATGATAAACAGCATATCCTGTTCTACCATCAAATACCTGGTCGGGTTACCGATTACCGTTAAAGCCGCGGTTAAAAATAAATAATTGGCCGGTAATTGCCGCCGGGCAGCAATTACCGGGTACCAGGTTCTGTACCCGCTTTGACAACCACCGTAGAATACGCGATTTGCCATTGCACAGGTTTCTGCTCACAGGCAGTTTTGAAACAGCAAACCTGAAAATGTTCCCGACCGGATGTCGGGAGCCCGCTATCACCATTAACAAGAAGCCTTTTTATGCGCGCCACACAATTTTTGATTGCCACACTAAAAGAAACCCCCGCCGATGCGGAGGTGATCAGCCATCAGCTTATGCTGCGTGCCGGCATGATTCGCAAGCTGGCCTCCGGCCTTTATACCTGGCTGCCACTGGGTTTGCGTGTGTTGCGTAAGGTAGAGCGCATTGTGCGTGAAGAAATGGATAAATCCGGTGCGCAGGAAGTATTGATGCCGGTTGTGCAGCCAGCAGAGCTGTGGGTGGAATCCGGCCGTTGGGAACAATATGGCCCCGAGCTGCTGCGCATGAATGACCGCCATGACCGCGCTTTTTGTCTCGGCCCTACGCACGAAGAAGTGATCACCGACCTGATCCGCAATGAGCTGAACAGCTACAAGCAATTGCCGGCAACTTTTTATCAAATTCAAACCAAATTCCGCGATGAAATTCGCCCGCGCTTCGGCGTTATGCGTTCACGCGAGTTCATCATGAAAGATGCCTACTCTTTCCATATCTCCCAGGAATCCCTGCAGCAGACTTACGATATTCTTCATCGTGCCTACTGCAATATTTTTACCCGCATCGGTGTTGAATTCCGCCCGGTACTGGCAGACACAGGCTCTATTGGCGGCGCCTTCTCCCACGAATTCCACGTACTGGCCTCCAGCGGTGAAGATGCCATTGCTTTCAGTAATGGCAGCGATTACGCAGCGAATATCGAAAAAGCCGAAGCGATTGCGCCGTCTACGCCCCGGCCCGCCGCAACCCGCGCGCTGGAAGAAGTCTCAACACCAGGCCAACACAGCATTGAAGACGTCAGCAAGTTCTTGCAAATCGCCGCATCGGGCCTGCTGAAAACCCTCGTGGTATTGGGTACTGCCGAAGAAGGCAAACCACAACCGCTGGTAGCACTGGTACTGCGCGGTGATCATGAGCTGAATGACATCAAGGTAGAAAAACTGGCTGGCATTGCCACACCCTTAACCTTCGCACCGGAAGAGCGTATCAAAGCCGAACTGGGCGTTGCGCCAGGTTCTATTGGTCCGGTTAACCTCGGCATCCGTGTCATTGCAGACCACGCTGCCCTGCACAGCGCCGACTTTGCCTGCGGCGCCAACAAAGACGGTTATCACCTGACCGGCGTAAACTGGGAGCGCGACCTGCCGCTGGTTGAAGCAGCTGATATCCGCAATATTGTGGCCGGTGATCCGTCTCCGGATGGCAAAGGTACTCTGGATATCAAACGGGGTATTGAAGTGGGTCATATCTTCCAGTTAGGCACCAAGTATTCCGAAGCGTTGAAAGCGCGGGTGCTGGATGAAAACGGCAAGGAACAAACCATGATCATGGGTTGCTACGGTATTGGTATGACCCGTGTGGTCGCCGCTGCTATTGAGCAAAACTACGATGAAAATGGCATTATCTGGCCGGATGCCATCGCGCCTTTCCATATTGCGCTGATTCCGATCAACCCCGGCAAATCACCGGCGGTCGTAGAAAAATGCGAGCAGCTCTACGCCGAGTTGAAGCAAGCCGGTTTTGATGTGCTGTACATGGATGACGAGAAAGCGCGCCTGGGCGTATCTTTGGCTAACACCGAACTGATGGGTATTCCGCACCGTATCGTAGTAGGTGATCGCGGTCTGGAAGCTGGCGCACTGGAATACAAAGGTCGTCGTGACGCAGAGAAGCAGGAAGTAGCCACTGACGAAATCGTGAGCTTTATCCGCAATAAAATTCAGTTAGGCTGACACTGAAAAAGCGGGAGCCGGTACAGTGAATCGCTGTACCGGCTCCCGCTTTTTTATTGCAGGTATCGGAAAATACCCGATACCAATAATTATTTTTCCAGCTTGTCTACGGTTAAAAACTCAGCGGGCGCCAGCGATTTCGGCGTTACACGCACCTGCAAAATATCCCCGTTAAACCAGTGCACCTGATTCATCCGCGCCCCGAGAGAGGTTGCCGCATGATCGGCAATAGGCAAGTACTCCACCTCTGCTGACAGCTCTTTTTTGCCGTTAACGTAGGCAGTAAATTGGCGATCTTTGTAGGTAACGGCAGCGTGCGCCCATTCATTTACCGGGTGCACCAGCGTTTCGTCAATCAACACCGCTTGGGATTTTTCCGACTTGATGTAGCTGTCGAGATACCATTGCTGTTTGTCGTTCAAACGCAACTCAATGGTCAGCCGGCGGTCGGTATTGTCCGGCGCTTCAATGTGCAAAAAACGCGGCTCCCAGTTATTCGGGAAGACATCGTTAGGACGAAAAATAATTTCTACGGTAAATTCACTGGCACCGACCAACGGGTTGTTATTAACCAGCAGTCGATCACCGTCACCATCAAACGCTACCGCTTTACCGTAAGGCGTTTCTACGACGCGAGGATTACCCAGGGCATTGGTTTCATGGCCGCCGATATTATTCAGCGCGTCAACCGACCAGACGACGGATGGCGATTCAGCCAGCGCGACTGCGGATAAGGATAAACACAAACCTAAAGACAGCAGATTTTTTTTAAAAGACATCGTTTCTCTCACTCTGTTTTTATGACTATTTTTTGATGCAGTAACTATAAAACAAAACCGGATATCTCTCACGATATCCGGTTTTGTTGTCAAACACCGCTTTGCGGTTTGGCAGCGGCTTCATAGGCTTTTTGATCGGCCTCCAGCTGCCTGGCCACATCACCCGGCGAACCGGTTTTTCTGGCAATCAAACTGTACGCCACCGGCACCATGAAAAGTGTAAAAGCAGTCGCTGCCACAACACCAAACATAACCACCACACCGATCACCAGCCGCGTTTCTGCGCCAGCGCCACTGGAAATGACCAAAGGAATCGCACCAGCCACCGTTGTCAAACCGGTCATCAAAATAGGACGCAGGCGAATTTCAGCGGCTTGCATCAAAGCCTCATCAAAAGCTACGCCGCGATCCCGTAACTGATTGACAAATTCGACAATCAAAATACCATTTTTTGCGGCAAGCCCCACTAGCATAATCAACCCGATCTGCGAGTAAATATTAAACGTCAACCCGGTTAAATACAGCCCCAGCATACCGCCGGCAACAGCCAGCGGAACGGTCACCATGATCACAAAGGGGTGCACCCAGCTTTCGAATTGTGCCGCCAATACCAGGAAGGTAATAACAATCCCCAGCACAAACATGAAAATAACCGAGCTGCCCGCCTGTTGGAAATCACGCGACATGCCTTTGTAATCGACCACCGCGGTAGCCGGCAAATGTTCTGCCACCAGACCGTTGAGGTAATCAAGCGCCTCGCCCAGCGATAATTTTGGATCAAGGTTGGCTTCAATAGTCAGTGAGCGGATGCGGTTGTAGCGATTGAGTCGGCTGGCATCGGCCAGCTCCTGCAAACGCACCACACTGGCCAGCGGAATCATTTCTCCGGAGCGGTCAGAGCGAACGTACATATTCTCCAGGCTGGCGGTGGTGCGTTGATCGTCCCGCTCGCCTTGCAACATCACATCATATTCTTCACCATCATCAATAAAGGTAGTGACACGACGCGACCCGAGCATGGTTTCCAGAGTACGCCCGATATTGTTTACGCTAACCCCGAGATCCGCAGCACGATGTGAGTCAATCAACACTTCAATTTGCGGACGCGTTTCCTTGTAGTCCCAATCGATGGCAATCAGGCCGGGATTATTGTCGGCGATTTTTTCCAACATAATATCGCGCCATTCTGCCAGTTCCTGGTAAGTACCGCCGCCCAGTACAAACTGTACCGGCTTGGATGAACCGGAACCGAAGCCCTGACGCATCACCGTTGCTGTCGTCACGCCGGGCAAGTCGGACAGTCGATCGCGAACGTCATCCATAATTTCAAAACCGCTACGACGCTCATCCCACTCTGCCATTACCGCGGTTACCGCACCGGTGTTGAAGTTCACCACGCCGCCCCAGCCGCGCGGAGCACGAATCATCAAACGGGTAATTTCGCCCGCATCCACAAACTCCATCAACCGTTTTTCAATCTCGTCCATGTATTCCACCATGTAGGAATAACTGGCACCTTCGGGGCCATTGACGATTACGTTGAAGGTACCGCGGTCTTCACGCGGCGCGTATTCAGAGGGAATGAGTTGTACCAGGCCGACCGTGCCGGCCAGCAGCAGAATAAAAAACCCCGCCACAATACGCGTATGCGCAAGACATTTGACCAGCGCTTTCATGTAGTAAAAGCGCAAACAGACGATGCTTTTTTCAACATAGATCAGCATCCGCCCTTTCTTTTCATCCTTTTTCAGAATGCGGGAAGTCAACATCGGCGACAATGTCAGTGCGATTAACGAAGAGAAAGCGACCGCTGCCGCCATGGTTATGGCGAACTCGGAAAACAACCGGCCAATGTCCCCTTTTAAAAATACGATAGGCACAAAAATCGAGATCAACACCAGCGTGGTTGCTACTACCGCAAATCCCACTTCACGAGTGCCATCGTAAGCAGCCATCAAGGGTGTTTTGCCTTTTTCCTGAATGTGCCGCACGATGTTTTCCAACACCACAATTGCGTCATCCACCACCAGGCCAATCGCCAGAATCAGTGCCAGCAAGGTCAACATATTGACCGAGAAGCCAAGCAGCGCCAACACAATGAACGTTGCCACAATAGAAACCGGCACGGCAATGGCGGGAATCAACATAGCTTTGGCGCTGCCGAGGAACAAATAGATAACCAGCACCACCATCACAATCGCCAGAAATAACGTTGTGTAAACTTCTTCTACCGCCCGCTCGATAAACACCGAGCTGTCAAAACTGGCTTCCAACCGCATTCCATCCGGCAGGGTCTCATTAACCAGATCGCGCTCAAGTTTTGCGCCACGTGCTACATCGGTGGTGTTGGCGGTAGACTGTTTAACAATACCGATACCAATTTGCGTAATGCCATTACCGCGAAACAGGTTGCGGTCTTCCACCGTGCCTTTTTCTACACGGGCAATATCGCCAATACGCACCAGGTGGCCATCGGTGCCCTGGGTGAGAACCATCCGGCCAAATTCATCGGCGGTGCGATAACTCCTCGCCATACGCACGGTGAAATGCCGATCATCCGATTCAATACTGCCTGCGGGCAACTCGACGTTTTCTGCACGTAAAGCCGCCTCGACATCGTTTACGGTCAAGCCTCGTGCGGCCATTGCCTGACTGTCCAGCCAGATACGCATGGCGTAGCGCTGCTCGCCACCAATTTGTACCCGGGCAACGCCGTCAATGACCGAGAAGCGATCAACCAGATAACGCTGAGCGTAATCTGAAAGTTCCGGCATGGTCATGTTTTCGCCGGTAAAGTTAAACCAGATAATCACATCTTCGTCGGAACTGATTTTTTGCACTTCTGGCGGGTCGGCTTCTACCGGCAAGTTACGCGCAGCGCGAGCTACGCGGTCGCGAATATCATTGGCCGCAGAATCCATGTCCTGCCCGACTTCAAAGGTCACGGTGATATTCGATGCGCCGTTTTCACTGGCTGATTCAATAAAGCGAATGCCTTCGATACCGGAGATGCGGTCTTCCAGAACTTTGGTAATTCTTGTTTCAACAATGCTGGCCGCAGCCCCGGGATAAACTGTGCGAATAGAAACCACCGGCGGGTCGATATCCGGGTATTCACGCAGCGTGAGATGATCAAAGGCGATGACGCCAAAGGCGATCAGCAGCAAAGAGAGTACCGACGCGAACACCGGTCGTTTGATAGATACATCCGATAACATCATGACTGATAGTCCCTCAGATGTGTTTCTGATTTAATAAATCAGCGAGGGATTCCCGCCCGGTTTGCTCGGCGATGATATTAACGAACTGCCCGGTGCGAATTTTTTGTAACCCGTGAGTCACCACGGCATCGTTGGCTTCAAGCCCGGCGAGAATTTCCACCACACCTTGCAAGCGCTGGCCGATAGTTACCGGGATACGCTCAACACGGGTTTTGCCCTCTTCCGGGCGAATAACAAAAACAAAATTCTGATTACCCAACGGCACCAGCGCCGACTCGGAAATCACCAGCGACTCCCGCTGGTCAGCAAACAATTCCAGACTCATCAACATGCCCTGCTTCAGCTCTTGCTGCTCGTTGGGCAAAATGGCACGTACGGTAATCGCGCGGGTAACACTGTCGATGCGGTTGTCGATGCTGAAAACCTCACCTTCAACCAGCAAGTCGCCAAGATCACGGCTGCGCGCTTTAATGGGCAGACCAATCTGCAAACTCCTCAGGTAAATAGACGGTACCGTGAAATCCAGCTTCATGCGTGAGTCGTCATTCAGAGTGGTGATCAGATCACCCGGTGATACCAGAGCACCAACACTGATGTTTCTCAAACCAACCACACCGCTGAAAGGCGCCACAAGGCGCAAATCTTTTAAACGCGACTCCAGCGCCAGGTAGCGGGCACCGGCGGCTTCATATTCGCGCTGACGTTGATCCAGCAAGGAACGGGATGCCGCATTGCGATCAACCAGGGAGCGCACCCGTTCCAGTTGCTTGCGTGCCTCTTCGTGAGTAAAACGTGCTTCATCCAGCAATGCCTGTTCTTCGTTACTGGTCATCTCGACAAGTACGTCACCTTTATTGACGCGCTGCCCATCTTCAAAATTGATGCTGGTTACGGTTTTGGTGACGTTGGAGGTTAAACGTATGGATTCATTGGCGATCACTGTGCCCAATGCTTCAAGACGGGTTTGCAAGGATTGCAGAGTGGCGCGCTGAACAATCACGTCCGGTTCGGATTGCGCGAAAAGCCTCAACGGGCACATTAATAACACCAGAATACAGAAGGTCACTGCCCGCAGGGAATGCAATGGCATATTTCTCTCACCTTGATAAATTATTAAAAGACATCTGAAACCGTTGAAATGGCAACACTTGCAAGGGTTAGAGCGTAAAACACCACAAAATATAACACGCCGGGTGACATTTTGATGATGACCAGCCACGGGCGAAAGATCGTCAATACGAGGCTTTGCCGCTGCGATAAATCAACCGAATAGCTGCTAAATCAGCTACAGCAAGGCTGTGTTGCAACAGCAAAAAATTAACAGGAAATTTCAGAGGTAATAACGCAGCAGAGGAGTTAACACTATTTAACAAGGAATGACACTGGTTAACCAACAAGGAGAGAATAAATGGTGTTTTTTCAACAGGATATTGGACGCAGTCCGCTTAATTGGAATGGACAGCGCTGTCATTTTTGCGCGCAAAGAAACTGTCGATTACTGACTTTGTCCATCGAGAGCATACCGGATTTGTTCGGAATCAAAACCCCGGTATTGCAGGAAACGAATCTGACGTGCCTTCTCTTTAAGATCGGTTGGCGCTTGTTCACCAAAACGGCGGGCTCTGGTGTTTAAACACAAGTCGAACCAATCCAGCTCCTGCTCCCACAAGGCAGTCTGTGCCAAGCTACCCGTTATACCGCGCTCACTCAATTCCTGAGTAACCCGGCGCGGCCCCTTGCCCTGACGAAAACGCATGCGGGTAAACGCCTCGGCAAAACGACTATCCGATTGCAAACCATCGGCGGCCAGCTGGTTTAACGCATCATCCACGCCAGGATGATTATCGAAACGCTGGGAAAGCTTTTTATGAAGCTCTGCACGGGAGTGCTCGCGCATGGCGAGCAGATTCATCGCTGCCATGCGCAGCACAGAAATATTCACCATTGCCGGGGTTGGCGTGTCATCCGGATTGTTCATGCGTGATTTAATCCAAAGCCTTTTATGCATAAAAAATGGCCGCAATAGCGGCCATTTTCCAAACTAACTGCCTTTTTAGCAGCGTCGTCAAACTCACTGAAACGCCGACCTAGATCGGAGGAAATTTGGCAAGCACTTCACGAACTGCGTTGGTCAATACTTCCCGCTGCTCTTGCGGAGTCAGCCCCTGACGTAAACGCTTTTCAGAAACGCCACGCCAGATAGGTTTTTCAGTTTTTGCATCGACCAGGTCAACAATCAAACTGCCCTGATTGTACACACGAGGTGCGCCGGTAGAGCCGTAAAACAAGGGCGAAGGATAATAACGGTAGCCTCTGCCGTAATAACCGTAGCCATACACACGATCATAAGTGCCCGGGTCCAGTTTTTCTTCGATAACTACGTGAAAGTTAACGGTGAAATCCTGACTGCCAGCCGCAACGGATGCGTAACGCTGACCAAGCTCCTGAGCAATAACGTTTTCGATGTGCGAAAACGTAAAGGGTGAAATCAACAGGTTGTCTTTGGTGTCCTGCTTGACTTCGGAAATCGTAAAACTTTTCAGCGCGGCGAAATCATAACCGGCCTGATAATCTGTTGTTACACGCGGGCCACTGGAACAACCCGCCATTAATACTGCGAGAAAACCGATTAAAGCCCACCTTGAATAGCTCATTGCTGCACCTCAATAAAGGTAATGTTATAACTGGCAGCATAGCGACAGGCGTCTGTTCCCGCAAGATATTCCACAATTGCTTACAACTCGCCTGTCGTGGCCAGTTCAGGCATTTCCGACAAGCTTTGGACAGCAAAACTGGCGATTTGTTACTTTTTACAAACCGCCATTGTCTTAGGCTTCTTCGTCAGCGGTTTCAGCATCACCCGGGCTCAGCGACAACGCCTGACTGGCTAACAGTTCGCCACGCACACGCTGTTCAAGCTCCTGGGCAATGGTGGGGTTTTCGTTCAAAAACTTCATGACGTTGTTTTTGCCCTGCCCGATCTTGTTGCCCTGATAACTGTACCAGGCACCGGCCTTATCAATCATTCCCAGCTTCACACCGTAATCAATCACTTCACCCTGACGATTGATACCGGTGCCATAGAGGATCTGGAATTCTGCCTGTTTAAACGGCGGTGCAACCTTGTTTTTAACAACCTTGACGCGGGTTTCGGAACCGATCACTTCCTCGCCTTCTTTCACCGCACCGATGCGACGAATGTCCAGACGCACCGAAGCGTAGAACTTGAGTGCATTACCGCCGGTGGTAGTTTCCGGGTTGCCGAACATCACACCAATTTTCATACGAATCTGGTTGATGAAAATCACCAGACAGTTGGCATTTTTGATGTTGCCGGTAATTTTACGCAGCGCCTGCGACATCAAACGCGCTTGCAAACCAACATGGTGGTCACCCATTTCGCCTTCAATTTCGGCGCGCGGTGTCAAGGCAGCAACAGAGTCTACAACCAATACATCAACCGCACCGGAGCGCACCAGCATATCGGTAACTTCCAGCGCCTGCTCACCGGTATCCGGCTGGGAAATAATCAAATCTTCGACTTTTACGCCCAGCTTGCCGGCGTAAATAGGATCCAGCGCATGCTCGGCATCAATAAAGGCACAATTGCCGCCCAGCCGTTGCGCTTCTGCAATGACCTGCAAGGTCAGGGTAGTTTTGCCCGACGATTCCGGGCCATAAATCTCAATGATTCGCCCTCTCGGCAAACCACCAATTCCCAATGCCACATCCAGCCCCAGAGACCCGGTAGAGATTGCCGGAATGGCCACCTGCTCCTTGTCTCCCATGCGCATTACCGTTCCTTTACCGAATTGACGTTCAATTTGGCTCAATGCGGCCTGCAAGGCTTTTTCTTTATTTGCGTCCATTAAACACCTCAATTAGCTGATGTGGCGATTAGGTTAATTCTGAAATGGCGTGGTAGCCGATGCGCTGAAGCATACACCAAAAACCTGTATACGCAAACAGTACTATTGTTTTATACAGTATTTTCGTGAGACATCCAGTCAACCAGCCCATCCAGTGCAGCCATGATAGCCTGCTCCTGAATACCAAGCCGGTCACCATCAAAGTGATGAAGACGGGTTATACGTCGGCCATCGCGGGTTCCCCAGCAAAACCATACGCTGCCAACCGGCTTCCCGGCAGTGCCGCCGCCCGGGCCGGCAATCCCGCTCACCGATACGGCGATATCGGCATCCGAAAGCGCCAGGGCGCCATCCACCATCTCAATCACCACCGGCTCACTGACTGCACCATGGTGAGTCAGTGCCTGCTCACTCACACCCAGCAGCTTTTGCTTGGCCGCATTGGCGTAGCTGACAATACCGTATTCAAACCAGCGCGAACTGTCAGGCACAGCGGTAATCGCCGCAGCAACACCGCCACCGGTACAGGACTCTGCGGTAACCAGACGCCAACGGACCTGAGCCAACGCCTTGCCCAGGGACTGGCTTTTTTCAACAATAGACGGATTCATTTCACATCCCAACAATTGACCACCAACAACATCACAACAAAGCCGATCACCGTGCAACAGACTGGCACCCTACCGGTCGAGAGCATACAATCCTCTCCTGAATTTTTCTGCGACCACTGCAATTTTTTACGAATACCAACGAGTGCCCTGCCTGATGACCGAAGCTGATCTCTCCGTCCACACGCCCATGATGCAACAATACTTGCGAATCAAGGCGCAACACCCGCATGAGCTGGTGTTTTATCGCATGGGCGATTTTTACGAGCTGTTTTTTGATGATGCAAAAAAAGCAGCCGAACTACTGGAGGTCACCCTCACCGCGCGCGGCAAATCCGGTGGCGAACCGATTCCCATGGCGGGCATTCCTTTTCATGCAGCTGATGGTTACCTGGCAAGACTGGTAAAAGCCGGTGTATCAGTAGCAATTTGTGAGCAAATTGGTGATCCGGCTACCAGCAAAGGGCCTGTAGAGCGCAAAGTGATGCGCATTGTCACCCCGGGTACCGTTAGCGATGAAGCGCTGCTTGATTCCAAACGCGATAACCTGCTGGTTGCTATTCATCAAGCGGGCGACCGCTTTGGCCTTGCGTCGCTGGATATGGCCAGTGGCCGTTTTCTGGTGCTGGAAGTCGATGCACTCGAAGCGGTATTGGGTGAGCTGCAACGCATGGCGCCAGCAGAGCTGCTGATCAGCGACCACATTACCACGCCTGAACTGATTGAAAACCGTAAAGGGCTGCGTCGTCGCGGGCCTTGGGAATACGACCAGGACACCGCACACCGCCTGTTAACCCAGCAATTCGGCACCAAAGACCTCGCCGGGTTTGGTTGCGATCATTTGTCGCTGGCCCTCGCGGCGGCCGGTTGCCTGCTCAATTACGCACGGGAAACACAACGCACCGCACTGCCCCATGTGCGCAGCCTGATTCACGAAAACCGTGAAGAAGCGGTCATTATGGACGCCGCCACCCGCCGCAATCTGGAACTGGATACCAACCTTGCCGGCGGTGATGAACATACACTGTTTTCTGTGCTCAACCGCTCGGCAACCAGCATGGGTGGCCGCTTGCTGCGCCGCTGGTTAAATCGCCCGTTGCGCACGCTGGATACGCTGGTTGCGCGGCAAACCGCCATCGCAGAATTGCGCAAAAACTATCAGTTTGAAGTAGTGCACGGCATCCTCAAACATATCGGCGATCTGGAACGGATTCTCGGCCGGTTGGCGCTGCGCTCCAGTCGCCCCCGTGATTTATCACGGCTTTCCATGTCGTTGGCGGCTTACCCAGAGCTGCAAAGCGAGATCAAGCGGCTGAGTGCCGGTCATCTCGGCACACTTGCCAGCCGTATTTCGGTGTTTCCCGAACTGGTGGACTTGCTGAGCAAGGCGATTGTTGAAAACCCGCCAGTGGTGATCCGCGAAGGTGGCGTTATTGCTGAAGGCTACGATGCTGAACTCGACGATTTGCGTAATATCAGCACCAACGCCGGTCAGTACCTCGTTGATCTGGAAACTCGCGAGCGCCAGCGCACCGGTATCTCTACATTAAAAGTCGGCTACAACCGCGTGCACGGGTATTTTATTGAACTCACCAGCGCCCAGGCCGAAAAGGCCCCCGCCGATTACATTCGCCGACAAACCCTGAAAAATGCCGAGCGCTACATCACACCGGAGCTGAAAGAGTTTGAAGACAAGGCGCTTTCCGCCAAAAGCCGCGCCCTGACACGCGAAAAAATGCTCTATGAAGCCTTGCTCGATGTTTTAAGTGAGCAGTTACTTCCCTTGCAGGAATCCGCTGCTGCTATCGCCGAGCTGGATGTAATTACCACCCTCGCCGAGCGGGCAGATGCGCTGGGCTTTGTTCAGCCGCAACTCACCGCTACACCCGGCATTCACATTACCGGTGGCCGCCATCCGGTGGTAGAACAGGTCACTACCGCACCTTTTGTGCCCAATGATCTGCTATTCAATGAACAGCGTCGCATGCTGATTATTACCGGCCCCAACATGGGCGGTAAGTCTACTTACATGCGCCAGGCCGCGCTGATTACACTGTTGGCGCACATCGGCAGTTTTGTACCGGCCGCCGAGGCAAAAATAGGCATTGTAGATCGAATTTTTACCCGTATCGGTTCCTCCGATGACCTCGCCGGTGGCCGCTCCACCTTTATGGTGGAGATGACCGAAACCGCCAACATTTTGCACAACGCCACCGAAAGCAGCCTGGTGTTAATGGACGAAATCGGGCGAGGCACCAGTACCTTCGACGGTCTTTCTCTCGCCTGGGCCTGTGCAAAACACCTTGCGCAACAAGTGCGTGCCTTTACGCTGTTTGCCACCCATTATTTTGAAATTACCACCCTGCCCGAAAGCCTGCCCAGCGCCGCCAACGTGCATTTGAATGCGACAGAGCATCACGACAATATCGTCTTCTTGCACAAAGTGCAGGAAGGGCCGGCGAGCAAAAGTTATGGTCTGCAAGTGGCAAGGTTGGCGGGCATTCCCGATGTGGTTTTGAAGCAGGCAAAAGCTCAACTGGCAGAATTGGAAGCGGGTAGTACCGCACTGGCTATCGAAACACCCGCCACAATAACTGCAGAAGCGCCCGTCACTACCGCTAGCGAGCAACCCAAGCAGTCCGGATTGTTTGATGCGCTGCCCGAACCGGCGCTGGAAGCCCTGAAAAAAATTCGCCCGGACGATCTTTCGCCACGGGAAGCGCTGGAGCAACTTTATCGCCTTAAGGAAATGTTGAACCGCGGACGTTAGGCGTTTGCCGCCAGTCAGGTTTATCCATCGTTAGCCGGGTAAGTTTATCAACCGTTAAAAGGATGGCGATACCCGGCCGACACAGACCAGTTTTTGAAATTTCTGCAATATCAGGGGCTTAAACGAGAATCATCCCTGTTTGCAGAGCAAAAACACTGCAAATCCAGCCTTAATAACGCTACCAAAAGCAGCTGAGGGTGTTTAAAATACGCGCTCGTTAAAATCAGTAACCTGTGGGGTCACCTATGACTTTTGTAGTTGGGGAAAATTGCATTAAATGTAAGCACACAGACTGTGTTGAAGTCTGTCCCGTAGACTGCTTTTATGAAGGCCCCAATTTTCTGGTGATCAACCCGGATGAGTGTATCGATTGCGCTCTGTGTGAACCGGAGTGTCCTGCTTCCGCCATTTTCTCTGAAGATGAGCTTCCGGAAGGCCAGGAAGTTTTCATTGAGTTGAATGCCGAACTTTCCCAGGTGTGGCCAAACATCACCGAGATGAAAGATTCACCGGAAGATGCCGCCGAATGGGATGGTGTACCCGGAAAACTGCAATATCTCGAACGATAAAACCGACGGTTTTATTTGTAATAAAAAAGGCAGCCATGGCTGCCTTTTTTATTGTGATTATTCCCCTGCATTTACATTGAATCTTGTCGCTGCGGTGCCGAGCAAGGCAAATCCTGAAACTTATAGATCACTCTTCAATGCGAACGACCGGTAACACCGCGGCCGGAATTTCCAGCTTTTCAGCCGGTGCAATTACTTCGGCAACGCCGCGGGCAACCACCTTGCCGTCCTGATTCAAGGCTTCACAAGCAATTTCAACCACCCGGACTTTTTCGCGAATACCGGTAATGGTGAGGTGCACAGTCACTTCATCACCCGGTTTGACCGGGGTTTTAAAGGTCAGGGTCTGGCTGCGATACACCGAACCCGGCCCAGGCAAGCGGGTGGCAATAGCCGCAGAAACCAGCGCACCAGTCCACATACCATGCCCGATTGGCCCGCCAAATGCGGTGGTTGCAGCATAGGCTTCATCGAGATGCACCGGGTTGGCATCACCGGAACAACTGGCAAAGAGTACTATGTCAGCACGGGTCAGGGTTTTGCTGAAGGTCGCGGTTTGCCCGACAAACAACTCGTCCAGCGTATAATTTTTCAACAGAGTCATAGACATTCTTCCTGCCAGATCACAAATGACGCGCAGTTTAATCCATATCAATAAGGAATCGCGTTTGCCGCTGTAAAAAATTCACGGCGATTGATATGCTAGGCCCAAACTGATAAATAACAACTTCCCCTGAACGGGATTCCAGCAGGAGCCGCTATGTCCAAGCAACAAAAGCTTTTCGTTGTCGTTGATCCTTCCTCAGAGCAACACATCGCTCTCGAGCGAGCCATTATCATTTCCAAACTGAAGCCAACCAAACCTTTCCTGTACGTATTTGTTGCGGTTGACCATGATGCCGTTGATCTGCGCGCAAGCCATGACACCCTTTTCCGCACCCAGCAGTGGTTTATCGACACCATTCGTGCCCCGCTGGAAGAAGCCGGCATTGAATACCTGATCGAAGTGTCCTGGTCCAACGAATGGCAAAAATCTATCGTGAATTCTGCCAAGCGTTTTGGCGCTGACCTGATTTATCTGCCGGTTCACGCCAAGCAAAACAACAGCCGCTTCACTTTCAGTGAATCCAAGTGGGAACTGTTGAAAGCGGCCAATTCACCGGTAGTGCTGATTCGTCCGGGCGCGCATACCGAGCGTAAAATTATTCTGGCTGCTATCAACATGCAGGCACAACGCGATGTGCAACGTGAAGTTAACCGCCTGATTATCCAGAACGGCCATTTCTATGCCGACCTTTACGGCGCAGAGTTGCACGTTGTTAACGGTTATCTGGATTCCATGAACTACCCGGATCGCGGTCGTCTGGCCAATGAAACCAAAGTGCCAGCCAACCGTATTCACGTGCGCAACGGCTACTCGTCCGATGTAGTTTCTGCCGTTGCAGAAGACATCAATGCTGACCTGGTGATTATGGGTACCATGGGCCAGAACGGCATGACCTCAACCCGTCGTGGTAATACCGCTGAACGTATTATCGCTGCACTGGATATCGATGTAATGGTAATCAACCACTAATCGTTGATTGAAAAAACAGGTTGAGCTTGAAAAAACCGGCCCCAAAGGCCGGTTTTTTTATGGCGATGCACAAGGCATCCACTTATTCACACCGCATTTTAGGGCGACTGCAATACCAGCGCATTCAGCTGAATACGCAAGGTGGCCAGTGACTGATCAAATACCGCAGCAATCTGCGGGTTATTAGCCATCCAGTTACCATCCTCCCGCGAAATACCAATAGAGCCGGTCATCACCAGGCGTGCCAGCAACACATTGCTGAGAGAATCTACCAACTCAATTTTCAGGGTGAGGCTGTTCACCTCGTTCTGATAGCGCTCCAATGCGCGCGCATGTGCATTTCCCGTTACATCGAGTTGCACCGGCGCGATGCGTTCAATGGCCGCTCGCACAGTCATTACTTCACGCCCGGCATCCAAAGACGTAGCGTAGCTGCCATCAGCAATAAAATGATGAATCAGCGCTGACAGATAATGTTCTCGGAAAAAAAATTTTTCATCATCGCTCAGTGCACGCAATACACCACCGGCACCACTCACCGCATCCAGTTGCAACTCGGGCAAAATCACACCCTGGTAGCGCGCAAAATCGGCTCCCGGCACCACAAAAAAACCGTCTTCGCTGACGACTTCCGCTACTGGTAACGCCGCCGATGACTTTCCTCCGGAGCTGGTGGAACAACCGGAAACTGCCAGCAGCGTAAAAAGTGCACAAAAAAATCTGAAAAATATCACCTGTTTAGCCTGCACTTTTTTCACTCAGCCTCCGGAGTCATCTTGTGAATGCAATCATCAATCGTACTTAACGTGCATTCTGCTCATTAACGTATTTCATTATGTTGATAAATGTATCAACCCAGTAAATATCGCGGTTATCTGCCAGATATTTCAGCAAGGTATCATGCGCTTCGTTGGTAATACTCAGGTGATCACCACCAATACCATGAAAGGTAAAGTGGATCATAGTACCTGCTTTTTCGGCCTGCTTGACCAGTTCAATGAGCTGTTCACCGGAAACATCGTGAGGCGCCAGTACGCTGACGTAAGCCGGGTCAACCGCTTTCATATCGGTTTCAATACCGGCAAAGCGCGACTTTATCGCGACAAAATCGCCCCGAATTGCATCCACATAATTACGCTTGCCGATCATCACATCGCCACAGGGTGTAGTAAAAGTACGCTCGGTTTTACCATCGACCGCATGCAAATAACGGCTGGCGATACGAATTTGGTCAACATGTTGTTCCAGCGTGGTTTTATCCAGATCGTAAAACGGGCTTACCCATTCACGGCCAGGGCCGGAGGCAGAACATTGATGAAAGATGGTGTGATTGCCCAGTTCATGGCCATTGGCCGCTGCTGCTCGCCATTCGGGCAAACGCTGATGCAATACATCACTGGAAATAGTGACATAAAAACTGCCTTTGAAACCGTGACGATCCAGCGCCGGTATCGCATTATCCAGCTGGCTGTTTAATGCATCGTCGTAAGCGAGATTAACAGCAGCGCGCACGTTTCCCGGCCACTGAAAAGTGTCAGCAAGTGCTTGTGAAAAAAAACCGGAACCGCATAACACCCATAGTAAAGAACGGAGTAAAACAGGAGCGTTGGCTTTCATAAATCTTCCTTTTTTATCGCTTTTGTGAAGAAAAAATAGTGGTAAAGAAAGTAATACAGACAATAAAAAAACCGGCTGGCGGCGCTAATAACATGCCCACGCAACCGGTTGTTCAATGAAACGCTTTAATCAGGCACATCCCTGTGCCGTAAAAACCTGACAACTTATTCCACAAAAACCCGCGCATTGCGGAACAGACGTAACCAGGCGCCATCGCCCTGCCAGTCATCCGGGTGCCAGGAGTTGGTAATCGCGCGGAAAACACGCTCCGGGTGCGGCATCATAATCGTGGCACGACCGTCCAGACTGGTGACACTGGTAATACCAAATGGCGAACCGTTCGGGTTAGCCGGGTAAACTTCTGTCGGCTTCAAATGGTTGTCAATAAAACGTACCGCTACGGTGCCGCTGTCATTACAAGCGCGCAGCGCTGCTTCATTGGCAAACTCGGCATGACCTTCACCGTGTGCCACAGCAACCGGCAGATGTGAACCCGCCATGCCTTTGAACAATACCGAGGGCGATTCCTGAATTTGCACCAGGCTGACACGCGCTTCGAACTGTTCAGACAGGTTGCGTACAAAACGCGGCCAGTGGTCTGCGCCCGGAATCAGCGATTTCAAATTGGAAACCATCTGACAGCCGTTACAAATACCCAGCGTGAAAGTGTCATTACGGTGGAAGAAACGTTCGAAACCGGCACGCACGTTTTCATTGAACAAAATGGTTTTTGCCCAGCCTTCGCCTGCACCCAATACGTCACCGTAAGAGAAACCACCACAGGCCACGATGCCTTTGAAGGCATCGAGCGATACGCGACCAGCCAGCAAATCGCTCATGTGAACGTCAACCGACTGGAAGCCGGCGCGGTCAAATGCCGCTGCCATTTCTACATGACCGTTAACGCCCTGCTCACGCAACACCGCCACTTGCGGACGCACGCCGGTGTTAATAAAAGGCGCGGCCACATTTTCATTAATATCGAAGCTGAGTTTCGCACTGAAACCCGGATCTTCTTTGGTAATTGCATCAAATTCCTGCTGCGCACAAACCGGGTTGTCACGCAGGGATTGAATGCGGAAGCTGGTTTCAGCCCAGGTCGCTTGCAGCGCAGCGCGAGCCGCTTCAAATACCACCTGACCATGATGACGCACACGCACATGGTCATCGTTATTCAACTGACCAATCACGTGTACCGGCACACCGGCGTTGGCAAAACGCGCCTGCACGGCGGCACTGTGCTGACGGGAAACCTGCACCACCGCACCGGCTTCTTCACTGAACAAAGCGGCAATCAGTTGTTGATCTGCGAGGTCAATATCCACACCCACGTGACCGGCAAATGCCATTTCGGCCAGGGTTACAAACAGGCCGCCATCACTACGGTCGTGATAGGCGAGCAGTTCGTCAGCCGCAAGGCTTGCCTGAACCGCGTTGAAGAAACCTTTCAGTTGTTCTGCCTGATCCAGATCGGCAGGCACATCGCCCAGCTGGTTATAAACCTGCGCAAGAATGGAACCACCCAGACGGTTTTTACCATTACCCAGGTCAACCAGCAGCAATTCGCTATCACCTTTATCGGTGCGCAATTGCGGGGTCAGCGTTTGGCGAACATCCAGCACCGGTGAGAAAGCGGAAATAATCAATGACAGCGGTGCAGTTACTGCTTTGTTCTCGCCGCGATCCTGCCAGGCGGTACGCATGGACATGGAGTCTTTACCGACCGGAATGGTAAGCCCCAACGCCGGGCAAAGCTCCATACCTACCGCTTCTACGGTGCGGTAGAGTTTTTCGTCTTCGCCTTTATGGCCTGCAGCGCTCATCCAGTTGGCAGACAATTTGATGTCTGACAGCTTTTCAATTCGGGTGGCAGCAATATTGGTGATAGCTTCTGCTACCGCCATACGGCCGGAAGCCGGTGCATCCAGCAGCGCTACCGGGGTGCGCTCACCGACGCTCATGGCTTCACCGAGGAAGCTGTCGTAGCTCACCGTAGTCACCGCACAATCAGCCACCGGCACTTGCCAGGGACCAACCATCTGGTCACGTACCACCATGCCGGTTACCGAACGGTCACCAATGGTGATCAGGAAGTTTTTGCTGGCTACCGCCGGGTGTTTGAGTACGCGATCTACCGCCTCGGTGAGATCAACTTTATCGGCAGAGAAAGCCGTCACCGGTGCCTGATAGCGCTCGGCAACGCGGTGCATTTTTGGTGGCTTGCCAAACAGTATCGACATCGGCAAATCAACCGGTTTGGCGTCGAAATGTTTGTCGTTTACCAGCAGGTGTTTTTCGTCGGTAGATTCACCGACCACCGCATAAGGGCAACGCTCACGAGCACAAATGGCTTCGAAGCGCGCCAGATCTTCCGGTTTGATCGCCAGTACATAGCGTTCCTGGGATTCATTACACCAGATCGCCAGCGGACTCATGCCCGGCTCGTCGTTGGGCACATTGCGCAGCTCGAACTTGCCGCCGCAACCGCCATCTTTGACCAATTCAGGGAAGGCGTTGGACAAACCGCCCGCGCCCACATCGTGAATAAAGGCAATCGGGTTGGCATCGCCTTGCTGCCAGCAGGCATCAATAACTTCCTGACAACGGCGTTCAATTTCCGGGTTCTGGCGCTGTACCGAGGCGAAATCCAGATCTTCGGAAGATGAACCGGACGTCATGGAAGACGCCGCACCACCACCGAGACCAATCAGCATCGCCGGCCCGCCGAGCACAATCAGTTTGGCCCCAGCCGCGAAAGGCGGTTTGTCGACGTGTTCGGTTTTAATGTTGCCGTAACCACCCGCCAGCATGATCGGCTTGTGGTAACCGCGACGTTCACCGTCAAAATTTTCCTCAAAGGTACGGAAATAACCGGTGATGTTCGGGCGGCCGAATTCATTATTAAAGGCAGCACCACCCAATGGGCCGTCAATCATAATATCCAGCGGCGTAACAATGCGGCCCGGCTTGCCGTAATCCTGCTCCCAGGGCTGTACGAAATCCGGGATTTGCAGGTTGGATACCGTAAAACCGTTCAGGCCGACCTTGGGCTTGGAACCACGCCCTACCGCACCTTCATCGCGAATTTCACCACCCGAACCGGTGCCGGCGCCCGGGAAAGGAGCAATCGCCGTGGGGTGGTTGTGGGTTTCCACCTTCATTAACAGGTTGATGGCTTCCTGGTTGTAACCGTACACCTTGCTTTGCGGGTCCGGGTAAAAACGACCGGCTTCCGGGCCGGTAACCACCGCGGCGTTATCGGCATAAGCAGACAGCACATCTTCACCGCCCTGCTCATAGGTGTTTTTGATCATTTTGAAGAGGCTGCGCTCCTGATCAACACCGTCGATGGTCCAGGAGGCATTAAAAATTTTGTGGCGGCAATGTTCAGAGTTGGCCTGGGCAAACATCATCAATTCAACATCGACCGGGTTGCGACCCAGTGTCTGGAAACTTTCCACCAGATAGTCGATCTCGTCGTCTGCCAGGGCGAGGCCGAGTGCGGTATTGGCGGTAGCCAGCGCTGCGCGCCCGCCACCCAGGATATCCACCGTGGTTTGCGGAGCTGGCTGCTGGCGAGTGAATAACTGCGTAGCCTCATCAAAAGAGCCGAATACGGTTTCCACCATGCGATCGTGCAACTGCGCAGCAACCTGCTGGCGATCTGCCTCACTCAAAGTACCGCTAACAAAATAGGCGACACCGCGCTCAAGACGACGAATCGCTTCCAGACCGGTATTTTTAGCAATATCGGTCGCTTTGGAAGCCCAGGGAGAAATGGTGCCAATACGGGGAAGTACCAGAAACAACTGGCCTTCATGGCTGACGTCACCTTCGGTTTTCGGACCATAGGTCAGCAGTTGCGCCAATACCGCCTGACGGGCTTCGTCGAGCGGTTCGCTAACATCGGCGAAATGCACAAACTGCGTGCTCAAACCGGTAACGGACGGAATGTGTTGTTGCAGTCCGGCCAACAGTTTCAGGGTGCGAAAATTTGAAAGAGCGGGAGCGCCACGCAAAATCAGCATAGGGGATCGAGCCTCAAGCATCGGGGGAGAATATAAAGAAGGACGCAATTGTACTTGATCTGGTCAGCTAAGGCAGCTTTTGTCGGCAGATAAAAATTTATAGCATGCCTCTCAAAATGGCGCAGGTTTATCAGACTTAACGCACATTTTTACAATTAAATTCACCCTCTTCCAGGCGGATTTTCAAAACCCCGCCTATACTGCAACAGCTTGAATTTACAGGGATTAATGCTAAACGCTCACTTTTTTTCAGGGTATGACTAACCTATCCATGCTCAAAAAACAAGCTGGCAGAGGCATTTTGAAATCGCTAGAATCGCGCAAAATTTGACCGAGTCAGGCAAATACTTCTGCAACAGTCAGCCAATTTCGGCTGCTGATCACGTGTTACATCAACTAAATCGGGCAACCGGTTTTCCAGAAAAACGACACTCGCCCACGGCAGTTTTCGAATAGACGGACAGATGAACACCAGGAGCTATTCCCATGGATCAGACTCCAATCCGTAACTCCGGAGATCTCAGGATATGGATAAAGGACAAGATACACGCATGATCTTAAGGCCACTTTCGCTTATCAAAGTAATCACCGGACTGACCATCGTCCTTTGTACCTTTCTTTTGGTTCGCAGTTATCAGCCCACTCTCCTTGAGCAAGTTAAAGCCCAGGGCGAATTGCACGTGGTTTCCCGTAATGGACCCACGACGTATTACGAGACGCCAAACGGCTACTCGGGCTTTGAATATGAACTGCTAAAAGGCTTTGCCGATGAACTGGGGGTAGACCTGGTGATTCGCGATGAGCGTCGTATTGACGATATGCTCTATCAGCTTTCTACCCGGGCCACTCACCATCTGGCCGCCGCCGGCATTGTTGTTACGCCCAAGCGTAGCGATCGCGTGCTGTTCAGCCAGCCGTTTATGGATATACACCAGCAAGTCATCTATAACACCCGCAAACCGGCTCCGAAAAAGCTGGAAGATCTGGTGGGCCGTGATTTGGTGGTCTCCAATAAAAGCGCTCACCTCGACCGCCTCGAAGAACTGAAAGAAACCTGGCCGGAACTGAGCTGGCGTGAAGTAGTGGGCGCAGAGATGTTTGATCTGCTGGAGATGGTGCACAAGGGTGAAGCGGATCTGGCGATTATTGATTCGAATATTTTTGAATTGCACCGCTACGTGTATCCGCGAGCAAAAGTTGCCCTGAATATCAGCGAGCCACAACATCTTGCCTGGGCATTCCAGAACACGCTGGATCGCTCTTTATATGATGCGGCAGAACAATACCTGCAACGGGTACAGCAGGATGGCACCTTGCAACGCATTACCGAAAACTTCTATCGCCCGCCACCGATTGAAGAAGTGACCACCGCCGATGCGTTGATGTTCACTTACCGTTTGACCGAGCGCTTTCCACAATGGGAAAACCATTTAAAAGAAGCCGCCGACGATTTTGAGCTGGACTGGAAACTGTTGGCCGCCATCAGCTATCAGGAATCTCACTGGGACCCGAAAGCCGTATCACCGACCGGCGTGCGCGGTTTGATGATGCTGACCCGTGCAGCCGCCAGCGAAGTGGGCGTAAACGATCGCGTTGACCCTAAACAAAGCATCTTTGGTGGTGCGCAATATTTGAAAAACCTGCTGGCTCGTATTCCGGCACGTGTTACCAACGAAGAAGACCGTTTGTACATGGCGCTGGCCGCTTACAACGTAGGGCTTGGCCATCTTGAGGATGCACGGGTACTGACCGAGAAAAACGGTGATGACCCGAACAAGTGGGATGATGTGCGCAAATACCTGCCGCTGCTGTCCAAGCGCCAGTACTACACCAAAACCCGCCATGGTTACGCACGTGGTTGGGAGCCAGTTGCTTACGTGAAAAAAGTGCGCAACTACCACAAAATCATGGCATGGCACGCAGAACAGGAAGAGCGTCGTCTGGCGGTAGCGCAACACGACAACCGCTCGCCGGAAGAAAAAGCCCGGGATGCATCGGGTAATGTTCTCTCGCGCAACGCGCTGGATACCGGCTTCCCGATTCTTTAAGGTTTAATCTCGAATCAGACCGAATCATCAAGGCCGCTGTTGGCAACCACAGCGGCTTTTTTTTGTTCTTTTTCCAGCCGTTGTTGTTCCCGTCGCTTGCGGAAAAAATCGCTGAGCTGGTGCTGGCAGTTAGCGGCAAGTACCCCGCCCACCGCCGCCACCTTGTGATTAAAAAAAGCGGACTCCAGTAAATTGGCTCTGCTTTCTACCACACCGGCTTTCGGTTCGGTGGTGCCATAAACCACCCTCGCCACACGGGCATGCACCATAGCACCGGCGCACATAGTGCAGGGTTCCAGAGTGACATACAGGGTGCTGCCTGGCAGGCGATAATTATTTTCCCGGGTGGCGGCATCGCGCATCGCGACAATTTCTGCATGCGCCGTGGGGTCGGATTGGCTGATAGGGCAATTCCACCCTTCCCCGAGAATTTCTCCATCGCGCACAATAACCGCCCCCACCGGCACTTCGCCCAGCAATTCACCTCTGGCTGCCAGGGTCAGGGCGTAGGCCATCCAGTCGTTGTCGGTTTTATCCCACTGGCTCACTGCGATGCTGCCTCGGGAAAATCATTGCCCGAAAACACTTTCAACCACTGGAAGCGTGCCACTTCTTCACCGGCAATGGTGACGGTTTCCTGAAACATCGCCAAAGGCCGAACCCACCAGGAATAGTCGCCGTACAGGCAGCGATAAACCACCAGCAACTCACCGGTTTCGCTGTGCGTAGCAACGCGAGTAACCTGATAAAGCTTGCCTTTGTAATGACGATACACGCCGGGCATTAACGACATGGCCTGCTACCTTTGCAAAAATCAACGGGAGGAAGCCGGCATTATAGGCGCGCAGCGCCGGGTGAATCCAGAAGTGCAATAAAACCGCACAACGGCAACACCAGGCTGCGGACAAACGTTGGATTGCATGGACAGCCGCCTGATGCGCCAGAATACCGGGCTAGTCAGCGGCAGTCAGAATCTCAATAGATTTTACATTCAGGGTTGCGTGACCACCCTGGCTATCATCCAGAGCGGGCGCCAGATAAATTGCACTGACATTCTCCAGAATTAAACCAACATCGTTTGATGTCGCAGGCGTCCATGCGGGGCGGGAAAAGTCGGCGAGACTGACCGTGACGGTTTTCCAATCTTCTGCTGCCGGTAACAAGGTTTGATAATGCGCATAGCTGTTATCACCATCTTCACCAAAATCCCGCTGTGAAAATTTCATCAATAATGCTTCCGAACATTGGTAGGTAATACGCACGGCTTGAGTGCCACCAAGATGACCGTCCGGGGCATGATAAATAAGCTCGATCCAGGTATTACGATCCGCCGCAGGTTTGGGCGCTCGCTCAAACGCAATTCTGGCCGCGCCGTCTTTGATCAGCGAATCACCGGTAATAACTTTTGAACCGTAAGGATCAGCACCGTAACTCCAGAGATCGGGATTTTGCAGTGAAGGATGCAGAGCATTATCCTCTGCCCATGCGAAAAAGGGCGCAATAAAAAAAATGCTCCCTAAACCCAGGCGTGCTCCAATACTTTTGCATAAAGACATGTCGATATTTCTCCAGAGTGATAGTAAAAATGTTAGAAAGTCAGCAACCGTGTGGGCTGTACATCAGGACAACAACTCATTATGTGTTTTGAAATTCAAGCCACACCGCCGGATGAAATCCGCCACCTCGACAAGGTCGTAAGGTGACTGATATCGGACATGAGCTTCAATTGACGGGAAAACACCGTAACCTGCCAGCAAACAGGCCCAGGATTTGGGTTGATAGCTGCCTACCAGATTATTGAGATGCATATCTCTTGAGAAATCTTCGCTGTGACGCCAGAAATGTAATATTTTTTCAAGATTTTCTGACAGATGGGTATTGGCCGCATTGTCACGCCAATAGTCGGTGTCCTTTCTTTGATTAACCTTATAATGGCAAACAATATAATCGCGGACACCTTCAAACTTGGCGTTGATCTCCTGGTTGAAGTTATCTGAAAATTTATTCGTGTATGATCCGTTCTCGTAATGTTTCATAAAGCGCATAACCGTTTCGCAGGAGAGCGCTAACGCCGTTGCCTCCAGAGGCTCGATAAAGCCTTGCGACAGGCCTACAGCCACGCAGTTTTTTTCCCAGTGTTTTTCAGCACGTCCCACTTTCATTTGCAGATGTCTCACAGCCACATCGCTATCACCCACATTGAGGTGTTGCCTCAGTTCGGTTTCTGCCTGCTCAGGTGTTATATATTCATTGCTGTAAACATAACCATTGCCATAGCGATTGGTTAACGGAATTTTCCAGGCCCAGCCATTCGACAGCGCAGTTGAGCGGGTTTCCGGGGGAATCTCACGGGAGATAGGAGTCGGCATTACCACCGCCGCATTATTAAACAAGTTATCTTTAAAGCTTTTGAAATTAACCTTCAAGGCACCTTGCATTAACAGGGATTTGAAACCTGAGCAATCAACAAAAAAATCTGCATCCAGAAAACTATCGTCACTCAATCTTACCGATGCCAATTCTTCATCCGCGTTAAATATAACCTCGGTCAAGGTACCAAAAACCCGTTTTACTCCTCGGCTCAATGCCTTTTCAGCAAGAAATTGTCCGAGCAGGTGAGAGTCGAAATGATAGCCATAAGCCACACCAAACGGAAAAGATTCAGCCGGTATAGGGCCAAGATTATGTTTCGTCAGATAGGTTTCGAGAAAATAATGATCCGGATGAGCATTCACAGGCTTGCCTTGAAGACGGGCTCTGGTATGTTCAAAAAAGACAGGGACGGTATAGTCGTCAACTTGTGCAGGAAAAGGATGAAAATAACTCTCAAACCCCGTAACAGATGACCAGCCTGCAAAAGAAATTCCATTCTTGTAGGTAGCATTGCAGCGGGACATCCATTCAGATTCAGTAACACCAATGGTGTCAAAAAAGAATTTCAGATGCGGAGTACTACCCTCGCCTACGCCAATAATGCCGATTTCGGTAGATTCCAATAGGCAGACTTCAACATCATTCCAGCGGGATACAATCAGGTTGGCCGCCATCCAGCCCGCTGTACCCCCACCCACAATAAGTATTTTTTCAGGTTTTCCGGTTGTATCTGCCATAAATAGATTCACATATTGGTTAACTGATTAAACGCAGCCATCAGGCACATGATTTTTTTGCACAGTCAGCGAACTTTATTTTGAGCAGCGAATTTTTTAAATGCCGTCAACCATTCGCGTTGCGACATTAATGAGTCGGCCTGCTGCTCTGACCTACCTATGTGCTCGACGATTTTTTGCCTGGCGCGCTGCCCCACTTCATCACTCACCACCGGCGCACGAGTCGGGTAGTCCATGCCATACAGCACCCACAAGTAACTCTCCGCATGAAACAGATCAAAACTGCTGCCGAAATCGGTGCGCTGAGGAATAGAGTAGCGGAACATTTCCAGACGCTCTTTCAAAAGATCAGACCGCTCTACCTTCTCAGTTACATCTCGCCAAAACCGGGTGTCTCTCCTGTCTGAAATGCAGTAATGCAATTGGATAAAATCGAAAATTCTTTCCCAAATGGCCGTGGCAACTTCATTACTGTGTTTGGCATAAAGAGGCATATCTTCTGTGTTAACCGGAAATTTTCTGGCCAGCATGCCGGCACAAAAGTCCGTGATAAATAGTGAGGTAGCTTCCAGCGGTTCTATAAAACCTTGCGCAAGCCCCAGGGTCACGCAGTTTTTTTCCCAGAAATTCTCTCTGAAGCCTGCTTTCATCGGGATTTTTCGAACCTGGGTACTCTCAAGCTTTTTACCGTGATATTGGGAGAACTTCGCTAATGCTTCGTCATCAGTCATGTGCCTGGAAGAGTACACCAACCCGGTACCACGACGGGTCGTCAAAGGAATATCCCAGATCCAGCCAGCACCATGTGCTACTGCTTTGGTGTAAGGAAAAATGCCCTCATCCGGCTCGGAGGCCACTTGCATAGCAAGAGCAGTATCAGTAAGAACAACATCACTTTTGTCAATAAATGGAACCTTTAAGGTTTCCCCCATAAGCAGTGAAGAAAAGCCACTGCAATCAATGTAGAAATCAAACGCCTCATAACCGCCCGAGTCGTATTGAAAACCCTTGATGCTGCCATCTTCGTGGAGCAGCACTTGCTTGACCGTTTCATAAATATGCCTGATACGAAAGCGTTTTTTGGCATTATCCGAGAGAAGCGTGGAAAATTTCGCGGCATCAAAGTGGTATGCGTAATTGATTAAACCCTTATAGGGCGGTGAATTGGGATGTTTGGGACAACGGTTTTTTTCAGCAATATGATAGCTATCAGAAAGCTGTGAAAACCCCGCCACGGACCGGTTTCCCAACCAATAGTAAGTAAGATCATAACCGCCAGGATAGGGAGCATCAAAAGTGTGGTAGTAAAAATTATTCTTCCCGTATTTTTTTGCATCTTTCCAGTTAGAAAATTTAATACCGGCTTTGAAGGTTGCATCGCAATTGATAAGCATATCCACTTCGCTAATACCGAAACTTTGCAAACTATTGCGAATAATGGGAATGGTGCCCTCCCCTACGCCAATTACCGGTATGTCTTTTGACTCAATAACCGTAATCTCAATGTCCGGATCACGAAATAACTCAAGACCCAGATGATTTGCACTCAACCAACCGGCATTACCACCACCGACAATTGCGATGCGCTTTATTTTCATGTTGCGTCCCCGATAATCAATTACTGCTTGAGCCTTTCTATAATGTGGTTTTTAAGCGTCCGCTCGGCCTCCGGTGTTATTTTTCCAATAGCATATTGGCAATGCTCGGGGATGTAGGAAGCCGGATCTACTCCCTGTTTGAAGAGGTAATGGTCAAACATAGCCCGCCAGGCATTTCGTTGCACTGGCGTTAACGTCCGCATCGCCAGCATCGCCATATTCAAACTGTCTAGCGGTGTCGGCTGCATAACTTCTTTTGCGGCAGAACCACTCCACCAGTAGTTCATCAAACCATTGATTTTTTCAAGGGAGTCCACGTGATGCCACCACAAGAGAGGAATGAAAATCGCATCACCAGGATACAGTTCTGCTGACCAGGCATTCTCAAGCGCAGTTTTATAACGCGGGTAACGCTCAAAATCGGGATCGTGAAGATTGACCAGACTGACGGGAGCGCCCGCCGGTGTTAAATTCAGCGAGCCGGGATATAAATTGGCCACCTGGTCTGGAGCAAAAAGAACAAACCGCCGGCGCCCCGCCACCACACAGGCAAGGTTATCGGAACCGTCATAATGGGCACTCACCGTTGTCTGGTTTCCCAACCATAAGCGTGGCTCAACATCCGGAAAAAAATCAGATTTATTGTGACCAGCCAAGCCGGGCAATATGCTGCTCGGCAAAATATTTTGTATTGACGCGGCGGGGTAAATTTCCTTTTTCATTAAATCCAGCAAGCGATCCAGATACAAATCCAGCCGCTCATCGCCTTTAATATAGTTGACCCCTGTCATATCTTCATTGTAAAAAAAACGCCCTTTGATATCGGGATGTCCTAACAGGATACTGGCTTTTTTTCCGGTATAAAAACGCTTTAAATAAGCAACAAATGCCTGTGGCGTTTCTTTTGCGGCGTGCACTAACGGCCACTGTTCTGCAAAGTCTCTTATTACAACCGGCTTTTGCAGCGGCACAATATCGTCAAAAAACTGAGCTGCAGCCAGATTTTTGTATTCGGGAATCTGTTTATAAGTGGTCATATTATTATTCCTGGGTCAACGGGAATATTTCGGGTAAAGCAACAACCAAAACAATACAACAGCGACATCCAATCAACCACCCCACCGGCTCGCTAGCGGGTTAAATTCACCATAACAAATTATTCCCTTATGACACTCCCAAATACGCAGTAGCGATGGGTTTACTTTATCCCTAATACTGTATCTATACCCGGTTTAATGCAAAAAAAGCGCGCAACATTGCTGCTACGCGCTTTTTCAATCAGTACCATTTATTAACTTTTTCCAACATTAGAAGTTGGCACGAACACTCAGAGCATAACGACGGTCAGTGGTAAAACTCAATGCATCCGTTTTAACACCGGCCTGGTTCATTTGATAACGGGTTTTGGTTTCATCATTCAACAGGTTGCTACCTTCAACACCAATTTTCCAATTGTCGTTGATGGTGTAATACAAGCTGGCATCCACCATACCTTGAGCTTTGGCAAAAGCGGGAACATATTCCTCGGATTCACGCAACGTCAGCAAATACTCGGAGCGCCAGGTGTACGCAATGCGGAATGAAATATCGCTGTATTCGTACATGCCCACAATATTCATGTTCTGGTCCGAGTAACCTTGCAATGGCAAGCCACTGAACACACGGAAGGCGTGACGACTGTCATTAACACGCGATCCGTCTTCCTTGAAGCCGAGCGAACCTCCTGCTACATCGTTAGGATCTTCCAAACCTTTCTGGTCAATGTAGGTGTAGTTAAATTGCAAACCCAGACCACTCCATGCCCCGGGCAGGAAGTCGTAGAACTGCGAGTAGGAGAACTCTACGCCGCGGATCGTACCTGAACCGGTATTTGCCGGACCGTAGGCTGATACATCGTAAGTCATACCGTTGTAAGCAACGTCCAGATCGAATTGTCTGTTGCGGATGATGTTATCCAGCTTTTTCTGGAACAGACCCACGGTGACAGAACCTGCCGGTGCAAAGTACCACTCTGTACTCAAGTCAAAGTTTACTGACTCTTCCGGTTCCAGATAAGGGTTGCTGGCCAAGGCTGTCAAATTCATGTTATCGAGCGCAATAACCGGGTTGGTCGCATCACTTTGCGGCAAGCTCGGGTCTTGTAATCTGACATCGTAATCCAGGCTCATCACCGTGATGTTACGAGTATCCATCAAGCTCGGGTAGTACAAGCCTTTGGATACACCAAAGCGCACTACAACATCATCAGCCACACCAAAGCTGAGGTTCAAGCTTGGCAATACCGTATCGTAATCTGTACCTTTTACAGTACTCAACGAAGACTCACCGGTAGCAAGATCATAAAGCGCTTTGTGATCGCGCTGCATGACTTCATTGCGCGAGCTGCCTTCAATACCACGAGTATCTGCCAAAGGTTGCACCAATGCCCCGGTGGATTCCAATTCATAATTCACATAACGCAGACCCACGTTACCCTTCATCGGCACTCTCAATTCATCAAACTCAAAATCACCACGAACATAAAACTCGGTACGTTTTTCATTGGATGAACTGATGTTATGCGCAGCGTATGGCCCTTCTACACGGTTAGGCTTATCGGTGTAAGGCACATAGGTGCCAGTACAAATACCGTTATTAGCTGCACTGCTGGTCGCGTTATGCCAGCCATCTTTACAACCCTGACGAAGGGAGTCGGCATAATTTTTTACCAGTTCCATTTTCGGGAACAGGAAGCTGTCTACATTGCCTTTCAGCACTTTGCCGTTATAAAAATCAGAGAAGTTCACACGCTCGAACAAGTGAGGCTGATTTACCGCGGCAGCAGCCATGCGGTCATCATCAATCCAGGGCGTACCTATCGCAGACCAACCTTCGTAGTTGGTGTTACGCACAGCAAGGTCTTTATCCGAATAGTAAACACCTGCTCTTACGCCGGTCCATGCACCGTCCATTTCGTAGGCAACGTCAAATTTGAAGCTGTCCGCTTTGGCGGTATTGAATTCTTCCTGCTCCATACCTGAGGCCAGGAAGAGATTGGGTTCAGTCGCGATGGGATTACCATCGGCATCCGGAGCCCAACCCGGTGTCGAAATGTTATTGCTCAGGTATTCAATGGTCGGGCGGGAGCCACGCAAGTCAAGGAAGTAAGGTGACACATTGGCCACATGGCCGCCGCGTGTTTGGCCCGCCATGCTGTAGTTGTGTACCACTTGCTCGGAGTCGATGTGCTGATAATCCAGCTCCAGCGTTAACCGATCCGTGGGCTTCAACACCAGGTTGAATGAGGTATCTTCAACGGTGTTTTCGTTGTAGTTCCAGCGGGTGCGATAGTTCATCGGCACTTCTACGTTGGTACCCAACGCAACACCGGATGTTAAGAATCCATTTTTATCAAAAGTGCGCGGATAATTACCGCCTGCACCGTCAATCCAGTCGTGCGAGCTGCGCAGATGACTTACGAAGCCCTGTGCTGCCTGGCCTACCTGGCGCTCAACATATTCCAGTGACGCTTTGGAATTGATGTGCTCCAAAGTAGCAATAACGGTTTCATCGTTATTGGCCCATTGTAAGGAGGTGGTGAAGCCGGTACGCTCGCGATCGTTTTCCGCCGTACTCATATGAATAGCAGCTGGGGTATACCAGGTGACGCCTTCTTCCTGACCGGTCAGGGGTGTGCCTTCATATAAAGGTACGTGCGCATCTTCGGCCGTAATAACATTAGCGGTTGTACCGCAACCACCGCCCCAGGCCTGTGCATTGGGTACGCAAGGGCCGTCATACATGCCTTCTACTTTACCCGGGCCTACCAGCGTTCCCCATTCGTCGTAACTGGCAGCCGGGGTGTTGTCTACACCACGTGAGTGGAAGTTGCCCAGGCCGATACCGTCACCACGGGTTTTGTATTCCGAACGGGAGCCTGCCAGCAGGAAGCCAAACCGACCGGCACTGGTTTCCCAGTTGTCTGCAAACAGTGCGGAAAAAGAAGGTGTAACCTCTTCGCGGAAATCGCCGTAGTTAGCTTTTGCACTGAAGGCAACAACGCGCTCGTTGGAATCGAATGGCTTGCGGGTAATCAGGTTAACCGTACCGGCGATACCACCGGAAATATTATCTGCCGTCTGGTTTTTAACAACCTCAACGGCACCCAGCAATTCAGCCGGAAAATCTTCGTAGCTAAGGCCACCCCAGGGGTTTGCACTGAAGGCATCACGGCCATTAATTTCCGAACGAACACGGTCCAGACCACGCACCAGCACACCGGTACCTTCATCGGCATAGTGTTTAGGATCACTGGAAGAGGCGAAACGTTCAATGGTGACGCCCGGCACACGTTGCAGGGCTTCGGTCACGCTCTTATCGGGCAAGGCACCGATGTCGGAGGCGGTGATCACATCTTTTACCGTGTCAGCATTACGTTTCAGATCCTGGGCGGTTTCAATGCTGCTACGCATTCCCATCACCACGATCTCTTCGACCGCACTACCTTCCTGCGCAATTGCGGCCATGGGCAATACACCTGCCATTGCTGCACCTATCGACAGGCTGAGTATTTTTTTATTCAGTGAAATAGCCATATCTGATCCTTACTCTAATTAATTTTTTGTAATGCACCCCGGATATACATCCGATCCCCAACAGCTTTGGTACTTCTTTCTGCAACAGGTGTACCGATAGTTGCCAGCCAGCCGGACGCGATCTTCCCCAAAAGCCCGCGTTAACAACCGGCTGAAATTATCAGCACTGAAAACCGCTTTTCTTCATCTGACATACCAACTGACGGTACCCCTGACACAAAGAAATTCCATGACGACCACAGTTATTACAGATGCAGTTTTACGCCTCACGGGACAACGTTGTCAACACTTGGGTAACGCTAAAAATCACTCTGAAAACAGGGAAAAACGGCGCGTAAAATTATTTTTATCGAGAAATCATAGAGTTATGAGTGAAACAAACTTTCAAAAAAAGTTTTTTATTTTGCTGACCCAATGATAGTAAATAACAACAAGAAAGACAACGTTGTTTAATGGTGCGAAAAGTAACGGAAAAACGCTATTTTGGTGCAGAAATAAAGAAGCTCGAAATGAATACGGTTTCACCGGAAAATATCCGGCAAAAGTGAGTAGGAAGGAAACAAAAAGGGAAGCAGAAAAAGCCAATCGCCAGCGGGAATAGCAACCTTCCTGCTGGCGATTCAGCTCATGATGACGCAATCATACCGATGGTTTTTCGTTGCTCTCATTCACTATCAATTGGTAAACCATCGATAGCAAACCGATTTGCAGCACCACCATGGTTAGCGAAATCACACTGGAAACCAGGAAAACACGCGGCAACAATGCCGGTAGCAACGCCAGTACCACGGTGTTGACGAACATCACCAGTAACACCAGCAACTGGTGATTGGCCGTAATTCGCCAGGAATCCTTATAGGAAAACTCCTGGTCAATAGCAATTGCCGGAAACACCAGCCCGAGACGAGCGACCACCCAGGTTACCGCAGCCACGGCCAGCGGCCCGCCAATCACCGGTATAACGGCTAACGCCGCAACCGGAATAATGATCAACAACAGCCCCACCGCGTGCAGCGCATAGCGAAGCTCCCGCCGCCCCCAGCCCACAGTGCCCCAGCGCGATACCGAGCCTGGCCCCAACAGCACAATACGATGCACCGTAATAGCCACCAGCACCTGGATGATAAAGGTAACCAGCAGTATGCCGCCCCAGAGCGGGCTGTCCGGTTCCTCGGGTGACAAATAATCAATCACGATAAATGCCAGCAATGGCCATAACAGCGCCTGCAGCAGTTCGCGGCGGTACTGATACAAATAATAGAGAGTAGCGGCGACCGCTTTTTTAAAGGCCATAAAAAATCCAGACAGCATAAGAGAAGCCGTGATTTTACCCTTTGCAGCCTGGGAACCAAACACCGTAATGACACTTTTGCCAACTCCCGGTGGCTGCGCCCGGTTAGGCCCCTGATCAAAAGACCGCTTTTCGTACTTTACGGGAGTGTTGATGACCCGGATAACGGTCACTGTCGGTGGGGTTTCAGCGCTCGCCTTACCCTCGCGGAATTGGCTAACCACCAACCGTTTTTCGTTATTCAGCAGGTCAATCGGGAAACCAACCGGACATGTAATATACTAGTAGACTATAACCCCTGTTTAGCGGCACAATCCCTATCCAATGGAATGGTATTTCCCCTTGTCTCGCCTTAAGCGTGCAACGGAAACTACCGGGAACCATTACGGCAAGTAACATCTTCCATTAACCAATAAAATAAAATATGCCTATGTCCAACTCACAAAAATTATCAGTCACGGAAAAAGTTGGTTACAGCCTCGGCGATCTGGCCGCTAACCTGATCTTTCAAACCCTGCTTACTTTTCTGGCATTTTTTTACACCGATGTTTACGGCATTCCGCCGGCGCAGGCATCCACCATTATTTTTGCCGGCGGCATGATAGGGGCATTTTTCAACCCGGTAATGGGCATTATTGCCGACCGCACCAACACCCGTTGGGGCAAGTTTCGGCCCTGGATTTTATGGACCGCCATTCCCTTTGGCGCGGTCGCCTTGCTGGCCTTCAGCACACCGGACTTCAGTGAAAACGGTAAAGTTATTTACGCCTTCACGACTTATGTGTTGCTGGTAATTATTTATTCTGCCAACAACCTGCCCTACTCTGCATTAAGCGGCGTACTGACCGGCAGCATGGCAGATCGCAACAGCTTGTCGTCCTACCGTTTTGTGGCGGTAATGGTGGCGCAATTTATTATTCAGGTACTCTTGCTGCCGCTGGTACTGATTATGGGCGATGGCGATAAAGCCGCCGGTTTCCATAGCGTGATGTTTTTCTTTTCCATCACCGGTATTGTTTTCTTCCTGATTACTTTTATGACCACCCGCGAACGGGTAATCACCCCGGCAGAAAATCGCTCCGGCATTCTGGAAGACCTCACCGACCTGGTTAAAAACCGCCCCTGGCTGATTATGCTGATTGCCACCATTCTGGTATTTATCACGCTGGCCTTGAAAGGCGGCATGTATATTTATTATTTCAGCAATTATTTAAGCGAAGCTCACTTGGCGGCGTTTTTGAGCAACATTGGTTTCAACGGCTTTATGGCCGGTTTGAATAGCGCGCTCACCAGCATTGGCCTGACTGAATTTGCCTGGCCGGAAGATGCCGCCACCTCGGCATTCAGTTTGTTTAATGCCGTTGGCATTATCATGATGATTATCGGTATCGGCTTTTCCAAGCGATTTGCCGATCGCTTTGGCAAACGCAATGTATTTGCCATTGCCTTGTTCTTATCAACTTTGTTTATTTTTGTGTTTGTATTTTTCCCGCCAGAGGCCATCGCGCTGGCATTTTTGGCGCAGCTGCTGCACGGCTTCTTCTACGGTATTACCACACCGTTACTGTGGGCAATGATCGCCGACGTGGCCGATTATTCGGAATGGAAAAATGGTCGCCGTGCTACTGCGATTATTTTCTCGGCGATGATTTTCGGTTTGAAAACCGGCTTGAGCGTGGGCGGTGCGCTGGTGGCAGCTATTCTCGCCACCTACGGTTATAACCCGCAACTGGACGTACAAAACCCGGAAACCATTAACGGTATCAAACTGGCGGTCAGTGTTTATGCGTCGCTGCCGTTCCTGATTGCCGCAGGCTGCCTGTTCTTCTACCAAATTAACAAGCAAACCGAGCTGCAAATTGAAGCCGAACTTGCTGCTCGCAGAAACATTTGAATACAGCTTTAACGAGGTAACCCTGTATGAGTGAAAAAACCGATCACATTGATTTTGAAACGCTGAATGCCAAAGCGATTTCACAACCACTGGTCACCAACATGTACACCGCTGACCCGTCAGCGCATGTGTTTGATGGAAAAATTTATATTTACCCGTCACACGATATTGATGCCGGCATTCCGTTTAATGACAACGGCGATCATTTCGGCATGGAGGATTACCATGTGTACTCCATGGAATCGCCGGACGGTGCGGTAACCGACCACGGCGTTGCCTTGCATGTGAAAGACGTTGCCTGGGCTGAGCGGCAAATGTGGGCACCGGATGCGACACAGAAAGACGGTAAAACCTATTTCTATTTTCCGGCACGCAATAAAGATGGCATTTTCCAGGTAGGTGTTGCCGTGGGTGATTCACCGGTGGGGCCTTTCGTTGCCGAACCGGAACCGATCCAAGGCAGCTACTCCATTGACCCTGCGGTACTGGCCGATGACGATGGCAGCTATTATTTGTACGTGGGTGGTTTGTGGGGCGGCCAGCTGCAGAAATACCGCGATCACACTTACAGCGAAGCCAATGAAGAACCGGCTGATGACGAGCCGGCGCTTGGCCCCATCGTGGCGCGTTTAAGTGATGACATGAAAGAGTACGCCGAGCCGCTGCGTGAGATCGTTATTCTCGATGAAAATGGCGAGCCGCTGCTGGCTGGCGATCACGACCGCCGCTATTTTGAAGGCCCCTGGGTGCACAAGCACAATGGCTTGTATTACCTGTCTTACTCCACCGGTAATACCCATTACCTGTGTTATGCCTCCAGCGATAATCCTTACGGCCCCTTTACCTACCGTGGCCGCATTTTGAACCCGGTAGTCGGCTGGACAACCCACCATTCCATCTGCCAGTTTGAAGGCAAATGGTATTTGTTCTATCACGACTCCAGTTTGTCGCAAGGTGTTACCCACTTGCGTTCCATGAAGATGGCGGAACTGACCATTCACGACGACGGTACGATTGAAACCCTTGATCCTTATCAGGATTACCAGGTACCGGCATAACCCTTACCGGTTTGATACTGCCCGCCGGGAGAAATCCCGTGCGGGCTTTTTTATAACAGCCATTTTGTGGGCTATCGCCGCACGATGTTTAAAATGGCTCTGGCCGTTTTTTATGCACTGGAACAACTGCGCCTTAGCGCGTAATATGCGCGCCTGCCCGCATCAAGGCGGGTAACAAATTTTTCACGCTGTATGGGTTCCCTCACCCCATTTAAAAAAGGTTTTTTTATGTCTGCGTTCTATTCCTGGCGGGTTTCCATCCCGCTATTGCTGGTGGCGTTTCACCTGCTGATTATTATTGCCAGCAATTATCTGGTGCAATTACCCCTTTCGTTATTCGGCTGGCACACCACCTGGGGCGCTTTCAGTTTCCCGTTTATTTTTCTCGCCACCGACCTCACCGCACGCATTCTTGGCAAGCACAAAGCACGGCTGGTAATCGCCCGGGTCATGCTGCCAGCGCTGCTGGTGTCTTATATTGTTTCGGTTATTTTTCAGGAGGGAAGCTGGCGCGGTTGGAGTTCACTGGAAGACTGGCACAGTTTTGTGTTTCGCATTTCGCTGGCCAGTTTTTGCGCCTACGTGTTGGGGCAATTGCTGGACATTCAGGTGTTTGATCGCCTGCGACGCTTGCCGCAGTGGTGGATTGCACCGGCAGTATCCGGCATTTTTGGCAATGCGCTGGATACCGCGGCTTTCTTTTCGATTGCCTTTTACCGCAGTGAAAATACCTTTATGGCAGAAAACTGGGTAGAAATTGCCACGGTAGATTACGTGATCAAATTGCTGATCAGTTTTATCTTCTTTCTGCCACTTTACGGCATGTTGCTCAACGCTATTGCCCGGCGCCTGGTGGCAGCACAACACAAACCGTAACAGCCTATCGCAAAAAATCGGCAACCCCGGAGCTTATTGAATCCCATAAACACGGGGTTCCAGCTGCAACGCCTGATAAAGAGTTGTTGAGCAGCGGCTAGTGATTGGGCACCAATACTACCTTGCCAATCAGGTTGCCGGACTCCATTAAACGATGCGCTTCGGCGGCTTCGGCGAAGGGATATTCTGCGCTGATCAGCGGTTTGACTTTCCCCTGGGTGATCAACGGCCACACCTGTTGCTCCAGTTCGCGAGCAATTTGTACCTTGATCAAAGGTGACTGGCCGCGCAGCGTGGAGCCGGTCAGGGTTAACCGTTTGATCATTAACGGCATCAAATCAATATTGACCCGGCTGCCCTCCAGAAAAGCGATAGACACCAGCCGGGCATCGCGCGCCGCCGCCGCAAAATTGCGCTGCACATAGTCACCGCCCACCATATCGAGAATCACATCCACACCGCGTCCGTCGGTGAGCTGCTTGATGACAGCCACGAAATCTTCCTCGCGGTAATTGATCGCTTTGGTGGCCCCCAGGGATTCACAAACCCGACACTTTTCTTCGCTGCCAGCGGTGGCGTAAACTGTCACCCCCATGGCCGCCGCAAGCTGAATGGCGAGAGTGCCAATGCCACTGCTACCACCATGCACCAACAGGGTTTCACCGGGCCGTAACGCGGCGCGCTGCCAGAGGTTATGCCATACGGTAAAAGCCGTTTCCGGCAAAGCCGCCGCTTCCACCAGCGACAAACCGGCCGGTACCTGTAAACACTGGGTGGCCGGTGCCACCGCATATTCGGCATAACCGCCACCGTTCACCAGCGCGCAAACCAGATCGCCCCTTTGCCAGCGGGATACCTGTTTGCCGGTAGCGACCACTTCACCGGCAACTTCAAGGCCGAGCAAGGGAGACGCGTCTGGCGGGGGCGGATAATGGCCCAGCCGCTGCAACACATCCGGCCGGTTAACCCCGGCAGCACTGACACGAATCAGCACTTCATCATCTGCCGGTACCGGTAAATTGCCCTCGGCCATGTGCAGCACGTCAGCGGCACCGGGTTCGCGCACTGCAATGTATTGCATCAATGAGGGAAGCGTGGCCTTTGCAGACATGATAAAAACTCCAGGTCAATAACAGGAAAAATCACGGTTCCAGACGTTCAATTTGCCAACCGCCTTCCAGGGTGCGCAGGTACTGAAAACGGTCATGCAAGCGGTGCGCACCGCCCTGCCAGAACTCTATTTCATGCGGAACCACCCGAAAGCCGCCCCAGAAGTCCGGTAGCGGAATTTCACCCTTACCAAATCGCTGTTTCATTTTTTCGAATTGTTGCATTAATACATCGCGCGACGGGATGCTGCGGCTCTGGCGGGATGCCCAGGCACCCAGCTGACTTTCGCGGGGGCGGGAGACAAAATATTTCAACACTTCAGGGGTAGACAGCTGCTCGGCAACGCCGCAAACCTTGACCTGGCGTTGCAATAAATACCAGGGAAAATGCAGGCTGATTTTCGGGTTGTGTTGCAGCTCGACAGCCTTGCGGCTGCCGAGGTTGGTAAAGAAAACGAAACCGCGATCATCGGCTTGTTTTAACAGCACAATGCGCTGGGACGGTTGGCCAATTTCATCCACGGTCGCCACGGTCATGGCATTCGGGTCCGGCATGCCGGTGGCAATGGTTTGCTCCATCCACCGCTTGAATTGCACCATGGGGTTATCGTCGAGATCGCTGCGGTCGAGGCCGCCTTGCGTATATTCCTGACGAAAATGTTCGAGGTTCAATTCCATAACCGGCTCCTGACAAAATAGGTAAATCAACACAGCCGCTTATTAAACGCTGACCGGTCAGTGTTGTCACCCGCCATCGCTTCAGTTTTCGATGGGCCGCGCACTCCAGGCCAACCAGTGTTTGAATAAACCGACACTGACTAGCCCTAACACCAGCATGGCCAGCAAAGCGTGAAACCAGGCAAACGGATAGTCGGCACTGGCCACCCACAGGGTATTGAGCATTGCGTTCACCATCACCATTACCAGCGCGACTGCCGCCTGCTCACGGCGAATCAACGCCATTAGCAAGCCTACTGTAACCAGGGTTGCCAGGCTTTTCGCCAGCGCGGCAAGGATATCGGTTTGCGCCAGGCTGGTGACAGCCAACCACACCAACGCCACACCCATCACCAGCCACCAACGTTTGGCGGTGTGCGTAAAGCGGCTAAGGCCGGTGGCCAATACCAGTAACACCAGTGAGCCCAGCAGCGATTTCCAGGGGTTCAGTATCGCCGTCAGCCAGGGAATCCAGGTGGGGTAATCACCAATGTAATTGGCCGGTGGGTAGCTGACCGGAATCACCGAGCGCACGGCGGCTTCTACACCCGTCAGCGCAATCGCCAGCGCAAAACCGATGGGCCAGGCCCGGCGGGCATTACCCGCTGGTGAAACCGGCAAACTGTAAAGTACCTGCACCAGTAGAAACACCACCGCCAGCACAAAAGCCAGCGAAACCAGACTGCTTAATACCACCACCGCCAACTGCGCAGACCAGCTGCCGAGAGCATCAAAATGCGCCATGGTCGGCTCCAGCCACAGCAGCCCCACCAACAGGTATCCTGAACCAATCACCGCCATCCACGGCAGCGCCGCACGAATGCTGAAACGAACTGCTGCCTGTTTGCCAAAAAAACTGCTGATAGCAGCAATAAACAACACCAGCGCCAGCACTGCGGCCGCAATGTTCAGTGGCGTGCGCTCGCTTTGCCTGATCTGTTGCTGGCGGTGCCAGGCTTCCGGCGTATCAATGCCCCGGCTGGCGTCCACCACACGGTCGCCGGCAACAACGACCCGAATCCAGGCAGTGGCTTCGTCCTGCTGCCAATCATCCGGGTTCAGCCATTCAACTACCCAGTCGCGCCTTGCCGGGCGATTGATCTCCCGTACTGCCTTTTCCTGCCATTGGGCTGCATCTCCCCAACCGGCTTCCGCCACGAACGCAGCCGCCAAATGCACCGCCTGTTCACGATCCAAAGACGCACCCGGCCGCGCCTCTGGCAGGCGCTGACTCACCGCGTGCAAGCTGGCATCCGGGTTTAACAATAGGGTCCACACTTCGGTGCGCTCTTCCACGGGACCATCAAACCGCTGCCATTGCACGCGCCAGCGGGGCGCTGATAAATAACGCCCGATCAATTGCTGATAACCGGATGCGCCCACTTCCTGCCAAACATAGGCATTACTCTCGCCACCGATCGCCGTCACGCTGGCACGCCAACCGCTTTCAAGCTGCACACCTCGCGCTTGCAATACTTGCTCTGCGGCCTGCAACGCCTCACTGCGGCTGGCGGTGTAGCCCTGCCATTGCACGGCATCCGGCCGGGTCCAGGCGAGTAATAAACCGCCAATACCAATAGCCGTGATAACCACCAATACGGCGGGAGAGAATTGCCACGAACCTGGCACCGAAATAACCGGCGGCGGTGCAACTTGTTCGCGCACAACGACATTTACCAGCCCCTGATTACGGGCACTATCCGGTAGCGATTGCCAGCTACCCGCTCGCCAGCGCGCCCACATCACGGCCAACAAAGGCAGCAAGCCGGCAGCGATAACTATCGCCCGATCAATCCACAAGCGGCTGTCGTCGGTCATAAACAACGGCAAGCTCATTAACACCAGGTCATAAAGAAAATGGGTGAGGATGGCGATCATCAACCCGTAGCGTAAAAACACCAGGCCGAACACCAGTGCCGGAATAAACAGTTCCACTACCCGGCTGTAGCCCGGCAAGTTGGGATAGTTGGCGTGAGCACCGGCGAACACCAGCGCCTGCAACAACAAGGTGCCGATAACCAACGGGCGGAGCATGCCAAAACGACGCCCCAGCAATACCGCAATCGACAGCGGGATAGCACGGAACAAACATTCTTCCCAGGTGCCCGCCTGCAAGGCGTTAAACAGCGGCGCCACACCCGGTCGCCAACTGGCGAGGATGTTAGGGTCTACCTGCGACCAGGCCGGTTGCCACCAACCCCAGCGCGCCGTAAGCGCGATAAACAGCACCGCGTACAACAAAAAGAACCCGGTCCAGATGTAAGCCCCCAGCACCCGCCCGACTATCTCCGGTGATGCCGCCTGGGGCGCGTTAAAAAACCCGTATAAACCCGGATGCCGGGGAAAGGCCATGCGGCTCAAACCCTCCGCGACCGCGTAGAGCGCCACCCAGAAAATACCGAAGAAGAAAAAAGTCGCCAGCGCCTGGAAAAGTTGCTGGAACAAAAAAGTGCCCGACGAGGTAACGGTCTGGTAGTACATCCAGGCGGTGGGTAAATTCACTATCACCACCGTGGCCAGACCGGCGGCCAGAACAACGCCTGGCCACACCGCCTTGCGCCATTGCAATTGCCCCTGACGAATCAGCCAGATACCGCCCAGCAAAAACCCGCCGAGGCCAAACACCAACCCCATCAGGGCGTTGGCAACCTGGCTGATACGCTGATTAAGCGCGCGCATTTCGCCAAAGCGCTGCTCGAATGCCTGCGGGATATGTTTAATTCGCACCAGCGAAACCAGCTGGTCACCGGCCAGCAGTGCTTCCAGTCGAAAGCGTGCCTCACCGGCCTGTAAATGCTTGTGCTCCCAGGTAAAGCGATGGTCTGCCCGGCCACGGGTTTGACGAACAACGGCGCTATTGAGCAGGTGGTAATCGGCAAACTGCTCACCCAGCAAGCTTGTGATCGCCGCTTCGGTTAACGCCAGCGCCTCGGGTTCGGGCAAGTCGGCCCCCGGGTTATTTTCCGGTTGGCGGAAGGCAAAACCGGCCAGTTGACCATCCGGAAAGAATCCAACGCCCAACTCTTCTTCCTGGCCTTCACTGAACAAACGTACCCACCAGCCATGGGTTGCCGCTGCCGGGTTGCCGATCAGCTGCTGATACGCAGCGACACCGCCCGCCTCCAGCTCTACATAATGTTGCAGCGCCGCATCGGACTCAAACACGATCGCCTGCCGCCGGGCAGCAAGTTGAGGGAAGTTTTCCAGGCGGAAGGTTTCAGCAGCTTGCAGTGCCTCCTCCCGGGAAAAGGTCACGGCAAATTGCAACGAGGGCGAGACGACAAACAAATTCTTAACCGCGACCACTGCGGCCAGCGCCGACATCAGCAAAAAGAAAACCCAGCGCAAACGGCGGGTAACGGAAATAAACGGCATAGATATCATCCCTGGAAGTGGTGCCTGAGGTACTGAATAAAGTAACTGATGACCATAAGGTTAGGTTCAGTAGCGGCTAATGGTGCGTTATTGTTATGACCCGGGCGCCAAAAAAGACGGTTCCCTGCAAGCCATCCTCTTAAACCCTGATATCTGCATTGCCAACGCGATTGAAAGTCAGCTTTTTTACAGCGCGATAGCGCCGCTTTACACCGCGGCAATCGCGTTTCGTCGCTATGGTGACACCCCATGTTAGTCCACAGCAACCGTTTTGGCGCTGTCGCGTAAAATTTCTTTCTGTCATTCAATTCAACATATTGTTTTGAGAGGTTGGCGCCGTTATACTGATCACCGTTCGATCAAGTTGCCGAAAATTCGTATCGCCCGCCTTTCAATGCAGAGCATTTGAGCTCCTATCCTGATGAATTCAAACCGTTTTTTTCGTATCTCGTCACAAGGGCTGAGCGACCACGAACAAGGTCTGTTGCAGCAACAATTGAAAATGCTCAAGGGGAGAACCCGGAGCAATTGGAATTACGTCGAAGAAGGTCAAACCGCTGAAGTGGTGATTATTCGGGATGCCGCCAATCAACCGGATTTTGCGCTGGGCGCGTTCAATGAAGAACTGATCCGTGCTGAACCGGCGCGCATTGAGTGGCCATTGCGTTTATTCGGCCTTATGTCGCTGCTGGAAGATTGCGAACACCGCCTGCCAGCATCGGCAGCCACACCCACTGCTGCCTCGCTGGGCGCTTTGCTCGCCGGTTTGAAAGCACCGGCACTGCTGCAACACCCTGACTATGTTATCGCCGTGATCCCCGCGCTGGATCAGGTGCGCGTTAAACAGCTCGACTTCGCCACCCTCAGCCACACGCTTGGCGCCGCTGTGGCCTTGCCGGAGGTACGCAGCGAGCAAACACCGCCCGGTGAACTGGCAGAAATTCACTCTCTCAAACGCCTGCTGTGGGCAATATCCCTCAACGAAAAATCCACAGAAAACACCGCCTGGGCGCAACCGACCCAGGAGTTTCGTATTGGTAAATGGCCGTTGTTTAACGAGTGGGTGTCTTCGCCGAAGCTGATGCGGCTGGCGGCGCTTTATACCCGCCAACACGCCAGCATCAACCAGGGTGTGGAATTTTCCCAGGCAAGCGCGGCAGATATTGAAGCTTTTCTGCGTGCTTGCGAGCGCTGTGGGTTGGGGCTGGATATTCGTACCGCCCCGGCAGCGGCGCAATTACAACGTCAGAATAATGATTCACAAAACCTCTTCCAGCGCCTGCGAAATCGCCTGGGATTGGGTATTAACCAGGCATGATGCCCATGAAAATTATATTTATTGGCCCGATGGGCGCAGGTAAAACCACCGCCATTCGCGCCGTTAGCGATATTCCGCCAATTTGTACCGAATCTGAAAATCACGACAAAGCAGCGCACGAGAAAGCCACCACCACCGTTGCCATGGATTACGGCGAAATTCATCTCGACGAAGGCGAAACCGTAGCGCTGTACGGCATACCCGGACAGGAGCGCTTTTCATTTATGTGGCCGGTGCTGGCCGAAGGTGCCATGGGCGCCATTTTGTTGCTCTGTCACAACGAACAGGCCACCGCACAGCTGCTCACTTATCTCGACGCCTTTCCGGCACTGGTAGAACGCGGTTCGCTGGTGATTGGCATTGGTCATACCAACCTGCCTTCGGCCCAGGTGCTGGCGCCCTATCAGGCAGTGCTGGAACAACGCGGGCTGGCGCTGCCGCTATTTGTGACCGACGTGCGCGAGCAACACCATGTGTCGCTGCTGATTGACTCGCTGATCGCTAACGCAGAACTGAACCAACTTTTTCAAGGATCCTGACCATGTCAACGTCGACGTCCCCTTTGCGTTTGCTCTGCACACGCCATTTGCAACTCCTGAAACAGACCGCCGATAATTTAAAACTGGCGGTAGTTTCCAGCACCGACGGTTTTCCTATTGCGCTGCTTGACGTTGAACTGCAACCCGGCCGAAAAGCCACCGCCATGGCCGCCGCACTGGATGGTTTAAGCAAATCCATCGTCAAGGAATTTGGCCTGGGTGCCCTGGAAGGCACTGTACTGGAAACCGAACAGGGTCTGGTGTTGTGCCGCCGGGTACACGGCCCGAAATACAACCTGGTGTTGCTCGCCGTCATGGGCAAAGACACCACTTACGGACACGCCCTGTGGGCAATCAAAAACGCGGCCAAAGAACTGACCGCTTCTCTGCAAGAGCTCACCGAGCTCGACTCTCTCTCCACATAAGGACTGTTTATGTCATCTTCTATTACAGACACGCTTAAACAACTGCTTGATATCGACGGCGCAATGGCGGCAGCACTGGTGGATTATTCCAGCGGGATGATGCTGGGTTCTGTTGGTCAGGGCCTGGATCTGGATATCGCGGCAGGTGGCAACACCGAAGTGATACGCGCAAAATTGAAAACCATTAAAGCACTGGGCCTTAATGAAAATATTGAAGACATGCTGATCACGCTCGACTCACAATACCATTTGATTCGTCCGTTAACCCAAACCCGTGAACTCTTCGTGTATTACGTACTGGATCGCAGCAAAGCCAACCTCGCGCTGGCGCGTCGCAAGTTGCAGTCGGTGGAAGGGCAAATCGCTATTTAACGCTGTTACCTTTCTCCCGCTTTGATTGATACAGATCATCGCTGTTCAACCGATATATTTTATACTGTTTGAACCGCGATGATTTCTTCCGCCTCAACCCCTCGCTCAACTCTCAATCCCCCATAGGGAATAATCATGTCCAGTGTATTCACACCTGCAGTTCAGCTGGCCAACCGGATGTCTTTTTCAAGCAAGTTGCTCACGGTTGTTGTTATTTTTCTTATTCCTTATCTCTGGTTACTGGGGCAGCAATGGTTTGACCATACCCGTGTGGTCAACGCCGCCAGCTATACCGAAGAAGGTATTGACCTGATTCTTGAAATAAAACCGCTCAGCCTCGGTATCGCAAGGCATCGCGGTATCAGCGCGCAATATCTCGCTGGTGCAACCAACACCGCTACCGAGCTGACCACCCTCGAGCAGGAACTGGATGCCCAATTCAAACAGGTGATTGAGCGCATTGCCCGCACCACCCGCTTCGACACGACCTTGCCGGCTATCGCAACGGTCTGGAGCACATTGAAAATAAATGGCGGCGAAAAAAATCCGGCGAGAAATTTTGCGCTGCACACGCAATTGATTGAACAGATACAAACCGAAGTGACCTACCTGACGGATTACTTTGATATTGAACTGCAATCAACCCGCGATAATTATTATCTGTCGCAGATGACGCTGTTCCAAATTCCCCGCTTGCAGGAAATGACCGGCCAATTACGCGCACGCGGTGCGGCGGCGCTCACCGCCGGCGAAATTTCACCGGAGAACCTGGCCACGCTGACCGGTTTGCATCAAGTAATCGACAACCTGATGAGCGGGTTTAATCAGCAAGTCCATTTGCTCAACCGCAACGAAAACCTGCGTAGCTACTTCGCCAGCGCGGTGGAAAAAGTGATTGCCGACACCGACGATTTCAACCGCTATCTCAACCAGCAGGTGCTGGAGCCGGAAGTACCAACCACCACCAACAGTGAATTTTTTAGTCGGGCGAGCAAGCTCATCGAAAGTATTGGCGTGATGGATCGCCTCGCCAGCCAGCAGCTGATGAAGACCGCGCAACAAATGCGCGAAGACGCCAACACCTCACGCACCTTGCTGCTGATAGTGGCCCTCGCCTGCATTATTCTCGGCTGTTATTTGGCCATGGGTATATTGCGAGCGCTGAACCTCAGCGTGTCCTCGGTTAACGACCTCACTCAGGAACTCAAGGCGGGCAACTTCTCCCGCACCTTGCAGGTAGACAGCCATGATGTGATTGGTGATGTTGCCGACAACCTGACGGCGATGGTTACGCAGGTATCACTGCTCATTAATAATATTCAGGACTCCGCCGACCAGGTCAATAAACTGTCGGTTGATCTGCAAGCCGTCACCGACGACACCCGCGCCGAGCTGGATCAACAAAACAACCAGACCCAGCAGTCCGCGTCTGCTGCCACGCAAATGGCGGCAACCGTGCGGGAAGTTGCGCGCACCTGTATTGAAGCCAGTTCAGCCACGGATGTGGCCCGCGATACAGCCTTGGAAGGTAGAACGCGGGTTAACGATGCCATAACCGCCATCAACCAGTTGGGCAACAATGTGGGGGATGCAAAAAATATTATTACCGAGTTGCAAGACGACGTTGCCGGCATCAGTGCCGTGCTGGAAGTTATTCGCAGCATTGCCGAGCAAACCAATCTGCTGGCTCTCAACGCCGCTATTGAAGCCGCACGCGCCGGCGAGCAGGGTCGAGGGTTTGCGGTTGTAGCTGACGAAGTGCGGTCACTCGCCAAACGCACACAGGACTCTACCGCCGAAATTCGCTCGGTTATTGAAAAACTGCAACAGCGTGCATCCAGAGCCGTGGATATTATTTTGCAAAGTTTTGACGGTGCGCAGATGTCGGTAAAAAGTGCTGCCAGCGCTGGCGAATCCTTGCAGTTGATTGTTAACAACGTAGAAATGCTGCGCGACCTCAATACGCAAATTGCTACCGCCGCCGAGCAGCAGGCAACCGTTGCCGAACAAATGTCACGCAGTACGCGTGAGCTGGGAGACTCTTCGGAAAATATCCTGGATCAGGTAGAAAAAACGCTGGGTTACAGCCTGAATATGCGTCAAAGCGCCAGCCGCCTACTCGAAAACACCTTGCAGTTCAAAATCTGACCAACCTGTAACATCAAGCAATACCCGCTCAAATAGCAACCGGCCTTGTGGCTGGTTGCTATTCTCCCCTGCGCTGTACCATCAGCGGCTGGCACTCTTCCTCCCGCCATGTATTACCCACGTTCCATCGCTTTGCCGCCACCCGGTTCTCAACCGCGATAAAAAAATGTCGCGCTTATGCATCCCTGTGTACACTTAAAAGAAACTTGTCCCACCACAATAACAAGCCTGTCGGAGAACTGATGATGAAGTGCTGGTTTTTGCTTTTGCTATTGATGATCAGCGGCTGCCAAACCGCTCAGCAGCCAGTTTCACAAGGCGCTCACAACGATAACGCGGCACTGCCGGTGAAACATTTTGACAGTGAAAAGCGTGCAGAGCATCAAGGTGCATTGCAAGAGCTGCGTTACAAATCCACCACCGTTGGCGTTGAACGGCGCCTGCAAGTGTATACACCGCCAGGTTATGACCCGAAAAAACGCTATCCGGTGCTGTACTTGTTGCACGGTATTGGTGGTGATGAATACGAATGGTCGCGTTTTGGCAACCTGCAAGCGGTGATGGATAATCTCTACGCCGAGGGCATCGCAGAACCCATGCTGGTGGTTTTGCCCAATGGCCGCGCGCAACAAAACGACCGCGCTGAAGGCAATTTATTTGAACATGCGCCCGCCTTTGCGGTTTTCGAGCAGGACTTGCTGGTGGATATCATCCCGTTTATAGAATCCCGCTATGCGGTGAAAAATAGCGCCGAGTCACGTGCAATTGCCGGCTTGTCGATGGGTGGTGGCCAGGCATTGAATATCGGGCTGAGCCACACCGACAAGTTCGCCTGGGTTGGCGGATTTTCCGCAGCACCCAATACTCGCCCACCCGCCATGCTGGTGCCTGACCCGGCGAAGCTGAACCGTCAACTGAAACTGCTGTATGTGGCCTGTGGCGATAGTGATCAACTGTTTCATGTCAGCGATACGCTGCACAAATACCTTGATCGCAATCAGGTAGATCACCGCTGGACGGTGTATCCACAAGGCAAACATGACTGGCATGTATGGAAACAGGATTTATGGTTTTTTGCCCAGCAGCTGTTTAAATAAAACCCTGGTCGCAGGTGCTTTTTGTAAAAATCATATCAACCTGAAAGCCGGATCGACATCACATCGATCCGGCTTTTTAATGTCGTCCGCAACAGCGACGTCAGCTCACTAACCTAACAGCGCTGCAACCCGGGCCGCGTAATCGGCGTCAGCCTGGTGCAAGTAGGCCAGCATGCGCTCCTGTATGGATGTGTTGGCATAACGCAAACCACCCGCAATATTGTTCACCAGCTGTTGCTTTTGATCTTCCGTCATCAACCGGAACAAATCACCCGCCTGCGAGTAATAATCTTCACCGGACTGGTCGTAACGGGCAACCGCCTCTGCCGAAAGGCGTAACGGTGGTTCCTGAGCGCGAATATCCGGAACCGGTGCACCGGCGGCGCTGCGATCATTGGGGAAAAAATTAACCTCGCGGGTTTGCACACTGCGCCCTTGTGAAAAAGGGCAGCCGGCCATTGCACCATCGCGCTGGTAATGATTAACCGGACATTGCGGTGCATTGACCGGAATCTGATTGGCGTTAACGCCCAAACGGTAGCGATGCGCATCCTGATAAGCCAGCAAACGCGCCTGCAACATTTTGTCCGGCGAAGCGCCGGTACCCGGAACCAGATTACTGGGTGCAAAAGCAGCTTGCTCGGTCTCGGCAAAATAATTTTCTACGTTGCGGTTCAGTTGCAAGGTGCCTATCTCCTGCAAGGGAACCAACTTTTGCGACCAGACTTTGGTCAGGTCAAACGGGTTGAGCGACCACTGCGCCGCATCGGCTTCGGTCAATACCTGGAGATACACTCGCCAGGCGGGAAAGTCGCCACGGTCAATGGCGTCCACCAGATCCTGCTGCGCGCCAAAAGGCGGTTGCTGCGCGGCCTCCTCAGCGGTCAGGGTTTTGATACCCTGGCAACTTTTAAAATGCCACTTCACCCAATAGCGCTCACCCTTCGCGTTCCACAAACTGAGCGTGTGCGAACTGAAACCATGCATGTGCCGGTAGGACGCAGGAATACCGCGATCCGACATGAGAATGGTCATCTGGTGCAATGACTGCGGATGATTCGCCCAAAACTCATACATCGCGGCCGGATCAGGCAAATTGGTGCGCGGATTTTTCTTTTGCGAGTGAATAAAATCAGGAAACTTGATGGGGTCATTCAGAAAAAATACCGGGGTGTTGTTACCAACGATGTCGTAGTTGCCTTCACGGGTATAAAACTTCACCGCAAAACCGCGCGGATCACGGGCATAGTCACTGGAGTCCTGACCACCACCCACAGTAGAAAAGCGCACAAACACCTGAGTTTTTTCACCGGCTGTCTGTAAAAAATTGGCGATGGTCAATGGCTCAAGCCCGCTCTTTAACGTGAACTCGCCATAAGCCCCGGTACCCCGCGCATGCACCACCCGCTCCGGGATACGTTCGCGGTTGAAGTGCGCCAGCTTTTCAAACAGGTAATGGTTATCGAAGGTCAACGGCCCCCGGGAACCGGCGCTGATGCTGTTATTGTCGTCAGGCACCGGGGCGCCAGCTGCTGTGGTCAAGGTGGTAAGGCTCATAAAATACTCCTGCGGTTACCTGGGCAAACTCGTTTTGGGAACAGGTGCCAGAGTAAAGCAGCGCCAATCATTATAAAAATTAATAATATGAATACCTCCGATAGCTATTAACTAACCAAAGTAACCGTTTCCAGGCCGGAGCCGTGCTTGGCAATCTCTATTTTCCTGCGTAAGCTTTCAGAATGACGTTACACGAAGGCCACATATCAGCTTATAATGGTGGCGCAATTTTCATCTTGAAGAATTTTCCGCATGAGTGATCAGCCAACAGTTATTGGAGTTATGCTTGCGGGAGGCAAAGCGCGCCGGATGGGCGGTGGCGATAAATGCCTGCTGCCGCTGACTGGCCAAACCCTGTTACAACGTTCTCTCGCCCGCGCCCTGCCCCAGGTCAGCACCATGCTGCTGAGCGCTAACGGGAATGCCCTGCGGTTTGCCCGCACCCGCTTGCCAGTACTGGCGGACAGCATTCCCGGCCAACCAGGCCCGCTGGCCGGTATTTACCAGGCACTGCTGTGGATGCAGGCCAATGCTCCACACAGTGAATGGCTGGTCAGTTTTGCCAGCGATACGCCTTTTTTGCCGGAAGATCAGGTGGAAAAGTTATGGGCCGCTATCACCTCGGACGAACAACTGGTTATCGCCCGCGCCAATGATCGTATCCAGCCCGCGTTTGCGTTATGGCATATCAGCTTGTTAGCGGAAATTGAGCAGGTGCTTACCAGCGATACCCAGGTCGACTTGCGACAATGGGCAGGCAAGCATCGTGCAACCTTTGTCGATTTCGAAAACCCGCACTACGATCCTTTTTTTAATATCAACACGCCACAGGATTTGTACGCCGCCGAAGCCATGCTGCAAAAACAACTCGCCAGCAAATAATCTCATCCGCGGTTAACCCGCCCTGGCAAGTTTTTGCAGACAGGGTTAATTGTCGCGAGCCTGTCAGGTTTCTCACACCCGTCAAATTTTCTCAGCCCTGTTAAATTTTTCCCGGAAGCCCCGCCAGGTTAAACTGGCCTTTTTTCAATTCACGGAATGCTATGAACCTCCTGCTCAGAATCTGGCCTTTAGTCTGCTATTTACAATTTCTTGCCATGCTCATTATTTACACGGTGCTGGGGCTCACGCCCAGTCCGGGCAACATGGTGCCTATGTACAATGATCTGCTGATGCATTTTACCGGCTACCTGGTTGCCGGCATTTCTATCAGTTTTCTCTGGCCGCGTTGGCATTGGGGCTATCGCGCACTGATTCTGCTGGTGTACTCCATCGCCATTGAAGTTGCGCAACACTTTATGCCGCCCCGCACCTTCAGCTTTCTGGATATTCTCGCCAACGGCAGTGGCATTCTGGCGGGCTTGCTGGTTTTTCATATCCTGCAACGTTTTGCTCCGGCAGTACTCCAACCTTTTTTTCACTCCGGAAAATACTGATGAAGCTACGCACCTTATGGTTATTGCCGTTACTCTGCTCGCTGGCGACAAGCGCGCTGGCAGATATGGACAAGGTGCTGCAAGCGGCTATGGCCAGTACGCAGCAAAACATTACCTATAACGCTGCCTGGTTTAAAATTGATTATCCCGGTGGCGATATTCCGCCGCAGTTTGGTGTATGCACCGATGTTATTGTGCGCAGTTACCGCGCCATCGGTATAGATTTGCAGAAAGAAGTTCATGAGGATATTCGTGCGCATTTCGATCAATACCCGGCGCGCCGTATTTGGAACCAGACGCGACCGGACACCAACATTGACCACCGCCGCGTGCCCAACCTGCAAACGTTTTTTACTCGCCATGGTGAATCATTAACGCCGGGCAAGAAGGGAGAGGATTATCAACCTGGAGATATGGTGACCTGGATGTTACCAGGCAATTTACCGCACATAGGTTTTGTCAGCGAGAAACAATCTGCCGATGGTAAACGCCCGTTGATTATTCACAACATAGGCGCAGGCCCAAAGCTGGAAGACATGTTGTTTGATTACACGATCACCGGTCAGTACCGTTATTTGCCGAATTAACATCTCGCGGCTTTTGATAACACTCAGAGCGGTTAAAGCCGTTTGGCGTTAGGATGTTTGTTCCAAAACCGTCGAGTCATGGACGCCCGCCAGGGATGGCGGAAGTTAGAGCAACGTAGGGAACAGTTGCCGTTGACTCGACGGAGCTACACGGATGTATTCATGCGTTTTTGGAACAAACATCCTAATGACAAACGGTCAGCATGGCGAAAGTCTTTATCTGCCTTTAATGGCAGGTCATACGGTAAGCGAATTGTGCATCAAGAAAATTCGCCATAATGGTCGCTGTGGGTTTCATCCACGGATACAGCAACCAGAAACTGTGCGGCGCATGGCGGAAAACTTCAACGTGGTTATTTACCCGCTGTTCATCCAATAGCCGACTTATCTCTTCCTGCCCGACACTGAAACGCGGCACCGAGCTTTTAATAAACAACATCGGCGGGGTATTTTTGTTCACGTAATAAATGGGTGAAGCCTCATGCCACAGTTCGGTTTTGGTCGCGTAATTACCGCCAAACCAGAAACCCGCCGATGATGGATTCTTACGCGGGTCGTCCTCATGCAACCGGGCAGCTTCCGAAGTGAAGTCGGACAGACCATCAATATTGATAATTGCCTGCACGTCGCTGGAAACTTTACTGTGCTTTGCCTGCGGATCAAATTTTTCAATGCCCGCCGTAACACCGGTCAGGCTGGCAATTTGCCCACCGGCAGAACCGCCGGCAATAGCAATTTTATCGACATCAATGCCATAGGTTTCTGCGTTAACCCGCAACCAGCGAATAGCGGCTTTCACGTCGTGAATAGCGGCCGGGTATTTTGCTTCCGGAGCCAGCCGATAACTGATAGTAGCGGTTACATAACCGCGCAGTGCCAGTTGCTGGGCCAGCGGTGTCATGCCTTCACGATAGCCGGAACGCCAACCGCCGCCATGCACCAGCACAATGGCCGGACGTTTTTCGCTCATGGTAGTGGCCGGCGCATACAGATCCAGCTGTAACTCGCGGCGACCATATTTCACATAAGAAAGATTTTTAAACTCGGCCACGCCTTCCGGCAGCTCGGCACTGACCAGGCGAATTTCCGGGTAGTTTTCAAGCTCTTTTTCATACACTGACTCGGCGGTATAGTCGTTATTCGGGTCATATACCGAGGTAATGGGCTGTTGACTGCAAGCGACTGAAAACAGCATCGCAGACAATGCAACGAGAGGAGTAAAAAACTTCATAGCGGCAAACTCTTTATTGTTAAGTGCAGATGTTATTAGCGTGTTGAGACGTTTCCCGGAAGGAAGCTCTAACAAAGTGATTCACAATAAAGCAGATTGACCACCGATACCAGCCCGGCACTAACCCTTTATTACATCGCCGGAAGGTTTTCGACCGGCAGATATTTTGGGACATTGCCGATGCAATCGAGCTAAAAACTTTAGCTATTTATGATCCGCGCATCGGCAACTCAAGGGAGTTTATATTTTTTAAATCGGCAGGGACAAGAGATTCAGAATAGCAACCTGGGCTCAAAATAGAAGCGAAAAAAAAGGCAGCGATTGCTGCCTTTTTCATTGCGTATCATCAGGGAATTACGCACCGAATAGCGCCTCGCTATCCAGACCTTGTTTTTCCATGATGTCACGGAGACGTTTCAACGCTTCAACCTGAATCTGACGAACACGCTCACGGGTCAGACCAATTTCATGACCAACTTCTTCCAGCGTGCTTACCTCATGTCCGCGCAAACCGAAACGACGTGCCAGCACTTCGCGCTGCTTTTCGGTTAACTCGTCCAGCCAGCTGTCGAGACTGAGGGTAAGGTTGTTGTCCTGCAACAATACAGCAGGGTCGGATACGTGGGTATCGGCAATGGTGTCAACAACGGTTCTGTCAGAAGAGTTGCCAATCGGGGTATCGATAGAAGTAACGCGCTCATTCAAACCTAACATCCGCTCTACATCGGATACCGGTTTATCCAGCAATCTGGCGATATCTTCAGCGGTCGGTTCGTGATCGAGTTTCTGGGTCAGTTCGCGGGCTGCACGCAAATATACGTTGAGCTCTTTGACCACGTGAATTGGCAGACGAATGGTGCGAGTCTGGTTCATGATGGCCCGTTCAATTGTTTGACGGATCCACCAGGTGGCATAAGTAGAGAATCTGAAGCCGCGCTCCGGATCGAATTTTTCAACCGCTCTGATCAGACCCAGGTTGCCTTCTTCAATCAGATCCAGCAATGCCAGACCACGATTAACATAACGACGCGAGATCTTAACCACCAGACGCAAGTTACTTTCAATCATACGTTTGCGAGAAGCTTCATCGCCACGCAATGCACGACGGGCAAAATAAACCTCTTCTTCTGCACTTAATAAAGGCGAGAATCCGATTTCGTTGAGGTAGATTTGCGTTGCATCAAGAGTTTTATTGAATTTTTCATCCAATATTCTTTCACCAGCACGACGAGGTGTTGCTGGTTCGGGGTGGTCATCGTCTTCAGCTAACAGGACATTTCTTTCAAACTCTATATCCTGCATGACGAATACATCTTCACGGTCAAATGTGCTTGAATCCCTGTTTCCTATAGTCATTTTTCAGCCCCTTATTCTCAGTTGACCGGTCGACACTGACTGCGCCGACACGTTACTACACAAGCTGTACCATTCCTTGTTGGTGAGATAATTAATCGGTTTATCTCACTGAACGCTATAATTGACAGTTCATTTTCCAGCTTCAACGCTTTGGTAAATAGATCATTGGATCAACAGGTGTACCTTCGCGTCGAATCTCAAAATGAAGCTTGACCCTGTCTGTACCGCTTGAACCCATTCCGGCAATTTTCTGCCCAGCGCCTACACTATCACCCTCCTTAACAAATAATGTGTCGTTGTGCGCATAAGCGCTAAGGAACGTCTCGTTATGTTTAACAATGAGAAGTTTGCCATATCCTCGCAGCCCGGTGCCGGCATAAACCACCTGTCCGGCCGCTGCTGCCAACACAGGCTCACCCAAATTTCCGGCAATATCAATACCCTTGTTCAGGCCGGTGTTAGCCTGGAAGCGAGCAATGATGGTTCCTCTTGCTGGCCATTGCCAGCGCGGCGCCCCGGTCAATAAAACCGGTGCGGAAGGTTTACTGGCAGCGGGTGTTTTAATTTCAGAACGAGCGGCTGGAGGCGCCGGTTTTGCGGCTGCTGCGGTGGTACCGGTTACAGGTCGGGTGGCCATCGGCGGGGGAGATTGCGTGGGAGCGCGCGGCGTATTTTGTGCAACCGCCGGTTGACGAGCACCCGCCTGGAGACGGATGACTTGCCCGGGATAGATGGTAAAAGGGGGAGATATTCTATTGGAGCGGGCTAATTCCTTGTAATCGAGGCCATAACGCCAGGCAATGGAGAAAAGGGTTTCACCTTTGGCAACGTGATGCGTCTGAATCCGCCGACCTGGCGGCTGATCGCGATCAATGACGTGAACACCGGAATTAACAGCACAAGCGCACAGCGACAAAAAAGCGATCAAGATAACAATCACTTTTAAATAAGCATTTAAATGTCGCCATAACGCTTGTGACATAAAGGACTCGGTACGGTACAAAAACGCACGCTTTTTTTACTGTTAAAAGAAGCCTGAAAAATTGCTTTTATGACAAATATATCTAATATTTTAGGCGCCATTTTTGCAATTTTGTCTATTTTTGCCGTCGATGCAAGGAAATATCCAACGAAATGGATTATTTCTGCAATTTGCGTCGATAAACGTTCGCACCATACTCCAGTGCGAAAACCAGAATAAACCCGAACAGTGCCACACCCAACACCGGCAAGGTTTGCGGATCGGTACCGGTCAAGGCCAGAAATTGGTCAGGCAATACATTTTCCTGTTGCACCGGAATTTGTTTGCCATGACGGTCAACCACCATTTCCAATACGTGTTTCCACGGCCAGATAATACTTAAAGACCCCAAAAGGAAGCCGGTCATCAATGCCAGGGTGACATCGTGATAATTCCTTAATAGCCAGGATAGCAGGTGAGAAAACATTAACAAGCCAGTGGCACAACCCGCGGCAAAGCTGATCAGAATCACCAGGTTAAATTCCACCAGTGATTGCAGAATAAATCCGTACAAGCCCATCAGGATCAGCATAAAACTGCCCGAGGTTCCGGGTAACAGCATGGCGCAGATGGCAATAGAGCCAGCCAGAAAAACCACCCACCATTCACCGGGCAATTCTGCCGGGCGAATCATGGAAACACCGGTAGCGAATACCACCCCGACCACAAAGAGAAAAACAATTAACGGATTTCTGAAGGGTAGCGGCTTGGCAATATAGATGGTGGATGCCAGTACCATGCCGTAGAAAAAGCCCCACACCAGCAAAGGATGTTCAGCCAACAACCAGGTGACAACATTGGCGAGCGATAAAATACTGAGCAGAATGCCGCAAAAGAGCGACATCAGAAAGAACCCGTTAATGTGTCTCCAGAACGCGCCAAAACCTTCGCGGAACCAGATCGCCAGCGAAGCCGGTGTCATTTTTTTCAGGGAGTCGAGCAATTCTTCATAAACACCGGTGATAAATGCAACGGTTCCTCCCGATACTCCGGGAACGATATCGGCAGCGCCCATCGCCATGCCTTTGATAAACACCATCAAATAATGCTTCATGTTATTTCCTGAAAGAAGACTTACCGGGTTATGCCCGGAACCAGCGGAACAAATTTCACCGGTTCCAGAATTTGAGTAATAAATTTATCCGAGCTGTCGTCCCGGATGATCATGTGTAAATGCTGCTCGCGGGCACCAACCGGAATAACCAATACACCACCAGGTGCCAGCTGGGCGAGTAGCTCTTCAGGAACAACGGCAGGTGCTGCCGCGCTTAAAATACCGTCAAACGGGCCCACTTCCGGCCAGCCAAAACCGCCATCAGCATGGCGTAACTGAACGTTATTCAGCCCCAGCAGGCGCAGGCGATCACGCGCTTTGTCCTGCAGGGGTTTGATGCGCTCGACACTGTAGATTCGGGGAAGCAGTTGCGCCAGTATGGATGTTTGATAACCGGAACCGGTTCCAACTTCGAGAACCTTGTCCAGCTTGCCACCGGCACCCAACAGAATTTCTGTCATGCGTGCAACGATGTAGGGTTGGGAAAGTGTTTGGCCGTGGCCAATCGGTAAAGCGGTATCTTCATAAGCGCGATGAGCCAGCGCTTCGTCAACAAAGAGATGTCTGGGTGTGTTACGCATAACATCAAGCACTTGATAGTCGCTAACACCCTGTTCAATCAAACGCTGCACCAGACGCTCACGCGTTCGCAAGGAAGTCATGCCAACCCCCTGCAAAATGAGATCACTCACCATAGCCCTCCATTGAGATCAGTCCATCTCAGCCTTGTTTTTTTGGGCCTGACCGACAGCCGCTCGAATAATACACAGCCTGTTATCATTCTCAAGCCGTTTCCGATCCTGCCGTACATTTATTATGCAAATCCCGGTAATGCACCGGGATAAAAAGGCGGCAACTATAACATACTCAATGGCACAGACTTTGGGCTAACAGGCAGCCCGGAAGGCAGCCCGCTATTCGCCAGACTCGGGCGCTCCGGCCTGCGTCAGAAGGGTGATTTCTTTTAAAACAGCGGTTGCGAATTCGCCAGCGGAGAGCGAGAAACTTAATTCAAGATCGCCGCCCAGCCACTGCCATTGCATGGCTTCAGGCTGCAACACCAGCGGACGACGCTCCTGCTGCAAACCCTGATGTTCCAGCGCATTACACCATTCTGACCAGGGCTCCAACACCTGCTGCTCGAGCGCGGCCAGCTCACCACGGGTGATCGCCCGCCCCCTGCCCCACAAAGGACCGGAGGGACATTCTTGCGGCTCACCCTCTACCATGTCTCGCCAATTATTTTGTCGAACCCGCTCCGCCAGTACCAGGTTAAAAACCCAGGAACGTGCCGCCGATAAAATAATGCCTTTCTCCGAGCGTGACTTGATCGGTTTGCGATCAATTAATAAGGATTCCGCCTGGTTCAGATTATTGTACTGACGGCCAAACCGCTGCTCACCAAAATAGTTGGGTACGCCATTGTCACGAATGGTTTCCAAACGCTGCTCCAAAGCCTGCCGATCAGCGCCGGTTACTTCCCGCAAACGAATCACAAACCGGTTGGCCTGATGTTCGCCGCGGCGCAGTTTGTGGTTATGTCGGGCAAACGCCAGCAACTTGAGATTCTCGTTAACGAGCTGCTGCCAATCCGGCTCCGGCTTACTCGGTGGTAAATACACACTGAACCATTGACTGGTGACCGCATGGCGATCCTTACGGCCGGCATAACCGACATCCATCTCCTGAACACCGGCCAGGCTGGCAATTTGTTTGGCAATCCAGGCGGTATTTTCACCCCGTTTGATAAGATGCAAATAAACGTGTTCGCCCTCACCCCCCGGCTCATATCCCAGCACCTCTTCCACTTGAAAGTCTTCAGGAAACTGACGGAACACCGCGGTAGCCAAAGGCTCGCCATAGGCACAAGGGAAATCAGGATTAAATTGCATAAAAATACTCGATATTTAAAAACAAAAAACACTGCCCCCTGTTCAGTGGGCAGTGTCATTCCGGTTGCCGTTCAGCAACAGAGACGAAAGAGAGAAGAAGCTTAACGGCGGCGTAGCAAGACTACGGCGTGGGTGGCGATGCCTTCTTTACGACCGACAAACCCCATTTTTTCACTGGTGGTAGCTTTTACGTTGATTTGTTCAACATCAGCTTGCAGATCGGCAGCAATCGTTTGCACCATGTGAGGAATATGGTTGGCCATACGCGGCGCTTCGGCAATGATGGTCATATCGGCGTTTTCCAGGCACCAGCCTTTGGCCATCACCTTGGCATACACCATGCGCAACAACGAACGACTGTCGACATTGCGATACTGCATATCAGTATCGGGAAAATGCTTGCCAATATCACCCAGCGCAACTGCGCCGAGCAAGGCATCGCACAGCGCATGCAACAGCACGTCGCCATCGGAATGGGCAATCAGCCCATGATCGTGGGGAATAACCACACCGCCAATAACGATTTTGTCACCTTCACCAAATGCATGTACGTCGTAGCCGTGGCCAATTCTCATTGTGCTGTTTCCTGTTGCTGCAAAATCCAGCCGGCCAACGCGAGATCTTCCGGCCGGGTAATTTTAAGATTGTCCCGTCGACCTTCAATGATCAACGGCTGGTAACCGGCACGCTCAAGCGCTGAAGATTCATCGGTTACCAGGTGATTGTGTTGTTGCGCTGCCAGTAATGCGTCACGCAATAAACCGTAGCGAAACTGTTGCGGTGTTTGCGCTTGCCACAAAACCGAACGGTCCAGGGTGGTTTCTATACAGCGGGATTCCACCACGCTTTTTAACGTATCGCTGACCGGCGTGGCCAGAATACCACCCACCGCATGGCTTTGCAGGTGGTGGCGCAGGGCCGCAATATCTGTCAGGTGAATACAGGGACGCGCCGCATCGTGAACCAGCACCCAGTCATCCGGGTCAGCTTGCAACCGGAGGGCATTCAATGCATTGAGCACAGAGAGATGACGCTCGTCACCACCGGCAACCACGGTCAATGTCGGATAAAGGCGGGATAGTTCCAGCGCGGGCCAGTGTTTATCATCATCGCGAATAGCCACCACAATGCCTTTAACGTCCGGCACCTGATGCAAGCGTTGCAGCGTCCACTCCAGCACGGTTTTACCCGCCAGGGATAAATACTGCTTGGGAATATCGGCATTCATACGCGCGCCTATCCCTGCGGCCGGAACGATAATCCAGCAGGCGGATGGCGATGGCAAAGCAGAAGAATTCATCATCAGGATAATCGGGACAGAAACACGCGGATAAAGATCAATGGCATTATTTTTTCTTTTCTTTTAATACCATGAAGAAAGTTTCATTTTCGCCAATCATACCGATATCGCTACGCGCACGCTCTTCAATCGAGTCGAGGCCGCTTTTCAGATTCTCAACTTCAACCTCAAGAACCCGGTTGCGCTCACGCAGGCGATCATTCTCGGTCTGTTGTACGGTAATTTCCGACTCCAGCCGCTGAACGTCAGCAAGGCTTCCTTCGCTCACCCACAAACGGTATTGCAGGGCGCATAAAAGTATTAATAAAGTGCCGAAAATCCACTTCATCGGAATCAATTCTGTCGAAAAAGGGAGGCTATGTTACACCATACTCTCGGGGTGAAGGTAGATGAGACTGGTAATAGCGGGAAGGGCGTCAGATTTTCAAACGCGCGAGCGGAGGGTAATCACAAAAAAAGCAGGCATGAAAACAACGTCCCTGTTGTTCCAACAGACAGCCGGCAAGCGGCTTGTCTGTTTTTAAAGCAGAAAAATCAGGCTTTGAATTCTGCACGACCGCGGTAAGGTGCCGCAGCAGAACCCAGCTCAGCTTCGATGCGCAGCAGACGGTTGTACTTGGATACGCGGTCAGAGCGGCACAGAGAACCGGTTTTGATTTGGCCAGCAGCCGTTGCTACCGCCAGGTCAGCAATGGTGGTGTCTTCGGTTTCACCGGAACGGTGAGAAATTACCGCGGTATAACCAGCGTCCTGAGCCATTTTGATCGCGTCCAGGGTTTCGGACAGAGAGCCGATCTGGTTGAACTTGATCAGAATGGAGTTGGCGATCTTTTTGTCGATGCCTTCTTTCAGAATTTTGGTGTTGGTTACGAACAGATCATCACCCACCAACTGGATTTTGTGACCGATTTTGTTGGTCAGGTCAGCCCAGCCGTCCCAATCGCTTTCGTCTTTACCGTCTTCGATAGAGATGATCGGGTATTTGTTAGCCAGGTCAGCCAGGTAGTCAGAGAATTCGTTGGTGGTGAATACGCGACCTTCGCCAGCCAAATCGTACTTACCGTCTTTGTAGAATTCGGTAGAAGCACAGTCCAAAGCCAAAGTTACGTTATCACCCAGTTTATAGCCTGCTTTTTCAACAGCTTCAGCGATAACTTTCAATGCATCTTCATTAGATGGCAGGTTTGGCGCAAAACCACCTTCATCACCTACGGCAGTGTTCAGGCCTTTATCGTGCAGGATTTTTTTAAGGCTGTGGAAAATTTCCGCACCAACACGCAGCGCTTCAGCAAAAGTTTTGGCGCCAACCGGCTGAACCATAAACTCCTGGATGTCTACGTTGTTGTCAGCGTGCTCACCGCCGTTGATGATGTTCATCATCGGAACCGGCATGGAGTATTTGCCCGGCGTACCGTTCAGGTCAGCAATGTGTGCATACAAAGGTACTTTTTTGGAAATGGCAGCCGCTTTTGCAGCTGCCAGAGATACCGCCAGAATGGCGTTGGCGCCCAGCTTGGCTTTGTTGTCGGTGCCATCAGCAGCCAACATAATGTTGTCCAGCTCGCGCTGGTTAACAGCATCTTTGCCAACCAGCAACGGCTTGATGGTGTTGTTGATATTATCAACCGCTTTCAATACACCTTTACCCAGGTAGCGGGATTTATCACCGTCACGCAGCTCCAAAGCTTCACGTGAACCGGTAGAAGCGCCAGACGGGGCAGCAGCAGAACCAACCGAACCATCTTCCAGAATAACTTCGGCGCTTACAGTCGGGTTACCACGGCTATCCAGAATTTCAAACGCTTTAATATCAACAATCTTGCTCATCAGTTCTTTAACTCCAGTTTCAACAATTAACGAATATCGAGAGGTGGCAGTTGTTTTACCACATCATCCACAGCTTTCATGTGTACTAAAAAATTCTCCAATTGCGACAGCGGCAAGGCGCTGGGGCCATCGCATTTTGCGTTGTCCGGGTCCGGATGCGCTTCCAGGAACAGACCGGCAATGCCCACTGCAAGACCGGCTCGCGCCAGTTCGGCCACCTGATGACGGCGCCCGCCGGAGGCTTCACCCAGTGGATCACGGCATTGTAACGAATGTGTGACATCAAAAATAACCGGCGCGTTCCCACTCACATCTTTCATGGTGCGGAAACCCAGCATGTCTACTACCAGGTTGTCGTAACCGAAGCTGGTGCCACGGTCGCACAAAATAATCTGGTCATTACCGCATTCACGGAATTTTTCAACGATGTTTTTCATCTGCCCGGGGCTGAGAAATTGCGGTTTTTTGATATTGATAACGGCACCGGTCGCGGCCATCGCCGCCACCAGATCGGTCTGGCGCGCGAGAAATGCCGGCAATTGAATAATATCGCAAACCTCGGCTACCGGCTGGCATTGATCAATTTCATGCACATCGGTAATGACCGGGACATTAAACGTCTGTTTGATTTCCTGAAAAATTTTCAGGCCTTCTTCCATACCCGGGCCACGGTAGGAGTGAATGGAGGAGCGATTGGCTTTGTCAAAAGACGCTTTGAAAATGTAAGGAATGCCCAGCTTTTGCGTCACATTCACGTAAGCTTCAGCCACTTGCATGGCCATGTCACGGGATTCCAGCACATTCATGCCGCCAAACAATACGAATGGCAGCGAATTGCCAACGTTGATTTGCCCAACTTTTACCTGTTTTTCTGACACGAAATTCTCACTCTGAAAAGTGAAAAAAGCACACAGATGGCTGCATGCTTTTTAAGGGATCATTTACTTTTTGTTGGCAACCGCGGCTTCTACGAAGCTGCTGAACAACGGATGACCATCACGGGGCGTGGAGGTAAATTCCGGGTGGAACTGACAGGCCACAAACCATGGGTGATCGGCAATTTCAACCACTTCAACCAGAGTGTCGTCAGCGGACCAGCCACCGATACGCAAACCGGCCTGCTGCAATTGATCAACATAGTTGTTGTTCACTTCGTAACGGTGACGGTGGCGCTCAACAATAATATCGTCACCGTAAATCTCGCGTGCTTTGGAGCCGGAAACCAGACGGCATTCCTGTGCGCCCAAACGCATGGTGCCGCCGAGGTCGGAGCTTTCATCACGACGCTCTACCGCACCGTCAGCAGAAATCCACTCGGTGATCAAACCAATCACCGGGTGCGGTGCATTCTTGTCAAACTCGGTAGAGTTGGCGCCTTTCAGGCCCAATACGTTGCGAGCAAATTCAATAACGACCGATTGCATACCGAGACAAATACCGAGGTACGGCACTTTATTTTCACGGGCGTAGCGCACGGCTTGCAGTTTGCCTTCTACACCGCGCTCACCAAATCCGCCCGGCACCAGAATGGCATCGGCTGATTTGAGAATCTCGATGCCTTCGTTTTCAACACGCTCGGCATCAATATATTGAATGGTCACTTTGGTTGAAGCGTGAACACCGGCGTGGGTCAAGGCTTCAGTCAATGATTTATAAGCGTCCAGCAATTCCATGTACTTGCCGACCATGGCAATGGTGACGTGTTTGGTGGGGTGAAGTTTGCCTTCAACCACCTTGTCCCACTCGCTCAGGTCTGCCGGCTTGCACTCAAGACCAAACTGCTCAACCACGATCTGGTCCAGACCAAATTCATTCAGCAAACGCGGAATGGCGTAAATGGTTTCCGCATCCGGCAAGGGCACAACGGCACGTTCGGCAACGTTGGTGAACAGGGAAATTTTACGGCGTGAATCTTCATCCACCAGTCGCTCGGAACGGCACAGGAGCACATCCGGCTGCAAGCCGATAGAGCGCAGTTCTTTTACCGAGTGCTGGGTGGGTTTGGTTTTGGTTTCGCCTGCGGTTGCAATGTAAGGCACCAGCGTCAGGTGCATCAACAAGGAATGGCGCGGGCCCAGTTCCACTTTTAACTGGCGAACCGCTTCAAGGAAGGGTTGCGACTCGATATCACCGACCGTACCGCCGATTTCTACCAGCGCTACATCGACATCGCGACCGCCTTCGATAATACGGCGCTTGATTTCATCGGTGATGTGCGGAATAACCTGAACAGTACCGCCGAGGTAATCACCACGGCGCTCTTTGCGCAGTACGGTTTCGTAAACCCGGCCGGTCGTAAAGTTGTTACGACGGGTCATTTTGGTACGGATAAAGCGCTCGTAATGGCCGAGATCAAGGTCGGTTTCTGCGCCGTCCTCGGTCACAAATACTTCACCGTGCTGGAAAGGACTCATAGTACCCGGATCCACATTAATGTAAGGATCCAGTTTCATGATCGTGACCTTGAGGCCACGGGATTCAAGGATTGCTGCCAGAGATGCTGAAGCAATACCTTTACCAAGAGACGATACAACACCGCCTGTTACGAATATATAACGAGTCATTTGAAGCCTTGTGAATGTAGTCGAGCAGTACAAGAAGCGCGGGTAAACCCGGGTGGCCGGTTTTTACCAATAAGGACGGGGCGCCAGTCTACCAGAACACCTGTTTACGCTCAACGAAAAGGTGCCTTCAAAAGCGGCACACAAATCCATCAATTCAGACCGAATTTGCAGTTTCGCGCCAGAAAATTCGCCACCCCGGCTCACCGATGGCGGCCATTGCGCTTTTTTCAACCCACAAATCACCCACCGCCAACAGTTGGCCGTCTTCCGAGAACAGCAGCGGTATCTGGTCCCGCCACCAGGGTTCGATATCCGAAGCCTGCAACAATTTTTTCAGGGTTTGCGAGTGGGCACGGTAATGCGGATGTGAACGCTCGCCGCCCTGCCGTCGATCTATGCGGATATGCGGATAACGCGCGGCAAGGCAACCATCAGCGCCAGCAGCGTTCACCGCCTCAAAGCATAACTGCATACCGGCAAACACGGGAATTTGATGGTGGCTGGCGAGGGATAAATCCCACGTACTTTCCTGCCCTGGCGTTATCACCTGAAGGTTTTGCCAGGCATCATTGGAATATAAATAAAGCCGCTGCTGAAAACGCTTTAACACCGCCCCACCCCAGCATAATTCAAAGTTGTGGTCTGGCTGAGCTTGTTGCAAGTGTTGATGCAAAATAGCCAGCGGCTGTGCACCGGGCGCATCCAGCCCCAGCAGCTCACTCCAATAGCGCAACAGCGCATTGCGCTCTGCCAGCGCATACTGCTGCAACACCGACACATTGATACTGGCGCCGGATTTTTCCGGACGAGGCTGCAGCGACGGGAAAACCTGTTGCACCGCCAGGTCGGCAAGCTGGTTGGTTTCGGCAACATGGGTGGCGGTTTGCTGCCAACGCAAGGCAAAATCCGGCCAGCGCTCGTTTAACAAAGGGAAGATGTTATTACGCAAAAAATTGCGGTCGTAACGGCTGTCGGCATTACTTTCGTCTTCAACCCAGTGCAATGCCTGCTGACCGGCATAAATTTCCAGCGCAGCCCGCGAGAATCCCAGCAATGGCCGCCAGATGATGCCGCTGGAAAAAGCGCGCTGCTGTGACATGCCTTCAAGACCTTTGGCGCCAGTGCCACGCAATAACCGCAGCAACAGGGTTTCTGCCTGATCATCGGCATGGTGTGCCATTAACAAATGATCACCGGTTTCCATATGCCGTGCAAAGGCTGCATAGCGCGCTTCGCGAGCCGCATCTTCGATGCCTTTTCCGGTGTTAATAACTCGGACTTTTTCTTCGATAAAACGAACACCCGCTTGATGACAAACCGCAGCACAATGCCGACTCCAGACATCCGCATTGGCTGATAAACCGTGGTGCACATGAATCGCAACAACCTCATAGGCCGGGGCACTTTTCAACAGCGCATCCAGCAAACAGCGGGAATCCAGACCGCCGCTGAACGCCACCAGATAGCGCCCGCCGGGTTTATCTTGCGGCAAACAGCGACGCAACGCGTCCGGGCCAAAGCGATTATTTTTTTCTGACATCAACACCAATTCCCATCAAGAGTTTTCATCAGGTAGCAGCCTGCGCCCAACCAGGGCAGAATAATCCGCTTATGGATTTAACCGGTAAAAAAATTCCCATGCATAACTCTGGTAGCAACATACCCTTTGGCAGTTGGCCTTCACCACTTTCTGCACAGCAATTAACCACACTCTCACTGCGACTGGCAGAGCCGCGTCTGGAAAATGGCAACCTCTATTGGCTGGAAACCCGCCCGCACCAAAAAGGCCGCAACGCGCTGGTTAAAATGTCGGCACAAGGCCAAATTGAAGACATTTTGCCAGAAGATTGCAGCGTGCGTACCCGCGCCAACGAATATGGCGGTGCGCCATGGATTATTCATAACGGCGTTATTTATGCCGTACTCGATCATGACCAGCGCGTTTACCGTTTCGCAAACGGGCAATTAACAGCGCTCACCGCAGAGGGGCCTTATCGTTACGCCGATTTCAGCGTGGATGAAGAGCGCCAACGGTTGATTTGCGTTCGCGAAGATTATCAGCCCAAAGAACCTCGCTGTGAAATTATTGCGCTACCACTCGACGCTTCCGGTGATTGCCAGGTACTGGTCAAAGGCGATGATTTTTACAGCAACCCTCGCCTGTCGCCCGATGGCAAATACCTGAGCTGGCTGGCATGGAACCACCCTGACATGCCCTGGGATGCTACTACCTGCTATCTGGCAGCGCTGGATGAAAAAGGACTGCCACACACGGCGGAAAAGATTGCCGGCGGTGCCGGGGAGTCGGTGTTTCAGCCGCAATGGTCACCGGATGGCGATTTGTTTTTTGTGTCAGACCGCAGCGGCTGGTGGAATTTGTATCGCTACCACCAGAAAGCTATTGAAGCGCTCTGCCCCATGGCAGCAGAATTTGCTACGCCGCAATGGGTATACGGCATGTCAACGTTTGGCTTTCTCAATACCGGGGAGCTGATCTGCACTTACACCCGCGACGGGCTTTGGTTTTTGGCCAGGCTCTCTATTGCCAACCGGCAACTCACCACATTAAATACCGGGCTAAACGATATCTCGGCGGTGACCGCTGGTGATAATACCGCTGCTTTTATCGGCGCCAGCGCTACCGGGGCACCGGCGTTGTTTAGCTGGCGCGCAGCAACCGAACAGCTTCAGCAATGCTACCCTGCCAACAATGAAAAACCTCTCGCAGATAAATATATCTCGCAGGCACAAAGCATCAGCTTCCCCACCACCGCAGGGGCAGAAGCCCACGCTTTTTATTACCCGCCTTGCAACCCGGATATCACCCTGCCCGAGGGTGCTTTGCCGCCGCTGTTAGTGATGTGCCACGGTGGACCTACCGGTGCCACCAGCGCTGCCTTCAATCCGAAAATCCAATATTGGACAACACGCGGTTTTGCTGTGGTGGATGTTAATTATCGCGGTAGCACCGGTTATGGCCGTCCTTATCGTGATGCGCTCAAGCAACAATGGGGCATTGCCGATGTAGAAGACGTGGTGAACGCCGCCGAATTTCTCGTACAACAACAAAAAGCCGACCGGGAAAAAATTGCTATTCGCGGCAGCAGCGCCGGCGGTTACACGGTACTCGCGGCACTCACCTTTACCAAGTATTTTAAAGCCGGTGCCAGTCTCTATGGCATTGGCAACCTGGAAACCCTGACCACCGACACGCATAAATTCGAGTCGCGCTATCTGGATTCGCTGGTGGGTAACTGGCCTGCGGAGCAATTACGCTATCGTGAGCGCTCCCCGCTGTTTCATACGGAAAAACTGCAATGCCCGGTTATTTTTCTGCAAGGGCTACAGGATAAAATCGTACCGCCGGATCAGGCCGAACAGATGCTGGCCGCGATGGCGCAACATAAAATTCCTCGCGCTTACGTTACCTTTGCCGACGAAGGCCACGGCTTTCGCCAGAGCGATAATATTGTGAGGGCGATGGAAACCGAATGGTATTTTTACGGCAAGGTTTTCGATTTGCCCTTACCGGACGATATTCACACCATTACCATTGAAGATTTAACCGAGGTAACACCATGAGTCGCTGGCGCCCGCCCCGTCCGCAAAGTTCCGCCTACATTACCGAGGCCGGTGCAAGACGTTTACGAGCAGAGCTGACGCAGCTGTGGAAAGTCGAGCGCCCGCAAGTCACGCAGGTGGTTCACGAAGCAGCAAAAAACGGTGACCGCTCGGAAAACGGCGATTACATTTACGGCAAAAGACGCCTGCGCGAAATTGATTCCCGGGTGCGCTTTCTTACCAAACGTCTTGAAGTATTAACCGTGGTAGATCGTTTACCGGAAGATAGAAACCGGGTTTATTTCGGTGCATGGGTAACACTGGAAGACGAAGACGGCAACGAACAACAATGGCAAATTGTCGGCCCGGATGAGTTTGATGTAAGCAAAGGTAAAATCAGCATGGACTCACCGCTGGCTACCGCCGTGCTGAAAAAATCACTGGATGATGAAATAACCCTGAGAAAAGCCGATAGCGAAGAAATCTGGTACATCACCGCCATAGATTACCGCCCTTACGATGAAGACTGAATAAAAAACGCCGCTGGCAAATTATGTCAGCGGCGTTTTTTTCGATAGATTCCGGCAAAAACTCAACCTTGCAAAGTTAGCAATTGAGAAAGCTTCTGCCTCACTAACGCACCTATGCAGGCTGGCGACTTAAAGTGCAACCAGAAAAACGATCAACGCTTTGATCACAGCGCCCAAGAATATCACTACCGCTTCAATCAGTGCAGCGGCAAAAATGATCAGGGCTTCAAACAAGCGAATGCCAAATGCAGAAATTGTCGCTACCAGCTCCTGTGTTGCGCCAATGCCTGAGTGATCCACTGGCTGCAACAACGCCTGGTCGCCTTCACTCACGCTCAAGCTGTTTTGGAGATTTTCATCTCCGTGCTTGCCATCCTGTGCCGCAGCATTGGCAAAGGTGCAATACATCAGGATTACAAAGGTTATTAGTGTGCGCATTGGCCACCTCACTCGATAATTAACGCGGTTCAAGATTACCGCTCTTTTCCAGGCGTTTGTAATAAACCAGCGAGAAAATCACCGCCACCGGCGCCCAACAAAAAAGTAATACCAGCAACATCCAGTTGGAGACGCCAAGCAGCAAACCGGTTAGCCCCAATACACCACTGGTGACCATTAATTTGGCAGTAAGGCGATGGGTTGCGTACCAAACGCGGTCATTACTCAACGTCCACGGAGTGCGAACACCCAGGAAAAAATTTTTGCGCACTTTACCCAGCGGGTTTCCCAGCAAAATCATCATGGCAAATAGTCCGGCCGGCAGCGCCTGTTTCATAGACACTTCTCCACCCAGAGCAGAAATCATCACCAGGCTATAAATGTAAGCTGGCATAGCTACGATGATAGCCATTGAATACCACCAGGTGGCTTCAAATTTTTTAATTTCAAAGCGCCGTGGTGAAAGGTAGGGCATCAACAAAGCAATCAGCATCATAATCGCCATCAACCCGGGACCAAGTAGCCACAACAATTCCCGACGTTCGTAGCTATCCACCTCACCGGAATAGTTCCAATGCAGCGGAATATATTCAGGTAAGGTCTGCCAAAAATACCCGGTAACCGCACAAACCACTGCAATCATAACAAGACAAAAAGCAATAAAACGTGATTTCATTTTTTACTCCTCGGGGTATTGGTGAGGTCCATCATCCAGCTAACAACGTCTTGCAGCACCGTGGTATTCAAGCCATACCAGATGGTTTGTCCATCGCGACGGCGCGTAATCAGGTCAGCTTCCACCAATACCGCAAAGTGGTGCGACATAGTGGGTTTGCTCATATCAAACTTTGCGGCCAAATCCCCGGCGGTCATTTCACCTTCGCGTAATAGCCGCAAAATTTCCCGCCGTGCGGGGTCAGCGATGGCCTTGAAGGCACTGTTGGATTCAATCATATTAAGATAGCCACCTAATTAGATAGTTATCTAAATATAAGCTGCTCCGATGAGCGCGTCAAACACTTTCGACAGGATTTGGCAGGCAGACTCACCAGGTGAGCTTTCGAGGAAATGGAAAATACAAAAAAGCCCGACAAGATCTCTTGTCGGGCTTTCGCAGACTTTTTATTTAGATATAGAGCTTCAGGATATTTTGAGTGTTTTTGCTTCATCCCAAAGGCGATTCATGGTGTCAATATCGGCTGCTTTCAGCTGATCACCCAACTGCTGCTCTATATATTGAAAGCGCTTTTCGAATTTGCGATTTGCCGAGCGCAATACCGCTTCCGGGTCTTCTTTCAAATAACGGACTACATTCACCACCGCAAATAACAAATCACCCAGCTCTTCGCTCAGATGCTCGCTATCGTTTTGCTCCAGGGCTTCTTCTACTTCAATCAGCTCTTCACGCACTTTGGCAAGTGGGCCATGAATATTTTCCCAATCAAAACCGACATTGGCCGCACGTTTTTGTAATTTGGCAGCGCGACTCAAGGCAGGAAAATTCACCGGTACATCATCCAGCACACCGTGCGCTCCTTTGGAGGCACGCTCCTGCTGCTTGATAATTTCCCAGCGCTGTTTGATATCGTCCGGCAAATTATGACGGTCGCTAACCTGGCTTTGCAGCGTACCTTCCGGGAAAACGTGCGGATGACGCCGCACCAGTTTTTCTACCAGACTGGACACAATGGAAGAAAAATCAAACCGCTGCTCTTCCTTACCAATTTGCGCGTAAAAAATCACCTGAAATAACAAATCGCCCAGCTCTTCGTTTAAATGACCGAAGTCCTGTTTTTCAATCGCGTCCACCACCTCATAAGCTTCTTCAATAGTGGAAGGCGCGATGCTGGCGTAGTCCTGTTTGATGTCCCAGGGGCAACCGGTTTGCGGATCGCGCAAGCGAGCCATTAAATATAACAAATCATCCAGGGTGTAACCTGTCTCGCTCATACCAGGGTATCCATTCGCATTCATCAATGCTTGCGTTGCGCCGATGCAATATTCGGCAACTGATTTAATTTCGACAGAATACGACTCAGCTCGTCAAAACTGCGAATTTCAACCGTAAATTGCATATCCACGGTGTTTTTCTTTTTGTCCGAAATGGTTTGCATGGCGCTGATATTGATGCGCTCGTTATCCAGCAATGCCGTAATATCTTTCAGCAAACCGTAACGGTCGTAGGCTTCAATAATGATATCCACCGAATAGGAACTTTGCGGCGTATGCCCCCATTCCACTTTAATAATGCGCTGGGGGTCATCCGCTTGCAGCTGCAATACGTTGGAACAATCCTGACGGTGAATGGAAACACCGCGCCCCAGCGTGATATAGCCGGTAATCGCGTCGCCTGGCACCGGGTTACAACAGGTGGCTATCCGGGTTAGCAGATTACCCACGCCCTCAATATAAAAATCGGAATCTTTTTTCCGTTCCGGCGACTTTGCCCGCAACGGAATAACCGGTTGTGCCGGGTTGGCTTCTGCCAGTTGTTTTTGCACCGCATGCAGCACCTGGCCGACGCTGGTGTCGTTCGCGCCAACCGATGCATAAAGATCATCCAGGGTGTTGAAGCGCATTCTTTTGATCAGGGCATTGTGGTCGAGATCGCCCAGCGCCAGACGTTTGAATTCCCGCTCCAGCAAGGCATGGCCTTCAGAAATATTCTGTTCACGCGCCTGCAACTTGAACCAGTGTTGCACCTTGGCACGGGCACGGGCGGTGTTTACAAATCCGAGCGCCGGCACCAGCCAGTCCCGGCTTGGTGCGTCCTGCTTTCCGGTGAGAATTTCAACCTGATCAGCGTTATTCAAGTGGTAGGTCAAGGGCACAATACGATTGTTGACCTTGGCACCCCGGCAGCGGTGGCCCACATTGGTGTGAATACGATAAGCGAAGTCGAGCGGCGTTGAACCTTTCGGCAAATCGACGACGTGGCCATCGGGGGTGAAAACATAAATACGGTCTTCATCGACGCTGCGCAGGTCATCTTTTAACTCAAGGCTGTCACTGCCCAGCTCTTCATGCCATTCAAGAACCTGACGCAACCAGGATATTTTCTGTTCGTAACCACGCTCGGAGGTATCCAGATCGGTGCCCTTGTAGCGCCAGTGGGCGCAAACACCCAGCTCGGATTCTTCGTGCATGGCGAAGGTGCGAATCTGAATTTCCAGTACTTTGTTTTCCGGCCCCATCACCGCGGTGTGCAGCGAGCGATAGCCGTTTTCTTTCGGCGAGGCGATGTAGTCATCAAACTCGTGGGGAATATTTCGCCACAAACTGTGCACAATACCCAGCACCGTATAACAATCCCGCACCGTCGGTACCAGGATGCGCACCGCGCGAATATCGTACACTTGGGAGAAATCGATACCCTTGCGGTTCATTTTTCGCCAGATGCTGTAGATGTGTTTAGCGCGACCGCTTACCTCACCCTCAATGTCCGCATTAACCAATTCGCCGCGCAACAAGGCCAGCATGTTGTCGATATATTCCTGACGGGCAAGACGGCGTTCATCCAGCAGCGAGGCGATTTTTTTGTATTCTTCCGGCTCAAGATAACGAAATGAAAGATCTTCCAGTTCCCACTTGATATGACCAATGCCCAAACGGTGCGCCAGCGGTGCATAGATATCGGCAACTTCCCGCGCAACCTGACGGCGGCGGACCAGACTGGCAGACTTTACCGAACGAATGGCACAGGTTCTTTCGGCCAGTTTGATGAGCGCTACGCGAACGTCGTCCACCATGGCCACCAGCATTTTGCGAATGCGCTCGGCCTGTACTTCGGCTTCGTGGCCCAGTACCCGCTCGTCGTCATCGCCGCGCTGGTAACTGATCGCCGCCATTTGCAGCACACCTTTGATCAGCTTGGCGACAGTTTCACCAAACTTTCGCTGCACATCAGCCAGAGCAATTTTGTTTTCGCGTACCGCACGATAAAGCACAGCAGCAACCAGCGCATCGTTATCGAGTTGCAAGTCGGAGAGAATTTCGGCCATTTCAAGGCCGATTTGAAAGCAGTTGGCATCCACGCCCCAGTTGTGCACCGCATCGCTTTTAACCGACACCGCCGCCGCACTGGTTTCACAGGCGGTTTGCAGCTCAAGCCGGTGGGCTTCTGTTTGATTGGCAGCACCGTCGAGACGCTCAATCCATGCAGGGATATCGACGGTACCTTCCGGGGTGACAGGATGATCAGCGCGGACTTTAACCATAATCTGACTACTTTTTATTCAACACAAATAACGCCATGGATTCCACATGGGCCGTATGAGGGAACATATCCATAACACCAAGCCTGGCCAGCGTATAACCGGCCTCCGCCAAAATGGCCGCATCGCGTGCCAGAGTGGCCGGGTTACAACTGACGTAGACCAATTTTTTGGCCCCCAGTTGCCGAATATTCATCAGGATCTCTTTGGCGCCATCGCGCGGCGGATCCAATAAGACCGCATCAATCTTGCCGCATTGCTGCTGCAATTGCCGAACCGACAGTCGGGTGAGATCGGCGGCGATAAAACGGACATTTTCCACACCGCTGCGCTGCGCATTTTCGCGCCCGCGCTCTACCATGTTTTCTACCGCTTCCACCCCGATCACTTCGGCACAATGCTTCGCCAGTGGCAGCGTGAAATTACCGATTCCGCAAAACAGGTCCAACACCCTTTCTTTGCCCCGCAGCGCCAATAAATCAATCGCCTGAGCGACCATCTGACGATTCACCGCACGGTTAACCTGGGTAAAGTCTTGCGGATGCCAGGCGAGTGGCGGCAAGGCTTCATCCGCATAATAGAACAATCGCGGGTCTATTGCCTGCCCTTGCAAATCTTTTAGAACGCCGGAGCCATCATCAACGCAAATACGACACTGGAGATTTTCTTCCAACAGACGTAAACCCTGCCAGTCACGCTCGCCCGGCGTACGGGTGTGACGCAGGATTACCATCGTCTCGCCCTGTCCGGCAAGCAGCTCAATATGGGTAACGGCACGCGCACTGTGCTCAACAGCCAACCAGTTCTGTAGCGGCGCAATCAGTGAATTCAGGGATTTCTCCAGCACCACACAGTTGCTGATCGGGGTGAGCTTGTTACTTTGCCGCTGGCGAAAACCCAGGGTGACGGTGCCGTCATTTTCATACCAGACCCCCAGGCGGGCGCGGCTGCGGTAACCTTCCGATGCAGAAACAATCGCGGGTAAAACCTCCGCCGGCTCCAGCCCGCCCCAACGCTTCATTTGCTCAAGAGCGGTGGCTTGTTTGAATGCCAGTTGATGCGCCGGTTGCCAATGCTGCAACTGACAGCCGCCACATTGATGGTAATGCTCACACACCGGCGTCTGGCGCTCCGCCGAGCTGACCAGCAGATTCTCCACAACCGCTTCTGCATAACGGGCATGATCCTGCTGCAAACGCGCCGAAACGGTTTCACCTTGCAAGGCGCCATCAATAAACAGTGTTTTGCCTTGCCAGTTGGCGATGCCGCGGCCATCGTGCCCCATGCGCTCAATGGTGAACTCACCCAATTTTTGATTGACGGGCGAACGCGCTGCACCAGCGCCTTTGGTTCGCGCGCTATTGCGCGACGATGATATAAAACGACTACCCGGGCGGGCGTTGCTGCCCCCCTGCTTACCTCGACTCATAGTGATATCCGAACGGTTGCGTGAGCTTCCGTCTGGCGGAAGTCCTGATAAGAAAGTAAGACCGGTTGGCGCCGGCGAATTATTCGCCGGAACTTTGATCAGACGTTGAAAATACCGGAAGAAAGGTAGCGGTCGCCGCGATCACAGATAATGGCAACAATGGTGGCATTATCTACCCGTTGACTCAGATCCAGCGCTGCTGCAACAGCACCACCCGAGGAAACACCGCAAAAAATACCTTCGCGCTGCGCCAATGCGCGCATGGTGTCTTCAGCGCGGCGCTGTGACATGCTCACCACCTCATCCACCCGTGCGGCATCATAAATAGCCGGCAAATAAGCCTGTGGCCAGCGGCGTATACCGGGAATACTGGCGCCTTCGTCAGGTTGCAAACCGATAACGCGGATAGCGGGGTTCTGCTCTTTCAGGTAGCGCGAGGTGCCCATAATGGTACCGGTGGTGCCCATCGAACTGATGAAATGGGTGATGGTGCCGGCGGTTTGCTGCCAGATTTCCGGGCCGGTAGATTCATAATGAGCCAGCGGATTATCCTTGTTGCCGAATTGATCCAGCACCTTGCCTTTACCTTCCGCTTGCAACTGCAGCGCCAGATCGCGCGCACCTTCCATGCCCTGCTCCGGCGTTACCAGAATCAATTGCGCGCCATAGGCGGCCATGGCAGCTTTGCGCTCTGCGGTGGAATTGTCGGGCATGATAAGGATGAGCGGATAGCCTTTGATGGCGGCAACCATCGCCAGGGCGATACCGGTATTACCGCTGGTTGCTTCAATCAGCGTGTCACCCGGTTGAATGTAACCGCGCAGCTCTGCCTGACGAATCATTGACAAGGCCGGACGGTCTTTTACCGACCCGGCCGGATTATTACCCTCCAACTTTACCAACAGGGTGTTGCTGGTTTCTCCGGGCAGTCTCTGCAAGCGCACCAGAGGTGTGTTACCAACAAACGCTTCTATTGTGGGAAAGTCCATAAAATCCTCGGTCAACCATCAGCGGCAAGCTGCCAAAGGCGGCTATTCTAGCGCTGATTGTAATATGGTGAAACTCACATAATAATGGTCTTCTTCGGTAAAAACCCTAATCTATTACGGCTTGTCATGCTATGGCACACAAAACGCTCAAACAGGAAGTCTGGCGCCTTATTCTGATCCCATCGCTGGCGATTACCTTACTGCTCTCGGCCACCCTCAGTTATCTTTACATTTCCCAGCTGAACAAGTTTGTCTCTCACCGCGGTAGTATGCTGACGCTGAAAACGGCGCAGCTCAGCCAGTACGCCTTGTCGCAGAACGACCGCAATATGGTGCAATCCATACTCAACGCCTCTCTGGAAGAGCCTTTTGTTCGTGCGGTGTCACTGCACACACTGGCTGATGACAAAACCTGGCATGCCGGCCCGGTTTTTTTTCCGCTTACCGAAGCGGCAAAAACCGACTGGCAGGAACCTCACGAGCAAAACACCGCCAAGTCGATCCGTTTTTCCAGCCCGGTGGTTGATGACAACGACGCCATGATCGGCCGCCTTGAACTCGAATTGCTCACCTCACCCTTTCTGGTAATACGTTACGAAACCCTGCTGATTACCATTCTGGTCACCCTGCTCTGCCTCATTCTGGCTGCGGTGCTGGCAGTGCGTTTGCACGAAAAAATTACCCAACCACTGGGTCACATCCGCAATGTGGTGCAAAAACTGGCCGCCGGAAAATTGCACACCCGGGTAGATACCCAGCAGTCCCGCGAATTTACCGAGCTGGCCGCCGCGGTGAATAACGTCGGCAGCAGCATGGAAGTCACCCGGGATGATATGCAACTGCATATGGATCAATACACCGAGGACTTGCGCGAAACCCTGGAAACCATCGAGATTCAAAATATCGAATTGGACATCGCCCGCAAACAGGCGCTGGAAGCCAGCCGCATCAAATCGGAATTTTTAGCCAACACCAGCCATGAAATTCGTACTCCGCTTAACGGCATTCTGGGCTTCACCAACCTCACCCTGAAAACCGAATTGGACGAGCAGCAGCGCGATTACCTCAACACCATCCGCGACTCGGCGCAAAACCTGTTAACCATCATCAATGACATTCTCGATTTTTCCAAAATTGAAGCCGGAAAACTCACCCTCGATTACGCGCCACTGCAATTGCGCCGGGTCGTTGAAGAGACGCTGCACATACTCGCGCCGGATGCACATGAAAAACATATTCAGCTGATCAATTATATTGATCAGGAAATTCCCGCCTGTTTATTGGGCGACCCGCTACGTTTCAAACAAATTCTTTCCAACCTCACCAGCAACGCCATCAAATTCAGCCCCAAAGGCAATATCGTTATCAACATCGGGCTGGTTTCCAAAACAGAAAGCCAGGTGGTTATTCGGGTCGAAGTTCGCGATCAGGGCATTGGCCTGTCAAACGAACAAAAAGAAGGCTTATTTAAAGCCTTCGCCCAGGTCGATAATTCCAGCTCACGGGAGCACGGCGGCACCGGCCTTGGCCTGGCTATTTGTAAAGGGCTGGTAGAGCGGATGGGCGGCGAAATTGACGTGGACAGCGAACCGGAAAAAGGCTCTGTTTTCTGGTTCACCGCGAAACTGGGTATCGACAAACGTCAGCCTATTCATGCCGCATTCAATGTGCAGGAACAGCATATTCTGGTGTGTGGCGAAAACCCCCAGGTAAATGCCCAGATCACCGGTATGCTGCACCGCTGGCAGGCGCACTGCCATAGCATCACCACCATTCACGACATCTTCCCGGTGCTGCGGCAGGCGCATAACACGCCTCAGGCCTTCTCGCTGGTTATTCTCGATATAGCACCGGAAGACCGCAAAATAAAACCGATTTTTCTGCAAAATTTAATCGAACAATTTGAAGTCGAATTCGGTTGCGATGTGATCGTATGCTGCACCACCACACACCAGCGACAGTTTAAAAATCAGGCGGATAATCCCCGTTTAACGGTTATCAACAAGCCGGTCACGGTTGACAGTTTGCAGCAAGCCGTCAGCCGACAATTGAATATTCAGGTGCGCGAAGCCCGTCCGCTGGATAACAACACCGATGCGATTCCCTTCCGCTCTGCCATTTCGGTGTTGATTGTTGACGACAATGCCGCCAACCTGCAATTGGCCGCTGAACTGCTGCGCGGGCTGAACACCAAAGTGGTTACGGCATCCAGCGGCAAGCAGGCGCTGGAACTGTGCGAACTGGGCAAATTCGATATTATTTTTATGGATATACAAATGCCCGGTATGGACGGACTGGAAACCACCCGCCGCATTCGCGAAACCGAAAGCGACAAAGAGCGCACGCCCATTATTGCTCTTACCGCGCATTCCATGACGGAACAAAAATCCGAGCTGTTGATCGCCGGCATGGATGATTGTGTCAGCAAACCGGTGAGTGAAAATCAACTGGCGCATATCATTTCCCGCTGGACGGCTATGAGCGGTAAAAAAGATGCCGGCTCACTTGCCACATCAAATCGTTCCGCGCCGCCATTACTCCCGGCGGTTACCCAGGCTCCGGATGATCTGGCAACCGTCGACATCGCGCTGGGTTTGCAGTTAGCCAACTTCAAACCGGCACTGGCGCGGGACATGTTAAAAATGTTGCTCGAAAACCTGCCGTCCGAATTGGCCGACATCAATAAGGCTTTCCGCGATAACGATTTTTTACACCTGGAGGAACGCGTCCATCGCATGTATGGCAGCAGCTGTTACTGCGGTGTGCCCCGCCTGAAAAAAATCAGTAGCCTGCTGGACAAACTGTTACAAGCCAAACAGTACAATCAGACCGAAGAAGTGATTGCCTCACTGAATCTGATCATTGAAGACATTTTGTTGTGGGCGAAAGGTAAGGATATTGATGCGCTGTTTGGGCTTTCCCCCAACAAATAACAGCAATCAGGAGGCAGGTGAAGAGAAAAGAGCGCGGCTGTGCAAGGGCCGCGAACCGAGCAAGGGTTTCAACAATTGCCGGCACAGTTTTTTGGCAACAACGCGCACTTGCGGATCAGAAAAATCCCGTCGGGCAATAGCCTGAATCACCCGGCCCGGTATGCATTGCTCCTCGGGCACGTAACCGGCCGCAGCCGAAAAACCATGCTGCAAAAACAGATAAGGCATGTCGGCGTGAATCAAATCACCGGTGTCCAGCGTATTCTCACAATCAAGCCCGTAACCGGCATCTGCTAATAAGGCCAACTCAAAACAACGCAACACCGCTTCCAGCGGCTGTTGTTCGTGCAAGTGTTGCAAGGTGGTTTGATAAACGGCAAACAGTTCCGGGTGCTGGTCCAGCTCCGGCAGCGATCGCAACAGCAATTCGTTAACGTAAAAACCGCTGAAAAGATAATTGGCCTGCAAGGAGAAAAAACGGTTATCCGCCTCAACCGCGGTAAGCAACTTGAGATCCTGTTTGCCGTGCAGGGTTATTAATAAACGCGAAAAAGGCGTTAGCAGCGAGCGGGTGCGGTTTTTTTGTTGGCGAACGCCGCGCGCTACGGCGGTGACCCGCCCCAGTGATTCGGTGAAAAAATCCACCAGCACACTGGTGTCACGGTAAGGTCGTGTATGAATAATATAGGCAGGCAAAAATTCCTGACGGGCGATCATTGCTGGAAATCGTTATAACCCAGGCTGCGCAAGGCACGCTCGTCATCTGACCAGCCGGATTTCACCTTGACCCACAGGTTAAGCATGATTTTACTTTCAAACAATTTTTCCATATCCAGGCGCGCCTGCTGGCCGATCAGCTTGATACGTTCGCCGCGATCACCAATCAAAATTCGCTTCTGGCCGTCACGCTCCACCAGAATCAGCGCAGAGATGGTGAGCAGATTGCCATCGTGTTTGAATTCTTCAATTTCCACGGCCATCTGATAAGGCAGTTCGTCACCCAACTGGCGGGTGATTTTTTCGCGCACAATTTCTGCTGCCATAAAACGTGAGCTGCGATCGGTAATCTGATCTTCCGGGAACAAATGAACGCTTTCCGGCATGTAACTTAATAGCAACTGCTCAAGCCGATCAATGTTGATTTCACGCAAAGCGGATAACGGGATAATCTCGGCAACATTGATCTTCTGCGACAATATCTGCAAATGCGGCAGCAGCACTTCTTTATCTTCCAGCTGATCGACTTTATTCACCGCGAGAATGACCGGGCACTTTACGTGCTCAAGCTGACGGGCGACCATTTCGTCTTCATCGGTCCACTGCAATTTATCCACCACAAAGACAATCGCATCCACGTCTTTCATGGCAGTGCTGGCGGCACGGTTCATGTAGCGATTAATGGCTTTGGGCTGGTTCAGGTGCAAACCCGGGGTATCGACAAAGATAAGTTGATCATTACCTTCGGTTTTAATACCGGTAACGTTGTTACGGGTAGTTTGCGGCTTGCGCGAGGTAATGCTGATCTTTTGCCCGAGCAAATGATTCAACAGGGTCGATTTGCCAACGTTCGGACGACCGACAATGGCCACATAACCACAACGGGATGGTTGTTCGGAAGAATTTGGCATGATGCGCCCTGTATCGGAATAAACAGAAAAAACGGGTTACAGGCCCAGTCGGGCCAGAACGGCAGCAGCAGCCTGCTTTTCCGCCTCGCGGCGGCTACTGGCTTGCGCCGTAGCAGACTGTGAAAGTGTAGCTATTTTACATTCCACTGTGAAAAGTTGAGCATGCGCCTCACCATTAACATCCACAATGTTGTATTCCGGCAACGGCTTTTGCAATGACTGCAAATGCTCCTGCAAACGGGTTTTGGCGTCTTTCACGGTAGTTTCCAGTGACAAGGCCGCCAGCCTTTCTGCGTACCAGCTGTGCAAGCGGTCGCGGCAGCTGTCCAGCCCCGCTTCCAGATAAATGGCACCAATAATGGCCTCTACGGTATCGGCCAGAATGGAATCGCGACGGTGACCGCCACTTTTCATTTCACCCTCGCCCAGCACCAGGCATTCACCAAAAGCAAACTCTCTGGCCAGATGAGCCAGGGTTTCCCCTTTCACCATCTGTGAGCGCAAACGGCTCAGCTGCCCTTCTTTTGCCTCGGGAAACTTTTTGAACAAAGCCTCACCGATAACAAAATTCAAAATGGAGTCGCCAAGAAATTCCAGACGCTCATTATTGGTAGCACCGTGGCTGCGATGCGTCAGCGCCAGTTGCAAATTTTTCTGGTCAACAAAGGTGTAACCCAGACGCTGCTGCAAACGATGGTATTTTAATGATTCCACACTTACTCACTAACCGGTGTGCAGCATTGATTCGGACGGCTGCTGTCGAGGTGGTTTTTAAACACCACAACGACATCCAGGGTTCGAATAAAGGGTGCATTGTCAAATAAAGTCACGCGCGACTCGTAATCAATTTTGACGATCAATTTTTTCGCGTCGCGTTGAATTTCAATATTTTTTGGCCCTTCACTTCGCACATTGTTGATCATGTAGAAGTTGGCCATTTTACGTTTGATTTCCATATCAGACATTTCTTCAAGTGGCGAACCTGCGTCCGCCAGCGATTGAAGACCGCTGACCACATAACGGTTTTCAGCGTAAAGAGGAACAATTTTAAAAGCACACAACAAAAAGAAACCGGCAATAATCAACACCAGAATCCAGCTCAGCAAGCCTAATCCCTGTTGTTTTTTTAACGTTCTCATCTCGGTACCTGCCATCCTTTTTAAGATATCAATCCGCAATTATTCAATTTTGCCTACGCGATCAAACGACGGGATGCTGAACAGTGAATCCCAGTGCATCCAGATAGCGAATGCCTTGCCCACAATGGCGTCTTCACTGACGAACAGCCATTCACGGCTGTCGGAGCTGTGATCGCGGTTATCGCCCATCATAAAGTAATAACCGGCAGGCACCTTCCATTTGCCAGCAAAACCGCGACGCGGCTCACCGCTTAACTGACCGGGAATAAGATTCTTGTTGGTGGTAAAGGTTTTGTCACCAATGGTTTCCTGAACGCGGCGAAAATACGGACTACCGGCCGGCAGAAGCTCTGAACCTGATTCCACAACTTTTTCGCCGTTAATAAACAATTCGTGATTGCGGTATTCAATTTCATCGCCCGGCAACCCGATCACCCGCTTGATAAAGTAGGTTTCCGGCATATGCGGCGGGAAAAACACCATCACGTCACCGCGTTGCGGATCATTGACCGAGATGATTTTTTTGTTGAGCACTGGCAAACGGATACCGTAGGTAAACTTGTTAACCAGAATGAAATCGCCAATATCCAGCGTTGGCTCCATGGAGCCGGAAGGAATTTGAAAAGGCTCGGCGATAAAGGAGCGTAATACAAAAACCAGCAGCAGCACCGGAAAAAAGGAGCGACTGAATTCAACAAAACCCGGCTGCCAAGCGGCCGAGTTATGGGCATTTTCATAGGATTTCTTGCGGTTTTCGTATTGGGTTTTGCTCGCCGTATCGGCCGTTTCAGCCGGTACCGGTTGCGCCAGGAAATCAGCAAATTGCTGATCAACCGCTTCAACTCGCGCCTTCCGTGGACGCGCCCAGACCAGTGCGTCAAACAACCAGATCAGGCCGGTTATAAATACCGCAAGAGTCAAAATGAGAGGCAAATTGATATTCATGAAAATTCCTTCAAGGTACCCGCTGCCGGCCTGACACCGATACAACGGGCATGGCCGGTTCGAGTCAGGCGTTAGCTATCAATTTTTAACACGGCAAAGAAGGCTGCTTGTGGAATTTCCACGCTGCCTACCTGCTTCATACGTTTTTTACCGGCTTTTTGTTTTTCCAGCAGCTTTTTCTTACGCGTTGCATCGCCGCCGTAACATTTTGCAGTTACGTCTTTACGCAAAGCTTTAACGGTAGAACGGGCAACAATCTGGCCACCAATCGCCGCCTGAATGGCCACGTCGTACATCTGGCGAGGGATCAGCTCTTTCATCTTTTCAGTGAGTGCGCGACCCATGCCGTGCGATTTGTCGCGGTGCACAATGATCGCCAGCGCATCGACTTTTTCACTGTTGATCAGTACATCCAGACGCACCAGATTCGCCGCCTGGAAGCGCACAAAGCTGTAATCCAGCGAGGCAAAACCGCGGCTTACCGATTTGAGACGGTCAAAGAAGTCGGTTACGACTTCGTTCATCGGCAGCTCGTAACGCACCGATACTTGTGAGCCGGTGAACTGCAAATCTTTTTGGACGCCGCGCTTTTCAATGCAGAGCGTAATCACGTTGCCGAGGTGTTCTTGCGGCACCAGAATATTCGCTTCAACGATCGGCTCGCGCATTTCTTCAATCGCGCCAGGATCAGGCAATTTGGAGGGGTTATCAACAAAGATAACTTCGCCACCGCGCTTGACCACTTCAAACACTACGGTAGGCGCGGTGGTGATCAGGTCGAGATCATATTCACGCTCCAGTCGTTCCTGGATGATCTCCATGTGCAACATGCCGAGGAAACCGACGCGGAAACCAAAACCCAGTGCGTCAGAGTTTTCCGGCTCGTAGAACAGCGAAGCATCGTTCAGGGTTAACTTGGCCAGGGCTTCACGGAAGTCTTCAAAGTCGTCAGAGCTGAGCGGGAACATACCCGCGTAAACCTGCGGCTTGATTTTCTGGAAACCTTCCAGTGCTGCCACGTCCGGGGTTTGCGCGTGGGTGATGGTATCGCCCACCGGCGCGCCGTGAATGTCTTTGATGCCGGCAACCACAAAGCCTACTTCACCGGCCTTGAGTTCTTTTAACTGGGTAGGTTTCGGGCTGAATACGCCCACACCGTCAACAATCTGTGCCTTGCCGATAGTTTTGGTGATGATTTTGTCTTTTACCCGCAAGGTGCCCTGCTTTACCCGCACCAGCGACACAACGCCAAGGTAGTTGTCGAACCAGGAATCGATAATCAGCGCTTGCAGCGGTGCATTGACATCGCCCACCGGTGGCGGAACCAGACGCACCAGCTCTTCCAGCACATCTTCCATACCCATGCCGGATTTGGCCGAACAGCGCACCGCTTCGGTAGCATCGATGCCGATAATGTCTTCAATTTCCTGGGCAACGCGATCCGGCTCTGCCTGCGGCAAATCCATCTTGTTGAGTACCGGAATAACTTCCAGGCCCTGCTCGATCGCGGTGTAGCAGTTGGCAACCGACTGGGCTTCTACGCCCTGCCCGGCATCCACCACCAGCAAAGCACCTTCACACGCCGCCAGCGAACGGGATACTTCGTAAGTGAAGTCTACGTGGCCGGGGGTATCAATGAAGTTGAGCTGATAGGTTTTGCCGTCACGCGCGTTGTAATACAAGGTTACGCTGTGAGCTTTGATGGTAATGCCGCGCTCGCGCTCAAGATCCATGGAATCGAGCACCTGGGCTTCCATCTCACGATCACTTAATCCGCCACACATCTGAATAAAGCGGTCAGCGATGGTAGATTTACCGTGGTCAATGTGCGCGATGATTGAAAAATTACGGATATGGCTGAGATCGGTCACTGGATATCAAATACTTATGCTGGTTATAAAAACAGAACAGGCGAGACCTGCTCGCCAATGAGGCCGCCAGTTTAGCCTATTTGCATCAGCCATGCCATGTGAACATCAAGGATGATAAAGGCCTGCCATCGCGGATAATGGCAGACCTTTACCGGCACTTTATTTCAAGGTGATGGTATGGAAAACCGGCCGCCCATTACGGAAGAAGCGAATCGCCTGGGGGGCATTTTTTGCAATGCCGTCGGCTACTTTGCGATAATCCTCAACCGTAGTAATGTCGCTGAACGCCAGCTGGTCAATCACATCGCCCGCCATTAAACCGGCATGCGCGGCCGGGCTGTCCGGCTTCACCTGACGCACCAGTACACCGGTGGTAACACTGTTACGGCCGCGGTTTTGCTCTGTAACCGGCTCAACCACCAAGCCCAGCTTGTCCACATCCGGGGCCGCATCCGGCTCGGTTTTGACAGCCACTTTGGGCGCGTCCTGCACTTGCAGTACACCCACCTGCACCTGCAATGTCTGTTTTTTGCCTTTACGTAAAATCTCTACCGGCACTTTGCTGTCCGGGGTGGTTTGCCCCACCAGGAACGGCAAATCCGATTGGGTTTTAACATCGCGACCATTGAATTTCAGGATCAGGTCACCGGCTTGCATACCGGATTTGGCTGCCGGACCCTCCGGCTCCAGATCCGCAATTAACGCACCCACCGGCTTATCCAAACCATAGGAACTGGCGAGGTCGCGGCTCAACCCCTGAATCACCACACCCAACCAACCGCGATCAACCCGGCCTTTTTCACGCAGCTGGTCAACCACTTCTTCAGCGACTGAGGAAGGAATGGCAAACGACAAACCAATCGAGCCACCACCACGGGTGTAGATTTGGGAGTTGATGCCCACCACTTCGCCTTGCAGATTAAACAGCGGGCCACCGGAATTACCCGGATTGATGGCCACGTCGGTTTGAATGAAAGGCACATAGTTACTTTCGTTGCGCTCGGAGGGAATATTACGGCCAATAGCACTGACGATACCGGCGCTGGCCGAGTAGTCGAGACCAAACGGCGAACCAATCGCGACCACCCATTGGCCAACGCGCAAGCTGTCTGCTTTGGCAAACTTCAGCAGCGGCAACTTGTCGGCGTCGATTTTGAGCAGGGCAAGGTCGGAACGGGAGTCGCTACCCACCAGCTCGGCTTTGTATTCACGCTGATCGATGAAGCGCACGGTAATCTCATCGGCGCTTTCAATGACATGGTTATTGGTGAGAATGTAACCGTCTTCGGAAATCACAAATCCGGAACCCATGGCACCACCATGACGCTCGGGCATGTTGTCCTGCTCAAACAGTTCACGAAAAATTTCAGGAATTTGCTGCGACTGCGGCAGGCTCATCGGCGAGCGACCGGCGGTGCTGGCCGTGGTGGTAATTTTGACCACAGCGGGAGAGCTGTTTTCTATCAGATCGGTGAATTCGGGGAGGTTCTGCGCTTGTAACGAAGCAGACGCAACAACCAGCAATCCGGCCAACAACAAATGACTGACCCATTTTTTACCAGCATCCAACATGCGATATTTACCTCTTGTAACCACAGATACCAGGCGCGCAATAAAACCAGTGTCAATACGGCCCGAGTCTATTGGCGAGCGACATCACCAGTGGAGCCGGATGCCATCTGCCTGGCGTTATGACCGGACAGACGACAATAAATTCCAAACCACCCCGTGTCAGCCAGAGGAAAATTTATGGCGAGGACACGCGGCGCTCCAGACGCACAGTGACGCGCCGGTTGCGGTCACGACTGGTCGCATCAAAGTTCGCTACTACCGGATATTGCTCGCCGTGCCAACGAATCAGCAGGCGCTGCTTGTCCACGCCCTGCTCTGCCAGATACCCGGCAACCCACTGCGCCCGCTTTCTGGACAACTGTAAATTGTCGGCCGTGTTACCGATATTGTCGGTGTGCCCATCGATGTAAACAGCAGTAATGCTGCGGTCCTGACGCAACCAGCCCGCGATATTGTTCAGTTTGCGCAATTCTCCCGGGGCGAGAGCCGCGTCCGCCTCCGGAAAAAAAATGGTGGTGCGCTGAAGTTGCTCGTAACCGGGTTGCAGCTCGGCTACACACGTGTTCCACCCCGCCACTGCCGCTTTAAAATGCATAGGCTCAAGGGTGATGCTGACCGGAACAACACCTTGCATAGCCACGGAAGGCTGCAGCCAGATGCGTTGATGCTGCTCCAGCGCCTTGCGCATCTGTGCCACCACATCTCCCTTGCCACGGCTTTGGCGATCCAGATACAAATCCCCCAGCCATACGCCTTCCGATGTATTTCGCCAGGCGGGTGGCAGAGCGTGCACACTGAACGAACCGGTGAGCGGCTCGCCCCGGGCGAGGCGAAGAAAAAAAGTATCCGCCGCCTCTGCCTGACGCTCGAAACCGGCATTTCCTTGAATGCCCAGCGGCTGACGCAGCTCGCAGCGATAAGCAGAAAACACCTGCAACCACTGAACATCGACCAGCGGACTGCGGTAGGAGGCAGCCACGGCCGACCGGCTATCCACACCGATAACCAACAGACCCAGCGTCAGGTAAAAGATCAAAAAACGGTACATGCGGCTTGAGGTTTCTCCGGTGGCTCGATCGCGAAATACACTTCCCGGGCCGTATAAAAAAGGCATTACCCTTCATATCGACCAACAGCGGCTGCGCTTTACCGTTGATTTTGATAGGATGCAACCATTTTTGACGGCAAATACCCGGATACTCCCATGACACAAACGCTGACCATTACCCGTCCGGACGATTGGCACATCCACTTGCGGGATAATGATGCCCTGTCCAGAACCGTTCACGATGCAGCTCACAGCTTCCAGCGCGCATTGGTAATGCCCAATCTGGTTCCTCCAGTCATGACCACCGACAATGCGCTCGCCTACCGCGACCGCATTCTGGCTGCTCGCCCCGCTGGCAGTGATTTTGAACCGGTAATGGCACTCTACCTGACAGACAATACCGACCCCGCCGAGATTGCCCGCGCCAAAGCCGCCGGCATTCGCGCTGCGAAACTTTACCCGGCTGGCGCCACCACCAATTCCGACTCCGGCGTTACCGACCTGAATAAGATTTACCCGGTGCTGGAAGCCATGCAACGCGAAGGCATGCTGTTTTTGCTGCACGGAGAAGTGACGGATAGCAGCATTGATATTTTTGACCGGGAAAAAGTATTTCTCGAGCGCACCTTCAGCAAGGTTGTGAAAGATTTCCCGGCGTTGAAGATGGTGCTTGAACATATCACTACCGCCGATTCCGCCGCGTTTGTTAGCGAAGCCGCAGAGAACGTGGCCGCGACCATTACCGCCCACCACCTGCTTTACAATCGCAACCATATGCTGGCTGGCGGTATTCGTCCGCACTACTATTGCCTGCCTATTCTCAAGCGCAATACGCACCAGCAAGCACTGATCAAGGCCGCCACCAGTGGCAGCCCGAAATTTTTTATTGGCACCGACTCGGCACCTCATGCCCGTCACCGCAAGGAAGCCGCTTGCGGCTGTGCTGGCAGCTATACTGCCAATGCCGCTATCGAGCTTTACACCGAAGCCTTCGAAGATGCCGGTGCACTCGACAAACTGGAAGCCTTTACCAGCTTCTACGGGGCAGACTTCTACGGCCTGCCGCGCAACACTGACACCATCACCCTGATCAAACGCGACTGGCAAATGCCGGATGAGCTGCAGCTGGGCAACGAACCACTGGTTCCTCTGCGGGCGGGTGAAACACTGCGCTGGCAGCGTCAAAACTAAGGGATTATTGTGAATTTACCCGAAAACGCCAGAGATCCAAACGTCCCTTTCGCCAATCGCTTTCGCGGCTTTTTGCCGGTGATCATCGATGTCGAAACCGGAGGCTTTAACGCCCGTAGCGATGCACTGCTGGAAATCGCCGCGGTCACCCTGCGCATGGATGAAGATGGCAATCTGCATCGCCACGAAACCTTTTCCTTTCATGTTGACCCGTTTGAAGGCGCCAACATCGAACAGGCAGCGCTGGATTTTACCGGCATTGACCTCGATAGCCCGGACCGCATGGCCGAACCGGAATTGATGGTAATGACCGATTTGTTCCAGGCAGTGCGCCGCGCCGTCAAGGAAAACGGTTGCACCCGAGCGGTGGTGGTAGGACACAACGCCCACTTCGACCTGGGCTTTGTCAATGCGGCGGTGGAGCGTTGCGAGATCAAACGCAACCCTTTTCATCCCTTCTCCTGCTTCGATACCGCCACCCTGGCTGGCCTGGCATTCGGTCAAACCGTATTGGCCAAAGCCTGTCGCGCAGCCAATATTGAATTCAGCAACAGCGCGGCGCACTCCGCTGCTTACGATGCAGAAAAAACTGCAGATTTGTTTTGCTACATCGTAAACCGCTGGCGTGAACTTGGCGGCTGGGTTCCCTCGCAATCTGGCGAAACGGAAGAGCCGGAAGAGTGATTACTCGCTGCGGTAATTTCATGCCGCCCCCGTAAATAGTCATCATCAGATTTTCAATTTCAGCCAGCCTCTTCGGACGCTGGCTTTTTTACGCCTGTGCTTTGCCAAAACTGACGGGCACAAAAAAACCGACACAAGGTCGGCTTTTTTGCACTCACTGTTAATCAAACGCTATTACAGCAACAAGCGTCTGACATCAGCGATAGTGGCCGTCAGGAAGGTAAAGAAGCGGCCAGCGTCGGCACCGTTGATCGCACGGTGGTCATAAGACAGAGACAGCGGCAGCATATTACGCGGCAGGAATTCCTTGCCATTCCAGACCGGTTTCATTTGAGCTTTTGAAACACCCAGAATTGCAACTTCCGGCGCGTTTACAATTGGCGTGAAGCCATTACCGCCCATTGCACCCAGACTGGAGATGGTGAAACAACCACCTTGCATATCCGCCGGAGTCAATTTGCCATCGCGTGCTTTTTTCACGATACCGGCAAACTCGTCAGACAATTCCCACAAACCTTTCTGATCCACGTTACGAATGACCGGAACCATCAGACCGTTAGGTGTATCTACCGCAACACCAATATGCACGTAGCTCTTCTGCACAATGTGCTCACCGTCATGATGCAGTGACACATTGAAACTCGGTTCGGCACGCAGCGCCGCTGCAGCAGCTTTCAGCAGGAAAGGCAGCGGAGTGAGCTTGCTGCCACGCTTTTCTGCCTCGGCTTTCAGGCTGTTACGGAAAGCTTCCAGGTCGGTGATGTCAGCATCATCCCACTGGGTAACGTGCGGTACATTGAGCCAGTTGCGGGTCATATTGTCCGCAGTGATTTTCTTCACTTTGCTCATTTTGACCAGTTCGATTTCACCGAATTTGGAGAAATCAACTGCTGGTACACGCGGAATACCTGAACCGCCACCAACCGGCGCACCGGATTGAGCAGCAACAACGATAGGCTTGACGTAACCACGCACGTCATCTTTCTGTAAACGACCACGCGGGCCGCTGCCACTCACTTTGCCGAGATCAACGCCCAGTTGACGAGCCAGTTTACGAACAGCCGGGCCAGCATAAACGTCGCCGGTTTGAGCAACTTCTTCTGTAGCAGCGGCAGCTTTGGCCGGTGCAGGGGCAGCTTCTGCCTTGGCAGCAGCTGGAGCAGCGGCGGCTGGAGCAGCAGCAACCGGAGCGGCTGTCGGTGCAGCGCCTGCGGCGGCAATTACACCAATGGCAGAACCCTGGGAAACTTTATCGCCTACTTTCAGGCTGATACTGACGATCTTGCCAGCAGCTGGCGAAGGAATCTCCATGGATGCCTTGTCAGTTTCAAGCACGATCAACGAGTCGCCTTCAGCCACTTCATCACCGGCTTTAACGATAATTTCGATAACTTCAACGCCTTCAGAGCCGCCGATATCCGGTACGGTAATCGGTTGTTCTGCAGTAGCGGCTGGCGCGGCGGCCGGAGCCGGTGCTGCCGCAGCTGGCTGTGCAGCCGGTTCGGCGGCAGGCTTGCTTTCTGCTGCTGGCGCTTCGCCAGCACCTTCTGCTTCAACTTCGATCAGCAGAGCGCCTTCAGAAACCTTGTCGCCCACTTTGACTTTAATGGCAGTAACTTTACCAGCGGCAGAGGCCGGAATCTCCATCGATGCCTTATCGGTTTCCAGAACAACAATGGAATCCTCAAGGGCGATAACATCACCCACGGCTACGCTGATTTCGATGACTTCAACCCCTTCAGAGCCACCGATATCGGGGACTTTAATCGTTTGGATTGCCACTTTAATTCCTCTTGTCAATTTTATCGTTGATCACAAAAACGGCTGCGCCACGGGCGTAATTGCTTGAGAAAAGCAAAGCGCCGATGGCGTATAAACCGATGGCTATAAACAAGATCGCCCTTTCAGAAGAAAGGGCGACAGTTTTTACACGCTCATCGGATCCGCTTTTTCCGGATCAATACCAAATTTTGTAATGGCCTTGGCGACCACGTCTGCTTTGATTTTGCCCTGATCAGCCAGCGATTTCAGCGCTGCAATCACTACGAAGTGGCTGTTAACTTCGAAGAAGAAACGCAGTTTTGCACGGGAATCGCTGCGGCCGAAACCTTCGGTACCCAGTACAGTGTAGTCGCCCGGAATGTAGGCGCGCAGCTGTTCTGCGTAGGTTTTCAGGTGGTCGGTTGCGATCACAACCGGACCCTCACGGCCTTCAAGCTGTTGAGTGATGAACGGCTTGCGTGCTGCTTCAGTCGGGTGCAGCAGGTTCCAACGGGTAGCGCGCTGACCATCACGGGTCAGTTCGTTCACACTGGTTACGCTCCAGACATCCGCTTCAACATCAAATTCGCTACGCAGAATTTCAGCTGCTGCACGAACTTCACGCAAAATAGTGCCTGAACCCATCAATTGTACGCGGTTCTTTTTCTTGCCAGCGCCTTGTTCCAGCAAATACATACCTTTGATGATGCCCTCTTCAGCGCCTTCCGGCATATCCGGGTGCTGATAGTTTTCGTTCATCAAGGTGATGTAGTAGAAGCAGTTTTCCTTGTCGCGGTACATGCGCTTGATACCGTCCTGGACGATAACAGCGACTTCGTAGGAATAGCTCGGATCGTAAGTGCGGCAGTTGGGAATGGTGTTAGCCAATACGTGGCTGTGACCGTCCTGGTGCTGCAAGCCTTCACCGTTCAGCGTAGTACGACCGGCGGTTGCACCCAACAGGAAGCCGCGCGCCTGGGAATCGCCCGCTGCCCACGCCAGATCGCCAATACGTTGGAAACCAAACATGGAGTAGTAGATGTAGAACGGAATCATCGGTACCTGATGGTTGCTGTAGGATGTTGCTGCAGCAATCCAGGAAGACATGGAACCGGCTTCGTTAATACCTTCTTCAAGGATTTGACCTTTGGTGTCTTCCTTGTAGAACATGATCTGGCCAGCATCTTGCGGGGTGTACTTCTGACCTTCAGATGCATAAATACCGATTTGACGGAACATACCTTCCATACCGAAAGTACGTGCTTCGTCAGGAACAATCGGCACGATTTGCTTGCCGATGCTCTTGTCCTTGACCAGTGCAGACAAAATACGCACGAAGGTCATGGTGGTAGAAATTTCACGCTCGCCGGTACCTTTCAACTGGGCCGCAAAAGCGTCCAGCTCAGGGGTTTGCAGGGATTCAAAATCTGCTTTACGCGACGGCAGGTAACCACTCAGAGTTTGACGACGGGATTGCAGGTACTGCATCTCGGGGCTGTCATCGGCCGGACGGTAGTAAGGCAGCTTCGGCAGATCTTCATCGCTGATCGGCAATTCGAAGCGATCACGGAATTTTTTCAGGCTCTCGATATCGAGTTTTTTCACCGAGTGGGTATCGTTGGAAGCTTCACCGGAAGCACCCATGCCGTAACCTTTAACGGTTTGCGCCAGTACAACAGTCGGCTTGCCTTTGGTGGTGGTTGCATTGAGGTAGGCGTTGTACACCTTGCGACCATCGTGACCACCACGCGCCAGATGCAGAATTTCGTCATCTGACATATCGGCAACCAGCTCCAGCAACTCCGGGTATTTACCGAAGAAATGCTCACGGGTGTAAGCGCCGCCGTTGGCTTTGTAGTTTTGCATCTCGCCGTCAACAACTTCGTCCATGCGCTTTTGCAGCAGGCCGGTTTTGTCTTTTTCCAGCAGGCGATCCCAGTTGCTGCCCCACAGAACTTTAACGACGTTCCAGCCAGCACCACGGAAAACACCTTCCAGCTCCTGAACGATCTTGGCGTTGCCGCGAACCGGGCCATCCAGACGTTGCAGGTTACAGTTGATCACGAAAATCAGGTTGTCCAGTTTTTCACGACCGGCCAACGCGATAGCACCCAGGCTTTCCGGCTCATCACACTCGCCGTCACCCAAAAATGCCCAGACTTTACGGTCAGTGGTCGGAATCAGTTCACGCGCCTGCATGTAACGGATAAAACGCGCCTGATAGATCGCCTTGATCGGGCCAAGACCCATGGATACTGTCGGGAACTGCCAGTATTCGGGCATCAACCAGGGGTGCGGGTAAGAGGACAGGCCTTTGCCATCCACTTCACGACGGAAATTGTCGAGGTCGTCTTCAGTCAGACGACCTTCAACGAAAGAGCGGGAATACATACCGGGCGAGCTGTGGCCCTGGAAATAAACGAGGTCACCCGGACCATCGTTGTTACCACGGAAAAAGTGGTTAAAACCTACATCGTACAGCGTGGCTGCGGATGAGAAAGACGCAATATGGCCACCGAGTGCATCATCATTGCTATTGGCTTTCATCACCATTGCCATCGCGTTCCAGCGAATAATGGAGCGAATCTTGCGCTCAAGAGCCCGGTCACCCGGCGGTGTAACTTCCGCAGACGGCGGAATGGTATTGCGATAAGGAGTGGTAATAGCAGAAGGCTGTGCGATGCCATGATCTGCTGCTGCTTCGGACAATTGCTTCAACAAGAACGCTGCGCGTTCTTTACTTCCATGACGAACAACTGATCCCAAGGCATCCAGCCATTCTTTCGTTTCAATGGCATCGATATCTTCTAGCATTCAAATCTCCTCAACCATGCGCGCTTTGGCACATAATAAATGTCGCGATAGTAATAAGTGTTGGAAGTTGGAAAGGGTTATACCGCCGTTTGTATTTATACAGAAGTCATTGATTTCTGTAGCTTTATTAGTAGCGGTGCGCTTGCCGGGTAGCGCAAAAATCGCCGAATTCTTACATAGTTAGTCCTTTTTTACCAGTACTTGACAGATAGCTTTTATCCCGGCAAGTGATACTTCATGTAACATTCCGAACGACAATCGACGAATGCCACTATCGGTAACGCCTCTGGCGTGGCGCATTTTTTACCACAAATCGCCATCTGGCAACTGCAATAGAATATCAATTGCACCCTTCAGTGCACTGACAGCCCTGAAATAGCCGCCAAACCTCAGCGGCCAATTCACATTAAATACATCAGGGATAACTCAGCGCACTCTGTTCGGCACGGTACTCTGTCACCTCTTCTACCGGCCGGAAGCCTTCCGGTACCGGCATACGATCCGAGGTTAACCACAAGCGCCGGGCGCTGTTAAGCATAGCGGCCTGGTAGTATTCAGCCAGCGTTTCTTCGGTGACAGCATCAACCGCCTCAGCCAGCAACGCCTGGCGCTGAAAATCAAAATCGCCATTCGCAATCGCATTCCAGAATCGATCCGCCTGCTCTGCCAGCGAACGGGACGGTTCGCGTAAACGACGCGATATCGCTTCCCGGTTTTCATTAAGCCGTGCTGCAATTGACGTTTTTTGCCCGACCAGGAAATCTTCAATTTCACTCACCAGCCCGGCCTCGGCGGTGCTGGGTGATTGCACCACAAACGCGCTGCCTTCAAGCGTGCGCAAAGGGAGCGGCACCAGACTTACCACATAACCCAACTGCTTTTCGGTGCGCAGCTGATCAAAAAAAGCCGGCTGCAAAATTTGTCGCAACACCTGCATGTGGGCCGCGTCATAAACGGTGTCATTCAATGCCTGCGTGTACAAAAGCGCAATATTGTCGTTGTGCTGTATGGGTTGACGATAAAGCCAGGGCCTGCCCTCGGGTGATAACTGCACAATTTTAGTGGATGGCGGCGTACGACCGGTTCTCACCCCCAACAATTGGTGCTCTGCCAGCGACGCCAGCTTGATAGCTTCTTGCCGGAACAAATTACCGTAGAACAAGGCTTCGAGATTGGCATCGCGCAAAATAACCTGGGAAAACTGACGGAATTGCTCCCAGGTTTTATTTTCCAGCGCTTTCACCAGCGCATCGTCATTCCAGAAAGGGCTGACTTGCAACGCCGCAATTTTCGGCAACAGCACTTGATATGGCGCATTGTGATCACGGTTTTTCCACTCACGCAACAGTGCAGCTTTGCGAATGGCAAAACGCTCCGGCGTGAATTGCGCCTTGCGAATACTTTCGGCGATTTTATTCAGCAACAAACCCTGACGATTACTGTAGCCGGCAATATGCAGATCAAAACCGCGAGCATTTGCCGTGAGCGAATAATCCAGCCCGGCCAATTTTGCCGGCCAACTGAATTCATTTAATTGGTCTTCTACCAGCGCCGCAAATAAGGCTGCCTGGGCTGCACCACTGGCATCGCGCGCCACCAGCGGAGATTTTACCCGCAAATACATATGGGCACGGGGTACATCAAACACCTGATCCTGCTGAAACCACACTTGCGCACGTTGATTACTGAGCACCCGTTGCGGCGCGGCAACCTGCTCTTCAGATGAGGCATTTTCCGGCGAAGGCAGTAAAGGTCGGGAGCGAACTTCCAGCCGCGCCGGAATAAATACGTTTTCTTCCGGGAAGAAAAGTCGCTTGCGCATGGAGGGCTTTACTTCCGCTTCTTCAATAACCCAGGAATCGGCAGCGTATGGCGTTTGATAGTAACGGGAAGAGCGCGAGGTAATAGCGTCGGGGGCAACCGCTGCCAGTAATACATTATCCGCACGCAACCAGCCGAGCGATTGCCGAATAAGTTTTTCATCGTAGCTTTTAAAAACCGTGTCGCCCAGCAAGGTATCTTCCGGGGTGTATACATGCATGGCAGGCGCCAATTGGCGCACGGTATCCATCGGTGGCATTTTTTCCTGATAGCGGAAATTGATATCCGCCATCTGCTGCAATTCCTGGTAGCGCCACTCTTTCAGACCGCGCGTTTCCAGCTGTCGAATCATATGAAACACCACCACCGGAATCTGCCCTTTGGCTTTCCAGCCTTTCTCGGTGAGGTCGATAGTGATTTGAAACAAACCATCGTGGCGGCTTTTCAAACCGACACCGGTACTGAGTGATTCCGCCCAACCCAGCTGACGCAAAAATGACAGCAGACTGCCCTCACCTTCATGACCTAATAAATGGGCGATAAATTCGTAAGGTTTTTTCCGGTAGTTAACATCTACATCCGGCACCGGAAAGAGAAACGTTAACTGTCGCAATTCTTTTTTCGGTTTGATGTCCACTTTAGCGGGCAGGAAATCGCTGCGAAACATCGCCGGATAGGTTGCTGGCAAAGACACCGAATGGGTAGGAATACGACCAAAGATCGGCATCGCCATTTGCTGCAATTCATCCAGCGGTTCTTTGCCAAGAATGACCAGTGACATCAGGCTGGCGGAATAATAGCGCTGATAAAAACGAATCAGCTCGTCGCGAATGGTTTCTTCGTCCGCATCGGCCAGGGTTTCATGGTTGCCCACGGTAAAGGCGGACAGCGGGTGATTGGAGTTCATCAATTCCCGATAAACATCCAGCGTGCGCCGCCCATCGTCTTTCAAACGCATGCGGTATTCTGAATCAACGGCGTTGCGCTCGCGCTCGACATAACGGGCATCAAACAAAGGGGCAATAAAAAACCAGCCAAAGCGGTCAAGGGCCGGTTCAAAATGGGCGCTGTCTACTTCAAAGAAATAATTGGTGTGCTCGGCAGCGGTGTAGGCGTTGTAACGCCCGCCATGCTGCGCAATAAAAGCGGAATAATCACCCGCTTGCGGGTATTTGGCGGTGCCCAGGAACAGCATATGCTCGAGAAAATGGGCAAGCCCGGGGCGATTCCAGGGATTCTGGTTATGGCCGATATGCACATCCAGCGCTGCCGCCGACTTTTCGGTAGCCGGGTCGGAGATCAACAACACGCGCAAATTGTTGGAGAGTGTCAGATAACGGTATTGGCGGGGATCTTCCGGGCTGCTGGTAACCGGAAATACGGCTTTAACCTCAATCAGCGGCTCGTCTTCAGCCGGTTCATCGTCGACCAGCTCATCTTCCGTCACCTCGATTTCATCGCCGTCGTCTTCGCTCAACCCGGCAACTTCATCAGCCGTCTCAGCCACTTCCGGCAGGGCGACGGGCGCCTCTTCTGCCCTGACAACGCCAGCAAAGAGCGATATGGAAAGCAAAATCGGCAACAGCCATCCATAACGGCGGATAGCCTGTTCACCATACTGAACATTTTGACTCTTCATGCGTATTTCAAACCTGCCTGCTCACGGATCAACCGGCTGATACTGCCGGGACCTGAAGCAACCCTTTAGCCCCTCCCGCCAAAGAATTGCCTGTTCATATTCTTCAAGGTGTGTGCGACACCGTTCATCCTCTCAGGTGACGCGCCTTAACCAATAGTGGAAAACCCCTTCCCGCTCCTGAAATGCCTCCAGCGTGTTACCGCTTAAACGGGCATAGGCTGCAACATCACGCACCGAGCCCGCATCGGTTGCCTGTAACTCCAGCAATTGCCCGACAGGGGCGTCGCGCAGTGATTGGCGCAACCGCAATAACGGCAAGGGACAGCGCAGATCGCGCGCATCGACCAGTACATCAGCCCTGACACCATCCACTGGCGCCATGGGCAACTCGTCATTTAAAGCCACAGACTACACCCTCCTGCCACATCGGGAAAAGAGCAACCGCGCCGGAGGCGGCTGCCACGCTGAACAAAATGGCACCTTTTCGGTCAGAATCAACTGGCAATAGCCATTGAAAGACAAAAACGCTAATGTACCCGTCCGATTTCAGCGGCCTTTGTTCGATTCGTTACATTCGTTGTTTACAGGAGCTTTACTCACTGTGCGTGTTTTTCGCAAATCCCTGATGACTGCCCTTTTCATCACCGGTGGTGCGCTGGCCTCGCTGTCAGGCAACGCCCACGCTGTCGACGAAGACGACGGCATGCGCCTGCCTATGCTGGGCGACACCAGTTCCGGCATGATTTCTCCCTCACAGGAGCGTCAGCTGGGGCAAAATTGGCTGCGATTGTACCGCAGTCAGGTGCCCACGTCCTCTGACCCGCTGATTATTGATTATCTGGAAACCCTGCTGAACCGCCTCGCGGCGCACAGCCAGCTGGATAACAAGCAACTGGATCTGGTACTGGTGCAAAACGCCACCATGAACGCCTTTGCGGTACCGGGCGGCATTATTGGCGTTCACACCGGGTTGTTGACCTACGCCAAGACTGAAAACCAGCTGTCTTCCGTACTCGCTCACGAACTTGCTCACCTTAGCCAGCGGCACTATGCCCGTCAGCTGGAGCAGGAAAAGAAAATGAGCGTGCCTTTTTATGCCGCCATGCTCGCCAGTCTGGTGTTATTGGCCAGCAGCGGCAGCCAGGGTGGTGATGTGGGGATGGCTGCACTGAGCGCTACTCAGGCCGCCGCATTGGATGCCCGCCTGCGGTTCAGCCGCCAAAATGAACAGGAAGCTGACCGTATCGGCATGCAGACCATGATTCAGGCTGGCCTTGACCCCTATGCCGCCTCGGAAATGTTTGAAGAAATGCTGCGCGGCGTACGCTATGGCCGTCGCCCGCCGGAATTTTTGCTGACCCACCCGGTTACCGAAAGCCGTGTGGCTGACGCCCGCAACCGGGCCATGCACTATCCACGCAAAGCCTATGAAGACAATCCGCAATTTCAGTTGATGCGCGCGCGCATCCGGGTGTATTCCGAAGAAACACCGCAACTGGCCGTGCGCCGTTTAAAAGGTGAAGTGGAAGGTGAAAGTGCCGCGCCGGATGCCAGCCGTTACGGCTTGAGCCTTGCCTATAACCTGGCCGGGCAACACAAAGAGGCAATGGAAGCATTGAAGCCATTGCTGGAGCAAGAGCCGGATAATTTAACTTACCAGATTATGGCTACCGATATTGAAGTGGCAAATGCGCAATATCCCAAAGCTTTAAAAACACTGACAGATTTGCTTGAAAAGAATCCGGACAATCACCCACTGACGATTCGTTATGCCGAAGCGCTGATGAAATCCGGTGATTACCAACGCTGCGCGGAGGTGCTGGAGCGCTATTCAAGACGCCGCAGTACCGATGATTACGTGTGGTATTTGCTGGCCGAGGTGAATGGGCTTGCCGGGAATATTCTCGGTGTGCATGAAGCCCGTGCCGAATATTTTATTCTTAACGGTATTTACGACCGCGCACAAATTCAGTTGCGCAATGCATTGAAGCTGGCACAGGGCAGTTTTCACCGCACGGCGTTGTTGGAAGAACGGATGAAATATGTAGAAAGAATGCTTCAGGATCGAGCGTTTCGATAAATAATGAATACTTCAGGAAGGACGGCAGATGCTATTCTGTCCGTTCGTCATCAGGGTGTTGGTTCCAAAAACGCATGTATACGTCCGTGTAGCTCTGACGAGTCATCCATGACTCGACTGTTTTGGAACCAACACCCTGATGCCAAACTTGCATTGTGCCAACTTTGACATTGTTCGTAGTTAAAACGTCGGTTTGTGCCGACGTTTTTGTGTGTGAATGTCTCGCGTGTTATCGAGCTGAAATATGAAGCCCCATATTGTCGGTCTGAATCAACGCTATCCCGCCACCAAAACTCCGATAAATCGCCACCAGACGAACAAAGGTTTGTTGCTGTAGCTGCGCCAGTCGGTCGCTGCTGGTTAGCATGTCGCGTTCGGCATCCAGCAAAGATAAAAACTCACCGGAGCCAGCGTCGTAACGGTTGCGCGCCATATCCAGCGCGCGCTGGCTGGCTTGCCATTGTTGTTCGGTACTGAGTTGTTGCTCGCGGCTGAGATTATAGCTATTGACCGACAATTGCATGTCGTTCATCGCATTGAAAACCTGCTGCTCGAATTGCGCCAACGCCATTTGTGATTCTGCTTTGGCAACCCGGATGCGGGCTTTTACAGAACCCAGATCGGCCAGCTGCCAACTCAGATTGGGGGCGACTGACCAGCTGCGTGTTTCCCGCTCCAGTGTTAAATCGGGTGTGGATAAGAACCCGAGAAAACCACCCACCGAAAGGCTCGGGTACAAATCCGCCGTTGCCACTCCGATAGCCGCCGTGCTGGCAGCCAGCGAGCGTTCGGCAGCGGCAACGTCAGCGCGGTAACGCAGGTAATTTTCTCCGGCTTTTACCGCGACCGGCTGTTTCAGTTCGGGCAAGCTGGTTATTGCATCAAGCTGTAACTGGCCAGGTTGCTTTGCCAATAAAGCCGACAAGGTGGACTCAGCTCTCAGCACCAATTCCCTATATTCAGGAACAGCCGACTGTATTTGATAAAACTGCACATCCAGTTGCGCCAGTTCCAGTTCGGAAGCCATACCGCCTTCCAGGCGTGCCTGTACGATCGCGCGGCTTTGTTGCAGGTTTTTCAAATTTTGCTCTGCGACTTGCAAGCGTAATTGCGCCCCGCGATATTCTCCGTAGCTGGTAGCCACCTGGCCGATCAATTGCACTTGCGCGTCATGCCATAAAAGATCGGCATGTTGCGCACGCGCTTCAGCAGCTTCTGTGGCACGGCGTAATTTGCCGAATAAATCCACATCCCAACTTAAATTCAAACCGGTTTGATAGCCCCGTGTAATCACCCCGTCATCCGCCGGTGACAAGGTCGGGTTTTCGGTGGATTGATAACCCAGGTCAACCGAGCCGTTCGGATAACGATCATTAGCGGTATCACGAAAGACCGCATAAGCGCGGTCTACATTGGCACGCGCCTGGGCGAGGTTGCGGTTTTCCTGCAAGGCAACATCAATCAACTGGTTCAAGGTGGCATCGTCAAATGCTTGCCACCAGTTTTTTGCCGATACGGCTTGCTGGTAGTCAACATTCACTGCTGCTCCGGCAATGTGATCCGGTGTCTGGTAATTCGGCCCGACCGCACAACCGCTAAGGGCAACAACCATGGCTACCGCGGCCGATAGTGTTTTTAACTTAACCATGAGTCACCTCTACCGCAGTATCCGTAATACCAGGCTTGTTTTGTTGCGCGCGCTTTTCGCTGCGACGAGCCAGTGTGTAATAGAACAAGGGCGTGAGTAGCAAACCGAATATGGTGACGCCAATCATGCCGGCAAATACCGCCACACCCATTGCCTGCCGCATTTCCGCACCGGCACCGCTGGAAAATACCATCGGCACTACACCCATAATAAAAGCAATCGAAGTCATCAAAATGGGGCGTAACCGCAGGCGACCCGCTTCAAGAATGGCTGTCATTGCATCCATACCGCTGTCTTGCAAGCTTTTGGCAAACTCTACAATCAGAATCGCGTTCTTGGTGGCCAGACCGACCAGAACAATAAATCCAATCTGGGTGAAAATATTGTTGTCACCTCCGTACAGCAATACACCGCTTAATGCCGACAGCAAAGTCATCGGGATAATCAAAATAATCGCCAGCGGCAAACTTAAACTTTCGTATTGCGCAGCCAGCACCATAAACACCAGCAAAATAACCAGCGGATAAATAAACATACCGGCATTACCTGCAAGAATTTGCTGATAGGTCAGTTCTGTCCATTCGTAACTCATGCCGTTGGGCAAGGTTTCTGCCAGAATTTTTTCAATCGCTGCCTGCGCCTCGCCGGAACTGAAACCCGGTGCAGCACCGCCATTAATTTCGGCGGTAGTAAAACCGTTGTAGTGCATAACACGATCCGGCCCTGCGCTATCCGTTACATGAATAAAGGAACCCAGCGGCACCATTTCACCTTGCAGCGTGCGCACCTTGAGTTGACTGATCTGCGCTGCCGTTTGCCGGTATTGCTCGTCTGCCTGCATGTTCACCTGGTAGGTACGACCAAACTGGTTGAAATCATTCACATAGACCGAGCCCATGTAAGTCTGCAGGGTTTGGAAAATTTCATCCATCGCGATGTTTTGCTGAGCGGCTTTGGTGCGATCAATATCAAGATCCAGCTGCGGTACATTGACCTGATAACTGGAAAACACCCCCGCCAGCTCCGGTGTTGCCCAGGCTTTTTGCATCACTTGCATGGTGACTTCATACAGCGCTTCGTAGCCGTGGTTGGCGCGGTCCTGAATTTGCAACCGGAAACCGCCAATAGTACCCAAACCCTGTACCGGTGGCGGAGGGAAGATGGCGATAAAGGCACCTTCAATAGCTGCGAATTTTTTATTTAACTCGGCAGCAATCGCATTGGCTGACAACGACGGGTCAGTACGCTCACTAAAGTCATCCAGCGGTGTAAAAACAATGCCGCTGTTAGGGCTGTTGGTGAAGCCGTTAATACTCAATCCAGGAAAAGCTACCGAGTTGGCAACACCGGGTTGCTCAAGGGCAATACGAGACATTTCCTTGATAATTGCATCGGTACGCTCCAGTGATGAGGCGTCCGGCAATTGGGCGAAGGCCACCAGATACTGTTTGTCCTGCCCCGGTACATAACCGGTAGGCGTTGAGGCAAATTGCAGACCGGTCACCGCCAACAAACCGATATACAGAATGCCGACAATGCCACCAAAGCGAATCACTTTTTTCACCACCCAGCCGTAACTGTTCGACAAGCGCGCAAAAAAGCGGTTGAAGGGTTGGAACAACCAGCCGCCCAGTAGCTTGTCCATACCGCGAGTCAGCGCATCTTTTTTCTCGTGATGGCCTTTCAATAACAACGCCGATAAAGCCGGACTCAAGGTGAGCGAGTTGATAGCAGAAATGAATGTGGAAATGGTAATGGTCAACGCGAATTGCTTGTAGAACTGACCGGTCAGGCCCGACATAAATGCTGTGGGAATAAACACCGCGGCCAGTACCAAGGTGGTAGCAACAATGGGCCCGGTTACTTCTTTCATGGCTTTTTTAGTGGCTTCAACCGGCGTTAAACCATCGCCAATATTTCGCTCAACGTTTTCTACCACCACAATCGCATCGTCCACCACAATACCGATGGCCAACACCAGACCAAACAGCGACAGCGCATTCAATGAAAAACCCATGATGTGCATAAAGGCAAAGGTACCCACCAACGAAACCGGCACTGCCACCAATGGAATAATGGAAGCACGCCAGGTTTGCAAAAACAGCACCACAACCAGCACCACCAGCAACACAGCCTCAAGCAAGGTTTTGGCAACCGCCTCAATAGAACCGCGCACGAATACCGTGGGGTCGTAGACGATGTCGTAACTTAAACCATCGGGAAACCCCTCTGCCAACTCAGCCATTTTGGCGCGAACGTTGTCAGAAATTTGAATGGCATTGGAACCGGACGCCTGAAAAATCGGGATAGCTACCGCATCTTTGTTGTCGAGCAACGAGCGCAAAGCATAGGTAGACGCACCCAGTTCAACACGGGCGATATCTTTCAAACGGGTAATTTCACCGCTGGCACCCACCTTGACGATAATATCTTCAAATTCTTCAACGGTTGCCAGGCGGCCTTTAACATTAATCAGCAATTGAAAATCGGCTTCGCCACTGGGTTGCGCACCCAAACTGCCAGCTGCCGCCTGCTGATTTTGCTCGCGGATAGCGGCAGTAATTTGCACCGGCGATAAACCCAGCGCAGCCACTTTATTGGGGTCAAGCCAGATGCGCATGCTGTAGTCGCCCGCACCAAATAAACGAACCGCACCGACGCCATCAATTCTGGCCAGTTCATCCTTAACATTCAGCGCTGCGTAATTCGACAGATACAACATGTCATAGCGATTGTCGGGTGAAGTCAGGTGCACCACCATGGTCAAATCCGGCGAGGATTTTTCCGTAACAATGCCCAAACGCTGCACTTCCTGTGGCAAACGTGGCATGGCGCGATCTACCCGCGCTTGCACCTGGGTTTGTGCGCGGTCTACATCAATACCAATGGCGAAGGTAATGGTGAGTGTCATGCGACCATCGGAGGTCGCCTGGGAGGACATGTACAACATATCCTCCACACCGTTGATTTCCTGTTCCAGTGGTGATGCAACGGTTTCAGCAATAACTTTCGGGTTGGCGCCCGGGTAATTGGCGGTAACCACCACCGTCGGCGGTACCACTTCAGGGTATTCGGTAATCGGCAATTGCCAAACGGCAATGGCCCCGGTGATAAAAAACAACAGCGAGATAACCGCCGCAAAAATCGGCCGGTTAATAAAAAATCGTGAAAACATCCCTCAGCTCCTTAACCGCGACTCGGGGTCACGTCAGCCTGGGCAGTGAGGGTTGCTTCACCGGCGTCCAGACGTTGTTGGGTGTCGCGCAAGCTGGCCAATTGTTCTGCCGTTGCCATCTCTACCAATTTGGGGTCTATCAACATATTGGGCATAACCCGCTGTAAACCATTCACCACAATGCGATCGTTAGCCGCCAGACCAGTGCGAACCACACGCAAGCCATTCACTTTTTCGCCCAGTTGTACAGCGCGGTATTCCAGTTGATTGGTAGCGTTTACCAGCAGCACGAATTTGTTGTTCAAATCGGTACCGATGGCTTTTTCATCAATCAGAATGCCCTCGTAGGAATCGCTGCCTACCAGCTTGATACGGGCAAAAAGACCTGGCACCAATTGGTTATCCAGATTGGCGAAACTGGCGCGAATACGAATGGTGCCGGTTTGCCCATTGATGCGGTTATCGACAAAATCCACACTGCCGCGGTGGCTGTACGTGTTATCGGTTGCCAACGCCATATACACCGGGTTGGCGGTGCTATCGCGAGCATCCACACGCTTGCCGTCTTGCGTTAACTGCGCGTATTTCAGGTAGGTCTGCTCGTCTACATCAAACCAGGCGTACATTTTTTCGGTAGAAACGAGGCTGGTAAGTTGGCTTTGACCGGCGGTAACGTAATTGCCTGCGGTCACTTCGGCGTAAGAAACGCGTCCGCTGATCGGCGCCGTTACGCGGGTGTAAGCAAGATCCAGCTCGGCACGGGTCAGGGCGGCTTTTACCGACGCAACCGCTGCCGCGGTTTGTTGTTTGCGGGCCAGACGCGATTCAAACATCTCGGCTGAAATAGCCCGCTGGCTGACCAGACGTTCTGCCCGCAGGTGATCATTCGCCGCCAGCGATTGCGCACTCAGCGCGCCATCCAGCTCCGCTTTCAAACGCGCCACTTCAGCAGCAAAGGGCCGGGAATCAATTTGAAACAACAGGTCGCCTTCGTTAACCAGGGTGCCTTCAATAAAATTGACCTGCTCGATATAACCCGATACCCGGGGCACCAGGCTGACCGTTTGCGGCGCTTCAAGGCGGCCGGTAAATTCGTCCCACTCGGTAATGCGCTCGTGCACCACTTCGGCAACACTCACCTGCGGCGCGGCAGGCGCACCCGCCTGACTGGCAACTTCCGGATTGCCACAAGCAACCAACACCAGGCTTGCGATACTCCCCAACACCAGGGTTTTGAAAAAGTGTTTCGTGCTCATGACCAATGTCTCCATTTTTAAACTGCGCCAACGGTCGGGCTGCCGCAGAAATCTGTTTTGTACCGATCGGTAATATATAGATCCGCAAAACCCTGTCAACGAATTTTTGTACCGACCGGTAAAATAATCCGAAAAGGCGGGAATATCAGCAGGCCAGTGTTGTCATAGCAGCAGCTTTTCGGTATGAGCCGGTTAACGGAGGGAAAGGAGAGGCCCGCAAAACCTTACTGGACAAGGGGACTTTTGCTGAATACCATATGACCAATTTTGTTACAGGAGCAGAGCAATGGCCGCTGTCACTTGTACCCCGGGTGTGGGCAGACCACGTGCGTTTGATATCGAAGAATCGCTGGAAAAAGCGCTGGAAGTCTTCTGGCGCAACGGTTATGACGGTACCTCATTGGCGGATCTCACCGAGGCAATGGGCATTAACAAGCCCAGCTTGTACGCCACTTTCGGTAATAAAGAACAACTGTTTTTAAAAGCAATTGAGTTTTATGAAAGCCGCCCTTGCGCTTTTTTCCTGCCAGCGCTTGAAAAGCCCACCGCTTATCAGGTTACCGAGCACATGTTGTTTGGCGCGGCACATAACATGGCCGACAAGAATCACCCGCAGGGCTGTGTGATTGTTCAGGGCGCCCTCTCATGCAGTGAATCTGCCGCAAAAGTCAGAGAAGCACTGATTGATCGTCGCGTCGATGCCGAGCAGCAACTTTGCACCCGTTTTCAACGCGCCAAAGAAGAAGGTGACCTGCCTGACCATGTGGATGCCACGGTGCTGGCACGTTACATCGCCACCGTACTGCAAGGCATTGCGGTACAAGCCAATAACGGTGCCTCTTCCGAGCAATTGCGCCAGGTAGCGGTGATGACGCTACAGGCTTTTCCTCGCAATAACTGACCTCCCCGGTTCCGATGACAGCATCCTGGCTGTCATCGGCAACGCCCCTGCACTCCGTTTAGCACCTGTAAAAAAATCACGGTGTGTCTTGTATCCCGACAAGATGCCATTCTCCAGACAAAAACTTTTCCCAATAAAGTGATTCGCAAAACAACCTGCAATGAATACGTATGTAGCAGATTGAGCTACAAAGCGGCTTTCACTATTCTGCTTCTGATCAAACCAAACCGGTTGGGTTTTCTCTCATTATAAAAACGTAAATTTTTTCAGCGCGCGTCTCATCCTGCGCAAATTACTGCGCCTGCCGTTCTTATAAAAACAAAAGGAAATGGTTATGAATACCCCCCTGCCCGTTCGGCTATGGGTAACGCTGGCAATATTGATTGCAAATGGCGGCACGCTATTGGCCAATGAATCCCCCTCCCTCGATGCATGCCTGAAAAAAGCCTCAGTGGTTAATGATGCCGTTATTGAGTTTGCAAGTTGCGTCACCTGAGTGGCAAGACCAGATTATTTATCTTGTTCTGGCGGATCGTTTTTTTGATGGCGATCCTGGCAATAACGATCAAGGTGTCGGCGAATATGCGCCCGGGGTTGATGGCCATTACAGCGGCGGTGATCTTAAGGGAGTAACCCAAAACCTGGATTATATTCAAACGCCTTGACGAGCATTTTGGCGATTTAGCGGATTATCGTTTGCTGTCACACGCGCTTCACCATCGCGGTATGTATCTTATTCAGGATGTGGTGGTTAACCATGTGGGTAATTTTTTCAGTTATACGGGGGAGTACGATCCCAAAGATCCAACGCGCAATTTTTCACTGAATACGGAAGCAAGCCCCGGTTCGGCACCTGATCAATATCCATTTAGTTCGAATAATGCGAATAACCCCGAGCACCGTGCAGTGGCCATTTATCATTGGACGCCGGAAATCAATGATTTTTCAAATCGCACCCAGGAAACGACTTTTCAAAGCGGTATGCTCAATGATCTCAATACTGAAAATCCGGTAGTGAGAGATGCACTCAAAGATTCGTTTGCCTATTGGATAAAAGAAGTGGGTGTCGATGCGATTCGTATTGATACCGTGAAATATGTTGAAGCTGAGTTTTATGAAGATTTTCTTCATGGGGAAAATAGCTTAACGGCAAATAAGGGTGGTGAAGGTGCCTATCGCGGGCTGACCAAAGAGCCAAGCATGTGGACTTTCGCTGCGCCTGATATTAAAGGGCCGCTTATTTTGGATGCTGCGATGCTGAGTTTATAACAACAATGCCCGCTGATGCGGGCATTGTGTTTATAGTGACGGTTAGGCGAATGCCTGGTTTTAGCGATTCAAACGACTGATCAAAAAGGCACGGAGTTGCCGTGCCGTAAGGTCATCAATGGGCCCCAGCTCACCGCGCGCATGCTCGGGAATGTGTTCAACGGGCAAATCGGAAGGGCCAAAAATGTAGTAGTCGAACAACAACTTCCATGCCTGTTTCTCATACTCCGGGCGATCGCGCAAACTCAACAATGCATGCTTTAACACATTCATCGGCGTGCCCATAAATTTGGGCGAGGTATTCCACCAGTAATTGATAAGAATGTTGAACGGGTTAAGTGCCTCTACCTGATGCCACCACATACTCGGGTAAAACAGCAGATCGCCCGCCTCCAGATCGGCAATTTGGGCATGGGGCAAGGCATCGCGAAAACGCGGGTATTTTTCAAAATCCGGATAGTCAAAATCCACCATACTGATCACCTGGCCACCAGGGGTCGGGTCCAATGGGCCCGGGTATAAATTGGCCACCTGATCAACCGGAAACAAAGTAAAACGTCGCCGACCCGCCACACAACAGGCAATATTATTGGGCGCGTCATAATGCGCTGCGGCAGTGGTACGGTTACCAATCCAGATGCTGGCCAGCGGCGGATTCTGTTCGTACATGGGGTGGTTGAACAGCAGGTCATTTTGCTCACGCAGGCCAGGCAGGCAGGCATCAATGGTGGTTGAGCCAATGTAAAAAGAAGGAGGTTCCGGGTTGGTCAGGTTGCTTTGCAGCTGCTCCAGCACCTGATCAATGCGCACGCGGTGACTCTCATAATTCATACCGGTCAAAGTGTCGTTGTAGCCAAACCGCCCTTTCAGCTCATGCGGCGCCACATAACACGCGACTTGCATGCCATTGTAAAAAGAACGCAGGTAATCCATCGCTTTTTCATCAGATTCAAGCCCGGCTTTTACCAAGGGCCAGTCACTGATGGCGCCTTTTAAAATTACCGGTTGCAGATCGTCCATCAGTTTTTGATAGGGAATATTGTCAAACCGGTAGCCTTCAAGCACGGTTACTTTACGACCGACTGCTGCGATATCCATCATTGCCCGTCCGAATTTATTGCTTTTTTGTGATTGGTTGCCACTCACGGGTGGTGAGTTTTCGGCCATTTAAGCACAACACACCTGTTCATGAAACACTTTGCCAGATACCGGTAAAAGGAGGATGGTATTTCTTGATCTGGCGCAAGCAGAGGCGAAGAGAAGAACTCACCGGAAAGAAGTGAACCACCCTGGCAGGCGAATCCTGCGGCTGGCATTAATCCTTTAGCCACACCTCAAGCAGCTGTAACGGCATGGGGTGGCCGATATGATATCCCTGCGCATAGTCGCAACCCATCAAGCGCAGACGGATAAACAACTCCTCGTTCTCTACCCCCTCGGCGACCACTTTCAATCCGAGATTGTGAGCCAACTGAATGGTGGAGTTGACGATCACCTCATCCTGCACGCTGTTCAACATGGAGGAAATAAACGAGCGATCAATCTTCAGGGTTTGTACCGGCAAACGCTTGAGATAGGCCAATGACGAATAGCCGGTTCCAAAATCGTCAATAGACAATTGCACACCCAACTTGCTGATACTTTCCAGCGTAAGGAGAGCGCGGTTGGGGTCTGTCATCAAAGCGCTCTCGGTAATTTCCAGCTCCAGAATACTGGCCGGCACGCCGTATTGTTCCAGCAAATTGGCGATCAACTCCGGCAAGGTTTCATCCATCAAATTGCGGGCGGAAAGATTAACCGCGATAGAGGCCGGCTTGCCCTCCTGCAACCACAGATGGCATTGCTGGATACTTTTTTCCAACACCCAGGCCGTTAACGGATAAATCAAACGGGTGGATTCGACCATGGGGATAAAATCACCGGGCAGAATGAAACCGAACTCCGGATGGTGCCAGCGGATCAACACCTCAAAACCGCACACACTGCGGTCACTCACGGCAACCTTCGGCTGAAAATACAACATAAACTGATTTTCGCGAATGGCTCTGCCGACTTCGGAAATCAACGCCAGGCGACGCGGCGAGTGCGGGTCGGCATCAATGCTGTACAGACAAACACCGCGATCTTCCCGCTTGGCGCGATACATTGCCACATCGGCATAACGCATCAACGTACTCAGGTCCGCAGCCTGTTCCGGGATGATGGCAATACCAATACTTGCGCTGATTTCTACCGGAAAACCTTTAACATCAAACTGCTGACGCAGTGAATCCAGAATACGCTGCCCGGCAATTCTCGCCTGGCCTACATTACTGGCATTGTGGAGAAAAACAGCGAATTCATCACCACCCAGCCTTGCGACTGTCCCCGGCAATGCGCGCATACAATGTAACAACCGGGCACCAATTAATTGTAGTAGATGATCGCCACACTGATGCCCCAGGGTATCATTAATTTCCTTGAACCGATCAAGATCAATTAATAACAAGGCACCGGTTTTATAGTCATCGCTGGCGATCCATTGATCGATATCTTTATAAAGCGACGAGCGATTGGGCAACCCGGTGAGAGCGTCGTGCGAAGACTGATGTTCCAGCCGCCGCAAGTAATGTTTGTGGTTGGCGAGGTTTTTAGTGATGCCGTAAAAGTGGCGAAGATGATTATTCTCGATAATGCCTACACAGGAAATTTCGTAAAAAAATCGCCGCCCGGTTTCATCGCAACGGCTGCACTCATAATTCACCAGACAAAAATCCTGCTCTATAAAAGACCGTATATCAAAAAGATATTGATCGGAAAATTCAGGCAACAACGGCGTATTCAACAAAAGCTGGCGCGGCGTTTTCAGCATATCGGCCAGTACCTGATTGCACTCTTCGAGCCGTGCATATTCTGCAATACGGGCAACCATTTCATCGACCGGCAAGTCGAGAGCAATCGGCTTTTCAAAACCAAAACACCACACAGCATCGGAAGCATGTTCAAGAAAAGCGCGATAACGTTTTTCACAACCGTCCAGCTCTTCAAGCTGTTGCTGAAAACTGGTGGTGTCGGTCATCAAAACCAGTACTTCTCCACTGGCATTGACCGGCAAGAGTTCCAGCGACACAACATAGTCGCGCTCTTTAAGAGTGAGCAGCAAACTGTCGCGCTTACTGTATTTGCCAGACAGCAGGCAACCGTGCACAAAGTTGCGAACTGCCAGCGTATCGCGCCACTGAAATGCCAGGTCGAAAAACCATTCGCCGCGCAGCGATACCGAACCCAGCCATTTTTTACTGGCCCGGTTGGCGTTCAACACGCGAGCCTGGGCATCCAGATAAAACGCGCCACACGTCAGACTTTCAAATAAAAACTTCCATTCGGTATTGTCTTCGCGAAGTAGCGATGAACGCGATACCGACAACCGCACCATATCCACCGACCGCCGTATCGCCTGGCTATCGGCTTCAACACGCCGGCAAGAGCCCCCGCCCACTTGCTGCAACACCAGCGGTTCCATAGCGGCTTTACTGCCGGGTAGCGCCGCCAACCGCTCCGGCTGCGAGGTTACTGGCAGAGCCGGTTGCACCGTTGGCAGCGGTTCTTTTTCTTCAACGCCTACGCCGATGTCGGGGGATGGTTGCACATCGCGGGCGATTGCGCGCAGTTGAACCAGCATCCGATCCAGCTTTCCGGCTCGGTCACGCAGCGGCAAAAAACTGACTTCCAGACGTAAAAGTACCGCCTCATCAAGCGCTTTTCGTTTGTCCGGCGGTTGTACGTAAGGCTCTTCAGGGGCGTAGAGCAACTCAACCGAACCGGCTTTGGCTTGCTGGTAAAAACCACGAATTTTCTCCCAGACCATCGCCTGCTTCATCACCTGGCGGTCCAGCAACAGGTTGTAGCGCCCCACCGCTCGGGTGACGCGTTGCGCTGGCAACTGCAGTAAGAGCTCCAGCGCCGGGTTGTGCTGCAAAAAAACACCCCAGCAATCTGTCATCAAACTGGCCACCGGGCTTTCCGAGAAAACGTTGAACACCGCCTGCTGCACTGTTTCCGGAGCCGGCTCTGCCAGCCATTGTTGTCCACTCACGGCAATACCGTGATACACCAGCTGGTCGTCAATATGGCGCGGTAAAAGCCGCGAGGCTGATTTTTGTTCGTCCGGTCGGAGGCGACGGCCCATAAAGCGGAAACGGGGCGCGCGCGGCAAACCGCTCAAACTCACCTCGCAGGTGTAGGCGCAATGGCTGTCGGGATCGGGCACAGGAGAAAAGGTTTGTTGAAAAATATAGCGGTCTGCCGATGACATCAGCAACAACAAGGCATCCAGCTGGGTGAGCTCTTCGGTTAACTCGGGCAACATTTCGTAAAAATGGGAAGACAGCTTTAATTCGCCCGTCCTGGGGATGACATACCAAAGCACGACATCTGATAGCTCCAGCCGATGACTGCCGGGGAAGTGCTCAAAATACTCGTGCTCGGATTCCGGATTTTGCGGTCCATTCTGCATAATCTGTCACTTTATTAGTTATAGCAGTCATTGATCCTCTTCAGAAAAGTGTAGTCATCATTTGCGAGAAAGGTTAATACGCATACAACCCTCAAGGCCTGATTCTTCGGTCAGGTAAATCGCAGGGAAAAGTAAAACAGGGAAGCCAAAAGTGTTTATGCAAAAAACCAATAATAAATGCCATTTTGATAAGGAAATATCTCCTTATTCGACAGCATCACTGTTCGCAGAAAAACACGCTACTACACTCTTGAGCCCGAACCGGGAATGTAAAGATTCGGGTTATGCCCGTGAGACAGGAAATATCGTGCACAGCCACCAGGGAAACCTTAGCAAAACACGAATTTTTTAATCCCCGCCACATTGCCCACTTATTCCCGTAAAACCTCGCCTCGGGATACTGCAATCTGCTGAACATCCTGATACTCTGAAAACCAAACCACTTTAAATAATAATTATTTTTTTGAGTCTATTTTTTTATGACTATTTCCCTCAAAAAAACCCTTGAATGGCACCCGCCCACTCGGGAAGAATTTCAACAGGATGTTATCCCGCTTTACCGTCCGGTCATCATTCGTAACTATTTAAAACACTGGCCGGCTATCGCCCGGCAAGCGCAATCACCTGCCGCGCTGGCGGATTACATCAAGTCGTTTGATCAGGGGAAAAATGTGGTCACCTACCTGGGTGATCCATCAATACAGGGAAGATTTTTCTATCAGAATGATATGCAAGGTTTCAATTTTGAACGCATTACTGAAAAACTGACCCATGCTATTGATCGTATTTTATCGCACATGGAAGACACTGCCCCACCGGCGGTTTATTCCGGAGCAGTTTCCATAGCCGATAATATTCCCGGGTTCTCAGCAGAGAACCGCTGCGAGTTGGCAGGCCACACCGCAGTGGCAAGAATCTGGATGGGTAACGCAGCGACAGTTTCTACCCACTACGACATGCTGGATAACATCGTGGGAGTTGTCGCCGGTCGGCGACGCTTTACCTTGTTCCCACCGCAACAACTGTGCAACCTGTATGTAGGCCCTATCGACTTTACGCTATCCGGCCAGCCGGTCAGTATGGTGTCACTAAAAGAGCCGGATTTTGAAAAATACCCACGCTTTAAAGAGGCGTTGGCCGCTGCGGAAGTAGCCGAACTTGAACCCGGTGATGTTTTGTATATCCCCAAGCTCTGGTGGCACCACGTTGAATCACTGGATCGCTTTAATACGATCGTTAATTACTGGTGGAACAACACAGCACTGGGGAGTGATATTCCCTTTACCACGATGATGCATGGGCTACTCTCTATCAGCCATTTACCCCGACCGGAGCGCGAAGCCTGGCGAGCTTTTTTTGATCATTATTTATTTCAGCTGGACGATGATCCGGTAGCGCACATCGAACCGGCGCACCGTGGCATATTGGGGCGCATGACTCCGGAGCTGTATAAAAAAATCAAGGCCTATATTCTTTCAACCCTGAGATAACATTAAGCCAGACCGCGGTCAGAATATTACCGCCACACTGCAGGTTTGGCGCTACTCTGACCGCGGCCAATTCGCGGATTTTCTTCACCCATTACACTTTCGGTTCTTTTTATCAATCAAGGTATACAGGTGGCCGAAAGAAGCCAGCATAGTGTAAATCGGTTGCAAATAGCCAAGTGAGTGCAGTTCCGCGATGGATTCTCCCGGCAATGACTTAAGCTTGTTTTCGTCAATCGAGTAAAAGCCCTGAATATGGCGTTGCTCATTATTGATTAACTCAATTTTCAACGTAGTGGGGGCAATAAGATTCAGTGTCAGCAGTTTATTGATAAAACTATTGGTATCGGTAAAGCCGTCTTGCAAAACTTTTAGCACTGATGTCATTTTTTCCAGATAAGGTGTAGGAAAGCCTCTTTCGTTAAATAGCGCCTCTCCTTCCTGCTTTTGTACACGCGGATCCGCCTCGTTAATAAATACAACCTGTTCGCTCTCGTCCGCAGCCGCACCCGGTTTATTCTGCACACCCACCATAAACGGGTGGCGGGTAACATTAAGCGGAATATACAAAGCATTCCACTCGTCATTTTCTATAAAAAGATTTTCTCCTTCATCAAAACCAAATACCGCCACGCTGACAAAAAAACCGGTATCCGGGTTCTTGGTGAAAAGAATCGGGTAATTCACTACCAGCTGCTGAAACTCCTGCATGATTACCGAACTGTTACGAAGCCTAAGAGCATTGCCAATGGGCTTGCTTGTTACACGGAGGTCTTTATGCTGTGTGCTGCTTAATAACACGGGCTGGTTCATATCCGCTTCTCTGAAAAATGGCTTCGATAGAAAATTTTCAAAAATTACCTGAAAAATACTGATGATTTCAGATTTTTTGAAAACCGTACTGGTGTACCTTGTTAAGCAGCTCCCGATGCGCTGGCAAGCTGGACACGACTCGCTGGATCATTCGTTCGTTATCACTCAATTGACGCCGGGCGAATTCAATATCGGCTTCGGTAAGCCGGATGTGATCGGAACGGGTTTTGAAGCCCATGCCGTACAAAACATATTGGTAACTGGCCGCCGGGAACACTTCACAGCGGCTGGTGAAATCATGATCCCAGGGGTGCTGATAACGCCACAAGTCCATCAACTCTTTCAAACTGTCAGGAATGGTTGCCGGGTCCCGGTTGTCGATCCAGAACTGGTTATCCGTGCGCTTGCTCAAAATATAATGCAATTTCAGAAAATCGATAATGCGATCCCAGCTGTATTGAAAGGTTTCGTTGAAACGTTTGGCAATGGTGTCCATGACTTCCCGGCAACGGGGTAACTGGTCACTTATCATCTCTGCCGATAGCTCCACCAGCACCAGCGCGGAGGCTTCCAGCGGTTCGAGAAAGCCGGCAGACAAGCCCACCGCTACGCAGTTATTTTTCCAGAAGAGTTTTCGATGCCCGGCAGTAATGGGAATTTTGCGCACACTGCAATTGGCGGCACTTTTGCCGACGGTGGCTTCGAGGTAACGAAATAGCGCTTGCTCGGCTTTTTCATCGTCGGTGTGGCGGCTTGAATAGACATGGCCAATACCACGACGCGACTGCAAACCGATATCCCAAATCCAGCCAGCCTCCTGCGCGGTAGAGATGGTATGCGAGGCGATACTGCAATTTTCCGTGGCGTAGGGTGCTTGCACAGCCAGTGCTGTATCAATGAACAACACATCGGTTTTATCAACAAAAGGCACCTTGTAATGTTCGCCCAGCAACAGCGAGCGAAAGCCGGTGCAATCAATAAAAAGATCGCCTGCCACATCGCCGTGATTGTTAGTAGAAACGAAAGCGATATCGCCGTTGTCAGCGGAGTTTATCTTTATCACGTTGTCAGAAATATACGCTACGCCCAACCGGGTAAGGCAGTGTTTTTTCAGGAACTCGGAGAACTTTCCGGCGTTAAGATGGTAGGCATAATTGGCAACGGCCTCATACTCCGGCGTGGTCATACTTTTTGGCGCCAGACCATTTTCGCAAAGTGCTTCCTGATAACAAACCGCTTGGGAAAAAGATTTTTCGTGTGGATGTTGTTGCCAGTAAGGTGCCATGTTGCCTTGATGGAAACCGGCAGGTAGCACCAGCGGGTGGTAATAAAAATCATCTTCCGAGCCGTCAACCCATTTGGCGAATTTTGCGCCCTGCTTGAAAGCAGCATCACACTCACGCAAAAAATCGGTTTCGGAAATACCCATTTTTCGCAAGGTGCCACGCATGGTGGGCCAGGTGCCTTCACCCACACCAATCGGTTTTATATCGGGTGATTCAATCAAAGTGACTTTGATGCCAAATTCGGACGCGGCGTGATGTTTGGCAGCGATGGTGCCAGCGGTGATCCAGCCGGCGGTTCCGCCGCCAACAATAACGACAGATCTGAGAGGGGTTGTCATAACAGTTTACCCGATAGAGAAATCATTATTATTTTACAAATCAAGGTGTGCAAAATGGCCGCCCGAAGGCGGCCCACATCCTTGTCACTTCATGCTTTACAACCTGTTACTACTTCAAATGGAACGCGTTGACTAGAAGCTGGCACGAATGCCCACCGCATAACGGGAGCCGGTAGAAATAGCTTCATAGAGTTGCTCTTTGTAACGACCGTGCGAACGATAACCTTCACTGGTAACGTTAATACCTTCAAGCAACACAGTGACGTTGTCAGTAATGTCGTAACTCATACTGAAGTCCCACTGTCCGTAATCTTCCACAATCACGGCATCACCACCCTGCACTTGCGAGAAGCCTTGCAGGAATGAATCACGCCAGTTGTAGGTTATACGAGCCTGGAAAGGCCCATTTTCGTAGTAACCCATCATATTGGCAGAGTCGCTCAAGCCGGTAATCGCAAAGCGCTGGCTAACGTCTTCAACATCCAGCTCACGGTTGGTGCTTACGAAGGTCGCATTGGCGCCAACCCCGAAGCCCGTTTCGCCAATAGCATGTTGAATGGCAATTTCCGTACCACGCACCTTCGCCGTTGGGCCGTTAACATCAGAACTGATTTTGAACACGCCTACATCGGCGGTGGTGGTATTCGGATTCTCAAACGAACCCCCGTTGGAACTCGGATCAGTGACATTGTTGATGGTTCCTTCACGCACACCACCCACAATAAAGTCATTAATGAATTTTTCAAAATAACCCACTGACACGTAACTCAGTTCCGAGTAATACCATTCCAGCCCGAGATCAATATTATCAGCGGAGAAAGGTTTCAAACCGGGGTTACCCGCATTGGCGTTGAGCTCGCCGCCTGGCCGTGTAATACCCAGCGTACGGGTTGACCTCAGCGAAGCAATGTTCGGACGGGTAATGGTTCTTCCTGCGGCAAAACGGCCAACCAGATCGTCAGTGATATTCAGTCTTACTGCCAGGTTGGGCAGTAAAACATCATAACTTTGCTTCTCTGTATATTGGGTCATACCGCCAGCAGCATAAATTGCTTTCAATGAAGTGGGGTCAGCATATTCAAAGCCGGTAAGCACCTGTTCAGAACCTGTTGAGGTGATATCGGTGCTCTCCAAACGAACACCCGACTGAATATGAACAGGCATATTGAAAAACTCGGTGTCCACATCCAACTGAATGTAGGAAGCGAGTGTTTCTTCTTCAACCAGATAACTGTTTGGTGACCACTCGGTGGGGATTTGCGAATAGCCATCCCCCATCGCCGGCCAGATATAGGCAAACACATCACTCGGGTCGAAGTAAACCCACTCGCTCGGAAGGCCTTGCCGGCCACTGAATTGATCCAGGAAGCCACTACCGATCGTCGTACGTCGGGTCAGCGCGTCGGCACCAATAACCGGGAAGCCGTACATACCGGCAAAATCTTCTACCACGTTTGCCGGCTCGTGCGCGTTGTATTTCAGGCGATTGTTTTTGCTTTGATCGGTGTACATCAAGCCTGCCCGGAAAACGATATTATCTTCCGACCAGTTACCCTCGATTTTGAACTGGTTAAGTTCATCTTCGGTATTACCGCTTTGAATATCGTTGCGGTGCGCGCGTAGTAAATCGGTAGCTATCTGTCCATCAGGCCCGGTGCCGGTCATTGAACCGTTCGGGTCAAGGCCATTGGCAGCAGCCCAGGCATAACAATTGGCAAAACCGGCATCAGTCCAGCCGGTATTGGTTGCCGGAGCACAATTGGGCGCCTGTACTCTGCCCGGGTTGGCATTGTAAATATCTTGCACCGTTGGTAACTCGGCACCATCCATAATACGGAAGCGCTGCTGGTTACGATAACCGACAATGGCCTGATATTGATTAAACTCGCCGCCCGGGTTTTGCTCGGATTTGGCGAAGTTTGCATCGAAAGTCATGCTGAATTTGTCGGTCACTTCCCATTCAACATTGATACCGAACGAATTGTTTTCGGAAACGGTTTCATTCCAGTTCTGAATGTTATCAAACGTCCCTTCTTCGAACATATCAATGGCGGTTCCGTTTTCATTGATAAGGACATTTTGTACACCGCCGGAGTTAAACCATACCCCGAATTGGGAGCTTTTATGCTCGTTATGCAACTCGGAATAAAGATAATCCGCAGTCACCGTCAAACTGTCTGACGGGGCGTATTGAAAAACCAGATTGGCGTTAGTACGGGTACGCTCGGACTCTTGCAGCGAAATGTTGTAATTTTGCGGCATAAAAGTATTGGGCGTTTTATTGGTTTCAGGGTTGAGCAAACGATTGCCGAAATTCGGATTCACCACCCAACCATCTACCGCCACACGCTCCTGCTCGTATTTACGCTGCTGGTGCGATGCGGCAAAAAGAACACCGAATGTGCCATCTGCAAACGTATTACTGATCAGCCCTGAAACTTCCGGTGTCACCGATCCTTCATCAATATCCGAAACACCTTTTACACTGCCCGCGACACGGAAGGCACCAATATCCAATGGCCTTGCAGTATTGATATTAATGGTGGAACCGATACCACCGGAGGGGTTCACCGCGCTGGAGGTTTTTTGTACTTCAACACCACTGACCAATTCGGCAGCCAGATCGTTAAAGTTAAAGCTACGCCCGGCACCACTACTGGGCATTTGTCGCCCGTTAGTCGTTACCATATTGAAGTTGGGACCAAAGCCCCGCACGGATACCGAGTTGCCTTCACCCGCGTTACGGTCAATGGAAACACCGGAAATACGTTGCAGAGATTCCGCCAGGTTGGCATCGGGGAACTTACCGATGTCTTCTGCCGAAATAGCTTCTACTACGCCACCCGCTTCACGCTTGATATCCATCGCTCTTTCAAGCGATGCGCGAATACCCGAAACATACACCTCTTCTACGACCGAACCACTCTCCTGCGCCACCACCGTTACCGATAATGATGATGACGCGACTGCAACGAGGATTGCGTGTGACAATTTATTCTTATTAAACATACCACTACTCCTGAACATTGAGTTTTAGCGGTAGAGCTGAATGCACCCGAGTAAAAAAAGGAAATAGAGAAAAGGAATCCCGACTGTCCTGACTCGAGAAGCTCCGCGACTTACATGAAATACAGCTTTTAGCTATTTATTGTATTAATCCAAAAATGACACACCGAAAGTGAGTGATTTATTATTTACCCACCCTTATGGTCAAAACGAATATTAAACAGCTTTAAGTCCGAGTCAACTGTCTTTACACACGCGGCCAGCAGGGGAAAATGTATTGTGATGGCGTTTCAATAATTGAAGGAGGTTTAAACCGCTGATGAGGAAAAATTTTCCGTTTACCATCAATAACGAAAAAAGTAGCGGCGCATTTTAGATGAGAAGAATTTATCGCATTGGTATCAATCACTTACAGGTGCTCATGAAAATTTGCACCCACACCTGATTCAAAGAAAAAGCAGATTAATAAAAAATATGACTTTCGATAAAATCCAGAAAAAATCAAATATAAAATAAATTTTACAAACAAACCGAAAGTCCCAAACAAAACTTAACGTAATTTTTATCAAAAAATCAGATATTTTTTTAAGAAATACTCGTTTTACACACAAGTACACAAGATAAAAATAAAACCCTGACCCAGTGCTTTATGCCAACAAATATGCACTTACTATTTTTTCGCGCCATTCCATTTTTTATAAAAACAGCATGTAACGGGTTTCAACATTAAAAAAGCCCGCCTCAAAAAAAGAGACGGGCTTCACATTGAGCCATACAAGAAGACTTGCATGGCAGCTATAGCAACAGGTATTACCACATGTACTAATAGTGCGGCGGGCGCTCCTGATCCGGGCGGGCAGAGCCCTGCTCCTGCGTGTACATGTAATCGTCTAATCGCTTGGCCATTAACGCGACCTGCTGGCGTAACCGGATAATTTCCTGGTCTTGCCGGGTAATGACACTATTCAGTTCGTTCAGTGTGTCCTCCTGAAAAGCCACCCGGGTTTCCAGCTCGATTAATCGTTCCTGCAAGTCGCTGGTGCTGTCCTGTGAAAGACTCATAACGGTATCTCCGGTAACTGATAAAGGGCGTCGATCAGGCGAATAGCGCGATCATCAATCAGCACACTCTGGCCGACACGCGAGGTTACATAACCAAAACCTATGTGATATTCCGGGTCGGCAAACCCGAGGGTACCACCGGCACCCGGGTGGCCGAAGGCACGCGCTCCGCGGCCAAAGCGACTATCCGGACGATCAGCCTGAGTAAGCATGCTGCCGCAGGCAAAACGCAACGGAACACCTAATACCTGATCTACCGCTGACGACTGTTCTTGCCAGCACAGCGCCAACACCTCATCGGACAACAACTTCCCTTCCAGCAGGGCGCTGTAAAAATTCGCCAGATCGGCGGCACTGGCGTGCGCGTTGGCAGCGGGAATTTGCGCCTGGCGCCATTCCCGGGTGTTGGTGCTCATCATTAACGACATGGGGTTGGCGAAAGCGCGATTGGTAATGCCGCGCGGGTCAGATTTCATCAACCGGCCCAGTGAAGCGCTGTCTGCACCCGGCGTGCGAGCCACATCAGATTCTGCTGCGCCTGCAGGGCGTTTCAACGGGGCAATATCGGCAACCGTGGTAACGGCTGTATCGCTCAATCCGTAAACAGCACCGCAGTTGCCCGGCACCGCCACCAGCGCTTGAAATGCCTGGTAAAAATTGGCGGTGCCGGCAACGCGCTTGACGACTTCACCCAGAATCCAGCCATAGACGAAGGGGGAATAACCCTGCCCCTGGTCGACGTCGAACCAGGGTGTTTCTGCGGCAATAGCTGTGGTGATGGCGTCCCAATCAAACACTGCCGCATCCGCGATACGCTCGTGAAACGCGGAAACTCCACTGCGGTGGCAAAGCACCTGACGCACGCTGATATCCGCTTTGCCGTTAACCGCAAATTCCGGCCAGATACTGGCGATTTTGTCATCCAGGTTCAATTTACCGTCGGCAATCAGGCGCAATACCGCAACGGCAACCAGGGGTTTACCGGCAGAAAAAATATTGACCCGGGTATCTGCCTGCCAGGGTTGTTCGGTGGTACCGGCAAGGCGGTTGCTGAAATGGCCTGCGTAAATATCAATCAATGGTTTACCACGGTGAATGACCGAAAGTGCAGCGCCTTCTTCACCGCCCTGGGCAAAGTTTTTCGCAAAGGCATCAACAACCGGCTCACAACCCGGCTGCCAGTGGCCATGAATATCTGTCATAAAGCGTGATCCTGAACAGAGAGAGGTAAATTTTGCTGCGAATAATATAACGAGAGCGCCTGAATATCCCGATCTGATAGCGATTTCACCACCGAACTCATCAAGGGGTTTTCGCGAGTACCCTCCCGAAAAGCCATCAGCTCCCGCGCAAGATGCTCCTGCGGTTTACCGGCCAGGCTTGGGTAGGATTTTACATTGGACACACCCCGCGGCCCATGACAGCCCAGGCACAAACGGGACTGCTGCCGACCATGCGCCAGTAACACCTCGGGACTTTCGTCTTTCGTTGATAGCTCGACGCCGGTTTGGGGCGCATCGGAACAAGCGCTTAACCAGCCAATGCCCGGCACCAACAAAGCCGCCACCAGGTATTTACCCAGCCGGGAACACCGGTAAGTCATGCCGGGTTTACCTGAGTAGAATCAAGATAGGCTATCATGCTGCTCCTTATTTACCAGGCCGTTACGGCGTTAATGCCGATGGCCTGCTGTTGTCGGTCCGGTTTTGTGTGGTTCACCCGCAACGGCAGCGACGATTACACTTTCAGCAAACGTGCCTGACGTGCAAATCAATATGGCACACCAACCTGGATAGCGATATGAACAAGAATAGTCGCCTTGTCTATTCCACCGAAACCGGCCGTGTTAAAGAAACGGCCCCCGAAGCTGCTGTACCGCAAGGCGACGGCATTGTACGTATTCGCCGGGAAACCTCCGGCCGCAACGGCAAAGGCGTTACCACCATCAGTGGTATCCCGATGACCGAGGCTGACCTGAAAAACCTCGCCAAACAGCTTAAACAATTATGCGGCACTGGCGGCGCGGTGAAAGACGGAATTATTGAAATTCAGGGCGACAATCGCGAAAAACTCAAAGCCGAACTCGAAAAACGCGGCTACACCGTAAAACTGGCAGGTGGCTGATGAGTTGGCATACTGACCCGGCCATCCTCAAGGAATTGGTCACAGTAACCATGCCTTTTGGCAAATATCACGGGCGTGTTCTGGCTGACGTTCCCGAAGAGTATCTGCTCTGGCTGCAAGGCAAAGGTTTTCCCGCCGGCCGCCTGGGACAACAGCTGGCGCTACTCTATGAGATAAAACTCAATGGCCTTGAGTCCCTGCTAACCCCCTTACGTCAGCCTTCTACCTTTCGCAATTAATTAACACCGATCACCAGGGGTTCAGGTATAGCGGCTTTTTTTATTAAACCGCGCTGTGATAAACCGCATTAGGATTTAAAGGCGCGCAACAAGGCTGATTCACTGCCGTGACCCGCTTCCTCCCCAACCGGCTCACGCGAACGGCGCGTCAATGACGGTTTAACGCCCTGGAAGTATCTGGCTAAAAAGCAGGCGGAAAACTCTCGTTCAGGCTGCCACCAGGAATGGGATGTTTACATCACTTGTCTCAACAAAAGGTGTCCGTTTTTGCCTGACAAGTACAGCCATACTGGAATCAATGACATTCATGCAAACCAAACCCGACAACTTTATCGCTCCCTTTTGCCACAGCGAAATAGATATTCTATTTCAGGATGAACATTTTTTATTAATCAACAAACCCGGTGGTTTGTTGAGTCTCTCCGGGAAGAACCCACTCAATAAGGATTCTGTACATTTCCGTTTGGTGCAAAATTTTCCCACTGCAAGGCTGGTACATCGGCTGGATTTCGGTACGTCAGGCATTATGGTGGTCGCACTGAATAAAGTGGCCAATGCACATATAGGCAAACAGTTTCAGGCCGGCACCGTGGTTAAAAGTTATACCGCTATGTTGTACGGTAATGTACCCGGTGAATCCGGTGTGATTGAATTGCCGATTGCCAAAGATCCCGAAAATTTCCCCCTGCAAAAAATTTGTGCTGAATCCGGTAAAACGGCCCGGACAGATTACACCGTCATTGATCGCACCTCTTCGCCGCCCACCACAAGGGTTTTATTTACACCGCAGTCGGGCCGAACCCACCAACTGCGTATTCACAGCCGTGAGTTTGGCCATTCCATTTTAGGCTGCGATTTGTACGGAACACATGAAACACTTGCTATGGCGCAGCGCTTGATGTTGCATGCAACCCGCCTTGAATTTGATCATCCCTTAACAGGAGAACGGGTATCCGGGTTTAGCCCTTGCCCATTTTGATCAAGGCTTCGCCAGATTGTCCGGAACCCTGCTTTTTACTACGCGACAGACGGTGCCTCGCAACGATTCAATGCCTGCAATGGTGCGCCTGAGGTGATTGACCAGGTGCTTTATTTTTCAGGCATGGATGCGGAGTGACATTCTGGCCTCGTTCTTGCTTTTATCCTCACTGAGTCGCCATTGCGGCAATTTTTTGACAGAGAGGCATAGAACGATGGACATGGAAACCCTTTTCCAATTAACTGACACCTCCTTGAAAATGGGCATCGGCGCCGTGATTGCCGCGCTTTGCGCGTGGGGCATCATGCGTCGACAGAATAACAGCCAATTTGACGTGCAGCGGGAAAACCGCCGCCTGCAGATTCTGGAAGATGTTTCTTCCCAGGTCGGCATGGTCAGCCATAGCTTCGCCAAATATTCGTCACTGGTGGTTGAATCGGTTCAATTCGGGGATCGCTGGCCGGTAGCGCGCCGTCAGGAGCTGGAAGCCGTGAACAGCGAGCTGGTCAATGAATTCCGCAAATTGGCCGATGCCGAAGCCCGCTTGCTGATGTTGGGAGAAAAAAACCTCGAGCGCACCCTGCGTCTATACGGTGCCCGCATCGCGGTTTACCGCAAACAGGTTTATGTAGGCCGTCAGGACATCAGCCCGGAAGAAATCTCTTCTCTTAAAGCGGCCATCCATCAGGTGCGGGAACAGTTTTACGACATGCTGAGCCGCAAATACGATCGCCTGCTCGCCAACGCCTGACCGGCAAACCTCTGCCAGAAAACAAAAACGGCGGCAATAATTTGCCGCCGTTTATTGTAAAAAGCCCCGGTTTTTTGACCGGGGCTTTTTTATGGACGCAGAGTCGCCGGGCGAATCAGGTACGCGGTAAGGTTACGCCGCGCTGCCCTTGATATTTCCCACCGCGATCCTTGTAAGAGGTTTCGCACACTTCATCGGATTCAAAAAACAGCATTTGTGCCACGCCTTCGTTGGCGTAGATTTTTGCTGGTAGCGGTGTGGTATTGGAAAATTCCAGGGTGACATGCCCCTCCCACTCAGGTTCCAGCGGTGTTACGTTAACGATAATACCGCAGCGCGCGTAGGTGGATTTACCGAGGCACACGGTAAGAATCGAGCGTGGAATACGGAAATATTCCACCGTTCTTGCCAGCGCAAACGAGTTGGGCGGGATGATGCACACATCGCTTTTGATATCGACAAAACTTTTTTCATCGAAATTTTTCGGGTCCACCACCGTGGAATGCACGTTGGTGAAAATTTTGAATTCGTCTGCACAGCGAACATCGTAGCCGTAACTGGAAGTCCCGTAAGAGATGATTCGCTGGCCTTGTTCATCAAAGCGCACCTGACCCGGCTCAAAAGGCTCGATCATGCCGTGCTCTTCGACCATGCGGCGCATCCACTTGTCAGACTTGATACTCATTGTTACTCCTCGGGCTGAGTGTGAAGACGGGCCGGCATGATAGCGTTTTTCAGCTCACGCGCCTACCGGCACGACGTCAGCGACATCAGTCGTCAGAGATCACAATATTCGGCGCACTGGCGGTTTGGCGGTTCAGCTGCCAGAGGTTGGCAGCCAGTTTTCTGGCAATAGCGCGGTATTGCAAACTGATCGGCGACTGCGGGTCGGTCACCAGCCCGGGGATGCCGCTGTCGGTCTGCTCGCGAATGCTGACATCCAACGGCAGTGAACCCAGCAGCTCGGACTGGTATTCGCGGGCAATACGCTCGCCACCGCCCTGGCCAAAAATATGCTCGGCATGGCCGCAATTCGAGCAGATATGCAACGCCATGTTTTCCACCACACCCAATACCGGCACATGGACTTTACGGAACATCTCAATGCCCTTTTTAGCATCGAGCAAGGCGATATCCTGCGGTGTAGTAACGATCACCGCACCGGTTACCGGCACCCGCTGGGCGAGCGTAATTTGAATATCACCGGTGCCGGGCGGCATGTCGATAATCAGGTAATCCAGGTCATCCCATCGGGTTTGCGACAGTAACTGCTGCAAGGCACCGCTGACCATTGGCCCGCGCCACACCATCGGCGTTTGCTCGGTCACCAGGTAGCCCATGGAGATAGATTGAATATTGTGCGCCTGAATCGGCAACATCATCTGGGCACCACCGGCGACCGAGATAACCTCCGGCCGCTTTTCGCCAACGCCCAGCATATGGTGCTGGCTGGGGCCATAAATATCCGCATCCAGAATACCGACGCGGGCGCCTTCCGCTGCCAGTGCCAGCGCCAGATTCAGTGATGTGGTTGATTTGCCCACCCCGCCTTTGCCTGAGGCCACAGCGATGATATTACGTACACCCGGAATGGCCTGCTGCGCGTTGGCCGCCGGGTTGGCCGCAACCTGCCAATCAATATCCAGCGATGTATCAGTCAGCCCCTCAACACCGGCCAGGGCGTCGCGGATTGCCGCCGCCAGGCCCTCAATAACAGACTCGGCCGGATAGCCAAGGCGAATGTGCAATTGCAAACGACTGCCGGTAACCGACAGAGAAGCCAGCGAACCTGTCTCAATCAGGTTTTTGCCAAGTACAGGATCAGGTACACGGGCGAGCGCTGCGGTAACCGCAGCCTGGGAAAGGGAAGACATAATCAACCTCGAAAATACGGAGTGTCACCTTAATTCAGCACTTTCATCGCTACTCACCGGATTAAACCCTGGTGGTAGTGCGATGTGGAAAGTCATGAACCGGTGGAATACGGCAAGAATTACTGGCTGGCAACTTCCTGCACAGCCATGGCTTTTTGATAGCGATCGTGAAGAATTTTAACCCTTTTTACGTAGGTTTGGGTCTCTGCAAAAGGAGGTATACCCTGATGACGGCGAACCGCACCCGGACCGGCGTTGTAAGCCGCCGTTGCCAGGCTTACATCACCTTTGTGCAGTTCAAGCAACCAGGCAAGGTATTTCACGCCGCCCTGAATATTTTGTGCCGGCAAGGATGAATCTTTAACGCCCATGTCTTTGGCGGTTGCCGGCATCAGCTGCATTAAACCGATCGCCCCCCGACGGGAAACCGCATCGGCTTTAAACGCCGATTCGGCATGAATAACAGCTCGCACCAGCGCCGGGTCAACACCGTAACGGGTGGCTGCTGATTGAATGGGGTAATTGAAAGATTCAAGGTGCAACGGAATGTTATGCCAATCCAGTTTCGAGGCCGGATTGCAGGCAAAGCAACTGTAGGTAATCACTTCGTAGGTAGTGCGCATGGGCGCACGGTCAGAAAACGACAACACGCCATCGCGTTTGTATTTGTAAATTTTAACGGCAGAAGCCGGGCGATTGGCATCGTTTGTGGCGGGCGCCAGCGCAGCACCTGGCTCGCTGGCAGTGCGCGTATCGGCCAGCGCAAACCAGGGCATGCAGCACAGCGCCAACAGCAATAAAAAATGGTGGCGAGCTATTCCAGGCATCGTGAAACGATGACGCGGGATGCGGCTACCGAGGAGGACCGCTCCTGAAAACACCCGATTTCCGTAGGTACGCAAAGCCTGTCCCCTGTGTGCGTCAGCTTTCCAGCCAGACGTCCCTGACCCACTGCCAGACCGAATCCCAGGTTTCTCCGGTCAGATCACCATCGATCCAATGTACAACTTCACCTTCCGGATCAACGCAGTAATAATTACCGTTATCTTCACACAACGGCAGCAGGTGGCGAGGTACGCCCAACGACCAGGCAAGCGCCGCAACTTCCGGCAAATGCGTGTGCGAATGCGGGTCTGCCACCGTTACCGGCTCCAGCGAGCCGGTGACAACATCACTGGCTTCGAGCAGATACTGGCGCATATCACGGGGGATCGGCAGCAACATCTCTTCCTCTATCACCACCAGATCTTCTTCGTCCGGGAGTTCAAGCGGCACAGGCACAGCCTGGTGGTGGTCACGTAATAAATCGAGTATTTCTTCCATCGAAAAAAGCCCGGGAAAGCGAAGGGAATGAGTAAAAGATGTCGCTCATGCTAACCAGCTCGCCCCGGGGATACAAGTATTGCGCACAGAATCCTGACGGGTGATAAAGATAACAATGCTTCACACGCCAACCGCCAGCGATCACCATGACCGGTTACGCAGACGGTACAAGGCGACGACGAGACGCTGGATGTTTCACGAATTGGTGATATTCTCAGTAAATCCGGTGCGGTTTGTAACCGGAGAATAGCAACCCCTTGCGGTTATATTGTGGGCCACCGGATGGCCGGAATTCTCTATCGACAGGATTACAAAGGCAGCGCCAGACCAGGTTATTAGCGGCATCTGTGCGGCCTGGATGTCAATGGAGAGTTAACGCAATCTGACCGGAAAACCGGTTTTACGCCATCCTTGCAGCGAATCAAATTCCTGTGAAACAGTGAACGCCGGCAAAGCGAAAACAGCTGGCGGTTGATCTGATGATGGACATAATGCGGTGTTTTATGACGCCTCCGGTATGGGAGGTTAATTTTTATCCTGAGTGTGAACAGGTGTGTCTATGAGCTTATTAAAAATTGCTGCGGATTTATTTATTTCCCAATTGGGCTCCAGAGGCACAAGCCTGAATCTGGAAACTGTTGTCGGGGCATTACAACAATTGTTGCCGACACAAAGTGGCGATCTTGATCTTGCCGCGCTGGTGGGAAAATTCACCGGTCAGGGTGGGGATCTGGCGGCACTGGCCACCTCATGGTTAGGCAACAGCACCAACAAGTCGCTGGATATCAGCCAGCTCATTGCAGCGCTGGGACAGGATAAAGTGGACAGCTTTGCCGGCAAAGTCGGCGTGGACACCACCACGGCGGCATCAGGTCTGGCGGGTATTTTGCCTGATCTGATTAACCGGAACAGCGATGGCGGTGCTTTGCTGGGCGGTTTGGCCGGCTCGGCAGCCAAAAGTATTCTGGGCAAGTTTTTCTGATAATGAAGGACATACCGCTACTCTCTGGCGGTATGTCAGCCTTCCCTCCAAAACAATTCCCCTTCTCGCTGCAAGCAATTTGCCCCGCTAACCAAACAGTGACAACTGGTTATCCAGCAATTGCTGCAACGATTGTTGGCGGAAATGCAAAATGGTATCTGCCACCGGCACCAATTGTTTATCTACATAATGTTGGTAATCCAGCGGACTTTGCCGCGCCTGCAAGGGTTCTGCGCCGGAGGTGGTGATGACATATTCAATCCAGTCGCCGCGTCGCAATAACGCGCCGGTCCACTGATGCAACTTGCGTGCAGCCTGCACATGCGGCGGTACATTTTTTTGATACTCGTGCAAATGACGTCGTAACCGCTTGCGATACACCAGCGCCTCATCGCACTCACCCGCCAGCACCTTTCGCGTTACCTCGCGAACAAATTCTTCGTAGTCTTCTTCAAAAAAAATACGCGCATACAAGGTCATCTGAAAATCCCGCGCCAGTAACGTCCAATCCGTGCGAACGTTTTCCAGCCCTTTAAAAACCAGCTCGGGAGAACCGTTGTTATTCACGACCCCGGCGTAACGCTTTTTGGTGCCTTCATCGGAACCGCGCATGGTCGGCATTAAAAATTTTACGTAGTGGGTTTCAAACTGAATTTCCAGAAAACTCTCGATGTTAAATTTTTCTTTCAGAGCATTCGACCACCAGACATTTAGCTCCCGCGCCAGCCGCTGACCGATCACCTGACACTGCTGTTCGGATTTTGGCACGTGCGCGGCATTGGCCCATTCCACATGCACAAACAGCGAGTCGGTATCGCCGTAAATAACGCGGTAGCCCTGCTCTTCGATCCAGTCGCGACTCTGCTGAATAATTTCATGGCCGCGCAAGGTAATAGAACTGCTGATGCGAGGATCAAAAAAACGGCAGCCGGTAGAACCCAGCACGCCGTAGAAAGAATTCATAATAATTTTAATAGCATGGGATAAGGGCGCGTTGCGCTGACGCTTGGCCAATTCGCGGGCTTCGGAAAAATGCCTGATCAATCCGGGCAGAATGTGGCCGTCCCTTGCAAAAAAAGCTTCATTGAAGCCTTGCACTACACCATCCTCCGGCAGGTCACTGTGCTGTGCCAGCCAGAACGCACAAGGGTCAATTAAAAAGGTGCGCATAATACTCGGGTACAGACTTTTAAAGTCCAGCACCAGCACATTGTCGTAAATGCCCGGGTGGGAATTCATAACGTAACCACCGGGGCTGATCACGTCCGATTGCAGCTCGCCATAATTGGGCGCTACATAACCGCGCCGGTGCAAACGCGGCAGATATAAATACTCAAATGCGGCAACCGAACCCCCGACACGATCCAGCAACAAACCGGTTAACTGGCTGCGTTCCATCGCAAAATGCAGCAATTTTTTTTCATCGAAAATTTGCCACACCAGCTTGCAATCCTGCAGGTTGTAAGCGGCCAGCGCCAGCTTGTCCTGCTGAAACAAGGTGGTGATTTCCTCGCCGCGATCATTGCCGGTTAGCAACTTGCCTTCGTCCAGCAGCTCAACAGAAACGTTTTGCAGGGAGAAACTGTCAAAGCGATAGTTGGCCGCTTTGAGCAGTTCAATACCATCCAGAATTTGCCGACCGGGAACGGTGACAAAACGGCGCCCCCCGTCGCCCTCTTCCTGCCGCCAATGTACCGGTTGCTGACCTCGCCCGAGCGCCAGCGATAACCCCAGCGTCTGGCTTAGGCATTCCAATACCCACAGGTCAAATTGCACCACATTCCAGCCGATAATAATGTCCGGGTCGTACTTTTCCAGCCATTGATAAAAAGCGCAGAGGCAGAGTTTGGCGTTGGCACAAAACTGTAATTGCCCGGTATTTTCGCCCTCACCCACCATGAACACCCTGGCCACTTCATCACTGTAAACAGCAATCGAGTAAAGGCTTTTGGCGTCCATAGAGGTTTCGATATCGAGCGATACCATGCGCAGCCGGGGGCGGTAATCAATCGGTGTCAGCGGCGGATTCAATTGCACCTGAAAAGCATCCGCTGGCGCGGGCAGTTCAATGCGCGCGGCGGCAGTGATAAAACGTTCCATCAGGAAACGCTCAGCCGGTCGAATGTCGGTTTCCCAACAGGAGATATTGGCGTTTTGCAGTTGTTGCTGTATGTCGCGGGCGAGCCGCTGGGTTTGACAATAGAGTGCGCTTACCGGTGTGTTAACAAAGGTTTTTAAAGGAACGTCGGCGAGACGCCAGGCGGCTTTGCCGGGCTTGGCTTGTAATAGCAATTGCGTTATTTTTTCGCTGTGCTCGCGGGGCACAAAGAAAACAATCTCCTGCCCGGTGATGCGCGTCCAGCGCGGCCCCTCCTCCGTCGCCCACCAGAAATCCAGCACCGTGCCTTCGCGGGTATCGCGCCACTGACGTGTCAGTAAAAAAGCGTCCGTCATGAGTCAGGTTTCTGTGCAGGGAGATTGGGGAGAGCTGTTTATCCGAACAGTATATAGAGAAGACTCCCGCGGTTCCAATTTGGCACAGGAGAATTTGGCACAGGAGACACAGGGCAGCCTATGTCTCCTGTTTTGATCACTGCGCGTCAAGGCGAAGCACAAAGCCGCCCCAGGATGTCATAGCCACCGGGAAATCCGTCAGTTTGTCCAGGGTGATATTTTTGGCGTGCCAGGCTTCGCTGGCATCATCGGTGATGAGCAGCCCCTGAGTCCCAATACCCGGCAATACCGATAGATCCAGCGTCAGGGATTTTTCTTTTTCTTCGCCATTGATACCGGCGATGTACCAGGTTTTACCATGGCGCCGCGCCAGCACCGCCAACTCACCCGGGTGACCGGCCAGCAAACGGGTTTCATGCCATACCGCGGGCAGCTTTTTAAAGTAGTCCAGATAGCCTTCCGGCAATGACAACATGCTGTCTGCACTGTCGGCGATGTGTTGCACACCCGACTCGAATACAACCGCCAGCGCGGCTTCATGGGCATTGCTGGTAAAACGTTTTACCGGTTGTTCGGCAAAGGCGACCGGGGTGTAATCCATAGAGCCGATCACGTTGCGCAGAAAAGGATGCAGGGCATTTTGCCAGGGCGCCTGACCACCGTAGGGCTGCTCGCCGGAGAAACTGTAAAACTCGCCGCCGCGCACGGCTTCCATGGTCATCAGGTTTGGCCAGGTGCGCTCCCAACCGCGAGGGATGGTGCTGCCGTGAAAGTTGGCTAACAAATGAAACTCGGCGGCATCTTCCAGCAATTCAAGGTACTGACGAATAATGTCCTGCTTGTCGCTTTGGAAAAAATCTACCTTGATGCCTTTGACACCCAGCTTCTGCAGTTTGGCAAATTCAGCGCGGCGAATCTGGCGATCATCCATACGGTTGCGCGGTTGCTCGCCAATAAAATTATGCCGCCCGCCGGAGTTGTACCAGAAGAACAAACCGACATTACGCTCCTTCGCATAAGTCACCAGCTCTTCCATAATATTTTCACTGATCAAGTTCCAGTTGGCATCTACCAACGAGTAACGCCAGCCCATGGTTTGCGCAAAATCGATAAATTTTTTCAGCGTTTGCGGGTTCTTGCTGGAGTCGTGGTCAGACCACCAGCTCCAGGAGGCAATGCCCGGCTCTATCCAACGGGTGTCCGCCACTTTGGACGCTTCTGCAAGATGAAAAACCAGGTTGCTTTCAACAATGTGGGCCAGTTGATCGCCGACAATAAACATCCGCCAGGGCATATTCCACGGCAGCGTAGACGCGGCAATGTTACTGCCAAAACCGGCCGCAGAGTCCTGAGTAGGCGGTGCTATTTTATAAATACCTTTGGTAGCAACCGGCTGCAAATGAGAGCCGTGAAAACCGGCATCAAGATTGGTTTCATGCAGCAGCGCCCACACATCACCGCGCTGAATCAATGAAGGAAAACCCCAACCCACGCCGAGTTCTTTGGGCGTTGCGGTGCCACTTTTTACTTTCAGGTAAGCGGTTTCGTAGGATGGATGAAAGATGGTAGAAAAATCGTAAGGCTGGCCAAAAAAATCCGCCTGTTCACCAACATTGAAAACCGTATTTTCTTCAATGACCTGATAATAAAACAGGCTTTCTTCGGGCAGCCGATAGCGAAAAGCAACGCCTTCGTTGTAGGCACGCAATTGCAGCGTCAGCAGCAAGCGGGTTTCCGGATCGCGCACGGTAATATCCAGACTGCGCCACGTCGCCTGATTCTCAAGGCGCTTGCCGGTCAGCATGGTGTACTTGTCTTCGCCGGAAGACACGGTGCTGGAGACAAACTCCAATTTGCGGGAAAAATCGCTGATAACCGGCTTGAGTTGCAATACCTGCTGATTAAAGCGCTGCACTTTTAAACCCAGTGTTGACCAATCCAGCAGAGTTTCTGTGCGGTTATCGCGGTTGAAAGCTATACGATATTCCAGGCCATCACCCGAGGCGCGACGCACACTGATACGCTGGCGCTCGTCGGGCGAGCTGAGCGACCATTGTTCCTCGCTCCAGTTAGCGGCCTGAAGGGGTAAGCTGGCGAGCAACCCGACGCAGAGCGTGAAAAAAAATCCTGATAATGTTCCTGTCATTATTATTTCCCCATTGACGTGAATGCCTCTGTAACCGATGCAACATAGTCAAAATGACAACAAAAAGGGAGCTTTTTAACGGTTTTTTTATCGACAGTGACAGGTGAGCGTTGAATCGGCAGGAAAGAATTCAGTTGGTGTGCTGGTAGGAAGCGGTGCGGTTACGGCCCAGTGATTTGGCAAAATACAGCGCTTTATCGGCAGCGGCGATAAGCTGGTCCTGGGTCATAAAATCTTCGCTGGCGATACCGCCACTGACGGTCAAAATACCATGAGGGCTCTTAACGTGCTGCAACGCCAGGCGGATGACCGATTCACGAACCCGCTCTGCTGCCTGAATGGCGCCACTGCCATCGGTATTGGGCATCAATAACAGCAACTCTTCACCCCCATAACGGTAAAGGCTGTCGCCGTGGCGCATGCTTTCAACCATGGTGTTGACCACCTGTTTCAACGCCTTGTCGCCATGCACATGGCCATAGTGGTCGTTAAAGGCTTTGAAATAATCCAGATCAAACAAGGTGATAGCAAAGCGCTGACCGGCGCGCCGGGTGTTGGCTGCCACTCGCACCAGATCCCCTTCCATGGCCCGGCGATTACCAATGCCCAGCAGAGGGTCCTCAAGGGATTGCGCACGCAGATGCATGTTGTCGTCTATCAATTGCACCTGATTTTCGAGGATATCCACGTAAACGTTGATCATATCGGTGTGGGTAACCATGCCGACCAGCAGCTGGTTATCATCAACCACCGGCAGATGACGAATCTTGTGGGTACGCGCCAGCTTCAACGCCTCAAGCAATGAGTCATTGGCATTTACGCAGAGGGGGTTAACAACCATGGCATCCGCAACCGGACGACTAACGGCGTCGCCGGCAACATTCATAAACACGCCTATCAGGTCACGCTCGGTGAGCAGGCCAACAACGCGCCCGGCCTCACTTACCACGACACAGGAATGGCTGTTGTGCCGCATGGTTTCAATTACAGGTCCCAGTAAATCGTCAGGAGAGGCCTCCGAGCCAATCGGTGTCATTAAATCTCTTACGGCGATCATAAACGGTCCTGCAGGCAGGCTATGAAGCGTCGATGAAACCCTTAAGACCCGGAGATTCACCCGCTGTGGTCGTCAGGAGATAATTCGGGATAGTAGCACCATGTCGTCAAAATCGTTACCAAATTCCTTGTATAAAGCGTTTTTTATTGCCGCTATGAGGCAAAGCGCGACCAGCCAATAATGCCCCATATTAGAGCAGCGAGCAGAATGCTTAAAAATACCATAGCAGAACCAATATCTTTTGCCCTGCCGGAGAGCTCATGCAACTCAAACCCGGTACGGTCTACCACCGCTTCAATGGCGGAGTTGATCAGCTCGGCGATGAGCACGCCAAACAATGAGGAGATCAGCAGTATCAGCTCCACCGGGGTGACCGCCAGCCAGAAAGCAGAAGGCAGCAGCAACACCACCAGAATCAGCTCCTGACGGAAAGACTCTTCAAACCGCCAGGCGGCGGCAAAACCTTTCATGGAATAGCCGAAGGCAGCAATGAGGCGGGGCAGCCCCCTTTTATCAGGTTTGGCCATAATAAAAATTCATTTTTAAATCCAGAGAAAACACCGCAGCGTGCCGTTTAACAGGAGCCTGCCGGGCGTCACAGAAGTGTCATAAAGGCATGCTATTTGTGTGTCGTCATAAACGCGAAGGGTGACACTATGAATACTTTTCTACAAAGAATCCATCACCTCGATACGCTACTTTTTTTGTGGCTGCATGTTACCAAACGCTATCCTTATCGCAAATCGATTCGCTGGATTTCCCGCAGCGGCGATGGCCCTTTTTACATCTTCATTACCCTGATTATTTTGTTGCTCGACAGCCAACAAAGCATGGCGTTTCTCGCTGCCGGTTTGCTGGCTTACGTGGGTGAAGTTTCCCTTTATCTGCTCTTGAAAAATACCATTCGGCGAGACCGGCCAGCGGTGCGCATTGAAACCTATGAAGCCTGGATTGTTCCGTCGGATAAATTCAGTTTCCCCTCAGGCCACACCGCGGCTGCGTTTGTGTTTGCCTGTCTGCTGTTGCAGTTTTATCCGTTGTTTGCCGCACCGGCTTTTATCTGGGCGTCGCTGATTGGTGCCAGCCGGGTTTTACTCGGTGTGCACTACCCTAGTGATATCGCCGCTGGCGCGCTGTTGGGTTGCAGTTGCACGCTTACCGCTATTTTTCTCACCACCCCGGCACTTTCATAATGAAAATTTTGTACGGCGTGCAAGCGACAGGTAACGGCCATATCACCCGCGCACGCATCATGGCGAAAGCGTTGGCGGCGGAAAATATTAACGTTGATTGGGTTTTCTCCGGGCGCGAGCCGGACGCATTTTTTGATATGGAGATCTTCGGTCATTACCGCCTGTTCCGTGGCCTGACCTTTGTAACCCGACATGGGAAAGTAGACTATCCGCGCACTTTGCTGAAAAGCGACTTGCTGCAATTGCGGCGGGATATCAACACACTGGATGTCAGCGGTTACGATCTGATCATCAGTGACTTTGAACCGGTTTCCGCCTGGGCGGCAAAAAAAGCCGGCAAAACGTCGCTGGGCATTTCTCACCAAAGTGCTTTTCTGCACCCGGTTCCGACTCAAGGTGCCAACCTGTTTACCCGTGGGTTTATGCGATTTTTTGCCCCGGTCAGCCAACCGATCGGACTGCATTGGCATCATTTCCAGCAAGCTATTTTACCGCCGATGGTAGAAAACACCGGCCACGCTTGCTTGATCAACCAGGGCGAAATTCTGGTGTATTTACCCTTTGCCAGCCTGGAAGATTTTTTGCCGGCGCTGCGACCAATCAACACCTGCCAGTTTCACGTTTTTCACGGCGACCGCTACACGGGCAATTTGCCCGCCCACATTCATTTACACCCCTTGTCACGGGATCACTTTCAACAAGCCTTGCACCAATGTGAAGGGGTTATTTGCAGCGCCGGTTTCGAGCTGCCCAGCGAAGCGCTACACCTCGGGAAAAAATTGCTGGTGCAACCGGTAGGCGGGCAAATGGAACAGCAATCCAATGCCCTTGCGCTGCAAGAACTGGGTTACGCGCAGGTTGCACAAACCCTCAATGCGGTGTGCATCCGGGACTGGCTGGCCACGCCCCAACCCGATGCGAAACATTTTCCCGATGTTGCCGCTGCGCTGGCGAGCTGGATAAAGCAAGCCGACAGAATACCGCTTGCCAGCCTTGCCAACACGCTCTGGAACGCTCAAAAAGTGACACATAATACTCAAGCAACCAGGGAATGAGTAAATGTGTAACGCCACATTAAAACCATTATTGACTGCGCAAAAATAGTGCTAGGCTGGGTGATCGAAAGTCCTTTCCCAGGGAAACGCCATGAAAGAACTCTCCGGACGAGGCGCGCGATTCGTCAAACGTATCTATCCTGCGCGTGTTATTGGTCTGGGGCTGGGTTTTCTGGCAATCGCCGTAGCCATTCATCCCCTCGCCCATCCGCCGGTTCTCTGGCTGCTCCTGTTTCTCAATGGTTTCGTCTGGCCGCATGTGGCTTACCAGATTGCCTTACGCAGCCCCAACCCCTATCAAACCGAACGTCAGAGTTTTCTTATCGACAGTGGCACTGCCGGCGTCTGGCTGGTGGCCATGGGGTTTAATCCGATACCCGGCGCACTGGTAACCATGATGCTGTGGATGAATAACATGGCAGCCGGTGGCCCGGTGTTGTTTTTAAAAGGCGCGCTGGCGTCGGTGGCGGGTGTGCTGATAGGCGGGCTGGTACTGGGGTTTCAATTACATATCAACACCGATATGCAGGTTGTGCTGGCTTGCCTGCCGCTGCTGCTGATTTATCCGTTAATGATTGGCGGCATTGCCTGGCGGCTGGCAATTCAGTTATCAGAGCAAAAAAAGGCACTGCAACACCTCAGCCGTATCGATGCACTCACCGGCCTTTACAACCGAGGCTACTGGCAAGCACGCGCCCAGGAAGAACAGGAGCGAATGAAGCGGCAACAGGGCAACGCGAGTTTGATCATGCTGGACATTGATCATTTCAAAAACATCAACGATCACCACGGACACGGCACCGGCGATATTATTCTTCAGGAAATTGCGAAAATTTTGCTGCACACCTCGCGGCAGGTGGATATTGCCGGGCGTTATGGCGGAGAGGAGTTCGTTATCTTGTTGCCGGATACCGACAAGGCCGGTGCAATGCAGGTGGCAGAGCGATTGCGCACCACCATCGCGCTGCATCATTTTATTGATACCAGCGGCCCGATCGCGCAAACCATTAATTCAACCATCAGCATTGGCGTGGCCGATTTGTCGCAGGTGGGTAATTTTTCAGAATGGGTACGAGCGGCGGATATGGCGTTGTACACGGCGAAACGCCACGGCCGAAACCGCAGCATTTGTTTTCAGCAATATATGGTCAGTAATCGACCTTCTTGCGAAAGCGCTTGACGTCGCCGCGCTTGGTTTTGCCCTCCACACGACGGACTACCGATGCCCGGGTAGGACGAGTTGGCCGGCGCGGTTTTGGCTGCGACACAATACTGCGAATTAACTCCGCAAGACGCAACAGCGCATCCTCGCGATTCTTTTCCTGGGAGCGAAAGCGCTGTGCTTTGATCACCACCACACCGTCCGAGGTAATGCGCTGATCGCTCAGTGCCTGCAAACGGGTTTTGTAATCGTCCGGCAAGGAAGAGGCAGGAATGTCGAAGCGCAGGTGAACCGCCGACGACACCTTGTTGACGTTCTGACCACCGGCGCCCTGCGCGCGCATCGCCAGCATTTCAATTTCATGATCCGGCACAGCCAGATGCTCGGTAATCACTAACACACCGGATTCCTGAGAGGTAAAGCAGAATGAGCGGTGATCAACACCGGTTGCAGCCGCGGATTGTCTCGCGAGAGCCAGGCAAAACGGCGCAGCAAAATGCCGCCCGCCACCAAACCGGTCAACGCCATTAAGGCAGTGATGCCATCGCTGGCAAAGAGATGATGGGCGATGCCGGCAAAAACCAGTAAAAATACCAACGGCAACAAATAGGAAACCAGAGAACCGGTGGCGACCAGCGACTCGGGCACGCCGATATCCACCTGGTCACCTACGGTAAATTGGTCAGTAGTATGACCGTTGAGTAGCACCCTTAGTAATGGATTATGGCCACTGACACGCGCCAGCATACTTTGCCCGCAACCCGCCTCGGAGCGACACCCGGAGCAGGTGGAGCGGCGCACCGTGGCCACCCACAAACAGTCCTGCTCAATCGCAGCGACGGTGCCCTGCTCAATCATCACCTTATTGCTCCACCGGCCCTACAGCGGTGGAAGCTTCGATACTGGCAGCAATTTGCTCCGCCGCTACCGCCGGAATCTCACCAACGACCGTAACCCGGTACAGCTGATCATTGCGCACAGCCTTGCTCATATACAACACCGTTGGCCCACGTTGACCAACGCCTTCCGGCGGAGGACTACCCGCCGCTTCAATAAAGATGGAGAAGGTAGTAAGCCCATCGGTGTACATCAACATGTCGCGCACCGGGCTAACTTTTTGCTGGCCGGTAAAGGCAAAGCCTGGCGGTATCCAACGTACCCGCCATTCTTGCGGTTCGCCGGTCCGGGTTTGGTTACATTCATTCATCGGCGCTTTCGCCACCCGCTGTTTTTGTGCCAGCGGCGAATTTTTCATCGCTTCCACATCCGGGTTCAAATCCAGCTCGACAAACTGATACCGCTCAATACTGCGACCATTGGTATCTACAGTAAGCGACTTGAGGATAAGGCCGGTTTCCTGGTCAACACTCAGAACCAACCCATAACGGTACACATCGCGTGGAATAACTTGCAGCACGGTGGTCATACGACCGGCGACCCGCTCTACCGAGCGCACCTGGAATTGATAAAATTCTTCAAGACCGGCCAGGCGCTGTCCCATTTGCGTGAGGCGGCCTTGCAGCAGTTGATCACCGGGGGGATAGCAGTCAAGCGCTTGACCATTGCGAACAATTTCGCGCTCCGGGCCACTGAGGTATTGCAGACGTTCGTATTCGATACCGTCTTCTACCCAATGCGAAACGCGGAAAGATTGCAGGGTGTAGCTGTGCTGATGCTCATAGGTGAATGAGCCCTGGTAATTCAGCGTGTGCGAAACCCGCGACATTCTCGCCAGAATGGTTTGAATGCTTTGCACCTCCGCGCCGGCCTGTGATGCCCCGCTGGCAGGTTGCGTATCAGTTTCGTTCTGCGCTAATGCAACTGGGGACGTGTGCACGATGGCAAACGTCCCCAGCAAAATAATCCACTGCGTTATCCGCATATAAATCAGTCTTCTTCAGTAAACACCACACGGGCAAAGGGCAACATTCCCTGGCTACTGTTCAGCGCGGCATTATCTGAATGGGATTCAATCAACTGATTCAGATAATCACGTATTTCTTCGTTCGGCGCAGCAGCCTGGGTGTTGGTGCTCTGACGCGGAACAAAGATGACCTGACGGTTATCCTGGGGACGAGCTTCGTAACTGTTGTGCATACCCACGGTACGCAGAGACAGCGGTTGACCATGATAGCCTGACGGCAGGGAAACTGCACCCGCTGGAGCGGCTTCAACCGCGTTATTGTCGGCCACAACCGGCGCTCCGGCCTCATTGGCGTCATAGGTTTGAGCAAACAGCAATACACCACCGGCAACCGTGGCCGCTACGGCGAAACGGCCAACATTTTGCCACCAGTGATTTTTTTGCTGGACGGCTTCCCGCGGCGTTTCAGCAGCAGCGGCTGTATGAGCATCTTCTTCAGCAATCGCTGCACTGACGCGGGCCGCGAAATCGCCTGCTTCGAACAGGGGCAGATCCTGACGGATGACCGCGCTGGCTACCTGATAGCGACTCCAGGTAGCTTTGATCTCAGGCTCGGTCTGGCTCGCCTTGAGCAAACGCTGCAGCTCCAACTCTGTCGCTTCGTTATCTACCAGGGCAGATAATGATTCGGCAAAAAATTGCTGTTGGGATGATTCCGTCATTCCGGGAATACCTCAGTCAAAGACAAATATAACGGGCCATCGATCACTGTTGACGCCCTGCTGTTTATAACGAATGGCCGCGTTACCGCCAATCTGTTTGTTGTTTCCGTAAAACCTGACTTAAAGACCTGGCGGTTTTTCAAAGGTTCAATATTCTGCCGCTTTTGATCAAGTTTCGTTAACAATGTGAATAAATTGTGCAAACACCCCTGACTCAGGAAATCAACGGCTGGATTTTTTTATCAATCGCTTCCCGCGCACGGAAAATACGTGACCGCACAGTGCCCACCGGACAATCCATAATGGTAGCGATGTCTTCGTAGCTCAAACCTTCCATTTCACGCAAGGTAACCGCGGTGCGCAGATCTTCCGGCAAATCGCGAATAGCCTGATCAATGGTGGCCTGAAGCTCGTCGCGCAGCAGATTGTGCTCCGGCGTATTCATTTCCTTCATTGCTTCGTTGCCGCTGTAGAACTCGGCATCTTCCACCTCGACATCGCTGGCAGGTGGGCGGCGGTTACGGGCCACCAGATGGTTTTTGGCGGTGTTGATCGCAATGCGATACATCCAGGTATAAAACGCACTTTCACCGCGAAAGTTCGGCAACGCCCGATAAGCCTTGATAAAAGCGTCCTGGGCAACGTCCTGCACTTCAGCGTGATCACGAATAAAACGGCTGATAATTGCCAGAATCTTGTGTTGGTATTTAATAACCAGCAGGTCAAATGCCCGCTTGTCACCCTTCTGTACACGTTCCACCAGTTGCTGATCAGCATCTTGGGCTAACGGCTCTGTCATTCTCGTAAAACCCCCAAGTACCTTGTGTAACCACAAGGTCAATTCCCCGCTTTTTCGGTAGCTACCCGTAGGTGCCAGCAAAAAAGCTATTTGTAAGCGGGATCTACCCCTGACGCAAAAGTCCTCTTTTGCAATAGCGGCATAGACCCGTTCTGCCAGTTATAAGTTCCGCGCGATTATACGGGTTTCTATATAACTATAGGCGTTAATTCAGAGAAGCCGTATAGGGGTTAGTCAACGGGTTGTATATACTGCGCCTTTCAGCAGTCTCCTGATGAACGGACAGGTAGTGATGAACAAATATTACAGTCATGACATTTTGGTAATCGGTTCCGGTGCGGCCGGCCTGACATTGGCTCTTCATTTGGCCAAATACGCAAACGTTGCGGTACTGAGCAAAAGTGCGCTCAATGAAGGATCTACCTGGTTTGCCCAGGGCGGCATTGCCGCAGTATTGGATGATCAGGATTCCATCGAGGCGCATGTGGCGGACACGCTTATCGCCGGTGCGGGCCTGTGCCACGAAGACGCGGTACGCTTCACCGTTGAGCACAGCAAAGAAGCCATTGAATGGCTGATTGATCAAGGGGTAAATTTTACCCGCGAGAACGGCAAAACCGATTACCACCTGACACAGGAAGGCGGTCACAGTCATCGCCGTATTATTCACAGTGCCGATGCGACCGGCCAGGCGGTGCATACCAGCCTGATTGATCAGGCGCTGCAGCAATCCAACATCGAATTATTCGAGCACCATCTGGCAGTAAACCTGATTACCCAGGCCGATGATGGCTACCCTCGCCTGCGCTGTACCGGTGCTTACGCGCTGAACCACAATGACGATCATATTCACGTATTCCAGGCCAAGGTAGTGGTGCTTGCAACCGGCGGTGCCAGCAAGGTTTATCTCTACACCAGCAACCCCGACAGCGCCAGCGGTGACGGTATCGCCATGGCATGGCGCGCCGGTTGCCGGGTGGCCAATATGGAATTCAACCAGTTCCACCCCACCTGTTTGTATCACCCCAACGCAAAAACGTTTCTGATTACCGAAGCGTTGCGTGGCGAAGGCGCTTACTTGAAATTGCCGAATGGCGAACGTTTTATGCCGCGCTTTGATGAGCGCGCCGAACTGGCACCGCGCGATATTGTGGCGCGCGCTATTGACCACGAAATCAAACGTCTGGGCTGCAAGTGTGTGTATCTGGACATCAGCCACAAGTCACCGGAATTTATCAGCGAACACTTCCCCACGGTAAAAGCCCGCTGCCTGGAATTTGGCATCGACATTACCAAAGAGCCGATTCCGGTAGTACCCGCCGCGCATTACACCTGCGGTGGTGTGGTGGTAGACCGCAACGGCCAGACAGATCTTGAACATCTTTATGCGATTGGAGAAACCACCTTCACCGGCTTGCACGGTGCCAATCGCATGGCCAGTAATTCGCTGCTGGAATGTATCGTTTACGCCCGCTCCGCCGCCGAAGATATTCTCGCCAAGCTGAATGCAATCCCCCAACCGGACAAGTCGCCCGCCTGGGATGAATCGCGAGTAACCGACTCCGACGAAGATGTGGTGATCTCGCACAACTGGGATGAGCTGCGCCGCTTTATGTGGGACTACGTGGGCATCGTGCGCACTCACAAACGATTGGAACGCGCCACCCATCGCATCAAGCTGCTGCAAAAAGAAATCGCCGAGTACTACAGCCATTACAAAATCAGTGGCGACCTTATTGAACTGCGCAACCTGGCAACCGTTGCCGAGTTGATTATTCGCTCTGCTATCGAACGCAAAGAGAGTCGCGGCTTGCACTTCTCGCTGGATTACCCCAACAAATCGCCAGTGGCTCGGGATACCGTGCTGGTACCGGCCAACTTCGCCGGGCAAAATCTCATCATCAGCAAAAACCGCTCTGTTGCAGAAGAGTAAACACGCCTCTGTTGCTGAAAAGCCGATGACACAAATCATCGGCTTTTTTATTTTTCACGCCCCGCCAACCTCCACCGCGCAATTGCTTACAATCAGGTACATTTTTTTACTACTCCCGAAGTGATGCCTTGCCATACTCACCCGGTCATTATCACGGGAGACGGGCCAGCATGGCACTTCGCTATCAACTTCCAATGCTGTTGCCATTTGTTCTTGCCACGTGCGCCTTGCTATCGGCCTGCGGTGGCGGCGACCAACGGGATAAACCTCAACCGTCAACCACCATGACGTTTATCCACGACGGCTTGCAAGGCCTGACCATCCATCAGCTTTATCACCACAACGACCAGCTATTTGCTGCCACCAGCAACGGCGTATACGTTAAAACATCCACCTCGGATGGCTGGAAAATTCGTGGCCTGGCGAATTTTCAGGTAACCGACATCGCCTTCATGGATACCGCGCATTTTATTGCCAGCGCACAAGCAAACACTCAGGACGCTCCGGCTGCGCAACTGCTCGAAACCACGACTGCCGGGCATCAATGGCAGCCGCTGGATGCACACACCAGCCTGGCGCCAGCTACTGATTTGCAGGGCTTGAGTTATGCCGAAGAAGTGAATGCGCTCTACGCCATCAGTGAAAATTTTCTACTGACATCATTGGATAGCGGTCGTGACTGGCAACCCTTGTTACCTGAGCAAACAACCAACCCGGTGGTCTCGTTGTTTGTCCTTCGCCACCCGGTTACCGGCGATATCTGGTCCGGTGGTTACAACGAACAACTCCAGCCCTGGCTGCAAGCCTGGTCTGCCGATACCGGGCAAACCCTGGTCGCGACAAGCGTGGGCAAAACGCCCGGCCGCGTTCGTCACCTGAGCCTGGACCCGGAGCGCCCCGCTACGCTGTTGCTGAGCAGTGATGAAGGCTTATGGCGCAGTGAAGATTACGGAAAGCAGTGGAATTTTTTGCAGGCGCCACCGGCCAATAGAATGTATCCAACGCTGCTGCATGACCCTCGCAACGCTGACTGGGTATACACCAGCAGCCGCGAAATAAACAACACGGGTTCGCAACGATTAATTTTTGAAATGTCGCAAAACCGCGGCACAAATTGGACACGTTATTACTATCCGGGCAATAACTTGCAAGGCGGAACGCAAAGCATGCTCGCAGTCATAGAAAACCATAAAACAGTGGTTTATCTGGGGCTGGCAGGTGGCGGCATTGTTAAAATCAACATGCCGTAGAGCCTGTTTTATTGATGGCGGGAGCTGCTTTTCCAGTAACGGGTTTTAAGATAGACACGCAGTTTGCGTTGATTGTCGGCAGTGGCGCTATCGGGCAAAATCACCAGCCTTTTACGCTGCCCGGTAGCAATATTGCCCAGCGGCAAAACGATCAACCAGGACCAAACCACCACATCATCAACAATGCGCCAATCGTGGCTCGCGGTTGTTGTCATATTCTGCTGCCAGCACCAGGTGTCAGAGCGCATTTCCAATATGCCCTGCTGTTGGCGCTGCCAACGGCGAAAATAAATCCAGTGCGCCAAACACATGCCCGCATAAACAATCACCAGCAGCAGGCTTTGCCAGCTGACGCCCAGCGCACTGACAATCGCCATCACGGACAGGGATGCAAGCAATACAGTTACCAGCGCAACCCCGTTATATAAATACCCGGAAGGTGCCAGAGGAATGTGTAAATGATAACGGGGCGAGGCCGGCTTAGCTGCGGCGGGGCAAGCCTGTGTTGTCGCGAACAATATCTACAATCCTTTGTAAACGGCTGTCGGATGGATCTTCCCTGCGCATAAACCAGGCGTACATGTCCTGGTCTTCACACAACATCAAGGCTTCATAACTGACTTTATCTTCAGCGGACAAGGTGTCATAGACCCTCTCGACAAAGGGCAGCAGAATCAGGTCAAGCTCAAGCATTCCCCGACGGCTGGCCCACAACAAGCGATTTTTATCCATGATAGGTTCCGCGCTTTGAAAAACGCCCAGTATACCAGGATGCGTGCGGCAAAAATATTCTTTCCGGCCAGCGTCACCTTTCACCGCGCCTTTTGGTTGCCGGTCGCTTTTTGCCGCTGAATGCAGATCTCGCTAAAAAGCCGGTTTCTACAACGCCAAAAAAAGTGACACTTACAACAACAGGTGATCATTAAAAAACCAAACCATGAGTTGAGCGGCGCGTTAACGCATTATTTTTTATCACAATAAATCACAGGCAGGTTTCGGATGGCCCTGGTTGCAGTATAGTTAGCGGTTTGCACAAGGTTGTTGGCGCACAAGGATTCGTTGAATCCGTCACGCGCCATTTTTCTGTTTTCCCGCGCCTATGGAGCCTGATGCTATGAGTGCTCTCACTATTTCTGACACTTTGGCAACTACCACTGACTCACTTCAATTGATCGAGCTTGATCACCAGGGAATTCTGGGTATAGAAGGCCCGGACGCCGTTAAATTTTTACAAGGCCAGGTGACTTGCGACATCCGCGATCTGGCGTCGCCAGTCAGCCGGGCTGGCGCCCAATGCACGCCGAAGGGGCGTATGCTGTCCAGCTTTCGGGTACTGCAATCGCAACCGGAAACCTTGCTGCTGCGCGCCGACACCGCGATGCTGGAGGCCATCCAGAAGGATTTGGGCAAATATATTGTGTTCTCCAAAGCCAGGCTGAGTAACCGCAGCGAACACTACCGGTTGCTGGGTATAACGGGTGCCGGCGCCGCAAAATACGTTGAAGAGATTAGCGGCCAGACTTTCAGCGGCAACGATGCCTGGCTGAAATACCGGCAAAGTTTTTTTATTCAACTCGACGAACAGCGCGTTGAATGCTGGCTCGCCAGCGAGGATGCCGTGCAACTGACCAGCCAGCTCGGCACGCGCACGACCAAAGCTCCCGCCAACAGCTGGACACTGGCAACCATCCGTGCCGGATTCGGTGAGGTTTATCCGGAAACCCGTGAGCTTTTCACCCCGCAATCGTTAAATTATCAGCTGGTCAATGCGATTAACTTTCGCAAGGGCTGTTACACCGGCCAGGAAATTGTCGCGCGCCTGCATTACAAGGCCACGCTGAAGCGTCACATGTACCGCGTGACCTTTAGGCTGCCGGATGGTTTTTCTCTACCAACACCGGGCGCCGGGATTGTAGATGCCCAGGGGAAAACACTTGGCGAGTTGGTCGTAGCCGCCGTTGACCGGAACAATACCGCGGAAGCTCTGGTGGTTGTGCCGGACAATCAGCTTGAGCACCTCTATCTTGCACAACATCCGGAGATTCAGCTAACCAGGCTGGATCTGCCTTACCTTATCCCTCTTGAGAATGACCATTGATCAGGAACCGGCCGCAACAGCCCGTACAACAACAGGAAATACGATGAATTTGATTCTCGACAAGGTCCGTCAGGAAATAATCCAGGCCATTGAATCTGACCGACTGGTTTTACCCACACTGCCCGAAGTCGCCTTGCGGGTACGTGAAGTGGCAGAAGACCCCGCGGCTGATATGGAAACGCTGGCTGCGGTTATCGGCAACGATGCTGCTTTGAGTGCTCGCATTATCAAGGTCGCCAACAGCCCGCTACTGCGCGCTCCGCGTCCGTTAAATGATTTGAAATCGGCGGTGATGCGGCTCGGTATTGCTTACACCAGCAACATCGCTACCGGCCTTGCCATGGAGCAAATGTTCCAGGCAACTTCTGATCTGGTAGATCACCGCATGCGCGAAGTCTGGAGCCGCTCCAGCGAAGTAGCCGGTATTTGCCACGTGTTGTGCCGCCACTACACAAAATTGCGCCCCGATCAGGCAACCCTGGCCGGGCTCGTTCACCAAATCGGTGTGCTGCCTATTTTGACCTACGCGGAAAGTAACCCGGCGCTGCTCAGCAACAGCCTGGTGCTGGATCGTGTGATTGAAGAATTGCACCCGATTCTGGGTGATCTTATCCTGAAAGCCTGGCGCTTTCCGGCTGAGCTGGCGCGTATTCCTTCGGAGCACTTGCAGTTTACCCGCGAACAAAACCACGCCGATTACGCGGATATCGTAACCGTGGCACTGTTGCAAAGTCATATGGGAAGCACCCACACCCTGGCAAATGTGGACTACAGCAGCGTTACCGCCTTCGCCCGCCTCGGCTTGGAAACCGACATGCAATACGCCGAATCGGAAGATCTGTCGGCAGAAATGGAAGCTGCCATGTTGCTGCTTTCATAAGGCAGACAAAGGTTCAAACCCCGCACACCGCGTGCAGCCTTGACACTGCACGCTTTCACCACCTGATTAGAGGACCGACCAATTGATGGGTGCCTTGCCCTGTTGCTGCAAATATTGATTCGCCGCAGAAAAGTGTCCGTTGCCGATAAAACCGCGATAGGCCGACAAAGGTGAAGGGTGCGGTGATTTCAAAATCAGGTGTTTGCGACCATCAATCAACTGACTTTTTTTACCGGCGTAGCTGCCCCACAACAGAAAAACAACACCTTCACACTGCTCACTCACCACCTGAATAGCCCGGTCGGTAAAAACCTCCCAGCCCTGCCCCTGATGCGACCCGGCATTGGCACGCTCCACCGTCAGCGTGGCATTCAGCAGCAACACGCCCTGCTCCGCCCAGGACTGCAAACAACCGTGCGGCGGCACTGCAATACCCAGGTCGCGATTCAACTCTTTGAAAATATTTTGCAAGGATGGCGGCGTCGCAACACCGGGCTGAACAGAAAAACACAAACCGTGCGCCTGGCCCGGCCCGTGATAAGGGTCTTGTCCGATAATCACCACTTTTACGGCGGACAACGGCGTGCTGTTAAAGGCGTTAAAGATATTGGCCGAGTCAGGGAATACCACCTTCCCCAACTGCTTTTGCTGCAACAGAAAACGGCGCAAATGCGCCATGTAGGGTTGTTCAAACTCGGATTGCAGCGCAGCCAGCCAATCAGCTGGCAAATCCACTTTACGGGCAGCAGACATAAAAACCTCATTACAGAGGCCGGGAACGAAAAAGCCCGGCAATAGCCGGGCTTTTTACTAAACATCACAGCAAATGTAAAACTTACAGTTTGCTGGCGTTGGCAGACAGGTACGCAGCAACGCCTTCCGGAGAAGCAACCATACCGGCATCACCTTGTTTCCAGCCAGCCGGGCATACTTCGCCGTGCTCCTGGTGGAAAGCCAGCGCGTCAACGGTACGCAGGGTTTCATCAACGTTACGGCCAATCGGCAGATCGTTTACCAGCTGGTGACGTACAACACCGTCTTCGTCGATCAGGAAGGTGCCACGGAAAGCTACACCGCCTTCAGATTCAACGTCGTAAGCTTTAACGATGTCGTGTTTAACGTCAGCTACGGCGGTGAAACGAACCGGACCAATACCACCGTCGTTTACCGGGGTGTTTCTCCAGGCGTTGTGGGTGAAGTGAGAGTCGATAGAAACACCGATCACTTCTACATTGCGCTTTTTGAACTCTTCAACGCGGCTATCGAAAGCCAGAATTTCTGACGGACAAACAAAGGTGAAGTCCAGCGGCCAGAAGAAAATAACGGCTTTCTTGCCTTTGATTGCAGAGTACAGGTTGAAGTCTTCAACGATTTCACCGTTTGCAAGAACAGCGGCTGCTGTAAAATCCGGTGCTTGTTTACCTACTAATACGGCCATGTCGGTCTCCTGGATGATTGACAGGTTAAAAGAAATTGGCAGAACGATCCCGCGAAAATATCACCGGCGCTCCGATATGAGGTTGTTCAGCATCACAACTGAAGAATCTCACAATGAGTAACCATTTAGCTGATAGCAGTTGGCTATAATACACAGTCATTTTTTTCTGTCATATTGATTTTCTATATGACGCCCATAGTACAGCCACCCGCCTTATAAACCCCTCGAATTTAACGCTCACTTTTTACACAAAAAACTTCCCATATATTATTGACATAAATTCTCATTAACATTAGGATTCGCATCTCAACCCGCTACCTCCTTTCGGACTACTCCATGTACGTGTGCTTGTGTAAAGGCGTAACTGATCGTCAGATTCAAAAAGCTGTCCAGGACGGAGCCACTACCATTAAACAACTGCGCAATTGCCTTGGCGTTACCAGTCAATGCGGCAAATGCGGCATCACCACCCGTGAAATCCTCAACGAAGCGCTGGAGTCTGTCTCCGAAAACAACGCTTTCGGGCTTTGCTACGCTGTTGGTTAAGCAATAACCGGCGACAATGCAAAAGAGAATTTGAATCACTTTTCATTAGATTCATTTTCCTTTATATTTCAATAGCTTACGCTTGACTTCCACTCCGGTCAGATCCAGACTGTAGAACACCGTGCGTTCTACAATCAGATTCCAGGAGCAGATCATGAAAGGCGATGCCAACGTTATAGCCGCTTTAAACAAAATTCTCGGTAATGAGCTGGTCGCCATTAACCAATACTTTCTACATGCGCGTATGTACAAGGATTGGGGTCTGAAAGAACTCGCTGACCACGAATACCATGAATCCATTGATGAAATGAAACACGCCGACATCCTGGTAGAGCGTATTTTGTTCCTCGAAGGCCTGCCCAACCTGCAAGACCTCGGTAAATTGCATATCGGTGAAGATACCCGTGAAATGTTGCAATCCGACCTGAATGTTGAACTGAAAGCGATTCCTGATCTGCGCGAAGCGATTGGTATTTGCGAAGGCGTTCAGGACTTTGTCAGCCGCGATCTGCTGAAAGGCATTCTCGAATCTGAAGAAGAACACGTTGATTGGCTGGAAACCCAGTTATCACTGATTGAAAAAGTCGGCCTGCCCAACTACCTGCAAAGCAAAATGGGCCCGGTGTAATCCAGCCCCACCCGCATTAAACCTTGCCTGAACACTGCGCCAGCGATGTTCAGGCATTTTTTTATTCGGCGCCACCTTTCTGCTGTACCCCGATTTTCTTGCGCTGAATCAAGCAAGTAGCGGGGTTTTGTTTTAGACTCGGGACATGCATTGTTCAACGAGGACAACACCATGAAAGTGGCCGTTTTCAGCACCAAATCCTACGACAGGGAATCCCTGACACAAACCAATGCCGGGCGTCACGAGCTGGTGTTTCATGATGTGGCGCTCAATGTTAAAACCGCTGCACTGGTTGAGGATTGCAATGCCGTCTGTTGTTTTGTCAATGACCAACTGAATGCTGCGGTACTGAAACGCCTCTCCTTGCAAGGCGTTACGCTGGTCGTGCTACGTTGCGCTGAAGTGCAGCAAGTAGACCTCGCTGCCGCCAAAACCCTGGGCATCACCGTCGCTCGCGTACCCGGTTACTCGCCTCACGCCGTTGCGGAACACGCATTGGGATTAATCCTGATGTTGAATCGCCACCTCCATCGCGCCCACTACCGGGTACGTGAAAACGACTATTCGCTAAATGGTTTGCTGGGCTTTGACCTCGCCGGAAAAACGGTCGGGGTTATTGGCACCGGTGCTATCGGCAGTGTGTTCGCTCGCATCATGCAAGCCATAGGTTGCAAGGTAATTGCCAACGACCCGGTTGTTGATGAAAGCCTGCAAGCTGCTGGCGTCGCCTATCTGTCGTTGGATGAATTCTACAAGCAAGCCGATATTATTTCCCTGCACTGTCCGGTTAATAAAAACACCCGTCACATCATCAACGCAGCAGCCGTTGAGGCGATGAAAAATGGCGTGATGCTTATTAATACCGGCGCGGGCGCGCTGGTGGATACCGAAGCCGCCATTGAAGGTTTGAAAACCCGTAAAATCGGCTATCTCGGGCTGGATGTTTATGAAGCCCCCAACCATGGCTTTTATGAAGACAATTCCAACCAGGTGTTGCAGGATGATGTATTTGCTCGCCTGCTTACCTTCCCCAATGTTGTTGTCACTGGCCACCAGGCATTTTTCACCCGCGAATCGCTGGCCACTATCAGTGAGCAAACCCTGGAAAATATTACCGCTTTTGAAAGTGGCAAGCTGGCGCTGGTGCATCAGGTTACTGAATAATAGCCATCGTTATTTAAACCGGAAAACTATCCGGTAACAGGGGTGCTTAGCGAAGCATCCTTTATCTGTAAAACAACCAGACCTGCTGCTGCCATGATTGCAACTTTTATTACGCATCCCGCCTGCCATCAACACGACATGCCTGCAGGGCATCCTGAATGTGCCGCACGGCTGGATGCCATCGACAATCAACTCCTTAGCAGCGGTCTGGATTGTTTGCTGTACCACCGCGAAGCCACTGCCGCCACCAACGAACAAATTTTGCGAGTACACAGCGCTGCGTATTTGCAAAAAATTGAACAATCCCTGCCGCAAAGCGGCTGCGTTTCATTAGGCGATGATGTTTTTGTATCGCCCGGTACCTTGAATGCCGCACGCCACGCAGCGGGTGCCGGCATTACCGCTATTGATAGCATTATGAAAGGCGAAACCGATGTTGTGTTTTGCAATGTGCGCCCCGCAGGCCACCATGCAGAGCGCGATAAAGGCATGGGCTTTTGCATTTTTAATAACGTCGCCATTGCCGCAACCTATGCCATGGATAATTACGGTATGGAACGCATTGCCATCGTGGATTTTGATGTGCACCACGGCAACGGCACCCAGGCCATTTTTTTAGATGACCCGCGGGTGCTGTTTTGCTCGGTATTTCAGCACCCGTTTTATCCGGATACGCCTATCGCCCCGGTGCCGCAACACATTATTAACATTCCCCTGCCCGCCACCGCGCGCAGCAAGGAATTTCGCCAAGCACTGAATGAAAAACTCTTTGATAAACTGGAAGCCTTTGCCCCCCAACTTATTCTTATCTCGGCAGGCTTTGACGGCTATATTGATGACGATATGTCATCCATGTCTCTGGTTGAGCAGGATTACGCCTGGATTGGCCGGGAGCTACGAACGTTAATGGATAACAGCCAACAAAAAAACGATGCCGCACAGCAATGTCGCGGCATCGTTTCACTATTGGAAGGCGGTTACGATATTGACTCCCTCGGCCGCTGCGCTATGGCCCATTTGAAGGCACTCGCCAAACTGTAAAAGCTTCCACTAGGGCAATAACCTTAATCCTTGCCACGTAAACCATACGACACTGGCCTCAGCAACATAGGACGTAGCGGTAAATAGGTAGCCAGAGCGGCTGTACTACCAACCAGCACCACTGTCGCAATAGCTCCCCACAGAAGTTGCCAATTCATAAACTCAGAAAGTACCGACCATAAAAGCGATATCAGCACGACGAGAAAAATTATCCCTGCCGTAGCTCCGCTGGAGAATGCTCCGGAATAATCCTTGAAGATATCCAGCACCAGCGCATTATGCCGGGCGCCAATAGCGCGTCGAACCGCAATTTCGGCAGCACGCATTTGTGTGGAATAACTGAGAACACCATACAAACCCACGCCGGCAAGCAATATGGTCAAAACGGCAAGAACAGCCGTCGTTACCGCTGTTGCATAGTGCGCGAACAGCAGACGGGCTTTGGTTTCCGATAATATATCCAGTGTCGAAACAACCATACGGCCATCAACTTCCTTCAGAACATCAACAAGCTGCTTGTTGGTTATTTTCTGATTGGCTTTCAGCTGGAGTAACATCCAGAACCTGGCGCGGTCTGCCGGCGCATAAATTCTGCCGACCGCGGAATCACTCCCGGGCTTGTAGATGTCTTCCACAATACCAATGATAACGAAGGTGCGATCCATTGCATTCAGCGTACGCCCAATCACATCAAGATCTGGCGATAGCATTCGCGCAAAGGTTTTATTCACGATAACAACATCACTGTCAGGCACCAACTGCTCTCTCGAAAAAGCGTCGCCGGCAATGAGCGGAATATCGAGCAGGTCGAAATAGCGATGATCAATACGCATGCCCATGGGTGAAAACTGTTGATTGCTTTGGGAATCAACGATATTCCAACTGAAATCGCTGATCAACGGAGAACTGCCAAAGGTAATGGCTTCGATTTCCGGTAACTGCAGCAGTTTCCGTTCGAATTCCAGCAAAACAGGTACCGGGTCAGGCAAATCATCGATAAGATCCAGCTGCAGATTAACCATTTTTTCGGTGTTAAAACCCATAGGCCGCTCGATTCTTTCGATAGCGTTACCAAATAAAACCACATTACTGAAGGTTAATACCGCAGCAACGGCAACCTGACTGGCAATCAACCAGTTTCTTGCTCTTTTTGATACTGTCGCGCCCGTGCCTTTGCCGCTGGCTTGCAATGCATTGTTCAAACGTTTGTAGTCAATTAATGATGAACACACATAGACAAAAATGACCGTTAACAAACCTATCAGCACCAATGCCGCCGAAACACTGATGTAATTCAGTCCAAGTTCATTCAGTCTGGGTAACAACTCAGCAAAATAAACCTGCATTACGATAAAACTGGAATGCGCGATACCCAGAGCAAAGAGTGCCGCAACCAGCAGCAAGAGAAAGGTTTCTAAAAAAATTTCCGAACGCAGATGAGCTTTCCTTGCGCCGAGCGCCGCCCTGATGGCTAATTGACGGTACTTTTCTGCCGTGCGAGCCATAAAGAGGTTGGTGATATTGGCCACAGCAATAATCAGCAGCCCGGCAACACCCGCTACTAACAGATAGATCGTCTTATTGGTATCGGACGAGATGACATCCTTCAACGATGTAACAGTGATGCTCATCGACCAGTCTGCAAATCGCGGCAGCGAATTGACGTTGGCGAAGAAATCCTGCTCTGAAAAATTGCTTAACAGGCTTGCTGCCTGGGCGGCATTAACACCTGGCTTTAATTTACCGAGAAACCTGATGCGGAAATCATTGTTGCTCCAATCATCACGAAAAGATGAGCCATTAAAAAACCAGGGCATCCAGATATCAGTGAGCGCATTATTGCCATTCAGTGTGGGTTCTATAAAGTCCGACGAAACCACCCCGACAATCTGAAAGTTGGTACCGGCAATACGCACGCTTTGCTGGAGGATGTCATCACGCCCATCGAAAAGATCCTGCCAGGCCCGATAACTCACTACCGCTACCGGCCTGTCATCAGCAAACCCTTCTTCAGGAGAAAGCGCACGCCCTAGTGCCATTTTGGAAGCCAAAAAGTTGAACCATTCGGGCGTTACATAAGCGGTTGCTGCCGTGCGCTGGCTCGCATCCGAAGCAAGCACTTCGCGGTCATAAAACAGCAAGGTGCATTGAGTGAAGGCGATATCGCAGTGGTCGGTATATAAAGACTCGGCAGCAGGATAAATAAAGCTGCTCGAAAGCAGATTGCCCTCGGAATTATAAATGTCGTAATCCAGCGCAACCAGTTTTTCCTGCTCGGGATAAGGCAATGGCTTGAAGAGCACGAGATAGCCCAGTGTTAGCACCGCAATCAATGCGCCCATGGTCAAGCCCATGGTAACTATAACGCTGATAACAAATCCCGGCCTCTTGCCCGATTCAAGCAAACTTTGCCGAATAGCATATCGGGAGATCGTCATACGGGTTGCCCTGCTTCGGGCACATTCAAAAACTCTCCATCGAGGAGTTGCAAGCGGGTTCGGGCCAAATCGGAATAACGCGGATCATGGGTAACCATGCAGAGTGTGGTGCCCTGTTCATTGAGTTTTTCAAGCACCCCCATTACCTGATCGCCACTTTTCGAGTCCAGGTTGCCGGTAGGTTCGTCAATCAGCAGAATGGCCGGATTTGCCACCAGGGCCCGGGCAATGGCGACGCGCTGCTGCTGCCCACCAGATAATTGATTCGGTTTATGAGATGACCGGTGGGTGATGCCGACCAGCTCAAGACATTCCTTAACCCGGTTTTCAATGTCAGTGCGGGTAGACTTCATATCGCTGTAGCGCAGAGGCAAAGCGACATTGTCAAAAACACTGAGCTCATCAATCAGATTGAATGACTGGAAAATAAATCCGATTTTTCGATTACGCATGGTTGCGGCATCATCGAGGGAAAGCTGAGTAACATCAATTCCATCCAGCCAATAGGTGCCTGCCGTCGCGGTGTCCAGCAAACCTAACAAGGAAAGTAGCGTTGATTTTCCACAACCGGATGGCCCGGAAATAGAAACATAGTCGCCCGCATAAATATTGAGATCAATTTCTTTAAGGGCGTAGGTATCCATGGTTTCAGTTTCAAACACCTTGCTAATGTTTTTCATCTGAATAGTCATTCCGGGACCCATAATGATTTCCTTTTGCTACCTGGATATTTAAACCGACTATCTCAGCTTTAAATTGCTGACCGTAGAATTCAGACGCGTTAAATCAGAAGCAATAAACTGATCACCGTCTTTTGCGCCAGACCTGACTTCTATCAGCCGGCCGCTGCTAAAACCAAACTCCAGATTTTTAAGCGTGGCGGTATCATTACTGTTGTTGACTTGATAGAGCATACCGCTACCTTGAGATCGCACACCGGCAGGTCGCTCCATATAGAAAACATTGGCGAGGCGCTCAATTTCGATAAACCCTTCGATATTTTGTTCCGGCCTGGCACTGGCCGGAAGATCAACAGGTAATGCAATTTCAACGCTGACCGTATTGTTGGAGACTACGGGATCAATACGGGTTACCTGTCCTTTGATTTTATCGCGCCGGGTATCTATCAATGCGGCTTGTCCCACCTGAATCAAATGGGCCTGACTCTGGGGTACACGTAAAACCGCTACCAGCGTTTCAATGCTGCCGATCATCGCAATTTCCTGCCCCGGTGCAACAGCCTGCCCTTCTTCAACGGACAGTCTTTGCACCACACCCACGAAATCTGCACGCACTTGCAACCGATCGCGTCGATCCCGAGCCACGTCAAGCAAGCCGGTCATCTGCGCAATAATGTCCTCCTGGATGCTCAGCCCTTCCTTGAACGCATCGCGCACACCGACCAAACGTTGCTTTTGCACCGCTAATCGGGATTTGAGCTGATTTTCATTAGCCACAGTTTCCTGAAAGGTTATTTGAGATACGACCCCCGCCGTATTCAGCTTTTGCTCTGCCTCGCGACGAAACTGAATGGTTTCCAGCTGAGCCTTCAGATCAGCAAGGTCGGCTTCTTCTTTGAGCATTTCCAGATGCTGGTTCAACCGCAGCTGCCTTAAATTGGCTTTAGCCCGTGCGACATCCTGTTCGGCGCTCTGAACAAGATGCTCCAATTCAGGGTTTTCAAGGATGGCAATAACACTGTCGTTGCTGACCACTGAACCGGGGCGTAACAGAATTTCCTTGACGGTGGCTTCATTGATTGACGTCAGCACTCTGAGCCGATTGGAGCGCAATACGCCGTAGCCATCGACCTGCACCAGCAGTTCTCCTTTCTGCACCGTGGCCAGCACAATATCCTTGCGATCAATGGCCACCGCAGCGTTGCTCATTTGCAGATAAATAATCAATGCCAGAAGAAGAATGCCAACGCCTGAAAAAATCCAGGTGGGCCGTTTGAGTTTTCGAGGGGAAGTGCTAGTTTTTACAACGTCCATTGTCTGCGCCCTGCCATTGGCAATATCCTTACCCATTTAAAATTTCGTTGTTATATTTGTAAATAGACCCGGCTTTTAGCGAAAAACAACCGCACCTGAAAAGTCAGGTTGCTGCCTGGCGCAAGGGGCTCAACGTTAAAGCGTTTTATAATGCTTTTCAACACTTTAATGTTTGCTCAAAAGCACCCGAAAAACGCTAACCGGGTGATTACTCTTCAGCAGCTGGTGCAGCCTGCAAGTCCATGTGCATATCAATTACGCCGTCATCGCGCAGATATTTTACGGTGAAACCCAGTTTGCGGGCGAGGTTGGCCATGCCGCCATTTTCCAGCATGGTTACACCGGTTAATGTCAGGGTGTTCTGGTCGCGGCAGTAATCAATCATTTTTTGCATGAGGCGATAACCCAGCCCCAGATATTTATTATCAGAACGCACCGCGATGGCAAATTCCGCTTCGGTATTATCCGGATCGCGTTGCGCATGCACCACACCGAGAATTTCTTCCGCCGCTGATCCGGCGTTTTCCACGGCAATAAAGGCCATTTCGCGCGCGTAATCAATTTGCGTGAAGCGCGCCATTTGTTCGTGGGAGAAACGCGGCATTTCACCAAAATAACGTTTGTAGCGGTCATCACGGCTCAGCGCCTGATCAAAAGCCTGGTGCCGTGTTTCATCCTCGGGGCGAATAGGACGTAACAATACTTCGCGACCGTCCTGCAGCACAAAAATTTCTTCCAGCTCTTTCGGATAAGGGCGAATAGCCAGCGCCCGAGTGGCCGAGAGGGGCGCCACATCCACACTGACATCCAGCGCAACCATTTCATTCGCCATCGCCAGAACCGGGTTGATCGTGAGGCCCACAACATTTTCGTGATCAACGATAATCTGGCTGATTTTGGTGAGCAGAATACATAACGCCTGGCGGTCGAGGGTGGAATGCCATTGTTGCTCGCGAATTTTGCCTTCGGCCAGTGCCTGAATAACCAGATAGCGCGATAACGCCATATTCAAAGGCGGCAGTGCAACAACGGCGTTACGATGAATATTCCATACCGGGCCGGCCTCACCGAGAATAATCACCGGGCCAAAAACAGGGTCTGTTTGCACCTGAATACGCAGCAAATGTGCACCGGTACGACGTGCCATGGTTTGCAGGGTGAATCCGCTAAAAGTCGCATCGGGAAATAACGATTGCACCCGCTGCAAACTGGCATTAGCGGCGTCCTCGACTTCCTGGCGGCTATTAAGATTAAGCACCACGCCGCCGCTGTCCGACTTTAACGGAATGTCAGGCACCACAATTTTCAATGCCACCGGAAAGCCAAGCGCTTCGGCTTGCGCCACCGCTTCGGCCACCGTGGCAGCGGTTTTGGTGGGGATGGTGCTGATGCCGTAAGCATTCAATAACTCGGCCGATTCCTGACCATTCAAATGCAAACGCTGCTCGGCCAACGCGCGGGAAATAATAACACCGGCCAATTCCGGGTGGTGAGGAATGGCATCGCTGACCGAATCAGGAGTTTCCGAAAGTAGTTTCTGATTGCGGCGGTATTCGACCATGTGCATAAACGCACCGATGGCGCCTTCCGGTGTGCGGAAGGAAGCAACCCCGGCTTCGGCGAATAGCTGCCGTGCTTTTACCGCAGCATCTTCACCCATCCAGTTCACCAGCAAATTGGGCTTGCGCCCTTTGTGGCTTTCAAAGGTACGGATCACTTCCTGCGCGTAGGCGGTGGGCGAACTCAACCCGGAGGGCGCATGCATAATCAGCAGGTTGTCGATGCGTTTACTCTGCAATAATACCGACAACACTTTGCCGTATTGCTCCGGCAAGGCATCGCCGAGCATATTGACCGGGTTGAACGCCCGTCCACCGCTGTGAATGATGGTTTGCAGCTGTTCAATAATTTCCGGTTCCAGGGTGGCCAACCGGCCGCCGCGCTGCAAGAGCGCATCAATGGCCATGGCGCTGGCGCCGTTACCGTTGGAGAGAATTGCCAGGTGTTCACCGGTGACCGGCTTGCCATAGGCGAGAGTTTCCACTGCCGCCATCAGTTCGCGTAAATCCCCTACTCGCAACATGCCAGCACGGCGAAAAGCGGCGCTGTATACCGCATCGTCACCAATCTCCGACACATCACAACGTGAGGTCATCGCGGTGATTTCAGTGTTGGTACCGCTTTTAATCACCAGAATCGGTTTGTTAAATGAGGCAGCACGGGCTGCCGACATAAAGCGGCGGCCGTCCTGAATATCATCGAGATACAACAGAATCGCCTGGGTTTTGGCATCGCGGCCGAGATAGTCGATCACATCATCAAAATCGACATCAACACCATCGCCCAAAGAAATAAAATGCGAAAAGCCGATACGCCGCCGACGCGCCCAGTCCAACAGCGTTAAAAACACACCGGATGATTGCGACACAAAAGCAATTTTCCCAACGGTTGCCGACGTATGGGAACAGCTGGCATTCAAACCCAGGCCGGGAACAATAATGCCTAAACAATTAGGCCCCAGAACCCGCACGCCCGACTGCCGGGCAATTTCCAGCATTTGCTGTTGCAAATTGGTGCCTTGTGCGGTGTGCAGGGTGTCAAGGCCGGCGGCAATAACGATAGCGCTGCGCGTGCCTTTGCGCCCCAGCTGCAAAATAATGGCCGGTACGCGTGAGGCGCGGGTGCAAATGATGGCGAGGTCGGGCGCTTCCGGTAATTCTTCAATAGAACGGTAGGCAAGTACGCCATTAACCGCTTTATGGTGCGGTGTGACCGGCATAATCGGGCCATCGAAACGGCCTTGCAGCAAGTTGCGCATCACCACGTAACCGGTGCGTGTGGGCTGGTTGGAGGCACCGATAACGGCGATGGAACGCGGCTTTAACAGTTGCTCAATATGCTGCAGGCTCATAGTCGGCTTCGATCAGTCAATAGACTTTCAGTGTAATCAAAGATGTTGGGCCATTAAACCCGTGCAGACGGCGAAAGCTGTTTTATATCAATCAATGGTAAAATAGCCCGCTTTTACCCTGAACCACTTTTGCTTCCATCGACCGTCGGCATTTTACTTATGGCATTTACGTCAATTATCGCTCACCACATCCACCGCGCCAGCCCTGAATCCCAGGTGACTTCCAACTTGCGCGCTGACGGCTTTACCACCCAGGGCACGCTGCTCGAATGCGCTCAGGAGCTGAAAACCCATTTTATTCGCAAAGGTGGCAAGCAATACGGTCGCTTCTCCGACGATACTGCCAATTTCCCGCTGTCCGCCTGGTTGAAGGAGTACCGCGAGGGTCGCCTGGGTTTTGTCAGTCTCAGCCACAAAGTCACCAGCAACCTTGCGCTGGAAATAGAAAAAACCACCTCAACCCTGGACGGTTATTTATTCTTTATCGAAGAAGCGCTGGAGGCAGGGCAATATCTGTCGATATTTCTCGCCGAGCACCAGCATGCGGTATATCTCGATGCCGAGCTGGATCTCGACAACTCCCGCTACCTGGATACTGCCGGCTTCAACCTGGCGGCCAAAGTACATATCAATGATTGGGAAAGCGGCGACTCAGCCACTTACCTGACGCTGCTAAAAACGCGTGGTGATAAGGATCTGGGTGATGCCTTTGCGCAGGCGGTGGGCTTCAGCGATAAATACGATATCAAAGCCGACACCTCGCGCTTTCTCGATATCGTCGATAACTACAGCAAAAACCTCGATGAGCAAACCGCGCGCGTTACCCGTACCAAGGTCGTGGATTATTGCCTTGAGCAAAGTAAAGCGGGCAAGCCGGTGGTGTTGAATGAATTATCGGAAACACTCGCGACAGAAACCAAACAAGGTGCACCGAATGATTTTGTGCGCTTTGTCGAAACCCGACAGGCAGAGCCACCGCGTGAATTTATTCCCGACTCCAGCCAGATCAGAAATTACGTGCGTATCAGTGGCCGCAACGATGCACTGAGCATGAGTTTTGCCTCGGAGTGTTTGGGCAAAGATATTGAATACGATGCGGAAAAAGATGTGCTGACGATCAATAACATCCCCGCTTCATTGAAAAGCAAATTGCTTAAACATTTGAAGCGGGACAGTGAGTAAACGCCTCAGGGGATAGGCGCAGGCAAATCCAGCAGCGCCGTGTATTCACGCAATACACGGCCGCCCGGCCAGCGCGCTTCAACAATCAAATGCAAAAAAGGCTCATGGATGAAAGAGTGGGATTGCAAGCGGTAATGTGTGGTTTTGCTTTCGACCGCCGCTACCGGTTCAACCGTAATTTCATCGTAAATTAACGGTCGGTCTATCTGGTATTTGGCGAAAGTATTGTGCGAGGCAATGCTGATAACAATTTCTTCTGCGGACAAATTCCCCGCTTCCAGTATTTCCACTTCAGCGTGTAACGCCTGATTGAGCGTGGACAATACTTTTAACTCCCCCAGCCCCACCGCACTACTCTGACTGCTTATCAACAACAAAGATAAAATACCAACAGGCTGTAAAAGTCGTTTCACCGTGTTCCCTCGCGCTCACCTTGCGGTTATAGATCGGGGATTAACCACCCCGTCGTCAAATTTCGCAAAGTGTACCGACATTGACACAGACACAATGAGAACCGCGACACATTTTTGGAGCGGATAGCAGCCAAACCGGCAGTAAGTTTTTTACACCGGAGAAGAAACTCTATGAGAACGGGGAATAAAGAGAGAAAAATGCGGCCTGATGCATCAACCGATCAGGCCGGATTTTTTTAAGGCGCTGGCGGCTTGAGGGTACCGCAATCAGCAGATAGCCACTTTCCGCTTTGTTTGACGTTAACCACTTCCGGCGAGCCGCCGGCCAGCGTGGTGGTGATAGACGCATCACCGGTGTAACTTTTTGGATTCTGGAAATGGATTTCGCCGCTGCCTTTTCCTTGCGGGCAGTCAAATGCTACGCGAAATTTGTTGCTGCCCAATTGCTGCAAATCCTGCTCGCAACCACTATCTGCTTGCGGCAGCGTACCGCTGTCAATTTGTTGCTGGGTCACACACACCTGCACCACTGACAGATTATTACCTAAACCAACGCCTTGTTGCTGCATCATGGATTCGAGCATTTTTCGCTCGGATTCAGGCAGGCTGGCCATGTATTTTTGCGCTTCAGAGAGCGCCGCACCAATTTGCCCTTCAGCCTTGATGGTGAAGGTGTTTTCCCACAGCCCCGGTGCCATATCGACCTTGATTTTTTCTGCCATAACCGCAGAGCTGGCAAAACCGAGCGCAATAACGCCGCAAAGCATCATGTTTTTAACAGTCATATAAAAATCCGTTGCGAGGAAGAATCAACAGTTATGCTAGAACACCCGCTATTGGCCGTAAAGCCGACTAACGCAGGATTGCTGGCGGTGTCGCAATATACAGGTATTTGAGCAAGAGGCATTCGCGAATTGCCCGACGGGCATCACCCTGTCCGTTTGTCATTAGGGTACCTGGTTCCAAAAGCGCATAGATATCCGCAAGCGGAGCCGGACCATCATCGCAGATGATAGTCGTTCCGTGCGCGCAAAACATGTTTTGCTTCATTGCGCACTACACCCCTGTAGCTTCGACGAGTCATCCCTGACTCGACGGTTTTGAAACAAAGGCTCTAACATCAAACTGCACCGCGCTGCATTAGACCTTTCAGCACTTTGAAAAAACCCAATGACTTACTGCCCCAACAGCTTTTTCAATGTGGGTTCCATCGCCTCTGCCCAGCGCTGGTAACCCGTCGGGTTAAGGTGCAACAGGTCAGGCATGATGGAACGCGGCAGTACTTTGTCTTTTTGCAAAAACACAGAACTTACGTCCAGATAAAAAATGTGTTGGTTGTCCGCATAGCCTTGAATTATGCGATTAACATCAAGGTTGATTCTGCGCATAAATGCGTCCGGTTGTTCCTCACGCGGGAAAACGCCCAGCAATAAAATTCGCGTATCCGGCAAACGGGTGCGCAGTTCATCGAGAATATTGCGAATACCGGCGGCGGTTGTTTTGGGAGATTCATGACGGTGACCTGTGTTGTTGGTGCCAATCATCAGCACCGCAACTTTCGGTGAAATACTATCCACCTCACCGTGTTGTAATCGCCACAATACGTTTTCTGTTCTGTCACCACTGAAGCCCATATTTACCGCATTGCGCGAAGCGTAAAACCGCTGCCATACGTCCTTGCCTTCTTTTTCCCAGCCCTGGGTAATCGAATCGCCAATCATTACCAGATCAACATTGCCTTGTTGCACTCTGTCCAGTACCGCCTGATGACGGGGCATCCACCAGGATTTTGCCCAGAACTCGTTCAACGGCGCCGGGGTTACCGATACGGTTTTGTAATCCGGACAAGTGACATTACCCTCGTCTTTTTTCAGGAACATAATATTCGCCAGCGAGACTTCACCCGCACCACCAACACCGATATTAAACGGATGGCTTACCCCGGAAAAATCGTCACCCTCACGATAAAAACAGGCGAGTGGTACGCGCAGGTTTTTCCAGCCTTTGCCTTTTTGCGCTATCGCGGTTTCGGTGAGAGACACTTTACGTTCGCACTCGGGTCCGCACCGCAATTTCAATTCCAGCCCGGCGTTTTCAAAACGAACGACGTTCAGGTCAAAGGCAACCACACCGCCCTGGCGGGCATGATCCTGCAAGTTCAACGGGCGTCCGCCTTCCCAGGTTAAACCGGCAAAGGGCACCGATTTCCAGGTCAGTGTCAATGCATCTTCCTGCACGTCTTTGTCGCTGGTTTTTACGATCACGCTGCTATCAGGTAACGCGGCGTAAGCACCGCTGAGGATTTGATTGCGCTCGTGGTTGTTAAAGAAAATATTCCAAGGCTGCAACGGGCGGCCAACATGGAAACGGATATCCGCCGACTGGCCGCTGGCTACGCCTTTAACCGATTCTGCCAGATCGGACGGCCCGGTTTGATTGCCCTCATAGGTAAGGCCGTAGCCATAAGGAAATAGCGGGTTGTAATTTTTTTGATGAATATTCAACTCGGATTGCAAGGGCAAAGCAGGCCATGAAAACGACAAGGTACCTTTAAAGTCATGATTGACCTGACCATCTGCTTTGGCGAGTAGTACATCGGCAATACCCGCGCCTTCGGTACCCGGCAACCAGGCGGCAACAAAAGCATCAGAAGCATTAATTTCCGGATTCACCCACATAGCCCGGCCGGAAAGAAATACCGATACAACCGGAATGCCTTCCGCTTTCAATTTTTTCAGCAAGGCAAGGTTGGGTTTTTCAACCGGTTCAAATTCCAGCGAATCCAGATCACCATTACCTTCTGCGTAAGGGTCTTCACCAAACACCACCACAGCGACATCCGGTTTTTGTTGATATTTGCCTTGCGGAGACAATTCCACCTGGCCACCGGCAAGTGTCACCGCTTGCTTGATGCCACCATAAATGGAGGTAGCGCCGGGGAAATTGCTGTTGGTATTGCCCGTGCCCTGCCAGCTCACGCTCCAGCCACCGGATTGCTTGCCAATATTGTCGGCACCATCACCCGCCAGCAAAATACGGGCTTGTGGCTTGATGGGTAATACGCGATTTTTGTTTTTCAGCAAGACCAGACTTTCACGCACGGCCTGGCGAGCAACGGCACGGTGATCGGCATGACCAATCAATGATTGGTCGCCAGCCAGGGCACGCTGTGAAGGTTTCTTATCGAACAACCCGGCAATCAACTTGACCCGCAAAATACGGCGCACGGCATCATCAATGCGAGCGGTATCAATTTCCTTGCTTTCCACTTGAGCCAGGGTGTTGCTGATCATGGCTTTCCAGTCGGACGTGACCATTAACAAATCGACACCGGCATTGATCGCCTGGGCGCAGGAGTCGTTGGTACAACCCGGCACCTGACCCTGGCCATTCCAGTCACCTACTACCAGACCTGCAAAACCCATGCGATTTTTCAGCACCTCCGTTAGCAAGTAATGGTTGCCGTGCATTTTTTCGCCATTCCACGAAGAGAAGCTGGCCATAATGCTCAGTACGCCGGCGTCAATCGCAACCGGATAACCGGGGTTGTGAATATCAATCAACTGTTGTTCGCTGATGCGAGCATCGCCCTGGTCGTCGCCACCCAGGGTGCCGCCATCGGCAAGAAAGTGTTTGGCCGTTGCCACAACCCGTTGTTCGTTTAAAAAATCACGACCGGCAGCTTCGCCCTGCAAACCTTCAACCATAGCGCGGGAAAACGTCTTCACCAACTCCGGGTCTTCGGAATAACTTTCGTAGGTGCGCCCCCAGTTGTCATTACGGGCAACAGCCAGGGTTGGCGCGAACACCCATTCGATACCTGTGGCGCGCACTTCTCTTGCGGTTGCTTCACCGATTTTTTTAATCAGCGCCGGGTTACGCGTTGCCCCCAAAGCAATGTTGTGCGGGAACAAGGTCGCCCCGGTGACATTGTTATGACCGTGTACCGCATCGGTGCCCCAGATAATCGGAATAGCTACCGAACCGTCGCTGGCATCCATCGACGCTTTGTAAAATTCATCCGCCAATGACAGCCAATCTCCGGCTTTGGCATTGCTGATGCGGTTGGGCATGGAGCCGCCACCGTTCAACACCGAACCTATGTGGTATTGCTTTGCCTCTGCCGGGGTGATTGACTGAATTTCAGCCTGCATCATCTGGCCGACTTTTTCTTCCAGCGTCATTTTCGCCAGCAAGGCTTCAACCCGCTGTTCGATATCATTTTTAACAAAAGGACTGCTCGCTTTCGGCCATTCACCGGACGCGGTATGGCTGGCACGATGGTCGCCAGCCTGTTGTTGGGTGCAGGCAATCAAAGCCGCAGCCAGCACACCGGCAACGATAAAACCCGTAATAGGACGGCGGGGAAATTTTTTCATGAAGAGATACCTGGAACCCATTGCGATTATTGTTTGGATGGCAAAAAACCGCGTTACCCCTGGCAGCGGGTGCTGCGAGGTAACACGGTTTTACAGCCTGTCAGACATGCGGCATTTATACTCCTGCCATGGCTAACAGTCATTTTTTGTCGGCTAAAGAATTGTCAAGCCAGGCAGTCTGGCCTGTGCAGGGCTCCCGGTATTACTCAGGCGTTAATCAGGGCGTTGCTGACCATGCCATTACCGTTTGTTGCTGAACACCCAGGCCATCAATACCCAGGCTCATGACATCACCCGCCTCAAGGTACAGCGGCGGCTTTTGCCCAAGCCCTACCCCCGGCGGCGTGCCGGTAGAAATAATATCACCCGGTTGCAAACTCATAAACTGGCTGAGGTAGTGCACCAGAAACGCAGGGCCAAAAACCATTTGTCGGGTAGAGCTCTGCTGAAAGGTTTTGTCATTCACTTTCAACCATAAATCCAGATTCAGCGGGTCAGCGATGTCATCACGCGTGACCAACCAGGGGCCAATCGGGCCGAAGGTATCGCAACCTTTGCCTTTATCCCATTGACCGCCCCGCTCCAACTGGAAAGCGCGTTCGGAAATATCGTTGATAACGCAATAGCCGGCAATATGGCTTTCCGCTTCTTCCAGCGCAACATAACTGGCAGCCTTGCCAATCACAACGCCGAGTTCAACTTCCCAATCCAGTTTGGTGGAGTTGCGGGGTTTAATCACCACATCATTAGGCCCGGTAATCGCGCTGGTGGCTTTCATAAACACCACCGGTTCATCCGGCACTGCCATGCCCGATTCGGCGGCGTGGTCTGCATAATTCAAACCGATACAAATAAATTTTCCGACACGGTTAACACAAGCCCCCAGACGCACCGGGGCATCAACCACGGGCAAGGATGAGGTATCCAATGTTGCCAGTTGCCGGAGTGTTTTGTCGTCGAGCGCGAGGCCATCAATATCTGCTATATGAGCAGAGAGATCGCGAATAACACCGGCTGAGTCCAGCAAGCCCGGCTTTTCTTCACCCGCGTTGCCATAACGTAATAATTTCATAAGTCTGCTCCACTGGTTACATCAGAAATAGAAAAGGATTGTCGGCGGTATTTTGCCGAGCGATCAATTGCTCCAGCCGCCATCAATAATATGGGTTGTACCGGTTGTGAATGCCGCTGCATCGCTGGCGAGGTATAGCGCCAGCTCGGCAATTTCCTGCGCACTGCCCAGCCGCCCCATCGGTTGCCTCGCGACAAAATTTTTATACGCGGTGTCGTAATCACCGGTTGCGTGCATCCGTTGCTCAAGCGATGGCGTTTGTACCGTACCCGGGCAAATGGCATTGCAGCGCACTCCCTGAGTCACAAAATCGGCGGCCACGGCTTTGGTAAAACCTATCACAGCCGCCTTGGTCATGCCGTAGGCAAAACGGTTGGGCGCGCCTTTGATGGAACTGGCCACTGATGACATATTAATTATCGAACCATTGCCGGTGGTGATCATGCCGGGCAGAAATGCACGCACCATGCGATACATGGAGGTGACATTAATATCGAAAGAAAATTGCCAGGCTTTTTCATCGCAATCGAGAATCGTGCCGTTGTGCACATAACCGGCACAATTGAATAACACATTAACCGGGCCGGTTTCCTGGCTGAATTGCACAATCGCCTCGGCGTCGAGCACATCCAGCTGGCGCGTCTCGCAATTTTCCAATTGCGCCAGTGACGCGGCATTGATATCCGTTGCGATAACACGTGCACCTTCAGCGGCAAACAATTCGGCGGCGGCTTTGCCAATCCCCTGACCGGCACCGGTAATCACTACGACTTTTCCGAGCATTCTGTTCATAAAGAAACCTTTTCAGGAGTTTTATCGTTATTGTTAAAAAGCGTCTTCAATTGACGTTAATAATTTTCGGTGTCAGCCGCTTACCCGTAGCGGCAAACAACCAGGGCCAATCGGTTCAAACGATTTATAGGTGAGAATAAATTCCTGATGCCCGAGCGCTTCAGAAACGCTCGGACTACCGCAGGCAACATCAATCACTTTGTTATAAATTTCATGGCCGACTTCATCCAGAGACGCTTCCCCTTCAAGAATGCGCCCGGCATTGATATCCATGTCGCCCGATAACTTGCGCCAGGTTTCCGGGTTGGCACAGACTTTAATAACCGGAGAAACAGCAGAACCGACCACCGAGCCACGCCCGGTAGTGAATAAGGTTAAATGACAACCGCAGGCGATCAGTTCAACAATTTCTGCGTTGTCGGAAATATTCGGAAAGCCGAATCTGGGTTCGCCATCGGGCACCACGTCCAGCAAATACAAACCACCCGCCGTGGGAATATCCCCCGGTTTGATCAAACCGCTAATCGGCGATGAACCGGATTTTGAATAGGCTCCCATGGATTTTTCTTCGAGGGTGGTGAGGCCACCGTCAGCATTACCGGGGGCAAAACTGCCAAACCCCATCACCCGGTAATAGTGTTCGGCTTTTGCGACGCAGGCTTCAATTTCCTGGCCCAATGCCGGTGTGATAGCGCGATCCGCCATAATGGTTTCACAACCGATCAGCTCGCCGGTTTCTTCAAAAATACAGGCCGCGCCTTCTTCTACCAGAAAATCAAAACACCGCCCTACCGCCGGGTTGGCGCTGATACCGCTGGTGCCATCCGAGCCGCCGCAAATGGTTCCAATAATCAGCTCGTTAATCGCCATGGGAACCCGCGTTACGCTGGCCACTTGTTGGCGCAACCGTTCCACCGCTTCAACGCCAGCGCTGGTCGTTGCCAGCGTGCCACCATTTTCCTGAATAATCAGCAGTTCCGCCGGTCGTCCACTTTGCTGAATCAAGGATAAAAGTTTGTCGCGGTTCATGCTTTCGCAGCCTAGCGACACCAGCAGCGCACCGCCCACATTCGGATGGGTGCAGATAGCGGTCATCATGTGAAAAGCATATTCATTGGGATAACAGCCCGGGAAGCCGATCAAATGCACATCGGTTTGGTTAGAGAGGTTTACAATGCGTCGGCTGACGTGGTGCGCGCACTCCACCAGGTAAGCAACAACAATAATATTGCGGATGCCTTTACGCCCGTCCTGCCGCAGATAACCGGATAAATTATTGTTCATCAGGATTCGCTCCGCTGACTGTTTTGCCGTGTGCGTGTATGGCTGGGGATATAATCACTTTGCATGTTGTGCATGTGCACATGTTCTCCTCGCTGGACCGACGTCAACAGCGAACCTATCGCAGCACCGTATTTATAAATTTTTTCACCCGTCTGCAAATCAGCTCGCGCCACTTTATGCCCCACCTGGATGGCATCGGCACTGACAACCTCCGCACCATCAATGGTCACGCCATCACCCGGTTGAATGTGCCGGATGCAGACCAGGACATTGTCTGCCGGGTGCAAGAGAATTAACGCGTTTTTATTTTCAGTGGATGCCATTTTATTGCTCTCATCGCCCATCATTTTTCAGCAACTCGCTTTATGGATGCAGATGGCACCGGTGCATCGGGATGAATAAGTTGCTGCTGATGAAGCGCCTCCCAAAATGCAACCGGGATTGCAAAGTTCATCAAGGCAACTGCCGACAATAATTCTTCATTATTGGAAAAACCGGCCAATACATGGCTTACCACCGGATGTGCCACGGGAAATTGCAACGCGGCCGCCGCCAGAGGCACGCCAAACTCGTAACAGATAACTTCCAATTGTTTAACGCGGTCAATCACAGAGGGCGGCGCCGGTTGGTAGTTGTAATACCAGGGGCCTTCACCCCCGGTACCGCTGGCAAGAATGCCGGAGTTAAACGGCGCCGCGGCGATAAGCGAGACCCGCCGTTGTTGACACAAGGACATAAAATGATCGCAAGGTTGCTGTTCCAGCAAGGTGTAGCGGCCGGCAAGCAGGATGCAATCAAGGTCGACAGCGGCCAGCAAGGTTTCACCAATTTGCCACTCGTTGGCACCCAGCCCTATCGCCCGAATCAGGCGCTGGTTTTTCAATGCTTCCATGGCGCGATAGCCGCCTTGCAGAAAATCCTGCAGATAGTGTGGGTGTGCGTCGCCATGGGTTTGCCGGCCAAGATCGTGTATCAGCAGCGTATCGATATAGTCCGTCTGCAAGCGCTGCAAACTGCTCTCGAAAGAGCGCATTACGCCATCGTAGCTGTAATCAAACACCGGCTCGAAATCGGCAGCGCCGGCAAATCCGTGTCGAACATATTCCCCACGACTAACCGGCTGCAAACGACGCCCGACCTTGGTTGAAAGTTCAAAGCTTTCGCGAGGAAGCGATTGAATAGCCCTGCCCAGGCGTTGCTCGCTAAGCCCGAAACCGTAATGCGGGGCGGTATCAAAGTAGCGAATACCCGCATCGAAAGCAGTGCGTACCGTGGCGATAGCCGCTGCCTCGTCGACTTCGTGGTAAAGGTTGCCAATTGGCGCTGCACCAAAGCCGAGCGCTGCAACGCCCCGACCACTCCCCGCACAGGAAGGAAAAATTGAATGACTCAACAGATGGCCTCGTTTTTATAATTAAAAACCACATTGCTAATAAAAAACATTCTACGTGAGATCCGCAGAGAAAAACACCGCTGCGCCCGGTCTTTTTGTGACAAAAATAAAAATTTATAAAAATAATCAGGTCGGCGCTGCGCCTGCATCAACGTAAAAAGCGTGAAAGCCAACAGGGAGAAAAAACCAGCCACAAAAAACAAAGCCGGTATTGCAAAAAACAATACCGGCTTCCGGAAAGGTAGAGGCAAGCGCCTATTCACTCAGGAGAAAAATGCCTGGACTGCAGCGCTATAAACCTCTGTAAAAGATGCAAACTGGCAAGAAGTCAGCGTTAAACAACCGCCTGAAAAGACGGGCCTGAATGACCGTCAGTCGTTAAGGGCTTCGGAAATTTTTCGGGCCGCCAACTGTAAACGCTCAAGCACTTCCGCCTGACTGGCACTTTGCGATTTGATTTTAATAAAGGGAACAATAAGGCTGGCGATGGCACCTTGCATACCGGCCACTGGCACACAGATATCAGTGATGCCTTCAACAAAATCACTGGGAGATTCAATATAGCCTTGCTGCGCCGCCTGTTCAGACCGCTGCAAAAAAGGCGTTATGACGGCTTCGCTGGCAGTCGCCTGCAAACGCGGCAACCAATGGCTTTTCATCTCTTCGGTGGCATGACCGTACAACAAAATACCGGAGTTGGTTTCTACCAGCAGGCGGCGATAACCTACCCGTACGGAAAAGCCTATATCCATCGGGCTTTCAACACGCGCCACCACCACAATTTGATCCCCGGAAGGCACCACAAGGTGGCAGGATTGCCCAACTTCGCGCGTCAATTCTTTCATGATCGGCAGTGCGGCTTCCAACAATACGCGTGCAGAACCCTGGGAGATACCCAGCGTAAATAATTTGTTGGTGAGAGTGTAGCCGTCACGACCATCGCCTGCGGCAGCAATGTAACCGCGAAACTCCAGTGCCAATACCATGCGGAATAATTCGCTCACCGAACGGCCGAGCATATTGGCCATTTGCGATGTCGTCATGGGGACGCCCTGGCGGGCGAGTAACTCGAGAATATCCAGTCCTTTCTCCAGGGCCGGAGCCCGGTACTTGCGTTCGTTGTCATCCTGTAACGATTCGACCTGAGCGTGTTGAGCTTTCATAGTGTTCCACTTTTATTATTTGAGAATTCCCGGAAACCGAATCACTGTAACCAGTAAAGCTGACGCCACAACAGCGCAGCGCAAAATCGTCATTTTAACCGGCTGATGCCATAGAAGCGCAATACATTCCCTTCGGTAATTGCATATTTTTCTGCGGGCGAGCAGTCGGCCAGCAAGCGCATTGCTGTTTCGCTCCAGTTTTCATAACCAGCCAGCTGCGGATTGGCAGCAAGGTTGACTACAGGCCAATCGCTACCCCACATTAACCGCCCCGAGCCAAACCAATACAACAGCCGCTCAACACACTGTTGCAACACCGGCTCACACTGGCTCGCAGCCATTTCTGTTACCAACCCGGAGAGCTTGCAATACACCTGAGGCTTGGCAGCAAGTTTTTGCATGAAGTATTGCCATTGGCGAGAGTCTTCTACCGAACCCGGTGACAAAGGAGGTTTGGCGGCATGGTCAATCACCACCGGTAATTCAGGATATTGATCGGTAAGGGCGTCCAGATACGGCAAGTGTCTGGCAAACACCAGGGCATCAAAACACAAATTTTCTTCAATAAGGCATTGGATGGCGGGCTGCTGTTGCGGTTTCATTATCCAGCCGTCGTCTGCCATGGACTGCAACATGGGCCGCACGCTACGAAATTTCGGGTTGGCTGCCAGCTTGCGAATTCGCTGCTGCGCGCGGGCATTCCCCAGATCCACCCACCCTACCACCGCCTTGATAAATTGACTGCGTGATGCCATGGCAAGCAAGTAGTCGGTGTCTGCATCACTTTCCTGGGACTGTACCAGTACGGTGCCGGTAACACCTTTTTTTCTGGCGAGATGTTTCGCTTCCGTCAAATCAAAATCCCGATAAATTGCGTTCAGATCCGGTGTAGGCCAGACGCAACCATGCGAACCGATTTTCCATAAGTGCTGATGTGCATCAATCATATTGTTATTCTCGTTGTATTACGCTTTTTCGCGGCGCAAGCTGACCCGCGCAAAAATAGCTACCACCATAAAGCAGCACAAAGGCACAATCACAGCCGTGTGAATGTTGGCAACATCCGAAATCAGCCCCATCAGCGCTGTTAACAAAGCGCCGCCGATAATTGCCATCACCAGTAAGGAGGAGCCGGCTTTGGACAGCGGGCCGAGATTTTTTATCCCCAGCGCAAAAATAGTGGGGAACATTAACGACATAAAAAAGGTAGTGGCGGTAAAGGCAATCATGCCGGTTTTAGTGGGGAAACAGATAGCAATTACACACAACACCACATTGATGCAGGCGAATAGCCACAACAGCCAGGTTGCGCGAATTTTTCCCATCAACGCCGTCGCCACAAACCGCCCGACCATAAAGGCGATTAACGAACAAAAAACCCAAAAGGCGAGATGTTTTTCGCCGACGCCAGGCAAGGCCTGTTGACCATAGCGGATCATAAAACTGAAGATGCAAACCTGCGCGCCCACATAAAAAAACTGCGCCATCACGCTGGTCATAAAATAGCGCTGTTTAAGCAGCATTTTAAAGTCTTGCAACCGACCCGTGCCCGACTCGGCCGCCGCCTGCTTTAAGGCAATAGCCGGAAACGACACCCGCCATACCACCAGCGCCCAGACAATAACAAAACAACCCAACAGCAAATAAGGCGTTTGCACCGCTTGCACTTCCATCTCGTAAAGCGCCAGTAACGCCTCCGGAGAAAGTGCCGCCAGGTCCTCCCCGGTGTGCTCGATGCCAGACAGAATAAATTCCTTGCCGATCCAGATACCGGTCAGTGCGCCCAGCGGATTAAAAGATTGCGCAAAATTCAAACGCCGTTCGGCGGTTGCCGGGTCGCCCATGGCAACGATGAGCGGATTGGCAGAGGTTTCAAGAAAGGCGAGCCCGCTGGCAATAACAAAGAGCGCCAGCAGAAAAATGTAGTATTGGTGCGCTTGTGCCGCAGGGTAAAACAACAAGGCACCCACCCCGTACAGCAACAACCCGAACACAACGCCGGATTGATAACCGAAGCGGCGCAAGTAAAGCGCCGCAGGAATGGCAAACACAAAATAGCCAAAATAAAACGCCATTTGCACCAGACTGGATTTGAAATCCGTCAGTACAAAAGCCTTTTTAAATTGCGTAATGAGAATATCGTTTAAGTGGTTGGCCATCCCCCATAAAAAAAAGAGGCTGATGATTAAAAACAATGGCCATAGCACACGGGCGCTTTTCGCGGTTGCAGGCATAACATCTCCGGAATTATTTATTTTTATGGTAGCCAGAAGGTAAACAGGTACAGATAATTCTTATTGGTTTATATTTAAAATAGCATTTACAGATAAAATAGTACAGACCACAGAACCAGCCCGGTCAGGCAGCCTGAAGACCGGGATAAGTGTTCTTTTTCAAACAAAACCAATCATAAAAAATCACTTTCAGTCAGTTTTGGCAAAATTTCGATAGTTTTTCGTCTTTCGAAGGCATAGAATCTGTCAAAACATAACATCCGGACACTATTCGACGATGATTCCTGCCAACTACACTGACTACCGCGAACTGGCCCGTAAACGCTTGCCACACTTTTTATTTGAATATATTGATGGCGGCGCCTTCAGCGAAACCACCTTAAGGCATAACGAACAGGATCTGCAATCTATTGGCGTGCGCCAACGGGTATTACGCGATATTTCCAACGTTTCCACCAACACGCATTTATTCGGTCAGGATTTTGCCCTGCCGATTATTCTCGCCCCGGTGGGCATTGCCGGCCTTAACGCCCGGCGCGGTGAAGTGCAGGCAGCACAAGCGGCCGAGCACAAAGGTATTCCGTTTTGTTTATCCACCGTGTCGGCCTGCGCCATTGATGAAGTGCGCAGTGGTGTAAACCAGCCTATCTGGTTTCAGCTTTATATGATGCGCGATCGCGGCTTCCTTCGCGAAATGCTGGCGCGCGCCAGAGAAGCCGGTTCCCGCACGCTGTTGTTTACCGTAGACATGCCGGTGCCAGCTACCCGCTATCGCGATATTCGCTCCGGGCTGTCGGGCGGGAGTTTGATCAGACGTAAACTGACACGGGTAACCCAGGTAATGCGCCGCCCGGGCTGGGCGTGGGACGTGGGTTTATTCGGCCGTCCGCATACGCTTGGCAATATTGCCCCGGTGCTCGGCGATAAGGCCGGTATTGATGAATTCTGGTCATGGCTGGGCAATAATTTTGACCCCACCGTCACCTGGAAAGATATCGACCGCATTCGTGAAGAGTGGTCCGGCGAGCTGATTATTAAAGGTATTCTCGACCCGGATGATGCACGCCAGGCTGCAGCACTGGGGGCGGATGGTTTGATTGTTTCCAACCACGGTGGTCGCCAGCTGGATGGTGCCAGCTCGTCCATTCGCGCCTTACCGGCCATTGCCGATGCAGTGGGCGATGACATTACCGTGTTGATGGACAGCGGCATTCGTAGCGGGCTGGATGTGGTAAGAGCGCTGGCGCTGGGTGCCAAAGCGGTGATGATTGGTCGCCCCTGGGTGTACGCCCTGGCGGCACGTCAACGTGCCGGCGTAGAAGATTTACTGGATCGTTTTGCCAGTGAGATGCGCGTGGTGATGGCGCTTTCCGGCTGTAATAGCCTGTCTGATATTACGCCGGACATTCTCGATTTATCGCCGTCCGACATCAAAGCACAGCTGCGCGAATTGCAGCAAAAATAAACGTCTTAATTCAACCTGCTGACAAACTCCGGATCAGTAGATGCGAGTTTAGCGTCAGGATGTTTATTCCAAAACTGTCGAGTCAGGGACGCCCGCCATGGATGGCGAAAGTTAGAGCAACGCGGTTGGCGCAACGCAGGAGCAGTTGCCGTTGACTCGTCAGAGCTACAGGGGTGTAAGGCGCATGAAGCAAAACATGTTTTGCGCGCACGGAACGACCATCATCTGCGATGATGGGCCGGCTCCGCTTGCGGATATCCATGCGCTTTTAGAGCAAACATCCTGATGATAAACGGACAGAACGGCACCCATTGCATAGTTTGGTTAACCGGCACTCATAGACCGCGCGATCAACTGAAAATCAAAGGCCATTTCCGGCCAGCCCCGATCGCGGGTTTGTTCCAGCATTCGCACCACATAATCGGCAGCGACCCGCGCGGCTTCCTCCAACGGTTTTTCCTGCAACAATTGTTGCACCAACAGCGCGCTGAACAAATCACCGGTTCCTTTCGGGTTGCTATCAATCCGCTGGTGACTGATATGACCGCTGGTTGCTGCGGTTACCCAGGTCATCCCGATTTCGCTGTCCAGCCCCGACAGCGGCGGCGTGCTGGTGACCAACACCCACCCACGGCCACCACCGCGACATTGCTGTAACAAACAACGCGCTGCCGATTCAATTTCCTCGTGCGTACGCACAGGGCGGCCAGTCAGTTTTTCCAATTCAAAAAGATTGGGCACCAGACCATCGGCCAGGGGTAGCAACCAGGTTTTATAAGCGTCAACCAGCCGCTCATCAACAAACACGCCCTGCGCATAATCGCCAATCACCGGATCAATTTGCACACGCAATTGCGGCCAGCGAGCACAAGACGCGGCAATCCATTCCGCCAGCGCGCGAGCTTGCGCCGGATCACCGAGAAAACCGGTGAGAATCACTTTTGCCTGCGCCGTTACACCGCGACGATCAAGGTCAGCAAGAATACCCTCAAACCAGCTTTGCGGAATCACACCACCGTGAATGGAATCATAATGGGGTGTATTGCTGAACATCACCGTGGGCACCATGGATACCCGCAATCCCGCTGCCTGCATGGCTGGCCAGGCAATACTGTTGCCCACATAACCGTAGGCCACCAGCGATTGCACTGAAATTACATCAATAGCCGCAGGCCCCGTTTCTATCGCGCAGGAATTTGTCATAGCTGTGTTCATCGTTGGGAAAATCAGTTGGCAGGAATGCCAGGCCAGTAATGAGCGTCCGGTAGCGCGCGGGCACCAAAAATTGCCTGGCCGATACGAACAACCGTCGCACCTTCTTCGATGGCCATTTCAAAATCGCCCGACATGCCCATGGATAATTGGTCCATTGCTATTGAGGGGTCAACACTGTCGCGCAAGCGATCGCGTAACTGGCGCAGGCGAATAAAGCATTCACGCACCCGCACCTTGTCTTCCGAGAACAATGCCAGCGTCATAAAACCTTTTACACGCAGCGAAGAAAAAGCCGGCAGCTCCCGCATAAACGCTTCCACTGCCTCGGGCGCCAAACCGTATTTGGAAGGCTCTGCCGAGGTGTTCACTTGCACCAGCACATTCAATGAGCGCCCTTCGGCCTGTAACCGACGGTCCAGCTCTTCCGCCAGACGCAAGCTGTCCAGCGCCTGAAATTCGTGAGCGAAACGGGCAACAACCCGCGCTTTGTTGGTTTGCAAATGACCGATAACAGACCAGCGAAGATCGGTAAGATCTGCCATCTCAACGGACTTATTCCAGGCTTCCTGTACCTTGTTTTCCCCCAGATCGCGACAACCCGCCGCATAAACCAGGCGCAAACGCTCCGCGTCTACCGTTTTTGAAACCGGCAACAAACGCACCTCGGAAAGTGAGCGGCCACTGCGCTCGCAAGCGGCGGCAATGCGCCCCTGAATGGATTCAAGGTTGCCACGAATCTCTTCCAGACTGGACGCCTGGGCGTAGGCAGGACGTACCCTTGAAGATAAATCAGAATCGCTCACACCACAGCCCTCAACACGGAAAACACACAGGATGCATTATTAATCAGCAGCCGTTAAGATTGTCATGGGTCAAATTATACATTGGCATAGGACAAAATGAGAATAGCAGGCAAAAGCGCGGCCGATATATTTGAAAGTATCCGTGCACTGGTACAAAACGGACAGCTGCCCCCCGGCGCGGCTTTGCCTACGGTGCGTGATCTGGCGCTGCAACTGACCGTTAATCGCAATACCGTTGCCGCGGCCTATCAACGGCTGGTTACCGCTGGCATTGCAGTAACCCGCGGCCGCCACGGTACCTTTATTCGCGAACGCCAGGCGCCCGGCGAGCAGGAAGGCAGCCCGTTTGATTCACCGCTCACCGATGTTGCCAGCGGTAACCCGGCACCTGACCTACTGCCTGATCCGCTGCAGTATTTGAACCGGGAAGCTTATTCAACCCGCCTTTATGGCGAAGCGGTGATCAATCCTGAACTTGAAGCATTGGCTATCGACTGGTTTCGTGAAGACTGTGCCAACCCTTACGAAGTTAATATCACCCACGGTGCGGTGGACGCTATCGAGCGTCTGTTGATTACCCACCTGGTCACTGGTGATAAAGTCGCTATCGAAGACCCCTGCTTTCTCGGCAGTATCAACACACTGCGCTTGAAAGGTTTTCAAATATTACCGGTCGCGGTGGATGAACGTGGCATGCGACCGGAAGCACTGGCACAAGCACTGGCAGAAGGCGCTCGCGCTGTTATTTGCACACCGCGAGCCCACAACCCGACCGGTTGCAGCGTGGATGCTGCAAGAGCAAAAGTTTTAAAAAAGCTGCTGGCGCAACATCCCAACCTGCTCATTATTGAAGACGATCACTTTGCCTTGCTCGCCAATACACCCTGCCATTCGCTGGTATCACCAACCAATCGCTGCTGGGCGATGGTACGCTCGGTTTCCAAATGTTATGGCCCGGATTTGCGCATTGCCTTTGTTGCCAGTGATCCGGAAACTTCACAGCGTTTACGTATGCGCCTGGCTTCCGGCACCACATGGGTGAGCCATATCTTGCAAAATATTGTTTTCAATTTATTGCGCAGCAAGGACGTAAAAAAAATTGTTGCCGCCGCGAGAAACAGTTACACGGAAAAAAGAACACGGCTTATCCATGCACTGGAGAAAAAGGGTATTGCCGTGCAATCACAGGCTGATGGTCTTAACGTGTGGGTTTCACTCACGGCGTCTACTGCCAGTGTCACCGAGCGGATGGCGCAATGTGGATGGCTGGTGAGAAACGGGGAAGGTTTTTATGTCAGCAACTCGCAACCGGCATTGCGCCTTACGATTGCAACCTTGTCACTTTCACAAATAGAAAATCTGGCTGATGATTTGTTGCAGTGCCTGGACTGATATTACAAAAAATGAAGGCCTATTCGGTAAACCCTCAGTTTATTGACAAGGCCAATGCCATCCTGTCCGTTTTTCATTAGGCGGTTTGCTCCAAAAAACGCATGATAAATTGGCAGGATCGCCAATTTGCACAGGGAAGCTGACCGCAGGGTTAGCCACATGGATGTGGCGAATGAATCATTCCCTGTAGCTCCGACCAGTCAACGGCAACTGCTCCGTGTTGCTCCAACTTCCGCCATCCATGGCGGGCGTCCGTAACTCGACGGTTTTGGAAAAAACCGCCTGACACCAAACTTGCTTTGTACCGAACCTGCGCCTGTTAGAGCCTGAAGGCCGATTTTGCCGGCCTTCCTTAAAAATCAGTTTTGTTTTTCAATCAACACGTTGGAAAAGGTCAGATCCAAAGCACCACTGGTGACCAACCCGAAAGGCGCCAGCACCAGATTGAAAAACTCCGCTGGCGGTAACACCAGACCGAAGTTGGAGCCAACATCCGGGAATGCCGACAAAGGCACCCGCAAAGTTTGCCAGCCTTTGCCTTCAAGATCGCGAATTTGTGCCGTAATATCCAGATCCGAATTACAGGAAGGGCCACAGCCGACACGCAAGAAAACTTCTGCGGCCTCAACCTGATCGACTTTAATATCTACCACCAATTCGCCTTGCTCACGCAGATAATCAATCAGCACCTGACGGTCACGGGTAGCCAGTGCAACATAACCTTCACCCTGCCCGTTCCAGCGCACCCGGCGGGCATCCTCCTGCACGTTGCGATCCACAGAGCTGATACTGACGGTAGAAGCGCTGGCAATATTATCGTTAACGATCAAACGATCATTTTTATTGCCTTCAATCTCAATGTGCCAGGGTTCCAACGGACGCTGGCGGAAAATCTCAAGTACCCGCCCGGTTTGCTGCACAGCAATGCCTTCTTCTGACAAATTATCGGCCAACGTATCGTCATCCTGGTAACTCAAACCGTAGCCGTAGGCGAACAGCGGATCGTAATTTTCATCGCCAATATTCAGCGGTCCCTGATCCGGACGGTGCGGCCAGGAAAAGGTTAAACGTCCCTTGAAATCGTGGCGGGCTTTGCCATCGATATCGGCAAAAATAACGTCCGTAATACCATTGGCTTCAGTGCCTGGTTGCCAGATAACAGCAAAAGCATCCGATGCATTCAACTCGCGGTTAACCCATAAAGGCCGGCCGGTAACAAATAATGAAACCACCGGAATACCCTGTGCACGCAACGATTTCAGCAATTCCCAATCGCGAGCGTTGGATGGTTTGTACAACAGGTTTTGCACATCACCTTGCATTTCTGCGTAAGGGTCTTCACCGAATACAACAATGGCAACATCCGGCTTTTCTGTAAATTCACCCTCTGGACTCAAAACCGCTTTACCGCCCGCCGCCGCAACGGTTTGCGAAATAGCTGACCATACGGTGGTCGCACCGGGGAAATCCTGCATGGTATTGCCGGTGCCCTGCCAGGTCACTGACCAACCGCCGGTTTGCTTGGAAATATTATCGGCACCATCACCCGCCACCAGAATATGGCTGCGCGGCGACAAAGGTAATAAATGATTTTTATTTTTTAATAACACCAGCGACTCACGCACTGCCTGACGGGCAATAGCGCGGTGCTCAGCCGAGCCTACTCTTTCCTGCTTGCCTGCCAGCGGGCGAGTGGATGGCGCGCCGCGTTCAAACATACCGGCACGCAGTTTTACCCGCAGAATACGACGCACGGCATCGTCAATACGCGCCATGGGAATAACGCCATTACGCGCTTGCTCCAGGGTGTTGTTGTATAAAATTTTCCAGTCGGCATCGGCGACCATAAACATGTCAAGCCCGGCGTTAATTGCCTGCGGACAATCCAGCACGCTGGCACCTTTGATAAACCCATGACCATTCCAGTCACCCACCACAAAACCATCAAAACCCATTTGCTCTTTAAGTACATGGGTCAACAAATAATGATGGCCGTGCAGGCGCTCGCCATGCCAGCTGTTAAACGATGCCATTACCGTTTGCACACCAACTTCCAGCGCACTCATATAACCAGCAGCTTGCACATCGCGCAGGGTTGTTTCATCGTCAAGGTTATCACCCCGGTCAATACCATTGACCGTACCACCGTCACCGAGGAAGTGTTTGGCGGTAGCGATAATATGATGTTGATCGAGAAATTGATCAGCGGAGCCCTGCAAGCCTTCTACCATTTTGCCGGCGTATTCACGCACACGAGCCGGATCTTCTGACCAGGATTCGTAAGTTCTTCCCCAGCGATCATCACGCACCACCGCTACGGTGGGCGAAAAATCCCAATCCAGCCCCATGGCGGCAATTTCGTAGGCCGTCACTTCGCCAATTTGACGAATCAGCTCCGCGTTGTTCATCGCACCCAGCGCAATATTGTGCGGAAACAGGGTTGCCCCGACCAGATTGCCCACGCCGTGCACCGCATCCGTTCCCCAGATAACCGGGATTGCCGCACAACCATCGCTGGTGTCCATAGAAGCATGGTAGTAACCATCTGCCATAGCAACCCAGTCAGCCAGCTTCGAATAGCGATTGCCATTCGGCACAGATCCACCGCCATTCAACACCGAACCCAGGTGGTAATCCCTGATGTCCTGCGGTGTGGTGTAGCGAATTTCCGGCTGCATCATCTGGCCAATTTTTTCTTCCAGTGACATATTTTGCAAAAGATCAGCAATTTTTTGCTCGATAGCAGGATCTTTTTTTACAGCGGATTCAATAGCGGGCCATGTAACCTTGGATTGTGTTGTGGACATGAAAAGTCTCCGGGGCGACATACTCTGTCAGAAAAAAATCTTGAAAATCACCAATTCGCGACAAAAAAAAGCCACACAGTAATCTGCGTGGCTTCCTGCTCTGCCTGTTCAGACAGAGCTTATCGTTTTACTGGCATTGACCGGTTGCAGCACCACGCTCCAGACGTACGCGCGCAAAGGTAATATCCAATTCACCACTGGTCAGCAGCGAGAAAGGTTGCAGCACTTGCGTAAGGAATTCTTCCGGCGGCTGGGTTACACCGAAATTGGCACCGGCGTTAGGAAAGCAGGTCAGGTCAATGCTGATGGTTTGCCATTCCTTGCCTGCCAATGCGGTCAATTTTTCAGTGAAGTCCAGATCGGATGCACAGTAAGAACCACAACCCAAACGGAACAGGGTTTTGTCAGTCGGTGCACGATTAACTTTGATATCAAAAATCAGTGCCGACTTTTCCTGAGCGTAAGAGAGGAAATCCTGGCGGTTGGCAGTACCCAGCGCAACCTGACCAACGCCTTTACCATTCCAGACCACACGGCGAGCATCTTGCTGTTCGTTGCGATCTACCGCTTCAATGCTTAACGACGACAGGCTGAGCGTGTTGCTGGACATCACTTCACGGTCATTCTGGAAGCCGATGATTTCAATATCCCAGGGCGCAATCGGACGACGATTGAAAATTTCCAGAACTTCTACCGTCTCACCCAATGCGATACCTTCTTCCGACAGATCATCACCCAGGGTGTCTTTGTCCTGATAGCTCAAACCGAAACCGTAAGGGAACAACGGCTGGTAGTCGGCATCGCCACGGTTCAACAAAAATTGATCCGGACGGGTCGGCCAGGAGAATGTCAGGCGGCCTTTCATGTCGTGATTAACTTCACCCTCGGCATTACGGAAGATCACATCAGCAATACCCTGACCTTCAGTGCCTGGCTGCCAAATGCTGACAAATGCATCTGACGCGTTGATTTCACGATTCACCCACAAAGGACGGCCGGTGATGAACAGGGAAACCACCGGAATGCCCTGGGCTTGCAGCGACTTCAGTAATTCCCAATCACGTTGATCGCGCGGTTTGTACGCAAGATTGGCAACATCACCCTGCATTTCAGCGTAAGGATCTTCACCAAATACTACGATGGCAACATCAGGTTTGTTTTTGAAACTGCCGTCTTCGCTCAGCTCAACCTGACCACCGGCTTCGCTGACCACCTTGTTAATACCGGCATAAATGGAAGTACCACCGGGGAAGTCGGTATTGGTGTTGCCGGTACCCTGCCAGGAGACAGACCAGCCACCGGCCTGCTTGCCGATATTGTCGGCGCCGTCACCGGTTACCAGCACGTTGCTGTTACGGGACAAAGGCAATAAACCGTTTTTATTTTTCAACAATACCAGGGATTCACGCACCGCCTGCAAGGCAACCGCACGGTGTTCTGCTGAGCCCAGCACGTCTTCACGGCCAGCCAGAGAACGGGTAGATGGCGCACCGCGCTCAAACAATCCGGCACGAATTTTTACGCGCAAAATACGACGTACGGCATCGTCCAGACGCTGCGCAGAAATCACACCGGAATTGACTTGCTCAACGGTGTTGTGGAACAGGGTTTTCCATTCCGGTTCCGGCACCATGAAAATATCCAGGCCGGCATTAATCGCTTGCGGACAATCCAGCGCGGTACAGCCTGGAATAAAGCCGTGACCACTCCAGTCGCCAACGACAAATCCGTCAAAGCCCATGCGCTCTTTCAATACATTGGTCAGCAAATATTCGTGACCGTGCATGCGGGTGCCCTGCCAGCTGGTGAAGGAGGCCATCACCACCTGAACACCGGCTTCAATACCGGTGAAATAACCGGCACCGTGAATATCACGCAGCACTTTTTCATCGCCCTGGGTTTCACCGCGGTCTACACCGTCGAGTGTACCGCCGTCGCCAATAAAGTGTTTGGCGGTAGCAATCACATGGCGGTCGGTAAAGTATTCATCGGTACCGTAAACGCCTTGCAACCCTTTCACCATCTCACCGGCGTAGGCGCCCACCACTTCCGGATCTTCTGACCAGGCTTCGTAAGTGCGGCCCCAGCGGTCGTCACGTGCAACCGCAACGGTGGGCGAGAAGTTCCAGTCCAGACCGGTGGCAGCAATTTCGCGTGCCGTCACTTCGCCGATTTTTTTCAACAACTCCGGGTTATGCGTGGCACCCAGGGCAATGTTATGCGGGAACAAGGTTGCCCCGACCACATTACCCAAACCGTGTACTGCATCGGTTCCCCAGATAATAGGAATACCGGCACGACCATCGGTTTTGTCTACCGAGGCATGCCAATAACTGTCTGCCAGAGCAACCCAGTCAGAAAGCTTGGCGTACTTGTCATTGTTGGGCGTAGTGCCACCACCGTTGAGGACCGACCCCAGGTGATATTTTTTTACATCTTCAGCCGTTGCCTGTTTGATTTCAGGCTGAATCATCTGGCCGACTTTTTCTTCCACCGTCATGCGCGCCAGCAACTCATCAATACGTGCTTCAACCGCGGCATCTTGCGGAATAGCACTTTTGATAACGGGCCACTCGACTTTGCTGCTCTCAACTGCAGAAGAAGCCTGGTCAGCTGACGAGGTGTTGTTTGCCGCATCTTTCGGGGAGGAATCACAGCCAGCCAGAATAGCGAATACCGTACATGCCAATAGTGAACGTCGGAAAATTGAATTTTCTCTCATATGGATCAACCTGTTTGAAAACACAAAAATAAAACCGGAAATTAATGCCTGAAATAGCGATGATTACCCGCATCAACAGCTCGCAATGAGCACAGATTTGATGAAGGAGAGCAGCAGCCTCTTTAAAGGGAGGGCAGTTCAGCCGCACAATTGCAGGCAAGCTACTATTTATTGACAGCGCTGTCAATCATATCTAGACTCGCGCGCGCTTTGCTTGCGGAGTCAGCTAGCCCTCAAGACGGATTCCCTGATATATCAGGCAGTTATCGCACTGCCCGCTAATTATGCAAAACCCGGGGCTGGCGCGCTATCACGCCTATGGCGACGGCTGACCTGGAATGTGCGCAAGCAGGCAGTTTTTAGCCCAAGGTAGCCATGGCTTTACGGAATCCCGTAGAATTCGCTCCACTTCGTTTTTAATTAAAAAATCCATCACTCAGGCACGGTATTCGGAAAGCATTCTTATGAGTCAGTTTCAATTATTGGTAGCCGACATCGGCGGCACCAATGCCCGGTTTGGCCTTGTTGAATTAGGTCTGGGCGCAGAACAATCCAACCCCGCATCCGGTTTTTTGGCCACTCGTCAGATTACCCTGAAATGCGCAGAACACACCGGCATTGCTGCTATGGCTAAAGCCTATTGCGCACAACTGGGTATCAATGTACCCAAATACGCCTGTCTGGCAGTGGCCGGCCCGATCGAAAATGGTCAGGTAAAAATGACCAATCTCGACTGGAGCATTTCTATTGAAGAGATGCGTGCCGAACTGGACATGAAGTCGCTGTTTGTTATCAATGACTTCGCAGCGCTGGCTTATGCAACGCCCTTCCTGAAACCTCACGAACTGCTGCCCTTGCATCAAGGTACTGCAGACCCGGAAGCCGTTATTGCGGTGTTTGGCCCGGGCACCGGTTTTGGCATGGCGGCGCTGGTGCCGGATAACAATGACTGGAAAATTTTGCCGACCGAGGGTGGCCATTGCAGCTTTGCCGCTACCAACGAGAAGGAGCAGGCGATTCGTGCGTTCGCTGCCCGTCAATTTGACCACGTATCGATTGAAGACCTGATTTCCGGTCGCGGCCTGGTCACAATTTATAAGGCACTGGGCGATCTGGCCAGCCAGGCGGTAGAAGATTTTACGCCGGCTGACGTCAGCACTCGCGCTATCAACAACGAAGATGCTCTCTGCCGGGATGCACTGGAAACTTTCTGCCTGATGCTGGGTAGCGTGGCGGGCGATAAAGCACTGTCACTGGGAGCCAAAGGCGGGGTATTTTTGGGCGGGGGAATTATTCCGAAAATTGCCAATTTTATTAATCCGGAAACTTTTGCCGAGCGCTTTATCAATAAGCGCCCCATGTCGGGCTATCTGGAAGACATTCCTGTCAGCATGATCATTAATGACAAGGCAGCGCTGGTGGGAACCGCCGCATGGCTGGTCAACCACACCCCGGAACTGCACCAGGCTTATCACAGCTGATGCAGCCACTGGCCGGGATTCAATGAAAAGATACGCCGGCCAGTACCGCTAAACGCCCGGATTTCCGGGCGCTTTTTCTCATTCTTCCACTATCGTCAACTTCCCGCAACGCCTGATAAAGGGCCGGTTGAATCACGCAGAATCAAGCTGGAACTCAGCACGCCCACCGGCAGCGGCACATCTTTCCCTTTCAAACGTTTTAATAACAATTCTGCTGCCTTGCGTGCCATCTGCTGAACCGGTTGTCGAACCGTTGTCAGCGCTGGCCACAATTGATAAGCGACCGGCGTATCATCAAAACCGGCTACCGATAATTCATCCGGGATGCGTATGCCCTGTTGATGCGCCACCATCATCACGGCGGCGGCCATGTCATCGTTGGCGGCAAAAATGGCGGTAGGACGCGGTTGACGCCCCAGCAGCCTGCGAGCGCAGACTTCACCGGAAGCGAAAGAATTCAGACCATTTTCAACCAGGTCAGGGCGAAAAGGAATGCCGCGATCTTTTAACGCTGCCTGATAACCGTCAAAGCGTTTTGCCACAGCGCGGTGGTCAGGGTGACCGGTAATGAAGGCAATATCGCGGTGCCCCATCGCAATCAATTGCCCGGTCATATCGTAGGCCGCTTCCTGATCATTGGTTTCAACGTAGGGTGATAATTCCTTATTCAGCGTGGGGGCGATGCGAACAAACGGAACTTCAAGACGTTCCAGCTCCGAAAGCACTTCCATATGGTCAGTCAATGGCGGGGTCAGAATAACGCCGTCGATGCGCTTTTGTCGCACCAGCTCAACAATATCCTCCACCAGATTTTCGTCGCGGTACACACAGGGGTGAATCAGCAAATCGTACCCCTGCGGGCGGCACAGGTTCAGCACCCCGACTTGCACATCGAGAATGTAGTTTGCGCTGGGCGTACCGTATAAAAGCCCCAGAACATAAGAGCGGTTGCCCGCGAGACTTCGAGCAGAAGCGTTGGGGCGATAGTCCAATTGCGCTACAGCAGCCAGTACTTTTTCACGGGTTACTTGCCTGACATTAGGCTCTTTATTAACAACACGCGAAACCGTTTTAATCGAGACGCCAGCCAGTGCGGCCACATCATCAATGGTTGCCTTCGACAATTTTCACTCACCCCATAAGTTATTAAAGTTATCCGTAACCGCTCTCCTTTGCGCGCCTGCTGTCAAAATCAACCGGGCGTAGTGCGCAAGAGAATACCTAATTATTGTGCGGACTTCGAGCCGAACTATAGAGTAAAAATGACTATTAGAACAAACAGATTACAAAAATTGATGACTATCAGCATCCGTTTAAACGGCGATAGGATTCAGAAACCGGGAGAAAGTAGAGCACAAAAGATCAATTTTTATTAGGCAATCAAACAAAGTGGGCGGCAAAACAATGACTCCACCGCTTTTCAGCCGCGCAACCAAAACAGCGGGCCGCTACTGAAAATTACCGGCACCTGCCACAGCAAGCACCGGTTTTTTCATAGATTAAAAACTGTAAACCAGATTCACGTAGCTGGTGGTATCGGTTTTCTTTTTACCGGGAGCAACATCGCTATCATTGGAAACGTTAAAGCCCACTTTCAACTGCATGGAATTGTTGATGCGGGTACTGACCGATGATTCTGCAATAGTGCGAGTATTTTCCTGGGCAGATTCAACACTCACGGTTTGGTTAAATTCTGCGGTTTCCGTGAATTGCCAATTAAAACTGGCCGCACCACGCAGCAAAAACCCATCTTCTCTTTCCGTGGTTTCATCATTAAGCACTTGCTTGGCCCGGAAATAACCGGGACCCACTTCAGCATCGAGTTTCATGGTGTCGGTTTCAAAAACACGAGCGCCATAACCAACTGCCACCGTGGAATACTCACTGTATGAACCGAATTTATCGTCGGTATGCGAACCAAACAGGAACAGGTTGCTGGTGTCGTTATCCAGCTGATAAGCAGTTTTTGCAGAAGCAAAATATTTTTCAGCGGTATCTTCTTTTGTTTTGGTGCCATCATCACGTGTTACCTGATCGCGCTTGAACAGACCGTTCAACACATAATGATTATGCCAGCGAGGCGTATACTGTTTTGCATCAAGCTTGGCTTGTATGCTGGTAGTTTCAGTATTACCGGATGTTGCAATAACACCAAGCTCGGCTTTAACTTCCCAGGGCTGCTCCGGTTCGGCCGATGCAAAAGCGCAAAAACCCAATGCCGACAGAGCCACAACCAATTTACTTTTCATTACTACATCCTTAAACACTAAAATTTATTCACAATCGCTAGCGAGAGAACAGCTATGCGATCTGCTACACCAGCACATAGCTTAAAGCCCGCGCGTGCATCTGGACGACACCTGATACGCGGATCGATACATGATAGAATGATCTCTTTGCCAGCGCCTCCCTTATCAGACAGAAATATGACCGACTCCGCTACTTTACCCGCCATTAACCGCCGTTTTTGCGCCGCTCCGATGATGTCCTGGTCTGATACCCATTGTCGCAATTTTTGGCGCATGTTGAGCAAAGAGACTGTTTTATACACCGAAATGGTCACTTCAGGCGCTCTTTTACAGGGCGATCGGCAGCGTTTTTTAAGGTTCAAGACCGCAGAGCATCCGGTTGCACTGCAACTGGGCGGAAGCAACCCGGCTGATCTGGCGGAATGTGCCCGTATCGCAGAAGATTTTGGTTACGATGAAATCAACCTCAATTGCGGTTGTCCCAGTGATAAGGTGCAGAGCGGAAAAATTGGTGCCTGCCTGATGGCAGAGCCGGCGTTGGTAGCCGACTGCATGGATGCCATGCGCCAGGCCACTCGCCTGCCGGTGACGATCAAGCACCGCATTGGAATTGATGAGATGAACGACTATGACGACATGGCCGCCTTCGTCAAAACCATCTCCGACACCGGCTGCAAGACATTTATCGTGCATGCCCGCAAAGCCTGGCTTAAAGGTCTCAACCCCAAGGAAAACCGCGATATTCCTCCACTGCAATATGAACGGGTATTTCAGCTGAAAGCCGAGTTTCCCGAACTGGAGATTATTATCAATGGGGGCATTACTTCGCTGGAGCAAAGCAAGGTGCTGCTGGAAAAAGTGGACGGCGTTATGCTGGGTCGCGAAATCTACAGCAACCCCTGGTTACTCAGTGAAGTAGACCGGGAGATTTACGGCACTGGTGCACAAAAGTTGACCAGACAAACGGTAATGGAGCAGTTTATCGCCTATTGTGAGGAACAATTGGCCGAGGGAACACGTCTTCATCACCTGACCCGGCATATCACCGGGCTTTACCAGGGCTTGCCAGGTGCCCGTCAGTTTCGCCGCACGCTCAGCGAGCAAGCGCACCCGCGCACAGCCGGCATTGATGTTTTGAAACGGGCACTGGAACATGTCTACGCCGTCGATAACAACCCGACTGCCAGCCTGTTATAGTGCACGTCCAACCAGAGTAGCCGCCAACTTTCGAGCTGGCGTAATAAGTATTACAATACCGGAACACTATCCGGATGGGAGAAACCTGGCGCTGAATAGATAGACAGGTTTTTGTATTTTTGAATTGCTAACCGCTCAGACAGGAATGATAACGTGACCAGCAAACTTGAACAGTTAAAACAATTTACCGATGTGGTTGCCGATACCGGTGACATTGAAGCCATCCGCTTGTACAAGCCGCTCGATGCAACCACCAACCCGTCACTGCTTTATAAAGCAGCTCAACTGCCGCAATACCATGAGCTGGTAGCCAAATCCATCGCCGCCGCCAAAGACGTGCAAGGCAGCGCTGCTCAATTGTCTGCTGCAGCTGACCACCTGGCCGTTGCCATTGGCCTTGAGATTCTCAAAATTGTTCCAGGCCGCATCTCTACTGAAGTAGATGCCCGCCTGTCTTTCGACACCAAAGCCAGCGTTGAAAAAGCGCATCAGCTGATTGACCTCTACGCCAAAGGTGGTGCTGATAAATCCCGCGTGCTGATCAAACTGGCCTCTACCTGGGAAGGCATCCGTGCCGCCGAGATTCTGGAAAAAGAAGGCATCAACTGTAACCTGACGCTGTTGTTCGGTTTCAACCAGGCAGCAGCCTGTGCCGACGCCGGTGCATTCCTGATTTCTCCGTTCGTAGGCCGTATTCTGGATTGGTACAAATCCAACACCGACAAAAAAGAATACACCGCGGAAGAAGATCCAGGTGTGCTGTCTGTTCGCCACATCTACAACTACTACAAACAACACGGTTACAAAACAGTGGTAATGGGCGCAAGCTTCCGCAACCTGGGTGAAATTGAAGCCTTGGCCGGTTGCGACCGTTTGACCATCAGCCCGCAATTGCTGCAGGAACTGGAAAACGATACCGGCAAACTGGAACGTCGTCTGTCTCCGGATCATGTAGGCGAGAAAATTGAGAAGCTGATCGACACCGAGTCTTCCTTCCGCCTGGCAGTGAACAATGATGCCATGGCAACTGACAAACTGGCTGACGGTATCCGTAACTTCGTTAAGGATCAGATCAACCTGGAAAACTTACTGAAAGACCGTGCTCAATAAGTTATCCCGCTTTTTCGAACGTCATCTGTCCCCGACAGGTGACGTTTCGTCATCTCCCGAGGCTGCTTTTTCGCGCAAGCAATTAGCGGTGGCTGCGTTACTGGTGGAAGTTGCCCGTGCCGATCATCATATTGGCCAGCAGGAACTTGATCACCTGCCCTTGTTGCTGCAAGCCAAATTTCAGCTGACAGCCGAACAGCTGGACGACCTGATAGAGATCGCCAAAGAACAATCTTCCGACGCAACCTCGCTGCACCAGTTTACGCAGTGGATCAATCGGGAGTGCAACGATGAAGAGAAATTACAGCTGTTAGCCGCGATGTGGCAGCTGGCTTATATTGACGGTGAACTGGATAAATACGAAGAGTATGTCATTCGAAAAGTGGCAGATCTTATCTATGTTCCGCACAGCGAATTTCTACGCGCACGACTGCGAGCGAAAAACACGCTTTCAGTAGATTAATACGAACTGCCAATAATTTCAGACAGGTAGTCACAGAAGAGCTAAATTGCCGTTAGCAATTAACCGGCAGGCGGGGTTTCCAGCATTTTCACCAAATTGCAAAAATTATCAAAGTTACTAGTGTTCAATCCCATCAAAACCTTGTGCGCATCCAGGACTTTTTGCTTCACCAGACTTTCCGGCTCCACTTGCTGATCCAGTGATTGTTCAGGCACCAGCGGTATATTGGCCTGGTTGACGATACAGAAAATATCCTGAAACCCCATACTTTCCAGCACACGATTAATGCTCGGGTTATCGGAAAATACCACAGGCCTTACCTGATAGCGCTCATTGACCTGAATACCAATCCGCGCCATTAATCCGAGCGTAGTACTATCAATACCGGATGCCTGGGAGAGATCAAACAGCACCATGGAAAAATCCGGCTGTCCCAGCATTTTTTCAATGAAACGATCAAAAGAAATACAAAGCGTTAATCGCACGTCACCAATCATCTTGATGACATAAACGCCTTGTTGGTCAGCAACCAGAATCTGGCCGGGCTGCATATCATTTACCTCGGGTAATGGTCAAAATTGCGATGTCATCCGGCGCATCATTAATGGAGCGGATGGACAAGGCATCACATACACTTTCCAGACTGGCTGCATTTCCGGCAACCTGATCCAGTAAACAGGCTTCTTTCTCCTGCAAATCTTTCGGCGGCATAATTTCCAGCACGCCATCAGAAAAGCAAATCAATGAAAAGTTCTCCGGCAAGGCCACTTTGTGCACTTTCCAGTGCGCATCCTTGAAGATACCTACCGGGCGCCCCTGCCCTTGCAAATACTCGGCCTTGTCGCCTTGCACCAGAATGGGCATGGGCAAATGGCCGGCCACGACATAACGCATTTGATGGGTGTGGGTATCAATCACACCGACAAAAAAAGTCAGATGGTGATTGAGGCGGGTTTCGTGCAATTCACGGTTCACCGTTTGCAACATGAGATCGGCACCGGTCTCGAACGAATCACCATCGCCGAACAGCCCTTCTTCCCGCACCATGCGACTGACCAGATGCTTCAGCCAGATAGTTACAAACGCGGAAGATGCGCCGTGCCCGGAAACATCCGCCAAATAGAAGGCCAAGTAACGTTTGCGAATATGTGCATAATCGACAAAGTCGCCGCTCAGATAGAGCGAAGGTACAATGTGGTGGGCGATTTCATAGCCTTCTGCAGTCAGCAGCCGCGAAGGCATAAGGCGTCGCTGCACCTGACGGCCGGCCAGTTGGTCGCGTTCCAGCACTCGCAAATTTTCCCGCAGGCCGCGGTTGGCCTGTTCGAGCTTTTCCCGATAGCGCTGGTTTTCCATCAACAAGTCACGGTTTTCCAGAGCTTTGGCAACCGAGTGCACCAGCACTTCCATATCAAGAATAGGCTTGATCAGATAATCACGCGCGCCCAAGCGTAAAGCCGACACCACATCACCGATAACACCGGCGCCGGAAATAACAATAACAGGCAAATCGGGGGAGTGTTCATGAAGTTGTTGTAGAACATGCAGGCCATCAATACCCGGCATACGCAAATCGGTAATTACCAGATCAGGGCATTGTTGCTGCACCAGAGCCAGTCCTTCTGCGCCATTGGCGGCTTCAAGAACATGGTAATTACTGTCATGCAAGTACGCGGCGATACTTTGACGAACGGGTGCATCGTCATCAATGATCAGTAGCCTTCTGCTCAGGTCTGACATTCCTAGCCCTATAAAGCCGGTGGAATTGTGAAAGGTAGCGAGGCGCAAACAGTACCTGCTTATCAGAGAGCACGCAACAAATTCATCTACGCGCCAACCGCTGCCTTGGCAGACGGCTATGCTACACTTAAATTCCCGCCAATTCGAGTTCGGGAAACAGTTTTTGACCCCATAAAAACAGCAGGAGAACCTGGCATGAGCCGCGAGGACCAATCATACAGTGAAAAACGGAATTTCATCAGAATGAACATCCCGGCAGGAACTGAAGTCACACTGAAACTTGACGAAAAAACCTTGAAGGGAGAGTGCATCAACCTGAGCGGTAGCGGCTTGCTGGTGGCAACCCGTGAAAAACTGCCAGAAGATGTCACCCTGCTGGCAGAGGTCAGCTCTCATTATGGCCATGCCCCGACATTGAGCGCCAGGGCACGGGTGGTGCGAAGCGAAACGACGAATCAGCAGACCTGGGAGTCAGGCCTGGAAATTCTGGAGATTATTGACTGACACAAACCCGCGAGACTACTCAAAGTCGATGTCATCGGCGAAATCGTCGTCCATACCAAAATCGTCGGTGACTGCACCATCAAGGATGAGATAGTTTCGATGTTGCAGATAAGCATCGCGCACAAAGGTGTACTGATCGCCGGTGATGTGCTGCTCCAGTTCAAAGAGATTGGCCCGCACATTCACCAGATTCAAACCGGTAAGGGTATTGCGAACCCTTACATTGTCAACATAGGTGCGAGGATCGGTGTACCAGTCAGCCGGCAAGGCAAAAGAATCGCGCAAGGTGCTCGGGCCTAAAAACGGAAGTACAACATAAGGCCCCTGCCCCACGCCCCAAACCGCAAGCGTTTGGCCGAAGTCTTCATGCCCGCTGGAAGGTATGCCCATCCGGCTGGCGACATCAAAAATACCCAATAAGCCAACCGTACTGTTGATTAAAAACCGTCCGGTATCCCGCGCCGCGCTGCCGGGCTTGCCTTGCAACAGGCCGTTAAGTGCGCTGGGCACTTCGCGAATATTAAAGAAGACATTGCTGACCCCTTTTCTAACCACCGAAGGCGTCACGTAAACATAGCCTTTGGCCAGCGGTTTTAACGTGTATTTATCCACCGTGGTATTAAAGGAATACATTGCCCGGTTGTAACCCTGCCAGCGATCCTGCTCCTCATTAGCCATGACCGGCAAACACACTGACAACATCAGCGTAGCGCCGAGGGTTGAGGGCAATATACTTTTCAAAATAGCCATAATTATCCACAATCTGCGAAAAAATCGGGTAGCTGTTAATCCACGGGGGAATTCCGAAACGAATTATACACGCGCTCTTCGCGGTAAGCCGGGGGTTTCTGCAAGTTTCGTGTTAAACCGCCGATCTCCCGAAAACACTCATAGTAGCCGGGGAAGCGCAGCGGGGTAATTTTGCCCATAAAAATTACCTGACCTAATGATGAATAAACCGTTCGTCAAATAGCGTTCACTACAGATAGTGGCGCGGTTATCATCAAACCCACCAAAATTTACCGCCTAACATTTAACGCCCCTGTTATGCTTCAGAAACCTGATCGTGGAAAGGCGATACCCCGCATGCGGATGTGTTGCACAGTAAACAGGCACTAACCCGCATCTGGATTTTTATTGCGGCAACTATTAAAGTAAAGCGCAATTTGGGGGGCCGGCAGTGTTGAGGCTGGAAGATCGAGACGTCATATAAAATTTCCATAGCGCAGGTTAGCACCCAGAAATACAGGGACTCAGTTAGCAAATCCTGATAGCCGACGTTTGCAGAACAAGTGGATAGGATTAATGGGCAAGTCGCTTAACGTACTATTTATTGAAGATTCGGAAGAAGACGCAGAACTGACCACCACCGAGTTGATACGCGGCGGATTCTCTCCCTATGCAGAACGGGTCGAAACGCGCCCCGGCATGCTTGCAGCGCTGGATAAAACCACGTGGGATATTATCCTGTGCGATTTCCGCATGCCCAATTTCAGCGCAGAAGATGCGCTTATGACCCTGAAAGCCAGTGGTCAGGATATTCCTTTCATTATTACTTCCGGTGCTGTTGACGCGGAAGATACCGTCAGCCTGCTAAAGCAAGGCGCCCATGATTTCATGAACAAAGAGGCGCTGGCGCGTCTGGTGCCTGCCATTGAGCGGGAGATTCGCGAAGCCGATGTGCGCCGGCAACGACGCCTGGCCGAAGACAAGGTCCGCATCCTGTCCAGCGCCGTACAACAAAGCCCTGTTTCTGTTCTTATTACTGACCCCCGTGGCGTTATTGAATACGTCAATCGCAAATTCGAGCAAATCACCGGCTACGATGCCGCTGATGCGATTGGTCGTGACCTCGGCTTTACCATTTTGGAACAGGGTGGCACCGAAGCCATGCGCACCCTGAGAGAACACATTGATGCCGGCACTGACTGGCGTGGTGAGTTTTGCAGTATCCGACGTGACGGCCAGGTTTTCTGGGAATACGTCACCATCTCGCCGCTACGCAATGACTCCGCTGACATTACCCACTTTATTATCATCAAGGAAGACATCACCGTAAGACGCAACTACGAAGAACAATTGTTGCATCAGGCACGCCACGATGACCTGACCGGGCTTGCCAACCGCGTGTTGATGCGCGAACGCTTGCATCAGGCGCTCGGCAAAGCTGGCCGCGAAGGCCACCAGACGGCCGTAATCTGTATTGACCTTGATCGTTTCAAAAATGTAAACGACACCCAGGGTCATGCCAGTGGCGACGAAGTTCTAAAAGAAGCTGCTGCTCGTTTGAGCGGTTGCATTTATCACCGTGACACGCTCGCACGCATGGGCGGCGATGAATTTGTCATTGTGATTCCCAAGGTCACCGAAAAACACAATGGCACCACCATTGCCAACCGGATCATCGAGCTTTTCTCCCGCCCCTTTATGGTTCAGGGCAAGGAATTTGCGGTAACGGCCAGTATTGGCATTGCCCTCTTTCCGCAAGACGGTAGCACGGCGGACGTATTGCAACGCAATGCTGACCTCGCGATGTATCAGGCCAAGGAGCGCGGGCGCAACCGCTACCAGTACTACTCTGAAGAAATCAATATTCGCCTGATGGCACAACTGGATTTGGAGGCACGGCTCAGAAGCCCGCTGTTAACCCAAAGTCTGGTATTGCAATATCAACCCATCTACAACATGCAAACAGAAACCATCAGCGGTTATGAAGCACTGGTTCGCTGGCATCAACCGGATGGCTCACTGATGTTGCCGGGCGACTTTATTCCGGTCGCTGAGGAAATCGGGGTCATACAGGATATCGATAAGTGGGTCATGATTACCGCGTGTAGCGAGCTGGCCATGCGCATGCAGGATCATCAACGCCCGTTGCGTTTATCGCTCAATGTATCGCCCAAGCAACTTCGGCTGCCCGACTATGCCGATTTTGTTGCGCAACAATTGCAGCTCAACCAACTGCCGGCCAATTTGCTGGAGCTGGAAATTACCGAGCGGGTGATTATGCAAAACGATGACCAGACACTGGCCAACATTCGCGCGCTCGGCGAATTGGGTGTAAGGCTGTCTATAGACGATTTCGGAACCGGCTATTCGTCACTGTCCTATTTGCAGAAATTCCCGTTTAAAACGCTGAAAATTGATCGCAGCTTTGTCGACAATGTTTGCCACAATGAGCCAACCCAAAGAGTGGTAGACACCATAATTTCCATGGCGCGCAGTTTGAATATGCAAGTTGTCGCGGAAGGAATTGAAACCGAAGAACAGTATCTTTATTTGAAGAGCCACGGTTGCGATCTCGCACAGGGTTTCTATCTCAGCCGCCCTATTCATGGGGTGGACATTCCCGCCCAGCTCACTGCCTGAAACAAACAGCTCCTGCCACTGGCAGGAGCTGGAGAAATGGCCGAAGACCATTGAACCATTTATTACCTGACACAATCACTCACTACATTCGTACCTCCGGTTACACCGGAGAAATAATTTTCCAACCCACATCCAAAGCGTGGTGCTCCAACTTTCTGCCGCCTTTAACAACGATAGGGTTTCCTACCGATTCCAACATCGGCAAGTCTGAAATATCGTCACCATAGGCATAGCAGTTAAGTGCGTCACCTCCGGTTGCATTCAAAAACAGCTGAATAGCCTCAACCTTACCTTCACCGATAGTTTGCGGTGCAAGAATATCCCCGGTGTAAATACCTCCTTTAATCTCCAGGGTTGTAGCCAGAATATGTCGCACGCGTAAAAAATCGGCGATAGGTCGTAGCAACGCAGGAAATGAACCGGAAACAAAAACGATTTCATGACCGTGATACTGGTGATAACGCAACTCCGCCAGTGGTACCGGATTAAAAAAGGCCGCGCAGCTACTGTGCATAAACTGAAACCAGGCTTCGCCGCATTGTTTGACATCTGCCACCTTCCTTCCTTTGAAATGCTGATAGTAAAGTCGGTTCATAAACTCCCATGAAGCATCCGCATGCATGTGTTGACGAATATCGGCGTAGTAACGCAACTGCGCTTCGACATCATTAAAGCGTTCATACCAGAACTCCTGAAAGCTCAACATGCTCTTTACGGAAATCAGCGTATCGTCAACATCAAAAAAAGCATAAATCTGATCGTTATGCATTAACTTTCCTGCAGTATTCATAACATTCTCCTTTTGTGATGGGTCGGATTAAAGATTTTCCACATGACCGAGAGATTCCTCGGCATAGTGCTGCATATTGGCCGCTACATAAGCGAGGTATTCAGACTGGGTTTTCACCGCCTGCATATTTTCCCGCTTGCTAATACGCAGCTTTTCCATCGCACCGAAGGACACCGTAAAGGTGGAAACCACCTGCCCGCACTGCTCAACAAACAGCTCTGCCGAGAATGACAACCGACGGGGATTTTCCATTGAGGCTTCGTTAATAACGCAACGCAACACAGCACCCACCGGAAAGGTGTAATGGCTGTAACTGACTGATAACGCGCTAAGCACGAAGGAGTAATCAATACCGTTGGAAGGCAACAGGAAACGCTCGGTAACTGCCAACAGCGCCTGGCGAGTCGCTTCGATCAGGATCATGCCTTGTACGTGTTGACCGGTTTGATGGTCACTCATCAATTCACAATCCTCATCGATCAACAAATGCAACTCGTAGGTATCAGCCGTGCGTTGACGGGGTTCGGAAATCAGCGTGTTGGCCTGAACATGTTTGTGAGAAACACTGGATGCTGCCCGTTTAGGCAGGGCGTGCCACAAACTGAAATCAAAACGGGCCAGATGAGGAGAGGTCGCCGCCTCCTCCAGCAAACGCTTCACTGTGCTATCGCCCAAACCCTGGCCTGGTACGAGGATGGTGACATCCTGCCCGGGCAGCATCTGGATGGACAAACTTAACAGACCGCGCAGCTGGGATACGGTAATAGCATCTTTGCCCTGAATGTAAGCTGCAAATTTATCGCCAACGACCAAAAGAATACGATTGTTCATAATAAAAACCTCAAAAGAAAGAAAAGGTAATGTCATCATTACCGAAGGGAATTTGTCCGAATGGACATCCGGACAAGGGTTGAAAGGCAACAGGCGAAGCCCTACTTCATAAAGAAAATGTGATGGGCGTTCACACTGGTGCCTTACAGATTTATACTGTCTTGTGTTATGCGTGACCAGAATGATCGGGTGAACATTTCAGGGAATCACGGCAAAGGACGAATATCACGACAACCACTGAAAAATCGTTTTAAAACCGGCTCAAAACAGCCCTTTATGCCCGAGTAACCGCAATGAAAAAAACCAATTGGCAATCAAGCCGCCGCAACCTGCACCGCTCACTCACTCGCGGTCTGGCACCTTTCTTTATGGCCTGGGTCGCGGCCTCGGCCAGCGTTACCCAGGCTGCAGAAAATACCTTCTCGTTTATTTCTCTGGACGTAGCGCCATGGGCTTCCAAAAATCCGGTGACTGGTGAAAACGAAGGCGCCTTTGTTGAAATCGTCAAGGAAGTGGAAAGGCGTTTGCAGAAAGAAGTTGAAATCACCATCACGCCCCTGGCGCGTGTTGAAAGAGAACTGCAGGCCGGCACACGCGATTGCACTATCCTGATTTCGTTACCGGATGAGCTGGTGGTAAAAGGAAGCGTAGTGGCAACTCACGGAATCGGATTTATTGCTCGCAAAGGGGTGCATATTCGCGAGTACAACGACATCAAACCCCTGAAGCTTTCAGTAATTCGCGGTGGACTGGTCAATGATGAATTCGATAATGACGAGAATCTGCATAAAGAATTTGATACAGATTATTTGATGGGTCTACGCAAAGTAGCGCGTGGTCGTCTGGATGCGATTGTGGGTGCAATTCCAACACTGCAGTATCTGGCCGAACAGGAAGGCCTGAGTGACTCATTGGAAGCACCCTTCCCGGTATTGGAGGTTCCGCTGGTTTTTCAATGCTCGCGCAACTCACCCAACCTCGATCAAATGGAAGCTATCGACAAAATTCTGGTGTCGATTAAAGAAGACGGCACACTGGAAAAAATCCAGAAGCAATATCACTTCTGATTTGTTTAACGGATGGAGCCTTCAAAAAAGGCTCCATCCCTCTCTTACGATAGCTTTGACGGATATACAAATAAAATGCGTGTAATTGAACATAAGGATAATGTGATATCCGCTATCAAAGGTCGCAGCATTGCCCGGCGACTGCTGGTTTATATTATCTTCTTCAGCTCTTTTATTACGCTGATCGCCACCAGCATTCAGTTATATACCGACTTCAAACGCGACGTTAGCGTGATTGAAAGTCGCTTGAATGAAATTGAAAGTGGCTATCTCGCCAGCATCAGTGCCAGCTTGTGGAACATGGACGTTCGTCAGTTGGAGTTGCAAATGGACGGTATAAAACACCTTCCCGATATTCAATCCGTACGGGTTGAAGAAGCATCCGAACAATTTGCCAACCCTTTACAATTGACCCGCGGCACGCCACTGACCATTCGCCAGATATCCCGTGAATACCCCATCATCCACCGGGTCAACGACGAAGACCGGATGATCGGCACCCTTTATGTTCAAGCCTCGCTGACCGAAGTATTTAAACGCTTATGGGAAAAAGTCATTGTGATTTTTTTCAGTCAGGGCGTTAAAACTTTTATCGTCTCGCTGTTTATTTTATGTATCGTCTACTATCTGGTCACCCGTCACCTTACCGATATTGCTCGCTATGTCCGTAAAGTTCAGGTGGAAGAAGACGGGCCACACCTGCAATTACAGCGTAATGACAAGGCAGAAAATGATGAATTGGATGACGTTGTGCAAGCCTTTAACGGCATGATGTCCAATCTCAGAAAAGCCTATGAAGATCTCCGTCAAACCAACGCTCAGTTGGAAATTGACATCCTCGCCCGCAAGCGGGCAGAACAGGAAGTGCTTTATCTGAACAGTGTTCTCGAACAAAAAGTGCGCCAGAGAACTGCTGAGCTCGAAGCTGCCAACAAAGAGCTGGCGGCATTTTCCTATTCTGTTTCACACGACTTGCGCGCGCCATTACGCCGCATTGAAGGTTTCCGCCGCATTCTTGCCGAAGATTATCAACAAACTATTGATGACAAAGGCCGCCATTATCTGTCGCGCATTGAAGCCGGCACCCATGAAATGGCGGATATGATTGACAGTTTTCTGCGACTGTCGCGTACCACCCAGGGCGAAATGGACGTTAAGCGTTACAACATTTCCGAGATGATTTCCTTGATTATCAAAGGCTTCCAGGAGCGGGAGCCGGAACGTAAGGTGGAGCTGCGGATTGAACAGGAGGTTTATGCTGACGTCGATAAACGTTTCTTTGAGGTCATGCTCACCAATCTGGTGGACAATGCCTGGAAGTACTCCCGCCAAAAAACAGTTACAGAAATTCGATTTGGTACACAACAGGAAGAAGGAGAATGTGTATATTATGTGTCAGACAACGGCGCAGGCTTTGACATGAATTATGCTGGTCGCCTGTTTAGCCCATTTGCGCGACTGCACAAAGCCGAGGAATTTGAAGGAACCGGCATAGGTCTCACCACCGTACAACGTATTATTTCCCGTCATGGCGGTCAGGTTCGCGCCTCATCGGCACCGGGCGAGGGAGCAACATTTTATTTCACACTATGGACAAGGGAAAAGAACAGTGGCGACGGAAACCATACTGCTAGTGGAAGACAATCCTGATGACATTGAGTTGGCGTTATTGGGGTTTTCGCGCAATAACCGCCAGGAAAACGGTAGCCACTACTACGTAATTGAAGTGGCCCGTAACGGCGAAGAGGCGCTCGATTTTTTGTTTGCCCGGGGAAAATTCAGTGACCGCCCTGTGGGCAGTAACCCCAATCTGATTCTGCTGGATGTCAATTTGCCGGGTATCAGTGGCCTTGAAGTGCTACAGGAAATTCGCAGCCACAGAAGTTACCAGCACACGCCGGTAGTTATTCTGACCACCTCGGATGAGACCTCGGATATTATTGAAGGCTATAACCTCGGGGTAAACAGCTATCTGCAAAAACCGGTCAGCTTCAATGCTTTTGTCGAGCTGCTGCAGCAAATCGGACAGTACTGGCTGAAAAATAATATTACGCCCCCTAAAAGTGCGCTGTCCGCATTGCGCTAAAAGTCATCGCCTGCATCACCAACGATTTCTTCAGCCCATAAATATTGCAAAACCGCTCTTCCCTGTTGCTGCAGGTAATCCATCTCTGAATGGGGAAGTGCCACCCTCAGATTCTGCACAATTTGCTCACCCGTCATTCCTCTCCCGGCGTGCAACATTTCCACCACAGCAAAGGCGAGCGGTGCCAACTCGACCCGTTTGATGGCGTAATCAGCGGTGCGCCACAGTAATAAACAAACCGGAAACTCTCCAGCAGGCAAGGCCTCACCCGAACGCAATATGGCGTGTACCGGATACTCATACAATAATGGCCAGGCCAGGCTTGAGATACCCAGCCGGGTTTGAGCAAAAGAAAAATCAGATCCATTGGTGAAAGGCTGCTCGTCAGGCGCGATGGCCAGTGACATTTCTGCATTCTCGACATGCATCAGCTCCGCCAGAAACGGACACAAGGGTTTCCAAAGATCGGCACGGGTTACAACAAACGCCATAAAGAAACGTCCGGCCTGATGAAAATAGGGAGTTGGGGAAGTTTCATTAGCCAGAAATTCCTCAATCAGTTGCTGCCACGCCGTTACCGGCAAAAAAGACCAGCACACCGGAAAGCTGCTTTCTATCATTGTCCGGTTGTTTTCATAAACCAGATGACGATAGAGTTGCCAGCCTGCCGCTTTCCCTTCGGGGATTTGTTGCGAATTTCCACCGCGCAGGTAGCGGGTAAATTGCTGCTGACTTTTTTGGAAAGACAACATTTAACGCACCGCCCGCCGGGTGTGGATCGACGTTGCAAAATGACTATTCTGATAACCGCGAATGAGCGTGAGTTCAGCCAACAAATCCTCAATGGGCGGAATATTAAAATCCCTCTCCAGCAGCGTCGGTTTCACACCCGATAATTGATAGGCCGATTCAAGCAAGGACCAGACCGGAGCAATTACCGGGGTACCGTGAGAATCAATACACAGTGTTTCAGATTCCCGAAAGTGACCGGCGATATGAAAGCCGGAAATACGCTGTTGTGGCAGCATGGCAAGAAAGGAAACGGGGTCGTATTGGTGATTGATGCTGTTAACAAACAGGTTATTAACATCCAGCAAAATATCGCAGTCAGCGCGTTCAACAACCGCGACGATAAAATCAATTTCCGACATTTCATGACCCGGATCGCTGTACCAGGAAGGGTTCTCCAGCGCAATTTTCCGCCCCAACATATCCTGCGCCTGGCGGATACGGTTACTGACGTAAGCAACTGCATCTTCCGTGAAAGGAATTGGCAGCAGATCATAAAGATGCCCGGCATCGCTGCAAAAGCTCAAATGTTCCGAGTAATAACTGATGTGGTAGCGATCCAGAAACTGACGAATATTCCGTAACAATTCCAGATCCAGGGGCGCGGAAGATCCAATAGAAAGTGACAGGCCATGGCAACTGAGAGGATAGTGTTCGGCAAGCGCGGACAACTTTTTCCCCTGAAGCCCGCCAATACCTATCCAGTTTTCCGGCGCCAGTTCAAGAAAATCCGGCGCATCCGGCTTGTCTGCGTTCGCCAATAATTCGTCCATCAAACTGCGGCGTAAGCCTAACCCTGCACCGCAAAAAGCTGCTTGATTACGGGCAAAAGCTGCATCATTGGGCACCGCATTTACCTTCAACACACTTGCCCTCGGCGCACTTACCTTCCGGGTTACGAACCGTGTCTGGAGAGGTTACGGCCTTGCCGGCGGGTGCAGATGTGGCGCAAACGCCTTCGCCACATTGACCATCGGCTGGCGCTTTTGCTGCACATTTGCCTTCGGCGCAGCGGCCCTCGGCACAATGCTTTTCAGGCGCACTGACCGGTGCACTGGAAACCGATGAAGTGTGTGATGTTTGCTGCGCAGCAACCGCCGCAGGAAATAGAGTTGTCGTAAAAAAAGCTGCACCCAGAGCAGCAGAGAGCGGTGTTACAGGCTTCTTATTCATTATTGGACCCGCCATGATGAGGTAGCTGAAAATTAGCATATCATCATGGCGGCTACCAGCGGCCCGATTAACAGAACGTCAATTAACGACTGTAATCCTTTACATTTTGCCAGAGCTTTTCCAGACGCTTTGAGGAGATGGGAAAACGGGTTTTCAGCGTCTGGGCAAACAGGGAGATACGCAACTCCTCCAAGGCCCAGCGATATTCCAGCAAGTGCGGGTTGTAAACCAGCTCATAAGCGCCCTCTTTTTCCAGCCAGTCGTCCAGACGCTGACGAGCGTTGCTCAGCTCGGCAATCGTCAGCCGATCTTTTTGCGGGTTAAGAATGGCCTTTTCGAGACGCGCCTGAATGCCTTTCAAATAACGTGAATATTGCTCCAGCCACTCAAACGGTGTGTCATAAACGGTGCCGGGGTAAAACAGCTGGTTCAATTGGTTGTTGATGTCACTCAACGTAAATGCCAGTTCAATACGATTTTTCAGTTGCTTCAGCTGTTTACGCACCTCGACCAATAAACGCAGCGCGCCCAACAACTGCGACGCCAGTTCCTGCGCGGTAACAATCAGTTTTTCCTGCGCGGTCGCTGCGCATTGTTCAAAGTCATGGCGAGACAAAGGCAAGCGACTGATATCCGACAACGCCAGGTGCACAATACTCGCGATAATCAACTCATCAGCAACCTCTTCGCGCCGCCCCATATTGGCCACGGTCAGCGCGAGTTCCTGCCCTTTTAACAATTCCTTTTGCAGATATTTCACCGGCTGTTTCAAGTCCAGTGCGATCAGGCGTGCAATTCCCCGACGGGACAATACCGTAGCCTGCAGCGGATTATCAATAATTTGCAGCGCTACACTGTCACGCTTGTCGACCAATGCCGCATAGGCGCGAATATTGATGCCGCTGCGACGCAAGGTGACGACCGGTTCAAAGGTCGAAAAATCCCAGCTTTCTATTCCATCACGTTCGATGGTGGTGGCTGCCGATTGGATATTTTGCTGCACCTGTGCCCGGTATTGTTCACGCAGCTCGGCCAGATTTCGCTGCGAAGCGATGGTTTTGCCTTTGTCGTCAACCACTTTGATATTGAAACGATAGTAATCATCCACCTGGTCAACCGACCACTGCTCCAGTGGAATATCAATACCCTTTTGCCGCTTCAACTGATGCGCCAGGGCTTCTGTCAGCGAAATGTTATCCACTGACATCGCCAATAACGCTTTATCCACGACATCAGGAACTGGCACAAAATGTTTGCGCAAGGTTTTGGGTAAAGCTTTCACCAAAGCAATGCATTTTTCGCGCAACATGCCCGGCACCAGCCACTCCAGACGGTGCTCCGGCACCTCATGCAAAACACTGACCGGTACATGAATACTCACACCATCGTCCTGGTGACCCGGTTCAAAGTGATAGCTCAACGGAAACACCATACCGCGCCATTCCAGCTCGGCAGGAAACTGCGCTTCGGTAACATCGTCAGCGCCGTGGCGCATCAGATGATGACGTTCAATAAACAACAATTGCGGATTTTTTTGTTCTTCGATTTTTCGCCAGGCTTCAAAACCGGCGAGGTTGATGACCTTTTCCGGAATGCGTTCCTCATAAAAATCAAACAGCACCTGTTCGTCTACCAGAATATCCCGGCGCCGGGATTTTTGTTCAAGGTCATCGAGATCCTTGAGCAGTTGTTGCTGGTGAGTGAAAAAATCATTCAGCGGATTTTTCTGGTGCTTGCGTTTGGGATGCTCTCCGTATTGCCCCTCAACCAGCGCCGCGCGAATAAATAACTCGCGGCACAATGCCGGGTCTACGTGGCTGTAACTGATGCGCCGCTTTTCTATCAGGGTAAGGCCGTAAAGCGCAACTTTTTCGTAGCCCATGACCTGACCGCTGCGCGCATCATAGTAAGGTTCGAAGTAATGCCGTTTAACCAGATGATCAGCTGCATCCAGCGCCCACTCCGGCTCGATTTTGGCGACCTGATGCGCATAGAGTTTTGACGTTTCAATCAGCTCTGCAGCCATCAGCCACTTGGGTGTTTTCTTTGCCTGGGTGGAACCCGGAAAAATGGCAAAACGGCGATTTCTCGCCCCCAGGTACTCACGCGCTTCAATATTAAAACCGAGATTACCCAACAGACCGGTGAGCAGTGCTTTATGCACCGATTCATAATTGGCCGGTTCCTGGTTTTCTTTTAAATCGAGATTTTTTAACAACAGTTTTAATTGGTGATGAATGTCTCGCCATTCACGCCAGCGCAAATAGGAAATAAATTCTTTTTTGCAAAGTTTGCGCAGTTGATTTTGCGATAGTTGTTGCCGCTGTTCTTCGAGATAATTCCATAGGCTCACGTAAGCCAGAAAATCGGAATTTTCGACGCGGAAACGCGCGTGTTGCTGATCCGCCTGGGTTTGTTTATCGGCCGGGCGTTCACGCGGGTCTTGCACCGAGAGCGCACTGACAATCAATAGCACTTCACTGACACAACCCAAAGCACCGGCGGCAAGCAACATTCGCGCTAAACGCGGATCCACCGTGACTTGAGCCAGTTTTTGCCCGACCGGTGTAAGACGTTGTTGCGGGTTGACCGCCTGTAATTCTTCGAGCAGTTTGAAACCGTCGTTAATAAGGCGGTGATCCGGCGCATCGAGAAACGGAAAGGCTTCAATATCGCCCATACGCATTTGCAACATTTGCAAAATAACGGCGGCAAGGTTGGTACGCAAAATTTCAGCGTCGGTAAATTCCGACCGGGAAAGAAAATCGTCTTCGCTGTAAAGACGAATACAGATGCCTTCACTGACCCGCCCACAGCGCCCTTTGCGCTGATTGGCACTAGCCTGCGATACCGGTTCAATCGGCAAGCGTTGAACTTTGGTGCGATAACTGTAGCGACTGATACGTGCGTAGCCGGGATCAATCACATAGCGAATACCCGGCACGGTGATCGATGTTTCTGCCACGTTGGTCGCCAGCACAATCCGCCGACCGGTGTGTGCGGAGAATACCCGTTGTTGCTCCGCCATACTCAGCCGGGCGTAAAACGGCAACACATCCAGGTGATTGATTTGCGCTTTGCGCAAGGCATCTGCCGCCTCGCGAATTTCCCGCTCGCCGCTCAAAAAAACCAGAATGTCACCGCCGCGATTATTGCCACTGCCTTTTTCGTGCGCGAGAATTTCATTCACTGCGTCAACAATGGCGGTGTACTGATCCTGATCTGCCTCTTCTTCGTTCCGCGCCAACAGCGGTCGGTACCAGACATCAACCGGAAAAGTACGCCCGGAAACTTCAATAACCGGCGCGCCATCAAAATGCTCGGAAAAACGCTGCACATCAATGGTGGCAGAGGTGATGATCAATTTTAAATCAGGGCGTTTCGGCAAAAGCTGCTTGAGATAACCCAGCAGAAAATCAATATTGAGGCTGCGCTCATGCGCCTCATCAATAATCAGGGTGTCGTAACGGGACAAGTAGCGATCATTCTGAATTTCGGCCAGCAGAATGCCGTCTGTCATAACCTTGACCAGCGTGTTGTCGGTGGACTGATCACTGAAACGAACCTGGTAACCGACTTTTTCGCCCAGCGAGCTTTGCAGCTCTTCGGCAATACGCGAAGCCACCGAATGTGCCGCAATACGGCGGGGCTGGGTGTGACCGATCATGCCTTTTACACCACGGCCGATGTCGAGACAGATTTTCGGAAGCTGAGTGGTTTTGCCCGAACCGGTTTCACCGGCCAATACCACCACCTGATGGTTGCGGATCAACTCGGCAATTTCTTCGCGCTTTTCGGAAACAGGCAACTCGGGAAAAATGATCGGATCGGGCACTTCGGCGGCACGCGCAGCAACGCGGGCCGCCGAGCGCGCTACCTGCTCTTGCCAGCTGGCAAATTTGCCGGCAATGTCCTGATTTTTTTTGTGTTGTTGCTCCAGCTCCCGCAAACGACGCAGCAGGCGATGCTGATCGCTCTGCATAATGTTATCCAGTTGCTGTTTGCTATTTGACCAATCAAAACTCATGTCTGTCCCACCCTGATCGCAGCCGGCTATGATAACAAACCTCGCCCGCACTATGATCAATTCCTGAACGCACCGGTAGTCGTCTTGAATCTGCTGATAAACAGTAGTCTTGAAGCCGCTAACAATAGTTTTGAACAGCACCGCAGCAGCGGTGCGAAATGGCGAAAGCCATGTTAAATCCGCTGGAGCAGCGGCTTGAAAGCGGGTTGCCAGAAATCGCGGCCACAAAAAAAGCCGCACAAAGCGGCTTTTTCATTGCATAACAGCTTATTCCAACAGACTGCGCAGCATCCAGGCGGTTTTTTCATGCAACTGAATCCGCTGGGTTAACAAGTCAGCGGTGGCTTCATCGCTGGCTTTGTCGGCAACCGGGATAATACTGCGCGCGGTGCGCACTACCGCTTCCTGACCTTCAAGCAATTGACGAATCATCTCTTTCGCTTCGGGAATTTCCTCGGATTCCTTGATGCTGCTGAGCTTGATGTATTGCTTGTAAGTGCCCGGCGCGGGGAAGCCAAGAGAGCGAATACGCTCGGCAATAACATCGACCGCCAAGGCTAATTCTGTGTATTGCGTCTCAAACATCAGGTGCAATGTTTGAAACATCGGGCCAGTCACGTTCCAGTGAAAATTGTGGGTTTTCAAGTACAAGGTGTAGGTATCGGCCAGCAGGTGCGATAAACCTTCGGCGATAGTTTCACGATCTTTTTTGATAATACCAATATCAATATCCATCTTCAGCTCCTTAACCGGGTTAACGGATCTTTTTATCAACACAGGTGATTGGAAATGGTTCTTTCCGGAAATTCAGCTTTAACTCTAGCAGCTGTGTGGCGGTTTTTCCTGATTCTGTGTGCCAGAGGTTGGTCAGACTTCACAGAGCCGATAAATACTTTCGCCGCCAATGTGTTCACGATAAAACACCGCCTGCAGGATAGATAATGAAATTTTTCTTTCGGGGCGATAGTTAAATATCACTGGTTGAAGAGAGTTTGGCCGGTTCATAACCTAACAACAGCAAGTCTTTTCGGTTGTTCAGGTAGCGCGAATATTCTTCTGCAATCCCGGCCGGTACAGCGACACAAGGGAGACGCTGAAAACCTGGAGCCTGATAAAGCGGATACAAATAATCCCGTGCATAGCAATAACACCGGGAGGGGGTTAGCGTGGGCAAACACCAGCCTAACAACTGGCTGGCCAGCCCCTGCCGACGATGCGCTTCGGCGACACAAACATTGCGCATTAACCAGTATTGCTCGCTCACCGGAATAAAGCGCACCGCCGCCAGTAAGGGCGAATGTTGCGGTTGGCCTGCTACATTGTCAGCCACCATGCGCAGCCCGAAAACCGTTTCGTTTTCATGGCAGCGCACGCGTAAACCACAACTTTTATAAAAGCGGTCAATCAGCGCAAGTTGGTGACCGCTGTAAGTTTGCACGGAAACTTTTGGAGAGAGGGATGTTGAGCCAGGGAGCAACCGGGAAGATCTCTTTAACTGAATTCAAACGCCGGACAAGCGTATCTGCTTACCCGGCGGATTTTTAAACAAAGGGAGATTAACGCTCTGCGCGCATCGGTCTTTCACCGGCCAGCAGTTCATCACGCGCCTGGTACTCATCGTGGCTGAGGTTGTCCTGATAATCGCGTGGCTGGCGTCGGGTCTTGCGCCCTTCGGCGACCACTGTGTCGTAATCCTGATAATCTACCGGCTCTTCATTTTTAACAAAACCGCGGGTCAGCAATTGATAAATCAATGAAAGAATCAATGCAACAAGCCAGACACCGGCCAACAATATCGCAATCGGTTTGGCGCTGGCAAAACCGTTGATCAGCGTTTCCATTACCAGGATAAAAAGTGCCGGCGCCATCACCATAGGCTCTACTTTCATGGCGTAAGGTGTGAGCAGAACCGCCCACACCGATACCATAAAGAAGTGTCCCCATTCGCGCCCGAAGCGGCGAAATAATAACCAGGTCGCCCAACCACAACCCAGCGCACCAACAACATAGGCGGCCCAGGCGATTTGATACGTTTCCACAATGTTACTCCTGCTCTTGCATCAGCAATGTTTCGCGGTTGATATACCACCAGGCCCGGTAGCCCTGCGCTTATATCCAGCGAATAATATAATCTTCGTAATCTTCTTCGGCGACATCCTGCTCGGCAACCACTTTGCCACTCACCGACATACCAGACCGGTGCACACTGGCCGGGTCGCCGGAGATCAGTGGATGCCAATCAAACAAGGGCATTCCGGCAGCACGCAAGCGGTAGGCGCAGGTGTCGGGCAACCAGTCGATGGCATCCAGCGAGCCAGGTTCAAGCACTACGCAATCCGGTACCTGCTGTTGCCGATTGCTGTAGTCGGTACATTGGCAGGTTTGGTGATCCAGATAATGGCAGGCAACGCGGGTGTAATACACATCGCCATTGTCTTCATCTTCCAGTTTATGCAAGCAGCACTTGCCACAGCCGTCACACAGTGATTCCCATTCGTGCGGCGTCAGCTCTTGCAAGGATTTTGCGTGCCAGTAGACCTGAACAGCCATGAAACCTACCCGGATAATTTACTGTTGTGTGAACGAACTTGCCACATTTCCTGATCACCACCCGGAGCCGGTGGCAGCTGCAGATAAAAACCCTGCTCTTGCAGCGCCTTCAATACACTGGCGGTGGGAACCCGCGCCAGTTTTCGCTCCGGGGTTAATAACAACACCATGGCAGACACAGGTTTGCCAAAACGTTTTAATAGCTCTTCTGGCACCCGGCTCAGGCCTTCGTCTTTGCGCACGTATAGATACATACCCTCTTCACGGGCACTGCGAAAAATTTCGGTAATAACTTTCATGATGCGCTGCTCTCATCCGTTTCAAGTTGCGGATGGCGGGTAACATCCAGTAAGTATTTGCCAATTACCTCATATCGCCAACTTAACAGGCGATCGGGCAAGGCATATTCGCGCCCTTTCAGGCCGGAGCGAACGATAAATTCGTATTCTTTTTTGCGCACCAGCACTTCCGGTGGTAACGCCAGCGCCTCGGCGCGTTCGCGCGTGCAATTTTTCAAGGCTTTCATCAACGGCCCTTCACTTTTAGCCAGCGGCGGCTCGGGACGCTCCGGGCAGGCTGCCGAGGGTGTTGCGCTGCTGTCACGGACAATGTGCAGCAAACGCTCGCTATCTTCCTGCAAAGTGCGCTGGGGAATGTCATCAATGCGCTGTAAACCAGCCGCATCTTTGGGCTGTTTACGCGCGATTTCCCAAAGGGCCGGCTCTTTGATTAACCGGTTGCGCGGAATATCACGCGCGCGGGCTTCGGTTTCGCGCCAAATACAAAGGTCACGCAAAATAGCCAACTCGGCACCGCGCAACTTCCAGGCAAAACCTACTTTTTTCCAGGCTTGTGCATAATCATCCGGTTGCCGGGCCTGTTGCACCAACTCGGCACAATCGTCACGTACCCAGCAGAGCCGGTCAGCAGCTTTAAGAATTTGCAGCAGCTTGCCGTAGACCACCAACATATGCGCCACATCCAGAGCGGCATATTTCAGTTGCGCCACACTGAGCGGACGCTGCAACCAGTCAGAGCGGGTTTCTTCCTTGGGAATTTCGTGCAACAGCGTGGCTTTAACCAGTCCGGCGTAACCGATAGAGAAACCAAAACCGGCGAAGGCTGCAGCCAGCTGGGTATCAAAAACCGGCGACGGCACGCAGTTGAGCAAGCACTGAAAAACCTCAAGATCTTCCGAGCAGGAGTGAAATACCTTGGTGACTTTTTCATCCAGCATTAATTCGCGCAGCGCGTCGAAACGGGTAATCGCCAGCGGATCAATCAGATAACAACCCTTGCCATCGCCCACCTGGATCAACCCGGCAATCGGATAAAAGGTAGAGCTGCGCATGAATTCGGTGTCTACCGCGATGGCAGCCTGCTGTCGCCAGCGAGTACACAAAGCTTCCAGTTCGTCGTCGGAATCAATCCAGATGGGGTCGGTCGGTATCAGCATACATTCAGTCTGAATAAGATGGGCAGTTGCCCGAAAAATTGGCCGATAAACAGCCTGTCAATTACAGCGGGCGACGGCTGGAAAAAGCATGCGCCAGGGTGCCACCATCAATAAACTCCAGCTCGCCACCCAGCGGAACACCGTGAGCAATGCGCGACACTACAACACCCAGCGGTTTGATCCGCTCGCTGATGTAATAAGACGTAGCCTCACCTTCCACGGTGGGGTTGGTCGCCAGAATCACTTCCGTCACCGCCTCACTTTGTACCAGTGCCAATAATGCATCCACGCCAATATCGTCGGGGCCGATGCCATCGATGGGCGAGAGATGCCCCATCAATACAAAATATTTTCCCTGATAACTGCCGGCCTGCTCAATAGCCAGCACATCCACCGGCGTTTCAACCACGCACAACAAGGTGCTGTCGCGGCGAAGATTGTTACAAATACCGCATAAATCCTGTTCGGTAAGGGTGCGACAACGCTGGCAACGCCCTACCCCTTCAATTGCCTTGTGCAAGGTATTGGCAAGACGATTGGCACCTTCACGATCGCGCTCAAGCAGGTGCAACGCCATGCGCTGTGCCGACTTGGGCCCGACACCGGGCAAACACCGCAGGCTGCGCATCAACTCATCAATCAACGGACTAAACATGCAAATGGAATCTCTATCAGGGCAGACCGGTTGTGCTGGATATTAGAACGGCATTTTAAAGTCAGGCGGAATACCCATGCCAGCGGTCATTTTTTGCATTTGCTCACGGCCTGTTGATTCCACTTTGCGCACTGCGTCATTCACCGCCGCTGCCAGCAAATCTTCCAGCATTTCCTTGTCTTCGCTCATCAGGCTATCGTCAATATGAACGCGTTTAACATCGTGACGGCCGGTCATGACTACCGATACCAGCCCGGCACCAGCTTCACCTTTAACTTCGGCGCTGGCCAGCTGCTCCTGCATTTTCTGCATGTTGGCCTGCATTTCCTGCGCCTGCTTCATTAAATCGCCCAAACCTTTCATAACAACTCCTTCAAGCTGAGAATTCAGAATGTGATTTCGTTGCGGCCACTGGCCACAACCTATAAGGGAACAATAGAGTCTTCGCGCAGTTGTGCATCAAAATGCTCCATCAGCTTTAGCACCACCGGGTCATTTTTGATGGTTGAGACTGCGTTTTCCTGACGCTCTTTACGAATACGAATGACCATCGCCGCCGGGGTTTCAGCGGTAACTTCACCAAGCCGGATAGTGACGCGGATGGGCTCAATGAAGTAATCACCCATCGCGTCTGCCAGGCGTTGCTGGTGGCTTTCGTCGTAGAGCGTGCTGTTGTTGTGGTCAAGAATAAAAAAGAAGTGGCTGCCTTCACGCCCCGTCATTTGACAGTTGGCCACCGTGCTTTGCAGCAAACCGGTGATGCCCAGCGCCGGATAAAGGCCAAGCCAGTGATCAGGCGTTACCTGATCCAGCGGAATACGAATGTCGGAAGCAACCAGCTCTGGCGTTGGATCAACAGCCGGCACAAAGGTTTCCGGCTTGCTGGAAGCCGGAGCAACGGGTTGCGGTTCAGACTTTTTTTCGGGCTGAGGCTCCTCCTCTACCGGAACATCCAGCCAGGGGGAAGCAGCGGCGTACTCGGCATAATCATCGTCGGGCACGTAATCGGCATTATCGTAGGGGCCATCAAAGGGCGGACGCTGCTCGGCAGATAACGGCGACCTGACCGGTTCTTGCTGCGGCGCAAACGAGCCGGGCACAGGATTTTGCGGCTGGAATTGCGGTTGCGGTTGCGGTTGCGGTTGCGGTTGCGGTTGCGGTTGCGGTTGCGGTTGCGGTTGCGGTTGCGGTTGCGGTTGCGGTTGCGGTTGCGGTTGCGCAGTATTCTGACGCTGATTATCCGAGGGCGATAGCGAATTCACCACCGAAGATGCCTGGGGCAAACCGGCAGAGGCTGAGGGTGTTTGCTGCGGCGCAGCGGCGCCCGGATCTGCCACGGTGGAAGCGGATGAATGTGGTGGCGAGGCCGGCGAATCCCCTGACGAAGCCTGGGAATGTTGTGGCGAAGTCGGCTCGCTTTGCGCAACAGCAGGCTTATGTTCCGGCGCAGGCGCTGCGGCCGTTGCGACCTCTGACGGCGGTTGCGGTTGCGGTTGCGGTTGCGGTTGGGATACAGCAGCCTGGCGCGAAGACGATGGCAAGGTACTGTTGGGAATTTCCGGCACGCCTTGCGGCTTGAAGGCCAGCATGCGCAATAGCACCATCTCGAAACCGGCACGCGGATCCGGTGCCAGAGGCAAATCGCGGCGCCCTAACAAACCGGTCTGGTAAAACAGCTGAATATCTTCCGATGGCAGGTTTTGCGCCAGTTGCATCACCTTGTCGCGATCACCCAGGCTGTTATCTACCGCTTCCGGCAAGGCCTGTGCGATAGCAACGCGGTGCAATATCGACAGCAGTTCGGCCAGCGCATTGGCATAGTCCGGTGCGTGTTCCGACAGACGCTCGACTTCTGTCAACAGCGTTTTGCCGTCCAGCGCAGCCAACGCGTTAAGAATGTTGTAAACCGCCGCCTGGTCAATCGTACCCAGCATGGCGCGCACTTCAGCTTCGGTAATTTTCCCGGAGCCATAAGCAATCGCCTGGTCAGTCAAACTCATGGCATCGCGCATACTGCCGTCGGCAGAACGCCCCAATTGCCACAGTGCAGATTCCTCGAAAGGCACCAGCTCCTGTTCCAGCACAAATTTGAGGTGCTGAACGATGCGCTCGGGGTTCATATTTTTCAGGTTGAACTGCAAGCAGCGTGACAGGATGGTCACCGGCAGCTTTTGCGGGTCGGTAGTCGCCAGCAAAAATTTAACGTGCGGTGGCGGCTCTTCGAGGGTTTTCAGCAGGGCATTAAAACTGTGCGTGGAGAGCATGTGCACCTCATCGATGAGGTACACCTTGTAACGGCCGCGCGTTGGCGCATATTGCACGTTTTCCAGCAGCTCGCGGGTATCTTCCACTTTGGTACGGGAGGCCGCATCCACCTCGATCAAATCGACAAAACGACCTTCAGCAATTTCACGGCAGGCTGAACATTGTCCGCAAGGTTCGGAGCTGACGCCGGTTTTGCAGTTGAGGCATTTGGCCAGAATACGGGCAATGGTGGTTTTGCCCACACCGCGGGTGCCGGTAAATAAATAGGCATGGTGCAAACGGTTATGGTCGAGCGCATTGATCAGCGCCTGGAGCACATGCTCCTGGCCCACCATTTCGCGAAAAATGCGGGGGCGCCATTTACGTGCCAGGACTTGATAACTCATGCCATTCCTACTCTGCTACCGAAAAGGGTGGATACCGAAAAAGGTGCGGCGATTATAACGGGCGATGAATCAATTTGACACAAGAGAGGAATACAGAAATGCGCGAGGCAGGATGGGTGGTGACCCTGCCAGCCACACCCCGGCACATAACTAACTGCTACCGTTGCTCCCTTCCGGGCCTGGCGGAGTTTACAGGTCGTCATTGCGAGGGGACCGACAGGATCACCATAACAACTTGCAGCAAAACAGCCAATCTGCAAGAGGCGCGCATTATCCGTAGTTTGCATCGGCTTTGCAAGTCAGGATATTACCTTTCTCAAACCATGTACAAATTTTCACCAAAAAAAACGGCATCCCGAAGCGAACCGGCATTGCCTGTTGAAGCGCCCCGGAGCTTGCCATGCTGCAATCAGCAACGTGATGACCAGCGCGTCGCAATATTTTCATCCACTTCTGTTTTCACGTAGATAGTTTCGCACGCTCCTGCTAGGCTTGATCGACCGCAGTTGTTTTCAGCCGATAGCACGGCAGCGACTCCCCGATTACTGATGCAATTACGCAATTCTTGATGCAATTAAAAGGAGCATACCCATGGCAAAAGTTACCCTCAAAGGCAACCCTTTCAATACCAGCGGCGAATTGCCCGCAGCTGGCAAGCAAGCTCCGGCTTTCACCCTGGTTAAAACTGATTTGTCAGAAATCAAAAACAGTGAACTGCAAGGCAAGCGCGTCGTACTGAACATTTTCCCAAGCGTTGACACGCCAACCTGCGCAACCTCTGTTCGCACTTTTAACCAAAAGGCCAGCGAATTGGACAACACCGTTGTGGTTTGCGTATCCCAGGATCTGCCTTTTGCTCTGGCTCGCTTCTGCGGCGCTGAAGGTCTGGATAAAGTTATCCCTGCGTCTGCTTTCCGTTCTTCTTTCGCTGCGGATTACGGCGTAAAGCTGGTTGACGGCCCCTTGTCCGGCCTGACTGCCCGCGCTGTTGTAGTACTGGATACCGATGGCAAAGTACTGCACAACGAACTGGTTAGCGAAGTTGCTCATGAGCCAAACTATGATGCAGCGTTGAAAGCCCTGGCCTGATTTACAGACGTGTAAATTAGCCGGCTTACAAAAAACCCGATCAATGATCGGGTTTTTTTATGCACAACATTTAAGGTTCACTCGACCGATCAGGCGCCTCTCTGCGGTGGCCCTTCACCAAAAGTGATGGTGACAGCAAAAGCATTATTACTATCGGTTTTTTCAAACAACCAATTCATACGGCTGCAAATTCGCTCGATAATCACTAGCCCGTAGCCGTAGCCAACATTCTCCCGATACTCCTGCTGATAGCTGTTAACCACCCGCAATGACCCGCCATTCAGCGTGATTTCCACCGTACCATCGCTGTAGCTGAAAGCATTTTTTAGCAGGTTGTTAATGACTACAATCAGAAAACTGCTCGGCGCCAAAATGGTGCAATCTTCCTCGGTTACCAGATTGTAATCTGCATTGTGCTGCGAAAAAGACGCGGCAATTAATGGCAACTGATGTTGCAATAATTCAGCTACCGATAAAGTTTGCAATTGATAAGGCTCAATTTGCGCTTTGCCCAACAGCAAAAACATATCCGTCAACAAGGTCATTTCTGCGCAGGCATTCTGAATACGAGTTAATGCTTTGGCAGAAACTTTATCAGTCGGCAAAGTACGCCCGAGAATATCCGCAGAACCTTTTAAAACCATCAAGGGCGTGCGCATTTCATGGGAAGCAAAACGGTTGAATTCCTGCTCTCGTTGAAAATAGGCGGCAATGATTTTTTTGCTATCAAGCAATGCCTGCTCAATTTCCCGCAACTCAATATAAGGCGCATCCACGGCAAACGCGGTTTCACCCGGCGGCATCTGCCGGATTTTGTGCCGCACTTTCATTAAGGGCACAGCGATTTGCCGCACCAGATAAAACCCGGAAATCAGCGTGAAGAGCAAAATACCCAGACCAAACAACAGCGTAAAAAGGTGCAAACGGCTTTCGTATAAATCCAGATAATCGTCCGCATCATCTTTAAACACCACATAAAAAACACCCGTACCCGACGGGTGTGGCGTTACCAGAAAGTGCTTATCTTCCGGACCCAAATGGTGTTCGTAAAATCCCGGTACGGTGTAATTTTTCAACCACGGCGGAATGGCATTTTCACTCCAGTAGCTGTCAAACTCGAAAGGATTCGGCAGCGCCGTTTGCTCGCCATAAAGCACATACTCCTGGCGATATTTACTCGCTTCGGAGTCCAGCCAGTGGTGCAAACTGAGCACCTCGAGTTGATCTTCAGCAACGGCAATCACCAGCGAAAATAATAAAATATAAATAGCCGCCAGCAGCGCAATGCTGATCGTCAGCCGATAAAAAAGGCTTTGGGTAATTTTACGAAACAAGGCGATATCCCTGGCCGTGAACCGTTTCAAGCAGAGGCTCCTCACGCCCGCTATCAATGGCGGTGCGCAGTGCATAAATATGGCTGCGCAAGGCATCGCTGGGTGGTTCGTCATCACCCCATATTTCATCCAGCAAGTATTGCTTGCTCACCAACGCGGGTGATTTTTGCATTAACAGTTTAAGAATTTTCAGTTGAATCCGGCTGAGTTTCAACAGCTCATCACCCCGGGTAACCTTGCCGGTTACCGTATCAAAGATAATATCTGCCAGCGTCAACCGGGTGAGATCCTGGCGAAACCCGCGTTTGCTTAATGCTTCCAGCCGCAACAATAATTCCTTCATGGCAAACGGCTTGACCAGATAATCATCGCCACCGGCTTCAAAGGCGGCAGTTTTATCCTGGATGGTATCTTTGGCGGTTAAAAAAAGAATCGGCGTCTGGCAAAGGTACTGTTGGCGAATTTGCTGTACCGCCCCAATGCCGTCAAGTTTCGGCATCATGATATCCATGATAATAACGTCGTAACTGCTTTGCTGAATCAGTTGCAAGGCAGCCTGTCCGTGGTAAGCACAGTCAACCGTCATCCCTTCCATCTCCAAATAGTCGGTCAGGGTTTCCATAATTTGTTGACTGTCTTCAACAATAAGTACATTCATTCGTTGCGTGCCTGTTTTCTTCACGTTTACTTCACAAGGGATCATCCAGGATGGCGGGGTTGAATCCATCAAATGCATACCCCGGAGGTTTCCATGCAAGGATATAAAAAACTGTTGATACTGGCGATAGCGGCAAGTTTGTCGGCCTGTGGCGGTAGCAGCGGTAGTAACAATGACCGCAATAACAGCACCACACCTGCGCCAACCCCTGCAACGCCACCGGTCAGTACCGTTGCGCTGCCTGCTGTGATTGTGGGCACCGTAAGTGCTGCCAGCAATAATTCGGTTGACCTGAACGGCTACACACTGCCCACCAACAATACGCCGGTGCGCTATGCCGGGCAAACGCTGCCAGCAAACACACTTACTGCTGGCTGGCCGGTAAAAGTCACCACCCGTGACAACAAAGTAGAAGAGATTTTGTTGAACCCGTCATTGGCCGGCGAGGTTACCGCCGTGACCGGTAACAGCTTCACTGTAGCAGGCGCCACGCTGGATTACAGCCATGCATCAACAAAATTAAAAACCGGTGATTTCGCATTGATCGGCACCGAACAACAAGCCGACGGCAGCGTTCGGGTAACGGCTTTCACCACCCTGAGCGGTGGCGATATACCCCTGTATTACGAAGTTGAAGGCTACCTGCAAGAGCTGTCTGAAACCGGAAAAACCTTCGTGCTGAATAACCAGAGCATTGATTTTTCAAACGCCGTTATTGAAGAAGGCCCCTTGAAAAATGGCCAGTGGGTAGAAGTTTTTGGCCGTTACAACGGCAGCGTTTTTCAGGCCAGCGAAGTAGATGTGGAAGATTTCGGCCGCGCCGATGATACCGAAATTGAAGGCGTCATTACCTGGGTAAACGAAGAAAAAACCGCTTTTGAATTGAGCGGAAAAGTTCAGTTCAAGGTAAACACCACTACCCGTTTCGACGATGGCAAACAACAGGATCTGGCCATTGGTCGCTACGTGGAAGTCACGGTAAAACAGGTCAATGGTGAGCCGGTTGTGACCGAGGTAGAGTTCACCAAAGCCCGTCAACCCGATACCGCTGCACCGGCCGCCCGTAAATTCAGCGTGCGAGGCACAGCGGTTTACCAAAATGGTGCATTCAGTATCAACGGATTTAATTTCGTTATTGATAGCACTACCCGCTTTGAAGACCGTTTAATGGTGGAAGCGCTGGATGGTACCGCGGTAGAAATTGAAGGCGTGGTAAGAGATGAGCAGTTTATCATCCGCGAAATTGAACGCGCCGATACAGACAATGACATTGATCTCGAAGGTTTGGTGAGCAATGGTTCACTGTGGGGATATACCGCTACTGATAACTCGCTGCAAGCATTTGAAGGCAAATGGGTAGATATAGATTGTTATTTTGATGGCGTAAATATTTCGCTGTGTAAAATCGACGATTAAATTTTTTGATGCCATTCTGCGGATTTTCTCTCGGGAGAAAAATCCGATCGTATCAATATGGTTTCAAAGCTGCACAATGCGAGTTTGGCGTCAGGTCATTGTTTCCAAAACCTTCGAGTCATGGATGACTCGATGGCGCTACATGGATGTATTTATGCATTTTTGGAAACAATGACCTGATGACGAACGGAAGGAATAGTACCCTATTCCATCAAAAAGCCTTCAGAGCTATTCACCCGTAATTTGCCGTAACAACCACTCACCGGCAGGGCCCGGCGTGTTGCGTTTGGAACGGATAACATCCACCGCTACCTGACGCGGCCAGCCTTTTACCGGCAAGCGCTGTAACTGATTATTACCAAAACGCTCAACAAGCTCTACCGGCAACTCCGCCCATCCGTAACCTTTTACCGCCAGCTCCAGCAGCAACAAATAATCCGGTGCTGACCAATGACTGCGCCCTTCCGGTAAATAATGGCTAGCGGTTGACTGATTGTTAATAGTCTGGATTTTTAATGATCGATGCTGTGCCAGCAGACTTGTCGTTACCTGTGCGTGGCGAGTCAACGCATGGTCCTGACCCACATACAAATCAAAATGCACCACACCCGCCAACCGGACAAAATCCAATGCTGGCGGGTAAGTCGGCTGAGCAGCCAATATGCCGATCGAAGCACGCCCCTCACCCACCAGCTCCAGCACATCAGCATCTTCGGCAATGACACATTCAAAATTCAAATCAGGATAACGCCGCGCCAGTTTTTCCAACAAGGGCTCATAGTGAGCCGACTGATAAACATCCGAGATAACCAGCGTTACCCGGCTTTCAAGACCGGATGACAACAAGCTGGCGGTTTGCTCCATACGGGTGGAAGCAGCCAATACTTGCTGTGCTCGTTGCAGTAACAAAGCACCGGCGTCGGTGATTACCGGTTTACGCGCAGTCCGGTCGAATAACACCACATCCAGATCAATTTCCAGTTTGGCAATGGCCTCACTCACCGTGGATTGGCTTTTCCCCAACTGACGTGCCGCGGCACTGAAAGAGCCGACGCTGGCCACCTGAACAAACATAGACAAGGATTCAAGAGACATATTCATATCGGTTTTTCCGATGGATATTAACTTTTACCACCCATACTAGCCGATTAATATTGCTGCTGACTTTATTTTTGAGGCAGTTTTACCATGCAAGCGTCAGCAACCCGCATCCAACGTTCATTTCAGGAACGTGTGTTCCATGCGTTTACGTTTGAAGCATTGGCAATCGCTACCAGCGCACCGCTATTTGCCTGGCTGATGAACGTGTCACTCGCCACCATGGGCGCATTGGCGTTGTTTCTATCGACAGCAGCCATGCTCTGGAACATGGTGTACAACATCCTGTTTGACCGCTTGCAACAACGCCTGCTCTTTGAACGCACACTGGGCGTGCGGATATTGCACGCGTTGGGCTTTGAGGCAGGACTGGTGTTTTTTACTGTCCCGGTTGCCGCCTTCTGGTTGTCGGTGAGCTGGTGGATGGCGCTTAAACTGGAAGCAGGCATTCTATTATTCTTTTTGCCCTACACCCTGCTGTTCAACTGGAGTTATGATCGGCTGCGACAAAATTGGGTAGCAGGAAAAGCGGCCACCTCATAACAGAAGCATGTCGCAACCGTTGAGAGGTGCGGCTCTCGCCGGGGATCAAACCTGTTTGACCCCGGTGAGATTTTTCAGACAATGGGCTTTGGCCAGCTTGAGAAAATCGGCAATAAACGGTGTTTCCAGCTGCTCTTCTCTCACCGCTGCATACAAGGTCGGCCAAATACCTTTAGCACCGGCAGCACGCACGCTGATCAATGCCTGATCCACATATTCCGCCAGCACCCAGTTCGGTAACGCGCACACACCTCGCCCACTGACCACCAGTTGCACCATCATCAGTGTCAGTTCAGACGTGCGAATCCCCGCTGGTTCAATACCGGCCGGATCGAGAAAGTTTTTAAACACATCCAGACGCGAGCGCTCTACCGGGTAGGTAATGATGGTTTGATCAGCCAGATCGCCTGGCTCAAGATAATTTTTTGCATGCAACGGATGGCTGTTGGCAATCGCAATTTGCATTTCGTAGCTGAACAAGGGGATGTATTCAACACCCTTGATATCTTGCGGGTCTGATGTAATCACCAGATCAATTTCACCTTGCGCCAGCGCTGGCAGCGGCTCAAACATAAAGCCGCTGGAAAAATCCAGCTCAATGGAGGGCCATTGGTTGCGGTATACATCGACCGTTGGCATCAGCCAGTTAAAACAGCTGTGGCACTCGATGGCCATGTACAAACGACCTGCTTCGCCGTGCAACAGTTTGTGTACATCGCGCTCGGCCTCGCTGACTTTGGCCAGTACGTCGTCGGCCAGCAATAACACCCGCTTGCCTGCTTCAGTGAAACGCAGCGGACGACTTTTGCGAATAAAAAGCTCGGTACCCAGGCGCCCTTCCAGTTCTTTTAACTGATGGGACAAGGCCGACTGGGTAAGAAACAACCGCTCTGCGGCGTCTACCAGACTACCGGTTTCGCGCAAAGCGATCAGCGTTTTGAGATGACGGATTTCTATCATAGGTGCTCCGTTAAACGGGAGGTGGCCAAGTGGTATAACTGACACGCCGTGAACCCATCCATGGGGGCTCATCGCCATATTTAAGAATTTGCAGCAAGGCCGTTTTGAAGATTGAATCAAATCCTACGCCTCACCAACCATCAAATCAAATTTATTTCACTTTAAAACTGAAAATTATCAGTTTTACTCATGATAACGCTTCTCCGAGAATGGCCTCATCCAAAACAGAATCACCCCATGAGGCTAAACCATGACAACTCCGAACACACTGGCGCACAACCTCGGGTTTCCCCGGATTGGCGCAGACCGCGAACTGAAAAAAGCCCAGGAAGCCTATTGGCGTGGAGATATTACCCAATCTCAACTGGAAGCAACTGGCCGCGAACTGCGCGCCGCCCACTGGAAACTGCAAGCGGATGCCGGTCTTGATTTAATACCGGCCGGTGACTTTGCCTGGTACGATCAGGTACTGACGCTGTCTGCAACAGTAGGCAATATTCCGGCTCGTCACCGTAAAGGTGCCGCCACAAACGCTACCACCCGCACTACCGAAACCGCTTGTTGTGCGGCCCATGCGCACAACCCTGAAGCCGAAGCCGTCACCACGCCCTGTACCGATATTGATCTGGATACCTTGTTTCGCGTTGCGCGTGGCCGGGCGCCTGGCGGTAACGGCACCACCGCGTCTGATATGACCAAATGGTTTGATACCAACTACCACTATCTGGTACCGGAGTTTCATGCCGGTCAGCAGTTTGCATTGAGCTGGACTCAAATTATTGATGAAACACGCGAGGCTATTTCACTGGGCCATAACGTTAAGCCAGTGGTGTTGGGCCCCTTGAGCTACCTGTGGCTCGGCAAGGAAAAAGGCAGCGCATTTGATCGTTTTGATTTGCTGCAAAACCTGCTGCCTGCTTATGAGCAACTGCTGGCGGCACTGGCGGAAACCGGTGTGGAATGGGTGCAAATTGATGAGCCGATTCTGGTGCTGGATTTGCCCGCAAAATGGCAACAGGCTTTCGAAGGTGTTTATCACCGACTGCAAACCGGCAAGCTGAAAATTTTGCTGGCTACTTACTTCGGCCCACTGGGCGAAAACCTGTCGACCGCATTGAATTTACCAGTGGCCGGTTTGCACATTGATGCGGTGCGTGCGCCAGAGCAACTCTTGCCGGTGGTTGATCCCCTGTCTGCGCACAAAGTACTGTCGGTCGGTATCGTCAATGGCCGCAATATCTGGCGCAACGATTTGGCAGAATCACTGAAGGTGTTGAAAGATGCCAGGGCGCAGTTGGGCGGGCGTTTGTGGGTGGCACCTTCCTGTTCATTGTTGCACTCACCGGTTGACCTGGATCGTGAACAAAAACTGGATGCTGAAATTAAAAGCTGGCTGGCATTCGCCACACAGAAAGTTGCTGAAGTGGTAGCATTGGCACAGCTGGTTTCCGGCCACAATAATCCCGCCCTGGAAAAAGCGCTGGCAGACAGCAACGCTGCCGCTGAATCTCGCCGTAGTTCGCCACGCATTCACAACCCGGTTGTTCAGGCGCGCTTGCAAGCCGTAAAACCATCAGACAGTGCTCGCCAAAGTGCTTTCCCGCTGCGAATTAAAAAACAACAAGCACTGCTTCATTTGCCGTTGTTCCCCACCACCACGATCGGCTCTTTTCCGCAGACTGATCATATCCGTCAAACCCGCTGCGATTTCAAACAGGGTGTTATTAACGAAGCGGAATACCAAAACCGTATTCGCCAGGAAATTGCCGACGCGATTGCCCGCCAGGAGAAACTGGATATTGATGTATTGGTGCACGGCGAAGCCGAGCGTAACGACATGGTGGAATACTTCGGTGAACATCTGGATGGCTATGCCTTTACGCAATACGGGTGGGTGCAAAGCTACGGCTCGCGCTGCGTAAAACCGCCGATTATTTTTGGTGATGTTTCCCGTCCGCAAGCAATCACCCTAAACTGGGCGCGCTACGCGCAGTCGCTCAGCAAGAAGCCGGTAAAAGGCATGCTGACCGGCCCCATCACTATGCTGTTCTGGTCTTTTGTACGCGACGATCAACCTCGCGAAACCACCGCCTTGCAAATTGCCCTGGCATTGCGTGATGAAGTGGTCGATCTGGAACAAGCCGGTATTAAAGTCATTCAGATTGACGAACCGGCTATTCGTGAAGGTTTACCGCTGCGCAAAAAAGAGTGGCAAGCCTATTTGAACTGGGCAGTGAATGCTTTCCGCGTAAGCGCTGCCGGTGTTCAGGATGAAACCCAGATTCACACCCACATGTGTTATTCGGAGTTCAACGATATTATCGGCGCGATTGCGGATCTGGATGCGGACGTCATCACCATTGAAACCTCCCGTTCCGATGGCGAATTGCTGCAAGCGTTTGAAAATTTCAAATACCCGAATGATATTGGCCCTGGCGTTTACGACATTCACTCACCCAATGTCCCGGATGTGAATAGCATCATTAACCTGATGCGTCGTGCCGCACGCGAGTTACCGATTGAACGTTTGTGGGTAAACCCGGATTGCGGCTTGAAAACCCGCCGCTGGCCGGAAACCGAAGCCGCACTGGAGCGCATGGTTACCGCCGCCAAAGCGCTGCGCCTTGAATACGCGGGTAAAACGGCGAACGCGGAAGCAGAAGCAGAAGCAGAAGCAGAAGCAACACCGGCAGTTAACGCCAGAAATTGAATAGCGATACGAGTAAAATCAAGGCGAAAAAAGCAGCTTGCGTGCTGGCTTAATAGATGGAATTTTTCAGCGGGAAGGGAAAACCGGCACAGAAAACTGTGCCGGTAATACACCTGAGACAGGAATTTACTCGGCGACGAAACTCAGCGCAGTGGTATACGACAGTTTGTCAATTTTTTGGCCGGCAACTTCGGTGCCTTTGTCTGCATCAACGTTGTGAGCACCCACCAGAATGAAGCGACCTTTTTCCTTGATTGGCAGCGTGATACGGCCTTCGCTGTCAGTGGTAAACGTTTTGGTCCATTTTTCCGGGGAAATTACGTTGACTTCAGATTCAGCCAATGGCTTGCCTTTGTAAATCAGAGTGAAGGTGTTGCCGTTGGCAGCAACCGGTACCAGTTCAAAATCCAGCACAGCTTTAGTGTCGGTACGGCCAGCACGCGCAGTGAAGATAGCTGCCTGGTAGCCGCCTTCTTTGGTTTTCCACGGGTTCCACACCAGGTCATTGACCATACGGGCATCGCCCTGGGTAGCAAGGGTCGCTTCCAGGTGGTCTTCTTTCACCGCCAGTTTGGCCAGTTGTTTGGCGTCAGTGGTGAATACTTTGGTGTTGGCTTCCAGCTTGGCAACCGATTCACCTTTGTCCGGATGACCTTCAGCATGGCCGACATACACACGCACCGGGCCGCTACCATCGCGTTCGATCCATAATTCGTGAGCGCTGGCGGCTACCGCCATGGATGACAACACCAGTGCCAGTAAAGATTTCTTCAACATGTACATTCCTCCTGGGAGATTAAAAAATCGTTAAACCGCTACCATCACTGCAACATGACAAGCACGGGCAGATGGCAGCAGACGTTAAAAAGAGTGAAGTAAAGGGATAACCGATTCCGTACTGCAGCCCCGGTGCATCGGCACAATTGACTCTCTTACTACTCATGACGAACGAAAATTAAAAAAAGCTCACTTTTTTGTGAAAAAAGCGACTTTTCTCCCTAAAAGCCGCCATTTGTACATTTGTTATCCAATAGCCAGGCTCTGGTGAATACAGATTCGGTATTAGAAGCGCCCACGCACCGTAACCATGGCATTACGCGGTTCACCGTAGAAGTTACCGTTGTCTGCACTGCCCAGGGTTTGATACCAGGTTTTATCGAACAGGTTATTAACGTTCAGCGCGACCGACCAGTTGTTATCCACCTGCCAGGCAATGCGGCTGTTCCATACCGCGTAACCACCCTGGCTGAATTGGAATGGCACTGAAGGGCCATCGAATTGCCCGGAATTTTGATTCCAGGCCTTCAGTGTGCCGTTAACAAAATGCTCGCTTTGAGCGGTTGCGCCAATGCCGAAACTCCAACCGGCTAAAGACCCGGAGAAGCTCCAGTCGCTCCACAATTTAAATAAGTGCTTCGGCGTAACAGAATGGTAAACGACGGATGTGCGTTCGTTTTTGTTGCGGTTCCATGTGTAACCTGCGGAAATTTGCCAGCCCGGTAATATCTCACCATTAACCTCCGTATCAACACCTTCACTCACTACCTCGCCGAGTGAAAGCCAGCAACAATTCAGGCCAAGATCACCAAAAGGTGTACTTGGAAATGCCGGGTCGCGCACCGCTTCACCGGTTTGTTCAATACGATAAACCGACACCGCGGTAGTGAGGCGCCCGTCTTTGAAATCGCCTTTAACACCCACCTCCATATTTTGGCCCTCTACGGCATCCAGCGGTGTGCCGGGTAGCGGCCCTGTGAGGCGGTGCGATTGTGCTTTGTAAATGTCGGTCAAACTGGCATACAACAACCACTGCGGGTTGACGGTAAAGGTAAGCCCAACATAAGGGGTGAGAATATTATTTTCGCCATATTTGGTTAACGAGCGGCGAATAATGTTTTCGCCTTGCGCATCAAAAGTCACCAGTGGCGATTCATAGTCGTAATCGGCATTGCGGAAACCGGTAATCAAATTCAGGCTATCTGTGAGAGACCAATTCACCCGAGCATAAATACCTTGCTGGAAAGAACCGTAATCCTTCCAGCCGCGGTTATAACGCACTTTGGATGGATCAGGAATATTATGGGGATCAAAACTGTAAACATTCTGTGCCGGAATTGGTTGATCAAAATCGGTCTGCATCTGGTACTGGGTGAACACTACTTCACGCCAGTCCACACCGGAAACCAGCCTGTGCGTGCGACCAAAAAGATCGAAACTGCCATTCAGGTGTAAATCAACAGTGCGGGTTTTTGAGCCGAGATCATTACCGCCCCATAAGCCGATTTGCCCACCAAGACCGGTTTGCGGATCAATTGCACCGTATAGGGAACCATTTACCAGATAGCGCTCGGTGTCACTCACGGTCGCTTCAGTTTTTAATGACCAACGATCAGAAAATTGATGTTCAATACCCAGGAAAAATTCTTTCTTTTCGTAATCCTCAACGCCCCAGGAGGCGAATAATCCTGTACTGCGTGGCAGTTTCAAATCGCTGCCATCGTGTGCGCGCGGCATGCCAGGGTTACCCGGTGTTCCGTTGCGTTTATCAAAACTGCCACCGGCAAAAATCCGCGTATTCTCTGTGAGATCAGCTTCCACAATGCCGTAGAAAAACGAATTTTCGTTATTCGCCACATCGTAAAAATATTCACGATCCATGTAACTTGCTACCAAACGTCCGCGTACTTTGCCGTCATACGCCAGTGGCGTACTGACATCGACTTCAGCGCGGTAATAATCCCAACTGCCTGCGGTTGCATTCACGGCAATTTGCCGATGCGCCAGCGGGCGTTTGCGCACCAGGTTAATAGAACCACCTGGCTCGCCATTGCCGGAAAACAAACCGTCCGCGCCACGAATAATTTCTACACTGTCGTACATGGCAAGATTGGGCGTACCAAAAAATCCGGAAAATTCTCCGGCGACCAAGCCATCAATTTGCACATTTCTGACTTCAAAACCCCGCGAATAAATTTTGTCGACTGAAGCATAGGATCCCACCGCCGCGGTAATGCCCGGTGTTTGCAATAACACATCACCCAGCTCGTTCAACCCCTGGTCTTCAATACGTTGACGGGTCATTACGCTGATCGACTGCGGCGTTTCACGAACACTTTGCCCCTTGCCCAGAGAAACTTGTAAAGCGCGATAGGAACCACTGCCTTCGGTGGCGCCGACCGTTTCACCCGTTGCTTGCACTTGCACCGCTGGCAACATGCCCTGCGGCAGGGTTTCCAGGCTGAAGGTATTATTTTGCTGGCGCAGCGCCAGGCCACTGCCCGCCAATAAACGATCCAGCGCCTGTGCCGGAGTAAAATCCCCCTGAATGCCCGGGGTGTTTTTGCCCCGCACCTGGTCGGGCGTAAACGAAATGGTCATGCCCGACAATGAAGAAAAGCGCATCAGGGCCGATTCCAGCGGCCCGGCGGCAATAGAAAAATGTTGCTGCTGTTGCACACCGGGCGCATCACTTTGTGCGTAAACCGGCATGGCTAAAGTCGTACCAACGGCAGCCACCGCCAACAGCCCCATCATGGCCAGGCGGATGGATAATCGTAAACAGCAAACACCTTGAGCAGATTTGCTCATAACAGAAGCCTCTCGGGATAAGAAAATTAACGGCGGCTATGCACCTTTAATCTCCAAGTCGAATGAGCAACGTCAATCGACAACCCCTCTTCATTATTTTTTTGAAAAAATCAGGCCAGCACAAATTGCGCCCAGTAACGGGTGCGATAGCGGATTTTTATCGGCAGGGTTGTCGCAAGATTTTCAAGAATGGCAAAGGTATCGTTCAATTGAAACGAACCGGATAGAGACAAAGACGCTATGCTGGCATCGCAACCGATGTAGCCGCGATGGTAGCGCCCCAACTCTTGCAGGAATCTATCCAGCTGCCAATCACTGACCACCAGCAAACCTTGCCGCCAGGCATCGGCATAAGGCCTTGCACCTTCCGCCACCTCATAGGCTTTTGGGCTGAAACGCAGGGATTGTCCGGCTTCGACCAGCACCAGCTGGTTCGGTAACGCCAATGCGCGGGCAGCAACTGCACTGTCCAGTGCACTGACGCGGGTAGTTTCTCCGTTGCTGCACACCATTACACAATTTTTCTCCACCTGAATGCTGCCCGCGGGTGTGTGAATGATAAAAGGCTCGCCGGTGGCAGCAACCTGGAGAAATATTTCGCCCTCGCGCAGAAAAATACTTCGCAAATCTGCCGTAAAACGGATATCAACAGCGGTCGCGGTGTTCAGCGTTAACCGACTGCCATCACTTAATAACCACTCGCGGCGCTCACCTTTTGCAGTGTGATAATCGGCAAATACCGACAACTCGCGTAGCACCGGCCAGCTAATTCCCACACTACCGCCGGCGATTAAAAGCGCGGTCATTTTTTTCAAGGCGTTACGTCGGGTGGCGCGCGCCTGGCGCAACGAAGAACCGGCAATAGCCCCCGCCGGCAATTGAAACGTCTGCAACAATTTTTCTACCCGCGCCCAGACGTGGCGATGCAGTTCATGTTGTGCGAGCCATTGCTGATGTTGTTGCTGCAAGGCGGTATCGCTGCTGCTTTCTTTAAGGCGCAAATACCAGTCGGCCGCCTCTTCGTAAACATCCGGTGATATGTGCGTCATACCGTTTAATCCAGCAACATCAAACACTGCGCCATGGCGCGAATAAAATGCTTGCGCACGGTATTAACCGAGAGGTTTAACTGGCGGGCAATTTCGGCAAGGCTCAAACCTTCAATTTGCGCCATGATGAAAATGCTTCGGCCCCGCTCACCCAAACTATCCAGTAACCGGTCAACTTCCATGAGCGCTTCAATAATGATTTCCCGGGTTTCCGGCGAATCCACCACCCTTTCGGGCTGCGCCGCGAGTACCTCCTGGTAGGCCTGCTCAATACTGCGGCGGCGAAACATATCAATCATCAAACTGCGCGCCACACTGGTTAAATAAGCGCGGGGCTCGCGCAGCTCCGCCGCTTTGTTATTGAGGAGCACTTTGACAAAGGTGTCCTGCGCCAGGTCAGCCGCCTGCTCACGGCAGGACAAGCGCTTGCGCAGCCAGCTGGCCAACCATGCATGGTGGCCTTCATAAAGCCTATGCATCTGGCGGGTGGAATCGACCGTGGACATGGAAACTTTCCCCAACGCGAGCCGAACACCCGCCGTTAACGATGTTGGCAGTCGCTAACAGGCAAGAGGTTCGGAAAGGAATGATGTTATCAGGCAGGAAACCGCCCATTAATGATAATAATTCTTATTGTATTCTTTGAGAGAACCGCTCGCAATTGGCAGCACGCATTTCTGTGGCCGCCCCGACATAAACACCCTTGCCGGTATTAGCCTAAGGAAAGGCTTTGTGCTTCACTGGTCGGTCGTGCGGAAAAAGAACACAGCCTGGCGGCACCCGGAGCGGATTATTGAGTGCGACCTGCTTGCCAGAGCAGCGAGGCATCAATATCTGCCAGACAATGACAGCCATTCAAGACCATGGCCACTTCCAGCTCGGCACGCAACATATTCAGCACATGCGCCACCCCCACCGCACCGGCGGCTGCCAGGCCGTGAATATAAGGGCGTCCGATCATGACCGCATCTGCACCCAGCGCCAGCGCTTTTACCACATCGCTGCCGCGACGAATGCCGCCATCCAGCAAGAGTGGTATTTGTTTATTCACCACCGCCGCGACTGCCGCCAGGGCATCAATAGAGGCAGGCAAACCATCCAGCGTGCGGCCACCATGGTTGGATACCACCAAACCGTCCATGCCTGAATCCAATGCCTGTCGGGCATCCTCCGGGTTCATTACGCCTTTTAAAACCACCGGCAAACGGGTCATCGATTTTAACCAGCGCATATCTTCCCAGGTGGGTGCAGCTTGCAAGAGGTTACTGCCAAATACCGGGCTTTGGCCAGGCTTGCTATGCCATACCGGCGCCGTTGGCAAACCGCGTAAATTCACGGCTTCTATATCGGACGGCAGTGCAAAGCCGGCGCGCTGCTCACGGTGGCGCGGACCATTCACCGGTGCATCCACCGTCACCAGCAAAGCTTTGCAACCGGCCGCCTCAGCCGCTTTTACCAACGCCAGATTGGCTTCGCGGTGCGGCTGCCAATACAACTGAAACAACAGCGGTGCAACCGCCCGGGCGGCAATGTGTTCGATACCGACACTGGCCTGGGTACTTACCACCATGGCGGCGCCCATGGCGGCGGCGGCGGTAACGGTTGCCAGCTCGCCCTCGCTATGCGCCAACCGATGAAAAGCCACCGGCGCCAGCAGAATGGGATATTCCAGCAACATGTCAAACAGCTGTAAACGGGTATTGCCCTGCTGCACAGGCTGCAATACCCGCCCCTTAAACCGGTAACGAGCGAAAGCGTCGTGGTTGTCGCGCAGGGTAATTTCATCGGCTGCGCCACCGCTGAAATAAGCCCAGGCCTGTGGCGTCATCCGCGCTTTGGCATAGGGCTCGTAATCAGCAAGGCTTTGGATATCGACAGGGATGGTTTGCAACGGCGGCAGAATAGCGGTCATTGGCTCAGGTCTCCGACCATTGGCGCAGCAGGTTGTGATAAACCCCGGTTAACCGGGCTACCGCGTCGCTATCGGGAGTATCGGCTGAAACGTGCTGAATAGCGGTATCGAGGCTGGTGAGAATACTGCGCTGGCTGTCTTCACGCACCAGGCTTTGAACCCAGAAGAAAGCGGCGATTCTTGCCCCGCGAGTGACCGGTGTTACCCGGTGCAAGCTGGTGCCCGGATACAGCACCAGGTGGCCTGCGGGCAGCTTTATGGACTGGCTGCCATAGGTGTCTTCAATCACCAACTCGCCCCCGTCGTAATCGTCGGGATCGCAGAAAAACAGCGTTGCGGAAAGATCAGTGCGGATGCGCTGTGACGAGCCGGGTGCATTCATCACCGCGCCATCAATATGATTGCCGTAATGACCGCCGTTTTCATAACGATTGAAGCGCGGAGGCAATACTTTTAACGGCAAGGCGGCAGACATAAAGCGCGGGTTGCGCACCAGCGCATCCAGAATAAGATTTCCCAACTGCGTTGTCAGCGGATCATCTGCCGCCAGCTGCCGGTTTTGTTTTGCCTGACGCGCCACATGCCCCGCCGTGGTTTTGCCATCCTGCCATGCAGCATTGGCCAGTAAATGGCGGCATTGCGCTACCTGCTCTGCCGTCAGAATCTCCGGAATAATGTCCAGCACCCGATTGCCTCCTGATAAACGAATGGTTGGGATTAACCACTATAACACCGCCGATCCCTCTCTTCGCCACGCTGCCCCCGGTACAGAAAATCACTGTTAAAGAGGTTGGCAGCGGTGGCGCCAAATGGAACCTGTGATCAATATCATTTGATATTAATAATATCAATTATTATCATCTGTAAAATTTTCAGCTTTGCTTCTGCCGTTTTCGCTCTCCCACTTCAATCAACAAGGACCCAGCCCATGACCCAATGCACCATTGATCATTCGCCCATTTTGGCAGGAACGCGCCTCAAACCTCTCGTTGCTGCACTGGTATGCATTACTGCCAGCAGTATGAGCTACGCACAAAGCAGCAATGAAACCGCCCCTACCCTGAAAACCGTTCAGGTTAAAGGCCAGACAGAAGCACAAGCGCCTTCATCGCCCAAGTTCACCGCGCCGCTGGTAGATACCCCGCAAACCCTGCAAATTATTCCGGAAGAAGTGTTCACCCAACAGGGCGCACAAAACCTCACTGACGTGTTGGCCAACACACCTGGCATCAGTTTTAACGCCGGTGAAAACGGCTTCTCCACCGGTAACAGCAATTTCAGCCTGCGCGGTTTTGACACCAGCGGCAGTATTTTTGTAGATGGCGCACGTGACTCCGGCAGTTACAGCCGCGACATTTTTAACGTGGAACAAGTTGAAGTGGCCAAAGGCCCGGCAGCCGATAACGGCCGTGGCAGCGCTGGCGGTTACATTAATCTTTCCACCAAAACCCCGCGTCTGGAAAATTTCCGCTCGGCCACCATCAGCTACGGTGACGACGAGTACGACTCCAAAGCCCGCCATCGCCTCACTACCGATATCAACCAGAAAGTCAGCCCCGGTGCCGCGGTGCGTTTGAACCTGATGGTAGAAGACAGCGGTGTTGCCGGTCGCGAGCGTGCTGACAGCAACAATTGGGGTGTGGCGCCATCGGTAGCCTGGGGGTTGGATAGCAGCACCCGCTTCACCCTCGCCTATCAGCATCTGGAGCAGGAAGCCCGTCCGGACTGGGGCGTACCGGCCGCAATGATCAAAGGCATGATGCGTTACGATGCCGTGGCAGCATCGGCAGACCGCGATAATTTTTATGGCCTGGCATCCGATTATGACGATACCAAATCCGACTCGCTGCTCGCCAAAGTGGAACACGACTTTTCCAGCACCCTGAGTTTCAGCAACCAGACACGCCTTTCCAAAACCGATCGCGAAGCACGCTTCACCGTACCTACCGGTTACACACCGGCGACACAGCAAATGACCTCGCAAACCCAGATTTATGATCGCGAAGCAGCCAGCTTCTCCAACCTGAGCAACCTCACGGCGCTGTTTAATACCGGCTCTATCAAACACCACCTGGTAGCTGGTGTGGAATTTTCACGCGAGTCATCAGACGCTAACCGTTACGGCACCAACAACCCGGCGGCGACCAACATTTTTAATCCCGATGCCTATCGTTCACCGGCCTTTGAATTGAATGCAACCCAGGCGAACAAGGTTGGCGTCAATACCCAGGCGATTTACATTTACGACACGCTGACACTCAACGATCAATGGCAGCTGACTGCCGGCGTTCGCGGTGAGCGCTACAAAGTGACTATTGATAGCAACAACGCTGACGGTTCTTCCAGTGGTGCGTTGAACGGTTACAAGGAAAGTGAAACCACTGCCGGTGGCAAAATTGGTCTGGTTTACAAACCGGCCAGCAACGGCAGCATTTACGTGGCGGTGGGCGAATCTTCGCTGCCTGCCGGTTCCTTCCTTTCCAACCCGGATATTTCACGTACCGGCGACAATGCTTTCCCGGGCTTTGTTGCAGATGCCAAAGTGGTGAAGTCACGCAACTATGAAATTGGTACCAAGTGGGACTTCTTCGACAGCCGCCTCTCTACCAACCTCGCGGTATTTTCTACCGAAAAGCGCAACGTAGCGATTACCGGCCTGGAAGTGGGTGAAACCTCAGCCAGCCTGAAAGGCCACGGCAAGCAAATCGTAGAAGGTGTGGAATTTGGTATTTCCGGAAAAATTACCGAGCAGTGGGATGTGTTCGGTGGCTTTGTAATTCTCGACAGCGAGCGCAAACACAGCGCCTGGCTGGATGACGTACGCAAGCGCGCCAACCCGGCTGACTACGGCACTGCTACACGCACCAGCGGTGATGAATTGGCCTTTACACCGAAAGAAAGCGCCAGCCTTTGGACGACCTGGCGGTTTGACGCAGGCCTGACCATTGGTGCCGGTATTCAACACGTAGGCGATTCCTGGGCGGGTCGCCCCGATGATGCCAGCCGCATTATTCCCAATGGCACCTTCGGAAAATTACCGGGTTACACCATTGGCAACCTGATGGCGTCCTACACATTTAACGAAAATCTTACTTTGCGTTTGAATGTGAATAACGTAACCGATGAGCTTTATGCCACATCGACCAACTGGCCAGCCAATCGCGTATTACTGGGTACCGCACGCTCTGCCATGTTGAGTGCTGACATTCATTTCTAATAGTGCCGGCTCTTGATACGGCCAAAAAAAATCCCCCGGCGCGCAAACGTCGGGGGATTTTTTATGCAGCAATTAATGGTGGCCGTGAGCAATGCCGCCGCGCCCGTCACTAATTCCAATACGCACGTTCTGCATCATGCCCTGATCTTCATGATCCAGAATATGGCAATGCAATACAAAATCACCAATATAGCGCTGATAGCGGGTTCGCACTACGACGGTGTAGGCATGTCGGCTCTTATCTTTCAGCTGAACATTTTTAACCCACAAAGTATCTTTCCACAAACCTTTGGTGCCCCGGTATTGCACATCCGGCGCTGCTGATTTATCAAAATCATCAATAGCATCGGGGCCGCTAACATCCTTGCCATTGGGATCGTATACCGCAACGATCTCGAAAGGATTCACATGAATGTGAAATGGATGGCTGGCAAGGTTGGACGTCAACGTCCATTCATCACTGGTGCCTAATACCAGTTCCCTGTCGATACGGGCGGGGTCATAAGGTTTGCCATCAATCAGGAATTGCGCCGGGTCGGTGTCGGTATTGATATTAAATACCAGCGACTGTTTGCCATCCACGTTGGTGATAGGAGCATGCGCAACAAATTTTTTCAATGACTGACCGTTTTCCAAATCGCGAATAACTTCACGGCTGACATTCTCCGGATAGCGTTGTTTCGCATGGGTTGTCAAAGTGCGCATCAAAACGCTTTCGGGGTCGGCTTTTTCACCGGCGCTCACATTGACCACCGCCAGAAGCTGGCGCGATGATGCGGTGCGGTCAACGTTGGCTGAGGCAGGAGCTGCGCTATCAATAACACAGTACTGACCCTCTTCCGGAAATACCATTAAAGCATCCCAACGGTAGCCCGGTTGAAATACTGTCGTTGTGTATTTACGCATCGCAGGCACGGTCAAACCATCTGCCGCCACAATAAATTGCGTCAGCGCTTCACCGGTACAATATTCTTCAATAAGCTCGTCCTGTTGCAGCGCTTGCTGATGTAAAGCTGCACGAAAATTATTGTTAGCGGGTTTCATTTTTCTGAATTCCAGATTGATGGAATCACGTACCCCGGCATGAATCATTCGCCAACGTTCAACCTGCCCGGCTTTGGCCTGAATAAACGGCTGCACCTGGCCATTAATACTGGTAAAGCGCCCCGAGTCTGCCCATACACCCGGTGAAAATGCCGCATAGCTTTCTATTTCGCCACGATCCCGTTCATTACTGCAATTGTAATCTTCAGGGTTTTTACCTTCGCCATGGCAATAGTATTGAATTTGCTGGAACAGCAAAATGCGCTCTTCCGTGGCAGACAATAAAGTATCCAGATCACCATTTTGTGTGGTGGTGGGCTGACGATCCCCTTTAATAATCAGCGCCCCCGCCATGCCGCTGGCAACTTGAATGGCGGTAGAGCCGTGGCGATGCGGGTGATACCAGAAAGTGCCTGCCGGGTGATCAGCGGGAATATTATATTCATACTGAAAATCCACATCCGGGTTAATGGATATCAACACGTTATCGCTATTGCCGGCCGGGTTAATCCATAAACCGTGAGTGTGCATATTAGTGCTGTTAAAACAATGCGGCTCATTAACAGGCTGGGATTTATTAAAACAGTTTTCATCTTTCGGCAAGCGGTTTTTCAAGGTTGCCCGAATAGTATCGCCGGGTTCAACCACAATGGTAGGTGCCGCAAAAGGCGCTTTGGTATCAATGCCCGAGCCCTGATAACTGCGCAAATGCACCTTGTCCCAACGGTTGGTAGCCGGATTCCACAAACTGCTGTCGGTGTACTTCACAGTCCATTCAAAATATTTTTCTCTGCCTGGCGATGATGTCAGCAAACGCGATGAAGCTTCGGGTAGCGCCGCCTGAATGGACATTAACGGGGGGTCATTCAATAGATGATCTTCATCGGCATAAGCATTGGGTAAGAGCAGAACCATGAGCGGCAAAACGCTCATGCGGGTCAGATATTGACGGGTTACCTGCGTCATCATAAAGATTCCTTTCGCCAAAGTGACTGGCAGTTTTTAAACCATGATAGAAAAATGCCCGACCTTATCAGGCCGGGCATCAAGGATCAGGGGCGAACCGCTGTATTTTCCAGTCGGATCGAACCGACAGAAATTCCACTGCTGGAATTTGCCTGGGGAACCGGACGGCTGGATAAGGTGGTAGGCTCAAAAGTGACGGATACACTATCCGGACCTGTCAGCCCCAGTTTGGACACATCTTCCGTTACGTTAAAAATCAGCTGCATGCCTTCGCTATGATCATGGTGATGGTCTGAATCGCCGGCACCGAACAAATTGAAGGTTGCCACATAAATACGTTTGTCACCCTGCTCTTTGTTGGCGATATAGATGTCATAAGTGATCGCTGGCGCACCATCAATGGTTACATTCTCCAGAATCAAATAGGTTGCCGCTGTTTCCTGCAAGGCTTGCGATAAGACGGATGCTCTTAAATTATTGGCAGCGGGTTGTAAATTCACCGCAGCCGGTTTGCCACGTAAGACAATTTTGTCCTGATGGGTCAGCAACGCATGGGATTTCAACGGTGATTCTCCTGCAGTAGCAACCAGATGAGATTCCTGTTTTAACACCGGCTCTTCACAACGAAGATCGGCGGCGTAACGACGAGGAAATTTATTTTCGTCAAAAACGTCGGCGATGGTCACATCCACCTGATTGCCACTTTCATCGGCAAAGGTATAACGGATGTTGTACCAGCTATCCGGCATACCGAGATTTTTTTTGGCCCAGGCGAGATCCTGCTTTTGTCCGCCAGCTTTACGATCCAACCAGCATTGCCACAAACGATCAATATTGGCGTGGTGCATATAAAACACAGGATCAAGCCCGGCAATAGGCACAAAACCCATATCCGGGGTAGCACAGCCGGTGCCTACTGCACAGTGCATGGCGCCATGCGGCTGGTTTTGCAAGTTGTTTGAGAAGTTGGTGAAGTCGTTAAACGCAAAAGCCTGACGAGCACTGGCAGTTTGCACGGTAATTGAAGTGGAATTGTCGTTCAAACCCGGTGTGCGCCAGGCATCGAATAATGGATCACTGGCGGATTTTCTGACCAGGGCAGGAATTGCCAGCCCTTTGCCATCCTTGCTTCTTTCTTCGTAGTAGTTCCAATAAGGCAGCGAGAAGTTGGCATCGCCGGTTTGCTTGCGCAAGGTTTTCTCATAAAAGTTCAGGTACATACGGTGCCATGGCAAAAAATTCAAATTGCCATGCTGACAGGTGCCCCATACATTGTTGGTGAAGCCGTCATCAGGTACGGTCGTATTCTCCATGTGCGCATAATATTCCTTACAGGTTTTTTCACCGAGCTGCGGCAAGCACTCCGGCATACGGCGTTTGATGTAGGCATCAAGATCGGTAGCATTGCCTCCGGCACCAAAGTAACCGTGGGTGTTTGACCAATACGCAAAACTGGTGCGATAGGCAGCGGAATCCGGTTTGGCACTGCTATTGGCCCGCATGCTGGCAATTCCTTTTTCAAGCGCAGCGACTTTGCTGGCATCTTTGGAGAACTCCAGAACACTGATGCGCGGGGTTTCAGCGGCAACCATCGAAGATAGTAATAATAGCGAGACAGGCACTGCAGACTTCGCCCATCCTTGTAACGTTGAATGAAAAGTTTTCATCACTATTTCCTTATATAAAAATGGCGAAAAAGAAACCAGCGTCAGTGCTGGCCGCTGTTTCATAGCGGGCACGACCTGATAACGAACATGTTTCATTGGAAACATCTGCGCAGTATAGAAAAGCTTTGGCTGAATAAAATTTTTTTGTTATGAGCTGTAATATCACGCTGTTTCTGGCGACACACCGAACACCTGATACGCCATTCAAGGCGGAGGTTTCATCCCATACCAGCTGTTCAAAGGTTTACCCTTACTAACAAAAAATCGCGCCCATAAAAAAAGCACTTGTCTGTGAGGACAAGTGCTTTTTTTATGGGCGCGACAAAAAAATTACATCAGAATTGCCAGATAGCCTGTACCCAGGCACGCGGATCGCGGTTATCAATTGCAGAGTCACGGCTGTCTACCGGTGTGGCAATAGTGCCGCTTACGTAGAAGCTGTCATGACGCCAGCGAGCTCCCAAACCGGCAGCACTCAGGTCGATGGTATTTTCCGCATTGCTCCAGCGATTTTTATTGCGTTTCAAATCACCGTGGTCGAGCAAACCAAATACTTGCCAGGCACGGTTGATGTCGTAACGCAATTCCAGGTTGGCAATCCAACCCTGATCACCACTCGCCTCGCCTTGCGGGAAACCACGCACCGCATAAGCGCCGCCCAAACTTAATTTCTCGGAAGAATCCAGGTTCTTGCTGGCGAACTGGCCGTGCACTTGTGCGTGCAAACTCCATTTGCCACCCAGATTTTGCAAACGCATGATCGATGGTGTCCAGCGATAGAAACTGCCATCGGTGCGTGCAGTAATGCTATCAATTACCTTGTCGAGGAAGCTGTTGATTTGCAGTTCACCGTGGGTGTAGGCCAGGCTTGCGCGTGTAATACCGCCACCCCACAAGTTATCACGCAGATCACCGGAAACGGTCAAGGTGTACAGCTCGGAGTCTTTATCACTCAGGCTGCCGAACGTTTTGATTTTGTCTTCGAGATCTTTGCGGTCGTACTGCAGCTGCGCTTCAAGATTGAAGGCGCGGGTGCGCACGAAATTCTGCCGAACAAAGGCAGTGGCAATTTGCGCATTACCGGTCGCGCCGATATCGGCAAACTGGTCGCCCAGTTCGTAATCCATATCGGACCAGGCACCTCCAATTTCAGTCGCCCAGGGGCCAACCGGAATCGCATATTGTGCGCGGAAGAAAATTTGTTCTTCGTCACTGGCCAGCGCACGCAAATCCAAACGGTCGCCGTAACCGGTCGGGTTGTTAACACGAACGCTGGCACCCAGTCGGTATTCACCAGTGTAACGGTTACCAAAGTTGTCCAGTTCAACCGTACCGCTTACCAGCGGAGCCGGTTCGGATTTGATAATCAAATCAGTGGTACCCGCCTGGCTACCAGGCGCCAGGGTAGTACTGGAACGTGCGCCGGTGATGTCAGATAAATGCAACAATGGCGTTTCCAGCGGTTCAGCGGTAACCAGCTGGCCAGCTTCCACTTTTTTGAAAGGCCGCTGAATAACGCTGTCTTTTACGCGGGAGGTGTTTTCCAGGCGCACTTCACCCAAACGACCTTCCAACACCGCAATGGTGATAACACCGCCGCTGACATCCTGTTGTGGCAGGTAGGCACGGGACAGGAAATAACCCTGCTCGCGATAATGCAAGGTGATACGCGAGGCGGCTTCTTCCAATTGTGCCAGCGTCAGCGTTTTGCCTTGCAAATCAGCCACCAGCCCCACCAATACGTCGGAAGAAAAAGCGCTGTTGCCTGTTACGGCAAAGCGCTCTACCAGAATCGCCAACCCGCCATCATCGGCATTGACTGCCGGTGCTTTATCAGCGGGCAAGGTCACTTCACTTTGGTTTTCCGCACCGGCTTCAAAAGCGGGGGTGGATTGAATGTCACGCAGAATAGAGCCGGAATCCGGCACTACCACTTGCGCGTGTGCCATAGCCCCTTGCAGCACTAATGCAGAAACGAGCGTGTAGCGATTCAAAAACAAACCAAACAAAACATTTTTGTTGTTCAACATAATCCTGATTCCTTGCGGTAGCGGCCAGCACTTACGCTGGCCGCTGGCCGGTTATTGTTTGCCTTCTGCCTATTACTGTTTGTCTTCAGAAATCTCGGTGCGCTGATTCAACAGACGACCTTCAAGGGTGTCGTTGGTTGCAACCGGATGCTGATAGTTAAAGGCTTCCTGACGGATGCGATCTTCCGCTACGCCCATACCTTGCAATGCGGTAGCAACCGCATCAGCACGCGCGCGTGACAGACGGTCATTCAGCGCCAGAGAACCGGTGCTGGAGGTATGACCTTCTACCAATACTTGCACGCCCGGGTAGCGTTGCAGCTGCGCGGCAAAGCGACGCAAATCAGCCAGATAACTTTCCGCAATCACCGAGCTGTTAACCGGGAAACGAACCGGCTGCGGGAAGATCAGACCCAGTGCCGCGAGCCGATCCGGATCAATACGCACACCGCCGTCCAATACCTGCAAGGTGATACCGGATTCACTACCATCCAACAGCGGACGCGCTTCAAAAATATTTGCGCGGTTTTCACGGCCCAGGGCTTCACGCGCTGGCAATTGGCTGGCGGTCAGTGCAGAACCGTAGTTATCGCCCGGGTTGGAGCTGAGCAAGCTCAGGGTTCCATCGTTAAAGCTGACGGTGTAGTTGTTGCTCGCCAGTTGCGCAGTGGGGGTTAAACGGTAATCACCCGGAATTGGCAAATCCAGATCAGAGGTTACGGTAAGGCTGTTGCCAAATACGTCGGCAATGGTATCGCCTTCTACCAGACCATCAACGCGAGCAGTGTAAGGCGGCAACAGATTCCAGTAAGTGCGAATATCGTTGGCGGTCACGGTGAGCGCAGCCGGGTTAATTTCCAGGCTGCCATCGACTGTGGTGACCTGGTAGTTGCCGGAGCTGACAACATCGCCTTCTACGTTTACGCGGATTGCGTAGGTGCCCACATCACGACCTTCATCGCGGCTTAATGCCACCACCAGCGTATCGCCATCAACAATGCTGCCGCCGGTAATTTCCCAACCCAGTGCAGGGTCAGCCTGGCCGTAGATTTTTGACAGTACATCGGCAGAAATTTCAATCGCACGCGGGGTGATTACCAGTTGGCCGTTATCAAGGCTGACACGGTAGTTACCGCTGGCCAGAACACCACCAACAATACCGTTAATCGCATAGGTACCGGCATTTTCACCGGCTTCGCGGGACAGGGAAATCAGGTTGGCAATTTCACCGGCATCGCGCGGGGCAATACTGCCGGAAGTGATGCGCCAGGCGAGTTCAGGATCAAGGTTGCCATAGACCTTTTCCAGATCAGCAATAGAGATACTGATCGGACGCGGTGTAATGGTGAACACACCGTTATTGATAGTGACGTTGTAGTTGGAAGACGCCAGATCGCCCGTTACCTGACCGGTAATGGCGTAATTACCAACATTCTCACCCGCCTGACGGCTGAGCACACCGGTGAGCGTATCGCCGCTGCCAATGGCACCGTTAGTAACCCGCCAGGTAAAGGCCGGATCAAGATCGCCGTAAATTTTGCTGGCGTCATTGATGCTGAGGGTGATGGTAATATTTTGCGCACCAACTTCCAGTGCACTTTCCGGGGTGACAATATTAAAGCCTTGCTGGGTAGACCAGAGCTTGTCGGCTTTCAGCCCGTAAGTACCGGCATTGGTAGCGCCCTGTGAAGTGCCTGTGTATTCCAGATCGCTGGTGCCCAGGGCATCCGACGAACCGTAAGGCGTACCGTCTTCACCAAAGGCGGCAACAAATTCTGCATAGCTGTTGCCGTAACGAACACCGTTACCGCTGGTGCCGTTAATTTGATGGCGACCGCTGTAAGCACCACCATTGTAAGTAACAACATCATCGTAGGCAGTAACTTCAATATCGCTGAGGAATGCACGCAACAAAGGTGCAGTCTGGCCTTCGTAAATACGCCATACCGCATTACCGGAACCGTCTGCGTTGATATCCCAACCGGCAAAGCTGGCAAGGTTGGTAAATTGGGCAGAGGTTAAACCGGTGCCGGTTCCGGAACCATTATTAGCACCAACTCCATCGGTTAAACCGGAGGTTTCGATGTTCCAGAAGCTGGAAACGATACTGCCATCCGGCGCGTTATCTCCCACCAGGCCGCCGAGCAACCCGTTGCCTCCTACCGCACCAGTGGCATAACTCTGCTCAATAACACCGCTGTTACCTGCCACCAATCCGCCGGCGACGTCTCCACCCCAAACATCACCCGTCGCGTAGCTCTGGCGAATAATGCCGCTGTTTGAACCAACAAGTCCCCCGCTACCGGTCTGTTCCGGATTGGAAGCAGAAGCAATGACATTTCCGGTAGCGTAGCTTTGCTGGATCAAGCCTTCATTGGCACCCACCAGGCCGCCGCCAATCACAGCATTGTTAATATCAACACTGGAGTAGCTTTGCTCAACAGTACCCTCCAGGTTCACCCCGACCAAACCGCCGGCAATAAATGCATCATTGATTTGCCCGGACGCAAAACTTTGCGAAATTTCCGCATCAGATAATGCAAGTCCTGCGATTGCGCCCACCGGAGTAAGCGCAGTGGATGCAACGGTTATATCAACGTCAACCAGCCCGAGATTGGAAACCCGGCCATTCAATACGCCGAAGAGCCCAAGACCTAAAGAATCGCGGTTGATGGCAAGATCGTTTATCACAAAACCTTGTCCATCCAGATTTCCGCTGAACACTGTGGAGCCTCCGCCCACCGGCGCAAAACCACGGCCGCCCCACACATCGGAATAGTTACCACTATTACCCGCCGCAATACTGGCAGCGGTAGCAGAGGCATCAAGGTTGGTCATCAGGGTGTAGTTGCCAGCCAGGTCTGCTGCCATACCCTGCAAGTCATAAAGATTATTAATTTCACCGTTACCGGAGAGTAAAGCGCGCAACATCGGGCGGGAGGCATCTTCGGCGATAAACCAGGTGTTGGTAAAATCAAAGCCTGTGTAGCTGTCAGAGTTGTATGCCGAATCATTAATACCCAGGTTAGCCCAATCACCGATAAGAGCCGTTGCACCTGCATTTGAACCCGTACCCGTTGCAACGGCCTGCCCGGAAGTAAACACGTCCCAGAAACTGTTGGCGATGGTACCGGCATTATTACCAACCAGACCGCCACGGGTTGCTGCGTCAGTTGATGTTACGTTGCCTGAGGCATAACTGTAGGCAATAGTGGAAGGCGAAGAATTGAGACCGACCAAACCACCGGTATTTTGCGCTCCCGCTACGCTACCGGTAGCGAAGGTATTTTCAACCCGCCCCAGGTAAATGTTGCCAACCAGACCACCGACACTGGTATTTCCTGTAACGGCACCGGTCGCGTAGCTATTCGAAAGTAATGTTCCTTGAAAGCGTCCAGCCAGACCACCAACAAATTCATCACCTTGTACCGTCGCCGATGAGTAGCTGGCTGTGGTGTTACCACTGGCCTGAATACCTATCAAGCCACCGGTATAATCACCACCGGTCACAGTCCCTGATGAATAAACTTTATCTATATTGCCAAAGGCCACCCCGGCCAATGCGCCGATTTGGTCCGCCCCCGACACAGAGACCCGCTCAAGCCCCAGATTGGTGACCTGAGAAGCGTTACCCAGGGCGCCAAATAAACCAACAAAATCCTGATCAGCACGATTAATAGTCAAACCATCAATCACAAAACCTTGACCATCCAGGCTACCGGTAAAATGCCCACCGGAATTATTACCAACAGGCGCAAAACCACGACCGCCCCAAACGTTGGAAGTATTTCCGTTAGCGGAAATTAACGAAGCATCAATGTCATTCGCCAATACATAAGTACCCGCCAGGTCAGCGGCCATACCTTGTAATTGGTAAACGTTGGTGATTTGGTTGCGACCGGAACCGTCCTGAGTAAAATTCAGCGATGCGCGCAACATCGGACGGGAAGAACCTTCGGCGATAAACCAGTCACCGCCGGCAGTGAAATCAAAACCGGCGTAATTGGCAGATTGGTAGGCGCTAACCCCGGACGAATTCCAATCACCATTCACCTCACCAACCACCTGGGTACCAGTGGTATCCGTACCGATAGCGGTTGCCCGCCCGGTGGTAAAGCTATCCCAGAAGCTTTCGGTGATAGCACCAAAGTTCACCCCGACCAAACCAGCCTGGTTTACACCGGAACCGTTGACCAGTCCGGTGGCATAGCTTTGGTTGATAGAGCCATAATTCCAGCCGGTCAAACCGCCCACCGTGGCTGCGCCACTAACCGCACCGGTGGCATAACTGTGGCTGACATTGCCATTGACATCATTCATGCCCGTCAGGCCACCAACTGTCTGCCCTCCGCTCACAGCGCTGGTGGAATAACTATGGCTGATATCACCATTATTCCGTCCCACCAGGCCACCCGCCGTATCCGTACCCTGTACGACACCGGTGACATAACTTCCACTAATAACACTGGTACGGTTTTCTCCTACCAACCCACCTGTTTGACGCCCCCCGCTAATATTCACCCGGTCCAGACCAATATTGGACAGCGTAGCTCCCAGGGTGACGCCAAATAAACCCACATCATCCAGGCCGCTACGATTAATAGTCAGGCCATCAATACCGAAACCCGCGCCGTTCAAGCTGCCTGTAAACATGGTATCGAAGGTACCAATGGGATTAAACCCTTCGCCACCATTCCACTGCGCTGTACCGGATGCATCAATGTTATTAGCCAGCACCGCGTGGCCACTCAGCTGCGTGGCCAGGCCTTGCAAGCCGTAAATATCCGTCAACCGCCAGGGCGAAGCATTGCTGCCACTACCGCCGAGTGCACGCACAAAACTGCCGCCTTCGAGGCGGAAGTCACGGGCCGTAAAGGTAGGAAGATTGGTAGCGACCTGGCTCCAGCTGCCATCCAGCAAGGTGAAGCTGCCAACGTTGATATGACCTTCGGCACCGGTAGTGATGTTATTGCCAGCCGATAAGATCAGGCCGCCGGTGGGCGCATGCAGGTAATCGTTAAAGCGGATGTTGTTGTGCGCCGTCAGTTGCAGTGTGGCGCCGCCACTCCAAACCAGCGGATCGACCAGCGTAATATTACCGGCCTGATTTCCTGATGCCGCAGTTTCCAGGGTTACGTTGGTACCACCATTCAAACTGTTTTGCAGTGTCTGGCTGTGCGCATGGCTGACATTGTCATCCGCGCCATCGGCGCGATAACTGATTTCCAAATCGGTCGGGTCGAGCAACCAGGTACCGGCTTTGCCTTGCGGTGCCGCTGCAGTAATTTCTGCGTGTCCGCTGATTTTGACAATAGCACCGGAGGTTTCAATAAAACCGCCATCACCACCATTCGTTGCGCTGGCATCCAGCTTGCCCGCTACTTGCACGGTACCGCCATCAAAGCTGCCCAACAGCATAATCTTGCCGTCGCGTTCCTGCAGGGTGCGTGCTTCAATCACACCGGTGTTATTCACTACCGTTTGCAACAACGCATCGCTGGCGTGTGCGGTCATCCATACGCTGCCGCCGTCTGCCTGAATCAGCCCGCCATTATTAACCAGCGCTTGCGCGGTGCTTTCATCAATTTGAACATTCAGTAAACCGTCACCGGCGAAATCCAAAGTCACCTTATTACCGGCTGCCATAGCAACATTACCGAGGCGCGCGCGAATAACGCCCTGGTTGCTGACCTGCCCACCCAACAGCGCGACTGCACCGGTATCTGCCACGGTGATGCTACCGAGGTTGGTAACCTTGCCGGCATTGCCCTGCCCGGCAAAGGTGAAATGGCCATTGGCAAAATCGGCATCGCTGATATCCAGCGAAGAAGCGACCAGCGAGCCGACATTCACCTGAGCCGATTGGCCGAACAGCACGCCGTTGGCATCCAGCACAAACACTCGGCCATTGGCATTGAGCTGGCCATTAATTTGCGTTCCATCACCGGTCAGTACACGGTTGAGCGCATAGGAGTTAGCGTCGGGCTGCAGAAAGGTAACTGTCTCCCCGGCGGAAATATCAAAATTTTGCCAGTTGATGGTAATCGCATCGGTATGCTGATTAATGAGAGTGAGCGCGTCCTGATAATTGATATGGGCATTGCCATCAACGACAACACCACCTTGCGGAGCGGCCATGGCGCCATGGGTTACCGACGCAATAACCGCAGCCAGTAACAACTTGCCATGTGGGCCTTTACGGCTGCGTTTTGCATGTCCGGAAACCGGCTGACTGGAGCGCGTTAACGCATTCCGGATCAGGCTAAAAGTATGGTTCATAACACTCCCCTGTAATTGCATAGTAAACGATCAGCTGATGGCGCTTATAACTGAAACAAAGCTGCTATTGTATGTTTATCACTCAACTAAAAACAATGATTATACATAACAGCAGATTACAATCGGCTCACCTGCCTGCTCACAGAATATGACGACTGCTTCCCCCTCAATTGTTTGCTGGTTTAACAACACCGGATCACCAGAAGCCGACGTAAAAGCAGCTGCTATACTCAAATCACCTAACCAGTGAACAGGAGATCATAATGGGTATTGAGGTAAGCGGATTTTTTGGTCTGATCTTATTGATCTGTGTGATATATGCGGTTGTTAAAACCATTCAAAGTGGAGCCGGCACAGGAGCCAAAGTTATCTGGATTTTGGTACTGCTACTATTACCCTTTCTCGGTTTTATTCTCTGGCTGCTATTTGGCCCGAAATAAAAATGAAATCAAAAAGCCCGGATGATTCCGGGCTTTTTTTTGCGTTGCTGTTTTGGAAATTATGACTCAACCATTAAAACAAAAGAGCAATTAAAATAATGATTGGAATGGGCACGCCCAGGAAAAACAACAAAATAGATCGCATAGTCTTTCTCCACTTAGTGCAAACGAAATATATTACCGAATTACCGCACGATCACGCTGACGGCCACCAAAGGTAGCGGCGAAGCTGGCGATAAAGGCACCGATCAACAAGGAAATAAACAACCACAAAGATGCATAAGCAGTCGCTTTTGCAGCTGTGTCAGCCGCTTCTTTAGCCGCTACTTCGGCTTCTTGCAGGCTGGCGTAGGCATCACGCACACGGCGCTCGGCTTCCTGTTGATTAACATCGGTATATTCGGCAATAACACCGGCAATATAACGCGCATCATTTTCTGGCAGACTGTCATTGCGAATAGCATTAACAAAGATGCGTGCTACCTGGGTACGTGCATCAGCCAGTGCCGCACGATCATCAGCAGAAAGATCATTGCCTGGTTCGCTACGGAACAGCGAGTCCCACAAATACCCGCTACCGCCGGCAACTTCCTCATCGCTGGCTACAGCTGCAGCACCTGCAGTAGCAGCTGTGGCAACAGCGCCACCGGCAATCGCTGCGCCCGCTTTAACACCACCACTAATGACACCGGTAACGGCAGACGTTAACAAAGTAACGGTAATCAGGGTAGATACTGCCCAAGCCAAAAACCCGTGCGCGGTATCGCGAAAGTAAATCTCGTCAACATGGGTTGTTGTCCAGCGCGAACGCAAACGACCGGCGAGATAACCACCCAAAGCAGAAGCAGCGAGCGAAACAAAAGTCACCCAAAGAACGGTAGTAACACCGAACGTTGTGGCACTGATCCCTTCACCGGACCAGGGAGAAATGGCAGAGAAACCAAAACCGGTTCCCAGTAGCAGAAGAATTAACGACAATATTGCAGCAGCGATAGCACCGGCAATAATTGCCCCCCAGGAAACAGCAGACGCCTCCAGCGCAACAGGTGCGGTTACGGGTGGCGTATTTTCACTGTATGAATGCATCATGACCTCCATTCATTGGTACAAATCAGAATGAAATAATTAAGGGAGTTTTTGTTTATCGTTAAAGTTGCCAGACTTTTAAAAACCACTGCCTTCAAAAAACATTTCCCTGTCCTGTTTCTTTAAGATAGTTATTTTTAAAAACCGATAACACGGATATCAAAACAGCCAACTGCGACTGGCATATTTTTCTACCATTTTTAACGCACTTTAATTTCAGTAATAAATACCTTACTGAGATCCCAAGATTAGTCCATAAAAACGTTGCCGCCATAACAGAAGCAGATTGCTTTTGGAAAACCATGATCACGTCAACTTTATTGAGGCTTTTGACGCTGCCACCGCAATTATTTTTCTCTTTATAGGCGTAACGGCTACATTCCCCATCCGCAGCTGGCCACAAAACCCACAGCGGCTATTCACCATCATGCTTAAAAGATATAACCCGGTGCGGTTTTTACCGATATAATTTGGCGCCGTTTTCAATACAGGGGAACTATCCGTGATTGCAGCATTAGAAGCTCTCGAACGTCTACAGACCGGCAACCAGCGTTTTGTTGCCAACGAATGCCTTGGCGACGCAGCCATCAGTCATGCCCGACGGGCAGAAGCCACCCTCGGCCAATCGCCTTTTGCCATTATTCTCGGTTGCTCGGATGCCCGCGTACCCGCCGAGCTGGTGTTTGATCAGGGCATTGGTGATTTATTCGTCATCCGCGTGGCTGGCAATATTGTTGCGCCGTCATTGATTGGCAGTGTGGAATTCGCAGCAAGCCAGTTTGGCACTCGCCTGGTGGTGGTGCTTGGCCACTCACGGTGTGGTGCAGTCAAAGCAACACTGGATGAATTACTGGAACCGGGAAAAACCGGTTCACTGAACCTGCGCTCCATCGTCAATCGCGTTCGGCCATCGGTGCAAGGTTTATTAAAAACCGATTTGCGCCACAACCACGATGCCCTGATTCAACAAGCGGTGCGCAGTAACGTGCAAGCATCGGTTAATCAGTTGCGATATGGTTCCGATATTCTTGAAGATCTTATTGAGCATCAGGGGCTGGCAATCGTAGGTGCCGAGTACGATCTGGATACCGGTGTGGTCGATTTTTTTGAAGGCCTTGATTTACTTCCGCAAAAATAAAATGCACAAAAACCTGGATATTTTTTCACCGAAATAATATCCAGGTAATCATTTCGTTTATCTTTACAAAAAATAATTCATCGCCAAACACCGATGCACTGCGGCTTCAGCTTTATGCTGGCACATTTTACAACCACGCAAGGTTTGACCGTTGATAAGCCGGGTGGTAAAACGAATTAACTTGCCCGCAGAAATTTCTCTAACAGCATAAAAACACTGTATTTTTCTGCAACCGATTTCAACGCTGGCGAGTATGCGATTACTCTGATCGCAGCGGTAGTGAGAGCACCGTTTTAATAAATTTAAAAACCAGGAGTTTTCTATGTTGATCCCTCGTGATCACGCGTTTACGCGTGGGCGTTCGCTCGCAGTCGGTTTGTTATCCACCATGATGTTAGCGGCTTGCGGTGGTGGCAGTAATCCACAGTTACCCCGCGATGTTGGAGCCAATTCATCAGCATCATCCAGCAGCAACTCTTCCAGCTCATCATCATCCTCCACCCCAGCCCTGGTCGTTCAGGACGCGCCACTAGGTTGGGTTAACCATTACATCAATGATAAAACCGGCAATCAGCATCCCATCAGCGGTGGTGAAGGTGCAACCGCAGAAAGCACTTATGTGGTCACCAACCGCAAGGAATTTCGCGATGCTCTGGCTAACGTCAACAGCCCTACCTATGCAACCGACCCCGCAGCGGCGCGGCTTGAGCCAAAAATTATTTATGTAAAAGGCACTATTTACGGCAACCAGCTGGATGATGGCAGTTTTGCTGATGAAAACTATTACCGGGTAACACCGAACAACTCCCGTTTCTTTTTTGATCTTTACGTAAAACATTACGATCAGGAATATCGCGATGCCTTGCAGAAAAAAATTGACGAGACGGGCGATCAGGCTGCCAAAGATGAACTGGATTTAATCAGCCGTTCCGAAGGTGGTCGCCGTTCGCAATTTGCCAATCAGCAAAAGGCTGTGATTGAATTTACCGTACCGGCCAATACCAGTATTCTCGGTGTAGGCGATGATGCAAAACTGGTGGATGGCTACCTGTCCATCAATACTTTAAATACCCTGAAAGACGCGGTAGACCCCACCAACAGCAACATTATTATTCGCAATATGGAATTCCAGGCACCGCTGGATCTGGCTCCGGCATGGTCACCGTCAGACGGTGAACACGGCAATTGGAATGCCCGCTATAAAGCCATCACGGTCATTACCGGTCGCAATATCTGGATTGACCATTGCACCTTCTCTGATGGTGAACACCCGGATTACCTGGAACCGCGTCCGCTGCCGGTATACTTGCCGGAAGAGCAGCGCAAACTGATTCAGCGTCATGATGGCTTACTGGATATTGAGGATGGTTCAGACTTCATCACCATTTCCTACAGCATTTTCAAAGACCACGATAAAACCCTGATGATTGGTTCCGGTGACAGCCGCGGCGCACGTTATGACCGCGATGGCAATCTGGAAGAAGGCAGCGACCGCGACCGCAATCGCATCACCTTTTATGGCAACCTCTGGGAAAACTCCACCCAGCGCTCACCGCGGGTGCGCTTTGGCAAAGTGCATTTATTCAACAACTATTATGTGGGCGATACCGATCAGGAAGAATATAAAACCTCTTACGCCATCGGTATGGGCGTGGAGTCCAGCATTCTTTCTGAAAGTAATGTATTCGAATACACCGGCAGCAAAGCCAATGTCGATTTGATTCTGGATAACTATTACGGTTACCAATTCAAGGACAACGGCTCCTGGTTAAACGGCACTGCCATATCCACTGAACTGGAAGCTTCTGCCAAAACCAAAACCGAAGCCAAACGCACCGCCGCCGAAAATGCCAACAATAAACTGAAAGAAACCGATCGCTTTATCATCGGCGATTTCACCACCAACCTTGGCTGGACACCGCCTTATGAGTACACCACCGGTGCTTCTGCCGAGGCAGTGAAACATTATGTGCTGGAAAATGCCGGGGCAGGAAAGCTGAATATTCAGCCGCCGCAATAAAGCGGTAAAACGCCAACTTTAGTGAGGCCAATAAAAAACCCGGCAATTTGCATTGCCGGGTTTTTTATTGGGAAAGAACAACCAAAAGGGTTTAGAAAGTTGCTCTGATGCCCAGGTAGACTTCACGTCCGGTAGAGTTGAATTCACGTACGAAATCCAAATCGCCAGTCGGGCCTGTGGTGTAGCTACGCTCTTCTTCTTCCATCAGGTTGACCGCTTCCAGACGAATCGTCACGTTATCCGTCAGGTTGTAAAACGCTGACAGATCCAGACGGGTTGGGCCGGTATTAAACTCTCGCGCGTTACCATTCGAGCCGGAAGTCGCAGTTACATAATCATCGCGGTTATTCCAGGACAAACGGGTACCCCACTTGTCGGTTTCGTAATAGGCGGTGAAGTTGTAACTGTCTTCAGACAAGCCCGGCAGACTGCTCACGGTGCGGCCAAAGGTCGCTTCAGATTCCACATGCGTGAAGTTGGCAGTCACACCGAAGTTGCTCCAGAAACCTGGCAGGAAGGAGAAAGGTTGCTGATAAGTAATTTCATAACCGGTGAGGTCAGCATCCTGGGAATTTTCCGGACGGCTCACGCTCCAGGTACCGTTAGGCTGGGTTACGTTGGGGTCATACAGCGGGCTGCTTGGATCGTACTCGGGACGCAAGGCAACAACTGCAGCAATCGCCGGGTTAAGCGTACCGCTCACCGTTTGTTGTGCAATAAAACCTTTGATCTCTTTGCGGAAAACCGTTAACGCCAACAGAGACTCATCGTTGAAATACCATTCCAGACTTACGTCAGCAGAGTTGGCCGACACCGCTTTCAAATCCGGGTTACCACCGGAGATGTTGCCGTTAACCGGCGTAACCGCCGTAATTGCCGGTACCAGGCTGCCCAGACTTGGACGGGTAATGTTTTTAGCTACGCCAAGACGCAGCAATAAATCATCACGCAAAGCCCAGGTCAAATTGAGCGATGGCAAGGTATCGCGGTAATTACCTTCAGCTTCAATTGGAGCAACAACGCCGTTCACCAGGGTGTTGGCAGTTGCCGTGGTGTCAGTTTCTACAACACGCACACCGGCATTGACATACAGCGGTTTGCCCGCCAGATCAAATTCGGTATCCACTTGTCCGTAAATACCAACGGTAGCTTCTTCTACGTTCCAGGTGAGGGTGTTGGTCGGGCTGGGTTCAAAGTTGCCGGCGTTGTGCGCTTTAATAGCAACGTTAAAGTCCTGCACCATCCAGTCACGCGGGAAGCCGGCTGGCGGATTCAGCGCGCTGGCAAAACTGCCACCCACTTGCGATTTGAACGTAGTTGCCATACCGGGGAAATTGCCAACCGGTGTATTGGCGGCCGGCGTGGTGAGACCTACCGGGTTGAAGGACAGCGAATCCACTTCACGGGTATTGGAAATAATACCCAGCTTGGTGTTGAAGCGATCACCGTCTATTTCCAGATCCAGACGCGCGGTATCGTTGGTACGATCAATCACGTCCTTACGAATCGTCAAACCACCACCAACGGTGTAGTTATCCGGGTTCAGCATATCGAAACCATAAGACATGGCGGCGATATTGGGGTTGGTTGCATCAAAGTTGAAAGTGCTACCGCCTACAGGGCCGTCAATATTGAAACGGTATTGCTCTTCCTTGTGCTCGGAAGTGGCGCGACCGAGCAAGCCTTTCAAACGAACGTTGTCGGTAAAGTTGTAAGTACCGTTAAAAACCGTTTGCAGGAAATCGGTTTCAGAATATTGCGCGCGACTTTCTGAACGTGGTCTTACGCCTTCAAAGGTGCCTTTGACAATGTAACGACCGGTGGGGTCAAGGGTGATTTCGGTCGGCGTAACATTTTGCCACTCATTACGGAATTGCGCCGCATAGTTGTAGGAAATACGGTCATTTTCCAGCGTTGAAGTCACCACGTCCACGCCCAGTTCCAGCTTGTCATTGGGGCGGAACTGAATACCACCGGTAATACCGGTGCGGTCTACGGTGTTGCTGAAGTGGTCCATACGCGGCAAGCGTGGCATCCACATGTAACGCAGACCATCCGGATCAGCAGCATTGTAGTTGCTGGAGTTCGGATCGGTCGGATCAGGCAGGCTCGCGTCAGAAAGTGTAGCCGCCGCATTAGGCGTACCATTCACAACAGTGTTGGCAACGCTTTTCCATGAACGGTTTTCCGTCGCGGCCGAGGCGTAACGCACCGAGCCATAACCTTCCTGCTTCACGGTACGTTCGGATTTGGCGACTGAGAAAATCACGCCCAAACGATCGTCGAGAAAGGTGTTGCTGATTAACGCGGTGAAGCGCGGGTCAAATTCGTCGGCGGTGCTGTCAATGGTACCCTGAGCGCCAACCACAGCTTTGAAGCCAGGGTTGTCCAGAGGTTTGGCGGTGTGCAACTCAATGGTACTCGCCAGACCACCCTCTTCTACCGCAGCCACCGGCGTTTTATGAATATCAATACGGCTGAACAGTTCTGACGCAAAAATATTGAAGTCTACTGCACGACCACGGTTAATACCGCCGGACGAGTCAATACCACCACCACTGGCGGGAACTTCCATACCATTTAATGTGGTGCGGCTGAAATCTGCACCAAGACCGCGCACACTGACCTGACGACCTTCGCCGCCTTCACGGGTAATAGCCACACCCGGAACACGCTGTAAAGATTCGCTGAGGTTGAGGTCAGGCATTTTACCGATGTCTTCCGCAACGATACTTTCTTTCACGTTGGCAGAATCACGTTTCTGATCCAGCGCATTGGCCAAACTCGCACGGTAACTACCTGTTACCACAAGTTCTTCAATGGTTGATTCATCAGAGGCTTGTGCAAAAGCCGTTGAAGGCAGTGTTACAGCCATGGTCAGACTGGCGGCTGCTACAGCAATAGCCAAAGGGGTTTTACGGGTTGATTGTTTCACTGGTAATCCTCTACTTCATTATTATTAGTGGTCCTCATCCCTGTTTAATGCATTAAAACAGGAGATGACTGCAGCACCACGTTCCTGTGATGACTCCTGAATGTCACATCAACCGAGGCGTCTCTCCACCTGCTGATGCGAATCCATGATGGTTGACTGAAACCGTGTTTCCATCACCATCGCAGAATAATCATGGAAGTTTGCAAGTTTTGCAAGTGCTGTAGAAACCATCGATACACTGTTACTCAAATAGCGCTACGAGGTAACACCTTTAACAGCGGGTGCGGCCAGAGAAATGAGCAAGATGTGTTGCCAGCGAAGAAGCCCGCCGGATGATAGTTTCCATCATAAGAAATAGCGGCATCGATAAAATGATAAATTTAATCATTGAAAATAGCCGCCGCGTAAATGATAAATTCAATCATTGAAAATGGCTGCTCGCCTGAATGATAAATTCAATCATTGCAAATAACGGAAGGTGGCAAGTGAGAAAACGCGAATGAAAGGCGGCATAAAACTGCCGTCTATAGGCAGTCTATTATTGCAGAAAAAAAGCCACCGGCAGGTTCCCCCTACGCGATGGCTTTTAGCCGATGACTTAGTAAGTGGCGCGCAAGGTTAGAGATACGTTGCGTGGGTCACCGTAATAATAAGCAAGACCACTGGCACCAATATTTTTATAATAAACCTTATCAAACAGATTATTGGCATTCAGCTGAATGGTGAAATTTTCGTTGGCATTATATTTCACCAACGCACTAAATGTAGTGTATCCAGCTTGCTCAGCACGATTGTTGCCACTAAGTACATAGATATCACTCTGGCCATTCAACCCACCACCGATAGTCCATGCCGATAAATTACCTGGCAGATTCCAACTGGCGAACACTTTCACTGTATGTTTCGGGTCACGAGTTCTCAAAGGCTGTCCAACATTACCCGCGCTGGTATCTTTGAGGTATTCAGTTCTATTGTAGGTATAACCGGCAGTCAACTGAACTCCCGGGAGAACTTCACCGGAGATGTCAGTATCAACACCTTCGCTACGGGTTTCTCCATCAGCAACCCGACAGTAACCATTGGTGTACCAGGGTGTACAGGGATTGGGGCTATTGAGATCATTCATTGCCTTGCCCACATTGTCGATGCGGAAAAGAGCAAAGTTTGAAGTTAAACTCCCATCGTAAAACTCACCCTTAACACCGACTTCATAGCTTTCGCCACGAATAGGATCTACCTGCTTGCCATTGATATCCAAACCGGTCTGGCTTTTGAAAATTTCTGTGTAACTGAAATAAGCACCAAAATTTCTGTGGAAATCATAAATAATGCCAGCATAAGGTGTTACTTCATCCTCTACCTTTTGCGTACCGGAAGATGTCTTCCAGTTGCTGACCCGCGCACCAAGAATGACGCTCAGCGGATCAGCCAAATACAATCTCGTGGATGCCCATGCACCGTCCTGCTCAGTAGTTGAACGCGTATTAACTCCCTGAGGATTCAGGCTCCATTCCGGCATACTGGTGTAAGGATTCCAGTGTCGAATGTCTGTATCCCATACAAAAACAGCGAAGTCACAGTAGGAGTTAATATTGACGCTCTTCGACCACTCAGCACCCACATTCAAATCATGTTGTCTACCAAACAATGCAAATGATCCTTCCGCTTTCACGTCAATGTGCGTCTGATCAGAACCGGAACCTTCACAAACACTTTTCTGGACATCGTAAGCATAGGGGCTCGGGTTCGAAGCTGTTTTCACAAAGTAAGTTTGTTCAAAACCATTTTCATCAATTTCAAAACGGGTTCTGGTCGCAGTTGCTTCGACTTTCCAATCGTTTTCAAAGGTATGCACTAACTCAACAAAGCCTTGTGTATTGGAACGATCCCAGCGGTTATCTGCTGCACCGAGATAAGTTTCACGCGGTAAATCAATCGGTTTGCCATTAGCCAGCGCCGGTAATCCACCCCAGGAGCCGGATGTATCCAAATGCGTATATTGCAACGAACCTGTCAATATTGTTTTTTCAGTCAGGTGCCCCTCCAGGATACCGTAAATAGTATCCTTGGCGTCTTCGCGGCCGGTCTGAAACAAATCACGATCCTGCCACGCAACTACCAGACGACCGCGTACACTACCCGAGTCGATCAACGAGCCGGATACGTCTCCTTCCATGCGGTAATCGTTCCAGGTACCCATCGCACCACTAGCACTAGCCTGGAAGTTTTCGGTAGGTCTTTTGCGAACCAGATTGATGGTACCGGACGGATTACCTTCACCACGCATCAGGCCGGTAGCACCACGGATCACTTCAACACGGTCAAAAAGTGCCATATCCGGCTGCACGTAAGTACCACCACCGGCACCTGACACAACGGTAGAACCATCGTATTGAATTGCATCAATTTGATGGCCACGGGAGAAAAATGAAATCCGCTCACTGTCGGTATAATTGATAGAAAGACCAGGAGTGGTTTCTACCAATGATTCAAGATTTGTGATTCGCTGATCATTGAGGCGTTCACGGCTGAATACTGTTAAGGAGTGTGGCACTTCACGCAATCTCTGATCACTTTTCATCAGACTTACACCACCAACGGTATAAGAACCATTACCTTCGCTGCGCATACCCAGACCTTCGGCATTCACTTTTACCGAGGGCAACATAACCTGGTCATCACCCACGTGACGCAGGGCGTAAACGCCGTTGTTGCTTCTGATCAACTCGAGCGAATGGCCTTTTAACAGCTGCAAAAATGCCTGATCAACCGTATAAGCGCCGCGTAAACCCTGGCTTTGTTTGCCGCTGGTAATGGCGGTGTCAAAAGACAAGGCAACGCCGGCAGCACCAGCAAACCGGCTCAGTACTACACCCAGTTCACCGCCGGGAATCTGGTATTGCTTTACCGCCTGGGCTTCGCTGGCAGCAGCTGCCTGGGCATAAACCGAAGATGCGGCAACCGTCATGCCTGCCGTACCGGCCAGCAATGGAATCAATAGTGTTAACGCGTGTTTCTTAAAAGTGTTGTGTGTGTTTTTACGCATAGCTCGCAGTCTGTAAACTGCCCTCCTGAATCGGCACCAACCATGATAGGGGCTAACTACCCTTCATGATGACGACCGCATCATTGCTGTCATTGGCTGCCCGGTGTATGGCATACGCCGGGCGTTTAAAAAGCCGTAGGCTGTTGTTATTCAGCTTTCATGTGCAAGGTCGTATCAGTTTTCAAAAGGGACAATCGAAAGGAAAAATTTTTTATTATTTTTTGAAAAAGAAATTACGGCAGGCGCAGGCAGGATTTAACCATCCGCAAACGGGATAGCTCAGCAAAATGCAGACGGTATAGAAAGGAAGAAGCATCGAATTGAACAAAGCATCCTTGCTTTGGTAGCAGGTGCCGGGCGATCAGGCACCGGTATTATGAGCGGATATTAATGCTGGTGATGCGAGTGGCTCGAAGAATGGTCGTGCCCGGCTGCTTCGGATTTTTTACCGGCGTTGATTTCAGCGCAGGAAAATACCTCTTCTTCCTCGGTCGTGGTATTTACCAATACCGCCTTGTGAGAAGGAAAGTGAGCACAAATGTCCGCGAGGTTTTCTTTGGCTTGCTCACGGGTTTCATAGCTTTCATGAAACCGCGATTCTGCCGGGCCGTCCGGAGACAACCTGACTTCAAAACTGGCCAGTGCCGGCAAGGCTGCCAGCAACGTAATCAAAAACAATGACTTGCTGAATGTTTTCATAAAATACCCGCCAGAATCAGGAAAGGGGTGAAACGGCGGCCACTTTACCACAGCGCCAACAGCCTGCAAGCGCTTCCGAAATGGTGGTTATGCCTTGCGTACCACCAGCCGGGTTTCCGCCAACGGCCCTAATAACTGCCAGCGATATTCAATATCTACCGGCACACTGGTGGCAATAGCTTGTAAGGCCATGGCGATATTATCCAGCGGAAAAGCACCGGATAACCGCAGTTGACGAATGCCGCTGTCGGCACGCAAACGCTGCACACTGTAACGGGATAATTCATCGAGCACCTGCGACAAGGGCCAGTTATGTACAATTAACATACCATTGCACCAGGCGTCTGCTCCTGGTTGCAGCGGCTGCGCGGGCAGGCATTTGGTGTTGGAAAATGACGCTGTTTCACCAGCGGTTAATAACTGCCGCTGGCCGCCGTTCTTCGGTGTAATTTCCACGTCATGCTCCAGTACCGTGACATGGGTTTCCTTGTTACCCACCCGCACCATAAACCGGGTGCCCAGTGCTCGAACCTTGCCGTGAGCGGTCATCACCGAAAGGGGTCGGTGCAACGGAGCTGAATCCGGTGCGGTAGTAACGAGAATTTCGCCCTCGCCCAACACAATCAAACGCTCGGTAGCAGAAAACACAGTATCGATAGCAGAAGCTGTATTCAGCACAAGGTTCGACCCGTCCTCCAGGGTGAGGCTGCGGCGTTCGCCAGTGCGTGTTGTATGTTGGTAAGCCGGGCTTGTGAGCGCAGAATAACCGGCGGCTGTTAACGCCCCGCCGGAAATCGCCAACACCCCGGCACCTTTTAAAAAACGGCGCCGCTGCAAAACCCGCTCACTCTCGCTTTGTTGCCATACCGCTACCGAGACACGACCTGGCATACCTTGCAAGCGACCTTGCAATTGCTCAACCTGCCGCCACGCCCAGGCGTGTTCTTCGCTCTGGCTTACCCACTGCTGCCAGGCTTCAAGATCGTTGCGGCAAATATCGTCCGAACAAAACTCGGCGTACCATTGCGCGGCTTCTTTCAACAAAATTCTTTTCAAGAGTCGCTATTATCCAAAGCAAACAACAGGCACTGCTCGGTGGCACGCGCCATATACTTTTTTACCGAGCTGACAGAAACCGATAACTGCTCTGCAATCACCGCGTAAGACAGCCCTTCCAGTTGCGACATTAAAAAAGCCTGCCGGACATTATGGCCAAGGCCGTCCAGCATAAGGTCAATTTCATACAGGGTTTCAATAACCAGCAAACGCATTTCCGGAGAAATATCTTCCGCTTCCGGCAGGGTTGCCAGAGCTTCTTCCCAGGCACGCTCCAGCCGTTGCCGGCGGAAATAATCCACCATTACGCGACGGGCAATGGTGGCCAGATAACTGCGCGGTTCGCGAATAGCCAGTGCATTATCACACCGCGATGAGGCACTGATAATGCGCACAAAGGTATCTTGTGTAAGGTCGGCAGCATTTTCCGAGCAGCCAAGTTTTTTGCGCAACCACCCCTGCAACCAGTTGTGGTGATCGTTATACAGCACATGAATTTGTTCATGTGTAACGGATTCGGCAACAGTCATAAAACAGAACATCCAGTAAGAATCACAGGAATTACCGGTACGACAATTGAAAACGCATCACCACAACCCGTTCATACGTGCAAACCGCATTCGCGGTTGGCCAGCACTTTGGTCGGGTCAAAGTAATCGTCGTTAAAAGGTAACTGGTGCTTGTTGGCATATTCCGTCATTTGACTTTCCGTCCAGAAAAACCAGGGCGACAACTTGAGACAATTAAATTTCTTGTCCCAACTGAAAATATCCAGCGAGGCGCGATGGTCAGTTTGTTCCTTGCGTAAACCGGTAATCCAGATACCGGGTTGCTGCTCTGTCATGGCGCGCGCGAAAGGCTCAAGTTTTACCTCTTCGGTAAAAACGCGATGAGCAGTTTCGTCTTCCAACGCGGGAATACCGCCATACACAATATTGCGCCGGCTGCGAGTGACCCGCGGGGTGTAGTAATGCACCTGTAAACCCAAACGCAACGTAAGCTCTTGCGCCTGACGGTAGGTTTGATTGGTGTTGTAACCATGATCAACACAAATGACCGGCACACCACGTTGTACATCGTTAATGGAGTGCAAAATCACCGCTTCATGCGGGCCAAAGTGGGTTGTTACCACCGTTTTTTGCGGTTGGGCCAACGCCCAGGTAATTACATCCCGTGGCGATTTATCGGCAAATTCGCGGTTCAGGCGTTCGAGTTGGCTTTGATCCATGGTCGGGTTTACCTGTCTGGTTAGGGTCTCATCATTTGCAACAGACATATCCGGTAACCCTCATCCACCAGATGCGCCTTCAATTCGAGAATGCGATCCAACTGGCCAGGACGCACGGCTTCCACCATGGTTACCAGCAACTGATCCAGTTCCTGGTTTAACAAGCGCAGGGAGAGTTGGCGCTTTACGATTTCACAATCGATTTCAAACGCCGAGCAGAATGAGGTACGAAAAGGAAGCGTCACAGCCGTTGCCAATCAGTCAATGCAAATGAGAATGATTATAGTTTTATCATTTGGCGCTGGCAAGAGGGCCGGGCAATCTTTACATGGATTGCCCGTGTTTTAGCAAAAAGCGCCCGGGGCGTTTGAAATCAACGAGGCTCTACGTGCGAAGGTATGGCGGAAGCGTCTACTTTGGCGACCATAACGGTCAGCAGCTCTTCACTGCGGGTTGTCCTGACATTAAAGTTAGTCACATTGACTGGCGTTTCAGCAATGGCAAGCCGGCTCTTTCTCTCATGATGAGAGGGAATTCCCTCATTGTTGGTAGAGGTGATTGACGTATTGATCGAATAAAACCCTTCGGCGGCCTCCGCATCAATTTGCACCGCCGCATCAAAACTGTATGCATCCTCGGTAGACTGCAGGGAGATAATCCCTTCTGTTCCTTCTGCAACAAACAGGCTCATCGGTTTTTCTACACCATTCACAACGTGCAAAATATCAACGCGGAAAATTTCTTCAGCAAACGTAGCGGCCGAACTCAATGCGAGGGCGGCACATAAAACACGCGGCATATTTTTCAAAAACATGGTTTAGCTCCTTATTAAGAATAAATTCCGTAACGAAAAAACGGGATGGATACTAATAAAACAGCACCTGACGCCATCCGCATCAGGTGCTGCTACTCAGCATTCCATTACAAACTTCTGAAAAAATCGGACGATCAGAAGCTGTATTTTGCTGTCAGCTGAATATTTCTCGGCTCACCCCAGTGTACGCCCTGGTAGAAACCGATATTACGGTAGTAGTGCTTGTCGGTAAGGTTATTGATATTCAACGCCGCCGAGAAGTTATCCGTAACCTGGTAACGTGCCATTAAATTGATCAATGCAAAAGAGCCCTGATCAACACGCGTAGGTGACGTGACAGGGTTACCATTGGCATTAAAACTTCCGGTTGGTTTGTTGAAATTGGTAAACAAACCGCCCTGCCAGGTGACACCACCACCAATGGTGATCTTGTTGAGATTATCCGGCAAACGGTAAGTGGTAAACAAGCGAACCAGTTCGCGTGGACGGTTGGTTTGCAAGCGTACACCAGCGGCATTCTCTACCAAGGTATTACTGTAGCCAGCGGAGAAATTCCAGTTATCCGTAATCTGCCCCTGAATATCCAATTCATAACCACTTACCTGCGTGCCTTTGCCAGTACTTTTATAAGGTGTATCTCCTCCCGGCAACATAAAGCGACCGGTTGAGGAGAATCCTGGAGGCGGGTTGGCTGAATCAAAACTTCCCGCCAATAAATCCAACGTATCATCAATTTCTGCCAGATTACTTTTCTCACCTTCAAACCAGGCAGCAGAAGCCGTTAACTTTCCATCAAAGAGCTCAGCCTTAACACCAACCTCCAGATTGTCCCCCACAATAGGGTCAAGAATTTCATTATTTACATCACGGCGATTTTGTGGCTGGAACAAATCCGCATAGCTGGCATAAACAGAAAAAACACTGTTAAGGTCATACACGACACCAACATAAGGTGTTAACTCATCTTCGACTTTATAACCGGTGGAATTCCTAAATGCACCAGTATCCTGTTCGTAATTACGGGTACGAGTTTCCCAATTAGTAAGTCGCGCTCCAACAATCACAGTTAATGGATCGAGAACACTGAATCGCGCTGTTACATATGCACCACTATTTTTTTGCAGGAAATCACTGACATTAAAATCCCCTTCTTCTGAATTAAATGGCTCACGATTGCCTGTCCAATTACGCCAGTCTTCAATCGTATAATATTCAGCCGATAAATCGTCTGTCAGAATTTGTGGAGAATAACGATTGGTTTCCATTTGCTCATAACCGAACACCAATGTATGTTCACGGTTAAAAAGTTCGAAACTACCATCAACGGCTATTTCGAACACGTCTGTTTGCGAATCAACAATAGAGTGCATAGTCCAGGCACTCAAACCGGTACCATCGCCTTTAAGGAATCCACCACCGCCATAAAATACTTTCCCGTCCCCGGAGAGTTCAGTATCTGTGTAGGCAAGTTTTACATTCCATTTATCACCCAGCTTTTGATCCAACTGGGCAAACCACTGTTCCTGCTGAATAGGCCAGCGACTCCAGGGTGTTGTAAAGCTGGTACTACGCGGCAAATTCGCCAAGTCACCGTCAGCAGTGTAATAAAGGACTGTTCCCCATGTTACCCCGGACGTGTCCGGCTTCTGATAGTCATATCCCAAAGTAAATAAGGTAGAGTCTGTAAGATCGGCTTCAAGAATACCGTAAACAACATCTTTGTCGGTTTTATAATAATCACGGAAAGATTCGCTTTTTTGACGAACCAACACAGTACGTCCACGTAGTTTCCCATCGAAAGCAATAGGCGATCCTACATCGACTTCAATACGACCATAATCCCAACGGCCAGCCGTTGCGCTGACATAACCTGACAACTCTTTTCCTGGGCGCTTGCGCTTCAAAGAAACAGCACCGCCCGGATCACCAGTGCCAGATAACATTCCTGATGCACCGCGCAATACGGTCAGGTTGTCATAAATAGCCATGTCGTAGTTCATGGAAACATAGCCATCACCCCGGGATGAACTCATTCCATCAACACGATAGTTATCAATAGCGTAACCACGGGAAACAAAGCTGGTGCGCTCGGTATCGTTTTCAGTGACATAAACGCCAGTAATCTGCGACATCACATCGTTAATGTTTTTGGTACCCATGTCATCCAGACGCTGACGTGTTACCACACTGACAGACTGAGGTGTGTCACGTACACTCATCGCCAAACGTGTTGCGCCACCGCTGGCACCTACACCGTAAGAACCTGAACCTTCAGTGGTTTCTGCTACCGTTGCTGCGCTAATATTTACCGCAGGCAAAATCACAGCACCTGTTGCCGGCTGTACGCTCAGCGCACCACTGGAGGTGGTAGACAAGGTAAGGCCGGTGCCGCTTAACGCACGCGATGCGGCTTCAGCTGCAGAAAAATTACCGCTAATAGCACCGGCTTGTTTGCCGCGCACCAGTGAAGAATCAGCCGCGATGGTTACGCCACTTTGGCGAGCGATTTGGCTGAGAGAATTTTCCAGCGAACCTGCCGGAACATTGAAAGAATGCACAGCAGAAACTGCAGCGGATGCTGCCGGTGCAGTGCTTTGTGCCATTACCGGTTGACTGGCAACGACCAGAGAAACTGCGGCGGCCAGCAATGCCGGGCGCAAGGAAATGGATTTCATGAAAAGCTCCTCTTTTTTTGGTATGTGTGTGTCAACGTCAATGTCGAACAGCACCACCAAAACCCCTCACAAAATCCTGATAATTTTTTTTAGGTGTTGGCGAGGTCAACATTGGCCACCCATGAACCCAACCGCGCAACGCGAATAGGCAACACGTCTGCCAGTGTGGTGAGCAATGCCGGTTGATCCAATTGAAAAACGCCGAACACCCGTAACTCTGCCGCCGCCGGTGACACCCGAACGTAACCGGGCAAATAGGATTTAAGCAAAGTAATCACATCGCCAAGCGAGGCGTCACTCACTTCAAGCACGCCATCCACCCAGGCGGTGTTGGCAAAAGGAGAGCTGCCCTGATGCGTACGCAAACCGGATTTTTCTATCCACACCGCTTCGCCAGGGTGCAATATCCGCTCCCCTCGCCGCCCGTGCACCACACGAATATCTGTGGATAAAGCCGCTACCAGGCTGCGATGAGAGTCTTGCCACACCATCACCCGGCCATTGGCCTCAACCACACTGTGGTCGGTTTTAATTAAAAAAGGTGTGGGTTGCTGTGCGACTTCAATCAGCATTTGCCCTTGCAATAAACGCAAACATCGGCTGCGGGTGTCAGAAAGATCTTGCAGGCTGGTGCAGGCATTCATATCCAGCCAGCTACCATCCGCCAGGCGACGCCGCTGCCGCTCACCGGTATCGGTGCGATAGTCAGCTTGCTCCCCGGAGGCTTGCCACAAAACACCGGCAGACACCATCGCAGTTAACGCAACACTGCCGCGCAATAATTTCCGACGGGTGACTGCTGGCTGAACAGACGTTATTTGTTGCACGAAGGCGGTATTCACCGGCACACGGTTACTGACTTGCCGCAGTTGCTCTACCGGGCGGGCGAGCAACTTTTCAATACGCCGCCAGGCTTCTGCATTACAGGCATCGCTCGATAGCCAAACTTCAAAATCTGCTTTTTGGGTGTCATCGGCATGGCCGGATGTCAGCAGAACCATCCAATCAATGGCAGTTTCCATGCGGCTATCCAATATGGAAAGCCCACTTTCGTCGGTAGATACCGGGTTCATAAGGGCTGCATCACTTCCTGTTGCAAGCAACAGTGGATAAAGGCGCGCTTGATGTAGCGCTCTACGGTGGCGATGGAAATATGCATCTCTTCGGCAATGGCACGGTGGGTTTTGCCATCCAGACGATTAAGCAAAAATGCCCGCCTCACTTCAGCAGGCAGGCCGCTTAATAGTTTTGATACCTGCTCCAGCGCCTCCAACAAAGTGCTTAACTCTTCGGCAGAGGGTGCCAGGGCTTCGGGCAGGCTTTCCTGATAATCCAGCCAGGCTTGTTCAATCTCGCGGCGGCGCCACAGGTCAATCAATGCCCGGCGGGCAATGGTCAGCAAAAGCGCGCGGGGTTCGCGCACGGCAGTGGTATTGGTGGCGGTCAATACCCGCACGAAAGTGTCCTGCGCCAGATCAGCAGCATCGCTGTTGTTGTGCATTTTTCGGCACAGCCAGCCATACAGCCAGGAATGATGGTCGCGGTACCAACTGCCAATACACGCCGTCTGATTTGCCGACGACATAGAACCTCCAAAAAGAAGCATTAATACAAATGATTCTCATTTTATATTTTAATTACGAAGAAAGATAGAACCCCCCACCGAAGGATAATGCTTGCAGAGCCCCGCCCGATGTGTTTATGCTTGGCGCGACTATCCATTTATTGCCTCAAGAAAGGCCAGAACGCATGAAGCTCCCTAACCACCTGTCACAAGAACACTTACCGGCAAACGCCGGTGTGTATTTTTATGGCTATTGGTTTAGCAGAGTTTTGCGCGTCTGATATTTGCTTTTCGGGCGCCACCTGGCTGCCCTGGCATGAAAAAAACCCGGTGCAGCCAACACCGGGTTTTTTTATGGGGATTACCTTAATGAACAGTGTTACTGAATGCTCTGACCAACCGCTGCTGGCAACCAACCAACGATTGCTGGATAGCCCTGCAGAGCTGCGCCGCAAGCTGCCGCTGGCCGCACCACTACAACAACATATTGACCAACAACGCCGCGACATTGATGGCATTGTGAGTGGCAAGGATTCCCGCCTGCTGGTGGTGGTTGGGCCCTGCTCGGTACACGACCCGCTCGCCACACTCGACTACGCCAAACGCCTTAAAACCTTGCAACAACAACTGCCCCACCTGCTGCTGGTAATGCGGGTTTACATTGAAAAGCCTCGCACCAGCCTCGGCTGGAAAGGCCTGGTGTACGACCCGGATCGGGACAACAGCCAGCAACTTGACAAAGGACTGCAAGTGTCCCGCGAGCTGATGCAAGCCGTTGCACAACTCGGCTTGCCCATCGCCACCGAAGCGCTAAACCCGGAACTTGCGCCCTACTTTGATGACCTCGTCAGCTGGTACGCGCTGGGTGCGCGCACCACCGAGTCGCAAACCCATCGCGAGATGGCCAGCGCCCTGCCCGGTAGCATCGGTTTTAAAAACGGTACCGATGGCAGTGTGGATATTGCTGTCAATGCCATCAAAGCCGCCAGCCAACCGCAGTACATTACGCGCATCAACAACGAAGGCCGCCTGGTGCAATTGCAAGTGGCAGGCAATCGTTCCGGGCATCTGGTATTACGCGGCGGCTCCGACGGCCCCAATTACCACCGCGATGCCGTACTCGCCGCAAGCCGCGCCTTGCAAACAGCCGGCTTGAATCCGAGAGTAATGGTGGATGCCAGTCACGCCAACTGTGGCAAAGTCGCCGAGCGACAGGCGAACGTTCTGGCAGACGTAGGAAAGCAACTGCAACAAGGCAGCCCGATTCTCGGCGTAATGCTGGAAAGTTTTTTAGTCAGCGGCCAGCAAACCTTAACCGCCGAAGCGGGCACCTACGGCCAATCCATGACCGACCCTTGCCTGGATTGGGCAATGACCACCGAAAATTTGCAGCAACTGAATCATCAGGTTGAAAATGCGCGGCAGGAACGGGTTGCGGTGCCGGCGTAAGTCAGCCGGTGATATTTTTTAAACAGGTCGCTCCCCGGTACGAAGCGGCCTTTTATTGCAGGAATAACAATGAAACTGGGCTACACCATTATTTACGTTGCCAATGTCGGCGAATCATTATCTTTTTTTGAAAATGCCTTTGGCTTGACGCGTCGTTTTTTGCACGAGTCCGGCGATTATGGCGAACTGAATACCGGTGAAACTACACTGGCATTTGCCTCTCACGAATTGGGGAACGCAAATTTTCCGGATGGATTTATCGCAACAGATGCATCAAAAAAGCCGCTCGGGTTTGAAATTGCTTTTATAGCGCTGGATGTAACCGCTGCACATGTCAAAGCACTCAACACGGGCGCAAAAGAAATTAAAGCCCCCGAAACAAAACCCTGGGGGCAAGTTGTTTCCTACGTTCGCTGCCCGGACGGCACTGTGGTGGAAATTTGCTCGGCGATGGGCGGTTAAGAATTTTCAATTAAACCTGTCAGAAGGATTTAGCTATGGAAAACCCGATACAAAAATTTGCAAGCTGGTGGCAAGAAGCCTTAAGCAACAGCCCGCTGGATCAAAAAAGTGCAGTCTGCGTTTCGACCATTGACGAAAGAGGTTTTCCGGCGGGCAGGTTTGTGGATTTAAAGCAGGTAGATGAAAGAGGGTTTATCTTCTGTACCGCTTTCGACTCGGCAAAAGGCCACCAGATAAAACAGAACCCTAATACCGCGATCACCATCTGGTGGGATCATGTAGGTTATCAGGTGCGGGTAGTGGGTCTGGCCGAAGCTATTGAGCAAGCAGATGCCAATGCTTTTTGGGAAACACGAAACCGCAGCGCAAGGCTCACCACCACAGCCTTCCAGCAAAGCCAGCCTTTGCAAAGCGAAATAGAACTGACAGAACGTCTTAATAAAGCCACAGAGCAATTCATAGGCCAGCAAATTCCAAAACCCGAAAACTGGGGCGGCTACTGCGTCAAACCTTTATCCATCGAATTTCTTACCTTCCAGAAAAGCCGGCTGCACCTGAGGAAGTTTTTTGAACTTAAAAACGGAATATGGATAAAACGGCTTTTGCAACCCTAACAAACCCATCACGATTAAGAAAACCTGCGTTTTAGAAATTGTGTTCAAGAGAAAGCGGATAATGGCCAAGGTTAAGCTTTTCCGGAGCCTCGTTTGCGCGGCGGTTTGCCAGCGTCTGCACCGCCAATGGCTCCTTGCGCCGCCAACCCGAGCAGGCGGCGGAATTTTGGGCACTCCATATGGCTGGGGGCTGGGCAAACGGCGGCATGCCGAAGGCCGTCGCGCATGGCGGTTAATTTTTGAATGGTTTTATCCAATTCATCGGCCTTGTTGATCAACAAATCCCTGTCAATAGTCGGGTTTCCTTTCGCGCCGATCATGCGCGCAATTTCATCCAGCGAAAACCCCGCCGAGCGACCCAGAGCAATCAACGCCAGACGCTCCAATATGTTCGGGCTGAAAACCCGACGTAACCCCTGCCTGCCAATTGAACGGATCAATCCTTTCTCTTCATAGAAACGCAACGTAGAAGCCGGCACACCCGACTGCCTTGCAACCTCGGCGATATCCATAAAAACCCCTTGACCTAAAGTCGACTTGAAGTTGCAAGCTAGCACCCGTTCAACATCAAAACAAGCTCGGGAGAAAGTTATGAACAGCCTGCTGTTTACCTTGTTAATCGGTATCGGTGCCACAGGGGTAATGGATGCGTGGGGTGTGTTGCGCAAATTGTTGTTCGGCATACCGACGCCAAACTATGGAATGGTAGGCCGCTGGTTGGCACACATGACACACGGGCAGTTCCGTCACAACGCGATTGCGGCGTCGGCTCGAGTAAGCGGAGAAGAAGTTATCGGGTGGATCGCCCACTACCTGACAGGGATTTCTTTCGCGGCGATATTGATTGCGGTTTGGGGAAACGGCTGGATTCAAAACCCGACAATAGTACCAGCGCTACTGGTTGGAATAGCTACCGTCGCCGCACCTTTTTTGATAATGCAACCCGGCATGGGCGCTGGCGTTGCGGCGTCCAAAACCAAAAACCCGAACGCCGCGCGACTGCAAAGCCTTATAACCCACACCGTGTTTGGTGTTGGCTTATACGCCTCCGGCAAAGCGGTGCAACTCTTTTGCTCAATGTAAAAACGAGTCAAAAAAACTGACGAAAGGAAACCAACATGTACATTCCCGCTCGCTTTGCCCCGCTCTTATTCAGCGCATTGCTATCCGCCATTATGGTCTGCATCGTATCAGCATTCGTGCTGCTAACTTCACAAGGCCCGCACGCCGACTTCACCACACAATGGATCAAAAGCTGCTTGACCACATGGCCAATAGCTTTTCCGACGGTAGCGGTTGTCGCGCCGTGGGTTAGAAAAATAGTTGGAAGGATGACTACGTAAAACTCAAAAACTATGTTTTATCGTGAGCGCACCAAACAACATTAAGAAAGCAACGCATCAAGAATCGGCACAGCGAGACTGCGTTAGCGGCAAAAAACATATTTTAGACTGGGTCGGTAAACATTCCGACTCCAGTTGACTCACAAATAGATAACATTTCGGTAATAGTTTCTCCATCTCATTTTTTAAATGCTGGATAGCCATTGGTTTATCGTCGCAGTCCCACGCATAGTGATCAACATGATAACCAAGAGCCACCTCCGGGAGTTCAAAGTTTTCACCTATGCATGCCCGGATTAACCACTCCATGAATCTGTTCATATCACTGCAGGATTCAATATCGACCCATACCGCTCGTAGAGCGAATCGCTCAAGAAACGTGAAAATTCTTGGCGCAGGAAATTCATAGGATGGCTTTTTTGAACACAACTCTGGCCCTTTTAAGGAAAGCTCAATTAGCTCATTTTCCGGACACTTGCTGACTAAAATTCTGTCATCTGCCCAAGCTATCACTTCATCGTACGAAAGAAGGCCTTCAACCCAAAGTCCGATAATCGTAGCTATCTGCTTCATATATGTTTTAATTGCTCATATGATGATTAGTTCGAAGGTATTTGGAGCATCTCTTACGCTGAGCACTAAAAATCTGCAGCCTACAAATGGCTTAACCTAAGATGAGATTAATCTGAACCACTAGCCGACCTCAAGACTCGCAATTACAGCCCGATAAAAATTGTCATAATGTATCCTTCCAGGACGTTTTAAATTCCCCACTGATACATCTCTCCAGACAATATCCGGGAATGTACTGTGGAACACGCTAACCTCCCCGACTATAATCTCACTATCGCAATCTCGAAATTGATCAGGAGTGATGTCTACAATCATCTTGCCATCTATCAGTAGCCAAGTATGAATTTGAGTAGCAGATTCATTCGGCAAACAACGCTTCCCTACGCATTTTACGACATTTTGAACACCCTTCAGCTGAAGATATAAACCCAATGGACTTCCCAGCCTTTCATAGACAAATCCAAAGCTCATTTTGAGGCGCGTTCAAACGCCTCCGGACTGACGCCACCGAGATGACTATGGCGACGCGTTTGATTGTAGAACATCTCGATATAATCAAACACGTCTGCCCGCGCCATTTCACGGGTTTTATAAATCCTTTTCTTGATGCGTTCCTTTTTCAGGCTGCTAAAAAATGATTCGGCAACGGCATTATCCCAACAATTTCCACGCCGACTCATACTGGGCTCAAGATTGTGGTGCTTGCAAAAGCGCAACCACTCATCACTGCCATACTGTGAGCCTTGGTCAGAGTGTATCAACACCCGTTGTTTAGGACGGCGGCGCCAAACAGCCATCAGCAACGCATCCAGCACAATCTCTTTGGCCAACGAAGGCTTCATTGACCAGCCCACCACCTTGCGTGAAAACAGATCCACTACAACCGCCAAATACAACCAGCCTTGCCAGGTTCTGATATAGGTAATATCCGTCACCCAATAATGATCCGGCTGTTCGACTGTAAATTCCCGGTTGAGCTGATTTGAACTGACCAATGATGGACGCCCAACAATTTTCCCGGGAGCCTTATAGCCGCGAATAGCCTTGATTTGATGGGTTTTCATGATTCTCGCCACGCGGTGCTTACTACAACGCTCACCGATTTCACGTAAATCGAGACAAATGCGTGGTGAGCCATAAATACCGTGACTTGCGTTATAGGAGTCACGAATCAACACCAGTAATCGAGCATCCTCCAGGGATCGATGGGATGAGGATTTATGGAGCCATTGATAAAAACCACTGCGTGCTACTCCAAACAACCGACACATCAGTTGAATGCTAAAGCAGTGCTGATGATCGTTGATATATTGGTACTTCACTCGGGCTGGCTGGCAAAGTACCGCGCGGCCTTTTTTAATATATCGCGCTCTTCTTCCGTACGTTGCAATTGTGATTTGAGTTTAAGAATTTCACGTTTTGCCTCCAGTAACTCCCGCTCCTGAACATCCGATTTATCGGGTGCTGCCGCGTTGACCCATTTGTAAAGGCTGTGTGTAGAAACGCCAAGGCGCTGGGCCACCTCGGCAATGGAATATCCACGTTCGGTGACCTGCTTAACTGCTTCGTCTTTAAATTCCGGGGTATACCGTTGATTACTCATATGACTTCCTCCTATGCTCGTTGTGTAGCTTAGGCGTGTCCACTAGAGTCTGGGAAGTCCATTGTGTAGCTTAGGCGTGTCCACTAGAGTCTGGGAAGTCCAGTTAGCCCAAGCCGGCAGCAATGGTATTTTTAATGCCATTGCTGCCCCAGTAAGAATTTCTCTAAAGTTATTCCGAAGATTGGCCGATAGGGATATTAAACCCCACATTTCAATTATACGAGCAAGGAGCGACACGTGATTGATACTCAAACAACTCCAACATCCAATAGCGCTTCCCTACTTAAAAGCAAAAACCCAACAACAGAGAAGCTATTATCCACAACCACTCTTCCATCGTTGACTATCGGTCAAGATATTCACATCAGTGCAGAAGCACAATATTTATTCGAGATGGACAAATATCTAATGGGCCTTGGACGTGCCGAGTTGGATAGTGCTCTCAACTATCTGATGCGAAGTGAAGATCCTCTGCAGAAAAAAGCAGTTGACTACTTCATAACAAATAAGGAGGCCAGAACTCTAAATGGGCCAGTCGCGTTTTCTGGAGCGACCCGACCTGAAGAATCTGAGAGACGCTTATTAGATACAGGGTTGGTCATTAATGAATTTAACGAAATCGCTTTGCGCCCGTCTGGTGTCAGTGTTTTTCGACTTGATGGAAAGACTGGTTTTGTTCCTGTGCAATTTGGGGGATACAACCAAGCGCTAAAAGACGAGATTGATGCATTGGAAAAAAGCATGGTAGATGTTATTGGCAATCAGGATCGAGCCAATCTTTTCGGATCAGTGAAAAATGCGCTAATTTACTCAGAAAACATTATGCTTTCATTTGATGATGTATTACATTTTAATTATGCTACCGAAAAAGCCCGGAAAGCCATCAACTTTTTAAATGCACCAGAAGAAATAAAATCCCGCTTAAGCGAAATTTTAGATAAAGGTGTTCAATATCAAAATCAGAAACAAACCGCAGCGCTAAATGATTCGAAAAAATTCCTTGGAAATAGCCAGGTAGGCAGCATTGCTAACGAAAACATTCGATTAGGCGTCGCAGCGCAACGATACAACAGCCAACTCCAAAACGCACTTGTAAATTCAAATCTTTCGATACTTGATTCCAGAGAATTACTCAATCAATTATTAATGAACAACTCCGATCTAATTCGCTTCACCCCTGAAAAACTTGATGAATCTATAGTTTATTATAAAAATGATTATGAAAATTTTGAGCGCGCATTAAATAAAGAAATCTCAACACCCTCCACACTTAAAACGCCCGAATTGGATAGGGGAATTCTCGAAGAGGGCAGCAATTATGCCATGAAAGTTATTCAGAGCATCCAAAATTATGCTTCAAAATAATGATCCCCATCCGAGCTGTGCTGTGAAACTCAAACTGGCAGGTAAATTTAATTTATAAATTTTTTTAAAATTCAACTATTATTAAAATTTTCAACTGCGTTTTTAACAACTTATCTTGACTATCCCCCAATTACTCCTTGCGCAGGCACCGGAATTTTGGGCGCTCCACATAGCTAGGAGCGAAGCAGACGGCGGCATACCTAAGATCGTCGCGCATGGCGGTTAATTTTTGAATCGTTTTATCCAGTTCATTGGCCTTGTTAGTCAGCAAATCCCTGTCAATAGTCGGGTTTCCTTTCGCGCCGATCATGCGCGCAATTTCATCCAGCGAAAACCCCGCCGAGCGACCCAGAGCAATCAACGCCAGACGCTCCAATATGTTCGAGCTGAAAACCCGACGTAACCCCTGTCGGCCAATTGAACTGATCAATCCTTTCTCTTCATAGAAACGCAACGTAGAAGCCGGCACACCCGACTGCCTTGCAACCTCGGCGATATCCATAAAAACCCCTTGACCTAAAGTCGACTTGAAGTTGCAAGCTAGCACCCGTTCAACATCAAAACAAGCTCGGGAGAAAGTTATGAACAGCCTGCTGTTTACCTTGTTAATCGGTATCGGTGCCACAGGGGTAATGGATGCGTGGGGTGTGTTGCGCAAATTGTTGTTCGGTATACCGACGCCCAATTATGGAATGGTAGGCCGCTGGATAGCACACATGTCACACGGGCAGTTCCGTCACAACGCGATTGCGGCATCGGCTCAAGTAAGCGGAGAAGAAGTTATCGGGTGGATCGCCCACTACCTGACAGGGATTTCTTTCGCGGCGATATTGATTGCGGTTTGGGGAAACGGCTGGATTCAAAACCCGACAATAGTACCAGCGCTACTGGTTGGAATAGCTACCGTCGCCGCACCTTTTTTGATAATGCAACCCGGCATGGGCGCTGGCGTTGCGGCGTCCAAAACCAAAAACCCGAACGCCGCGCGACTGCAAAGCCTTATAACCCACACCGTGTTTGGTGTTGGCTTATACGCCTCCGGCAAAGCGGTGCAACTCTTTTGCTCAATGTAAAAACGAGTCAAAAAAACTGACGAAAGGAAACCAACATGTACATTCCCGCTCGCTTTGCCCCGCTCTTATTCAGCGCATTGCTATCCGCCATTATGGTCTGCATCGTATCAGCATTCGTGCTGCTAACTTCACAAGGCCCGCACGCCGACTTCACCACACAATGGATCAAAAGCTGCTTGACCACATGGCCAATAGCTTTTCCGACGGTAGCGGTTGTCGCGCCGTGGGTTAGAAAAGTAGTCGGGCGATTGACCAGGTAAGAAGTGATCAGGCCAATTCATTGCGCAACAGCGGTAACGCTGTGCGAGTGGCGACGGTAAGGAGTTCGGGTAACGTTTCCAGAGAAAACCATCCCAAACCCAGGTGTTTATCGGGCTCGATCAAGTGGGGTTCTCCGTCGAATTTTGACACTTTGTAAACGGGTGCGACCCAGTGAATTTTTTTGTCAGGATCAATCTGATCCACCACACAAAGCAGCGTCATTTCGCGAACATGAATCCCCACTTCCTCAGCAATTTCTCTCGTGACCGCGTGCTCGACTGTTTCGAGAAAATCCACCTTTCCTCCGGGAAAGCCCCAATGGCCGGCTTCAGGTTCCTTTACACGCTGGATTAAAAGAATATAACCATCGCGGATTATCGCTGCCCCACAACCCAGCCGAGGTTCAGACATCAGGTTTCCTCCCGTTTGATCCATTTGGTGACTTTTGGTGGCGTGTAACTGAGCATAGCTTTTAGCAAATCATCAATGCCCTGTTCGACTATTAACATTTCTCGGTGCTCCGGCTTGAGAAAAGCTTCGTCCACGATGTGATCAAGAAATAAACTAAGACCATCGTAGAAGCCGTTAATATTGAGCAAAGCGCAGGGCTTATTATGTTGGCCGAGCTGCGCCCATGTCCAAACCTCAAACAACTCTTCCAAGGTACCCAGACCGCCAGGCAAAGCGACAAACCCGTCAGACAACTCAGCCATAAGGGCTTTGCGCTCGTGCATTGAGTTAACAATACGAAGATCGCTCAAACCGGTATGAGCGATTTCTTTCTGCGCTAAAAAATCAGGCAAGACGCCAATGACTTCTCCACCACTGGCCAGCGCAGCATCCGCGACTGCACCCATCAGACCTACCGAAGCACCGCCATACACCAAACCAATACCGGATTTGGCGAGGGCATTACCTAACCGGGTAGCGGCTTCCGGATATAAGGGCAATCGCCCGGCGCTTGAGCCCGAAAAGATACAAATTCGCATGAGTGTTCCTATTGTCTAACGATTAAAAAGTGCAGCAAATTAAAGTAAGCAGTCAGATAGCACAACCGACTGCAGGGCAAGATTATCAGGGCTTTTGGGGTGCTGGCACTCAGGTATTTTGTTGTTGTTGCTTCCACGGCCTGCAAATAAAAATTGTTCTTTTCTTTTACCGGCTCTGCTTTAAATAGAAAGGCTCTTCGCCTACCGTCAATGTTAAAAGCGATAACTTACGAGAGTGTTAACCCCGAAACCGCACAATGACTTTCTGTTACTGAGTTTACAGGGCGATCTTGTTCTCACCATTTATATGTTTGATTGCCAAATGTTTACTGAGCATTCGGATAATGAAAGCTACACAGAATTTTTATCTATCAATATTTTTTCCAAAAAACCAAAAATAACGTTTAGGCAATGTCGCTTCAAGCCTGGACCAGACGTCATATTTATCTCCCGTGCGGATGGTAACCGAAATATTATAAGCTCCAGCCAGTGTACAAAAGCTCCCAAGCAATAGCACCGTATCCAAAGACGCGGGAGCAAATTTGAATATTGAATTTAGCCCCAAGAATGCCAAAAAACATACGCTTAATATGAGGAAGAATAGCTCTATTTTTTTAAATTCTTCTCTGTTCGCCGAAAACCAACTGCTCCCTATATATAACTTTAACCAGAAAGGCAGATCTTTGAACTCATTCGATACTTTTTCCATTGTGTATAACTCCTGCTCAAGAGATTCAACATTAACGTTAAATTCCGCAGCGAGTGCTCGTAAAGAAGCAAAGCCAATTCGGTGACCGCTTTCCACCCGTTGAATTGTACGGAGACTCAAACCACACAATTCCGCAAGTTGTTCTTGAGATAACAGCCTTTTTTGCCTGAGTTCTTTTATTAGCATATAAACCTCTCGCATCCGAAAACACACAATATTAAAAAACGCGGGCTGTCGGTGACGAAAAAAAGCCGCCTTTTTACCGCCAATTGACAAATAACTATATATTGGCTTGCCAAACACATTAGCGTGTAAATAGCGTTTTTCCTGAAGTGTCATGCGGTCGGGGCGAACACGAAAAAACTTTCGTCCAACGTAGCTATGGTTTCAACGGGAGCAGCTTGCACATCCTGTAAGTCAGTGCAGAGGCAAACCGGGTAAATACTTTACTACCGCCCTACCCCTTAAACCCCTTCCCCACCACATACACTTCACGCGAGCGCGCACGCGAGGCGTCGGGTTTGCGGATGACGACTTTGTCGAATGAGGTGCGCAGGTCTTTTACGTAGGCGTCGTAGCCTTCGCCGTGGAATACTTTAGCCACAAAGTTGCCGCCGGGTTTGAGTACCTGGCGAGCCATGTCGAGCGCCAGTTCCACCAGGTACATGGACGCGGCCTGGTCAACGGCATCAACGCCGCTGATGTTGGGGGACATGTCGGAAATGATCAGCTCCGGGTGGGCGCCATTCAGTGCTTCGAGGATTTGCTGAAATACCGCTTCTTCGGTGAAGTCGCCCTGAATAAAGTCTACGTGTTCGACGGTGTCCATGGGCAGAATGTCGGATGCCACTACCCGGCCTTTTACACCGACCAGTTTGCTGGCCACTTGCGACCAGCCGCCAGGTGCCGAGCCCAGATCCATCACCAGCATACCCGGATACATAAGCTTGTCTTTTTCATTGATTTCCAACAGCTTGTAGCTGGCGCGGGAACGATAGCCGTCATTCTTCTTTTGTTTGACGTAGAAATCGTTTACGTGCTCTTCGAGCCAGCGGTTACTGCTTTTGGAACGGGCCATGGGGCTACCTGAATCGTGGGGTTGTGCGAAGGTTAAGCCCGCTATTGTAAGGCTTTAGCCACCCCGAAAACAGCACCAGCAGACAGTTGGCTGCGGTCGCGGTACAATTCGCGTTTTACCCACCTTTGCCGGAGACACCGGCCAGGAACCCCTTATGATTCGTATTTCCGAGCTCGCGTTATCGCTTGAGCACACCCCCGAACAACTGCGCGATGCCGTGATCAAGCGGCTGCAAATTCCCGCCGATGCCCTGCTCGACATGCTGGTTTTCAAGCGCAGCTACGACGCCCGCAAGAAAAACACCGAAATCACCTTTGTTTATATTCTGCATGTCACCGTTAAAGACGAAACCAAGGTGCTGGCCCGTTTCGCGGATGACCAGCATGTGCGCCCTGCGCCGGATACCGAATACCACCCGGTGGGACATGCGCCCGCCGGTTTGACCGAACGCCCGCTGGTGGTCGGCTTTGGCCCTTGCGGGCTTTTTGCTGCGCTGTTGCTGGCACAAATGGGCTTTAAACCGATTGTGCTGGAGCGCGGCAAAGAAGTACGCCAGCGCACCAAGGACACCTGGGCGCTGTGGCGTAACAAAGTATTAAGCCCCGAGTCCAACGTGCAATTTGGTGAAGGCGGTGCCGGGCTGTTTTCTGACGGCAAGCTGTACAGCCAGATCAAAGACCCGAAATTCTACGGTCGCAAAGTGATGCAGGAGTTTGTGCGGGCTGGCGCCCCGGAAGAAATTCTCTACGTAAGTAAGCCGCACATTGGTACCTTCCGGTTGACCGGTGTGGTTTCTGCCATGCGCGAGGAGATCAAAGCGCTGGGTGGTGAAGTGCGCTTTGAACAAAAGGTGACTGACCTGCTGTTAAAAGACGACCAGATAGAAGGCGTTGTGCTGGCCAACGGCGAAGTTTTGCACAGCCGCCATGTGGTGATGGCCCTTGGCCACAGCGCCCGCGATACCTTTCGCATGCTGCACAGCCGCGAGGTATTTATGGAAGCCAAGCCATTTGCCATCGGTTTCCGTATTGAACACCCGCAGTCATTGATTGATAAGGCGCGCCTCGGCAAATATGCCGGCCACGATGCCTTGGGCGCTGCCGATTACAAACTGGTATATCACGCTAAAAATGGCCGTGCGGTGTACAGCTTTTGTATGTGCCCTGGCGGTACCGTGGTGGCGGCGACCTCCGAGCCGGAGCGAGTGGTTACTAACGGCATGAGCCAATACTCCCGGAATGAACGCAACGCCAACGCCGGTATTGTGGTGGGTATTAACCCCAATGAAGATTTCCCCGGCAACCCGCTGGGCGGCATTGAGTTTCAGGAGCAACTGGAATCTCGCGCCTATGAACTGGGCGGTAAAGATTACTGCGCACCAGGCCAGTTGGTGGGTGACTTTATACGCGGTAAAGCATCCACCACATTGGGCGACGTAGAACCTTCCTATAAACCCGGCGTATTGCTCGGCGACCTGGCACCCTCTTTACCGGAATACGCCATCACCGCCATTCGCGAAGCCCTGCCCGCTTTCGGCAAACAGATTCGCGGCTTTGACCGGCCCGATGCAGTGCTGACCGGCGTAGAAACCCGAACCTCTTCACCGGTGCGCATCACCCGTGATAACGACAGCTTGCAAAGCCTGAATGTACGTGGGCTTTTCCCGGCTGGCGAAGGCGCCGGTTATGCCGGCGGTATTTTGTCGGCGGGTGTGGATGGTGTTCGTATCGCGGAAGCCGTAGCGCGTTCCATGCTGGAAAACGCTTCCCACCAGGAAAGCCGGTCATGAAAGTTGATGACGCAAAAAAATTACACCAGAAAAAATACCGCCAGGAGTTGGGTCACTTTCTGGTAGAAGGCGAACATCTGATTCTGGAATTGCAAAAAGCGGCGTTAACCAACCCGGCATTACAAAAAAGCCGCCTGTTTGTTACCGAGCGCCACGCGAATTGGCAAAGCCCTTTTCACATCACCGTGATCGGTGAAAAACAAATGGCGCAACTGAGCGATACCAAAACACCGCAAGGCATTGTTGCGGTTGTGCCCTTACCGCAACCGACCAGCCAGCAAGCTGACGAGCGCGCTGTTTACCTGTACGAGATTCAGGACCCGGGCAACCTGGGTACTATTTTGCGCACCCTGGGGTGGTTTGGTAATTTCCGTTGTTTGATCAGCCCCAATGCCACCGACCCCTGGAGCCCGAAAGCCGTTCGCTCCAGTATGGGCGCAATTTTTCATGTGCCGGTTGAGCTGGATGTGCCCTTGCAATCGCTGGCGAACCGCTACCAGAATATTGCTTCATTGGATATGCATGGCGAGCCGGTTTATAGCGCTGCCTTTAAACGCAGCGATTGCCTGATCTTTGGTAATGAGGCACGGGGTATTCCGGCAGATTTGCAAAGCCATTTAACCATTAAGCCGTTTACCATTCACGGCAGCCCGGTTATTGAATCGCTGAATCTTGCCAGCGCGGTTAATATTGGCATTTACGAATTGACCCGCCCCACCAACAACTGATTCCGGCTGTTATTTTTTAACGCGACCACAGGGATATTATGATGAAAAAACCTTTAGTTATTTTACCGGCGATTAATCTGGTTATTGCTTTGTGTTTCGCTGTGGTGGCTGGCGATCAGATTAAAGGCACCGGCGTTGCTTACTATTTGCTGGCGACCATTATTGCCTTGCCCGCAATTATTACTCTGAACCAGCACCGTGCCATGCTGAAATTTGCCCGGTTGTTTTTATTTACCGGCGCTTTGTTTACTGCCTTTTTTGCGATTTTCAGTTTGGCTGGCTTTTTAAATATCTCCCGAGTACCCGGTGCATCTTTATGGCACACGATTTTATATACGGTGTTGTGTGTTTATTTGCTGGGGTTTAAGGGGTATTTGAATGTGTATGAAGAAGAGAATTTTGGTACTGCGGATAATGAGCAAAATTAAAGAGTTTCAGATAATCTGACCAAGTGCCATATGTCCGTTTGCCATTAGGCTACCTGTTCCAAAAACACATAAATACGTCCCTGTAGTTCCGACGGGTCATCCCTGACCCGACGGTTTTGGAACAGGTAGCCTAACACCAAACTCGATCCGTATTTAGCTGAAATGTTTTTGCCATATGCGAAATAAAAAATCAAAAAATCTGGCACTTACAAATACCAGCTTTTCGTCTATCAATTGCCTTGCGTTTAACTCACTTTATTTTCCAGCTACTTTCCAAAAATAGACTGCCAGATAATGTCGTGCACTTCATTGGCGGCGATGGTTTCGGCCGCGCCTTCTGCGCCGATCAATACCGGTTGGTAACGCTCTTCTACCCGATGTGAACCATGAGAGCCTTTTACCAAAGTGGCATCCAGCGGAATAACATCCATGGCGTAACGGAAGCCGAGTTTTTTCTTGAGCAACAACCAGGCTGCACGCAGTTTGGATGAGAGGAACATTTCTACCGGGTCGTAACCCGGTTTTTTGTGGATATCTACCGCGCGAGCATAGTCAGGTGCTTTGGCATCGTCCAACCAAAAATAATAGGTAAACCAGCTATCGGGCTCCGCCATTACCACCAGATCACCGGCGCGCTCATGGTTGATATGGTGGGCGATTTTTTCGGTGGTATCCCACACCTCGGCAATGCCTGGCACACCGGTTAATAACTTTTTAACGTGCGCTTTGGTGGCTTCGTCGCGGGTATAAATATGCGCAACCTGGTGGTCTGCAACGGCAAAGGCTTGTGATGCGCCAGCGTCCAGTAATTCCAGGCCGCGCTCGATGCGGATGCCGAGCAAACCTTCGTTACGCAACAAACGGTTGATATGCACCGGGCGATTTACTGGCACGATGCCGTATTCGGATAACAGCAGAATTTTTACGCCGCGACTTTCGTAAAAGGTAACGAGGTCCTGCACCAGCTCATCAATTTCTTTCAGTTCCTGCGCGATCAATGCCGGGGTTGGCCCGACTTTTTGCTGGCAGTAATCCAGATGCGGCAAGTACACCAACGATAAGGTAGGGCTGTGTTTTTCTTCTACATATTTACTGGCGTTGGCAATCCAGCGCGATGAAACAACATTGGCGCCGGGGCCCCAGAATTGAAACAGCGGGAAGGTGCCGAATTTTTCCTGCACTTCGTCGCGCAGCGATGCGGGGTACGAGTAGCAGTCTGCCATTTTGCGGCCATCTGCCAGGTAGTTAGGGCGCGGCGTGATGGAAAAATCGGCGCCGGTGTACATGTTGTACCACCAGAACATTTGCGCACAGGTAAAGCTCGGGTTTTCCCGTTTGGCACGCGTCCAGATACTTTCTGCCTGTACCAGCGGGTTGGATTGTTTCCAGAATTTGATTTCGCTGTCGCTGCGGTCGTACCAACCGTTAGCCACGATGCCGTGGTCGGTAGGCCACTTGCCGGTTAAATAAGTAGATTGTACCGAGGTGGTTACGCCGGGTGCCATAGGCTGAATGCGGGTAACACCTTGCTGTGTAACGCGCGACTTTAAAAAAGGCGTGTGCTCACCAATCAAGGCTGAAGACAAGCCAACAATATCAATAACAGCGGTGCGTATCATGGGTGGAAGTGTTTCATTGCTCATTATTCTTCTCTGCTCCGTTGGCAAGGTTTTGCAATTCCGTTTTCACCCATAACAATTCACGGCTGATAGATTCTTCTATCGGCAATTGGTATTCCATGGGTAGTACTTGCCAGGTGTAGGTTTCAACTTCGAGATGTGAGGTTAACTGGCGTTGCTGGTTAAGCGATAGCACATTCACGATGTCATCCTGCGTGGAGGTTAATACATCGAAGTCATCCAGAAATACCGGCACGTGGAAATGCGAACGCCACTCCTGCTCTTCATCGGTAACCAGATCCAGTGCATCACTTAAATCGCGATAACGGGTAATGTCGCCACTGGCTGTTTTGGCCACAACCTGGTGGAGATACAGTGGCTCATCAAAGCCGCCGAAGGCGTTAACCGTTTGCAGGCGCTCAATTTCATCGCTGCTTAAAAAACCTTTTAATGCAGCGCTGATTTGAAAGCGGCCAATCAAAATGCCTTCTGCTTCGAATTTGTCCAGCATTTGTTGATGGTTTTCAAAACCCAATGCGAAATGGCACACGTCATAACAAATTCGCAGGTGCTGCTTGATAGCATGGTCGGCAGCTTCATCGTCAAGCTGGTGGTGCTTTTTAAAGGCGGGAATAGCGGCAGTCAATAAATCGTTGAGGTACCAGTTTAGGAATTCTTCCCCGTTTTCCAGAATGCCATCGGCTTCGGGTTCGATATCCAGGTGGATAATTTTTCCGGTATTTTGCTGCAATTCATAGAGCGCCAAGACTACATCAATAACATGGGCGGTCGATTGTTGGACGGCATTTTCCCAGGATTCATCGGAGCCGTTATACCAATGACGATAACCCAGCGGCGCGGTTGAAATGCCGCCGTCCACATCTTCCGGCAACAGGCTGGCAAGAATGGAAACCAGGCGCAGGGTGTAATCGCGACGTTCAACACGAGTCCAGTCCGGTGCGTGCACATTTTCTTTCACAGCTTGCTGGTGAAAGTCGCCATAGGGAAAGCCGTTAATTAACGCAACGTAAGCCTGCTGTTCATGCAACCACTGTTTAAATAGCTGCAAACGACTTTCATCCAGCAGCGCCAGGCTGGCCTGGTTGGAAAGTCGCAAACCGATATTCATGGGTTGGTCAGGCGATACGGCGGTTTTGATAGCCGGAAATTTTTCCTGCAAGCCGCGAAAATGATCCTGCCAGGCTTCGCCTGCGTGAATATTGGTACAGTAAGTCAAACGTGTTGGAAAATGTTGCATAACTACTCCTGCAGAAAAAAAACAACCTGCAATCGTGCAGAATTACCAGAGACATCGGGCAACGCCGGAAAAGCGGCCTTTACTGAAATGACAGCCCGGCATTCAATGCTTGAATGCCGGACGAAATCGGGAGTCGTTCCTTGCTGTTAACAACGCGCTTGCAGCTCTTCTGCCGCCGCGCGAATTAAATCGGTGTTCATATCGTGCACTTCTTCGGCTACGCCCAACCCGTTCAATAACATAATGGTTAAACGGCCACCGAGGTGTTCGCGGAATTCCTGCAAACCGGCTACCAGCGGGCTGTGCTCACCTTCTGCTTTTAACAAAGGATGGGTAATGGCGAGGCCGAGGGTTTCAAATACGCCAATAACCCGCTCACAATCTTCAGCAGACAAACGTCCGTCCAGACGGGAATACACGCAGTCGAGACAAATGCCCATGGCAACCGCCTCACCGTGCTGTACTTCAAAGCGGCTCAGCTGCTCAAGTTTGTGCGCACTCCAGTGGCCAAAATCCAGCGGGCGGGAGGAGCCGGATTCAAACGGATCGCCGTAGCCGCCAATATGGCGTACGTGTAATTCGGCGCAGCGGAAAATCAGATAATGCATGGCTTCGCTGTGGCGATTACGCAGCGCCGTTGCATTGGCTTCAATCCATTCAAAAAATGCGCGGTCTTTAATCAAAGACACTTTTACCGCTTCGGAAATTCCACCCAACCAGGCACGTTGCGGCAGGCTTTTTAGAAAATTGGCATCGTTGATCACCGCCAGCGGCGGTGCAAAGGTGCCAAGGAAGTTTTTCTTGCCGCGAAAGTTGATGCTGTTTTTCACACCAACGCCGGAGTCATTTTGTGAGAGCACGGTGGTCGGGATGCGAATATGACGCACACCACGGTGGGCAATCGCCGCCACATAACCCACCAGATCCAGCAAGGCACCACCGCCCAGCCCCACTACATAAGAGTGGCGATCAATGCCATGTTCGTTAATAGCATCGAGGATGCGATCGAACGAGGTGAGATCATTTTTAACAATTTCGCCGCCGGGGATCACGACTATGTCTGCCACCAGCGACCAGTCGGTGGCATCGGCAAAATAGTTGCGAATGTCGGCCAGCAGCGTGGCGTGCTGCTCAGATACACCCTGGTCTACCACAAATAATACTTTCTGGTGAATATTGGCGGTGTGATGTTTCGCCAGCAAATCGCGCAATAACGGATTGTCACCAGCGAACAAAGCCTCGGTAAAAAGCACTTTGTAGGTAAAGGGAATGGAAAATGATTGCTCAATAAAATTCATGAGAATATCCGACAGAAAAGCCGATCAGGTGACGGCGAAACGACGCGCCAGCCATAACGACAGCGGCAGCAACAAAGCAACGCCTATGGCCACAGGCCAGGCTCCGGAAGCTGCCACCCAAGCAGCGTTCATTAAAATCAGTGATAACACACCGGCTTTTACCGCTTTGCCAATGAGCGGCCCAACAGGCCTGGCAATAGCGCGCACCAGCGGGCGAAAAATAAAGAGCGCAAAAGGCACCAGAAAAAACAGCGCGACTACCTGGTCTTTTTGCGCGGCAAAAAAGGCGATAGCGTTAATCACCAGCAAGTACATAAACGCCGATAAGAACAACGGCGCTTTGGTCGAGCCACCGACTTCACCCCGGCTGATGGTGGTAACAGCAGCGATATATACCAGCGGCACTGCGGCGAGATACGCAAATTCCGGCATCACCGCGGGCAACACACTCATGCCAAGCAACAAATTAAAGCTACGGCACAGCCCCATGTTGATGGGCCCAAGCCAGGTGCTGTGTTTGCCCCAGCGGTTGTAAATGAGCGCAGATGCCGTGACCAGTAAGGCCATGACACCGGCGGTAGTATTAGCCAAAAAAGCGAATATACAACCCAGCAATAATAGCGCACCGCCCCAGCAGGACGCGGCTTGGGCGCTGATCAAGCCGCTGGGGATAGGACGCTCGGGGCGCTCGCGTTGATCCAGCTCGCGGTCAAATACATCGTTAAAAACAATACCGCCGCCGTACAAACCCACCGTGGCGATGCACAGTAAGATCACCGGCGTGAGCGACAGGTTGCCGGCAAAACCGCTACCAAAAAAACCGACAATGGCTACGCCAGCCAGAATATCTGACACGGCGGTAACAATATTGGCCGGGCGAGCCAGTCGTAAATAACCCATGACTTTTTGCATAGCGAACCGGAATCAGGAAATAACGATGGAAGATTTATCAACACGAGGCTGTTGGCCGCCGCGCAGGATGCTGTTACCGGCAAATTTCTGACTTTGGTCCACACCAATTTGCTTGAGAATTTCTTCGCTGATTTGGCCGCTTTGTGCAAAGGCAGTAAGCGCATTTTTAAAGGTCACCAGCTCGATGTCAGCATCGCTGATACCTTGCAACTTCATCAACGCAGCCGTTTTTGGCACTGCCAGCGGGTCACTGATACCCCAGTCGGCTGCCGAGTTGATCATGATGCGCTCGGCGCCGTATTGTTTAACGATTTCCACCATGCGCTGGTTGCCCATTTTGGTGAAAGGATAAATGGTAAAGGCTGCCCAGAAACCACGGTCCAGCACTTCTTCAACAGTTTCTTCGTTGTTGTGGTCAATGATGACCATGCCAGGGTCAAGACCGTGTTCGATGGCGATATCCATGCTGCGGGAAGTGCCGCGCTTTTTGTCGCGGTGCGGCGTGTGCACCTGAACCGGCAGTTCGGCGTCTTTGGCCAATTCCAATTGCAAGCGGTAGAAGCGATCTTCTGCCGGCGTCTGGTCATCAAAACCAATTTCACCAATACCGACCACGCCTTCTTTGTGAATAAAATAAGGCAACAATTCGAGTACCGCTTCTGCCAGAGGTTCATTGTTGGCCTCGCGGGAATTCAACCCCAGCGTACAAAAATGGCTGATACCGAATTGCGAAGAGCGAAAACGCTCCCAGCCGAGCAAACTGCTGTAATAGTCGCGGAAAGTATCAATGCCGGTACGCGGCTGGCCTACCCAGAAAGCCGGTTCAATAACCGCAACAATGCCGGCGTCGGCCATGGCCTGATAATCGTCAGTGGTACGCGATACCATGTGAATATGCGGGTCGAGAAAGCGCATACCTTTAACAGGGGCCAGGTCCGGGGTTAATTTGTCGCCCAGTTCGCGCGGATCGTGAAGATGTTGACACATAATATTTGCCTCGTGTTTTCACCAAAACAGTAGCATCACCAGGCGGGCGCTACTGTTTGAAAATGTTGCTATCGCCCGACGGATCAGGCGGTTTTAAAGGATGCGATCAACTGCTCAATGCCAGGATGAATCGGACGGCCAGCGGCCAGCCGCTCGGCACGGTAATCGGTTAACGCCAACACCAGTTCCTGATTATTGCGCGCCTGCAAACCGATCACCCGGTTCATATCTTTTTCATTGAAAAACGCTTTCAGCACCAGCTGGTTCCAGGCCGCTTCGGGCAGATAACGGGCTGGCCAGGGGTTGTTTTGCATAATGGCATCGTGCACGTAACTGATGTTGCTACGCAGACCTTCAGTGCATTGGTGAACCCACTCTTCGGGGTATGCCAGCACAGGCAAAGCAACATAAAGCGCCACAGATTCATCCATATCGGCATAGCGAAACAGGTTGCCGATTTGTTGCTTATAGCTGTCGCGATCATCACTGACCACCTGCATTAACAAAAAGACTCGCACCAGGCAAATACTGTCCCAGCCTTTCATCTGCAAATTCACCGGGTTTTCCGGTAATTCATCGTCGATGATAAACACGTTAACCTTGCGCGAGACTTGCGCGAAGGCGGTAACCAACGACTGGGGATTACTGTTCGATCGAATCGTAGCCACACGCTGTTCAAGCCATTGCCAGGCAGCAGCGTTCAGGTGGGTTTGCAGATAAGTTGCGATGGATTGCTGAAGATGAGTCAGATTGATAGAAGTCATAAACGAGGGAGCCCGTTACCAGCTTTAACTGTGTTTCGCGAGGAGTCTTGTCCTCAAAAACGCCTGCTTTGTCACGTAATCCTGCACGGGATACCGGTTTTCGGCGGGTCGGGAGAATTATCGTTGTCTGACCCGAAGTTACCTATTGCGCCGATTGCCGAAGGCCGACAAAGCGGAAGCCAGTATATCCCCTCGCGGTTGATAAACAAGCCGCCCAGGCTTTTACAGACAAAAGAGATCAATGCTTTAACAGTGATTTACAGTTTTTTACGCGCCAAGCCCTTTCAGCCAATCATCACCGATGATTGGCGTGGCGAGTGTGAGCACAATCAGGGTTGCGGGTTCCAACCTGCGCCGTTATTCCAGCTGGAAAAGAGGATGTCGCGACTGGCAAATTCCGCCTGATATTCCGCATCGGTAAGGGTATAACCCAGCTGCCAGTCACTGATATCCAGCAGTTCACCCGCGAGGTTCATGATGTTGTATTGCCGCCAGCCACCGTGCACATGGGGGTTTGCAGGGTTGGCGGTGCGGGATGGATTCCAGCCACCGGGGTGAATATGCGTATCTACCCGGGTATTCACAAACGCGATGTTATCGAAATACCCCTCATTACCGCCGCTGCGCGCCAGCCAGGCGCTGTGGTCAGGCACATCGTGGCCCAATGGCCCTTCACCGCGCGTCAGCCGGCTGTTCAGGAAAACGAAACCTTTGTCCTCCGGGTTTGCGCTGCGCGCTTGTAAAATGTAACCGCCACCGCCGGTACCGCGAGAATCTCCCAGGGTGCGAATTTCGCAATTTTCAAACAAGCTAACCCGGCTGGCGCCCCAGATAAAATCCACGTTGCCGGCAATCAGCGAATCGTAAAACCAGTTATAACCTTTCACCAGCAAGGTGTCTTGCTCGCTGAACAGGTTGATGTGCTTACCGATAAGGCGACCCGGGCTGTTGAAATAAATGGTTTCTGCCTGGCCACCTTCGCCAATCAACGTGGTGTTTTTAATGGTGAGATTTTCCAACGTCAGCATATCGGCTTCTTCAATCAGAAAAACGCTACGCCCACCTTGTGCCTCGTTGGCCAAACCGCTGCTGCCGGTGCCCGGGCTCAGGGTGTTGTTGTTCAAATATTGAATAACGGTTTTTTCGCGGTCTTCGCCGCGCAACGTGAGGTTATTTTTACCGCGCAAAAATAATATTTCTTCGTAGAAGCCGTTTTTTAAATCAATAGTCACCGGCTCATCAACCGCGGTGTTTTGCATAACATGGTTCAACGCGCCTTGCAGGGTGTAAAAATCGCCCTTGCTGTTATGACTTACGACCAAAGAGGTGGTAGCGGGTGCTGCATCCCGCACAGAAAATTTCCAGCTGGAGGATTTGGTAATACCGGTGAACGCCTTGCCATTCATACTGGCAGCCGCCAGCGCTTCTGCCGGTACTACGGCGTAGTATTGCTTGCCATAAGCAAGAGCGCCCTGATGCGGTTGAATAACCACGCGGTTGCCATCAATACGAACCTGACGGGTTTTTACGGTGCGCAGCTGTTTCGGGTCGACACCCAGAAAGTCCACTTCACCCTCAACCTGAATAATGTCTGCAACCGAATCATCGGCAGCATCCATAATATAAATTTCACCGCGACCTAAAACAGGTGCGTTATCGAAGTGGATACTGATCAAGGTATCCACAGGATTATCGGTAGAGGCTGGCAGCGGCCAGACGTCAGCTTGCAATGAAGAGGCGGCGGCTGTTGATGTGTCCGCCGTAACAGAAGTATTTTTTTCTGCTTTTTCGCATCCGGTTGTTAACAAACTTCCAAGAACAACTGCTAAAAAATATTTATACATAACACTCTCACTGTTGAAACAAAAAACCACAGAAGCTCTGCGGGTTACAGGGCTCTGTGGTAAAGCTGTCATCGCCTGACATAATAATTCCTGAAAACCATCCTGTTAAATATTTTCTGAACAATCCGATTGTTGATACAAGTGTTTTACAGGGGCCAGCCAGCACCTATGTGCTGGCTGGCCGCACTATCAGGGCTGCGGATTCCAACCCTCACCGTTATTCCATGCCGACAGAATCTGTGCACGATTGGAAAATTCTGCCTGGTACTCAGCTTCCGTCAGGGTGTAACCCAACACCCAACCCTCGATATTCAGCGGAGCACCGGCCATATCCATAATATTGTATTGGCGCCAGCCGCCGGCTGCCGAAGGTGTCAGCGGATTGGAGGGGGGTGATGCATTCCAGCCACTGGTGCGAATATGCGCATCAACCCGGGTGTTGATAAAAGCAATATTGTCAAAGTAACCCTCATTGCCACCACTGCGTGCCAACCAGGCGGTGTTGTCGGCAGCGCTGTGCCCAAGCGGACCAGGGCCACGCGTTAAATGGCTGTTAAGAAAAACAAACCCTTTGTCGGTAGCATTGACGGTACGCGCTTGCAAAATATAACCACCGCCACCATTGCCACGCGAATCCCCCAGGGTGCGAATTTCAGAGTTTTCAAACAATGAAACATGATTGCCGCCCCAGATAAAATCAACATTACCCGCAATGAGCGAATCGTAAAACCAGTTATAACCTTTCACCAGCAAGGTGTCCTGCTCGCTGATCAAATTGATATGTTTGGCGATTAACCGCTGGTTGCTGTTGAAGTACATGGTTTCTGCCTGACCGCCCTCGCCGATCAGCGTGGTATTTTTGATGGTGAGATTTTCCAGGGTCAACATGTCGGCCCCTTCAATCAAAAATACACTGCGACCACCCTGTGCGCTATTGGCCACCCCGCTGCCACCGGCGCCGGGATTAATCTTGTCATTGTTCAGGTATTGAATGACGGTGTTTTCCCGGTTCTCACCACGAATCGTCACGTTATGTTTATTGCGTAAAAATAACAGCTCTTCATAAATGCCGTTTTTCAACTCAATCGTAACCGGGTCATTGGCAGCAACATGTTGCATGGCATGATTGAGTGCACCCTGCACCGTGCGGAAGTCAGCTGCACCGGCGTGGCTGACGGTAAGTGTGTCGGCATCAGGAGCGGCATCACGCAAAGAAAACTCCCAGCCAGTGGCGCGGCCAATACCTTCAAAGGTTTTGTTATCCAGGGTTGCATCGGTCACGGCATTAGCCGTCATGGCAAGGTAATAGCTTTTGCCATACTGCAGCACACCGTTGTGCGGCTGAATAGTCAGCGTGTTACCATCTACCCGCACCTGACGGGTTTTTACGGTGCGCACCCGTTGCGGGTCAACACCGAGAAAATCCACTTCCGATTCAACATTGATGACATCAACTACCGAGTCATCCGCCGCATCCAGAATACGGATGGCACCCACACCCAATCCTGGTTCGCTATCAAACGTCAGGGTGAGGAAAGTGTCTACCGGATTATCCTGTGACGAAGGCGCTGGCCAGGCAATATTATCCAGATTGTAAGTAGCAACCGGCTGCACAAACTCGGGATCAATCGTTGCCGCAATGGTTTGTGTTACCGACGCATCCGATGCGCTGATAAAAGTAATTTGTGTCTGACCGGCAGCCAGTGGATACAGGCTTACCGTGTTGCCTTGCTGAACCGCGTGCACCACAGAGGGGTCTGATGATTCCACGGTAAAATTATCAGCACCGCCATCCGGACCATAGGCAGTAACATTCACCACCAGCGGTTCATCATTGGCTTCCGCGTGCCAGTCAGCCTTATCGTAAGAGATGGCAATTTGCGATGGGCGATCAGGCACATCACTCGCACTCCCTACTTTCACATAGTCCAAATCAAACGACAGATTGTGAGTAAACAAACCGATTTGACCTTTACCAGCAAGGTCACTGTTGTTACCGCTAATGACCGGTACGCCATCAAGATACACGGTGATTGCATTGCCCTCTATGGAGAAACGCACCGTGTACCACACGTTGGGATGCAACGACGTATTAAAGCGGGACAGGAAATTTTCCTGGCGAACACCGCCTACTATTTTGTCCACAGCGATGCGGCTACTGGACGGCGTATTTTGAATATTCAAACCGGCCCCATACCAATTGTTGTCATCCTGATAGCGAGCCAGTAGATACAACTGCTTGTTGCCCGAGATAGCGGTAACGCGCAAACGCGCCTCCACATAATAATCAGCACCCGTAACGCCACCCAGCGCCGCCGGGTCAGCCAACATTACAATACCACCGTTGCTGTTGCGGGTGAAACGCGCCAGCGATCCGCCATTTTCCTGCACAATGGTTACAGTGCCATCCGCTCCGCCCGGGGTGCCCTTGCGCATTAACCAATTGGCTTCAAGCCCTGCCGAAAAGTCATCACAGTAATAGTGACTGCCGGTGTCGTTGCTGCAATCAAATGAAGGAACAGAAGATGCAGAACTGCTGGCAACCGAACTGACGCTGCTGGACGACGATGAAGACGAGGAGCTGCTACTGGACGATGAACTGCCCGGTGGCGGGTTTTGAATCGGCTCCCATTGGTTATCATCCGGATTGGTAGAAAAGCCGGCGCCGGGAATGTGTTTTACCAGGCTGTACCAATAAACTTCTGCATTGGTGTACCAGCCTTTTGCTTCGGGATAATTACCCTGGCGGTCTTCGAATATTTCCCAACCGTCATTGGCATCGAGATGATCAAGCCCGTTAGCAATTTCCCAGGCATCGGGAATGCCATCGCCATCGGTATCCAAGGGTGCAGGTGCGTTGTTCAGCACCGGATAACCACCCACTTCATCAGGCACGTTCACAATACCGTTGCGCACACTACCAGTGCCATTCTTCACATCCAGCAACACACGCGTATCTACCGCATCGCGCGCGAAGCTGGCACCTACACCGGCCAATACCCATTCATACGCATCTTCAGCCGATTGAGTATTCACTTCACCCGCAAGGGTCGGGAATGGATTGTATTGAATAATATGTTCTTTTAAGGATGCATCGTCGTAGCGAACCCCCTCAATATTATTGGCAGAAACATGCGGGTTACCTACGACCAGGTTGCCGTCAACATAGACACGCCCGACCGGTTTGGAGGTTTTTCCATCAACCAGAAATTTGGGGTCAATGGTTCCTGCAGCCAGTAATGCATCGTAATCATGCATGGTGTAAATGCGGTCTTCTTCATACAAAGGACGGCGGCCGCTGGCAAGGAAGATATAATTTTTTACGTTATCAGCAGTGGTCGCAGGGCCGGGTTTGTAGATGTTATTGATAAATTGCACATCGCGCCCTTCCGCACCATAAGGCGGAAACGTGGAATGGTTATAGAAAATATTGTTACGCAAGTCGGCAACGCCGTTTACGTCAATATAATCCTTGCGCTCACGCCATTTATCGAGAATGCCGTCAATACGTGGCGGACGACTTTTGTGATGCGCCATGACGTTGTGGTGAAAACTGGCGTTAACGCCGCCCCAGTTGGAACCGTAACCATGCTCGCCTTTACCATGTCCGGCATCATTCAGACTTTCGCTGATAAGACTCCATTGGAAGGACACATTATTGCTGGCATACAGCGACGTCGTTTCGTCAATTGCCCAACTGAAACTGCTGTGGTCAATCACAATGTTTTTCAGGTAGCGGCCATCCAGTGAATCTGCTTCGCCGTCAATGACGCCCAAACGTGAACGAATAAAACGAATCACCACATTTTCAACACCCTGGCTGATACGCAAACTGCCACCACGCAAAGTAATACCATCGCCTGGTGCGGTTTGTCCGAGAATCGAAACATCGCCTTCACGAATATCCAGATTGCCATTCAAGTGAATATAACCGCTTACTTTGAACAGGACAGTACGCGGGCCAGTCTGGTTAATGGCATGCCTCAAGGTGCCGGGTGCATCCGAGTCACTTAGTGTGGTTACGTAATAAACATCGCCACCACGACCACCGCTGGTTGCAGCCCCGAAGCCTTCGGCACCAGGGAATGCTTTTTCAATTTCACGCCAATCGGTATAGGGCCCGGCGTCTGACGGCACGCTGCTGCTTGCAGAAGATTCGCTGGATGCCGAGCTGAGCGACGACTCGCTGGAAATATCACTACTCGCAGAAGACTCCGAAGCGTTGCCATCATCACTGGATAGCGACGACGCAGATGCATCTGAAGAACTGGAGATGATAATGCCAGTGGAGGATTGACTGCTCAATGAGGAGCTGGAAATAACCCCACCGGTAGAGGATTGACTGCTCAGCGAGGCAGTAGACGAACTGGTAGAAACACTGCTGGAGGAAGCAACCACAGGCGGTATCACACTAACATCGCCGTTGATAATCCGGTTTAGCAGATCAACATAATTGCTTAACGCTGATTGGATAATGGCATCTTGCAATTTATCCAGTGTCTGGTCGTGAGCATCACCAATGGCAAATGCCACACTGAAAGGATCAAATGGGCTTGCTGCGGAAATATATCCGGCCGCTACCAAACGCTGCGTTAATTGCGCCAATTCGGAAGGCAACACGGGCAATATCAGAGCTGCATCTGTCGAGGCAAACCACTCGGCTGGCGGCAGCCGCGATGCGCTGGCAATCAATAAATCGGTCCATGGCGTGATATTGGTACGCCCCGGTTGCTGCGCCAAACTGAACAAGGTTTGTTCCGGTGTATTGCCCACCACATTCAAGGCACAGGGGAATGCAGCAGCATTTACCTCACCCGAGAATGAGCCATCCGACGTGGTTTTAACAGCGGCAATAAAACCACTGCCATCGGCACAGCGGGCAATGACATCAGCATTGGTAATGGCAGCACCCACCGCTGCTGTGCCGTGTAAAGCAGCAAGCGATGCAGAAGAAGAAACAGATGCGCCCTGACTGGAGGCTGCAGATGAGGTAATACTGGAAAGTACGCTGCTCTGGCTGGTGCTTTGTGCCGATGAAGAAGACCGGTGTTTATTATCCGACGACCCTCCACAACCCGCAAGAAACAAAGACACCAGTGCTACCGCACTGAGTGATGACTTATACATAGGGTTCTCTCTTTGTTATTCATTATTAAAGATTTGCCTTCGAGAAATCTCGAACACATGAAGCCCTGGTGGTCTCGTTTGATCTTACGGATATCCTGCCGATTATCTCTTCCCTGACAATTTTTATTATCACTTTCCGAACTGCCTACATCAGAAAATCATTTACACAAAATTACAGCAGTCATTGAGCGATTTCAAAGCTAAAATTTTGCTAAAGGGAAAATATTACGAACAGCACACATTACTGCATAAATTTATTAAAATTCATGCTTGAAGATTAATTTAATAACTGATTGGAAGTGTAAGAAAATAAAAACTACTTGAGTGCATTACAAGAAAATCAGGATTTTATGCCAGGAAAATAACAAGGAGCTGTTATCCGATACTCAATGACCGGATAGCAGTGATTTAATGCGGTTCCTGTAGCTGCGACGTGTCATTCCTGACTCGTCGGTTTTGGAACTGGCACCTGACACCAGGCTCGCACGGGGCGAGCCTGGTGTTGTCGGCACTTTTACGTCTTAACGAGGTATTAGGTCCTAACGAGGGATATCTTTTTCGGCGAGGGCTTTACCCAGCTCGATACGATTATTGAGTAGGGTAATTTCCGCCTCTTCCATTTCAAGCCGCAATACACCGGCATTCACATCAAAACCTTTGGGTAATGACAATGCTATACGAGAAGTAACGGGCTTTAGGTCTACTGGCGCTGGCATAGCAGGAACTATCACCTCGGCAATGACGTTTTGATGTTTATCTTCAAGCATCAAACGGGATTGCGGTGCGTCCTGATGACCCAGGCTATGGACGGTAACGAAGAGTGTATTTCCTTTATGTTCAACATCTCCACGACCAATACCGACATCAGGACGCTGCTCTACCGGCGAAGTTTCTTCTATTAATTCAAAATTCAGCACCAGGGTTTGTTTTGATGGAAACGCCAAAGCCACATCACGACTTTTTTCAAACAGGAACTCACGCTCCAAAGTAATAGCATCCGGCTGGTCATTGTTGGTGGTATCTACGCCACCGGTAACACGCCATTTTCCCGGAGTAATATTCCAACCGGTCATTTGTGCATTAATGGTTTCGGCAGATAAATTGTGCGCAATAACTTTGAACGCTTTACGATCAGGGCGTGGAATAAGAATGGCAATATTGACCGCATCATCCGGTTTCTCAAATGACCAGCTGACTGTGTGCCCCGGATAGAAAAAGTTGCGAGACAAAGCCACGCCACCCAAACGGGTGCGCTGCAACAGGTTATGCGATGCTTCTACACGATCGGTCCACCAGTGTCCTTCGGTCATCAAATACATGCGCTGGGTTTTGAATTGAATGCCCCATCCAAAAACCTCTTCGAGGAATTTTTTATCACCCGTGCTTTCCCAGGCCACCACGCCTTCAAAACCTGTCGCACCTTTTTTGGCAGATTTCACCAGCGGCTCGCCCCATGCTTCACGTTTGTCGAGAACATCCAGAACATTTTCATTCAAGCGTGACAAAGCGCCGGGGCCGCCGCGAGCAAGGCGATAATCCAGCGGTTTGAGATAACGTTCTTCACCTGTCCAGCGCCATGCAGCCCAGAACAAATTTGGCACATCGCCAGAACCGGCACCCTGAGTCATCTCGCCACCGCGGGTTTCGCCGGTGTGCCAGTTGATTTCATTCGGCAACACCCACTGACCGTCTTCTGCGGTATAGGCGTAGGCCATGTAACCATCAGACAAACCGGTAATCAGTTCATAACTGCGACGGTCGGCATTGAATTCGCCCAGCACCAGCAGCGGGTGAATCATCGGGAAGGAATAAGGCTTTTGCCATGACCAATTAGGTTCGCGGTAAATTTTATTACCGCCATACCAGTTACTGGCGAACAACAGATTGCCCTGCGGATTTGGCAAAATAATGCGGTCGTAAGCACGGGCCGTTTCCATTAAACGCTCAAGGGTTAACGGATCGCCCCAATTGATATAGAGCATGGCCGAGTTGGTGTTAATACCTTCTTCGTAGGTATGCAATTCATCCGTTTCAATAGTATTCAATCCATTGGTAAACATGCCATTGCGATAAGCAGCGTCTGCCAGGGCGGTGAGCGAGTGGTTGATTTTTTCTTCATCCACGCCCATCAGCGCCATGCCAGGCCATTGCTGTACCATGTCGGAGTCATCAGAAATACCGCCACCGAAATCACCGTACTCAACCTGGCGTTGGTCGATCCACCAGTTGATAAAATAGCGGGCCAATTTCAAATCTTCGGTTTGTCGAAACGCCCACAGCGGCACCCCTTGCGGTGCTTCCGGCTGGGTAAACGGCAAACCGCCCTGGCTGTTGTAACTCATGTAATTCCAGTAGGTTCGGCCAGGTTCGTGATCCGGGTCAACGCGCAACAAATCACTGATGTCTTTATGAGCGCGCTGATAGGAGCGCTGACGTTGCGAGGTAGTGTGTTCCTCTACCAGGAAACCCCAGTTGTCTCGCACTTGTGAAAAGCGATCCTGTGTATGTTCGGCGATGGCATCCTTACGTTCTTTAAACACCAAACGGATATCGGCACCGTCGAGCAACTGTGCGGAAAACTCCGGTGAGGCAGAAGCAATGGTGATGTAAAAACTGTCGTCGGTAAGAATGCGATCGCGCATATCCAGCCACAAGGTTCGTGCTTCGCCAGGTTTTACCGAGACGGAAATATCTATCATGTCACGAGCCGGCCAAATGGGATCTTTCACGCGGATATTCAACGGAATAACACCACCGTGCGTTGCTTTAACCGGCAAGGCTGGCAGGTCAATGGCAATACCATCGAGACCGTGATACATGTTTTCCCAACCGTAAGCCCAGCTGCGCGTAACCGCTTTGCCGGCAGGCGGGTAGCTGACACTGGAAGGAATCAGAATATGCACGAAAGGCTGCATGTTTTGATTGTCGGTGGCATCGCGGCGGCGCGCGTTGGCACCGCGCGGCAAGGCGATAACTGTGGCTTGTTCATCGGCCGCATAACGGCCTGCAATAAAGTCGCGCAGACTTGCCAGATTATCGAAGTCGGGCCGCACATTGGAACGAATGGTGTAAGTTTGTTTAACCACACCTTGCGGCTCGGCGGCATCGGAAACGTGGTAAGCCTGAATTTCCTGAATCGGCGTTTCCTGCGCGCTGTTGGCAAAACGTAACTCGCCGCCGGTCACTGCATCAAATTCGTAAACACTGCGCACCACACCCGGCGGCCGTTTGGTAATGCGGCGGTATTGGACATCTTCATTCGGCCGATATAATAATTCACCAAACGCTGCGCCACGTAACTCAATGCGATTGACCGCTTCGGATGGCAAAGTCAAATCAAGATTTTTGCCACCCTCAACGTAGGTATTCCAATCCGGCAACTGAAAATAATCATCCCGCCCCGGTAACCGCGAACGGTTGTAAACACCTGGCCAGGTGGTTTCGGCGATGCCATCGGTAGCTTTCCACATCCACTGTTTAAGATCCCGTGCATCGGTAAATTCCACTTTTCTGAACGTAGTTGTGGGCGATTTCAACAACGGAGGGGCCTGACGTTCATTCCAGCCATGACGAAATAGCCAGGCTTTACGGGTGTCAAACCCATCGGCGCTAACGCGAGTGTCGTTGCGGGAAAGATTGGCAATGGCATTGTTATCCAGCATGCGATCGTAAATGCGTATTTCGGCAAAATCACTGCCGCGTAAAAAATTGTAGCGGCTCTGTACCTGATGCGGCGAAAGCACTCGCCCGGCCAGACCGAATTGATCCAGCCCGCTATCAAAATCGGCACTGCCGGCTTTATAAAATTCAATACCTTTGCGCGCAGCTTCTTTACCGTTAACATAAAAGACTACACCTTGGGTTTCGTCCCATGAGAAAGCCAGGTGTAACCATTCGTCAGCCGCAGGTGCCTGCGGAAGGGCAAAAGAAACTCGCGTGCGAGCCAGATTGGCATCGGTTACGAAAGCATCAAAGCCCTCGCCATTCCAGTCGATACGCATCCATGCCATATCCCAACTGGTGTGGTCGGCGTAGCCGACGCGAAATAATACAAACGGCGCTTCACCGACCGCATAGCGGGAGCGCCAGAAAAAAGACAAGGTGCCTCGCTGCGCCTGAATGTTGGACGGTGCATCCCAACTCAATACACCATCGTCTGCCCACTCTATAGCCCAGCCTTGCTCGCCATTTTCGTTAACAATGCCCGTGGGAACGCGTTGAATTTTATCGCGGAAGTTGGGCGCTTTTTCACCGGCGGCAATGTCGGCATTGAGGCTTTCTTTGGCAGACACATAGAACAACAATTCCGGTTCGCGGCTGTCAGCAGCCTGTGTCATGGCACTGACGAGCATTAACAGCACAACGAAAACCGATTGGCATAAATCGCGATACACCATGAAAGTGGACTTTACTGGTAGAAAAAACATAACTGTCCTCATCTCGCGACCTGCTACAAAACTTGCACAGATCCTGTATGGGTTTGAGCCTTACGACCCGATTCAAATCAAAGTAGCATCCCTGCCAGGTAATTATTGTTAAGGCAAGGTTTTGGCAAGCTCCAGCAAGCCTTCATAAACAAGCTTTGAAACCACCTCGCCACCTACCGGTTGAAAATGGGTGTTGTCGTTATGGCCATTGGGGTAAGCAGGGAAATCGCCGGGTTTGAGATTCATAAAATACGTGGGCCCAACATAGGCTTCACCTTTGCTGGTGAAAAAATCCCGTGAGCGCTGCCCCAGATCCACCAGCAAGACATTTTTTTCTGCGGCAATGGCCTTTACCGCATCCGGATATTCCCCGTGAGAATTTCCCAGCACACCATTTTCCCAAGGGTAGTTGCGATTGACCGGTGTCATCAACACCGGAATGGCTTTTTTCGCACGGGTTTGATCGACGTAGAGACGCAAAAATTGCTTGTAGCCCTGAATATTGACGTAGCGCTCATGCTTGTCTTCAGCCGCATCATTGTGACCAAATTGAATCAATACCAGATCGCCCGGTTGCAGCTGATCGTAAATAGCTTGCCAGCGCCCTTCTTCAAAAAAAGTACGGGTACTGCGTCCGCCTTTGGCGTGGTTTTGCAGCGTTGCCCGCTCGGCATGCAACAAAGGGTACAACGGCTTGAGATTGTCACCGCTAATCCAGGGCTGAAACGATTGCCCCCACCCGGTTACCGGGTGCCGATGAGTTTGATAATCTTCATTCAGGGTTTGATCCGTCGCGGTAGAATCGGATGCAATGAACACATTGATTGCGTTGCGTTTTTCATGAGCGGAGTGAGGTGTACTGCAGGCCACTGTACTCAGCAGCAGGAGTAATCCGGTAATGCTTCGTAAGGATAACAACATAAAATCTCTCCCATTTTTGTTGTTTAATTTTTATGGTCTATCCGGCAAGCGGATTTTTTATGGTTCATACCATGCGCCTTCGGCTTTGGTAAAAACAGAGACCCTGTAGAAAGCGGTCTTTAAAAAATTATGTGCGGCCAAATGCGCTGTTACTTAAAAAGTACCGCGCTGAATAAAAGGAGCCTGCGCATAAAATTTGCGCTCCTCGCCACGCGGATCATTTTCGAGGCGGCAGTTCACATCAATAACCAGTGTTTCGCGATTTTTTAAGGAGTAAGGTTTCCAGCGGGGAATACCGCTATGGGAAGGATTGCCGGTTTTGGCAAACGCCAGCAGAGCGCGGCTCATATGATCAGCCACTTTTTGCGCTTCCGGCGAATTACCGGTGCGTGAGCCCGGTTGTAAGAGCGTGTCAAACACCAGTGGAATATCGAGACTATGGAAAGCACCAAACTTGCCATCATCCAATGGTGAACCCCAATCCAGTTGATAAACATAAGCGGGGGCGCCCTGCTCGGCCCGCGCTTCGGCCTCAATAATGGCACCACGCCACGAGCGCCCGGCCGTGGTAGCAGCAAATAAAATATCCGACGGAGAATAATGAGGGTAAAGCTGGCGGTAATGAGCAACCACAACATCCGGATGGATATCAACGTATTGTTGCTCGGCAATTTTTGCTGGCAGTTGCGCCCAATCCAGTGTGAAATTGGCCGGGTCACCACCGAGAAATGCCCGGGTTTCATCGCGGGTATTGCCAATGACCAGCGGAATATGGCGGGATTGTTGCGGCGCATCCGGATAAAACGGATGGCGAAATAAACTGCGATGGTCAAGCACCGGGCCGAAGTACAAGCTGCTGTTTTCAATACGGGAAGGATCACGCGCATTGGCCGCTTCCTGTAATGCCGCTATCGGCAACGTGCGCAGCTCATCCAATCTTTCTACCGGTAATTTCAATGCGTCGAGAAAAATTTGCGCGCGCTGTGTGGCGGCGCGATGCCCGGCGGCCGTCACCTGCTGACCACTCATGGTAAATGCGCGGTGAAAAAGCCCTTTCGCGGCCGGCATTGCCATCAGGGTAATAATTTTTGCACCGCCGCCCGACTGGCCAAACACCGTAACATTACCGGCATCGCCACCAAACTCCTGCGCGTGTTCCTGCACCCATTGCAACGCTTGTACCAAATCCAGTTGGCCTGTGTTGCCCGAGTAAGGAAATGCCGAACCGGAAAAACCGGCGAGGTATAAATAGCCGAATAAATTGAGCCGGTGATTAACCGTAATCACCACCACATCACCACGCAACGCTAAATTAATGCCATCGTACTGCGGGTCAGAGCCGGAACCATTGTTGTAGGCGCCACCATGGATATACACCAGAATGGGACGTTTACGCCCATCGCGCAAACCGGGCGTAGTGACATTCAGATACAGGCAATCTTCACTGGTATTTTCTGATGATTTTGGTTGCGGTGCAGAGGCACCGAACTCCAGCGCATCGCGCACAGTTGACCAACTGTTTTCTTTAACAGCCGGCTGAAAACGAAATTGTGCAGTATCAGCGCCATAGGGGATACCGCGAAAAATATAAAGGCTTTGATGTTTTTGTCCGCGAACGCGGCCACTGCGGGTGGTTGCCAGCGGATGTTCAGCATCATTGGCAAACGCCAGGCTGGCAAACGATGTTGCGGCGGCGCTACCAAGCATTGCAGTGCGCATCAGATTTCTTCGGGTGAGCTTGATAGATGAAGTGTCAGGCATTGCAGCGCTCCTGATAATCATGATTCGACCAGCGTCGAAAAACAGCGAACAGGCAAAAAAAACGGGGCATGGAATCCATGCCCCCAAAGGCCACACTCAGTGTGGTACGAGTACTACCAGGGGAAAGCTAAAACTTAGAACGAGTATTGAATACCTGCGTAATATTGACGACCGGAAGTGATAATGGTGTCAATGTAACCACTTTGCAGCCAGGTTTCCGGCTCATCGGTCAGGTTAAGGGCATCAAAGCTCAGCTTGATATTGTCGTTCAGGCGGTAAGAGAAGGCCGCATCAACTACACGTACAGCATCAGTCGCATCAACACCAGGCGTGCCAGCGTTAGCAGTGGTTTGACGTTGGAAACCATCGCGGTGAGTCATAGAAACACGACCACTGAAACCGGATTCGTTTTCATACCACAGGGTGGCGTTCCAACTGATTTTGGACTGTCCATTCAGACGAGTGGTGATGCTGTTACCGTTAGTATCCACCCCACCGTCGATCTTGGATTCAATCCAGGTGTAGTTGGCTTTGATACCGAAGTCATGCAACCAGCGTGGACCGAAATTAAATGGTTGCTGATATTGCAGTTCCCAACCATCCAGCGTACCGCCATTACCATTAATAGAAGTGCTGTATTGGAAAATATCGTTCACAGTTGCAGGGCCGGAAGCGAGCAGGCTATCGGAATAACCCATAGCGCGCAGGTCAGACCATGGCAAGCTGGTACGAATGCTTTCCGGGAAAGACTCGATATCTTTTTTGAACCAGGCCAGAGACACCATGGACTCTTCTGCGAAATACCACTCGGCAGACAAGTCAGTTGCCTTGGCACGGAACGGATCAAGATACGGGTTACCGGCACTCAAACCACGGTTAAACAGGTCAACACTACCACCTGGCGTCAAACTGCCCAAGCTTGGACGGCTCATTACTTCAGACCAGGAAGCACGTACCAATACATCCTCAACCGGTTCCAATACCAGATTCACACTTGGCAAGGTGTCATTGTAGTTACGAGTGATTTCCTGACGCACACCACTTACACGGCCATCAGAACGCTGGTCGGTTTTAACATGACGTACACCGACATCGCCACGGAACGGCAAGCCAGCCAGTTCGGTAGAGAAATCAAGTTGTACGAATACACCTTCACTCTCTTCGGTTACTGAACGGTCGCTACCCTGGTTAAGGGTCAGCGGGAAGCAGGTTGGATCGTCCATCAGATTGTAACGATCAATCACTGCATTCAGGTCAGGTCTGAAGAAGGCTGGCGCACTGCCACCTGCCTGATAAACAGAACCAAGGTTCTGACCTACGCTCAGGTCAGCCATGGTCAGACCACAGCCAGCCGGTACGTTGATAGCCAGGTTGGTGTGGTTGTTCTGATTGATAACCGCACGGTCACGGGTGTGCTGGACGTTTTCAAACTCGAATTTTTTCCAGGACAAACCGGTTTTCAGGGTCAGATCAACTGCACCAGCCTGGAAATCATGCGCAAGATCAATACTGGCAGTATCGTAGGTGTTGTCAGTCGCTGATGGACGATCGCGCAGTTCGGATACCAGATAGTTGGACGGATCAGTTACATCGAAACCATAGCTGACATTGCCGTATTTGAAGTTGTCACGATAGTCGTAAGACATATCCTGGTTGAAGGCTTCAAAAATGGCCGTTACTTCGCTCTTCATACGGTATTTGGATTCAGAAGTCCCTACGATCGCCTTCATGCGGAAGTCATCGTCGAACTCGTGATCAAAGGTCAAAGAGAACTGTTGGAATTTGGTTTCCCAATCCTGACGGAAATGCTCGTTACGAACATCAACACCGGACAAATTGGCGTAGGTCAAACCTTTGATATCAGCGTCGTAGAAGTAATCATTAACAGTAGTTTCTACACGGCCAGTTGCACCGGTACGCGCCAGAGAAATTGGCGTCAAGGTGTATTCGCTGGTCTGGTTACCAATATCTGCATACAGGGCATCGAGCGTCAGCAATGAACGATCAGATGGTTTCCACTGCAAAGCACCGGTCAAACCAGTACGTTCGATTTGAATATTACGATCCAATTGACGGGGGAAGCGCGGGTGGAAAGCGTTGTTGACTTCACTGGGCAGGTCAGCTGAGTTAGCCCAACGGTTGGTGCCTGTATTGGTGTTGCTTTCCCAACGTCCAGTATTGTGGCCTGTCTGGTCTACTTCACGCTCTGAATAAGCAACAGAGAACAAAGCACCAAAAGTACCCGGCTCGTTGGTAAAACTTATCAGTGCAGTACCACGCGGATCAACCGACTCGGACTGATCGTTATAGCCGCCCTGGAATGAGGTTACAAAGGTGAAAGCGTCGTAATCCAGCGGCTTGCCAGTCGCAAGGTCTACGGTAGCGCCCAGCGAGCCTTCTGCAACTTCGGCAGATTGCGACTTGCGTACATCAATTCGGCTGAACAATTCAGAGGCGAAAATGTTGAAGTCAAATGCACGACCACCGTTACCGACACCGGTAGAGATGGTTTCCATGCCATTCACTCGAACGCGGGTGAAATCAGCACTCAAACCACGCACACTGATTTGCTTGCCTTCACCGCCTACGCGGTCAATGTTTACGCCGGGCACACGCTGCATGGCTTCGGCGAGGTTGTTGTCCGGGAAGGACGCAATATCATCGGCCACAATGGAATCCACCGCTGCAGTCGCGGTGCGCTTCACATTCAGCGCGTTGGTAAGACTGTCCCGGAAACTACCCGTAACGATAACTTCTTCGATAGCACTGGCACCTGATTGGGCGAATGCAGGCAAAGCACCCACGCTTGCTGCAAATACACTGAGGGCGAGCAACTTTTTACTGAAATTTTTATTATTCATGCGATAACTCTCTTATTGGTTGTCTCTTTATGGTTGATACAGGGCTTCCTGCCGTCTTTCCGCTCCGTTGACGCGCGGTTATCCAGACCGTTTTCCTCCTTCATCCATGAAAACACTCGAATACGTAAAACAGGTAACACGTTGAATCAAAAGAAATTATTAGATTTAAAAACCAAATAGCCAGCTACCCGCAATCTGTTTAAAACAAATCACGGGCAGGACAGGTACTCTGCGGGAATAAGAATAATAGAGCCGGAGAAGGCGTAAAGGTGACCAACATCGCGTGTGCTTACAGGCGTGGCTTTAGTCATTGTCGTTCTCACTTCATCGCTTCGATGGTTATTTTTATTCAGGCTTAGCAAAATTGCTAATTCGTTGTAGCTAAGAAATTATCATATAGTAATTTTGAACTCAAGCAGATTGTTATATTCAAATTTCATATTGCAAATTCGATTTAGCAATGGCTTAATCTTAAAAATAACATTGAGTAGATCAAAAAATCGCCATGGCCAAGACTATTGAAGAAATCGCCTCGGAACTTTCGGTATCCACCACCACCGTCAGCCTCGCCCTGTCCGGCAAGGCACGGCAGTACCGCATCAGTATGGCCACCGAAGAGCGCATCAAGGCCTATGCCGAAGAACATGGCTACCAGATTAACCATACTGCTCGCAGTCTGCGTTTGCAGCGCACCGATACCATGGCATTGATTGTTCCGCGGCTGTCGAACCACTTTTTCGCATCGCTGGCTGAAAAGCTGGAAATTCGCTGCCGCGATGCGGGCATACAGCTGTTTGTCTCCTGTTGTTATGACAACCCGGATACCCAATTGCAACTGATTCAGAATTTTCGCCAGCGCAACATTGACGGCTTGTTTGTGGTGCCGTCCAACCCGCAAATACCGGAAAAAGCCAATCGCTTTTTCAAACACCGTATGGTGCTGCTGGATCGTGATTTTGGCTTGAGAGATTTTCCGGTAATCATTACCGACAACAAAAATGCCAGCATTTCACTGACCGAAAAAATATTGGCAAACAACGCGAAAGCAGCGGGGGAAACAGAGATTTTATTTCTCGCCGGCAACCCGGATATGCCGTCTATCAAAGCGCGTATCAGCGGCTTTGAAACAGCCTTGAAAGGCAAAAAAATTCCGGAAAAAAATATCCGTATCGTCACCGTACCACGCAATGGTTTTAACGAAGGCACCGAGGGGATGCAAGCGGCGCTTGCCGCCAAAAAAGCCATTCCGGATATTTTATTAACCTCGTCTATTCCGGTATTTGAAGGCGCTTTGCATGCCTTAAAACAGCAGATTGGCGAAGTACCCGCCACCATGATGCTGGCGACGTTCGATGATCACACCATGCTGGATTTTTTACCCAACCCGGTGTGTTCGGCAAAGCAGGATTCGGATCATATGATTCGTGCGGCTTACGATGAAATGGAAAAATTGATTAAAAATATTCACGCCCCGCAAACCCATATTGCCTCGCTAAAAATAATTGCCCGCAACATGGTGTAGCCACACTACTGCAAGGATCTGCGGCACCGATTTACCTGAAAAACCACTTCAATAACAATCTGTATCACTTGAGGAGAACAGAGTATGAATCGACCGATGCGTCTGATTGCAGGCGCCTTGCTGGTAGCAGCAACGGCAGCCTGCGCACCCGCACAGCAGACCAGCAAATCTGCAGCGCCACCAACCTGTACCGATCAACCCGGTCTGTCATTCATTCGCGAATGTCAGGAATGGGCAAAAGGTTTTGAAGGTCAGCGTAATGCCGATCTGGGGGATGGTACTTACCTCAACCCGATTGTCGCTGGCGACCGCCCGGACCCGAGTATTATCAAAGATGGCGATGACTACTACATGGTTTTCTCCACCTTTGAGTCCTACCCTGCCCTGACCATCTGGCACTCGACCGACATGATCAACTGGCAGCCGGTAGGCCCGTCATTGACCAAATATATTGGCAGCATCTGGGCACCGGAACTGACCAAACACAATGGTCGTTACTACGTGTATATCCCGGCAAAACTGCCAGGCCATAACTCCAACTACGTGGTGTGGGCAGACGATATTCGCGGCCCCTGGTCTGACCCGATTGACCTGAACCCCGACAAAAAATACCCCGACCGTATTGACCCGGGCCACCTGGTCGGTGAAGACGGCAAGCGTTATTTGTTCTTCTCCCACGGCGATTACGTGCAACTGTCCGATGACGGCCTGAGCCTGGTTGGCGAGATGAAACACGTCTACGACGGCTGGAAATACCCGGAAGAATGGGACGTAGAGAGTTACGCCCAGGAAGGTCCGAAAATGCTCAAGCATGGTGATTACTTCTACATGGTTACCGCAGTAGGCGGCACAGCTGGCCCACCAACCGGTCACATGGTGATTGCGGCGCGCTCCAAATCGGTACACGGCCCATGGGAAAACTCACCGCACAACCCGATTATTCGTACCAAACACGCCTCTGAAAAATGGTGGTCACGCGGCCACGCGACGCTGGTAGAAGGCCCCACCGCCGGTGACTGGTACATGGTGTATCACGGTTATGAAAACAGCTTCCACACCATTGGCCGTCAAACCATGCTGGAACCGATTGAGTGGACTGACAATGGCTGGTTTGTATCGCGCGGTTACGATGTCGGCAAACCGATTCCGAAACCGGCGGGCGGCAAATCCAGTGCGCCCCATGGCATTCCGTTATCCGATGACTTCAGCACCAACAAGTTTGGTTTGCAATGGAGCTTCTATCGCGGTGACGTGAATGAAATTGATCGCGTTAAATACGGCCGCGATGAAAAAGGTTATTACATGGAAGTCGCACCGAAAGGCGACTCGCCCTCCAACAGCTCACCGTTAACTTTTATTGCCGGTGATCAGGCTTATGAATTTGAAGTGGATATCGAGTTGTCACCGGGTGCTATGGCGGGCGCGCTGTTGTTCTACAACGATAAACTCTATGCTGGTACCGGTGTAAGGGAAGATCATTTCATGCTGCACCGCTATGGCATGGATCAACGTCGCAGTGCAAAACCGGAAGGCAACAGCATTCGTTTACGGGTTACCAATGATCGTCATATTCTGACCATTCGTTACAGCACCGACAACGGAAAAACCTGGAAGAAATACGACACGCAAATGGAAGTGTCCGGCTTCCACCACAATGTTGCTTACGGCTTTATGAGTTTGCGCCCGGCAATTTATGCCGCAGGCACCGGAAAAACCAAATTCCGCAACCTGACTTACAAAGCACTGCCGTAACCTCTGCTCCTGCAATAAATAAAGCCACCGCACACACCCTGTGCGGTGGCTTTGTTATTTCAGTACCCGCCGAATTTAATTCCTTTTTAACAAAATACAATTGGCTTATTTGCCTAATAAAATAAGAACAGCAGCGCCTTATCAATTTTCGAAAATTAATTTTAAATATAAACGGTTTTTTACCAACAAATAATTTATGATTACCCCTGCTATAACAATAAACCTGACCTTTTGCTTTTTTTCAGATAATGACAAAACAATAACCGAGGCAAATTGATGATGTCCTGGACTATTCAATCAACCACCAAAGCTGTCGCCATTTTTTCTGCCACCGTCTGCCTGTATCAGTGCACGCCCGTGGTAAAAAATCCCGAAACACCGAAAAACAACTACACACTCTGGTACAACACGCCGGCCAAAAACTGGAACGAAGCTCTGCCGCTGGGTAATGGCCGCCTCGGTGTGATGGTATTTGGCAACCCGGCGCAGGAAGAATTGCAGCTGAATGAAGACACCATCTGGGCTGGCGGCCCCAACAACAATATCAACCCCGCTGCAAAAGACGCGCTGGAAAAAGTCAGCCAGTTAATTTTTGAAGAGCGCTACGTAGAAGCACAAACACTGGCCAATGAAAAAGTGCGCTCAACCAATAACGGTATGCCTTACCAAACCGTTGGCTCGCTGACACTAAGCTTTGCCAATCACGATCAATTTACCGACTACTACCGTGATCTCGATATTGAAAAAGCGGTTAGCACTGTGCGCTATCAGCATGACGGCGTTACCTTCACCCGCGAAACTTTTTCTTCGTTTACTGACGATGTCGTTGTGGTGCGCCTGAGCGCCGATAAACCCGGCAGCATTACCACCACCATCGGTTTCAACAGTCCGATGCAGCATGAAGTATCTACCGAAGCCAATCGGTTACGCATTGACGGTCGCGGTAGTAACCACGAAGGCGTTGAGGGCAAAGTGCGTTTCACCACGCTGGTAGAGGCGGATCTTTCCGGCGGTACGCTAAATGCAAGCGGGCAACAGCTGGCAGTAACTAACGCTAACACTGTGACACTGCGCATTTCTACCGGCACCAACGTGGTGTCCTATAAAGACCTGAGCGCAAACGCGCCGCAAAAAGCGCTGCAAAAATTGCAAGCTGCTGAAAAAAATTATGTAACAGCACGCACTCGCCACAGTGAAACCTATCAATCCTGGTTTCATCGCGTGAGCATGGACCTGGGCACCAGTCCGGCGTTTGATTTACCAACCAACGAGCGTATTGAAAAATTCGCCAGCCATTATGACCCGCATATGGTCATGCTGTATTTTCAATACGGTCGCTATTTATTGATTTCCAGTTCACAACCGGGCACGCAACCGGCCAACCTGCAAGGCATTTGGAACCCGCACACCAATCCACCATGGGATAGCAAGTACACCATCAATATCAACACCCAAATGAATTACTGGCCAGCTGAACTGACCAACCTGTCAGAACTGCATCAGCCGCTGTTCGATATGCTGGAAGACTTATCCGTAACCGGTCAGCAAAGTGCATCGCAACTTTACGGTGTGAATGGCTGGATGACACATCACAATACTGACCAATGGCGCATTACCGGCCAGGTTGATGCGCCCTTTTACGGCCAATGGCAAACCGGTGGCGCCTGGTTAAGCCAGCACATCTGGTATCGCTATTTGTTTACCGGCGATAAAGCATTTTTGCAAAAATATTACCCGGTACTGCGTGAAGCGGCGCGTTTCCATGCAGAATCGCTACGCAAAGATCCAAAAACCGGCTGGCTGGTACAGGTACCGTCCAATTCTCCGGAAAACACCTATGTACATGGTGATGTTCCTGTGTCTATCAGTGCCGGCACCACCATGGATAACCAGATTATTTTTGATCTGTTCTCGGCGGTTATTGATGCCGCAAACGTATTGAACGACCAGGATTCGTTGATTCAGGATGTGATCGCCAAACGCGATCAACTGGCGCCGATGCAAATCGGCAGTTTCGGTCAGTTACAGGAATGGTTACATGATTGGGATGACCCGGAAGATCATCATCGCCATATTTCCCATTTATACGGGCTTTATCCATCCAACCAGATTTCTCCGTTCCGCACCCCGGAACTGTTGGAAGCCGCCAGGGTTTCTTTGAATCATCGCGGCGATAAATCCACCGGCTGGTCAATGGGTTGGAAAATCAACTGGTGGGCTCGCCTGCTGGACGGTAACCGTGCCTGGAAATTACTGGAAGAACAAATTCACCTCACCGAAGAAGTGATCGCCAAAACCGAAAAAGGCGGCACCTACGCCAATATGCTGGATGCGCATCCGCCGTTTCAAATTGACGGCAACTTTGGTGTAACCTCCGGTGTGGCAGAAATGCTGGTGCAAAGCCACGATGGTTTTATTTACTTGTTACCCGCTCTGCCGGATGCATTGCCGAATGGTGAAGTAAAAGGTTTGAATGTACGCGGTGGTTTTGTCGTAGATATCCGTTGGAGAGAGGGCAAAGTGACTGACTTTACCCTGCACGCCAAACACGGCGGCAATGCGCGTATTCGCTCTGCGGTACCCCTGGTGCAAACATCCGGCACCGGCCTGGAACCCGCCAGCGGTGAAAACCCCAACGTTATTTTTGCTACACCGAAGTTGAAGCCATTTATTGTGAATAAACGTGGTGGTTTGGGCGATAGCCAGCCGCTTGCCAAGAATGATTATTTATACGATTTGGCAACAGAGCCAGGCAAGAGCTGGTCTTTTAAAAACCGGCCCTAACAGGCTTCACCTTATCACTCTCCCGGGGCCAAACCAGACCGGCCCCGGGAATTCCAATCTCCCTTCCCTGCCGTTCTGCCTGAAAAACAACGATGCACCTGCCATCCTGCTAATAACAGTTTTCATACCGGGCAAAAAATGATCGCTATAGCCGACATCCGTTAGTCGCTCAATGCTATAGTGGCGCAGATCATTTTTTCACTCTGGTTGCCTATGTCTGACGTGTTCCCGCTGCTCTATCGCCGCCCACGCTTGCTGGCCCTCGGGGTATTTCTGGTGTGCCTGCTATTCTCGGCGCTGGTGGTATGGAACCTTGAACAAAATTATCGCCACAACCAGCGGGCCGATATTGAAAATACCACCCACAACCATGCATTTTTGTTACGCGACAGCCTGCGCCAGGCACTGACCCTCAATTACACCATGTCCACACTGGTGCGTTTAAGCCAGGGTGATCCTCACGCATTTGACGCCGTAGCCGGTGACTTGCTGCCTTATTTTGACAGTGTTTCTCATCTCAGCCTCTCGCCCAATGGCATTATCAGCCAGGTCTATCCGCTCGCCGGTAATGAGAGTTCCATCGGGTTCAACCAGTTGAGCGACAGCATCCAGAACAGGGAAGCCATCCGCACGCGTGATTCCGGCGAGATGACACTGACCGGTCCAGTGAATCTGGTGCAGGGCGGCAAGGGTGTAATAGCGCGTCTTCCTATCTTCCTTGATGAAGGCGGTGGGCAACGTTTTTGGGGCTTTGCCAACGTCACCATCCGTCTCGAACATCTGCTGAACACGGCCAATATCAGACAGCTGGATTCCCAGGGCCTGGCCTACGAACTCTGGCGCATCAACCCGATTGATGACACACGGGAAATTATTGCCCTCAGTGCCGCCAATGATGATGTGCAAAAATCTCTCCTGTTGCATGAGCCGGTCAATAAGTCATTTGATGTTCCCAACGGCATCTGGACGCTCAGCGTTGCCCCGGTGAATGGTTGGCTCAATGGCTGGCGACTGGCAAGCGAAATATTCATGGCGCTGTTGCTCAGCAGTTTGCTCGGCTACCAGACCTGGCTGGTCATGAAATTACAACGGCACAAAATTAATTTGCAGTCAGAGATCAACGAACAGACCGGGAAAATCGTCGATGCCCGTGCGCAGTTGCAAGCCACCCTGGATGCTATTCCGGACCTGTTATTTGAAATCAGTGACGATGGTTTCATTCATAATTTTCACACCCATCGTCAGGAGCTGTTACTGCTCGACCCGGACAATTTTCTCAACAAAAAAATTGAAAAAGTCGTTCCTGCCGAGGTTGCCAGCCTGATTTATGAAGCCATGAATGAAGCTGCCAACAAGGGGTTTTCCTACGGCAAATATTACACGCTGGCGCTAGCCGATGGCGTGCACGAGTTTGAACTCTCCACGGCTTGCAAAGCCATCGCCAATAATCCACAAAAACATTTTGTGATGATCAGCCGCGATATTTCCGAGCGGCGGCTGGTCGAAGAAGAGTTGCGTGTTGCCGCCACCGCGTTTGAAGCGCGCGAAGGGATGATGATCACCGACCCGCAGGGCGTTATCCTGCGGGTCAATAAAGCTTTCAGTGAAATTACCGGCTACAGCACCGACGAGGTAGTCGGCGAAAACCCACGCCTGTTCAACTCCGGTCATCACGAACCGGAGTTTTATGACCTCATGTGGCAAACCATTACTACCGAAGGCAATTGGAAAGGTGAGATCTGGAACCGCCGTCGCAACGGTGAAATCTATCCCCAGTGGCTCACCATCACCGCCGTAAAAAATGACAGCGGCAAAACGACTCACTATGTTTCCACACTCATGGACATCACCGAGCGCAAGGAAAATGAAGCGCGTATTAATAATCTCGCCTTTTTTGACCCACTCACCCAACTGCCCAATCGCCGCCTGTTGCAAGATCGCCTCGAACACGCCATTACCGCCAGTACCCGCAAAAAGAATCTGGGGGCGGTGCTGTTTATTGATCTGGATGATTTCAAAACACTGAACGACAATCGCGGCCATCACATTGGTGACCTGTTATTGATAGCCGTGGCCAACCGCTTGCGCGCCGCCGTGCGAGCGCAGGATACCGTGGCGCGCCTGGGCGGTGACGAATTTCTGGTGGTACTGGAAGATCTGGATTCCAATCACGATTACGCGGCAGCAGTTGCCCAACAAATTGCTGAAACGATTCTGGAAAGTCTGAATGAAGCATACACCCTGGAAGGGCAGGATTATTTCAGCACACCCAGCATAGGTATATCCCTGTTTGGCGATCGGCTTGCCCCTATCGACGAACTGTTGAAGCAGGCTGACCAGGCCATGTATCACGCCAAAGGCGAAGGTCGTAATACCTGCCGCTTTTTTGACCCGAAAATGCAACAACACACCGCCCAGCGTTTTGCGTTGCAGCATGAAATTCGCGAGGCGATGCAACAGCAACAATTTACCCTGTTCTATCAACCTCAGGTTGATCACACAGGTGCGGTTATTGGTGCCGAGGCGTTGATTCGCTGGTTCCACCCGGAGCGTGGCCTGGTGTCTCCCATGGAATTTATCCCTATCGCCGAAGAGTCAGGTTTGATCTTGCCGCTCGGCAACTGGATTGTGGAAGAAGCCTGTCATCAGCTGGTGCGCTGGAGCAAAAATCCGGCCACCAAAGCGTGGGTTGTTTCTATCAATGTCAGCGCACGACAATTCCAGCAGCAACAATTTGTCGCGAAATTATTAAGCACCCTGCAGCACACCGGCGCCGACCCTCGCTATTTAAGGCTGGAACTCACCGAAAGTATGCTGGTGCAAAACCAGCAAGACATCATCGCTAAAATGGATGAGCTGAAAAATATCGGCATTACTTTTTCACTGGATGATTTCGGTACGGGTTATTCGTCGCTGGCTTATTTAAAACGCCTGCCCATCAGCGAATTGAAAATTGATAAATCCTTCGTCAACGATGTGCTGATCAACAGTAACGACGCGGCTATTGCTCGCATGATCATCAGCCTCGCCCGCAGCATGGAATTGAATGTTATAGCCGAAGGCGTGGAAACCGGAGAACAACGCGACTGGCTCAAAGCTCATGGCTGCTTGCACTATCAGGGTTATTATTTTGGCAAGCCAGTCGCGGCGGATGAGCTGGATATTTCCGACTCATCTGCAACCTGATGCAACGCTGCTGCTATTTTAAAAATTCGCCTGCAGCTTCAACCAGAAAGTTCTGCCCGGCTCGTTAACGCGGAAGGTTTGTTCGTAGCCAGGGATGGCGCCGCCCATGCCATTGCTGCCGGTTCGGCTGATAAACTCGTTGTACTGACGGTCAAACAGGTTGTCCACTCCGAGTGAGGCGAGTAGGTCCGGAGTAACTTTCCAGGCGGCGTTGAGCGAGAGAATACCGAAGCCGCTTGATGGCCCGAGATCTTTACCCACAATATTGCCACGGTTCAAATCGTAACGATCCTGACTGTCGACCAAACGCAACAAACTGCCCACAGACCATTTTGCCGCGTTGTAAGTTACGCCGAGGCGACCTTCGAGCGGTGCGATTTGTGCCAGCGCCGTGTTATCGGTGTCGTTATCGCCACGCACCATGGCAAGCGAGGCATCAAATTTCCATTGTTTATTCGGCGTAAACGCCAGACTCCATTCACCACCGTAAGTGGTTGCATCAATATTGCGCGAGTAACCACCGCTTTTCATCATGCTGGTGTAATCCACCAGAATAAAATCCTTGATGTCGTTGTAAAAAATCGAAGAAGACATGTGCCACTGGCGGCTATCGAACAGTAAGCCGGCGTCCCACTGGCGGGTTTGCTCGGGCTTTAAAGCAAATGCACTGCTACTGCTCTCGCCTTCTTTGGAGAATAATTCCCAATAATCAGGGAAGCGCTGGCTGTGGCCAAAACCGATATACCAGGTGAGTGGCAAAGTGTTTTGAGTGTGTTCATAACGGGCGAAGCTACTGCCCAGGGTATCGCGGCGGTGCTCACCGGCGGTCGGGTTAGGTACTTTGCCCATCATGCCCTTGCTAACCGTGGTACGTTCATCCAGTGCGCGCCAGCGGTCTGCCCGGTAGCCGGTTACGATTTTTTGGTGCTCATTCAGCAACCAGGAAAGCTCGGTAAAAAGCCCGGTCTGTTTGATTTCACCATCGCGAATCCAATCACCGTAAATACCCGATGCTGGAGCCGAACGGCTTTCGTGATTATTTTGCTGCACATCCGCACCGACAACCCATTCAAGACTGGCGGCCGGTTTCAAGGTGGACGAAAAGCGCCCGCCTTTGGTATCACGGGCAACGTTGGCGTAGCCCATCATGCCGGGGCGACGCAGTTCCTGATCATCCATTACGTGATCAACAGAACTGTCGAAGGCGTTGAATTTAATTTCACTTAACCATTCATTGATATCTTTTTTCTCAATACGAATACGCACACTTTCGCGCAGAAAACGGGTGCCGTCCATGCCGCGATCCGCATAGGCGGCTTCACCATCACTGCGCGTTGCACCGAGTTCTACACGGGTATTCGCATCCGGTGTCCAGCCCAGCGCAACACTGCCGCTGTAACGGTGATATTGCGAATGCACCGCGTTGCCGTCGCCATCTTTGTAATCGTCGGCGCGGGAGTCGCTACCGGTAACTTGTAAATAACCCTGCTCGGCACCGGCTTGCAAATCGACCAGCGCATCGCGGCGTTTGGCGCTGGCAACCAGCACGCTGGCGGTGCCGCGAATACCGGGCTCGTCAAAAGGCTCGGGGTTGCGCTCAAACAACAAAGTCGCGGCAGAATTACCGGAACCATATTGCACCGATTGCGGCCCTTTAATAACGACCAGGGTGTCGAGCATTTCCGGGTAAATATACGCCGTAGGTGCATCCATACGGTTGTTGCAGGCACCGAGAATAGTTTCGCCATCGACCAGAATACCGAGGCGTGAGCCGGCCATACCACGGAAGAGCGCATCGCCATCAGCACCACCTTTACGGGTGACGGAAAAACCTGGAATGGTTTTTAAATAATCAGCGCCGTCATGCGCTGGTAGCGGCTGACGCGGTGCTTTCAGGTCGGTAACAACCGTATTGGGCGCATCCAGTGCACCGGCAGAAACCAGCACAGTGTCGAGAATTTTATTGTACTGCACGTGATCTGCGTGGGCTGGCAGAATAATAAGAGTGCTGATGGTAGCGGCCAGTAATGACCGGGAAAACGATGCTGGATATTTCATAATTGCCCCTTTTATCCCTGAGAAAGGCCAATTATAAAAATTACCTGGAAGGAAGAGGATGCGACACATTGTCGCAGTTGCCAGGCTGTTATACCAGGCTACTCCCTTGGAGTTACAGCACTCTACCCTCCATGGCGGAGTACCATTCAATACAGTTTTTTAATTAAAAATCAGGGTGCGATGTACCGATGCACCGGTAAAAGCGCCATCACCAATTGCCATGGATACATTACCAGCCATGCGTGCAACATCGCCGCAGGCAAATACACCCGGTACCGAGGTTTGTTTGAATTCATCGGTCTGTATAAAGACACCGATAGGGCTTTCTACCAGTTCGCATTGTAAATCCTGAACCAGTGAACCAATGATTTCTGTACGCGACAAACAAAACAATCCGTCCATTGCCAACTCGCGGCCATCTTGCAAACGTACATTGGCGTGTTTTTCGATGGCAGCGACCGGGGTTGTTTCAACGCTCACACCCCGCGCCAGCATGGCGTTGGTCTGGGCTTCGTCCGGAATGAAAAGATCATTGGTAAACAAGGTGACCCTTCCCCAATCCGGCAACAGCATCGCATGGTGAAACGAGAATTCACCACCGGCAATCACGCCGATATTTCCCTGATTCAATTCATAGCCGTGACAATAAGGGCAATGAAAAACATGCTTGCCCCAGCGCTCGGCCAAACCGGGAATAGCCGGCAAATTATCACGCACGCCGGTAGCGAGAACGATGCGCCCGGTTTGCACGGTTTCACCATTGTCAAGCGTGATAAGAAATTCATCACCCTGCTTTTTTCCGCCCGTGGCGGTGGCATTCAACCACTGCAATGTCGGGTAAGCCAGTAGCTGTGTTTTGGCCTCGGCGGCAATCGCTTCCGGGGCGCGACCGTCTTGCGCCAATACCCCATGAGAGGTAGCGGCAAAACGGTTGCGGCGCTGACCGGCATCCACAATTAACACCTTGCGGCGGGCGCGCACCAGTTGCAAAGCCGCTGCCATACCGGCGTAACTGCCGCCAACGATAACAACGTCGTAACGCGGGGATAGAACTTCAGTGTTCATGACCATGTTCTCCGGAACAATGCGCCTGATAGCCGTGACTGAAGTCAGCGGCCAGATCGGCAAGCGTGATGGCGTCAAGGCGTTGCAACAACAGCGCCTCAACCTCCTGAAAGGTATTTTCCAAGCGGTGATTCACCGCCCGTTCAACCAGGCAGCGCGGCTCATCCATGCGATTGCCCATGGCAAACACCGGTGGTGCTCCCACTGCTTCGTAAATTTGTCGCAAGGTGATTTGTTGCAGGTCGCACACCAGCACCCAACCGCCGCCGTGGCCTTTGGTGGAATCGACATAACCGGCGTCGCGCAGCCCTGCCAGAGTGCGACGAACCACCACCGGATTGGTGGATAAAAAACCGGCCAGCGCCTCGGAGGTGAGCGGGCGGTTGTAATGGGCCATGTGCAGCAGCACATGGAGAATTGAAGATAATTTGCTGTCTTTTTTCATGTAACAAATACTATTACATGAAATTTCTGCTGTCCAGCCCCCAGCTAAAAAATGATCAATCCCGACGGTTAGGATCTCTTTTAACGCCATTCGACGCAGAAGCCGGCGATAAAACCCCAATTGCGCGTTATGGCAACTTTTACGCTAAATAGCGCCTTTTTCTCTTGCTTTTAACCACTGATTGCGCAATCATTTTATCGTGTCGAATATTTCAACAACCGTTGAGTACTCAATCACTGGCAGATATCAACCATAAAAGCCTCTGCCATAAGGCTGCGTAATCACGGACGAACAGGAGCAAACATCCCGTTTGAGGTCAATGCCCGAATAAACTCCGCTGCCTGCCAAGTGACCCTAAGAGCAATAAATATAATTACGTTGTGAGGACATTTGTATGAAGAATAGCGCCACTAAAAAACCGTTATGCCTGGCCATTTCAGCAGCCACTTTGCTGTTCGGACTCTCTACCCCGCTCACCGCTACCGCCCAGGCGGATACCGTTGAAGAAGTGATTGTTACCGGCAGTTTTCGTGAAAGTCTTGCCAAGGCGATTGACGCCAAACGCAACGCCGCCAATGCCCGCGAAAGCATCATGGCCGAAGATATGGGCAAGATGCCCGACCTGAACCTCGCCGAATCCCTGCAACGTATTCCCGGTGTAGCCATTGCCCGTGAAGCCGGTGAAGGGCGTCAGGTAACCATTCGTGGCCTCGGCCCGGCGTTTACCCGCTCTACCCTGAACGGCATGGAAGTTCCATCCAGTACCGACGGCCTCGACTCTGCCGATGGTATGAACACCAGCCGTGCGTTTGACTTCAACGTGTTCTCTTCCGAATTATTTAACCGGATTGATATTCACAAATCCTTGCAGGCCTCGGTTGAGGAAGGCGGTCTGGCCGGTACAGTAGATTTGTACACCGCCAAACCCTTTGATAACCCGGGCCTCCACGTTGCCTTTGCCGGTCAGGCCGGTTACAACGATTTGACCAAAGAAGCCGATCCGCGCGGCTCGTTTATGATCAGCACCACCAATGAAGCTGAAACTTTCGGTGCCCTGCTGTCAGTTGCTTACACCGAAAGAACCGTGCGTGAAGAAGGTGCCGGCACCGTGCGCTGGCAAACCCCGGCCAACAACGGCAGAACCTGGAAAGCAGGCTCCAATCCGACCATCGACGGCACACTGGCTGCGGGCACCACCATCAACAATTTGTCGGTACCGCGCCTGCCGAGAACCGATTATTTCGGCAACACCCAGGAGCGCCTCGGGGTCACCACCGCCTTCCAGTTCCGCCCGTCTGACACCGTGGAATTGTCGCTGGATCTGGTACACGCCAACTTTACCAACGAGCGTGAAAGCCATAACTTTGACTCGGCGTTCCGCAACCAATTTAACCAGATCACACCCAACCACCTGGTACTGGATCAAAGCGGCACCGGCGTCGTTGCTGGCGAATTCAGCGGCGTACTGGGCCGTACCGAAAGCCGTCTTACGCCATCAGAAACCGATTTTAATCAGATGGTTTTCACCGGTAAGTGGAACATCAATGACCGCCTGACCATGACCGGTTTGCTCGGCCAGGCCAAATCCGATTTCGATTCAACCCAATACCGTTTCAATATTCAAACCAAAGCCCGCCACGATTTCGGCTACGACTATCGCCAGAACAGCAACATTCCGGTGATGACTTACGGCTACGACATCATGGACGAAAATCTCTATGAGTTTGATTCGCTGGTCTATCGCAAAAATATGATCGAGCGCGATAACATCACCGGCAAGCTGGATTTTGAACTGAAAAGCGATGCGCGTGATTCCAATATCAAATTCGGTCTGGTGCACAACATCCGTGAAGTGGATGCGCTGGAAATTCGCCGCACTGACGTAAACACCCTGCTAAAACAAACCCCGACCGGTTTGACCCAGGCTTTGCCCGTGGATGATTTTGGCCGCGGTCTGGGTGCACCCTCAGGCTTCCTGAAAACCTTCCTGGTGCTCGACTTTGATAAAACGATCGACGCTTACAACTTCCCGGCATTGACCGGCGCCGACATTAACCCGGCGGGCAGCACCTTTTATGTAGAAGAAAAAACCCTCGGCGCTTATGTTGAGTGGAACGTAAATGACTTCTCGTTGTTCGGCAAAACCTTGCGCACCAACGCCGGCCTGCGTGTAGTCGAAACCGAATCCACCATTCAGGCATACACCGGTGGTGCAGGCAATACGCTGGTGCCTATGGAAGCCAACAATGATTACGTCGATGTGCTGCCATCGATCAACTTCGCCTGGGAAGTAACGGACGATGTGCTGGTTCGTCTGGGCCTTTCGCGCAACATCACCCGCCCGGATCTTGAACGTCTTTCTCCCAGTGCGTCTTTCGGTTTGGAGAGTGGTGAAATTTCAGTAGGCAACCCGAACCTCGACCCGATGCGCGCCAACTCGCTGGACGTAGGTGTGGAATGGTACTTCAATGAAGATGCTTTGCTGGCCGGTACCTTCTTCTATAAAGATGTAGAAAGTTTTATCGCGACCGAAAGCACCGAGCGTTTGCTTGACCCGGTTTATCACCAGATTGTTCGTGACCTGTCGAGCAACCACGCACCGCTGGATCAAAACTGGGGCCACAACGAACCGATCAACAATGACGGCGCCAAAGTAAAAGGTTTTGAACTGGTTTATCAACAACCGTTCACTTTCCTGCCCGGCGCTTTCAGCAACATGGGTACGGTGATCAACTACACCTGGGTGGATTCGGAATCCAATTACGGCACTGGCGAAAACCCGATTACCAGCAAGCTGATTGGTTTATCTGAAAATTCCTACAACATGACCTTATACTACGAAACGGAACTCTACGGCGCTCGTGTATCCGTCAACAAGCGTGACGACTACCTGACCCGTGTACCAGGGCGTGAAGGCAACAGTATTGAAGGAAAAACCGGACCCACCAACATTGACTTCTCGGCGTTTTACAACATCAATGATAATCTCACCGTTTCGCTGGAAGCTATTAACGTGACCGACGAAAAAGAAAGATTATTTGGTGACGACGCCAACCGTGTTGTAGCACTGTCTCACACTGGTCGGCAATTCTTTGTCGGCATTCGTGGAAACTTCTAAATACTGACGTTTTCTTACCCTGTCGTTCCACGTTTACGTCACCAGTCGCAGTACCACTGGTGGCGTCTTTTTATAAAAACAGGATTTGCCACCGCAACCTATTTTAAAAGTCTTCGAGGAGATGGATTGATGTTCAGTCTGAAGCGCTCACTACTATCGGTTATGGCTGGTATGTTACTTGTCAGCTTTTCTACCATTACTCACGCAGAAAACCCGCCTGCTATTCCCACCAACAAACCCTGGTCCGAACGCATGGCGCTTTCTGTCATGCAGCGTAGCCCCGAAGCCTGGCAAATGCGCGGTTACCGCAATCTGTCCAGCCCGGAATGGGGTTACACCTATGCCTTGAGCCTGGCCGGCTTTCAAAAACTGTACGAAAAAACCGGCAACGAAGATTACCTGGATTACGTTAAGGTTTACGTTGATCAATTGATTGATAAAGACGGCAAACTCAAGCATTACGAAATGAGCGAATTCAATATTGATTCGGTCAACGGCGGCAAGCTGCTGTTTGCCCTGCATGAAAAAACCGGCGATGAGCGCTACCTGAAAGTGATGCAGCAATTACGTCATCAACTGCAATGGCAGCCACGCACCACCGAAGGCGGTTTCTGGCACAAGCGCATTTACCCGTACCAAATGTGGCTCGACGGCCTGTATATGGGCGCCACTTACTACGCGCAATATGCCGCCAGTTTTAATGAAGGTGCAGAATCTTTCGATGACATTGCCAATCAATTCATTTTGATTGAAAAGAAAACCCGTGACGCCAAAACCGGCCTGCTCTATCACGCCTGGGACGAAAGCAAGTTACAGGCATGGGCAGACAATGAAACCGGTTTATCGCCGCATTTCTGGTCACGAGCGCTGGGTTGGTACGCCATGGCACTGGTCGATACGCTGGATTATTTCCCCGAAGATCACAAAGACCGCCAAACCCTGATTGATATTCTCAACCGTCTGGCAGAAGCGGTTGCCCGTTATCAGGACAAGACCGGTTTGTGGTACCAGGTAACCGATATGGGCGACCGTTTTGGCAACTATCTTGAAGCCTCCGGCAGCGGCATGTTTGTTTACGCGTTTGCCAAGGGTGCCAATAAAGGCTATTTGCCCGTAAAATACAAAAAGCTCGCTGAAAAGGGTTTTGATGGTATGGTTAAGCACTTTGTCGTGCTGTCACCCAATAAAGAAGTCACGCTCACCCACATTTGTGGCAGCGCAGGCCTCGGGGGTTCACCCTATCGCTCCGGCAGTTTTGATTACTATATCTCGGAAGCCTTGCGCGATAACGACCCTCACGGCGTTGGACCTTTTATTCTGGCGAGCCTTGAGTTAAACCGCTAACCATCAACCTGGCGGTAAATAAAAAGCAACGGATAACAATTCCTACATAAAGATAAGAGAGATTATTATGAGCAGTTATCAACCTCGACCTATCATTACTCTGGTTTCCGGTATCTCCCTGTTATTCTCGGCCAGCTGCTTTGCAGCGGCCGCTGACAATAGCAAACCGGATCATTCACCGGCCACTGTGCAGGCTGAATGGAAAAAGGCCGATGAGATTGTTAAAAGTATCAAAGCCCCGGTTATCAAAGGGGCTGACTACAACATCACCAAATTCGGCGCGGTGGGCGATGGCAAAAAAGATGCCCGCCCGGCCATTATGGAAGCCATCAAAAAAGCCAACAGCGAAGGCGGCGGCCGTGTGGTCATTCCTGAAGGCACCTGGTTAAGCAACGGCCCGATTCATTTGCAAAGCCACGTAAACCTGCACATTTCCGAAGGTGCCACGCTGTTGTTCGGCACCCAGGCAAAAGATTACTTGCCGGTGGTATTTACGCGTTGGGAAGGTGTTGAAATGTACGGCTACTCGCCGCTCATTTACGCCCACAAAGTGACCGATATCGCCATTACCGGCAGCGGCACCATTGATGGTAATACCAAACATGAATTCCACACCTGGGCGAGAAACGATATTGAAGATATCGCTGCCATTCGCAAACTGGGCTTCGATGGCGTTCCGTTAAAAGACAGACAATTTGGTGAAGGCCGCAAACTGCGCCCGAGCATGTTGCAAATTATTGATGCCGAGCGCGTGCTGCTTGAAGATTACACCATCAAGAACTCCCCGTTCTGGATCAACCATCTGGTGTACACCAACGACGCTGTTATGCGCAACGTGAAACTCGAAAGCTTCTTCGCTAACAACGATGGTATTGATATCGATTCCAGCCGCAATGTCTTGATTGAAAATAACCACTTCAATACCGCTGATGATGCCATCGTGGTGAAGTCCGGTCGGGATCTGGATGGCCGCACCGTAGCACGCCCCAGTGAAAACATCGTTATTCGTAACAACGTAATGGGCGGTGAAGATGGTATTGCGCTGGGCAGCGAAATGTCCGGTGATATTCGCCACGTGTATTTCACCGACAACACTTACACCAAAGGTTCAGCAGCAATTCGCTTCAAGTCCAACCTGGATCGCGGTGGTGTGGTTGAACATATTCGTGTGCGTAACATGAATATTGAAGCGGTAGACAAGCTGTTCTGGTTTGAATTGACTTACGCTGCCGGCTCCATGGGTGGTAACTTCCCGCCAACCTACCGCGATATCGTTTTTGAAAACATCACCGTAGGCCACACCAAATCGGTTTTCCATGCACGGGTATCTGACCAGTCCCCCCTGAAACACATTACGCTGCGTAATGTAGAGATCAAAAAAGCCGATGCGCTGTTTGATATCGAAAACGTTCAGGATCTGGTGTTTGATAACGTGCGTATTAACGGCAAAACCGTAACCAGCCCTACCAGCTCCAAATAAAATATCCCTACCACAACGACAGGCCCAGGCCTGTCGTTTCTATTTACAGGAAGTCACCATGCGCATCAAACAACCCTTACAGGTGGGTTTGTGGCTGCTGGGTGCTGTGTTTCTCATAGCTTGCCAACCCGTAGCACAACAACCTGCCACTACCCCTACTCTGTTTTTGATTGGCGATTCCATCACCGCTGATAAAACGCCAGAAGCATTTCCGGAAACCGGTTGGGGCCAGGTGTTACCGGAATACTTGAAAGGCGAGTTGCATATTCAAAACCACGCAAAAAATGGCCGCAGCACCAAAAGCTTTCGCGATGAAGGGCTGTGGAAAGTCGTAGCAGACCAATTGAAGCCCGGTGATTTTCTGGTGATAGGTTTTGGCCATAACGACCAGAAAATAGAAGACCCTACCCGCTATGCAGAACCCTGGAGTGATTACAAACGCAACCTGGAAAACTACATTGCAGAAGCTCAGGCCAAAGGCGCTTCAGTAATTCTCACTACATCGGTGTATCGCCGTCAGTTTGATGACAACGGCCAACCGCTGGCCAGCCTTGGTGATTACCCTTTGGCCGCCAGACAAGTCGCCGCAGAACAGCTGTTGCCGTTAATTGATTTCAACGCCTATTCACGCTCATTGCTAAACAAATACGGCAAGGATGGCTCGGCCGGGCTTTATATGAACCTAGCACCGGGTGAGTTCCCCAATTACCCGGAAGGCAAGCTAGACAACACCCACTTCAAACCTGAGGGCGCGCAATTACTGGCACGTTATTTTATTGCGCAGTTGCAACTGCAATCTCTGCCAGCCGGCCAGTATTTTCAGTTGCAGGATAAAAAATAACCTTACTCATCAACCAACCGATATTGATTACAGGTAATGAAAAATGAACAATAAAAATTCAACATTTCTCTTACGATCACCCGGTTTAACGGCTGCCATTTTTGGCAGCCTGTTATTGGCAGGCTGCTCTGCCGAAGCACCGGAAAGCAATAACAGCGAAGCTGCATCACCCACCCACATAGAAAAACAGCCGCAAACTCAGGCAAGTTATCAGCCCATCGCCATTGACGACTTTTACGATGCCATCAAACACTGGAATGATCGCACCGGCGAAACCGGCGTGCCCCATTATGAATTGCATCAAATTAAAGAGATTGCCGATAACATTATTTTGTACCAGCGCGATAGCGGTGGCTGGCCGACTAACAAGCATCCGCTGCGCGTAGTGCCGGAAGAAGAGCGGGAAGCCGCCCTGAAAGATAAATCATTAGCCGATGCCAGTTTTGATAACCGCAATACTTATCCACAAATTGAATATTTGTCGGCGGTGTATAAACAAACCGGTGATGAGCGTTATCGTGATGCGGCCTTGAAGGGGTTGCGTTATACACTGGATAAGCAATATGACAATGGCGGCTGGGCACATTCGCCAGACCGTACCGATGACCACTACTACACGCGTATTACGTTTGTTGATGAAGTGATGTCTGGCGTTTTAACTTTTCTGCGCAAGGTTGCAGCCGGTAACCCGCCCTTTGATTACGTTGATGCGGCATTAAAGCAGCAAGCTGCCGACGCCGTGGCCAAAGGCGATGCGCTGGTGCTGCAATTGCAAGTGCGTGTAGATGGCAAACTGACAGGCTGGGCGGGACAATATCACGAAGAAACACTGGAGCCGATTGTTGGCCGGACTTATGAGTTGCCCGGTATTCTTGCCTGGGAAACGGTGCCGGTGGTGGAATATTTAATGGCTATTGAGAATCCGTCTCCGGAGGTTATCGCTGCGGTGGAGGGTGCGGTAAGTTGGTTGGAGAGCGCAAAACTGAGCGGTTTCCGTGTAGATCGCGTGGATGCGGATAGCAAGCGTTTTGATTTCCATGCAGTGGATTATGATTTGGTTATCGTTGAGGATGCAGATGCCAAGCCGATCTGGGCAAGGTTTTACGATCTGGAAACCAACGAGCCTTTTCTAGCTAACCGGGATGGTAATCGCGTTTACAAGCTGGAGGATGTTTTATACGAGCGACGCACCGGTTATACCTGGTATGGTTACTGGCCAGAAGAATTATTGAGCACTGACTACCCGCGCTGGAAGGAACAGCATAGTCGGTAATTACTTCGCTAATATGCAATAGTCCATCATTATTCCGTCCGTTTGTCGTCCGGGCTTTTGTTCCAAAAACGCATGCATCCATCCCTGGAACTCCGACGGGTCATCCCTGACCCGACGGTTTTGGAACAAAAGCCCGGACAACAAACTTGCATCGTACCAGTCAGGAACGAAGAAAATCACAACTCAACTCAACTCAACTCAACTCAACTCAACTCAACTCCAACATGTTCCTTCTGTTTATAAAATTTTGCACCAGTAATTTTTAGAAACCATCTAAAAATAAGCCAGTGAGATTCAGACAAGGTAAAAAGTAGGTGCCTCAGGCATGCAGCATCAAGCCTTTGGATGATTTTCGATATAGCCTCCCCCCAAAATAGGCAGTTAACAAACTATAGAGGAAGCAACTTATTGAGAGCATCAGACTATTTAACAGCGAAGAAATCGCTGTCTAAATAACTTGAGTTACAAAACGAGGATATAAAAAGATCCGGGCGCCTTGCAGGGACAACCCGGATCAACAGGGGAAAGAAACTTCAGTAAAAATGTTCGCCTATCAGTTACCTTTTAACTCCTCAGCCAAAAATTCTTCCGGAAAATCCTGATAACACACTGGCCGCAGGAAACGTTTGATCGCTGCAGCGCCAACCGACGTGGTGCGGCTGTCGGAGGTTGCCGGGAAAGGCCCGCCATGCACCATAGCCCGCCCTACTTCTACACCGGTCGGATAGCCGTTAAATAGAATGCGGCCGACTTTCAATTCCAGAATCGGGATAATTTTCTTCACCAACGCCGCATCTGCTGTTTGTGTTACATGCAAGGTAGCAGTTAGTTGCCCTTCTATACGCTCGATAAATTCCAGCATTTGTTCGGCATGATCACATACCACAATAAGCGCACTGGAGCCGAAATTTTCTTCCGCCAATACCGGGTCAGCGATGAAATCGGCATAGGAGGTTTCAAATAATGCGGCCTGGCACTGGTTGGTAGTGCCGGCTTTTCCTTCGGCAATTTTGTTAACGCGGCTGTGGCCGCCCAAACGCTGCACGCCTTTTTCATAGGCCGCATGTATGCCGGGGGTTAACATGGTTTGTGCTGCGCTGCCGGTTATTAAACCTGTGGCAACTTCTTTGAAGCGATTGAGCGCATCGCCCTTCACTGCCACTAACAGGCCAGGGTTGGTGCAAAATTGTCCAGCGCCCATCAACAGCGAGCCAACAAACCCTTGTGCGATTGTTTCTGCAGAGTGTTGCAGCGTATGCGGCAGTAAGAATACCGGGTTGATGCTGCTCATCTCGGCGTAGACTGGTATCGGTTCAGCGCGGGCGAAAGCGGTGCGTTGAATGGCAAGACCGGCGTTGCGCGAGCCGGTAAAACCGACTGCTTTGACGACCGGATTGGATACCAGCGATAGCGCTTTGGCGTGGTCATTCAAATATAACAATGAGAAAACGCCTTCCGGCATACCGGCAATTTTTACCGCAGATTGAATAGCGCGACCGACCAGCTCTGATGTACCGGGGTGGGCAGTGTGCGCTTTTACAATAACCGGTGCACCGGCAGCCAGTGCTGAAGCGGTATCGCCGCCAGCCACAGAAAATGCCAGCGGGAAATTACTTGCACCGAATACCACCACTGGACCCAACGGGATATTGCGCATGCGTAAATCCGGCTTGGGTGGCTGTCGCTCCGGCAGTGCTGTTTCAATACAAACGCCCTGCCACTCCTGTTCGCGCAAAATAGTGGCGAAGAGTTTTAACTGGTTGACGGTGCGACCGCGCTCGCCTTCGAGACGAGCACGAGGAAGACCGCTTTCGTCCATCGCTCGCTGAATAAGAATGTCACCCAACGCTACTATCTGCTCGGCAATCGTTTCCAGAAAGGCTGCACGTGTTTCGCTATTGGTAGCGCGGTAAACAGGAAATGCAATTTTCGCCAGTGCACAGGCTTTTTCAATATCGTCGTGCGAACCTCCAGCGTAAGCCGGTTCGAGCAACTCACCGGTGGCCGGATTAATGCCGTGAACCGCATTTTCGCTGCCCTGTACAAACTGTGAACCCAAAATCTGGTTTCCGGATAACATCTCAATCTCCCATCCGTAAAAAAGACAAGCCGGTATTTATTCGTGGCGTAATTCAATACGCTTAACCGGCCCTAATAAAAAGGTGTATGACAAAGCGCCAGTAATCGCGGCGATGCCTACCAGCCCCAGCGCCCAACTGAACGAGCCGGTGTAGGCGAGAATAAAGCCGATGGTGATCGGCATGATGATGCCCGCGAGGTTGCCCGCGAAATTACATACACCGCCGGTTACACCAATCAATTCTTTAGGGGCAACTTCAGAAATAATCGCCCATGACATGGAGGAAACGCCTTGGGCAAAAAACGCGAAAGATAAAATACTGATGGCTACCAGATTGGACTCAGTAAAATTGGCGAGAAAGATCGTAGACGCAAATACAAAGCCGGTAACGATCGGCAGCTTGCGCGCCACTGACATGGAATAACCACGCTTTAACAAGGTATCTGACCAGTAGCCGCCCAGCAACACCCCTACGCTGGCAGCAATGTAAGGCATTACCGCGAAAAAGCCCGCTTTCAACATGGTCATACCACGCTCTTCAACCAGGTAGGTTGGGAACCAGGTAAGAAAGAAAAACAAGGTAGAGGAAATGGCAAACTTGCCAATACAGATAGCCCAGATTTGACGGTGCTCAAATAATTGCCACACCAGCGACCATTTGAAGTCAGCTTGCTGCACGCCACCGGTCAGCGCGCCACCTTCTTCGATGTAACGCAATTCTTCTTTACTGACACGCTTGCATTCTTTTGGATCGCGATACACTTTGAACCAGATAAACGCGAATATAATACCCAGACCGCCGGTGAGGTAAAAAACTTCCCGCCAACCGTAAGTAACCGCCACCCAGAACAGCAACGGCGTAAACATGGCGGTACCAATATACTGCCCTACCACATAAAAACTGGTAGCAGAACCACGCTCGCTTTTCGGAAACCACATGGTGACTACGCGGTTGTTGGAAGGAAAGGCCGGGGCTTCGGCAGCACCTACCAGCAAACGCAAACCAAACAGGGCCGCAAAACCGGATACCGCGCCTTGTACAAAAGTGGCTGCAGACCAAAGAAATAATGACCAGCCGTAAGCAACTCGAGAGCCCAATCTGTCTACAATAAAACCGCCTGGCAAATTGGCAAAGGCGTAAGTCCAGGCAAATGCTGAAAAGAGTAACCCCATCTGGATTCTGTCCAGCCCCAGGTCTTCAGAAAGAATTGGCGCCACCACGGCTAAATTGGTGCGGTCAACGTAATTGATAACAGTGGCGAAAAAAATCAGAAACAACATCAGGTAACGCGTTTTACCCGGCCGGACGCCGGCTGGAGCTATGGTTTTTAGCCCCGCCTTCTCGTGAAACATAAAAATACCTCTATCTGTTATCCGTTATTATTGGCGGTTTACATGGTCAGTACTGGCAGGCAGCAGGTTTTCAGTCGCTCTCCTACCCCGGCATAACATCGAGCGTGTAGTCAGAAAAATGATGTAAAAAAATATTATTGTTTTCGATTTTTATTCCTGGCTCGCTGCTTTTACAAAGCAGCGAGCCAGACGAAACAGTTATTCCAAAGACAGCTGGCGCCACTCATTCAGCAACAGCGCCAACTTTTCCCGCTGCGCGGCATTGAGTGCAACCACGCCAGGCGCACGTACCGGCCCAACCGGGAAGCCCATTTGCACCAGTGCTTCTTTCACCACGGTCACGTTAGCGCCGTTGGCTTCATAGGTGCGCATAATTTCGAAATCGGCAATGGCATCAACCAGCGCGCGCGCCTTGTTTTGATCGCCCTCTTCCAATGCGCGGTAAAAACGCAGCGATAATTCCGGGTTTACGTTGACCAGTCCGGAGGTAAAACCGCGTGCACCACACGCGTAGAAAGGCAGCGCCCAGCTTTCTGCCAAACCGCAAATCCATTGAAATGCCTGCCCTTTGGTAGCGCGAATGGATTCGGCAAGACGAATGGGATCAGGCACGGCATATTTCACACCGATCACATTGGGTATTTCTGCCATGCGCGCAAAATGTTCCGGCAATAACAAAGGGCTGCGAGCGTAGGCAATGATCGGCAAATCGGTGGAGTCGGCAATTTGACGAACGTAATCAACCACCAGACGCGCCGAACAGAATGGGTCAACCGGCTGGTGAATCATCAACGCATCTACCCCGGCTTTTTTGGCGGCGGCGGCGAGTTTTATCGCCTCGCGCGCACTTCGGCCAATACCGGCAGTGACACAGGAACGACCGGCGTTGGCTTCTACTGCCAGCTCATACACGCGGGTAACTTCGTCCAGATCCTGCGCATAAAATTCGCCGGTATTGCCGCCGGTAACAATGTTATGAATACCGGCAGCAGCAATGCGATCAACAATGGTGCGCAGCAGTTTTTCATCAATCTCGCCGCGTTGATCGTAAGGGGTAACATGCACACCGGAAATACCGGCAAATGCAGCGTTGATATCTTTGCTCATAACAGGAGGCTCTCATCGTCAATCGGTTATTTTTTTAAATCCCGCGATAAAACCGACCGCGGGATTTTCAATTCAATGTATCAGCTGATCAGTGAATTTCCGGTTCGCCACTATCCAGTTGTTTCACAGGGATAGTTTCCAGAAAATCAAAATCGCAACCTTTGTTCGCCTGGCTGACATGCTGCTGGTACAACATGCCATAACCGCGCTCGAATTTTGGCGGCGGTGCCACCCACTGCGAACGGCGGGTTTCCAGTTCGGCATCGCTGATCAGCACATTCAGTTTTCTTGCCGGTACGTCCAGCTCAATCAAGTCACCGGTTTGTACCAGCGCGAAAGGCCCGCCGATATAGGATTCCGGCGCGACGTGTAATACGCAGGCGCCGTAGCTGGTGCCGCTCATACGCGCATCGGAAATACGCAGCATGTCGCGCACACCTTTGGCCAATAATTTTTGCGGAATAGGTAATTGCCCCCACTCCGGCATACCCGGCGCACCTTGTGGGCCAGCCTGTTTGAGTACGATGACCGAATTTTCATCGACATCCAGATCCGGATCATCAATGCGCGCGGCCATATCGGTGTAATTTTCAAACACCAGCGCACGACCCGTGTGTTTGAGCAAGTGTGGTTCGGCCGCCGGCGGTTTTATCACGGCACCATCCGGAGCAATGTTGCCGCGCAATACCGCGATGCCATCGCTTTCCGACAAGGCATTATCGCGAGCGCGAATCACGTCATCGTTAAATACCCGCGCACCGGCAATATTTTCGCCAAGGGTTTTTCCGGTAATGGTTTTTTGGTTTACATCGAGCAAATCTGTCAGCTGGTTGATCAACGCAGGCAAACCACCGGCGTAATAAAAATCTTCCATCAGGTATTTACCGGCCGGGCGCAAGTTCGCCAGCACCGGTGTAGTACGCGCCAATTCGTCAAAACGGTCAATGGTGAGATCAATACCGGCGCGGCGCGCCAGCGCAACAATGTGCACAATGGAATTGGTAGAGCCGGACAACGCCAGCGCAACGCGGATGGCATTGTCAAAAGATGCCGGGGTAATAATGTCGGAAGGCTTCAAGTCTTCCCACACCATATCCACAATGCGGCGACCCGTCAGCGATGCCATTTGAGCATGGCGCGAATCCGGCGCAGGGATGGAAGAAGCACCGGTCAAACAAAAGCCAAGCGTTTCGGCAACGCTGGTCATGGTAGATGCCGTACCCATGGTCATGCAGTGACCGGGCGAGCGGGCAATACCGTTTTCTACACCTTTCCAATCGTCCTCAGTGATATTACCGGCGCGCAATTCGGCCCAGTATTTCCAGGTATCCGAACCACTGCCGAGCGTTGCGCCGTTCCAGTTGCCGCGCAACATCGGGCCGCCCGGCATAAAAATAACCGGCAAATTCATGGTAATAGCGCCCATCAACATCGCAGGCGTGGTTTTGTCGCAACCGCCCATCAACACCGCACCGTCTGCCGGGTAAGCGCGCAGCAATTCTTCGGTTTCCATCGCCAGCATATTGCGGAACAACATCGCGGTCGGCTTCTGGAAAGGTTCGGACAAGGTAGACGCCGGCAATTCAACCGGAAAACCACCGGCTTGCCAGATGCCGCGTTTCACTTCTTCAACGCGGTCTTTGAAATGGGTATGACAGGGGTTGATATCGCTCCAGGTGTTGATAATGGCGATAACCGGCTTGCCCGCGTAATCGTCCTGGGTGAAACCCATTTGCGCGGTGCGTGAACGGTGACCAAACGAACGGAGGTCTTTCACCCCGTACCAACGGTGACTGCGAAGCTCTTCGGGACTTTTCTTTTTAGCCATGGTTTATATATCCGGCTGCAGGTTGATACGACAAACTCCGGGGCTGCCTTTCCACGAGGGCGGCGTAAAACATCCGCTATCGGCTCAGGGTTTGTCAGTTGATTATTGTGTTTTTCGAAACCAATGATTGCGCAATCATTTTGGGATTGCAAGCCTTTGTGCGTAATTTAAATTTTCAGGGAGAAAAGATCAGACCGAAGGCAGGGGAATTGTTACAGAGCGAAACAACGGGAAATCGGGTAACAGGAGGAAAAATGCGATAACTGCAAGGTTATCCGAAGATAAAGGAAAATGCCTGATTTTTCAGGCACTTTCCCGCTCAATAACAGCAAAGCCGGTATCAATAACACCGCCTGGCACCGCGTTGCTATCACCGGAATTCATCCGCGCCAGCAATGCCATGGCAGCGCGACGGCCAATTTCAGCGCCATTGACGCGAATGGTGGTGATAGGCGGTAACGTGTATTCCGAGAAGTCCAGATCACCGAATCCGATCACCGCCATGTCTTGCGGAATACGGATATTGCGTTGTTGCGCTTCCACCATAACCCCGTGTGCGAGAGTATCCGAACTGCAATACACGGCATCTATCGGGCCACTGGCCTGGTCGAGAATACCGGCAATACCTTCACGACCCAACTGGAACCGGGCGGGTGTTGGCACCTTGGCAACAATGGGTTCATCCACTCCGGCATTGGCCAGGGTTTGTAAAAAACCATCCAGACGCTTCACTGCACGCTGGTCATTAGCCGACACGGCCGCAAAACGGCGATGACCTTTAGCCAGCAAATACTCCGCTGCCGCCTCCCCTACCCGCGTGTGGGAAAAGCCGACCAGAGTATCAATAGGGTCAGGGCTGAGATCCCAGGTTTCCACCACGGGCACATCGGTAACTTCAAGGCGCTTGCGAATATCCGGGGCATGGTAAGTACCGGTGAGAATAATGCCATCCGGACGGCGGCCAAGAACCGCTTCCAGCAGTTGTTTTTCCTGCTCGTCTTCGTAGGCGGAAATACCCAGCAGGGTCTGATAACCGGCTTGCGCCAGGGTATCGGTAATGGCTTGCACCGTTTCAGCAAAGATGGAGTTGGCGATGGTGGGAACAATCAATGCCACCATACGGCTGCTACGGCTGGCCAGACCACCCGCGAGCATATTGGGCACGTAACCAATTTCATCAATGGCGCGCCGTACACGCTGCTGTGCATCTTCCGATACCAGATCCGGTTGATTGAGTACACGGGATACCGTGATAGGTGAAACACCGGCAACTTTGGCGACGTCAATTAATGTTGGCGCACGGCCGGAGGTGCTTTTTCTGGCGCGAGGATTTTTGGTAATTTTTTTAGTCATGGGCAGATAATTTCCCAGGTAAGCACTCTACCCGAAGAACAGGGCAACGAAATGATTGACGCTATCATAGGGCAAAAACAAAGGCTTGCAAGTGCTTTGTGGATTATCTGACGAGTAATAAAGACTTGAAGATGGCAGGCTTCATTCTGCCGTATGCCATCAGGATAATTGTTTCAAAAACGCATATATACGCTCCATGTAGCTCTGACGAGTCATCCCTCGCCGGGCGCCCCTGACTGACAGTTTTGAAACAATTATCCCGATGACAAACTCACATTGTGCAGGTCGTGGGTTTGGTAACAACGAGCAAACACGTCCCTGTGTTTCTTTTATGCTTAAAAGTGGCCGCGTACGGTCAGCGCGACATTGCGTGGATCGCCATAGAAATTATGGTAAGCACTATTGCCCACTCGTGAATAATAAGTCTTATCAAAAATATTGTTGACGTTCAATGTCGCTGTCCATTGCGGATGCATCCGGTATTCGATAAAAGTATTCCACACCGCATAACCGCTTTGCGTGAAATCATACGGGGTTTCGGTCGTAGCAGGTTGGCCACTGGTGTCATATATACGCACGGTGCCTGACGAATAATTTTCGCCCTGCGCCGTTACGCCACCACCCACGCGCCAATCCGACAATGCAGCGGGCAAGCGCCAACTGGTATAAATTTTTAACAAATGTCTGGGGGTCACTTTGCTAAAACGTCCGCTGCCGCCTCGTCTGGTTTCATTGTCATTCCATGTATAACCAACACTAACCCACCAGTCAGACGTAATCTCACCGCTCACTTCTGCGTCGACCCCTTGGCTGACCGCTTCGCCATCATCCAGCCAGCAGCAGTTACTACCCAGATCGCCAGGCGTGACCGGATAGTCGCCGTCACGAATTCCTTCACCCTTGCGCTCAATACGATACAGGGAAAAATACGTATTCAATTTTCCGTCAGCGAAAGCGCCCTTCACGCCTGCTTCATAATTACGGCCGGTGACAGGATCCAACGCGCTGCCCGGTAAAGGCCCGGCCAGACGGCTGGCTTGAGACTCCCAGGTTTCGCCAACACTGACGTACAAACTCCAATGATTGTTCAAGGTATAAACCAAACCGCCATAAGGCGTAAGAATATTCTTGTCCTCGTGGTAATTATTGGTTGTGCTTCTTACCGATCCGTCCAGATTCAGCGGTTGATAATAATAGTGGTACTCATAGTTGCTATAACGTGCGCCCAGAATAAACTTCAACGCATCCGTTAAAGAAAACCGGCCCGCCGCATAAAATCCATTCTGCTCAGTGCCGTATTTCGGTTGCTGAAAAAAGGGTAAAAATGCATCGTCCGTCGGTTTAGCGAAATCGTAAGGTGTAAACGTGTAAATGTTATTAATGGAATAACGCTCAAGTGTTTGTTCACCAAGCGCGGTGCTTCTTACATCCAGCCAACTGCTACCCAGCAACAATTCGTGCTGTTTTCCCCACCATTCCACATTGCCTTTCACGGTAATATCGGCGGCTGTTTGATCACTGGAATAATGATAGCGGGTTGCTGTAGACGCACCTCCAGCCAAGGTAATCGGATCAACCGCCGACGAAAAATTCAAACCCATACGGTAATTTTTTTGACGCGTGTCCAGCACGTCCAGAGTGACTTCCCAATCCGCATTAAGTTTCTGCTTCAACTGTAAAAACAGGGTATCAATGCGGGTATCGTAAGCTGCCCATGACGGGGCAATATAAGTGCTGCGTGGCAGTTTCAAATCGCGGCCATCACTGAAACGCGGCAAACCGAACGCGGTGTAGGGCTGACTGCGATCATCGTAAGTGCCGCCCAGCGTCAATAGTGTGGATTCAGACAAATCGAATTCGACGATGCCATAAAACATAGTTTTTTCGTTATGCGCTACCTTTTCAAAGGTATCGCCATCCTCATAGGACAAAACCGCGCGGCCTCGCACAGCGCCGTCCGCCAGCACGCCACCCGAAACATCCAGTTCGGTACGATAACGATCCCATTCTGCGGCTGAGAACAACACATTGCTTTGAAACTCACGAGTGGGACGTTTGCGCACCAGATTCAAGCTCCCGCCGGGCTGGCCGGTACCTGCAAATAAACCGTCTGCACCTCGTAGCACTTCTACCTGCTCAAATTGCGCCATGTCAGGCAAGATCGCCATGCCGTAACCGCGATACAAGGAAGCACCACCTTCCATCTGGATATTGGTAATTTCATAACCGCGCGAATAAAAAGCGGTGTGAATAGTGGAATTTTTTTGCAAGGTAATGCCGGTGGTTTGCTCAAGGGCTTGCTCTACCGTAGTGAGATTTTGATCGCGAAGACGCTGGCCGGTAAGCACCGAAATTGACTGCGGCGTTTCACGCAATGTTTGACCTTTTCCCCAACTGACCTGATCGGTTCCCCAGGAAGTACTATCTGCATTCACACCCGCCGCATTCACTTCTACTGCGGGCAAAACACCCGCTGCAGTCGTTTCCAGTGTCCAGGTGTTGTCTGCTTTTTTCACCAGCGTCAGCCCGCTGCCCTGTAATAATTGCGAAAAAGCTTGCTGCGGCGTGTAATTTCCTTTCAACGCCGGGTGCACTTTGCCTTGCGTAAGAGAGGGGTTAAACGAGAGCGCAATACCCGCTTCGCTAGCAATTCGAGTGAGGCTGCTACCGAGTGATTGCGAGGGTAAGTCGTAAGCGATGGTGGCAGTTTGCTGCGCGAAAGCTGTGACTGGCAGCGCGGCAACGAGGGGAACCAGTGAGCTCATCAAACCGATGCTGATAACACGGCTGAGCAGTTTTTGACGCATGGAAGGAGCGTGGCGCATGAGGAAATCCTGTGACTGAATAAGTTTTCACTCCCTTGCCAGTCGAGATTTGAAAAGGTGTCATTGGGGGGGTTAAAAAATTTAAGCAGGCTAATTCAGACACGCCGTAAACCCGGCCTTTACGCGCTCCCGGCGCTTCAAGGCACTTCCCACATCCCTGTGGGGCGTCCATGGGGGCTCGACTGCCGCATCCATGCGGCAGACGGTCTGTATTAGCCAGCTCAAATTTTTCCTGAAGTTGGGTGCCTGTCAAAAAGCTTCCTTTCGAGTCACAAGATGTTCAGCCAGATCATCCGGAATAACTATTCACTGCTCGTTAGTGAATCTATAAAAATTGGTTTAAATCCATATTGATAAATACAGTACAAAAAAAATATATCGAAACAATCCGAAGTATCGGAGATGTCTTGCTATACCGATAAGAACCGTCTGCCGCATGGATGCGGCAGTCGAGCCCCCAGGGAGGGGTTCACGGCGTGTTCTTATTGGTATAGCAAGACATCACACTCCCACAATCTAAACATCAGCAGCAATCATCACCCGATATCCCAGCCAATGCTCACTAATACGCAACTGATAAGTATCCGCCAACATCTGGAACGTTTTATTCAAATCATCCAGTGGAAACGAACCGGAAATCAGTAAATCTGCCAGCTCCGGCTGCACATCGATACGCCCGCGTCGATAGCCCTGCAAACCAGCCACCACATCAGCAAGGCGCATGCTATCTGCCACCAACATGCCAAAGCGCCAGGAGGAATGTGCCGGATTAACCGGAGATTGTTCGAGAATATCCGTCGCAGAAAAACGCAGCGATTGCCCACTCTGTAAATCTACAGGCGTGGCGCGCGCGGCCAGTTGAACATATGCCTGCCCTTCCAGCACATCAACACAAGTCACCTTATTGGCCAAACGAATGGCAATCAGCGCGTTTTCATATACCTTGCAAAAACCTTCGGCGGTGGACAACAGCAACGGTTGCGAGGCGCGCATTACCTGAACCGTAAGCTCGCCTTCCAGCAAATGTACTGCGCGGGTAGTGTCTGAAATATTGAGCGTGGCAGCGCTGGATGCATTCAACCAAAGGGTACTGCCGTCTGCCAATTGCTGCGTTTTCCGCTCACCTTTGCCGGTGTAGAGATCACTGCGCAAAAAATTCTGCTCTGACAATTGCCACACAACCGCGCCACTTACCGGCACTGCCAAAACCAGTATTGCCATCCGGGTAAGTAGGGCCCGGCGCTCTTCATCAACCGGTCTATCCAGTGCTGGCATTGCCAGGCCGGCGGGCACACTGTCCAGCCTGGCGAGTAAATTTTCTACCCGCTGCCAGGCTGCTCTGTGCGCCGGGCTGCGCGCCTGCCAATGATGAAAGGCCTGCTGCTCGCGGGCACTTAACGGGCGCTCCTGAACGCGCACAAACCATTCAGCGGTTTCTTCCAGCAGCTGTTGTTGGGACGTGGCAGCCATGTTCATACCGGCAAATCACCCATGGCAGAAAGGCACAATATCATCGCCTGTTTCATGTCCCGTTTAACGGTTGCCAAAGACACCTGCATGCGCTCGGCAATAACCGGATAGGTTAAACCTTCAATTTGCGAGAGCAAAAAAACGCGCCTTACCCGTTCGGGCAAAGCGTCCAGCAAGGCGTCGATTTCCTGCAGCGTTTCCAGCAAAACATGGGATTCTTCCGGCGAAGGCACCACTTCGGCAGGAAGGCTGGCAAGGGTTTCCAGCCAGGCTTTTTCCAGCGCCTGGCGTTGATACCAGTTCACCAGAATGCCGCGGGCGACGGTGGTAAGCCAGGCGCGGGGTTCCCGTAACTGCGAAAGATCGCGCGTCAGAGCGCGCATAAAGGTGTCTTGCGCAAGGTCTGCTGCCTGAGCTGCACATCCGAGTTTTTTGCGCAAAAAATGCAATAACCAGCCATGGTGTTCAGTATAAAGTGCCGCAACCTGATTGCGGTTCAGCGGATTAAGCTCCGCCATATCTGACTCCAACCGGTACAAGCCGGAACTCACGAATAAGAATAGTTATCAATTCTATCGCGTCCACTCACCCCCGGCAATACGTGCACAACCAGCGACCTGAAAAATATCCGCCGCCGGATTACAGGCAAAAAAAAGCCGGAGGGGTTTCCCCTTCCGGCTGCTGGCTGACCGAATAACCGTAATATTTTGTTTTGGATTGTTGTTTTATGGAACCGGTAAAGCGTTCCTTATTTTTTGGAAACTGTTGCCTTCACGACATTGGATGCTGGCGACTCGCCGCTTTCGTTGCGAGCAAACACCCGATAGAAATAGGCTTTTCCGGCTTTCAGCTTGTCGTCATCTTTAAATAACGGCTGCTGCGCCGGATCGAACTCCAGCTTACCATCAGAAACCTTGTCTGCAATAGTTTTCCACGGGCCTTTTTCAGATTCAGCACGCTCAATGCGATAGGTACGTGCCAACGGTGCGCCCATCCAGTTAATCGCAACCGTCGGGTTGGCGATATCCCGCAGTTTCGGCGCTTCCGGCGTCGGCAACGGCGGGGCTTCTTTCAAACCGGCCATTTGCGCCTGCGCCTTGCGAACCAGATCAACCACCGCCTGCTCTTCGTTAGCCTCAGCTTCCGGGAAACCGGGCAAACGATAACTGTAGTGGCCGGTGTATTCCTTGTGCCAGTAGAAACCGCCATCGTGACGGTGACCACGCCAGCCCCAGATAAATGCACCGGCGGCACGCGCACCTTTGTGCTCGGCGTTTACGGCGGCTTGCATAATATCATTCAGGCCTTTGGCATCTTTCAAACCGAACTCGCCAATGAAATACACTTTTTTGGCATCAATCGCACGCAAGTCTTTATGAACCTGTTCAGGATCGTTGTTGTTATTGGTGGTGTAAAAGTGGTTGGAAATAATATCCACGTTGGGGTCATCCAGTGATGACTCAACGATTTTCAAATAAGTACCATCCACAAATAAATGGTTCTTATCCAGCGACTTCACAAAGGCTGCGGTTTTTTGCACAAATTCGTCGGTGCTGTCTTTCAGCTCGTTACCACTCTCCCACGCCATAATGGCTTTTTCATCGCGGTATTCGCGACCGGTGATGGTATTTTTACGGGTAATGACCTGCTCGATAATATGCAAATAGGCCGCGTAGGTTTTGCTGTTCAAATCATGCAAGGCGGTTTCCGGCTCATCGTAAAAGGCTGCCAGCTGCTCACGACCGCCCCACCATTTCCAATGGTCAATAAACGGCAGAATCAAACGCAAACCGTGCTCGTCGGCCAGCGCGATCATACGGTCATAATGCACCATTGCAGCTTCGTTCAAACGTGGCATACCGCCAGCGGTTTCCGGCTTGAGAACATGGGTTTCGCGCTCGCAGGCAGCGTCCCACGGGGTTTCAATAGAGAGCACGTACACGCGCATGGCCTTGTGGCCGCTGTATACCAGAGACTTGATCCAGTTTTCCTGCTCGTCGGCGGTGGGCCATTTGAAGTACTGCCCCCAACCGCGCGGATCAGCTTCACACACGCCACGGGAGTCATCTTCAATACGATGCAGTTCCGGCGCATGGATACCGGCAAACCGGAACTCCTGATCGCCATCCATCAGGCGATGGCCATCGCGGGTAATAAAGTTATCAAACGCCAGCGCAGGCAAGGCCGAAAGCGCGCCAAACGTCAGCGCAGCAGCCAGACAAAGTCTCTTCATAGGGCTTCTCTTATTGGTTGTATTCATTCTCAGTACGACATGTAACCGGTTTCAGATGGCAAGATTATCATTCATAACAACCAGATGCCACGCCTGGTTGCCACAAGAAATGTAAACCGATGATCTGCGCAATATAAAGACCATCGCCCAGCACTCAAGCAAAGACCCAAGCGCGCAATAATCATAATGACGTATCAGCCTGAACTTATGCGAATCATTCGCATTTCATGATATGGTGACTTTCCTGACACGGGGTGTTCTGATGAACAGGGCTGAGATGATACCCGTTGAACCTGATTCAGTTCACACTGACGAAGGGATGTCCATGCTGTTGGTTGCGGTGCATCTTTTCGTCCCGATTTTTCTTTGGCGGAACTTATTGCATGAGCACACTCTCCGGAAACTCACTCCCTCTTGATGAACAATTGGTGCTGGTCACCGGCGCTGGCCGTGGGCTGGGTGCACACATTGCGCGCGCATTTCTTGGTCATGGTGCCAGCGTAATTGTGAATTATCTGAATAGCGGCACCGCCGCAGAGCAACTTGCCCATGAAGCACCTGGCCGTGCGCTGGCGATTCAGGCAGATGTCAGTGATGCCAGCGCCGTTGCGAAAATGATTGAACAAGCGGAACAGCATTTTAAAAAGCGTGTTACCACGGTGGTCAATAATGCCCTGCCCGCCTTTCAGTTTAATGGCGATGCCCGCCCTCACGCGGATGCATTGAGCTGGGGAGATTTGCATCAGCAATTTGAAGGTGTTGTTCGCGGTGCGCTTAATACGGTGCAAGCGGCCTTGCCCGGTATGCGTGAAAAAGGGTTTGGTCGGGTTATTAACATTGGCACCAACCTGTTTCAAAACCCCGTTGTGCCCTACCACGATTACACCGCGGCCAAAGCTGCCCTGCTATCACTAACTCGCACGCTTTCGCAGGATCTGGGGCCAAGTGGTATTACCGTGAACATGGTGTCCGGCGGATTGTTGCGCACCACCGATGCATCAGCAGCAACACCGGAAGCGGTATTTGATTTTATTGCAGCCAGCACGCCGTTGCGCCGGGTAACCACGCCGGAAGAGTTTGCTGATGCAGTGTTGTTTTTTGCATCGCCCTGGTCGCGTGCGATTACCGGGCAAAATCTGGTGGTTGATGGCGGGCTGGTGAAAAACTGACGGACTTTAAGGTCGTGCTTAAAAGCACGACCATTTCATCTCAAAGGTTTTCTCTGTTTCCGAGTCAATAACAAAGTTCAGTGCAGAATAGAGTTTAAAAGCAGGATTGTTTTTATAAACGCTTAATACGATTGAAACCTTCGATAACCGGGCTTCATTCTGTAATCTCGCAATCAAATCTCGCCCGATGCCGCGCCCCTGATATTCAGGCAGCAGCTGTATCTGGATCAAATCCCAAGGCGCGGAATCTCTCTGTACTTTAAATAGCCCGATATCCTTATTGTCAGCCTGAATGATTTTCGCAGACTCAAAATGAAAGTGAACTCTATCCAGGTGGTTATCTTGCGACACGTCAATGCCTTCTCGCAGGATATGCTCATTCATCGTGGCATTGCGCAAGCGAAGTAAAAATTCTACATCACTCTCCTGTGCATCCCGCAGAGTTACGTCCATGATTTTTGCTGATATTTAACTGATTACAGATAAGCCACATATTATTGTCGATGATAATGAGCATCGACAACAGAAATTTTGTAGTATTTATAGTCATTCAACTGAAGAGTTATGGGGTGGCCGCAAGACATTTTAAAATTGATAGTTTCACCAGAGCGTAACAGCTTGGTAACATATTCGCTGCATTCCTCAATAAACTCACCCGCCTCATTAAAAAGCTCGGCTTTGATGCCAACAGCAGACCAACTGGCATCACCTTTGTTTTCAATCGTACCTAACAAGGTAAACTCCTGCGAATTAATTCTCTCACGGGAAACGGATAACTCTAATAAAGCAGTTTCATCAAACTCCCGAAATCTTGTTTTTCTTTCCGCCTCCCACACGGCATCGCGCGCCTTTGCTTCTTCTTCAAAGTGCTTTTCCATATAGAAGAAAGATCCTGAACTAATTGCTACGAGTGCCAGCATAAAACCGACACCGTATAAAAATCCATTAGCTACTTTGATGCCGGATGCTTTAATAAAACTCATAAAATTTCCTTATATTCTTCAAAAAATAAAATTACACAGCATCCCAATGCTGCTCTTTATCCAATGTAGAAGGGTGTATGGACGAATGTAAAAGATTGATCAGAAGAAGAAAACTTCGGCAGGAAACTAACCATTTTCTTTTAACTCGCCCGCTACCCTTACCGGATTACCGTTCAAGCCAGCGATATTAATCATCCAGAAAACAAATGCAAGTGATTTTCATTACCCAAGCTAATGTCAAGTAGCACCAACGGTTATGCAGTCGCATTTTTAACGAGTTTTAAATGCATCAACCAAACCATCCCTGGCCTGGCTGTATAAATTTAATACGTCGGGCGCTGCGCGGGCTTAATCGAGCGATACTCTTTTGCCGGCATTCGCCGGTGTGAGCAGCAAATACAATGCAGGGACAACAAACAAGGCAAGGATGGACACAGAGATGAGTCCGAAGATAATTACCAGCGTTAGCGGGCGATAGAAGGCGCTGCTGATGGCCAGTGGAATCAAACCGACGATGGTGGTTAATGCCGTGGTGAGCAGTGGTCGTAAGCGCCGGGCGGAACCGGCAGCGGCGGCTTCGGGGATGGACATGCCTTCTTTTAAAAAGCGGTTCATGGTGTCGACCATAATAATGCCGTTGTTAATGGCAATACCGATCAGTGATACCAGACCGATCATGGCGAAGAAGGAAAAGGTAATGCCAAATATCCAGAAGCCCAACGCGGTGCCGATGATGGCAAGCGGCATGGTGGCGAAAATAATAAACGCCTGACGGAAACTGTTAAACAAAATTACCAGCACGCCCACCACCAATACAACCGCAATAATCAACGCAATTAATGCTGAGGCAAAAGTCTCATTGGTATCGGCAGATTCGCCGCCGATAACCGCGCGATAACCGGCTGGCCAGTTTTGTTGCAGCTCATCCAGTTTGGGGGCAACATCGGCCATCACTTCGCCCACGGTACGCCCTTCATTTTTTGCCATTACCGAGATGGCCCGCTCGCCATTCACATGCGACACCGCGATTGCCGCTTCGGATTGCACCGGCTTCAGCAACTGATTCAGGGCCACCGATCGGCCTTCACTGGTAAACACCCGCACCCGAGCCAATTCTTCGGTGTTACGAGGGCCACCGGCTTCACCGGGATAGCTGGGCCATTCAGTGCCGAGGCGAATATCAATATTGTCGGTGCCATCAGCGGTGACAAAAATACCCACTTCATCGGAACTGAAAGCGATGCGTAATTGCGACGCGAGATCGTCATGGCCAATACCAAAAAAGTTGGCCGCTTCGCGATCCGGTTGCAGTGCCAGTTGCGGTTTCAGCATGCCGATGTTGTCGCGCACATCGACCACGCCGTCTACCCCACTGAGCAACATTTGCACCTCGCGGGAAATATTTTGCAACTCGTCCATATCGGCACCGATCAATTGAATCTCAATCGGATCACCAGCAGTAGGGCCGCTACCTTCTGGCACCACCAGCAGTTGTGCGGCGGCAACATGCTCCTCCAGCCAGGCCGAAAGTTCCTGGCGCAGTTCATCGGCCAGTTGGTAAGACTCGGCATCGCGGTCTTCACGGGGTAAAAAAATTGCCGAAAAACCGATAAAATTTTCTGCCTCGCTCGGTTGCAAATTAGCCGCCATAGAACCACCGGCAAAGGGACTTTTTAAACCGACCAGTTTCACGACGCTTTGAAAATAGGGTTTACTTTTCAGAATATCGCCCACTGCATCAGCTACCTGTTGTGAGGTTGCCAACTGTGCGGTGGGCGGTAATTCAATATTAATACCCAAACGTTCGCCGTCCGTGGGCGGAAACAATTCCACCCGTGCCTGGGTAAACGCCAACATGGCCAACACAAACAACCCGAGCGCCGCAAATATCCACAACCAGGATTGTTTGCGGGTTTTCACCACGTAACGCGCATTCCAGTTTTCCAATCCGCTTACGGCGCGGGCGGTAATGCGGTCAGAAAAGCCCTGTTGGGAATTTTCCGGTTTACGTTGTTTGCCCAACAACACGCGAGACAATGGCAAAGAACACAACATGGCAACAATAAAAGAGAGCACCAGACAAATAACGGTGGTGGTGGGCAGCACGCGAATAAATTCACCCACAGTGCCGCTGATGGACATCAGCGGTGCCAGTGCCAGAATAGTGGTAATTTGCGCAGCAAACGCCGGCATGGAATAACGTTTTACCGTAGCCAGCACACCTTGCCCAAAGGTTTTTCCCTGGTTGTAAATTTCGTCGTGCAGGCCTTCCATCAAAATAATGAACACATCAATAATCATCACCAGCGCGATGACCATGCCGATAATTACCAGCTCGTTCAGGGAATAACCCATAAACATAATGACCAGTAAAACACCGGCAAAAGTAATGGGTACCGACAGCCCGGCAATCACCGCTTCACGCCAGGCAATGGTCAGAAACAGAATGACAAAAACGATCGCCATGGTTTGCAGCGCACTGATAAAAACATCCGTGAGTGATTCACCAATTTGCCGGGCTTCATCCTGGGTAACGGTGTACTCCAGGCCGGTTGGCCAGGCACCGCCGTTTTGCATTTGATCCAGCGTATTGCGAATGGACGCTACCAGCTTGACGGTGTCGGCACCTGGCATTTTGCGCACCGAAATTTCCAGCGACGGTTCGTAATTTTCACCGCTTTCGCTGAAAAAAGCGCGGGAGGTTTCCGTTTCCTGCATACGCCGCACACTGGCGACTTCATCCAGGCGAACCGGCCGGCCTGCACCGCTACCTTCAAGGCGGGCTACCGGCAGTGCGCGCAAGTCATCAACATCGCGAAAGCGGCCTTCCAGGCGCACTACGGCACCAATGCTGTCACTGCGAATTTCACCAAAGGGTTGCTCAACGTTGGCTTGCTGCACGGCATTGCGTATTGCCGAAGGCGATAAACCCAGCGCCAGTAACCGATCCGGGCGCAATAAAATTTGCACAATTTCTTCGCGCTCGCCGCCAATATCCACTTCGTTCACGCCGGGTAGGCGTTCCAACGCATCGCGTACCAGACGTGCCTGTTCGTTCATCACGGCTGAGCCGCCATCGCCGTGTAGCGTAAAGGTTAAAATCGGAATGTCATCTACCGAGGCCTGTTTGATAGTGGGGCGTTCAACATCGGCCGGTAAATCTGCTTCGGCATCGGCCACCGATGCACGCAAGCGCGTCATCGCATCCACCGGGTCAGCAGACGCATCAAATTCCACAGAGATAATGGAAAAAGAATCAAAGGATGCGCTGTCAACACGACGAACGCCCTGCAAGGTGGTCACCTCATCTTCAATAATATCGGTGACCTGCTCTTCCATGGTTTGCGGGTCGGCACCCGCCCAGGTAGTGGTGATGGTGGCTTGCGGAATATTGAGATCCGGTAACGATTCCTTGACCAATTGCAGATAGGCCATCACGCCGCCGAGCACCAGCGTCATTACCAGCAAGATGCCGAAAATCGGTTGCAGAAAAAAGAAGCGCGCTAACGAATGTGCGTTGCGAACCTCTTCAGTTTCCTGATGCGTGTCTTGCGTTGGCTCTACCGGAATCAGCGCCTTGTGGTTCTCTACCCCGCTCATGGTGTAGCACCACTGTGTTGCAGAATGCGCACGGTTTGGCCATCGTGCAGTGCCGCACGACCATCGGTAACAACCTGCTCGCCCGCTTCTACCCCGTCAATTACAGCGCGGTAATCACCGGCCTGTTGGCCCAACTCGACGCGGCGCTCGCTCACTTTATGAGTGCCTTCGTCTACCACAAAAACAAACGATTGATCATTGCGAAAACGCAAGGCTTCCAGCGGCACCGCCAGCGCTGCTTGCACACCCGGTTCGGCAATCCAGACGGCAACAAATTCACCATCCTGCAAGCCGGGGTTGTTGCCCTGGGTGTGCACAATCACTTCAAAGGTGCGGGTTTCCGGGTCAAGCGACGGGCTGATGGAGTGCACCCGGCCCTGGGCTCTTTCATCACCTGCCAGCGGATCAATATCCTGTCCGCCCAGCGGTGGATCACCGCCGATCATCACCCGTGCGCCCGGCTCTATGTGGCGAAAGTTATACGAGGGCAAGTCAGCGCGAATTTCAAAATTATCCGGATCAATGACCAGGGCAGGCACGGTGCGCAGAGCGTCCTGCTCGGTATTGGCTTGCACCATGCTCGGCATAAAGTAGCGGCCTTTTTCGATATTTAACCGCGCCAGTACACCGTCGATGGGTGATACCAGACGGGATTCATTCACCCCCAGTTGCGCCTGCGCCACTTGCGCACGGGCATTATCACCCGCCGCTTTGGCTTGCTGAATTTGCACAGTAGCTTCATCCAGTTCCTGTTGCGATGCAGAGCGTTGTTCAATCAGAATTTCGTAACGCCGTTTGGTCACTTCGGCAAGCGCGAGGTTGGCTTCTGCTTCGGCAAGCGAGGCTTTGGCCGCTTGTAAATCTGCCTGCACACGCTCGGGCGCCTGGTGCGCAATCAACTGGCCGGTTTTTACCGGGCTGCCCACCCGTAAATGTTCATCAACGTGAGTTACCAGGCCTTGCTGGGTAAAAGTTAAAAATTCCCGCTGCCGTGAGCGCGCCGTGCCCTGGCTGTAAATCCAGGATTGCAACTCCCGCTGTTCAATAGTCATCACATTCACGCTGACCGCCGGTTCATTGCGCTGCTGATTTTCTGCTACGACCTGTTCACTGTCGGTAGCGCCCTGTTTGCCACAGGCAACCAGCCCCAGCAGCGCAACCAGGCTTAAAGACGCCAGCCAGTAATTGGACAAAAGGTGTAATGAAGTGCTGAATTTATTCATGAGAGATAGACGATGTCAGGGCGGCATCGGCAGATGGCGCGGAGGAAGTTTCAGACGGCGGTGTATTTTCAAAACCGCCGCCCAGGGCAAGGTGCAAAGCAACACGATTTTCCAGGCGCGCATGTTGCGCGGTAATGTGCGCACTGCGACCGTCCAGTGCGCGCTGCTGGCTTTCCAATACATTCAGAAAAGGATCAATACCTTGCAGGTAACGATTCAGGGAAATTTGCACCGCGCTTTCTGCAGAAGACGCAGCGGTTTCCAGCGCAGCTTCGCGCCTTACCAGCAGCGATTCCACCACCAGCGCGCTTTCCACTTCTGCCATCGCTTGTAACGCCATTTCCGCGTAAGCGTGCAAGGCTTCATCGCGCTGCCCTTCGGCAATATCCACTTGCGCAATCAACCTGCCGCCCTGAAATATTGGTTGCAAAACCTGCCCGGCAATCGACCAGATTTGATTACTGCTGTTGAACAAATCAGACCATTGATAACCTGAATAGCCCACCGAGCCGCTGAGCGAAAGTGAAGGTAAAAAGGAGCGCTTCGCCGCGCCCAATTGATAACCGGCGCTGCGCAAGCCCAGCTCGGCGGCGCGCACGTCCGGGCGGCGGGCTAACAATTCAGCAGGAACACCAGCCGCCGGTGCGGCGGGCACCTCCGGCAAAATATCTGCCGTTTGCAAAGCGCCAGCTGGATATTCCCCCATAATTACGTCCAGTTGGCGCAAGCTGCGTTCCAGCGCTTCGCGCCGCTGCTCCAAACCGGCGCTGGCGGAGGCGAGGTTGGCATTGGCCAGCATGCCATCCGCCGGTGAAGCAATACCGACATCTACGCGGTTGTTAATTTGCCGGGCCATTTCGGTCAGCGCGGTTACCGTGCGCTCGGATAATTCCAGCTGTGCCCGCGCGTGCACAATTTCAAAATACATTTGCACCACTTGCGCGGCTACCGATTGACGCATCGCACGCAGTTGTTCATTACTGGCAAGATAATTGGCGCGAGCCGATGCCGATAACGCCGAGAGCCTGCCCCATAAATCCAGCTCCCAACTGATATCCAATGAGGCGTTGTAATTGTTAAAAAGAATCGCCTCGGTGGCGAGGGGTGTTTCTCCTCCGTCTTCCACGGCCACATCTGCACCCGCGCCTACACTACCGTCGGTTGCACCACCAGGCATCATGCCTGGCATGCCCATCATTTTTTGTCGCTGGCGGGTTCCGCCCACACTCAAACCGGCTTGCGGTAATTGATCGGCACGATTAAGGCGCGCCTGGGCTTCGGCTATGCGGCTGCGGGCAATCGCCTGGATTAACGCCGGGTTTCGCTCCAGCGCGGCAACCACAAAATGATTCAGTTGCTCATCACCAAAACTTTGCCACCACTCATCCGCCGGTGTTGTCTGCCCGGAAACCGCATTGGCAAAATTTTCCGGCAGGTCAAAAGAAAGTTGTGCAGGTTCGGGCTTTACTGACACACAGGCACCGAGTAGCCCGGCGGCAACCAGCAAAAATAGACGCGAAGGTAATAACAGCGGTGATTTCCCGATCATCATGCGCCCTTCCTCGCCAGCAGGATCAATAACATTTCACGGTGTGCCTGCCGCACTTCGGCAAGGTCTTCTCCGGCGGTTGCGCCCTGCCCCAATAGTTGCCCGATCAAAGCCAATAATGCCGGCGAAGACAGCAGGGAAAATTTGCGCGTAAAAAGATTGTCAGGCAGCTGCCCCCGGTTAACGCTCTCGGTAATTTCGCTCTGCCGCTGCGCGGCATAAGGCGTAAATATGTCGTCATGCCAGCGGCGAATACGCTCGGGCGCACGGCCACTCTCACTAATTAATAAACGGAATGTCGCCTGCACCTGCGGAACCTGCAAATGCAGATAAACGTGTTCAAGATAGTCGTCTACCGTTTCTTCCAGCGATGCACCTTCACGCCATTGCCAGTGAGGTTGCGCGGTTCTGCGAAAGATATTGCTCAGCAGCAAGGCTTCAAAAATGTCGTCTTTACTTTTGAAATGGGCGTAAATGCCGGCTTTGGTAATACCTACACGCCGGGCAAGCCGGTCCATGGTGGCACCCTCAAAACCCACTGCGCTGAACTCAATCAACGCTGCATCGAGAATTTGTTCACGCCGCACCTCGGGGGCAAGGCGTACCCGTTTCGCCGGTGGCGATTTCTGACGGCGTTTTCCGCCTGGAGACTCTCCTTCACGCATGCAATACCACTCTGGCAGTAACCGATTTTTTGAGTGTAGAAGTGAACGCGGGAAATTAAAGTCCAAATGGTAGTTAATAACGCTGAATCAAAAATGCATCACAAAGTATCAGCCAGGACGGCGGTAACGAGCCTAAGGATGGGCGCTCAGGTCACAGCGTTAGCCATTACAAACAAATTTGCCAGCCATCTGCAGATGCCATAAAATTGCGAACAATTATCATTATTGGTTCTGGCGGTATCAGTCATGTCCACTAGCGAAGCGGTGAACCCGGTCGATCTTCAAGCCCTTTATCTTGGACATCACAGCTGGCTGCGCGGCTGGCTCAGCAAGCGTTTGGGCTGCTCGGAAACCGCCGCGGATCTGGCGCAAGACACTTTTCTCAAGGTGTTGCTATCGCCGCAACATGAAACCATCCGCATTCCCCGTGCCTACCTCTCTCGCATTGCTCACGGTTTGATGGTCAACCATTGGCGCCGCAAGGATATTGAACGCGCCTGCCTGCAAGCTCTGGCAACGCTGCCGGAAGCCGAAGTGCCTTCGCCGGAAACCTGCGAATCCATGCTGGAAATTCTCTACCAGCTGGACGCCGCCCTGGAGCAACTGCCGGCGCTGGTCAAACAGGCATTTTTACTTTCACAGCTGGACGGCATGAAATACCAGCATATCGCCGGGCAACTGGGCGTAGCGGAAATTACCGTGAAGCGCTATGTCAAACGCGGGCTGGTGCAATGTCTGATGGTGATGGACTCCCTTGCATGAACCGGCAGCCCGCCCTTCGGGAAGAAACGTTTGAAGCCGCCGCCGACTGGTTATTGAAAATTCAGCAGGGCACCTTGTCGGCACAGGAAAAGCAGGATTTTCAGCAATGGCTGACCCATGCCGACGACAACCGCCGCGCCTGGCAGCGCGTGGAAAAACTCATGGGCCAGCTCGGCACCCTGCCACCGGATATTGCCCGGCAGGCGCTGAATGCACCCGACAACAGCGAGCGCCGCACAACCGTTACCCGCCTCGCCCTGTTGCTTGCCGCGGTGCCGCTGGCAGGTAGCCTCTGGTATGTGAGCCGCGAACCGGCGCTGTTTGCCGGCCACAAAACCGCCGTGGGCGAGCGCAAAACGCTTCAGCTGGAAGACGGCACAGTCATCACCCTGAATACCGACACCGCCATTGACGTGCAATACGATCATGCCGGGCGCAAGGTGTTATTACACAGCGGTGAAATTTATCTGGAAACCGGCAAACAACCCGATGCGCGCCCCTTCCAGGTGGTCACCAGGTTCGGACATTTCCGCCCGCTGGGCACCCGTTTTTTGCTGCATTTACAAACCGACAGCGTGCAATTGACGGTGCAGCAAGGGGCGGTAGAAGCCATCCGCCCACAACATCAGCGGCTGATACTGCAAGCTGGCGAGCAGGTGCAACTGGGGCAAGCTACCGCCAGCAACATTACCCCGGCCGATGAGCACGCCAATGCCTGGACCACCGGCATGTTGCTGGCCGATGCCATGCCGCTGGAGCAATTTGCCGGAAAGATCGGGCGCTACCGCAATGGTCGCCTGTCGGTCGATGCAGCCATCGCCAACCTTGCCATTTCCGGCGCCTATCCCCTGGACAATACCGATCAAACGCTGGCGATGCTGGCCGAAGCTTACCAATTGCGTATCGAATCCCATTGGTTTGGCTACGCAACCCGCTTGACGCCATCTACCCCTTAGCAGCAAACTAGGCACCCGTTAAGAATAATTATCAATATTATTCTCATTCATAGCACTCTGCGCGATCTGAATCCGTCCTTTTGGAATATAGGCTGCTGTATGACGAATGTTGCCGTTGATAGGCTCTATAAGGATCACCAAAGCTGGCTGCACACCTGGTTACGCCGAAAAATCGGCAATAGTTGGGACGCCTCCGACCTGGTGCAGGATACGTTTTTAAAGGTATTACTGAAGGACGACCGGGAAAGCATTCGCGAACCCCGCGCTTACCTCACCCATATTGCGCATGGTTTGATGGTAAACAGTTTGCGGCGCAAGGATCTGGAGCGCGCTTATTTACAAGCGCTGGCCACCCTGCCGGAAGCGGAATATCCGTCGCCGGAAAACCGCGCACTGGCGCTGGAAGCCTTGCAGGAAATTGACGCCCTGCTGGACGGTTTGCAACCGCAGGTTCGCCGCGCTTTTCTGTTATTGCAACTGGAAGGCTTACGCCACGCCGAGATTGCCGAACGCCTCGGTGTGTCAGTAAGCTCGGTGCGGCAATATCTCGCCAAAGCAATTCAGCATTGCGCGTTACGCCATCACCATGTCTGAAAACCAACTCCATAAAAACGCGCTGGAAACCGCTTCGCGATGGTTTGTTCGCCAGACTGATAGCGATTTTTCAGAAACCGAGCGCATCGCCTGGCTGGCCTGGCGCGAACAAAGCCCGGCCAACGAAGCCGCCTGGCAAGCGGTAGAGCAAGTTACACAAAAATTTTCGTTGCCCGGTGTTTCTACATCCGTGGGCATTGCCACACTGGATCGCCCCGCTTCACCGGCACGGCGACGAGCCTTGCAACAACTGTCGCTACTGGTGGTGTTGGGTGGTGCCAGCTGGGCGGGCTACCGACAAGCGCCCTGGCAGGAATGGCGAGCCGACTATGTAACGGTTGTTGGCGAGCAACGCGAAATTTATTTACCGGACAACTCAAAAGTTACTTTGAATACCGATTCAGCACTGGATATTTTTTTCACCCCTGATGAGCGGCGGCTACTGTTGCACAAGGGTGAAATGTTTATTGAAACCACAAGCACAACCACAGAGCAGCGCCCGTTTATTGCAGCCACTCAACACGGCGATGTACAAGCATTGGGCACGCAGTTCAGTTTGCGCACCGCTGGTGAGCAGTCACGGGTGGATTTGTTTGCCGGTGCCGTTGAAATACGCAACGCGCAAAGCCCGTTAACACTGCAACTGAACGCAGGAGAAACCACTACGTTTACCAGCACATCGATTGTTTCCCCCTCACCGCTGTTATCCGAGCTTCCCTTGTGGTTAAACGGGATTCTGGTGGCCGATAATCAGCCATTACCAGAATTCATTGCCGAACTTGCACGTTACCGCAACGGTTATTTGTTAGCTGATGACTCGTTGAAAAATTTCCGCATCTCCGGCGCCTTTCCTATTGCCGATACCAATGCGATTCTTGATTCCATCAGCCGCACTTTGCCGGTAAATGTGCAGCGTTTTACCAATTATTGGGTGCGTGTAGTGGTGGCGAAAAGTTAAACACAAAACTGATAGTTGCTGACCTCGGGAAGCTTGGGAGCAAGTGTCATTCTGTCCGTTTGCCATTAGGGGAGATGTTTCCAAAAACGCATGAATAATTGGCAGGATTGCCAATTAGCACAGCGAAGCTGCCCGCCGGGTGAGCCACATGGATGTGGCGAATGCATCGTCCTTGTAGCTCTGACTGGTCAACGGCAACGGCTCCTGCGTTGCGCCAACCGCGTTGCTCTAACTTCCGCCATCCATGGCGATCGTCCATGACCCGACAGTTTTGGAAACATACCCCCTAATGGCAAACTCGTATGTACCAGTCTGAAATTTCCTGAGACCATGCAAAAAAATTCAATTTACCCTGTCACTTTTTCAGTTTCATTTGGCATAGGAGATGAACCCGTGTTTTCACCCTGTCATCTCCAGGAAACGCTATGACTCATCACAGACCTTCTTCCAAAACTTTGCAACGCAATCCGTTAGCGCTGGCGCTTGGCGCGGCGCTATTGACGGTAGCAGCTACCACTACCCTGCCCGTTTTCGCACAAGCACCGCAACCGGCGGCAGCGATTGTTAAAACTTACGATATTCCTGCCGGCTCACTGGGCATCAGCTTGTCGAGTTTTGCTGCGCAGTCAGGTGTGTTGCTGTCTTTTGACCCGGCGCTGACCAGTAACAAACACAGCAAGGGTTTGCGTGGCAGCTACGGTGTTGAAGAAGGTTTCAGCCGCTTGCTGGCAGGCAGCGGTTTGGGGCTGGTACGTCAGGGGCAGGGTTATTCCTTGCAAACGATTGCCAATGCCGGCGTGCAATTGCCAGCGGTCAATGTGTCCAGCAGTTATGAACCATTAAATGCCGGGGTCAGCGGCAACCGCAGTGTGGTGAGCGAAGAACACATTGAAAATATTCAGGCCACCGACCTTGAAGATGTGTTTCGTCGCACACCCTCGGTAGCGGTTGGCGGGTCTATCAGTGCCGCTGAAAAAGTGTATGTGCGCGGCCTTGAAGATGCCTTGCTGAATGTCACCATTGATGGCGCAACCCAGGCCGGTGTCTTGTTCCATCATTCCGGGCGGCTGGCGATTGAGCCGGAATTGTTAAAACAGGTTGAGGTCCATGCCGGTGCCGGTATCGCTACCGATGGACCTGGTGCGCTGGGCGGCTCAATTCAATTCACCACCAAAGACCCGGAAGATTTATTAAAACCCGGTGAAAAACTCGGTGCCCTGGTTAAAGCCGGTTATCTGGATAATGCCGAGGGTTACAAAGGCAGCGTCAATTTATTTGGTCGTATTACCGATGACTGGAGCGGTATGGTCAGCTTATCGAAAACCGATACCGATGCCATTGTGGATGGCAAAGGTCGCGAGCTGGCGGGCACCGCATCCGAACAGAGTATGGGCTTTGCCAAAGTGGTGGGGAAAATTACCGACAGCCAGACGCTGCGCTTCAGTTACGACACGCGCAAGGATGAAGGTATTCGTGCGCAGCGCCCGCAGTGGGTTATCAGTGACTGGAACCCCGGTTATCCGCTGGCCATTGAACGGGAAACCTTTAACCTGGGTTATCAAATCAACCCCACCGATAATCCGTATTTGAATCTCGAAGTTACCCTCTACGATACCAGTGCCGAGCTGGAACAAAACGTGATTGGCCACTGGGGCGTTTACCACGGTTCAACCGACAGTGAAGGTATTAACCTGCGCAACACCAGCCAGTTCGATGCGCATGAATTAATTTACGGTGCCGAGTACCGCAAGGATAACGCCGATGCAGGCCCCGGCACCAACCCCACTGAATACGGCGAGTCTGGCAGCGTAAAAGCAGTTTTTGTGCAGGATCTTTACCAGGCTACTGAAAAATTATTATTCAGCGCTGGTGTTCGTTACGATGATTACGCCCTGGACGATGCCAACAACCAACGCTTTGAAGCCGATGGTTTTAATCCCAATGTCGGCGTCAGTTATCAGTTAACCGATAGCCTTAGCCTGAACGCAAGCTACGCCGAAGCCTTACGCGGCCGCCAGACCATGGAAACTTTTTTGCTGGATTCACGCTTGAATGACCCGGCATTAAAACCCGAAGAAGCAAAAAATACCGAAGCCGGTTTTGAGTACCACCACAATGCGCTCGGTTTATCCGGCACTTTTTATACATCCCGCATCGACGATGCCATCAACGACCAGCGCATTCCTTTTAACGGTGCGCCGCGTTGGGTAGTGCGCAATATTGGCGATATTAAAACCGATGGTTATGACCTGCGTTTGAGCTACGACTGGTCGCAAATACAAGCGGGATTGACCTACAGCAATTTTGATTCCGAACTGGCAAGCGGTGATGGCGATTTGCAATTGAACGCTTACGACCACGGTGCGCTGGGCAACACCATCGGCAACACCTGGACACTGGATGTTGCCTGGCAAGCCAGTGAGCAATTTTCGTTCGGCTGGAACAGCCGCGTTGTGGAAGGCGTAAAAAATGTGCGCAGCTCAGCGGGCACCATGAATCAACCGGGTTACGCGGTGCATGATCTTTACGGAAAATGGGCACCGATTGAGATGTTCAATATGACACTCACGGTAAAAAACCTGTTTGATAAATACTACATCGACCACGCCACCAACGGCAGTTTTGAACATATCGCCGGTTACGAAGGCATTGTCGGCCTCGCCGAACCGGGACGCGATATTCGTTTAACCATGAGCTGGCGTTTGTAAGCAACACCAGTCACAAGGACGTGACAGTTTAAAAAATATTTCACGACCACAGATACTTTTTGCTTCCCCGATTGGCGAAGGAATTAAAATCCCACCCATCACGAGGAAGTTTCATGCGTTTTTCCCATCACTTCAAAAGAGCACGCCCGTTGCTCTGCACCCTGGCACTGGCTATGGCCACACAAGTCGCCGCCGAAACCGCCACGCTTACCGCTCGCGATTACCAACTCGACGCAGGCCCGTTGGGCAGAACCCTTTCCAGCGTTGCCGTGCAGGCAAGCATTCCGCTTTCTTTTGATACTGCATTAACCCGGGGGAAAAACGCCCCGACCCTTTCCGGTAACTACACACCGCTGCAAGCGCTTGAAGCACTGCTCAATGGCAGCGGTTTGCAACTGGTACGCAAAGCCGATGGCAGTTACACATTGCAGGTGATTTCGGGTACACCGCGTCTGGCAACCGTGGCGGTGTCCGGTAAAGCGATGGGCTCTACCACCGAAGGCACCGGCTCTTACACCACTGAATCTACCAGCAGCTCCACACGTCTGAATTTGTCATTGCAGGAAACACCGCAGCCAATCTCTGTGATTACACGGCAACGGATGGAAGATCAGGGGTTGAATACACTGAACGAGGTGCTGGATGCGACCACGGGTATCACGGTCAAATCATTCGGTGTGGGTGGCGACGGTCCGCAACTCTGGGCTCGCGGTTCCAGCATTACCAATTTCCAGGTAGAAGGCGTCCCCAGCTCTTCTTCTATGAGTAACTATCTGCAAAGCAGTGTGATGTATGACCGGGTAGAAATCGTAAAAGGGGCGACCGGTATGATGAGCGGCCTCGGCACGCCATCGGCTACCGTCAATATGATCCGCAAGCGCCCTACCGGTGAACCGCTAACTGATATCACGATGGAGGGAGGCACCTGGTCCAGGTACGGCGTTGGCCTGGATGTTTCGCGTACGCTGAATGAAGAGGCATCGGTGCGAGGTCGGCTGGTCGCGGATTACAAAAACCAGCAAGCATGGGCCGATAACTACCAACAGGAATATGGTGTGTTGTACGGTATCGGTGAGGTAGACCTCGGCATCAACACCTTATTAACGCTCGGATTCAGCCACATTACCCGCAATACCGATGCGCCCATTCGTCCATTTTTCATTCAGTACAGCAACGGTCAGCCCAACGGAGCAAAACCCTCAAACTACGCGGCGCCCTCCTGGACCTATTATGACCACCAACTCAACAGCCTATTCAGCTCTGTCGAACATACATTTGATTCCGGTTGGAGCGCCAAAGCCGAGCTGACGCATACTCGCTACAAGTACGATGCGATAATTGCTTCATTGCAAGGCGGGGTGGATCAACTCACAGGGCTAGGTGCTTACGCACAAATGCCTTTATGGGCCAACGAAGCCGAACAGACCAGCCTGGATTCCTATATCACCGGCCCCTTCACACTGTTCGGGCGGCAGCACGAAGTGATCGGTGGTATCACTCTGTCACAGGTAGATCAGGAGAGCCCCGGCTACCCGACCTACCGACAGAATGTTACCGACATCTTCAACTGGACCAACACCATCTCCGAACCGACATTCATCCAAACCGGTGATGTTGAAACAAAAGAAAACCAGTTTAGCGCCTACCTGAGCTCCCGCTTGCAGGTAAGCGATGCAACCAGCCTACTGCTGGGCGGCCGCATTACCGACTGGGAGCGTGACCGGAAAGCCTTTACCTATGCCAACAGTAGTGTCAGTAACTCACGCGATCGCGAACACAACGTCGTAATTCCCTACCTTGGCATCGTGCATGAGTTGAATAACATCCTGTCGCTATACAGCAGCTATACGAGGATATTCAACCCGCATGGGGTGCGGGTGCGGGACGTTAACAATATGTCGCTGGATCCGGAAGAAGGCACCAGCTACGAAGCCGGTATTAAAGCCGGTTTTAATGATGGAGCACTGACATCCAGTCTGTCTTTATTCCGTACCGAACAGGACAATCTGGCCCTCTACAACATCGCCCTGGTAGCCTATGAAGCAGCCAATAATGCCGTCACTGAAGGGGTAGAAGTGGAGCTGAACGGGCAGCTCGCTGAGGGCTGGCAATTCAGCGCCGGCTACACCTACAGCGAAACCAAAGACAAGGACGGCCAGCGCGTCATGACACGCATTCCTCGCAACTCCGTCAAGTTGTTCACCACCTACCGGTTACCCGGCGATTGGAATCGTTTCACGTTGGGCGGTGGCATCAATTGGGAAAGCAAAACCGGTGACGATTACATCCAGGGCGGCTACGCCCTGATGAAGTTGATGGCACGCTATGAAGTGAACAAACAACTCGCCATCACAGCACACCTCAACAATGCGTTGGATAAGGAATACTACGTAGCACTGGGAGGCAGCGGCGGAACCTTTGGTGATCCACGCAACTTTATGATCTCGGCGAAATACAGTTTCTGATTTTTCCACCTCACTTGCCGCCTTCAACGGCGGCAAGTGGTTTCAAGCATCTGATCAGAAGTTACCGCGTAGCGTTAACATGGCATTGGCAGGTTCACCATACCAATTACCCGAGTTGCTGCTACCCATGGATTGCCGCTTTTTTATCTTAGTCGTCATTCCATGTGCAGCCGGCAAACACATGCCAGCGCCTGAGTATCAGCACCCGGCTTTGACAAGGACATTTTTACAATGGGCTAAAGAAGGTATCAGGAGATGATCGTTAAAGAGGGTTGTTAAGGAAGATCGTTAACAGGCATGAGCCGGAAGCCGGCTCAACGTCGATCAGGCCTGTTTTATCACGATGACGATATCGCTTAAGGGGTTTTCCTGTTCTATTTCCGAAGGGCCGGTGAAGTCGAAATGGAAATCTACCAGGCACGGCAAGGGTTTTCCCTGCGCGTCATGGAGCGTTACCTGGGTGCTGTAATCCTCGCGCCAGCCGGTATTGCCCTTGATATTGGCGATGTCGCTGAGATCCGGCAGCAGACCGGTGAGTAATTCCAGCGCATTTTTGCCAATTACGTCCTGTTCGTTGTAGCCGAAAAGCACCGGGAATACCGGATTGACGTAGGAAATTTCCATCTCCGGCGTTGTTACCAGCACCGCACTTTCACCGCGCGCAACCGCCAGTGACATGTTATGGATTTGTTCTTCCTGACGCTGCTTGTCGCTAATGTCACGAATAAACGCGGTAAAGAGTACGCGCCTGCCCAACTGCACCCGTGAAATAGACATTTCGCCCCACACCAGCGAGCCGTCTTTATGCAACACCGGTACTTTGCGGCTGTTACCCATTAACGGGTGCGCCGCGTCACCGCCTATCAACGACCCCGCCTCAACTTCATGGGGCGCAGGTGGAATCAGCATTTCAATGGACTGGCCCAATACTTCACGGCGCAAGTAGCCCGAGAGTTTTTCTGCTGACTGGTTGAACAGAATAATGCGATTTCCTTCATCAATTACGATGATGCTATCCACCGCCTGTTCCAGGGTTTGGGTAAGAATCTGGTAGGTTTCGTGAGCGCTGGCGCGGCTCCAGCTTTGTTCGGCATACAAGGGGTCTGCCGTTTCCAACGCCTGCTTTGGCAAGGCGGCGATCAGTTCAGACGCCGTGGTAGGTCTGCCGAACAGGAAACCCTGCACGCTGTCGCAGCCCATGTTGGTGAGAAATTCCTGCTGTTCCGGTGTTTCTACCCCTTCTGCCACCACCCGCATATTGAAGCTTCTGGCCAGCGCGATGATGGAGGTAATAATGGTGGCGTCTTCACTGCCGTAGGTGAGGTCGCGCAGGAAGCCTTTGTCTATTTTCAATTCACTGGCGGGCAAACGTTTGAGATACAAAAGGCTGGAGTGACCGGTGCCGAAGTCGTCAATGGAGATTTGTACACCGAGGGCATTGAGTTGATCCAGCACCAGCAGGTTGGCTTCAAGGTCGCTCATGGCGACTGACTCGGTAACTTCGAGCACCAGTGAGGACGGGCTTAAATTGAAATGTTCAAGAGTATCGCGAACATTGTCGATCAAATCCGGGTGCGATAATTGCAAAGCTGACAGGTTGACCGCCATGGTCCAGCCGGTATAACCGTCATCGTGCCATTGGCGTAACTGACCGCAGGCTTCACGAATAACCCACTCGCCCAGGTTAATAATAAGACCGGTTTTTTCTGCCAGCGGAATAAAAACATTGGGCGGGATCATGCCGTGCTCGGGGTGATTCCAACGTACCAGCGCTTCCATGCCCATTACCGGCCCACTGGGCGCACGGTATTTGGGTTGGTAATGCAACACCAGCTGGCCGTTTTCAATGGCATGGTCCAGCTCGCGCAATAAACTCAGGCGGCTTTGCACATCATCGTTAAGGGCATTGTCAGAAAAACAATAGCGATTGCGCCCCATAGACTTGGCACGGTACATGGCGGCATCGGCATTGACCATCAGCGCCCGGCGGGTTTCTCCATTTTGTGGATACACCGCAATACCCACGCTGGCAGAAACGCGCAGCTTGCTGCCTTCAAGGTGGTAGGGGTTACTGATGGCTTTGATTAAATGGTTGGCAACGCGAATCGCATCGTCATCGCCATTAATGTCCATCAGGGCTAAAAATTCATCACCACCGAGACGGGCAATAAAATCGCGGGAGCGGGTTGCCGACTTCAAGCGCCGGGCTACTTCAACCAGCAAACTGTCGCCGGTGTGATGTCCATAAATATCATTGATGGCTTTAAAGCCGTCCAGATCAATAAACAACAGCGCAAAGGAATGATCGCCCTGTTTTGCCTGCTCCAGTTTTTCCAGAATCACGGTTTTAAAATGCCGACGGTTGGGCAAACCGGTCAGGCTGTCGTGTAGCGCTTGCTGCGAAAGAATGGCATTGGCTTCTACCAGCGAACTTTGCAATTTTTGTTTTTGTAACTGGTGCCGACGGCTGAGGGTGGAAATTACCAACAGACTGACGATGGACGCCAACGCCGACAAAATAATCAGCGGCGCCAGCCAGATTTGATTTTCAATTTCATAGCCGGGTTGGGCAGGATGGGAATGGAATTCGGCCGCCGCCATGCCGGTGTAGTGCATGCCGGCAATACCAAAACCAATAAACAGCGCAGCGCCCAGCCGCAATGCCACCAGGCGGGAGCTGTCACGCAGACGGTGGTTAATCCATAAGGCAATGGTAGAGGCGGAGATGGCAACAACAATAGAGAGGGCAAACAGCAGCGGGTCGTAATGCAAGGAAGCGTGCATTTGCATGGCTTCCATGCCGGAGTAATGCATGAAGGCAATACCCAGCCCGAAAATAACACCACCGGGTAAGAGTCGCCGCCACCCCAGCTTTTCACGAGCCACCAACCATAAACTGAACGCCGACATCACGATAGCAATCAGTAGCGAAAGCAAGGTGATCGCCGCGTCGTAACCTACGTTGACCGGTAGCGAAAAAGCCAGCATCCCCACAAAGTGCATGGACCAGATGCCAAAACCCATGATGGTTGCGCCGGCGGCCAGCCAGGCTTGTCGCACGCGCCCGGTAGAGACGGTGATGCGACTGGCCATGTCCAAAGCGGTATAAGCAGAAAAAATGGCGATGAGAACTGAAACAACAACCAGCAATGGCGAGTGATGTCCGATCAGCATAAGGAAGTATTCCGTGCAGACGGGAGCAACGCAGTAGAACATTCGCCAACCCGCAGATGCGGTTTTCGAACATTCCACAGCCCAATAACAAAATATCGGGGAAGCCGGATAGCCATGTTTTCACTCAGTAACGCGGTCGAGAAATGGAAATTACAAACTGACGACATATTCTGCTAAAAATCCACTAAAAGATAGGCACTACCAGGCAAATTAAACCGACTTGGGCTCAAAGCGCTAATAATTCACAATGTAGATTAAAAATCACACTGCGCACTGAATAAAAATTGCCAATAGTGTTTAAAAAAACATCAACCGGGAATAACAAAACACGCGTTGGCAATCGCCATCATTTGAACTTCTTGCCACCATCTATTGCCTTCACGGCGTTTTAGCCAGTAGCTCGCGATTAACACAATAGCGGGTCACTTGCCCGGTCAAAGCATTGATAAGGTTTTCAACCGCGCACGCGGCCATGCCGTAACGCGTTTCATGGGTTGCCGAGCCAATATGCGGCAGGGCTACAACATGGGGCAATTGTAATAAGGGCGAATTGACCGGCAGCGGTTCCTGCTCAAAAACATCCAGGCCAGCACCGGCAATAGTGCCGCGCTGCAAAGCGCTGATTAAGGCAGACTCATCAACCACCGGCCCACGACCGGCGTTAATAAGAATGGCCGACGGTTTCATCAGCGCCAGTTCCGGCTCGCCAATAAAGTGGTGGGTTTGCGCCGTAAGCGGCAACACCACACAGACAAAATCAGCCCGCGCCATCAATTCATTCAACTCGCAACGCTGTGCAGAAAATTTCTCTTCGGCATCCGGGTGCGCGCTGCGGCTGGTGTATAAAATCGGCATGTCAAAGCCCAGGTGCGCACGCCTGGCCAGCGCTTTGCCAATGCGCCCCATGCCGACAATGCCCATTGTTTTATGGTGCACATCGCAACCGAACCAGCTGGCGTCAATGGAAGATGTCCACTCACCGGCTTTGGTCCGGTTGGCAACCTCCACGATACGACGGGCAGTGGCCAACACCAGTGCCATCATGGTGTCGGCCACGGTGTCGGTCAGTACGTCCGGCGTGTGCATCAATAACACGCCCCGCTCGGTTAACGCCGTTACGTCAAAGTTGTCGTAACCGACTGAAATAGTAGAAGCCACTTTCAAACGCGGCGCATGGTCAAGCACCTGGCGGTCAACATTGGCATTGGAGCCAATGATGCCTTCGGCCTGTGCCAGCCACGACAGGGTTTCGCTGTTATCCAGCGACAGCCCCGGTGTTTCAATCACCCGGGCGTGTTCACTCAACCTTGCTAGTAACGCTGCGGGTAAAGGTTTATAGGCAATAACGACCGGTTTCATACAGACTCCTGTGCAATACACTCAACAACATGGATAGGAGCCATCATGTCAGGAACCCTTACCCGCCGCTGAGACCTGGGTATCATCAGCAAGGTGGCTGACGCGCGTCACCAGCAACTGATCAATTTTGTAGTTATCAATATCGACCACTTCGAATTTGTAGCCGTCATGAATAACAAAGTCAGTGCGCTTGGGAATTTTGCGCAGCGTATACATCATGAAACCGGCGATGGTTTCGTAATTTTGTGAGGCCGGAAAATGATCAATCGACAGCACACGCATCACATCGGCCAGCGGTGTTAACCCTTCGACCAACCACGAATTATCGTCGCGGGACACAATTTGCTCTTCTTCCGAATGAACCAGCTCGCCCATCACAATATTCATTACATCCTTGAGCGTTATTACCCCCACCACCATGGCGTACTCATTCATGATCACGGCGAAGTCTTCACCGGTAGACTTGAAGTACTCCAGCACTTCATAAAGCGACAAAGTGTCGGGAATAATTAAAGGGGTACGCAAAATACCTTCTGCGTCCAGAGATACGTCATGGCCATTTAAAATTTGCAGCAGAATATCGCGGGTATCGACATAGCCCAGCAAACGGTCCAAAGACTGGTCGCACACCGGAAAACGGGAATAGGCATGTTCGGCAATGCGGGCTTTCATCATGTCTGAAGAATCGCCCTTGTTAAACCAGAACAAATTTTCCCGCGCGGTCATCGCCGAGGTTACGGTGCGCGATTCCATTTCAAAGACGTTCTCCAGCAACTGATGTTCCTGTTGCTGCAACACCCCGGCCTGGGCGCCGGCGTCCATCATGGCGATGATATCTTCCGGGGTGATATTGTCTTCACGCATGGTGGGCAATTTGAATATTTTAAAGACAAAATTGGCCAAACCATTGAATAACCACACCAGCGGCTTGAGCAATACAATCAGGCCGGCCATGGGTTTAACCAGCGCAACCGCAACCGCCTCCGGGTACACCATCGCGAGGCGCTTGGGGATCAAATCCGCGAGCAGAATAAACAGCGCAGAAATCAGAAACACCGAAAAGGAAAAAGCCACCGGTTGTATCCAGGGGCCTTCAAAAAAGTATTCCAGCAGGTTGACGAAATAAGGCGTAAATGCCGACTCGCCTAAAATACCGCCGAGAATACCCACCGCATTGAGGCAAATTTGTACCACGGTAAAATAGTTACCCGGCTTCTCTTGCAGGGCCAATACCCGGGAGGCATTCTCATCGCCCTCCGACGCCATTAACCCCAGCTTCATTTTGCGGGACGCCGCCAGCGAAATTTCCGAGAGTGAAAAAAAAGCACCGACCGCAACCAGCGCCAGCAGCAATAAACTGTATTCCAACGTCATAACTTTTTTCCTGTAGTACCGGTTTAAACCACTATCCGGAATTTTTGCTGTTGCGTCGTAAACACCGCCAACAGAACAGCAAAAACCCCCGAGACGACGATTCATTATAGCTGCTGCTTTTTCAACCTGTCGGCAGCTGCGCTTCTCGTTCCAAACGCCCGTAGCTTAACAGCATGACAAAAAGGTTACTCCTACCGCGCTGACAATCCCGAACTTCTGGCAGAATGGGTCGCACAAAAAACGGAGAATAATATGCACACGTCAACCCGCCTTGCCCGCTTCTCGATGGTGATATTGATCGCCTTGCTGGCCGCCTGCGAAAAGCCGGCCGTTAGCTCGCTGGCGATTAACACTCTGACCGGAGAGAGTTTACAGCTCAACAGCCGACACTTTTATGTCAACCCGGCGCTGCCCGCCAGCAAACCGCACACCTTTCAATTCAAAAACCTGCATGACGCTGTCGCCGCTGCAGACAGCGGCAGCGAACAACAGCCGATGGTGATTTACCTGGAGCCGGATGTGTACCCGATGAACGGTACAGAAACCGATCGCGGTTTGTACATCCATCAGGATTGGCTGTCGCTGATCGGTTTGGCCAGCGATCCACAGGACGTAGTACTGGCGGATAACCGCGGACACACCATTGGTGCCTCCAGCGAAAAAGGTTCATCGCCGGCTGAAACCCTGTTTGTAACAGGCACCGGCTTTCGTGCGGAAAATCTGACCCTGGGCAATTACTGCAACGTGGATCTGGTGTACCCGAAAGACCCGTCCAAAAATCAACCAAAACGCTCTGCCACCATTACTCAGGCTTATGTAATAGGCGCGCATCATCCGGACAAGGTGCTGGATAAATACGTGTTTAAAAATGTACGTTTTGTCAGCATGCTCGACACCATAGCGCTCGGCCATGTAAAGCGCGCTTATTATGAAAACGTGTACGTTCAGGGCACCGATGATTACATGGGCGGCGGCGATATTCATGTTATGAAGAACGCGGTTCTGCACAACTACACCAGCAAACCGGTGTACAGCGCAGGCAAAAACGGCATGGCATTTATTGACAGTGAATGGCGGGTCGCCTTTTCCGACCCGCAGGATCTCACCATCACCAAAGTGTCTTCACCGATTTATTTGATCAACAATAATTTCTCGGATACTAACGGCAACCTGCGCGATATTCGCTGGGCCAACTATCCGCGCAGTGATGTGCAATCCATGAGTTGGCGCACCACCCGCGAGGGCGAGCCTTATACCATCCAGCCACAGGCCAATACGCTATTGCTCAGCGACCGCCAGGCGGCGGCGTTTAGCGTACACAACTTGCTGAAGGGCGAAGACGACTGGGACCCGGCTGGCGATAAAGCCACCGACCCGGCAACCACCGATGCGGCCATCAATGTGAGCGTTACGGCCAATGCAACCCTGCGCACCGGCGAAGCGCCAGTTATCTTACAGGCCTCGGTATTCCCTGCTGATGCCAGCCAGACCATCCATTGGCATGCCGACAATGACATGCTGACCCTGGAGCCGATTGATAGCCAATCGGTACGCGTGATCGGCCACAACGACAGCGAAGCAAGTGCCACCGTCCAGGTTACCGCGTCGGCAGAAAATGGTATTTACAATCACAGTGTGGTGACGGTGCACCCGGCACTGCTGCCTGCCCCGGCGTTCATCAGCAAACCGGCGTTATCCGGTGTTAATGCAGGCAGCCTGCAATTAAGTTATGCGCTGGATCTCGCTCACGGCAAGCACACCCGCCCCGACCACTCACACGTCACCTGGTACCGCGCCCGCGATAAAGACGGCAGCAATGCCTTGCCGGTTGCCATTTCCCACGGCAACCAGCCACTGCTGCAATACGCCTTGACCACCGGGGACGTCGGCCATTACCTGCTGGCAACGGTTGCCCCGGCGCACAATCGTAGCCAGCCGGGCGAGCCTCAATTAGTCATCAGCGCTCGCGCTATTACGCTGAACGATATACCGGGCGATGGCCTGGCCAAATTCAACATCAGCACAGATTTCAAACACCTGCCCACCGGCTGGCAACCGCAACTCCTCGACGGCACCTGGACCCAGGATACCTTTTACCCGAAAGATCAAAAAGTCGCCTGGCGCGCCGAAGAAACCACGCCCTGGACATACGACCGTGGCATCAACGGCGCTGGCCAGCAAACCGGCCTGCTGACCACCGCCCAGGGCGCACGTCTGCTGTATTCACAGTCGGTCAGTATTGACGACATGCGAGTTGTGGTAGAGATGAACCCGGCCAAAATGGCATCACAAGGTTTTGGCAGCCCCAACGGGCAATATCTGGAAATCTACATCAAATACGACACCCGCAGCCAAAGCGGTTATGCCTTGCGCATTGAGCGCACCAACAAATACGGTTTCGCGACCGATTACACGCTGTACCGTTATGAAAATGGTGTTGGAAAAGCTATTTCAGATTCAATATCCACCACCGCCTTCAGCCCCGGCGCCCGGGTAGAGCTGACCATCAGCAAAGGTGTATTTACTGCCAAAGCCACCACCAGCTCAGCGCGCAGCTCGGATCAAATTGCCGCCGGTTTGCCAGACAGTGTGACGCTGCTAGCCCAGGTTGAAAACAATACCTTTGGCGGTGCCGGTTTACAGCACACAGGAACGGTAGGCGGTGAAAGCCGGTTGCAGATAACCCGGCTGAGCATTAACTACGATATTAATGAGGATCACTAATAAAAAAGCCCCCGACTTCAAAAGTGGGGGGCTTTTTTGCGGTACCGATTACGACAAAAGATTAATGCTTGTGAGCACTGTTTTTAACGCGAGTAGAAAAATCACTTACGCCTTCTTTGGTACGCTCAACTTTCTTAATAGTGCCATCTTCATTGAAGTACAAATATTCCGCTGCACTGTGGCGCTGTCTTTTCTCGCAAGTACCTTCCGGTGAATCTATCCAACGGTGGTAAAACAAAATCCACTGGCCTTTATATTCAACAATGGAATGGTGATTATTCGCATTGTTCTCCTGCTCCATAATCACACCCTGATATTTCCAGGGGCCTTTCGGTGAAGTCGCGGTGTAATAAGTGAGCACACGGTTATTTTCCGGCATGGTGAAATAGTAAAGACCGTTGCGCTTGAATACCCACGGGCCTTCCATTTTCGGCTCATGGCCGCCCATATCCATTTTGAAAAATTCGCCTTTGGTGCTGCGCATATCGTCGGCCATTTCGATCACCAGATAATCTGCATTCTCACCCACGCCATGAAAATACAAATAAGCCTTGCCGTCGTCATCAATAAACATCGCCGGGTCGTTAGCGTAGGGTTCGGTCCACAAGGGCGCGCCGATCATGTCTTTGAAGGGGCCAGTAGGTGAATCACTTTCGGCAATACCAATACCCATCCACTTGGTACTTTTTTCCGGGTTTACCCGGTCTTTAAAGCCGGTGCCAGCCGGAAATACAAAATAGTACTTGCCGTTTTTGTAAGCCGCATCCGGTGCCCAGGCAAAATCATCTGCCCATGAAAGGTCGTCTACCGACAAAATGGCACCGTGATCTTTCCAGTCCACCAGGTTTTCTGACGAAAACACATGCCAGTCTTTCATGTGAAAGTCTTTCTGGCACTCTTCATCATGCGAGGTATACAGGTACATTTTTCCATCAGCCCATACGTGACCCGAAGGGTCTGCAGTTTTGATGTTGCTGCCAAAATCGAGAGGGTTCTGGGCATGGGTAAATGCAGCGCCTAAAGATAAACACAGCAGCGCTGCTGTAGTGGTCAATCGTTTCATAGTTATTTTTCCTGGCCAGTTAACATCACTGACCGATACCGGGCCGATGGGTTGATTATGTCGCCCCGAATAAGCCGGGGCTGTTATGGTTTGAATAACTATAACAACATTGACTCAAACTGCCCATATTTTTGACCCGCAACGGCTTTTTATCCCCGGTTTTAGCGGTAATAGCGGCGTTTTTTGCTGCGCCATGCAAAAACAAAAATACTATTTAAAACAACGTGTTATAAAAATTTAATGTAAATTTTTATTGATCTTTTGCCGGAAAACCTATATTCAAGCAGCCGTAGCATCGCTGTTTTCACGAGAACATAGCCGCTACAACCCGATTGGCTACTGAGGTGGGCACAACCCCTTTTATATGGACGCGTCTCGAATACGTCATTGTTTTACGCATACTGTTGATTTTCCTCCGGCTGCTGCGACCTCTGGTTGCCCTGTCGCCCTGATGGAGTTCGTTAAATGGAATTTTTAATGGACCCCTCAATCTGGGCCGGCCTGCTCGCCCTTATCGTGCTGGAAATTGTTCTCGGCATTGATAACCTGGTTTTTATCGCCATTCTGGCGGACAAACTTCCCCCGCATCAACGCGACAAAGCACGGGTCATTGGCCTGTCGCTGGCCTTGATTATGCGGCTGGGTCTTCTTTCTGTTATCTCCTGGATGGTCACCCTCACCAACCCGCTGTTTTATGTCGCCGGTTGGCCGGTTTCCGGTCGGGATATGATTTTGCTCTTCGGCGGCCTTTTCCTGGTTTACAAAGCCACAGTTGAGCTACATGAAAAAATGGAAGGCAAAAATCACGTAGAAAACAAAAGCACGCTGTATGCCGGCTTCTGGGTGGTGGTAACCCAAATTGTTATTCTTGACGCGGTGTTCTCGCTGGACGCCGTGATTACCGCTGTCGGTATGGTGGATAACATCTATGTGATGATGACTGCTGTTGTGATTGCCATGACAGTGATGTTGCTGGCCTCCAAACCGCTGACCATTTTTGTTAACAAGCACCCCACCGTGGTTATCCTGTGCCTCAGTTTCCTGTTGATGATCGGCTTCAGCCTGATCGCAGAAAGTTTTGGCCTGCATATCCCCAAAGGCTACCTGTATGCCGCTATCGGGTTCTCTATTTTGATTGAGGTTTTCAACCAGTTAAGCAAACACAATTCGCTTAAAAATCAGGAAAAGCAGCCGTTCCGCGAGCGCACCGCTGACGCCATTATCAAGCTGATCAGCCGCAATCCGCTGACGGTTTCACCGTCACAGCAGGTACAGGTTGAGCAGGAAAAAATCTTTGCCGATGAAGAACGCTACATGATCAGCGGTGTGTTAACCCTGTCCGAGCGTTCTGTTAAAGGCATCATGACGCCGCGCAGCGATATCTCCTGGCTGGATATCAATGACTCACAGGAAAAACTGCGCGAGACTATTTTGTCGGTACCGCACAGCTTCTTCCCGGTCGCTCGGGAAAATATCGACAACGTATTTGCCATGGTGCGCGCCAAGGAATTCCTCGATGCGCTGGACAACGAAACGGATCTCAAGCCGTTGATGAGCAAATACCGCCCGGTATATATCTCTGACCATATGAATATTCTTCAGGTGATGAAGGTATTGCGTCAGTCCAACGGCAGCCCGGCGATGGTGGTAGACGAGTTTGGTTCTATCAAAGGTCTGATTACGCCGCTGGATATTTTTGAAGCGATTGCCGGTGAATTCCCGGATGCGGATGAAACCCCGGAAATTCAAAAAATGCCCGATGGCACCTGGCTGGTAAGCGGCGCCGCTGATTTGTATCAGCTGGAGCTGGAGCTGGATGTAAACCATCTGATCAGTCGCAAAGACGGCAGCTTTATCAGTGTTGCCGGTTTGATTCTGGAAGAGCTGGGGCATATTCCAAGCATTGACGAAAAAATCGTCAGGGAAAACCTGATGTTTACTGTTCGGGAAATTCAGGAAAACCGCATCCATCTGGTTGAGGTGAGTATTGTCGAACCGGAGAATGGTCACGAGTAACAAAAAAGCCCGGCAAATGCCGGGCTTTTTTTCGCCTTAATTTCACTGAAGATCCGATCAGCACAATGCGAGTTTGCCGTTAGGATGTTTGTTCCAAAACTGTCGGGTCATGGACGACCGCCATGGATGGCGGAAGTTAGAGCAACGCAGGAGCAGTTGCCGTCGACCGCCATGGATGGCGGAAGTTAGAGCAACGCAGGAGCAGTTGCCGTCGACCGTCAGAGCCACATGGGTGGAGTGCGCATAAAGCAAAACATGTTTTGCGCGTACGGAACGACAATCCTCTGTGAGGATTGGCCGGCTCCGCTTGCGGATGTTCATGCGCTTTTGGAACAAACATCCTAACGGCAAACGGATAGACTGGCACTTACCAGCAGGTTTGAAAAACAACGTCCTGATACCAATCTCCGATTGAGCCAATTTGAAACGCTTAAGAGTCTGACAACTCATTGCGCGGAGCGGTGATTTACCATCCACACTGCGGCTTCTACGCGGGAGCGCAAGCCGAGTTTTTTCAGCAAGTGTTTAACGTGTACCTTAACGGTGCCGTCAGAAATATCCAGCGCCCGCGCAATAAGTTTGTTACTCATACCCTGCGCAATCAATTCAATAATTTCCCGCTCGCGGCCGGTCAGGCTTTCAAGGCTGGAGGTAGGGCTTTTTTGCGGTTTGCGAATCGCGCTGGCCAGTACCTGGGTAACCGCTTCGCTCATCACCATCTTGCCTTGCAGTGCGCGCTGAATTTGCTCCAGCAGCAACTCCGGCTCCATGTCTTTTAACAAATAACCATCAGCACCGCGTGAAATGGCTTCCAGCACATCTTCATCGGCATCGGATACCGTCAGCATCACAATACGCGAGGTCACGCCTTCGTCTCGCAAACGGCTGAGGGTTTCCTGGCCGTTCATGCCCTGCATATTCAAATCGAGCAATATCAAATCCGGGTCAAGCTCTGTACCCAGCGCAATCGCCTCTTCTCCACTGCCCGCTTCGGCAATGACTTCAAGGTTGTCAGCCAACCCGATTAACTGCTGCAAACCTTTGCGCAGCAACGGGTGATCATCAACCAGCATGATAGTAGCGACCTGCTGTGTCATATCCTGTACTCCCAATCTGATGAAAATCTGACGCGGCAAACAGTGCGCCCAGGCGACCTGCTGCCAGGCAAGCTTATCATCCTGGCAGCGCAAATGATGTAACCCGGAAGAATAACCCGTTCAGCAAAATTACCCCTTTGGGAGTACCTCGAAAAAACACGATTTTCCGCAAAAACTAACCCCAAGGGCGAATTGAGTTGATCGCCAACAGACGGCACACTGACCGTCATCAATAATGATGGCCGACTAACCGCGAGATCCTGGCTATGCCACAGGAATTTGTTCACACGGAAAGTCACGCCTCTACTGCCAGCACAACAACGAACAACGAACCGCCTATCTGGTGGTTGATCGCCTGTGCCTTTTGTTGCTTCGGTGTTTGGTCAAGCTGGAGTGTTATCGTTGTTTTGCTATTGCAGACCGGGGCCAGCTATTCCGTATCAGCACTTTTTTCACTGCTGTCCATTTCCGGGCTGGCCGGTGCCAGCTTGCATATCGCGCTCGGATTACTGATACCACCCGGCAGCGCACGTCCGCTATTGATGCTCTGCATCGGCTTTCTACTGATTCCCGCTACCCTGCTCTGCTGGCTGCCCGCGCTGGACGCACCGCTGTGGACACTGCAATTGGCCGCGTTGTTTTGCGGTTTGGGCGGCGGCAGTTTTTCTGCGTTTATTACCCGTGTTTGTTACCAGTTACCGCGCTCGCAGCAAGCCACCACGCTGGGGCTGGGCAAAGGCCTAGCGCACCTTGGCATGGCTGCCAGCCAATTGCTTTTACCGCTGCTGGTCAGCATCGGCCTATGGAGCGGAGCACAAGCCAACCCGCTGGTGACCGGCCAATTCAGTACGTTGCTCGGCAGTGACAGCAGCAGCGAAATCCGGCTGCAACAATCATTTTTGTTATGGCCGCTGTTGCTGATGTTATTGCTGCTGTTTGCCTTGAAAAATTTTCGCAGCAGCGAAACCACCCGCCGCGAAACACCCGGCACCGGGCTCGCCGCGCTGGGCATTGGCCTGGGCGTAAGTGCTCTAGGATTATGGTTAACCCTGTCACCGGAAGCGTCCGGCGCAGGGCTGCAATTATCGCGGGAATTGGTACTGGTTGCGGTTGCACTCACCATGCTGGTGTTGCTGCGCTTTTTATTCGGCGCGCAACATCCGGCGTTTGCGCTGTTTAATAACCGCCATACCTGGGCCATGAGTTTGTTATACGCCATGAGCCTGGGCTCTGTTTTAGGCCTGGCTTGCGCGCTGCCATTAACGCTGGAATTGGTGTTTGGTTACATCCCCGATGGCGATTTACGATTGCCCAATCCCAATGCACCCGGCGTGTTTACCTATATCTGGATGGGGCCTTTATTGGGTGTGCTGGCACAACCGGTTGGCAGCTGGCTGGCGCGGCTTTTCGGCAGCGCCACGGTAACGCAAAGCTGCGCACTGGTTATGATGCTGAGCGCGGCATGCAGCGCTTATTATTTATCGGCCGCTTACCAATCTACCGAGCCGGAACAATATTTTTTAACGCTGTTGATGCTGGTTTTTATTTTATTTGCCGCGGCGGGTTCCAGTTATGCGGCATTGTCGCTGGCGGTGCAAAACAGGTTTTCCAGCCGCCAATTGCTGCATGCACGCCTGTGGCTGACCGGCATTGCCAGTTACGGTATGTTTTATATTCCGCACTTGCTGGGCGAGCAAATGGCGCAAGGCACACCGGCGCAAGCCATGATCGGCTTTGCGCTTTTTTATGGTTTATGTTTGCTGGTGAATGGCTGGTTTTACAAACGGCGGGAACGCACTGCTTAACAAGCTTTAGCCGCCCTGCCTTGCAATCAAATTGCGCTGCTGTAAATAATCCGGAGTGAAACCAAAATACACCCCGGTGCCACCTTCCTCGCGCCGCCTAATCGTCACATCACCACCGAGGTTCTTACTGCGTTCGCGCATAATCGCCAACCCGTAATGATTGAGCTTTTCCGGTGACTGGGCGATACCCACGCCATCGTCTTCAATACTCACCTGCACCTGCTTTTGGTCGCTCTGGTACACCTTCACCGTCACCGACTGGCCGCCACTGTGGCGCACGGCGTTTTGTAAAGCTTCACGGATAATTTGCAGCAAGTGAATTTCTTCGTTGGGTGTGAGCGGCAAATTACTCAACCGGTAATCGAGAGAAATATCCAGCACCGATTGTTCACTGAATTGTTTGATACTGGTTTGCAAGGAACTGAGCAGCCCGGAGGAATCCATTTTCAAACGGAAAGTAGTGAGCAGCTCACGCAATTGCCGGTAGGCCGAATTCAAGCCTTCCTGCAATTCTGCCGACACATCTTCCAGGGTGGTGCGGTCATCTTTGGCCAAACCGTGGTTCAACCTTGTTACCTGAATTTTTAAATAAGACAGCGCCTGCGCCAGCGAGTCATGCAGTTCACGCGCAATAACCGTACGTTCATGCACCAGTGCCAAACGACGGGCGTTGTCTTGCTGATTTTGCAAACTCAGGGCCACCGCCAGTTGGTCAGCGACGGATTGAATCAACTGACGCTGCCAATGATCCAGCTCACTACGGTTACTCATACGGCACACCAGCACACCATAGTGACGCTGCTCATACAACATAGGAAAGCTGTAACGGCACAAACCGGTTTGACCAGCCGCGTTGGTAGCGTTGGTTAAGGTTTCTCCATTCAAACAACTGTTACAGTTTTCTGCCGCACACAAACCAACCGCATTGTCCGCCGGTTTGATTTGTAAATAAGGGCTGTCACCGGCTTCGGTCATCAGGCAGAGTTCGATATCACCACCGTCAATCAGCTGTGCCAGGCGGCCAACAATCTGGTCGTAGTCAATACCTGCCGGGTCGTGTTCAATAATAGTTTTGGCCGTGTCATACAAAAATTGCAACGCGGTATTACTGCGTTGCAAGGCACGGGTTTGCTCTTCAATGCGCTCTTCCATTTGTTCGTGCATACGCGCAATGGCTTCACTCATACGGTTATGCGTTTGCGCCAGAATGCCCAGCTCGTTCAACTCCCGCGGCACCAGCCGATCGCTGAAATCGCCCTGCCCTACGCGGCGCGCAGCGCGGGTTAATTCCGATAAAGGCTGTTCTACTTTCACTTTTAACCAGTAAACCACCACCGATGACAACAACAAAATCAGAAACAGCGCCGTTACCTGGGTTAACCGCAGCTTGCGCGCATTGCTTTCGGAATGATGTTGAATACTGGTGACCAACCCGTTTAACAACGTCACTTGCTCGGCCAATAATTGCTGAATTTCTGTGGCGGCAGGTTTGGCCATTAACCGGGGAAAAATCTCCTGCCAGAAATCGAATGCTACCTGCCAGGTTTCCCGCAATGCCGGGTTGTGGTGTTGCAAACTGTTAAACAGAGGATGCTGCCAGGTGTACTCCAAACGCTCCAGAACCTGCTGCAATTGCAACTCGTCAACATCCGGTTGCGCCAGTAAAAAACCCATTTCATAACTTTGTACCCGCAAGGAACCGGCAATATTAATGGCGGCGGCGTCGCTATCGGCGCGGTCAGAAATCCAGTAAGAGGTGAGCATGGTAGCCATCGACAGCGCTACGATGCCGGCAATGGCGGCGCTGATTCGGATCACAATAGAAGACTGACGCATAACAAATCCCGGGGTATTCAGCTGGCCGGGTGAAAAAGGAATACACCTTTTGCGCTCCGGTCGAAAAGTAACGCGATTTTATCACCGCAAAATTGCAACAAGACGTTATAAATCAAAATATTAACGAATTCGTGCTTATACCACTTTATGGGTAGAAAGCCGCATTTTTCAGCTAACCCGTGGCGAGAATTCAAAAACGCGTTGGCGCATAATCTGCTTCACCAGTGATTGTTACCCTGAGGCCCGCATGACTTTATTCAACACATCCGTTACCTGGAATAATGAACTGATCAGCCGTTACGATCTGGCCGGGCCGCGCTACACCTCCTACCCTACCGCGCCGCAGTTCAGCGATCAATTCTCCATGAGTGATATGCACGCGGCTATTGAGCGCAGTAACGCCACGGCCAACCCGCTCTCACTGTATTTTCACATCCCCTTTTGCGACACCCTGTGTTTTTATTGTGGCTGCAACAAAATTGTTACTCACCATAAAGAACGGGCAATGCCTTACCTGCAGCGCCTCGACCGTGAGATGCAAATGCAAGCAGCATGGTTTGATACCCAACGACAGGTAGAGCAATTGCACTGGGGCGGCGGCACCCCGACGTTTATCAGCGATGCAGAAATGACCTGGTTAATGGCAGCCACGCGCAAGCATTTCTCACTGCTGGATGATGACAGCGGTGAGTACTCGGTAGAAATTCACCCCGGCAGAGTCTCTGCCAGTACCATGGGGCATTTGCGTGATCTTGGTTTTAACCGCGTCAGCATGGGCGTGCAGGACTTTGATGCAAAAGTACAAAAAGCGGTCAATCGCTACAACACCCCGGAAGATGTTCGCTCGCTGGTGCAAGCGTTGCGCGCGCAGCAATATCACTCCATCAGCATGGATTTGATTTACGGCCTGCCGCTACAAACTCGTGCCAGCTTTACCGAAACCCTGAAACAGGTGATTGATTTATCGCCCGATCGCCTATCGCTTTTCAACTACGCGCACCTGCCGCATTTATTTAAAAGCCAGGCGCTGATCAAGGCAGACCAGCTGCCTTCCGCGCAGCAGAAGCTCGATATTCTGCAGTCGTCCATCGAACAATTACAGCAAGCCGGATACGTGTACGTGGGCATGGATCACTTTGCCAAACCACAAGACAGCCTGGTAAAAGCACAACAAGCTGGCAAACTGCAACGCAACTTCCAGGGCTATTCTACCCACGGCCATTGTGATTTATTGTCTTTCGGCGTTTCGTCCATCAGCGCGTTTGGCGATGTGTATTTACAAAACAGTAAACAATTGGATGATTATTATCAGCGCATCGACCAGCAACAACCGGCCTTTGTACGCGGCTTTACTCTGAGTAAAGAAGACCTGTTGCGCCAGCGTGTGATTAACCAGCTGATCTGCCACTTTCATCTGGATTTTCAACCGATACAGGAAGAGTTTGGCATTGCGCCAACCGAATACTTTGCTAACGAGCTGGCAGAGCTCCAACCGATGGTAGAGGACGGCCTGATCAGCATTGACGACAAGGGCATTCAGGTACACAACACCGGCCGCCTGCTAATCCGCCGCATCTGCATGGTATTTGACGCCTACCTCAATCAGGGGACGATGATTCGGTATTCGAAGGTGATTTAGCGGAAAGAAGCAGGAAGAGAGATCAATTTTAACTCTGCGAGGGCGTTGCTGTATGATTACAACAACGCCCTCGCAGTATTTAAAACCACACCAATCCAGGACAGGACAGGACAGGACAGGACAGGACAGGACAGGACAGGGGCGAGATTTTAGCGATCAAGCAAAGCACGAAAAAACCAATCGGATAAAACTTTTATCGAAAAATATCCGGGATAAAAAAATAGGGAACTTGTATATTATCGATCAAATCCGGATAATTTTAAGTGCCAAGCCTTTCTTTACACCCGACCCCAAAAAATAGAAAAGCGAATGCAGCCTCGACGAAGATGGCTAAAAATATGCCAGCCACCACACTTCCCATTAAAAACTCATATACCCCAAGAAGCGTCAGAGAGACACACAAAACGACAATACCTGTTGTTATTGAAAATCGGCTTTGTGACGCTGGTGCATTTCGCACCATATATAACATGGTCGCCAACCCCAGGAACAGTGCAGCGCTTCGGCGACCAACCAAACCCGTTATTTCAGAATAGGATATACACCGCACATTCAAAAGTAGATGAGGGTAAAACAACTATATTGCTGTCAGCACCAGGAATGTAAAGCTCGCAGCAAGAGAAACGTTTCTAAAATTTACCACACCGATCGGCCTCGACAGAAAACATTAAAAAACGAGTACCTTATAAAAATAACACCAATAAAAACTATGTTTAATACTATGCATTTAAAATAAATTATTAAATCTCTTTATACATAATATTGACTGAAACATCTCTATACATGCAAGGCTCCAAACTCCGCCAACCCAACCTCTCATACAGTTTCGAAGCAAATTCAGTATAAAGATATAAGGTATCAACCTTTGATCTCTTTGCTTCATATTCGCATTTGGCAACCAGAGCGGAAGCAACTCCCTGGCTCCGATATTTTTCTTTTACATAAACTGCAGCCAGCCAGGGCGATAAGTCAGGTCTTGATTGCATATCTTCCAGCACCAATGCAGCAGAACCAATAAGCTCATTTCCAGAGGTAGCGATAAATATTGAGGGGATACTCCTTCCGCCCGCTAAACTGGCAAGCTTTCCTATGCGCTTTTCCAAGGTTAAAGACGGATTCAAATGCCCCCACTCCGAATGATGAAGTGCTGCCAGCTCCTCAATGAATTCCATTCTTTCGCCTAACGGGATAATGTTCATAGATTCCTTGTGTAAATAGTCAGGATAAATCAACTGCACTCAAAATAAATGACAACCGATATTCCAAATTACCGGGTGGCACTTCCAATGTTTTATAACCCCATTGCAGATACCAGCGTTTCAAGCCTTCGAATACGTCAATAGCTTGCTCAAATGTCTGGTCACGTTCGGAATCAGTCTGGTAGATCTCTCTCCATGGCGGCAGCAGGAAAACGGTGGCGTTATACGGAAAAGAGTGAACATATTGAAAGGCTTCATCGTCTACCAGTGCATTTTCAGCATCAAGCATGTACATTGCATCCAGAATCCCCCTGTCGAAAAACGTGGGGTGAACACTGTTGTCTGTATTACGATATTTTTCAATATCCCTCCTGAGAATATCACGGGCAAAAGGGACAGGATCCGGCCGGGCAGACAATCCCGCATTCAAACGCTCTCTGATAACTTCCCTCGCAGATTCGGACACGACATCGTATCCATGTTTTACCAGCGCATTGAGTATTGTGGTTTTACCGCCACCGGGACCACCGCTTAATACAAATCGATAATTCATTTAACACCGGATACTTAAATCAGTCTTTCCCAGGCAACTGGCCATCAGGCAGAGAAAGCTTGAAAACGTTGAATTTTTCGGCATTACTTTGAGGATTCCATGGACCATCTATAACAATCAGATTATTTACACCGAATTTTTCCAGGTCTTGCAAAGAATAGTACCAACCGTTGTAATAAACACTATGGTTACTGTATTCGCCCGATTGACCAAGGGTGTTTATAGATTTTGATACGCCGATTTTTTTTATAGAAATCAGTTTCCCTCTTTCCGGTTTTTTCCCGATGAATGCGCAAGGCCTCATCCATTGCTTTCTTTACAGACGCCCTTTTATCTTCCGGAAAAGACGCAAGAGTGCTCTCATCATTGGATACAAACGATTCACTGTGTGCCCCGCCATGGAAAGCAACCAGCGCTTTGTTACCAATATACTTTTTCACACCAGCCGGGAAAATATAATTAGCGCAGGATGACATACAGTAATCCTCGACTTTGACATGCAGCAGCTTTTCTACAAGCCACTCGCCCAATTCCATACCAACTTCAATATCCCCGCCTAAACTGGTTATACTCAAGGTGTCGGGCTTGTTGACACTTTTATCATAAAGATCAAAAGCTTTTGCATTAGCTTCAACAGTTAGTCCACCAACATAGAATATTTCATCGCCATCAGAAAAGACCTGAGTATCCGCTGACACGACCTGAGAAATTAACAACACAACCAATATTACTTCCCTGTAGAACATAATAAATTCCTTTGTATTATTAGATAACTACTAAAACATATAGAGATATTGATTATATCAACATGGAATTTTAATAAGTGTTACCTCAACAATGATATTGCCCCGACAAAATGGAAACGTTCATTTTATCGGGGCAATATCATGTGCAGATTGCTACTCCTTGTTACGCTTTTTTAGAGATAGCACTCCACCCACTGAACTCCATTGATTGTTTTTTTAATTAAAACATCTATAAGGAAATTGAGCTATTGTTGCCTGTAATTATTGATATCAAAATCACTGGGTGGTTTCATTAAAAATGCCATTAGGACATAAACACCTAAAGCAGAACCACCACTTAAAATAAATGATACAAACCAGATGAATCGCACAAACCGCACGCTCATCTGCTGATATTCTGCTATGCCACCTGCAACACCTGCCAGCACGCGATCTTTTGATTTTCTAATGTCCAAATGAATTTTCTCCTTGATTCGTACTTATGCATAACTTTTAGATACGTGCGAGTTATCTACCTAATAGATGCCTGTTATCCTTTTTCCCATTCTGCAAGCGGCTGACTATATGAGGTTTTTTATCAAAAGCAAACCGGATACGCGCGTTGACCGGCTGCAAAACGCACATATATCGTTATCTATTTTCATGCTTTTAATCCGCTGCCCCTTTGGGGGTAGAGCTGCCTCAAATTTGATCTGGATCAAATACCCAACCTCTCCATACGCCCACCATTCGCACATATAGTGTTTTATCAAAACAAAAACACAACATATGGTTTTCAGCATGTTGCAGTCATTACGATTTATTGCCGAGCAAGTTGTTTGGCAGGAGGTGCCGGGAGAGGTTTCTCTGGCGTTTACGGTTAGTGGTTGCCCACTTCGCTGCCCCGGTTGCCACAGTAGTGACAGTTGGGATGCGCAACAGGGTTTGTTGCTTACTGACAACTATCTGCAACAGCGTATTACACAGTATGAAAACCTGATTACCTGTGTGTTGTTTTTTGGTGGCGAGTGGCGGCCGGAGGCGTTGTTGCCGCTGCTGAAGTTGTGCCGGGCTGCAGGGTTGCATACCTGCCTTTATAGCGGACTGGATGCAGTTGCCGAACCAATAACAGCGCAACTGACATTTTTGAAAACCGGCCCCTGGATCAGAGAGCTGGGCGGGCTTGATAGTCCGACAACCAATCAGGTTTTTACCGACTTGCGGACAGGAAAATCACTTAACCATCTATTTCTTTCATAAGTTTCACGGCTTTATCGTGCACGGGAAGCACTGCTAACAAAGGCAGTTTTTCAGAGTTTCCCAACTACATCTCAGGAGAGCAAAAATGCTGGCATTAGACCCCAACCAGATTGACCATAAACTGAATTTCATTAGCAACTATCTTAGCGCCGAGAATGCGGCGGATGGCTCTACGATGGACGCCAACGCCAACGTGACGCAAAAGAATATCGCCACGCTCGAAACCGAGTTGATGAAAGATTATTTTGTGCAGGTAAACCGTTCGCTGGTGAGCAAGAAAATTGCAGAGTTGTTTGGTGATGACCTGGCTCGCGAATATCACCGTCAAATTGAGAACCACGAAATTTACGTGCACGACGAAACCAGCCTTAAGCCTTATTGCGTGTCTTTAACCATGTATCCGTTTTTACATGACGGTCTGGTGAAATTGGGAGGCGAGTCAAAAGCGCCACGACATCTGGAATCTTTCTGCGGCAGCTTTGTTAACCTGGTGTTTGCGGTAAGTGCGCAATTTGCCGGTGCTGTCGCCACCGTAGAATTTCTTACCTACTTTGATTATTTCGCCCGCCGCGATTACGGTGATAGTTACTTGCTCACTCATGGCAAGGAAATCCGCAACCATTTACAACACGTGGTTTACGCGCTTAATCAGCCGGCTGCGGCCAGAGGCTACCAGAGCGTGTTCTGGAACATTTCTGTCTATGACGAACATTACTTTGATTCCATGTTTGGCAACTTTGTATTCCCGGACTTTAGCGCACCCAAGTGGTCATCTGTAGCGGCACTGCAAGACTTTTTCCTGAGCTGGTTTAACCTGGAGCGCACCAAAGCCATTCTCACCTTCCCGGTGGTTACGGTTGCCATGTTGACCGATAACGGGCAATGCAAGAGTCAGAAGTTCGCCCGCAATATTGCCCGCGAACTGGCAGACGGCAATTCCTTTTTTATGTACCTTTCTGATAACGCCGATTCCCTGGCATCCTGCTGCCGTTTACGCAGTGAAATCAGTGATAACACCTTCTCTTACACGCTGGGCGCTGGCGGTGTCGCAACCGGCTCTATTAACGTGATCACGCTGAATATGAACCGCCTGATTCAGGATGGCCGCGACCTGGCAACCGAAGTGGATAAAGTACAACGTTACCAGGTTGCTTACCGGGCCTTGATGGAAAGCTACCAGGCTGCCGGATTACTCAGTGTCTACGATGCCGGTTTTATCAGTATGGATAAACAATTTCTTACCATCGGTATTAATGGCATGGTAGAAGCTGCCGAGTCAGTGGGTCTGGTTGCTGGTAACAACCCGGAATACATCGAATTTGTACAGCGAAATTTAAAAGTAATTTTCGATGCGAACAAAAAAGCCAAACAACAATGGGGCTATATGTTCAATACCGAATTTGTACCTGCCGAGAACCTGGGCGTTAAAAACGCCAAGTGGGATCGCGCTGACGGTTATGCGGTACCGAGAGATTGCTACAACTCCTACTTTTACGCAGTAGAAGATGACGAGACCAATGCTTTGGATAAACTGGTTTTACATGGTCGCGAGCTGGTTGATTATTTGGATGGCGGTTCCGCATTGCATTTGAACCTTGAAGAGTCTATTAGCACCGAAGGTTATTTGTCGTTGATTAATATGGCGGCTCGTACCGGTTGTAATTATTTTTGCATTAACGTGAAAATTACAATTTGTAACAATTGCGCGCACATTGATAAGCGGACTTTGCAGGCTTGTTCTGCGTGCCAGTCAAAGGATATTGATTATGCGACTCGGGTTATTGGTTATTTGAAGCGGGTTTCTGCGTTTAGTAAAGGAAGAAGGAAAGAGCATGGACTGCGCCATTACCATCGTCAGCCACAGCAGGCGACGGCAGTGCCCCGGAAGGTAGAGTCTACTCGAATTGCAGCTGTGTAAGATAGAGTGAGAGGCTGATCTCTGTCCGTTTGTCATTGGAGGGGGAGGCAGTTCCAAAAGCGCATAAATACATCCTTGTAGCTCCGACGGGTCATCCCTGACCCGACGGTTTTGGAACTGCCTCCCCCTCCAACGCCAAACTGGTTTGGTGCTTCCAGTTACACATTCCAGAAAAAACCAGACACCGAAAAGCCGTGACACAAACCCCAAGCCCAATTTCGGCATAGTGTGAGTTTGGCATTGGGGTGTTGGTTCCAAAACTGTCGAGTCAGGGATGACTCGTCAGAGCTACAGGATGTATTCATGCGTTTTTGGAACCAACACCCCAATGCCAAACGTCTGAATGGCACCTACTATTTATTCCACATTTTCCAGCTTCTCAGTCCAACCGAATTATCAGCCATATCTTCCGGTTCTTCTTCCAACAACTCCACCACCTGCATCAATAGGTTATACACAGGCTTATGCAGCAAACTCGCTGCATCCAGTCTATCGAGAAAGTTTTTCAACGATAAACCCAGGTCTGTGTCTCCTGTCACTGACAAACGGCGCCGAAAAAAGAGTGTATCCGGGTCTGCTTTGCCGGTTATTAATAGCAATAAATCCAGCGTATTCGCGCGAAAGCACACATCACCTTTTGATTTATCCAGAGAAGCAAGAATACGCTGATTAGCCAACGTCACAGAAAACTCCAGTTCCAGATCAGTAACCTGAATAACCACATGGCGATTTTTTAGAAAATCCAGATTGCCAGCATTCACTTCTTTTTTAAAAATTCGATTCAGCCAAAACGCAATAGAAGCAGAAACAACAGGTGCTGGCGAGCGGGATAAGCAGAACCTCAAGCCCGGTGGTAATTTTTCTACCACTTTGCGCATAACTCTTCTGTGTTGCAGCATTCTGTTATACCTCTCTATTAAAAATGATACTGTTGCCAGCCATAAAATAGTACCCGCTTGCAGTCGGAAAAAATTATTTTTCTGAAAATTTAAAGAGGTAACCCACATGGAACTGCTCTGCCCCGCAGGCAGCATGCCCGCGCTGAAAGCAGCTTTGGATAACGGTGCTGATGCCATTTATGTTGGTTTGCGCAACGATACCAATGCCCGAAACTTTTCCGGTTTGAATTTAACCAAAGAAGATTTACAGCAAGCTGTAAATCTGGTGCATAAGCACAAACGTCGTTTGCATGTTGCCATTAACACCTTTGCCCAACCTACAGAATTCAAGCGCTGGCAAAGCGCCGTGGATGATGCAGTGCAAGGTGGCGCTGATGTTTTGATACTGGCGGATATATCGCTGCTGGCTTATGCCGCCGAACGCTACCCGGAGGTTGAGCGGCACCTTTCGGTTCAGGCGTCTGCAACCAATGCAGCGGCTATTGAATTTTATCAGCGCAATTATCAGGTGAGTCGCGTGGTGTTGCCGCGGGTTTTATCCATGCCACAAGTCGCCGCTATTGCTCGCACTTGCAGCAGCGAGCTGGAAGTGTTTGCTTTCGGTAGCCTTTGCATTATGGCCGAAGGCCGTTGTTACCTGAGTTCTTACATGACGGGTGAGTCGCCCAATAATTCCGGCGCTTGTTCACCGGCAAAATATGTTCGCTGGGAAGAGCATGATGGCATTCTGGAATCGCGGCTCAATGATTATTTGATTGACCGTTTTATGCCGGAAGAAAATGCAGGCTACCCTACTCTGTGCAAAGGCCGTTTTAATGTGGGTGAAGCGCGTTTTCACGTGCTCGAAGAGCCGACCAGTTTGAATACACTTGACCTGCTGCCATCGCTGCATAACGAAGGTATTAAAGCGGTAAAAATTGAAGGCAGACAACGCAGCCCGGCTTACATCGCTCAGGTTACGCGGGTATGGCGTTCTGCTATTGATCAGGTATTGGCTAACCCGCAGAGCTATCAGGTCAAGCAGGAATGGTCGCAGGTGTTGGCCGGGTTGTCGGAAGGCAGCCAGACAACCCTGGGGGCATTCCACCGCCATTGGCGTTAACCAGGAAATCTATTATGAAATTCTCTCTTGGCCCTGTGCTGTATTACTGGCCCAAAGCCACCATGCAAAGCTTTTATCAACAGGCAGCCGCATCCAACGTGGATATTGTTTACCTGGGTGAAACTGTTTGCCCGAAACGATGCGAGTTGCGCCTGTCGGATTACCTTGAAATTGCCAACCAGCTGCGCGAAGCGGGAAAGCAGGTGGTGTTATCCACAATGACATTGTTGGAATCGCCCGCCGATTTACGCAGCTTGAAACGCAGTTGCGACAACGGTGAATTTATTATTGAAGCTAACGATATGGGCGCGATTGGTTTACTACAGGAACGCCAACTGCCGTTTGTTGCCGGTGCCAGCATTAATTGTTACAACCATCAAACGCTGTTACACCTTGTTAAGTTGGGAATGCAACGTTGGTTAATGCCAGTGGAATTATCACGGGATTGGTTAGCCAGCTTGTTGCAACAACCGGAAGTAATGGCGGTGCGCGACCGCTTTGAGATGGAAGTATTCGGTTTTGGTTATTTACCGCTGGCCTGGTCTGCCCGCTGCTTTACTGCACGCTCTGAAAACCGTGCTAAAGATGACTGCGACTTGTGTTGTATTAAATATCCCGAAGGTCGCGCGGTTAGCACGCAAGAAGGCAAACGCTTATTTACGCTAAACGGCATTCAAACCCAGTCCGGTGGTCGCTACAACCTGGTTAATGAGCTGCATACGATGACCGGCCTGGTTGACGTGGTGCGGTTAAGCCCGGAAATTGAAGGCACCTTTGGTTGGCTGGAAAAATTCCGTAACGCTTACAGCAGCAAAAGCAGAACACCCCTTGATGATATTGATTGCAATGGTTACTGGCACAAAATTGCCGGGATTAAATGCGTCACCTTCCCCTGAATAGGTACCCGTAAAACATTGTTGATCAATATCAAAAAGGGCGACAGTTTTCCGGTTAAGCTGATTAAACCCCAAGGTAGAATTATCAGGAGATCAACATGATCAATGATGAAAAACCTATCGTCTACTCCTGCTCAGGCTGTTCCAATGTTGCGCAACTGGCTAATGATATTGCGGTAATTATGGATCGTGAAGGGCTGGCAAAGATGTCGTGTATCGCTGGCGTTGGTGGCGATGTGAAGAAGCTGGTTCGTATTGCAAAATCCGGCAAGGATATTCTGGCCATTGATGGCTGTCGTTTGAACTGCGTTAAAAACACACTGGCGCGCCACGGCGTTGAACCCACCTGGCACGTTGAATTAACTGAGTTGGGAATTAAAAAGCGCGAGGGAGAATCCTGCCCTGCCAGTGATTACCACAAGGCCTTGAATTATACCTACCAGGCGATGGATCTGATTCCGGTAAAAGATATTACCCCTGCCCCGATGAGGCTTGTAGCGAACAACTAACCGCAGACCACCGGGTCAAAAAGCCACTGCAAAAGCCAGTGGCTTTTTTACATATCCAACAACCGGATCAAAGCCTTGCGCTTCGATCCGGGCAAAAGGTCCGCCAGCGAGTAGCCGTCCAGCGAACGAAAAAAAGCTTCCAGCGCTTCTGCGAGAATTTTCTTCAAATGACAGGCCGGGGTGATAATGCAAGTGTTATCCCCACCGAAGCACTCCACCAATGCAAGATCCTGCTCCATATCCCGCACCAACACGCCTATATTAATGTTCTCCGGGTCGCCATTTAAACGAATACCGCCATTTTTTCCGCGCAAGGCAATCAGATAGCCTTTGCTATTCAGATCCTGCACTACTTTCATCAAATGGTTTTTGGAAATGTCATAGCTATCGGCAATTTCACGAATGGTCGCCTGTTCATCGCCTTTCAAGGCGAGATACATAAGCACCCGCAGCGAATAATCTGTGTAGGAAGTAATACGCATTTTTTCTCTCGTTATCCGGGTAAACCGTCCACACGGGGGCCGGTAAAAATGCTCCAGTACAATCCGGCAAACAGGGCAAAGGCGGCAGTCCAGGCGATAGCGGCGATGGTAAGCCCCCAGCGGTAATCCACCCATTGCAATGCGGCCAATACCCGCGCCGATGCCGACAGCGTAATACACCAGTAAATAACCACAGCGAAATCTGGCAACTGCATGGCTCGCCCGGTATGCCCCAAGGCTACACGGGTCATAAAGCCGAGAATCAGCGTGCCCATGGCACCGGTTCCCATGGCGTGCAACCAGGCACCGCTCGCAACCAGATTAAAAGTCGCCAAACCTTTAAGCAGCAGCGCGATAGCGATCCAGAAATAACCGAGATGCAAGATCCATAATAAAGGTTCGCTACCCGTGTGCCAGCCTTTCCAGAAAAAACAACGCAAACCATTGGCAACCGCCGCAATCAATGCAAGGCCGCCAATTGGCCAAGCCACCCCACTGAACTCTGCGGGTATTAATAGTGCAGTAGAAAGGAGTGTTATTTTTTCCAGCAACGGAAAAGAAGATGGCCCGTTTGCCAAACCCTCACGGCGAAACCAGTTGGTGGTAAATAAAGGAATAATTCGACCACCAATCACAACCATCATGAAGGCAATTAAATTCAATGCCAGCAGTTGACCTTTAATTAGCCAGTTCATTGCGCCGGTAACAAAACCTGTGTGCATTAAGGTATTAGCCAACCCCAGTACCAAAAGAATAGCACCCAAAACCAGGTTGCGTTTGTTGCCGTATTTCAATAAAACCCGCAATACATAAAAAGCCAGCACATAAAGAAAAAGCCCATCAATAATTGCAATAACAAGGATTGGCAACACACCGGATAACCACATAGCAATACGCCCGGCCACCCATAAACTGGCAAGTGCCAGTAACCCGCCATTTCGCAGTGGCGGCGCGCCGGTCCAGTTGCACATGGCGGTCATCATGAAACCGGCAATGGCCGGGGTTACCAAACCGAATAACATTTCGTGGCTGTGCCAATGCAAAGGTGACCAGCTCACTGCCATAGGTATACCACCGAAGAGGTACCCCATCCAGGCGAGCACAATTACCACGCCGTAGATGCCGGTTAGCCAAAAAAATACGCGAAAGGGGTAATGCAGCAAGACAAACGATTTAAAAAAGCCATTCATGATGATTAGTCACTCCCGCAGCAAGATGTTTTTCATTAACTTCAACAAACACAAAAGATGCATTTATTTTACATCTTTAAAAGATGCAATTACAATGCATCTTAAGAAAGCCAACCGGCTCAATGATGTGCATCGTTGTAAAGGCTTTCTATTTCGCAACCGGAGATCAACAATCATGGCTGAATACCGCAAACTATGGTGGCTGCTTATTGCCATCCTCGCTCTCACCTTTTCTATTTTGGGCTATTTTGGCCGGGAGGTTTATCGAGAGGCTCCTCCTATACCCGGCAAAGTAATGACTACGTCGGGTCAGTTATTAATGACGAAAGACAGCATCCTCGACGGACAAACTGCCTGGCAGTCTGTGGGCGGGATGCAACTGGGTTCCATTTGGGGACACGGCGCTTACCAGGCACCGGATTGGACAGCAGATTGGCTGCACCGCGAATTGATTACCTGGCTCGATTTAGCCGCGCAGGATAAATTTGGTAAAAATTTTGATGCGCTTGAAGGCGGTCAGCAATACCAATTGCGGTTTGATTTGAAAACTGAATATCGTACCAATACTTATAACGCAGCCACTGATACGCTGACCGTCAGCGAAAGACGTGCAGCTGCCATTGCGCAAACTGCCGATTACTATAGTCGCTTGTTCAGCGCAGCCCCCGAGTTGCAAAAAACGCGTGAAAGTTACGCCATGAAAGAAAATACTTTGCCGAGCGCAGAGCGTCGTGCCCGCATGACCGAGTTTTTCTTCTGGACGGCCTGGTCTGCTTCTACCGAGCGCCCGGATAGCCATGCCACTTACACCAACAACTGGCCGCACGAACCTTTAATTGAAAACAAACCGACTGCTGAAAACATTATCTGGTCTATTGCCAGCGTGGTGTTGCTGATTGCCGGTGTTGGCGGTTTGATCTGGGCCTGGGCATTTTTACGCAAGCACGATGAAGTAGACCCGGTTGCTCCGCAGCGCGATCCTATTTCTTTGGTAAACCTCACCGCTTCACAAAAAGCCTTGGGTAAATATTTATTCCTGGTGGTAGCCCTCTTCTGCTTCCAGGTAATGCTGGGCGGATTTACGGCGCACTACACCGTAGAAGGTCAGAAATTTTACGGCATTGATGTATCCCAGTGGTTCCCCTATTCATTAACACGCACCTGGCATATTCAGTCTGCTCTTTTCTGGATTGCGACTGGTTTTCTTGCTGCCGGTTTGTTCCTTGCGCCGATTATTAACGGCGGTAAAGACCCCAAATACCAGAAACTCGGTGTGGATATTTTATTCTGGGCACTGGTTATTGTGGTCGTTGGCTCATTCGTTGGTAACTTCCTCGCCATTTCACAACTGATGCCAGCTCACCTGAATTTCTGGCTGGGTCACCAGGGCTATGAATATGTTGACCTGGGTCGCTTATGGCAAATTGGTAAATTCCTCGGCATCGTTTTCTGGTTGGTATTAATGCTGCGCGGTATTGTGCCGGCACTGTACAAACCCGGTGATAAAAACCTGCTCGCGCTGTTGACTGCCTCTGTTGTTGCTATCGGCCTGTTCTACGGTGCCGGCTTCTTCTACGGCGAACGCACTCACTTGTCTGTCATGGAATACTGGCGCTGGTGGATTGTGCACCTGTGGGTAGAAGGTTTCTTCGAAGTATTTGCCACCGCAGCACTGGCCTTTATTTTCTGCAGCATGGGCCTGGTATCACGCACGCTGGCAACTACTGCGAGCCTGGTATCTGCATCATTGTTTATGCTTGGCGGTATTCCGGGCACCTTCCACCACTTGTATTTTGCGGGCACCACCACGCCGGTAATGGCAATTGGCGCAACCTTCAGTGCGCTGGAAGTCGTTCCGTTAGTGGTGCTGGGTTATGAAGCTTGGGAAAACTGGCATTTGAAAAGCCGCGCCCAGTGGATGCAACACCTGAAATGGCCGTTGATTTTCTTCGTGGCAGTAGCTTTCTGGAATATGTTGGGTGCCGGTGTCATGGGCTTTATGATCAACCCGCCTATCGCGCTCTATTACATTCAAGGCCTTAACACTACCCCAATGCACGCTCACGCCGCGCTGTTTGGTGTGTACGGATTCCTTGCGCTTGGCTTCACGCTGATGGTACTGCGCTACATTCGTCCGCAACTGGTATTTAATGAGCGGTTAATGAAAACGGGCTTCTGGTGGTTGAACATTGGTTTGGCACTGATGCTGTTCACCAGCTTGTTGCCGGTCGGTATTATCCAGTTCCACGCCAGTGTTACCGAAGGTATGTGGTACGCCCGTAGTGAAGAATTTATGCAACAGGATATTCTGCAAACCCTGCGCTGGATTCGTACTTTTGGTGATGTGGTGTTTATTGTGGGCGCGCTGGCGGTAAGCTGGCAGGTGGTATCGGGTGTTTTCTTCCACCGCAGCGGCGGCAACACCGCTGCAGTATTTGACCCGACACAAAAACAACATGCAAAAGAAGAAGGCAGCTGCTGTGGTAGCTGTGGTGGCGGAAAATAGCCTGACAATTAACCAACACACCCACCGAACATGCCTTCCGGGATGTTCGGCCCCGGTGTAACGGTGATGTAAAGCCGGAGCAGCTGCAAAATTATTCAAGGTAGCTGCTCCTTTTCAAAACCCTGCTATCCATAAAACAAGGTTACGCATACAGAAACTTTCGAATAAAACAGCACGCCTGATTTACCTGCTTTCACAACAACACCGCCCGTCGACCCTCTCCTGCTGTAAAAAATCTCCGCCAAACTACCTATTTGTAGGTATTTCTCTATGCTTCCAATTTTCCGGAGCCTACCGGAAGAGAAGTAGTTTTACGCTATTTTATGTGCCACTTTCAGCTGCCCTGCTTACCTCCCTGGCGCAATTTCAACTTTTCCCCATTCTGATATTTTGATCATGCAACCAGACGTTTTAGCCAGTACAAAAACCGTACAAAACGGGAGAAGAAAATGCCTTTACTTCGACGGGTATTCAATCAATGCAACAGAAGTGTCGTCTTGTTGGCGATGGTATTACCAGCCGCGCACAGTTTGGCTGACGATGTCACTGCGGGCAAAGCGGTTTATCAAAAAAATTGTCAGGCATGCCATCAACCCACCGGCGCAGGCATCAAGGGAGCGTTTCCACCACTGGCAGACAACCCGAACATTAAAGATAACCCCGAACATATTGCCAACAGTATTTTGAAAGGACAGTCCGGCCACATCACCGTTAACGGCGATAGTTACAACGGCATGATGCCGCCGCTCGCTCACCTTTCTGATGAAAACATCGCCGATGTGGTGGCCTTTATTCTGGCCGAATGGAACGAGAGCAAAACCACATTAAGTGCAGCAGATATCAAAGCGTTACGTTAATTTATTATTGGTCATAAAAGGAAAGAACTATGAAAACCCAATCACGTCGTTTATGTAAATTGGCCATGGTGTCACTGTTGCTGGGCAGTATGGTGATTCCCGTGGCAAACGCACAAAAGCTTAAACACGAAGGTGAATTTATTGTTGACGGCATGGTGTTCGGCTTACCCAAAGCAAAAGTTTTCACTGAAGATTACAGCGGCCCACCGGTAGTAGGTGAATACCTGAGTGCCCTGCCGCACTTGCAAAAGCTCGACTACAAAGGCAACAAGGAACACCATGTGCGCATGGATGTTATTTCTCAAAAAGTAGAAATTGCACCGGGCGTAAGTTACACCGCGTGGACTTTTGGTGGCTCGGTTCCAGGCCCTACTCTGCATGTGCGTGAAGGCGACCGCGTGGTTTTCACCATGAAAAACCGCTCTGATGAAGCGGTAGTGGTAACTGATCCGGTAAAAGGCGGCTCTCCGTATTTCGAGCAATTGCAAGCTAACCCTTACCAGAAAAATGTACCGGCAATTACTCCGATGCCGCACTCCATGGACTTCCACAGCGGCACTGTAGCGGCGGATGATAAATGGCGTTCTATCGCACCAGGTGAAACCATCGAGTTTGAATGGGTTGCCAACTATCCCGGTGTTTACATGTACCACTGCGGCACTGCCAGCGTACTGATGCACAGTGCGATGGGGCAATACGGTGCGGTGGTTGTATCACCGAAGAAAGGTTTTTCTACCGATAAAAAAGTGGATCATGAATTCGTGGTAGTGCAATCAGAATTCTATCTGGAAAAAATAGGCACCGAATATGTGTATGACCATACTGCCGCCATGGCGCGTGATGCCAGCCATGTAGCTTTCAACGGCCATGTGAGTGCGCTGAGCAAAACTCCGTTGCGTGCCAATGCCGGTGACCGTGTGCGTTTGTATGTTCTCAATGTTGGCCCGAGCGGTACTTCAAGCTTCCACGTTATCGGCGCAATTTTTGATCGCGTGTGGTACGAAGCCAGCCCGGAAAACGAATGGCGCGGTATGCAAACTGTTTTGCTGGGAGCCAGTAACGCTGCGGTTATTGAGTTCATTGTACCGGAAGAAGGCTTGTACAAACTGGTAGACCACGAGTTTGCCGATGCAGAGCGTGGTGCTGCCGGTGCGCTGATTGCAGGCCCTCGTGTAAAACGTTAATCGCTACTGTTAAGTAAAAACCTAAGAAGTAAGTAAGCAGTCAGAAAAAGGAACCTCCGCCATGAAAAAACTTGCAAGCCTTGCCGTACTCTTGTGTGCAGCCTCGGCATGGTCTGAGCCGGTAGTGATTGACGGAGGTGCCTTTCAGTCACCGCTGGTGCTGGATGACGAAGTCGTCAGCTTGCCCGTTGCCTCTTTTAAACTGGATGCTGTTCAGGTAAGCAATCGCGATTTTCAAAAATTTGTAGAAAAAAATCCGCAATGGCAACGGGGCAATGTTCCCGGCATTTTCAGTGACCACAATTACCTGCGTCATTGGCAGTCACCCTTACAAGCCGGTGAAGACATAAACGATCTGCCAGTTACCCGCGTCTCCTGGTACGCCGCCCGCGCCTATTGCGAATCGCAAGGCGGTCGTTTACCAAGTAAAGATGAATGGGAATATGTATCGCAACAAATTCGCCAGCTGGATGGCATCAGCGACAAGGAATATGCTCGCCATGTTTTTTCCTGGTACAGCAACCCGAATAGCGAAAATTTAAAAGCGGTTGGCTCCGGCACTGCCAGCGCCAACGGCATCCACGACTTGCATGGTCTGGTCAGTGAGTGGGTTGAAGATTTTCAACTGCTAATGACCAACGGCGACGATGCCGATTTACTGACCAGTTCCTGTGGTGATACTGCGCGCTTTATGGCCAACTACGACACCGCCAGCTACGCGACTTTTTTCCGTTATCAATCACGCAGCAACTATCAACCACACACAACGACCAGCACGCTCGGCTTTCGCTGTGCCTGGTCTCTTTAAAGTTGACTACCCCTGTTAATTACCGAGGTTTTATCCATGTTAAATAAACCGGAAAAAAATCGGATGCATTCCGTCAGTTCTATTCTCTTCTCACTGGCGCTGGGGAGCTGCATATCGCTGACCGCCAGCGCTGATGATCATGATGCACACAACCATGATCAGCACAAAGCCGAAGTACATCATCACGACCACAAACACACCAGCCTTGCTGCTGGCGAAGTGAACCACCACGACTCGCTCTATCATTTTTCTGCCAACTGGACTGATCAAAACAACAGCAAATTAACCCTGAACGATTTCAAAGGGCAGCCGGTTATTATCAGTATGATTTACGGCAACTGCCGCACTGCCTGCCCGGTGCTGGTGAATGATGCACGGCAAATTATTAAAAAGCTCAACCCGCAACAGCAGCAAACCGTAAAAGTGGTTTTTGTCAGTTTTGATGCGAAACACGATACCCCGGAAGTGCTGGCAGACTACGCAGAGCAAATGGATCTCGCGCAACCCAACTGGCATTTTCTGAACGGCTCCGCCTCAGACATTCGTACTCTGGCCACCTTGCTGGGCATTCGTTACCGCGAAAAAAGCGATGGCAACTTTGATCACAGCAACATCCTCACCTTGCTGGATAAGGAAGGCCGCATCGCCCACCGCGTGGAAGGCCTGCAACAGCCAGCCGAACCCATGATCAAAAAAATCTCCGCTCTTCTGCCTTAAATTGCATCTCTTACGGGAGGTTTTGAGAAAGTCTCAAGCCGCACAATGTAAGTTTGGCGTAAGGATATTTGTTCCAAAACGTTGCAAGCCAGGGATGGCTTGCTTGAGCTACAGGGATGATTCATTCGCCACATCCGTGTGGCTCACCCTGCGGGCAGCTACGCTGTGCAAATTGGCTATCCTGCCAATTTGTCATGCGTTTTTGGAACAAAAATCCTTATGACAAACGGACAAATGGCACCCGCCATACAAGCCCACCAAAAAAAATATCAACAGCTACGCCCTTTGTTACTCTCTTCCACTTGCGACACAACCAAAGCCCGCTTAAGCTCGTGCCTCCGGTTTGTAACCGGTTAACAACAATCACGAATTATAAGGTCGGGCAATGAAAACATCCGCTACGCTTCTCTTTTGCTGCATTGCACTCGCCAGTTGCGGTCAATCCGGTTCAGATACCACGGCATCATCCGCTGCGATAGTCGCCTCCAGCGCTGCTGCAGAAACTTCCTCTGTGCAAGCCACCAACGATGCTGCATTCACCGGCGCAAACAGCCGTTTAATCGGCCGTTTCGACACCGCCGAAACGGGCAAAGCACAATTCACCTGGCCAGGCTCTGCCATTGAATTCACCTTTGAAGGCAGCAACGCCAGCATTAATCTGCAAAGCGCAGAACGGGTTCGTTTTGAAGTTAACGTTGACGGCGAAAAGAAAACCTTATGGGTTGACGCCAACGAAACCCGTTATCCGCTGGCCACCGACCTCGCTCCGGGCAAACACACGATTCGCCTGACCCGCGTTTCAGAATCGTCTGCCGGTGTCACCGCGCTGACCAGCGACCCGCAAACCGACGGCCAACTGTTGGCAGCGCCGCAAGCGCCGGATCGTCAACTACTGGTGATTGGCGATTCCATCACCGCCGGTTACGGGGTTGAAGGCGATAGTGCCGAATGCAAATACTCCCTCGACACCAGTACGCAACAACTCACCTACGCCGCATTGGCCGCACAAAAACTGGACGCCGATTTGCAAGCGATTGCCTGGTCCGGCATTGGTGCCTGGCGCTCTTATGGTGAAGAAACACCGACCAGTCCGACTATCCTCACCCGCTACCAGCGCACCCTGGCCACCGATGAAAACAGCCGTTGGGATGTTACGCAGTACCAACCGGATGCCATCATTATCAATATCGGCACCAACGATTTCTGGCAGGGTTCTGTAACCGAAGAATATCGTCATGGCATGAGCCAACTGATCACCCAGGTGCAAACAGATTATGCCGGTAAGCCGGTTTACGTCATGGTCAGCCCGATGCTGTCCGGCGATGCACGCAGCTCGCAAACTGAAATTTTGTCATCGCTGACCAATGACAATATTCACTTGCTGGATGCCGGAAAAATTGAAGCGGAAGATGGCCTGGGTTGCGACTACCATCCCAACCTGACAACGCAACAACGGCTTGCTGATGCAGTGGGTGAACGTCTTGCCAAAGATTTGGGTTGGCAGTAAGAAGTTAAAATCTCACCATGCACAATGCGAGTTTGGCGTCAGGATGTTTGTTCCAAAACGTTGCAAGCCAGGGACGCCCGCCATGGATGGCGGAAGTTAGAGCAACGCAGGAGCAGTTGCCGTTGGCTTGCTCGAGCCACAGGGATGTGTTTATGCGTTTTTGGAACAAACATCCTGATGACAAACGGACGGAATGATTAAACAGCGCCGAAAAAATTGAGCGCTTTTCAACAGCTCAATCCTCATCCAACGCTTTGAATTGTTCATCCAGATAATCAATCAACGCGCGTACCGCAGGCAGCAGTCCGCGCCGCGATGGAAATACCAGGTGAATAATTTCCCGGCGCGGTGCCCAAGCGGGGATAACTTTTACCAGCTGTTTTTCACTCAACTGCGAAAGCATCATCATCGCCGGCAGCTGCACCACCCCCACGCCAGCCACCGCGGCATTACGCAATGCCATCATGCCTCGCGTCACCAGACGCGGACGGTGCACTACCGTTACTTCTTCACCATCCGGCCCGAACAAATGCCAGCGGTGTTGCTCTTGCGGTAGCCCCAAAGCGAGACTCGGCAATGCCGACAAATCTACCGGATGACGCACCGGATCAAACTGTGCCAGCAACGTCGGGCTGGCAACCAGGCACTGACCGCGATCACCCAGTATTTTCAGCACCAGATCACTGTTTTCCAGCGGTGGTGGGCGCACTCTTATCGCCACGTCCACGCCTTCTTCAATAACATCCACCCGGCGGTTGGTTTCTTCCAGGTGCACCTTCACTTGCGGAAAGGCCACCATAAAATTCGCCAGCATTTCTCCTACTCTGGTATCCAGCAAGGCAACCGGACAGGTTACTCGCACGACACCGCAAGGCTCGGAACGGGTGGCCGCAATGGCGTCTTCGGCGGCATCGGCTTCAATCAGCATCGCCCGGCAAGAGGTGTAATAAATTTGCCCGGCTTCCGTCACGGAGAAATGACGGGTAGAACGCTGAATCAAACGGGTATCCAGGCGCGCTTCCAATTCGGCAATACGCCGGCTGATGCGGGATTTGGGGATACCCAGCGCCCGCCCCGCCGGTGCAAACCCGCCGTGCTCGACGACCTGAGCAAAGTAGAAAAGATCATTCAGATCATACATTTGCAGCTTCTCGTGTTGTGACCCGCCCATTGTTCTATAAATAGAACAATCAGTTCAAAAATCGCCTACTACCGGCATTTTCGTCCCGCTCATATGATTTGTCCATGGCATCACGCCACCAACCGGAACCTGTGGAGGTTTTTATGAAAGACATTCTCGGCACTTACCAGGCACCTCGTCCTCATTGGGTTGGGGATGGTTTTCCGGTGCGTTCACTGTTCAGTTACAGCAGCCATGGCAAACACCTGAGCCCGTTTTTGCTGCTGGATTACGCCGGCCCGGCGACCTTCGACCCGACTGATCGGCCACGCGGTGTAGGGCAGCATCCGCATCGCGGTTTCGAGACGGTCACCATCGTTTATCAGGGGGAAGTGGATCACCGCGATTCTACCGGCGCAGGCGGCCATATCGGCCCGGGCGATGTGCAATGGATGACCGCTGCCGGCGGTATTTTGCACGAAGAGTTTCACTCGGAAGATTTCACACAAAACGGCGGCACGCTGGAAATGGTGCAACTGTGGGTGAACCTGCCAGCGAAATACAAGATGGACAAACCGGGCTATCAAACCCTGTTGAACGCGGATATTCCCTCCGTGCCACTGGCAAACGACAGTGGTTACACGCGGGTCATCGCTGGCGACTTTGAAAATTACCATGGCCCGGCGCACACCTACACGCCGATTAACGTCTGGGATATCCGCTTACGGCAAGGCAAGGCACACACCTTCAAGATACCGGAAGGCCACACCCTGGCACTGGTGGTGTTGCACGGGCAGGTACGCGTCAACGGTGGCGATGCGGTAGCACAAGCGCAATGGCTACACCTCGATCGCGAAGGTTCTGCGGTGCACATTGAGGCGAGCAGCGATGCCACCGTGTTGTTGCTGAGTGGCGAGCCTATTGATGAGCCCATTGTCGGCCACGGCCCCTTTGTTATGAACAGTGAGGCTGAAATCCGCCAGGCGTTTTACGACTTCAGCGCAGGCAACTTCGGCAAGCTGAATCACTGATGACAGCACCGGCAACCGCCGGTGCTTTTTCCCGGCCACAGGCCATTTTTCAAGGAGAGTTACCATGAGCAAACCTTACGTTCGCCTCAATAAAGATGATGTCGCAGTGCTGCTGGTGGATCACCAGACCGGGTTGTTATCGCTGGTACGCGATATTGACCCGGACAAGTTCAAAAACAACGTGCTGGCGCTGGGCGATATTGCTGAATATTTCAAGCTGCCCACTATTCTCACTACCAGTTTTGAAAACGGCCCAAATGGCCCGCTGGTGCCGGAGTTGAAAGAGCAGTTCCCCAATGCGCCTTACATTGCCAGACCAGGGCAAATTAACGCCTGGGATAACGAGGAGTTTGTTAAGGCGGTGAAGGCAACCGGTAAAAAACAACTGCTTATTGCCGGTGTAGTGACAGAAGTGTGCGTCGCCTTCCCTGCGCTGTCTGCCATCGCGGAAGGTTACGAGGTGTTCGTAGTGACCGATGCCTCCGGCACTTTTAACCCGTTAACCCGCGACTCGGCGTGGGACCGTATGTCGGCTGCCGGTGCGCAGCTGGTAACCTGGTTCGGCGTCGCTTGCGAACTGCACCGCGACTGGCGTAATGATGTGGAAGGTCTGGGCAAACTGTTTTCCAACCATATTCCGGATTACCGAAACCTGATTAACAGTTACGAGACACTGACTCGCAAAGCTTAAAAAGCCGTTCAAAAAAGCAACAATGGCGGCGAGGCCTTGTGATATCAGGCCTCGCCGCCAGTCTCTACATGTAATCCCAATAGTTATCCACAGAAGCTGTGCATAATTGCGGATCAATAAACATCCCGACAGTAACGTTTTTGTTCAGTCAGTTGCTGCACGGTTTCTTCACCGAGTATTTCAATCAGCACCTGATGTATGCCCTCGCCCATGCCGGTCAGGCTGCCGCACACGTAAATACTGGCGCCCCTTGCGATCATTTCCTGAACAGCCGCCGATTCCTGCAACAAGCGCTGCTGCACGTAACCGTCACCATCGCGGGAGAAAACCTGATCCAGCCGCGAAAGCACACCGGCGGTTTTCAGCGCTTGCAATTCATCGTCATAAATCGCATCAAACTGGCGGTTGCGTTCACCGAATATCAACCAGGTTTCGTTAATGCTGTTATCGCGGCGGTGATGCAAATGCGAGCGCAAACCGGCGATACCGGTACCGGCACCGACCAGTAACATCGGCGCGACTGTTTCCGGTGCGTGGAAGGCCGGGTTGGTGCGCACGCGAGCGGTGAGTAATTCACCGGGCTGCAAATATTGCGTTAACCAACCGGAACCCAAACCGGGTTTGCCATCCGGCAAATACGCCAAACGAACCACCAGTTCCAACACGCCGGATGCCGGTAATGATGCGATGGAATATTCGCGGTGCGGTAAATCCGGCAGCGCCCACTGCGATACATCGCCTGCCGGTTTTTCGGCGGGTAATTGTTTTTGTTGCAACCAGTTCGCCAGGCTTACGCCTTCAACCGTAGCAGCGGCATCCAGTTGCCAGTGCGCAATCAACTCCGCAATAACCGCCGGGTTATGACGCGGTTTGATATCCAGAATATCGCCTGCCTGCCAGGTGATGCGCTGCTCTTGCGGAATCGCAAAACGCACGCGGTACACCGGGTCACCGGCGCTGCCGGGGTTTAAATGGGTGTTATCCAGTAGCGGCCACTGGTCATAATCCGGTGCCTGCCAGGCTTCAACGTGTTCAGCACCACATACGTCAGCAATCGCGGTTTGCCATTGCTGCAGCGTTTCAATACTGCCGTTATCCACTTCCAGCGCGTCAAAGAAAGGCGCGGCCGAACAGCCGAGTAACCAGTTGTTTACCTCACGGGCAAACACGCAATAATCCGGGTAGCGTTTGTCACCCAGGCCGAGCACCGCAAATTGCAGGTGATCCAGCATGTAGTGTTGCGACATCACTTTTTTAACAAAACTGCGCGCATGATCCGGCGCTTCGCCTTCCCCGAAGGTGGATAACAGCAGCACCAGCTTGTCGGTTTTTTCAAGCAGCGCGGCATCGACTTCATGCAGGGGTTTTACGTCCACACCCTCACCGCCCGAGGCAAGAATACTCGCGGTGTGCCAGGCAAGCTGTTCTGCCGTTCCTGTCTGGCTGGCATAAACCACCAGATAACCCACCTCGCCGGTTGCCGATACAAATTGAGTAGCACCCGCAGACGCCGCACGGGTTTCGCGCTTTTTACGGCGACGGTCGAAATACAACAGGAAGCCGGTAATCATAAACAACGGCATCGCCAGCGAAGCCACCATATTGACCACGCGGCCGGTGGTGCCAAACCAGTCGCCAACGTGCAAATCGTACACGCCCTGGTAAATGCGTTTACCCAGGGTATCTGCCTGCTGGTAAGGGCGCTCGCGCACCATGTCGCCGGTTTGCAAATCCAGCGCTACCTGATTGCTTTGGCGGTTGTGCAAGGCATCCGGCAGCACAAAAAATACCTCAGCCGCTTTGGCATCGCCCTGCGGCAAACTGATAAACGCGGTGCGGTATTCGCCATCGCTGTAACGCAAAAAGCCGCTCCATGCTGCATCAATGGAAGGCACTTCACCGGTTTCCGGCGGCGGCGTAAAACCACCGCGCGCCCCGCCTCCGCCGCCCCGGCGTTGCTCCGGCACTTCACCGGTCAGCAGCCACGACATGCTGGTGCGGTACCAGGAATAAGACCAGTAAAGCCCGGTAAACGACAGCAACAAATACACAATCAACACCCAGGTGCCGATGACCGAATGCAACGACCAGTAAAGGCTGCGGCCACGCAAACGAAAATCCAGCCGCAGCCAGGCACGCCAGTTCAGCGCACGGCGCGGCCAGCGTAAATACAAACCGGAAAGCGAAAGATAAACCAACGCAATGGTGCTAAAGCCAGTCAGGTGACGCCCCCAGTTGATACCTTCTCCAGAGGGAATCAGCAACCAGCGGTGCAAACTGCGCACATCACGGAAAAATTGTTCACCGCGAATTTTGCCCAGTAACTCTCCACTATAAGGGTTGAGGTACAGCGACTCACCGCGGCGGCTTTCCGGGGTTGAACGGGTGCGCACCACGACCGCACGCGACGGATCGGAAGAAAGTGTCAGCTGCTGCACACCGGCGTCCGGGCGGTGCTCGTTAAAGCGGCTGACAATCGCATCGGGCGTAAGCCGGTTGCCGTCCGCCGGTACTTCAACGTACACCACATCGCTGCTCATCCATTCCATGATTTGCCGTTCAAAGCTCATCATGCCGCCGGTCACACCAATAATGCCCAGCACAATGCCGGCGGTGATGCCCAAAAACCAATGCAACTGAAACGTCCAGTTCTTCACTACCACTACTCCACAACAAAATCTGCCCGCTCACAGCACAACCGCCTGCGTGAGCCGGGCATCAATAACAAAACCAATAAAGAAAACACCCGATGCTTCTATCGGGCGGGGTAAAAACAGGCAAGCAGCTGCAACAGCTACCGGGCAGATCGAGGAATCGATAACGGATATGATAAGTTAATGATAATTATTATTAAATATAAAATTAAGGAAAAATAGTGAATTGAGGCGACTCGCGCTTTCAGAAAGGCTCAGACAAGGCTGACAGAACATCGTAAAATCACTACGCCGGGCACCAACTGATGAGAAAACAACACTTGCGTGGCTGATGCTGTAACAAGGAAATATCGCCCGCAATATAAGTCACAAACACCGGCAAAGCTCACCGGCTCAATAACCAGCAACACGGCCCCGCCAGCATGAAAAAAACCCAACTCGAATCGCTTGCTTACCACGCCATGCGCGAAACCATGCACCGTTACTATCCGCTGAGCGACGATACCTGGCAGCGGCTAACCGCCCTTTGCCGCTTCCGTGAGTTGGAGAAAAATGCGGTGCTGTATAGCCTGGGCGATATCCCGGTGAGCTTTTCGTTTGTGCACCAGGGGCTGTTTCGCGTGTTCATCACCGATGCCAAAGGCAATGAATACAACAAGAATTTTTTCTCTGAAGGTATGTTTCCGGGTTCCATATCCGCGTTATTGCAGTCGCAACCTTCTGCGTTTTCCATCGTCGCGCTGGAGCCTTCGGTCATTATTGAAATTGACTTCAAAGGTTTTCGCCAATTACTGAATGACTGCGATGACCTCAAGTGGTATCAGATTCATTACCTGGAAAAAAACTGGCTCATTTTAAAAGAAGCCCGTGAAGTCGAAATCGTGCAGGAAGATGCCACCTCCCGCTACGCCCGCTTTTGCGAAAACCACCCTGATTGGCTGGCGCGTTTACCGCAGCACCACATTGCCTCCCACCTTGGCATTACCCCCACACAATTGAGCCGCATCCGCAAAAAAATAAGCGGGCATCAACCTATGTAAATGAATCGCACATCGCCCTCGCCTATTCTGGCTACTTCAACAGTAGCCAACAGGAAAAGCGTATGACGATGTTCTGGTTACTGGCCAGCATTGCCGGGGCAGCGATAGCCTTGCAGGCGGTTATGAATGCGCGGCTGGGTGTATTGCTGCACAACCCGTTACTCGCCACCACCATCGCCTTTGGCTGCGCCTGTCTGGTTACTTTAGTGGCGGTATTGCTGGTAAACCGGTCGGTGCCCGACGGCAACACCTTGCAAAAAATACCATTGTATTTATGGGGCGCCGGGCTGCTCAGCGCTTTTGGCGTAGGCACCTTTTATTACCTGATTCCGAAAATGGGCGCCGGGCCAATGATGTCCTGGGCGCTGGGCGGGCAAATATTATTGGCCATGCTGATCAGCCACATGGGCTGGTTTGATCTGCCCATCAAACCGATAACGCTGACCAAAGTCGCCGGTGTTATTTTTCTTATCCTCGGTATTTTATTGATCAACCGGAGTTAACGCATGAACGCAATATTACAGGCACGTAACCTGAATAATTTAACCAACCTGTGGAAAAAACTCGGCGCACAACCGCCCGCTTTTGTCAGTGACAGTACGGATATTTTTCAGTCCCCCAGCTGGCCCAACCGCTGTTGGCTGGATGCTTTTGCAAGCAGCGATCGCGTTTCACATTTTACCGGGCAGATTAAACATTTTCCCGTGCGCATTATGGTTCCGGTGTGGGGTATCAATACACAGCAGGATGAAGAACTTGAAGCAGAATTGCGTTTGCAAGGTTTTGCACCGACCTTACTGCAAACCGGTATGTATCTCGATCTTAACGAAAGTAGCAATACCAGCGAGAACGGCCTGACTATTTATAAAGTGACAACACCGACTCAGGTAACAGAATGGACACGCGTTGCCAGCGCAGCATTTGGATATGCCATTGATGAAACGGTGATTGCACGACTGCCGGGGCAAGCGGATATTGAACTGCTGTTGGTAAATGAAAAAAACCAACCGCAAGCCATAGCCACCGCACTGTTATTCGCCACCGGCGACACTATTGGCGTGCATATGGTCGGCGTAGCACCGCACGGGCGTGGCAAAGGTATTGCGATGCAACTAATGCAATTCATCATAGGCCAGGCAAAACAGCAGGGCTACGCGTATATGACACTGCAAGCATCCCCTGCTGGCGAGGGCATTTACCGGAAACTCGGTTTTCAGCAGCAATTTGTCATGCGCAGTTTTAAACGAACACCGGGCTGAACTTTCGGTAGCTATACCACAGGGTTATGGTCGGCGGGGTTACTCATGCGACGTGGCCTTTCGCGGCGTTTTCTTTTATTCTTCGCCACCGGTGGGCATAGCGCTCCCGGTATTAAGGACTGAAGGAAACCACTGTGAAAATATTTTTGAAACCGGCCAACATGGCCAATCCCTCTTTTTGCAGCCAGCCATGTCTGGTTTTATTATTAACCGGCGTACTGGCATTAACACTCACGGCCTGCGGCGGAAGCAGTAATAAAGGCAGCGGTGGCGCAGCCTCCAGTTCATCAAACTCTTCCAGCCCTCCCATTATTTCCAGCTCTTCGGTTTCGTCTTCATCATCCAGTGCCAGTTCCGTATCCAGTGCCGAATGGGTACAAGGTATTTATCGCGATTCCAGCGAGTACAAAGATTATTGCGAAACACCACGTGTCGGTTACAGCCAGTACACCGGCATCGCATTTCCGGATAAACAAGGCACACTCCTTGATGAAAAAAATTTCCTCCGCTCATGGAGCCATGAAACCTATCTCTGGTTTGGTGAATTACCGGACATTGACCCCACCTTCGGCAATTCTGCACAGGAATATTTTTCCTGGTTAGTTACCCATTCACTAACGGAATCCGGCAGTTTCAGGGATAACTTCCATTTTTCAGAACCGACCGAATATGCCGAGGCCTGGGACGCGGGTGTAACCTACTCTTACGGCATGAAGTTAAGATACTATTCCGTCATTCCTCCACGCGCCTATTATGTGGCTTACGTCGAACCCGGCTCCCCTGCTGCCAATGCAGGAATCATACGCGGTACAAAAATTCTCGAAATTAACGGTTACGATCTGGTTCATGAAGAGAGCATGGAAGGCATAATGGTACTGAGTGATGGATTGAATCCAATCAGAGCGAACGCAATAAATCATTTTACTTTATTAGAGCCAGAAGCAACTGCACCACGTAAAGTGACGTTACAGTCTGCTGATATCGCCATTTCTCCTGTGTTAACTACCAAAGTGCTGGAAAATGGCAATGATAGAGTTGGTTATATCGTTTTTAATAGCCACATTCAAAAAGCGCAGGATCAATGGGTAACTGCCATTCGGCAATTAAAACAAGCGGGCGTCAATGATGTCATTCTGGATTTACGTTACAACGGCGGTGGTTTGTTATCCATTGCCAGCCAGGTTAGCTACATGCTGGCAGGCAGCAATATCCAGTCGGAAGTATTTTACGAACAACTAGAGAACAGCAAAAAACCTGTGCTTGAGCCGTTCCCATTCCTGGATTTCGGCCTCTACGGTGAGAACCAATATCTGGATTTGCCCACACTGGATTTAAAGCGGGTATTCATTTTATCTTCGCGGGAAACCTGCTCCGCCAGCGAAGCCATTATCAACGGCTTGCGCGGTGCCGATATTCCTGTTTATTTAATCGGTGACACCACCTGCGGAAAACCCTATGGTTATTACCCGGAACCTAACTGCGGTACCACTTATTACACCATTCAATTGGCCGGTGTTAATGCTAAAGGTTTTGGAGAATACAGCGATGGCTTTTCTCCTGCCACCGCTTCGGATGGTAAAACACGAGTAGAGGGTTGCTTTGTGGACGACGACCTTAACCACGAGCTGGGAGATCCCAAGGAAGCCATTCTGGCAACCGCACTGGCCTTCCGCGCAACCGGCTCCTGCCCGACCGTCAGTTCAACCATGCTGATAAGAAAAGCAGCACCGGCGGATAAAGGAAGCTTGATGGTACCGGAAACTCAAAAGCTGTTGAAATTAAGATAATAACATTCAATAAAAAGCCCCGGTTTTTCCGGGGCTTTAGAGACTTAGGCTACCAGGTGCCGCCTACCCGTTTGTCATTAGGAAGCTTGTTCCAAAAACACATAAATACCTCCCTGTAGCTCTGTCGAGTCATCCATGACTCGACAGTTTTGGAACAAGCTTCCTAACGACAAACTCGCCTCATACCGATCTCGTGTTTATCGCTCTCTGAAAAAACATCAGCTATCTTCCAGTTTTTTACGATAATCCGGTAAAGCCGCTTTCAGTTCTTCCTTTACTTCCGGCCAACTCAAATTCAATGTTTTTAACGCGGCTAAAACTGCATCGGCAACCGCCAGCCGGGCGTAAGGTTTATTATCGGCAGGTATAACAAACCAGGGCGCATAATCAGTGGCAGTTTTCTGAATAGCCTGTTCATAAGCGTGCATATAATCATCCCAGTGCGTCCGCTCCTCGATATCGCTTTTATCAAACTTCCAGTTCTTCTTCGGGCTATCAATCCGCGACAGCAACCGCTTTTTTTGTTCTTCCGGGGAAATATTCAAAAAGAACTTCAAAATCTTCGTACCACTGCGGGCGAGATGCCTTTCGAATAACGAAATATCTTCCAAACGCTCATCCCATAAATTATCCGTAACCAAACCATCAGGAAGATGTTGCGGTTCCAGAAACTCAGGGTGAACCCGAACAATCAGCGTTTCCTCATACCACGAACGGTTAAACACACCAATCTTCCCTCGCGCCGGTGTGCACTTGGCCGCTCGCCATAAAAAGTTATGCTCCAGCTCCCGCGCCGAAGGCTGCTTGAAACTATGCACCTCGCACCCCTGCGGGTTAACACCAGACAGAACATTCTTGATCGTAGAATCCTTCCCCGCCGCATCCATCGCCTGAAAAATCAATAACACCGACCATTTATGGTCTGCATAAAGCACGTTCTGTAAATCAGAAATTTCCTTCACCCGCTGCTTCAGCAACTGCTCAACTTCCTCTTCCGGAGGCAAGTCATCAGGCAAGGTAAGCCAATCCTTCAACGAAAACTTCTTTCCATCTGTTACGGAAAAACGACAAGAAAAACCTTCATCGATCATTAATCAACTCCCATTCGTGTCTCGCAATTTTCAAATAAAAGTTCATAAAGCTCCAAGCGCGTCTAAATACCTTAGCAGCAAATTTCATAAAGAGTGCGAAAACAAAGCCGCTAAAAGTAAGTAAGCCCTCACACCTAATGAGGATCTGTTTGATACAGAGAGTGAAACTGATTTTTTCGATCGGATGCGAGTTTATTAATTATCGGAATTTTTTGTGAGTAGATGTGGCACCAAAAATCGCTTGCAATTATATGCACCACGATTATTATCAATGATTCACACTGGACGGTTTGCAACATATAAACCATCAAAAGGACAATAAAAGATTTACTCTTTATGTTTTGGCCATCAGCAATTGAATCAACAAGACACAGATTCTATCGAAAAATTTTTGCGAACCAGACCGACCAAATCGGCATAAAACTCTAAGGGAGACTAGGTAAAATTTTTGGATTACTCAAAAATAAAAGATTACATATACGAAAATGTTGGGACACTATTTTGGTCTTCCTACCTATTAATTGGTGGAGGAATGTTTGTTTCTTACTATGCATATATCGGATACATGCCCGATTTCGACCTAAAATCATCAATTACAGTTTTATCTGCTGCAGCAATTACCACTATTATCACTGTTTTCTTGCTATTGCTCATTCTCGTCATTCCTGGCGCCTATTGGAGTAATGCCTGGGCAAACAGCTCCAAACTTAAACACCTATGGGAAAATGAAAATGGCGATAAAAAACACCTAGGCGTAGCCAAGTGGTTTCTGGCACCTATGGTATATTTTTATTTTCTATTGTTTTTTACATCCATTAACTGGCCAGCAACTCTAGCGTGTACAGCATTAGGTGTTGCACTTCTTTGGTTATTAATTAGAAAGGAAAGACAACTGACAAAAAAGGAGCTATCTGAAGAGATCGGCTCTTTTCTCGCAACCTCATTATTCACTAGTTGTTTGATGCTGCTACCAACTTTTCTTATCATTAAGATTACGTCATCTGCTCATAACACACCAAAGGGATCGCCATTAATTATTGGCATTACTGTAGCTGTCATTGTTTTTGTAAACTTCCTTGTAGCAGTAAAGCCTGGCAATATAAAGGCAATAAAATATTACCTAGCTTTAGGGCTTGGAGTTTTGATTTTCATCTTGTCATCTTTCGAAGTTATACATCGCATACCGACCGGAGTTATGGAAGCATATAAATTCGGTAACTTTAAAGCAGAATCAATCGTGCTAAAAGAATCTGCATGCAAAACCATAAAGCTATTAGGAATCACTCCATCAGAGAACGAAACAAATCAATGTGTTTTAAAAGACTCTGTAATACTATCGAGGCTTGGAAACGAGCTTTACATCCGAAATGGTGGCATTGAATTTACAATACAAACCAATCAAGTGAATTCATGGTCAATAATAAATAACAAATAAAATTGAGATCAAGACGGGGGTGCACAGCACCGCTTACTGACAGATAAAGAGTATATGACGGCCAAAACTCATCTATACAACAGTTCATGCGCCATTTGGTGAATTGTTATTCAGAGCAGGATAGCAATCTCTCATCGTCATTGTATTAATTCATCGAAATTATAAATTTATAACAAAGCTTTATAACTACCTCGATAGAAAGGAACGCAAGGATGTCTGATCTAGCGAATGAAGCGGTTGGAGTCAGTGACTTCGAAAAGTGGCTGAATGACCGTAATGGCTGGCTTCAGACAGCCGCCAAACAGCTCATCGATAACAAACGCTTGCCGAATGAGGGTGAGCTTGCAGAGCTGGTTCGACTCTGCAAGCTGGAGGCGGCCAAGCAGGGTGACCCTGGGTTCCTGAAGGTGGCTCCTGGTGCATTTTCGGCTGGGGCGGTGCAACGGGTTGTGCGGGTCGAAGAGGTAACCCAAGTCTTCGGGGTTAACGCGATAAAACTTGGGGCATCTCTACCATTCGGAACGGGCAGTTTGACTGTCATCTACGGGCAAAATGGTTCGGGGAAAAGTGGTTTTGCTCGTCTGCTCAAACAGCTTTGTGGATCTCGTTCACGGGACGAAATCCGCCCGAACGTATTCAGCGATGAAGAGCATGCTTGCAGTGCTCAATGCCGAATCACGATTGATGGCAATTCCCGAGATATCAATTGGCATCCTGGCGCCGAGCCCCATGCGATGCTCAAGTACGCCCAAGTATTTGATTCGAAAGCCGCAACTCAGTACATGGGGCGCACTGAGTCAAGCTATGAGCCGAGCAGCATGCGGTTCATCTCCATGCTCATTCAGATTTCGGGCATGGTTTCTGATGAGCTGGGGCGGGAGAAGGGAAAGCTCGTTAGTGCCCTTCCACAGTTCCCAGGTGATCTCTCAGATACCGCTGAGAAGGCCTGGTTCTCCTCTCTCAAAGCCTCCGCTTCTGCTGAGAAGGTCGAGGCGTACTGCCGGTATGGAAAAGATTTGGACGACGAGCGGGTCAAGGCTGAGGCTCTGCTCGCGGAAAAAGACATCGCGGGTCGCTTGGTTACTATTGGCAAGGAAAGTGTTGCCACCGAAAGTATCAAGCAGGCAATGAAACTGTTGAAAGAAGGCCTCACCGACGAGAAGGCTGATGAGCTGTCGAAGGCAAAAGTATCGGCGGTTGCGGCGAGAAAGACGGCCAACGAAGTTGCGCAGCAGGCATTCGCGAATGCTCCTCTCCAAGGCGTTGGTGAGGCGGCCTGGAAACTTATGTGGGAGCAGGCGCGCGCCTATTCCGTTGCTCATGCATACCATGGTCACGAATTTCCCGTTACTTCAGACGGTGCGCACTGCGTGCTCTGTCAGCAAGAGCTTACGGCTGAGGGCGCCACTCGGCTCAAAAGCTTCGAGGCTTTCGTCACCGCGGGTCTCGAGACTGCGGCGAAAACTGCGGAGGCCGCCAGTGCGGCACTGATCGCGAAGGTAATTCAGGTGCCTTCGATTGAAGACTGGATTGCGCGCCTGGCTCAGTTGCAGTTCGACGAAGCCACGGCCCGTGCCTGGTATGAGTCGTTGAAGTCTAGGCGAGCACAGTTTGTGGAATGTGCTGCCGTGGGAGATATCTCTGTGTTCGGTTGGGCTCCTATCGATCAGGCACTGGAAAAACGAGCTGCCGACTTGCTTGCTGAGAAGACCAGCCTCGCCCAGCTGCAGCAGGATGGGCAGCGGCAGCAGGTCGAGAAGCGAGTGAAGCAACTCAAGGCGCTTCAGTGGCTGTCCCAGAACAAGCCAGCGATTCTCGCAGAGCGTGAGCGGCTAGTAGCTGTCGATCTGCTGGATAAAGCTACTAAGTTAACGGCCACCAATTCGTTGACAACCAAGCGCACCGAGCTTGGGCGTACCGAGCTTGATGCTGGATATCAGGCCCGCTTTGATGCGGAGTTGAAGTCCCTTGGTGGACGGCGGTTGCCAGTTGTGCCGCAGAGCAGGGCTCAAGGAAAAGGAGTTATCACATTTGGGCTCGCCCTTGTCGGTGCTCGGGCTGGATTCACTCCCGATGTCGTACTCAGTGAAGGCGAAACCCGCATTGTTGCGCTGGCGGCATTCCTGGCTGACACAACTGGTTCGAACCAGCTTGCCCCGTTCATCTTTGACGACCCGATTTCGTCTTTAGATCAGGATTTCGAGGAGAGGGTTGTTACCCGGCTTGTCGAGTTGGCGAAGACCCGGCAGGTCATCATCTTCACTCACCGCCTCTCGTTGATTGCACTCGTTGAGGCTGTAATCAAAAAACACGGTGAGAATCCGGCTAACGAGAAAATTACCCACACCGTGCAGTCGCTTCGACGGCTGGATAAGGTTTCGGGAATTCTGGCGCAACACAGTCTGCGGGACGCCAAGCCCGACAAGGCACTTAATGCGGTTAGAGATCACGTCATCCCGAGGCTCAAAAAGCATCAGGCCGATGCCGACGCAGACGGTTATGACCTCACCGTAAAGAGTGCATGTAGTGATTTTCGAATCATCCTGGAGCGAACAGTGGAGTTCATTCTTCTGAACGACGTAGTTGTGCGCTTCAGGCGTGACGTTATGACCAAAGGGAAGCTGAGAGGTATCGCCAAAGTTGTGACAGAGGACTGCGATCTCCTGGATGGGTTGATGACAAAGTACTCGGTTTACGAACATTCGCAAGCGGATGAATTACCCCAAGTTCCGCTGGAGATTGAGGAGTTCGAGCAAGATGTACTGGAACTCATTAAATGGATGGAAAACTTCAAGCATCGAGTAATCTAACTTCAAGCATCGAGTAATCTAAAAAGAAAATGGCAATCGAGCCTCTCGAACAAAGCAGCATTCAGATCAGAATGCTACTTTGTTCGAAATCAGAATTTTCCAATAATCAGATTGAATGGTGAATTCATTTTATACAAGTTACAGCTACAATTTTTAAGTAGGATTTTCCAATTTTACTTTCATCTCTTTTAAGACTTATCCAATAACAGCCTCAAAGCTTAAACCGCCCCACCTCATGCTGCAGTGACTCAGCAAGCCTCGCCAATTCCTGAGACTGCGCTTTGGAAGCCAGTGCTTCTGTGGATAGGTTTTCTGAAACAGCGCGGATAGATTCGGTGTTGCTGTTGATTTCGCTGGTGACCGAGGTTTGTTCTTCGGCGGCGGTGGCGATTTGGATGGCCATGCCGGAAATTTCGTTGATGGCCAGGCTGATTTTTACCAGGCTTTCGCTGGCGGAGTTAGCGTCGGTTACGCTGGTTTCGGCCATATCGTGACTTTGCGTCATGGACTTTACGGCTTTGCCAGCGGTTTGTTGCAGGGTTTCGATCATCTTTTGAATTTCCTGCGTCGATGAATGGGTGCGTTGCGACAGTACACGCACTTCATCGGCAACTACCGCAAAGCCACGCCCCTGATCACCCGCACGCGCCGCTTCAATGGCCGCGTTCAATGCCAGCAAATTGGTTTGCTCGGCAATGCCGCTGATGGTGGACAAAATGCTGTTGATTTCCTGAGAGTGGGCATTCAACTCGCCAATAATAGCACTGGCGGTATCCACTTCATTCGCCAGATTGCGAATGGAGTTCTGGCTTTTGAGTACTTGCTGTTTACCGTGATCGGACAGGCTTACCGCATCCTGTGCGGTTTGCGCGGTGTGTTCGGCGTTGCTGGCAATTTCCTGGGTGGCGGCGGCCATTTCCGTAACAGCGGCGGCAACCATAGTGACTTCGTCCTGCTGTACTTCAATACGCTGGCTGGTTTTGTTGGCGGAATCGCTGGTGTTTTTTGCCTGCCCTTCCAGCTGACCGGCGATATCGTGCATACGCGAAATCATGCCATGCAAGCGTTCAACAAAGCGGTTGAAGCCGGACGCAAGTTTGCCAATTTCATCGTGCTGGCTGGCGGTTTTGATACGGACGGTAAGGTCGCCCTCACCTTCGGCAATGTCGTGGAGCGCCTGGGCAACACGCTCCAGATCGCGGAATTGCAGTTTGAAAACGGCAACCAGAATTAAACCAAACAGCACAATTAGAGCAACACCAACCGCAAACATAATCCACGCCAGCTGAGTGGAATGCGCCATGATTTCCTGCTTGTCCATTACGAAAATCAGCGCCCAATCGGTGTTGGGAATTGCCGTGGTGTACACCAGTTTAATGGCGCCATCCAGGGTGTATTCGTGCAACGCGGTGCTGCTCAGCGATTGGGACAACCAGGCCGTTGTAAAACCCGGAGTGACATCGGTGATTTGTTTTTCATTCAGGGCTTTGTCGGGATGGCTGATAACCAAACCGTTTTTGTGCACCATAATCCCGTAGCCATTGCCGGGAACATGCAGTTTTGCAACCGCGTCGGTTAATTGCTCAATGGTTAAATTGGCTGCAACCACACCGAACAGCTGACCGGAAACCCTGACCGGCTCGGCAATGGTGACGACCTGTTTTTGAAGGGAAGAGCTGATGTAGGGCGCGGTAATTGCCATGGCACCGGCGGCTTTTGCATCTATATACCAGGGGCGTGTGCGCGGATCGAGACTGGCATTATCCAGCGACGCATCCTGATACATCATTACGCCGTCTTCGTTGCCAAAAAACGTGGAGCCGAATTCGGCGGCGTTTTGCGCTTGTAGCAAGTGAGGCCGGACATTGACTTCCGGGTCTGCCTCAATCATCAGTCTTACGCTGTTGATGGTGTTTTTCCGATCCTCCATCCACTGACCTACGCCGCTAGCAAAGGTCGTTGCCAACTGGTCTATTTTCTCCTGCGTATCCGCCATCGCATCCTCGCGGATGAAGTAGGTGGTGAGGCTTACCAGGGTGATGACCGTGACCAGAACGGCGGCCAGGCTGCTGATAAGCAAACGCATTTTGAGAGTTGTGTGCATGGTGATCTTCTTTGGGAGTGGGAGGGTCTGTCGAAAAATCCAGTGTGCGAAAAAGTCTGGCGTGGGCAGTCTTCGAAATACTATCGGCGGCGAGTGCAAAAGCTTAACACTCTACTTGCGGGATTATTACTCAACTCACAACTTTTGACAGATTTTCCCCTCCCGGGGTGCATTCCTGTAGAAAATGCACCCCGGAGGCGAAGCAAAACTACACCTTACTCATTGGCTACAAAAAAATCATAGCTGCCCGAAGGTACCCGATAAACCTGACGCAAACCGTTACCCGGTAACGGCTCAATGGTTTTGGTATCGGTTACAGGCTTGCCATTCAGGGTTACCTCACCCTTGCCGGGCAAGTGAACCTCGGCGGTGGTGTTGGCAGGAATGGTTACGCGATAGCGCCAGCCGTTGTTTTCAAAATCCCACCGGGCGCTGATTGGCCCCTGCACCGATTGATAAGTGGCTTGCGCCCAACCCAGCTCGCGAACCGGCTGCGGATAGAGGCGGATTTTTTTGAAACCAGGTTCATCCTGGCTACTGCCGATCCCGACCAGATCCTTGTAGAACCATTCAATAATATGCCCGAGCATAAAATGGTTGTGCGAGGCGGTGTGGTTGGCGTCCCAGGATTCGGTCAGCGCGGTTGCGCCTTTTTTAATTTGATAACCGTAACCGGGTTTGTCGCTCTGGTTGATCATGCGGTAAATCACATCCGCCCGGCCACCGTTGGAAAGCGCTTGCAACAAAAAGCGGAAGCCAACATCGCCAGCGGTCATGGCATAGTCGCGGTCAATAACGTCTTGCACCAGGTTGGCAAAAACACGATCCCGCTGGCTTTCTTCTACCAGCCCCAACTCCAGTGGCAAGGCATTGGCGGCTTGCGAGTTGCCAGCGTAATAACCTTTTTCTTCATTGAAGAAAGTACTGTTGAATTTTTTACGAATTGCAGCCGCTTCATTGCGGAAATTTTCTGCATCGGCTTTTTCATGCAGTACGTCAGCAATTTTCGCCAGCACACTTGCATCATAAAACAGGAACGCGGTTGCGGTTAAATCCGGGAAGGTTAACTGCGCCTTGCCGGGTTTTTCCGGCCCCAGGTCATACCAGTCACCCAAACCTTCGCTGAGAATATAATCATCCGCTCGGGTTTTGAGATGGGCAAAGTAGGCTTTCATGGCCGGGTAATATTCACGTAATAAATCGGTATCGCCTTCAAATTGATACTGCTGCCAGGGCACCAGAATCAGAGAAGCGCCCCACTCTGCCGCGTGGCGAAACGTACCTTTGAATTGAACGTATTCCGGCGCGATATTGGGCAACGCACCTTCTTCGGTTTGTGAATCGCGCATGTCGCGCAAACTTTTGGTGAAGACTCTGGCCATATCAAACTCGTAACGAATGGAAGGGCCGTTCAAATGGTACTGTTCAAGCCAGCCCAATTTTTCCCGGTGTGGGCAATCTGTCAGTACCGATACAATATTGGAACGCTGCGCCCAACGCACCAGGTCGCGAATTTGATTCAGCAGCGGATTGGCTGCCGAGAACTCGCCAACCGGCGAGGCAATGGAATGCACCAGCAAGCCTTCAACGGATAATAATTCCGGCAACACATCACCCGCTTTACGAGCTGGCACTTGCGCCGAGGTTGGCACCAGACCATGCGGATCCGCCGGGAATACATCCAGTTTCAAATAACGCGAACCCACATAATAAAAATGCGGCGCCCATTCTTCGTCTTCATCGGTCGCTTTGGTGTATTGCCACCAGGCACTGCCGCGATGCGACAAACCGGTGGTATCGCGATTGATGGTGCCATCAGCATGGGTGATTTCAGAAGGGGTCAAGCGCACCGTAGAACCCGCCGGGCCACGCACGCGAATACGCGGCATCCAGGTGGTATTTTGGCCGAGGTCATAAACCCTGGTGCCATCGGCGAAATCCTGCACGGCCTTTGGCTGGCGGGTTTCAATAATGCGAATCGGTTCAGCAGAAACGCTCTGCCCTTTCAGCTCGCCTTTTGGTCGCATAATGATTACCGCATTCAACCAGGCGCGATCATCAAATGCGGCGGTGCTCCAGCCAGCGGGCAGTGCACGCGCATCGTAATCTTCACCGCCGTAAATACTGTTAAACACCCAGGGGCCGGTGTGTGCTTTCCAGCTTTCATCGGTGCCGAAAAATTCGGTTTTTCCGTTGGCGTATTCCAGTTGTAAATGCAGGTTGGCGCGCAGCGGGCCGAATGAACCGGCGAATTTGGAGAAGCGGTTGCGGGGCACAACATTGTACATACCGTTGCCAAGCATAAAGCCCAACGCGTTATCGCCTTCCTGCAATTGCTCGGTGATATCCCAGGAGGAATACAAGGCGGTTTTGTCAAAGTTGGTCCAGCCAGGAGACAGTAAATCTTCCCCCAGTTTGCTGCCATTTAAATGCAAGTCATAAGTGCCCAAACCTACTGCATGTAGTACAGCGCTTTTCAGCCCTTTGTTAACCACAAAATTTTTGCGCAGCAATGCAGATTCCATGGCTTGCGGTGGCGTAATCCAAACGCCTTTCCATTCTTCCTGGCTTAACACGCCCATGGTCCAGCTTGAGGTTTCACTCCAATCGGATGCTTTACCATCGCGATCCCAGACTTTTACCTTCCAGAATACTTGCTGGGAAGATTTAATAGGTTTTCCGGCGTAGTGTACGTGGATATTTTTGGAAGAATTTTGCTTGCCACTGTCCCACAGGTCGCCGCGATTGCGCTGCAATTGCGCTTCGCTACTGGCGACCAGAATTTGCCAGGCCGTTTGCTTTTGCCCTGCGTCTTCGCTTTTCAAGCGCCAGTAGAGTCGCGGGTCAGTGCGGTCAATACCCGTGGGGTTGACCGTGTTTTCTGTTTCGAGGTGATAAACCTGCAACCCCGCAGCATGAACAAGCGTTGCTCCTGCCAGTAAGCAGAGTGCCGTAATAGTTGATAAAAACCAGCGTTTCATAAAACACCTTTTTTATAAAAGTCAAAAGCAGGTGGTGCTTGAGAATTGGAGTTCAGTCATCCGTTTACCGTCGGGATAAGAGCATTTCGAACACGCGTGAATACGTCCATGTAGCTCCGCAAGCCATCCATGGCTTGCAAGGTGTCGAAACGCTCTTATCCCGACGGCAAACTCGCATTGGAGCGAAGCAAACCTTATAAGAAAAAACGGAATGCCAACTCATCCCTTAGATGGGATATTTAGATTTCTTTGTTAAAGCCTTCAATCCCAGATTATATAAAGAAGAGAATCTGTATATTCCGAAGTTGAGAGAAACACAGTTGGACGAAATTTATGCCGCACGATTACTCAAGATACGCACAATGTAGTTTGCCGTCAGGATGTTTGTTTCAAAGCCTTCAAGCCATGGACGACCGCCATGGATGGCGGAAGTTAGAGCAACGCAGGAGCAGTTGCCGTTGGCTTGATGGAGCTACATGGATGTATTTATGCGTATTTGAAACAAACATTCTGACGGCAAACGGTCGGTATAACATCTCCCGTTTCAATAACCCCCAAACTGCCTCTATCAAATAATCAAAGCTTCGCCGGATCAACCACTACGTGTTTGATACGTTTGCGATCCCATGTGTAAGTTAAATGCACCAAACCATCGGCGCTTTGAATCATCGCCGGGTAGGCATAACCGGAAACCAGAGGTTTATCTTCCAACGTTAAAATCGGAGTCCAGCTAATGCCATCATCAGAAATTGCCAGGTTCAACGGATAACGAACGCCTTTGCCAGGAGTATCCGGACGGTGGGCGGAATGATTGTAAATAATTAAATGACGACCATCTTTCAAAGTTACCGCATCAGTACCCGAACTCGGGTTTGGCAAATCAATAGCAGAAACCGGTGTCCAGGTAATGCCGCGGTCGCTGGACCAGGCGGATGCCAGTGCGCCCTGTTTGGTGCGGGCGACAGCTTGCATACGGCCATCGGCGTGTACCAGAACACTTGGCTGAATAGCATCAATACCCGGGCCGCGATTTACCATTTCGCTTTTGGTCCAGGTTTTTCCCTGGTCTTTGCTGCGTTCAAAATGCATGTGCCACACTTCCATGGTTTCCGAACTGGAAGGTGACAGCCAGCTGCCGTCGTTGGTGACGATAGGTTTGTTTTTAATCGGGCCGAGAATGCCGTCCGGCAAACGCTCCGGTGTGCCCCAGGTGCGGCCGCCGTCAGCTGAGCGCATTACCATGCCCCACCATTCACGCGGGTTGGGGCCGACTTTGTAGAACAGCAGCAAGTCACCTACTTCCGGCTGGAATAACACCGGGTTCCAGGTCGGTTGGAATGTGCCGTCCGGCTGTTTGCCGTTGGCGACTTCCACCGCTTTTTGCCAGCTGCCATTTTCAAAATGGGCAATATAAATACCGACATTCGGATGGCGTTCGTGCACACCGGCAAACCAGGTCGCGACCAGTTTTCCGTCCAGAGTTTCGGCAATGCTCGAGGCATGCGCTTGTGGATAAGTTGCATCGCCGTCAATCATTTGTGCCGATAAGATGGCGGATACCGGTTCGCCTTTATTGGCGGTTGGCGATGAGGATTGCACGGCGCAGCCGCTTAATATAGCGGCGGCGAGGATGCCGGCACAAAATGTTGTTACACGTTTGCTAACCGGCACAGAGCGCGTGGCCGTTCGGCGTGAAGACAGTGTAAGTAACATGGTTGATACCTCTCAATTTATTATGGGAAAACGGTTAGCGGGCGCGACGGGCACGCCAGACACGACGCAGCAGAGGCAGTAAAAACAGCAGCGCCATGAGTGTCAAAAAGGTTAAGGCGATGGGGCGTTCCAGTAAAATCCAGGCACCCTGATCGTAGAGAATAAACATGCGGCGCAAATTCGATTCCAGCAGCGGCCCAAGCACCATGCCCAACACGATGGGCGCAACGCCAAAGCCCTGGCGAATTAAAAAGTAACCGACGATACCGCTGACCAGCATAACGCCAACATCGAATAAGGTGTTGTTGACGCTGTAGGCACCGACCACGCACAGAATAAGAATGACCGGGTTTAACCAGTGCAGCGGCACCTGATTTAAACGCGAGAATAAACGCACGCCGAGCAAACCGAAAATTAATACCAGCAGGTTGATCAGTAATAAACCGGCGAATATCATGTACACGGTTTGTGCGTGATCCTGAAACAGCAAGGGGCCGGGTTGCAGTCCGTGCACCATAAAGGCCCCGAGAATAACCGCTGCGACGGTATCGCCAGGAATACCAAGCGTTAATAAAGGCACCATTGCACCACCGGTAACGGCATTGTTGGCGCTTTCGGCAGAGGCCAAACCGTCGAGGTTGCCTTTACCAAACGTTTCCGGCTCTTTGCTGACGCGTTTGGCTTCGGTGTAGGAAAGAAATGCGGCAACATCACCACCGGCACCGGGCACGGAGCCGACAAAAGTGCCAATTAAACCGGAACGAAACATCGGCCACTTGAGGCGCTTGCCCACTTTCAAATGCGATAAGGTGCCGCGAATGGAAACCGGCTTTACCGCATTTTTAGGAATGGAAGATGGCGGTTGCAGGTAGCTGGTCATCAAGGCAGAAAAGGCAAACAAGCCAATCAATACCGGCACAAAAGAAATGCCGCCCAGCAGATAAAAATTATCGAAAGTAAAACGGGTATAACCGGTAAAGGCATCCACGCCCACAGTGGATAACAATAAACCCAGCGCGCCGCCAATAATGCCTTTTACCGGGTTGTCAGAGCTGATCAAAATAATCGCAGAAAGCCCAAGCGCCGCCAGCGCAAAAAATTCCGGTGCAGAAAATTTCAGCGCGAAGGTGGCGAATACGGGCGCGAGAAAAATCAGCACCAGTGCGCTCAGTGTGCCTCCCACAAAAGTGGCCAGTGTGGATATCGCCAGCGCTTTATCGCCCTCGCCCCGTTGTGTCATGGGGTAGCCTTCAAAGCAGGTAACTACCGACGCCGGTGTGCCAGGCGTGTTTAATAAAATCGCCGGAATTGAGCCACCGTAAATGCCGCCAACATAAATACCGAGCAGCATAATAATGCCGTCTGCACTGTTCATGCCCAGCGTCAGCGGAAACAACAAGGCCACCGCCATGGTGACAGACAAGCCCGGCAAGGCGCCGAGAATAATCCCGATCAGTACACCGCAAACCGCTGCCAGCACGCTGCTCCAGGTGAGCAAGGAGGTGATCATATCCATCATGGTAAAGGCACTCCCAGCACCTGCAGGAACAACACATAAATCGCCAGCGTAATGGCCGCAGAAACTGCGGCGATGTGCAGCAAGGCTCGCCAGTTAATGGATGGTTTGAACAGTGATGGACGGGGCGACGGCATAAACAAAGCCAGCGCCATCAACATAAAAAAGGTGGCTATTAAAAAACCGGCCCATGCCAGCGCCGGAATATACAACAGGGTAAGCAGGGGTAATAACCAGGCGATGTAACGATTCGATGCAGGAGCCGCATCATTTACCTCAGTTAATACATTCGGTTCTTCAGCAGGCGCTTTTTCGCCAGACGGCTTTTCAGCAAAAATTTCCGCAGCGCTGGCTTCCGGTTCGGCAGCGGCAACAGGCTGTTCCGGTTTGCGAAAGGAGCGCCATAATAAAACCAGCGCGCAAATCAGCAACAACACGGCCATGGCGCGCGGCAAAAACATCGGCCCCAGCGGATCGGTTAATACGGTTTCAAAACCGATGGCGTAGAGGAGTACCGCGGCGGCAATGAATAACAGCACACCGGCGGTAATGCGTTCGGCAATAGCGGGAGAAAATGTCATTGTACGCCGAGCCCCTCAACCAGAGTTTTATAAAAGGCATCGTCTTCTTTAATCATGGCATTAACGGCGGCGGTATCGGCGGTGTTAACGACGATGCCCTGCCGCGCCATATAATCCACATACTCCGGGTCTTGCAATGCTTTGGAAAAAGCCTGCTGCAAAATCAAACGGCGCGATTCAGGCACACCCTTGGGAACACCCAACGCGGCCCAGGCGCGAATGGTAAGGTCAGTACCCAGCTCTTTAAACGTAGGCACCTCGGGGTAGAGCGGCATGCGGCTGTCATTCATTACGCCGAGCAATTTCAATTGACCGGCAGCAATTTGCGCGGTTGCGTTAGCGGGGCCTACGGTGACCGCATCAATATGCCCGCCGACCAAAGCAACAATGGCTTCTGCACTGCCACCACTGTAAGGCACATCAACAAATTTCACAGCGTAATGGTCTTTTAAAGACATCGCCGACAAATGCCAGATGGAACCAATGCCGGAATTACCCACGCGCAATTTCCCCGGGTGCTGGCGCGCGTAGGCCATAAATTCTTCAACGCTGTTAAAAGGGCTTTTGCTGTTGACAATGAGCGCGCCCGGCTCAGCAATGGGCGCGACCAGAAAATCGAAATTTTTATAACTCATGGGAGAGCGGCGCAGGTGCGGCAGAATCGCCAATTCCACCGTCGCCATCACCAGCGTGTAACCATCAGGTTTTGCCCGCGATGCGGTGAGCGTGCCCACAATACCGGACGCACCGGAGCGATTAACCACGCGAATTTGCGCCGGTAAATATTTTTCGGCAACCCGTACCAGACCACGCGTACTGATATCCGTACCGCCACCGGGGGCGTTAGGCACAATAATAGTGATGGGCTGCGCCGGAAAATCTTCAGCACTCACCGCGGTACTGACCATGGCGATAACACACACCGCCAGGATCAGCCATTTTTTAAACTGCATGGACGCTCTCTCGTTATGATTATGACCGGCGTTATGCTACTACAACCACTGCTGCGCCAGGGTTTCCACCAACGCCTGCATTTGTTCAATCGTTGCACACTGGGCCTGGTCGCGCACAAACGGCTCGGCCGGGCGCACACGCGTAACAGTGGTGGCGAAGTTACCCAGGGTGGTTTGCCAGTGCTTGGCGCAAACCGGGTAGTGCAAATGCTCCGCCATGGATGCGGTGGTCAATGCCTGGGAAAGCTGCAACGCCGCCTCGGGATGCGTGCGGTAATTTTCATACAGCCAGACGTACAGCGCCGGGTGAAAATTCGCCATCACGCCGCTGTAACCGGCAGCACCGGCTTGCAGTGACGACAACAAGGTTGTGGTGTTGGCATTCAACAAACGCAGCGAGCTGCCTTCGGTTTGTACCAGCCGCTGGCGAATGGTGTCGATATTGCAGCAGGTGTCTTTGATGGCGCGGTAGCGACCGTCTTCCAGGCACCAGGACAAAATTTTCGGCGTTAGCAAACGTTTGTACGGCGCCGGACATTCATAAAAACCGAGTTTGGTTTCCCGCTTCAAATCACCGGTAACCTGGCGGAGGTTATCCAGCCAGATATCGTCGGATTGAAACGGCGTGGCAAAGCGATTGGAAATAAAAATCAGCGCCGCCGCACCCAACTCCTCCATGCGCAACATCTGCTCGCGTTGCTCAGCAACCGATTCAGCGGTGTGACCGGATACCACCACTGGCACACGGCCATCGGCGATATCCAGCACGAATTTGCCAATCAGCAATTTTTCACGATCGCTGAGGGCAAAAATTTCGCTGGACTGGCAGAGCGCAAACAAGCCGTGCACACCGGCATCAATGTACCAGTTGATCAGGCGCTCAAGGCTGCGAAAATCCACCTCACCGCGCTGATCAAACGGCGTCAGCATAACCGGCCAAACACCTTCAAAAATATTGTCGCTATGCATTAATGGCGCTCCCCGGCTACTGCAGAACCGGTCAAATAAACCTTCATACCATGCGCCAGTGCCTGTGCAGCAAACGCACGCAATAATTCTTCCAGCTGATTTTCCGGCACATAAGCCAGGGTAATGTGGTTACTCTGATGCCCGGCCATTAACTGGTCGCGATCCACACCGTGCAGCACCGCGTTCATCAACGGCCACTGCGGCGTGGTCGCTTGTGAGCGGCGCTGGAATTCGGCCTGAGGTAATTCAACGGCGGTACCGCTGCCAATATGCAGATGCACATCGGTGCCTTCGTAATGCGCCCGCGCCCACAGGAAAGCACCCGCCTTACACTGTCCGCCAATGGTGGAACCACCACGCGGGAAGAACATCGCTGGCTGGCGATAACCGATAGCACCGGCAATGCCGCCCTTAATGTGCGAGAAAGGCACCGCGCCGGAAATTTCGAAATCCCAATAAAAAGTGCCTTCGTATTCGCTGCCCCAGCGAATATCGTGCAACGTGGTTTCAGCATTCAGGCCTACGCTGTCGAGCAAACGGAACAGCAGCGTTTGCGGAATGGCGGTGCCCATATCCACTTCGTTGATCACCGGGATCGGCTTGCCTTCGCGAATCACCTGCCCTTGCGCGTTTCGAATCGGGAAACGTTCGGTAGAACCCAGCGCCCCTTCGGCAAAGTCGGAGGCGGCGCAAACATCTTTCAAGCCCTGCTGGTATTGCACACCCACACAGGTAAGGCCGAAACGCTCGGTAAAGCGGGCCATGGCAATCATCATAGCGCACTGTTCCAGCACCTGGTCGCGGGTCAGTTCAGTGGCAGAATCGCTACCGTACTGGAATTGCATGCCGCGCTCTTCGTACCAGCGCAAGCACTCGTCCCGCTCGGCGTCCGTGACCAGGCTCATTTCATACACCAGCGCCGATTGCGACAGGCCTTCCAGCGGCATGGCGATGTCCATCAATGCTTTTTGCGGGAATACGCCGTTGATCATGCCCATGCAGAAAGTATCGAACAGCCCCATGATTTCTTTGTGACGCAGGCTCCAGGCAGCCACCTCACGCCCGGCGTCCGCAGCAGCGCCCTGCACAAAGGCATCGCTGGCAGACAGCGGTTTCAGGTGGCTGGTGTCGTGCTGGATGGCTTTGTGATCAATCCACTCTTGCAGTTTTTGCAGGAAGAAGTCGTCTTCAAACTTTTCTGACCAAAGGCGCGAATGCTTCACCCCGATACTGGTCAACGAACCGCTCAGGCAGAGCAAACCGACCAGCCCCGGCCAGGTGCCGTCGAAGTTGGCAATCAGCAGAATCGGGCCTTTGTGGTGCGCCAGGCTCACCGCCACATGGTGGGAGTATTGCCATACCGCCAGCATCACCACCAGCGGCGCATCGGCAGGAATGGAAGCGCAAATATCCGAACCTTCACGCTGGCTGGCGATAAAACCGTGGCCACGCCCCTCTTCCACCGGCATGGCGCGGCGCAGGTTGTAACCGAACTGATCCTTGAATACCTCGGCCAGTTTTTGCTCGCAAGCCTGCTGTACCGGCCAGCAGGTGAGATTGGCAGAATCGCGCAAGTCACCGCTGTTAATCATAAAAATGTCGTTTTCAGCGCAGGTTTGTACGGCTGGCAAGGGTGGCAAATGTACAGCGAGGGCCATGGAGTTACTCCGGTTGATCATCTGATTTATTGTTGAAATAAAGCTAATTCGAGTTAGCAAAAAATTTATCACGAATAAAATGACAAAAGCAATCACTGAAACAGTAAATATTTTTGTTGCAAACTCGAGTTAGCACTGGCTTAATCGCCAAAACCGTGAAACACAGAAGAAAGGGAACCATGGCTAAAACGGTCGACGAAATCGCCTCCGAGCTGGAAATATCCATCACCACCGTACGGCTGGTGCTATCCGGCAAGGCCCGGCAGTACCGCATTAGCGAGCGCACCGAGAAGCGTATTCGCGATTACACCGACGAGCATGGCTACGCCCTCAACTACACTGCCCGCAGCCTGAAGTTGCAGCGCACCGATACCCTGGGGCTGATCATTCCGCGGCTTTCCAACCCGTTTTTCGCGGCGCTGGCTGAAAAGCTGGAGATTCGCTGCCGCAACGCCGGGCTGCAATTGATGGTGTCTTGCTGCCATAACGACCCGGACACTCAAATCCATTTGATAGACACCTTCAAGCAGCGCAACGTGGATGGTTTGTTTATTGTTCCCAGCGATAAAAACAGCTTGAAGCACTGCCAAACCCGCTTCGAAAACCGCACCCTGGTGCTCGACCGGGACTTCAAAGCCAAACTGCCGCTGGTCATGAGCAACAACGAAAGCAGCGGCGAACAGCTCACGCACAAACTGTTGACCGCGATTACCGGCAAGCCGAATATTGTGTTTTTGATTGGCAACCCGCAATTACCCACCATCGCCGCCCGTTTAAAAGGCTTCAAGCAGGCGTTGAAAAATCACGGCATCAAACGCAGCCAGGTAACCTTGCTGGAAAGCCCCAGCAATCGCGATGAAGATGGCAAACAATTGATGTTGCAGTGGCTGGCAGAAGGACGAGGCGTGCCGGATATTTTACTGACGTCATCACTGCCGGTTTTTGAAGGCGCGCTGTCTGCGGTGCGCCAGCAGCTGCGGCAGATCCCAGAAAGCATGACGCTGGGCACCTTCGATGATCACACCATGCTGGACTTTTTACCCAACCGGCTTTACGCCGCCCGCCAGAATGAAGACGACCTGGTGCAGGCCGCGCTGACCGGCATGAGCGCATTGTTAAATGACCAACCGGCACCGGAAGATTACATTGCAGATATTGAAATTGTGGAGCGGTGGGAATAAAAAGCGGGGCGGTTTTTTTCAGAAACCATCACCAAAATTTTTACATAAACGTCCACGCCAGTATTCGGGTAATTTTATTACCCTGCACCATTTCTATTTCGCGCACATCCAGTGCACCGGTTTTAGCCAGCAACTTTTTAGCGGGTTTCAGGTTGTCGGCTTTGGAAACCAGGCTGGTAAACCAGCGGCATTGCGCTGCAAACAACTTGCTTTCCTGAATCATTTTTTTAAGAAACAGTTGCTCACCGCCATTGCACCACAACTCCGCTTCAAGACCACCAAAATTCAGCGTCGGCGAATTGGCTGATGATGCGTTAGTAGCGCTGTTTTTATTGCCGCGCACATTACCGCGATTGCGCGCAAGGTTATCCAGCTTGCGCTGGCTGCCTTTTAGCGCTTCTTGCAGCGACTCATGAAAAGGCGGGTTGCATACGCTGACATCAAAAAATTCGCCAGGCTGAATGATTCCCTGAAAAATATGGTTTTTATCGGCTTGTTTACGCAGCGTGAAACGCTCTTTCAAATCCGGGTTGTTAGCAATAATCGCAGCGACGTTTTCCAGCGATTGCGCATTAATGTCGCTGCCCACGCATTGCCAGCCGTATATTTTGCAAGCCAATAGCGGATATATGCCATTAGCCCCGGTGCCGATATCAAGCAAGCGAACTGCCGGTTTGGCGTTAAGCGAATTGCCGGCACGCTCAGCGGCTACCAGTAAATCGGCCACATAATGTATGTAATCCGCACGGCCGGGAATCGGTGGGCAAAGCGCACCTTCCGGCAGCTCCCAACCAACAATGCCATAGTGGTGCCTTAACAGCGCAGCATTTAAAGATTTCACTGCCAGCGGGTCAGCAAACTCGATAGAAAGATTACCGTAAGCGTTTGGTTTCACATAAGCCGCCAGGGGCGGATGGCTTTTTACCAGAGCGGGAAAGTCATAACCCTGGTTGTGGATATTCCTCGGGTGCAGGCTTTTTGAAGCTGTTGCTGTTTTATCTTTATGTTGACGTGGTGTGCCCATAGGAATATGCCGGAAAGGGAAAGCCAAATGGCGATGGATGCTGCTATTATCGGCGATTATAACCCTAATAGACGCATTCAGCAGACAGCTCTTGAACCACCCATCGCCGTACACATTATGAGCAACCGCCTGTTGAATAAAAACCCGCAGGAATAAAACCTATGCGTTACCTGACCGCTTGTCTTTTACTGTCCGGATATTGCTTGTTATCCGGCTGCGCCGCCTCGCCGGAAAAATCTGCCCTTGCAGAAAAAGAGCAGACCACAAACCCACCAACAACCATTGAGATTTCCCGCAGCGAATACCGCGATGCGCTTTATGGTTTCTGGCTGGGGCAATGCATTGCCAACTGGACCGGACTGGTTACCGAGATGGATAAAATCGGCGATATCGGCGCGATAAAAACCGGGCCCTTTTATACCCGCGACGATTGGGGCAAGCCGGATCAACCCAGTATTTGGGGGCAAGGTGTGCCGAGCAATCTTTCTGCAACCATTGATTTTGTGCTGGTTGGCCCGGACGGCATTTGGGGCTCTGATGACGACACCGATATTGAATACATTTATCAGCACCTGTTAAAAGACAGCGCCTCGGTCATCTTGACGCCGGAACAAATCCGCGATGGCTGGTTTAACCATATTTACTCCGACAAAGAACCGACACCTTTTGGCCGCGACCCGGAGGGAAATTATGAAAACTTTCTCTGGGTTGCCAACCAAAAAGCGTTTGATTTGATGAAAGACGGCGTTCTGCCGCCGCACACCGGCAGCCATCAACTTAATAATCATTACGACATGATCGATGCGCAGCTCACCACCGAAATTTTCGGATTTTTTGCCCCGGCGCGGCCAGACGCCGCGCTGAAAATGGGCGAGCTGCCGGTGAGAACCGTAGCGGATAAAGAAGCCGCCGATATTGCCAATTTTTACATCGTGATGTATTCGCTGGCCTCTGCTGTGGATAAATCCAAACCGATAAAAGAGCAAACCTTCTGGATGGCCGAACAGGCGAGAAAAGGATTACCCGAAGGGCAATACCCGGCAGCAATGTATGACTTTGTAAAAAACCTGTACCTCGCCAAAACACCCTGGGAAGAAACCCGCGATGCGATTTATGCGAGATACCAGCAACAGCAGCAAGACGGCTACGACATCACCTCGCGGAATTTGTACTGCAATGGCTGCTTTGCTGCAGGCATCAATTTCGCGGCAAGCCTTGTAAGCCTTTTTTATGGCGAAGGCGACTTAAAAGAAACCATAAAAATTGGCGCCCTCACCGGCTGGGATTCCGATAACCCCACGGCAACCTGGGGCGGGCTATTAGGTTTTATGTACGGCAAAGAGAATATTGAAGCCGCCTTCGGCCAAACCTTTTCCAACCGTTTCAATATCCACAGAACCCGCAAAGGCTTTCCGAATAACGGAATAGATTCTTTTGAAAATATGGCAGATGCTGGCCTGAGCATTGTCGATAAAGTGGTTGTTCAACTGCTCAACGGAAGCGTCGATACCGCTAATGATCGCTGGATAATTCCGCAGGCACATCAGTAGCGAGTAACCCGGGAATTATCGATTGAAAACCCGGGCGATGGCGCCCGGGTTTCACAGGAATTCCGCTAGATACTATCCAAGGCCAGCAACGCCTCAGCATCCAGGCGCAACGCACCCGCCGAGATATTTTCGCGCAGATGAGCCGGGGATGACGTACCGGGAATCACCAGTATATTTGGTGCCCTTTGTAGCAACCAGGCCAGAGCTACCTGCATCGGCGTAGCATTCAGTGAGCCTGCTACCTGGCTCAAGGCATCCGACTGTAATGGCGAAAAACCTCCCAATGGAAAAAAGGGCACGTAAGCAATGCCCTGCGCGGCCAGCGCATCAATCAAAACATCATCTTTACGGTGCGCGAGGTTGTATTGGTTTTGTACACAAACAATGTCAGTAACCGTTTGCGCCTCGGCAACCTGGCCTGCATCAACGTTGCTAATCCCGATGTGGCGAATCAGTCCCTCTTCCTTTAACCGCACCAATACAGACAGCGAATCTGCAATGGAGGAACCATCCGGACCGGCTACGCCGGGAGCCCGCAGATTTACCACATCGAGTACGTCCAGCTGAAGATGGCGCAAGTTGTCATGAACCGCCTCGCGCAACTGGTGTGGCGATGCAGCCGACTGCCAGGACTGATCGTCACCGCGTAAAAAACCCACCTTGGTAGCAATGACCAGATCATCCCGATAGGGGTGCAGCGCTTCGCGGATAATCAGGTTAGTGACATGCGGTCCGTAAAAATCGGCGGTATCAATATGGTTGATGCCAGCTTCGATAGCATCGCGCAGCACCGCGACCGCAGCGGTTCGATCCTTTGGCCAGCCCCACACATGAGGCCCTGCCAGCTGCATGGCTCCGTAGCCCATCCGGTTAAAACGCAGGTTGCTGCTGGCAACTGTAAATTGATCAATGGCGGGAGAATAAGTGGTCATGGTTAATCCTTGACGAGTCATGAGACAGATGATTATCAAACACAACCACATGGTAGGGGCAAGTCAGTCGTGTGATAATCCGGTCAATCACGTACAGGCTGTACGAAATTCCGCACACCAGGTTTTCCCAATGAGCATTGAACTTCACTCCATGGCTGATTTGACCGCTTTCGTTTTGATTGTCCAACACGGCGGATTTCGTCAGGCGGCACGCGCGGGCGGACACTCAGCCTCGGCACTTAGCGAAGCCATGCGGCGGCTGGAAAACCAGCTGGGAATTCGGTTGCTGGTGCGCACCACCCGTAGCGTGACGCCGACCGAAGCCGGAACATTGTTACTGAACCGGTTACGCCCTGCGTTGAGTGAAGTATCCAGCGCGCTGGACGTTTTAAATGAGTTGCGCGCAAGTCCACGCGGCACCCTGCGCTTGAATGTGCCGGTAATTGCCGCGCGTTTTTTCCTGCAGCCGATAGTAGACGGCTTTCTGAAGGCCTACCCCGACATTTTACTGGAGCTGGTTGTCGATAATAATTTTATCGACGTGGGCGCCAGCAGCTGCGACGCAGGCATCCGCTATGGTGAGCATCTCGAACAGGACATGATTGCCGTCCCTATTGGTCCGCGCACGCAACGTTTTGCTGTGGCCGCCGCGCCATCTTATTTGCAACAGCGCGGCCTACCCGTACACCCACGCGACCTGTTACAACACGCTTGTCTGCGAGGCAGATTTCTCAGCGGGGCCATGCCACCCTGGGAGTTTGAGCGTGACGGGCAAACGCTGACCTTGGAACCGGGCGGCCCCCTCATTGTTACCCCGACCGCCGCCGACCTGGCAGTGAGTGCCGCTATAGCCGGGCACGGAATCGTTTACCTGTTTGAAGAATGGTTAACCCCGCATCTTTCCAGCGGCCAATTGCAACCGCTATTAGAGGATTGGTGGCCGAGTTTCACTGGGCCTTTTTTATATTACTCCGGCAAGAACCATCTACCAGCACCACTGCGTGCGTTTATAGATTTTGTTAAAACTTTGCCATGTTGAACCAGCCGGCGCGTGTCAAAACATATAACCGGCGCGCAACCGTTATTCACTATTAACGCAGCGAGACACAAGGGCCGGAAAAGAACCAGCCGTAGTGCAAAATACATTCGCGTTTGATACAAAACGCCCGATCAAATCTATCGGGCGTTTTGCGATTCGGTGTCAACCTCTTAAAGGACGGGACAACCCATTAACCAGCCGCTTGCGGCTGGATTTTGTACCAGATGGCGTACATTGCAGGCAGAAACATTAAGGTGAGAAGCGTACCGGCCAGCGTACCGCCAATTAATGTATAAGCCAGCGCGCCCCAAAACACCGACTGGGTAAGCGGAATAAACGCAAAAACGGCGGCCAACGCCGTCAAAATGACCGGGCGGGCGCGCTGCACGGTTGCCTCAACAAGCGCATCGAAAGGTGCCAACCCCGCTTGCTTGTTGTGCTCAATTTGCCCGATCAGAATCAGCGTGTTGCGCATCAAAATTCCTGATAATGCGATCAACCCCACCAGCGCATTAATACCAAAAGGTTGCTGAAACAAAAGCAACGTGGGCACCACACCGATTAATCCCAGCGGGCTGGTAAGAAACACCATCACCATGGCGGATATCGAGCGCACCTGAAAAACAATAATGAGCAGCGTGATGGCCACCATGATGGGAAACAGCGGCAACATTGCCGCCGATGCTTTACCGGATTCCTCAATGGAGCCTGCCTCCACAATACGGTAGCCCTCCGGCAATTTTTCCATCAGCGGTTGCAGCTGTTTGGTAATTGCGGCTGACACATCCGGCGGTTGCAACTCTTCGGCAATGTCACCGCGTACAGTAATCGTCGGCAGGCGGTCGCGACGGCGGATTACCGGCTCTTCGGCGCGCACTTCAAACTCACCCAGTTGTGATAGCGGAATACGCTGGCCGTTGGCACCGGCCAGGGTAAAGTCGGCGATGCGGCTCGGGTCGAGCCGCGCATCACCGGCGGAACGCGCGATAACTTGCACCGTGCGAATGTCTTCACGCACCACCGTTACCGGCACACCACTGAGGAAAAATTGCAGTTGCTGCGCCACGTCACTGGAGGTTAGCCCCATGGCTTGCAAGCGGTTTTGATCCAGTACAAAGTGTTGCGTCGGTATGCGAGAACCCCAATCACTATTAACCGTGCGCATTAACGGGCTTGCACGCATCACTTGCTGCACATCGGCGGCGATTAGGCGCAGTTTTTCAGGGTCCGGGCCGGTAACCCGGTAAGCTACGGGGAAGGGACTGTAAGGACCAAATACCAGTTGCGTAACGCGCACGCGCGCTTGCGCGGCGAGGCCGTCGGCAACGGCTTTACGCAAGCGGTGCTTCAGCGCTTCACGTTCGGTTTCGCTATCGGTGCGGATAACAATTTTGGCAAACGATGGATCAGGCAATTCCGGCCCCATCGCAAAATAAAAGCGCGGAGCCCCCTGGCCAATGTAGGAGGTAACGATGCGAGCCTCCTCCTGTTTCGCCAGCCAGGTTTCTATCTCAGCCGTGGCCGTGCCGGTTTGCTCGATGGACGCCCCATAAGGCATTTGCACTTCCACAATTACTTCGGGCCGATCAGAGATAGGGAAAAATTGTTTTTTGACGATCCCCATCCCCAGCACCGCCAACACAAACAACCCGACTACCACACCGGCCACCAGCCCTTTGCGAGCAATAATGCGACCCAGCAAATGACGCATTTGATGGTAGCGGGGCGTATTGTAAAGCGCGTGGTGCCCCCCTTCGACCTTCTTGATACCGGAGAGCAATTTCACGCCGAGATAAGGCGTAAAAATGACCGCAACAATCCACGAGGCAATCAACGCAATGCCGACAATCCAGAACATATTGCTGGTGTATTCGCCGGCGGTGGATCGCGCAAAACCGTTGGGCATAAAACCCACGGCTGTTACCAGCGTGCCCGACAACATGGGCGCTGCCGTGTGGCTCCAGGCATAGGCGGCTGCGGCCACGCGGCTGAAACCTTCTTCAATTTTTACTACCATCATTTCGGTGGCAATGATGGCGTCATCGACCAATAACCCCAACGCCAGAATGAGTGACCCGAGGGTAATGCGGTCAAAATTTTTCCCGGTCATCGCCATGATAATGAAAACCAGCGCGAGGGTTAGCGGCACCGCAGCAGCCACCACGATACCGGCGCGCCAGCCCATACTCAAAAAGCTCACCAGCATCACTACCATCAAGGCGGCGAAAAATTTAATCATAAATTCATCGACAGACGCAGCAATGTTAACCGCCTGATTGGTAACGCTGGTCAGGCTCATGCCTAACGGCATATCGGCGTTGATGGCAGCCACTTTTTCTTCCAGCGCTTTGCCCAGGTCAAGCCCATTCCACCCTTCTTTCATCACAACGCCGAGCAACAAGGCGGGTTCACCGCCATTGCGAACCAGAAAAGTTGCCGGGTCTTCATAACCGCGCTTCACCTCGGCAATGTCGGAAAGCTTCAGTGTTCGATCTTGTACAACAATGGGCGTATCGCGGATGGTTTGGAGTTCGCTAAACGCACCATCGACACGAATAAAAACCTGTGGCCCGCTGGTTTCTATGGAGCCAGCGGGCGTTAGCAAATTCTGATTATTAAGCGCGGCAAAAATTGCTTGCGGGCTAACCCCCAAGGTTGCAAGGCGCTCTTGTGAAAACTCGACGTAAATTCGCTCGGGCTGCTCGCCCAGGATGTTGACCTTTTTCACGCCCGGCACATGCAACAATTGTTGGCGCAACACTTCTGCATCGCGCACCAGCAAACGCTGCGGCTCGCCTTTGGCTTTTAGCGCGAACAACGCAAAGGTTACGTCCGCATATTCATCGTTAACCATCGGGCCAATCACGCCGGGCGGCAGGTTGATGGCTTCATCGCCTACTTTTTTGCGCGCTTGATAAAATTGCTCCTGCACCTCGGCTGCCGGTGTGCTGTCGAGCAAGGTTAAAACGGTGAACGCCAAACCCGGTTTGGTGTAGGTTTCGGTGCGTTCGTACCAACGCAGTTCCTGCAGGCGCTTTTCGATTTTCTCGGCAACCTGATCCTGCATTTCCTGCGCGGTTGCGCCGGGCCACGCGGTGATGACGGTCATTACCTTGATGGTAAATGCCGGGTCTTCCGCGCGCCCCAATTTGAAAAATGATACCAGCCCGGCCACCGAGATCAGCACAATCAGAAATAACGTGATGGATCGCTCGCGTACCGCCAATGCGGAAAAATTGAAACGACTTTCGCTCATGGTAATACCACTCCATCAACCGCAGCCGTATTCAGGTTAGCGCCCTGAGCAAACCGGACAGCCATACCTTCATGAAGCAGATGTGCGCCGAGGGCGACAATTTCATCGTTCGGTTGAATGTCTCCGGTCACCAGCGCACCTTCATCATTCAAGCGCTGAATAGCCACCGAACGCCAACTCACCGTGGCGGTATCGCCGTTAATGATCCACACACCCGCGCCTTTACCCGCGTCATAAATGGCGCCCATTGGCACTTGCAAGCTGTTGCTCAACGCAAGCTGCGCATCCGCAATGTTGATCGTTACGGTTGTGCCCAGCGGCGCGTTTGCCAGCTCGCCTTGCAGCACATATCGCGCTTCAAAGGTGCGGGTTACACGGTCGGTGGTGTCTGATAACTGACGGAGAGTGGCGGGGAGCGCAACCGGTTGCGGGCCGAACAAGGTCGCTTGCCCAACAGAACCTATGGCAGGGCGAAGGGTTTCCGGCAATTGAATGATGGCTTCACGCGGCCCGGCATGAGCCAGGCGGACAACGGCTTGCCCGGCGCTCACCACCTGGCCGGGCTCAACCAGGGTTTCCATTACCACGCCGTCGGCGTCGGAAACCAGCTCGGCGTACAGCGTTGCGTTGAGTAAAACCCGCGCCTGTGCGATAGCCGCGCTTACGTTGGCATTGGCGGTGTCGGCAGCGGCTTTAGCCTGGTCATACGCCGACGCGGAGATAGCACCGGTGCCGCGCAGATCGCGGTAACGGGCTTCGTCCTCGTTCGCCTGCTTCGCCAGGGCTTTGGCTGCTGTCACGCTTTCCTGCTGTGCCGTTGCCGCCAGCTTCAAATCAACCGGATCAAGACGCAGCAAAGGCTGGCCTTTTTTAACGGTTTGCCCGGTGTCTACCAACCGTTCCAGCACTTTTCCGGAAACGCGAAAACCCAGGTCACTTTGCACCCGCGCGGCGACGATGCCTGAAAATGAGCGTGATGCTATGCCTGCGTCCTTCACCGCGACAACGCGAACCAGCGGAGCCTCAAGGCGCGAGTCAGGTTGTGATTTTCCACCACAAGCCACCAGCAGGAAGGGTGATGCGAGAATGACCGCGGATGAAATAAGGCTGAACCGAGCCATGAGAAACCTCTTGATAATATAACGAGGCTCTCATTCTTATTCTTGTGACCAATTTAGTCAATAGTCACAACCATGAAAATCCGCAGGTATCAGGGAGAAAGGCTGCGCAACACCAGGTTGGAAAGATGCGCCGGCGCTTCATCGGTGTGGTCAAAATTATGTTGCAGCAGTAATGGGTTGAGGTAAGGACGCAGAACCAGGTAAATGGCTGTCGCGGTTTCATCAAGAGGCGTTTTACGTTCAAAATCCCCCGACTGCCGCCCGGCCAGCAAAATATCCTGAAGCAACCCTTTGATGCGCACTTCATAATCCAGCGTCGCCTGCCATTTTTCGGTCGCGGCAGAGGCGGCAATTTCATACAACTTACGCTCGTCCGAAAACAGCCGAAGACTGGCCGTTACAGCGGTTTTAAACAGCCGGCGCAGCTTTTCCGGCGGCCCATCCGCGCTATCCACAGCAGCGCGAATTTCTGTTTCGATACCCCGCAAACAGTTGGTGCATATCATCTCGCCAATGGCTTGCTTGGACTCAAAGAATTTGTAGATGTAAGCCTTGGAAAAGCCAATGGCTTTGGCGAGATCCGATACCGTGGTCCTGGTATAGCCATAACGGCTGAAATGTTCGGTAGCCGCAACCACAATCTGATCACGGATATCATGCTCGGCCGGGCCGCGTGCGGGAGCTGGTGCATCATTTAATGTATTCATGCAGGCAGTTTACTCACAAGGGGAAATATTGACAATGAGTGACCAAAACGTATTATAGTCACAACAATTTCCCCATGACGGTAAAACCATGCAACCCACCCTTCTCGCCACCGCCCTTTTCGCTTGCAGCCTTGCTGGCTGTGCCGTCGGCCCCGACTATGTGCAGCCCGATGTGGCAACCCCCGAACACTTCCAGAGCCAGAGCGCGATGGAAAACCGTAAGGCGGCTGTCGATGCTGACATAGTGACATGGTGGGCAGGCTTTGCAGACCCGCAGCTCACCCGGTTTGTCACCCTCGCGCTGGAACAAAACCTGGATGTGGCACAAGCCTCGGCCCGTGTGCTTCAGGCAAGGGCCAGTGTTAGCGCCGCCACCGCAGCGCTGCTGCCAGCGGCGAGCGTCAGCGGCCAGGCGACCCGCGCTTTTCAATCCCTAGAAACGCCACAAGGGCAACTTCTCAATGCCACACCTGACTTTGATCGTTACGGCAACCTGTACGAGGCCAACCTTGCGGGCAGCTGGGAAGTGGATTTGTTTGGCAGTTTGCGCCGGGAACGCCGCGCCGCGCTGGCCGGTTACCAGGCCTCGGAAGCCGGTGCCATAGCAACCCGGTTAGCCGTAGCCGCACAAAGCGCCGATATCTATATCAGTATTCGCGGTTTGCAAACCCGCGTTGACGTGGCACGCGAGCAAGTGGAAAAGCAGCAAGAGCTGGTCAGGATGCTGAACTTGCTGCATGAGAAGGGGCTGGCTGCCAAACGCCAGGTTCAGCAGGCGGAAGGTACGCTCACGCAAGTTCAGGCGTCGATACCAGCGCTGGAAGCCGGCCTGCAAGTCGCCATGAACGCCATGGACATTATGCTGGGTGCGTTACCCGGCACGTATAAAGAAGAACTCTCAACCACCGGTATTATCCCCATAGCACCGGGGATCGCCAGCAACGCATCGCCAGCGGAGCTGTTAAGACGCAGACCCGATTTGATCATTGCCGAACGCCGCCTTGCGGCCGCCAACGAGCGTATTGGTGCCGCTATCGGCGAGTATTATCCCAAATTATCCTTGAGTGGCCTGGTGGGGAGCGCCACGTCGGTATCCGGCGATAATGTATTTTCCAACAACGCCAACCAGGCGGCCGGGGTGTTGGGGCTGCGCTGGAGGCTGTTCGACTTTGGCCGCATCAATGCGCAAATTAACGCCGCCAGGGCAGAGGAATCCGAACTGCTTTCCGCGTATCGCCTGGCGGTACTGAAAGCCACGGAAGATGTAGAAAATGCGTTTTCCACGCTGGTAAAAAGCGAGGAGCAAGTGGCATGGTTGGCACAAAGCGTGGACGCACTTCGCGCTGCACGGCAAGCCTCGTTTGCAGCCTATGAAGGCGGGATCGTCAGCGTTATAGAGGTATTGCACACCGACAGCGAACTGTTGCGCGCCGCAGACGCGCAAGCCATGGCACAAACCGCATCGGCACGCGCAGCAGTGAGTGCATTCAAAGCTTTGGGCGGCGGCTGGCAACCGACGGAGCAAGTAGCGCCACCTTAAAGTGACAACACGTTAAAAACCTGAAAGTCGGACACAAAAAAGCCGATGGTTTACATCGGCTCAGCTTATTGACAAAGTGCCTTATTTTTACGGGCTGCAGGCAAGTGCCATTCTGTCCGTTTTACGTCAATTTTATTTCACCAACGTAGAAACCGTTTGGGAAACATTCACGGCGCCTTCGTAAATTTCAGACATCACGCGGTCTACCTGGCTGATTTGCGACTTGCTCGCTTCAGCACTGTCTTTTACCGTTTTCATTTTTTCGGTAACCGACAAAGTCAGGGTTTTATTCTCGGCAACGACTTTTTCAATTTCCAATGTAGAAGCGCTGGTTCTGGCGGCGAGTTGTCTTACTTCATCGGCAACTACCGCAAACCCCCTGCCCTGATCGCCAGCTCTGGCAGCTTCAATCGCCGCATTAAGCGCCAGCAAATTGGTTTGCTCCGCAATGCTGCGAATGGTCGATACAATGGCGGCAATACTCGCGGCCTGTTCATTCAGGCGCAGCAAAATGGTGTTGGCATCGGTCACTTCGCTGCTGATATCGGTAGACATATTCACCGACACACGCAGCAAGTCAGCCCCCTGGCGGGCAATTTGCGCGGTTTCTTCGGCGGTTGAAAACGACAGCTGGGAAACCCGCGCCGTGGCCTGATGCCGCTCTACTTCGGCGGTGATATCAGAAGCGAACTTCACCACCTTGCGAATACTGCCGGTGGCCGAATCGTAAATGGGGTTGTAGGTTGCTTCTACCCACACCGTAGCGCCGGACGATGAAACCCGCTCAAACATCCCGGAGCGAAAAGTACCGCGGGATAGTTGCAGCCAGAAATCCGGATTTTCTTTATAGAACATTTCTGTACAAAAAAGGCGGTGGTGTTTGCCGCGAACCTGCGCCAGCGAATAGCCAAACAGTTTGAGAAAATTATCGTTGGCGGTTAACACGTTTCCTTCTGCATCAAATTCGATAACGGCGGTAGAACGGTGCAAAGCCACGTTCATCGCATCCAGATCATCCAGCTTCAGCTTTTGCGGGGTTACGTTAAAAGCCAGCTTGATAACAGAAACCACATTGCCGTCGACATCTTTAATCGGGATGTATTGAGCTTCAATCCACACATCACTACCGTCCGCTTTTTTACGCAAAAAGGTATCTTCTTGCGCAACGCCTCTGGCCAGATCCATCCAGAATTTTTTGTAATCCGGTGTTTTTACATAATCGGCAGAACAAAAAATACGGTGCGGTTTTCCTACCACGTCAGAAAGTCCATAACCCATCATGTCGAGAAAAATTTTATTGGCATGCCGAATTTCACCCTCGGTAGAAAATTCGATATAAGCAATATTGTTTTTCAAAGACCCCAGCTCGTTGGTTACATAATCCTTTTCACGGATTAAATGCTCCAACGCCTTTTTTCGCTGATTGAAGAGAAACATAAAGAACCTGTAGGGGAAAAACCGGCTTGCCAGAATGGCGATGCACTGCGGGGCGCACACTATATGTCACCTTAACCCGCATATCCAGTACATTTTTTCATCAATTCTGACGAATTTCGCGGCTTCAAGCCGGGTTTATTGGCAGCTCAATAAGGGGCAATTGATTCATAGATACTTGTATACATACCGCTGAACCGCAGCCATAGCGTCCATCCGCAACAGTTAGCGCTCACACACAGGCGTATTTTTCGTATTCGCTCCCCATCAAGAACGTTGATTTTGAGAAAACATGCGTGTACTGTCGAATCAGGCGACAGCTGCTTATTATGGAGCACCCTCTTTAAGTTAAGCGAGTCGCCTGCACCGTACAATTGATCGCTCCAGCCTGACAATACAATGACACACGGAAGTGAGCCAATGCCGGTAAATCTTATAAGGGCAACGACCGATTAACTGTAATGGAGAAATTGCATGGCATCCCTGCAAAGCCATCAAATGAACTTGTCTTCGGCCGAAAAACGCTGGCTACCCATTTTTGGTAGAAACGGCAAAATTCGCCTGGGCTGGTCCTGTTATCTGAACCGCACCATTTACCCCGTTATTGAGCAGATTTTTGAAAGTATCGCCACCACGCGGGTAAAAATTTTGCAGCAATGGGCGGTGAGCCATTGGGGTCATCTGGCCGATCTCGCCAGCCAATGCAGTACCAACCCGACCGAACAATGGTCGGAATTGTTGCAGCGCTGTGGCCGACAAGTGGCCGACTTTTCCGAGCTATTTATTGTGGATAGCCAGGGTCATATTCTGGCATCCACCCGCGCCGATCGCGCCGGTGCAAACCATAAAGGCGAGCAACTTGCACGCGCATTGCAAGAAGGTTTAAAAAAACCGTTTTTGCATGGTCCTTATAGTGACGCAGTAACGCTTGACCTCGGCCCGTCTACCTCCAGTTTTCACGATGCCGTTACGCTGATGTTTTATCAGCCGCTAATGGTCAATGGTAAAACCATCGGCTGCATTTGCGGGCGGGTCCCCAACGATGTGATCGGCGATTTGATCCAGCGCGAAGCCGGCCATGTTTACCCGGAGTCTGGCGATAACTATATTTTTATGGTCAAGCCAGGGTTCGACAACAATATCCAGCCCGGCACGGCGCTGTCGCGTTCGCGCTTTGAAGACAGCACCTTTTCTCACGGCGAAAACCTCAAGCAAGGTATTCACACCGCCTGGGGCGTGGTGCGGGTTAACCACCATACCGAACTGGAATTGCGCTTTACCGATCCGGCCACCGGGCAATTGCACCCGGGCGTGCGCGAAACCATGGCAAAGGGCAGCAACCTGTACATCACCTACCCCGGCTATTCCGACTACCGCCATATTCCGGTAATCGGCAAAGGCGTTACCTTTCAATTGCCAGGCTCGCCGGATCGCTGGGGCATGATGTGCGAAGGCGATCTCGAAGAAGTCTATCGTCGCCGCTCCATCAGCATCGGGTTGGTGAACAGCTATTTACTCACGGTCATCGCACTGCTCACCAGCACCACCTTGATTCAGCATTACGCCAATCCAGGCTTGTTACCGGCACTGGGAATTAATGCAGTACTACTGGGAATTTTTTCGCTGATATTCGCCAACACCGGCCCGAAACGGGTTGCCGAACGTTTGCGCAACACCACGCAAATCATCCGCACCATTGCCGAAGGTGAAGGCAATCTGAAACAACGCCTGAACACCGAACATTTAAAACCCGACGAAACCGGCAACATGGGGCGCTGGTTCAACAGCTTTCTAGATAGCCTCGACGGCATTGTTGGCCAGATTATTCGCAGTACCAACACCGTAAAAAATAATAACGACACCATGCTCACCCGCACCGGCGAAGCAGAACACACCAGCCGCGAAGTGAGTGATGTAATTGGCCGCATGCTAACGCTGGTGGAAGAACAGCTCACCGAAATCAATCAGGCATCCGACACCGCACACACCATGAAAGGTGCTATGGATGAAGTCGTCGCCAATGCGCGGGCACAATTTGAAACCGCACAAAAAGGCACGCTGACCATTCGCAAAGTGGTAGACACCACCGCGCAACGGGTGCAAAACCTCGACAGCCGCATGAAAGACATTGGCGATATCGTCTCCATGATTACCGCCATCACCAGCCAGACCAATTTGCTCGCGTTAAACGCCGCTATCGAAGCAGCGCGCGCCGGTGAAGCCGGCCGCGGTTTTGCCGTGGTGGCCGACGAAGTACGCTCCCTCGCCAACCGCACCGCCGACGCCGCATCGGACATTCAAAACACCGTAAGCAGCCTACAACAGGAAACCCGTGCCGCAGTAGACTTTATGGAAAGCGGTGTAAGAGAAGTAGACCAACGCCTGCGCGACGCCGAATCTGCCAACGCCGAAAACACCGAACTGCACCAGGCGGTAGAAAGCATGTTCAACATCATCACCCGCCTGAACGAACGCAGTCACATCTACAACACCTCCATCCGCCACGCAGAAAGTGCGTCGGGAGAATTAAACCTGGTCATGAACGAACTGCAAGACAGCGCCCGGCAGGTGAAGCACTCAACGCAAACGCTGGATCAACTGGTGGGGAAATTTACGGTGAGTTAGTGGTGTTATATGTGTAATATTTTTTATATGCTCAAGGATATGTGATGCATTGACAAAAAAAGATAATGAAGCGCTTGTTTATTTTGTACAGCTTTCATTATCTTTCTTGATTTTTTTAAAATCACTTTAAAGTCAGCCACTCATCCATGCGATTCAAAAAAATAGCAGACACGATCAATCGGGATAACGCGTACGCACGTTTTTTTCCTTGGCATCACAAGGAAGAACGGGATCAAAACCAAGTATCTCAGGCGGCTAAATTCAGTTTATTAAATATATTCAAGGATTGATGACGAGCATGCTCGTCATACAAATGCTATACGATACAGCACTGTACAAGAGACTATTTTCAAGTCAAAGTGAACATTAACGCTTTCTCGAGCTAAATCGATTGCCGAAAACCAAAGGGAATTTATAATGCACCTAAAAAATGTATATATTAAAAACATTAGGCAAGCCAATGAAGAAGACAGACTGGCTATATTTGTAGGTTCAGGCGTATCAAAAAGCTCTGACACTGATTACATAAGCCTACCTTCGTGGAATGATTTAATTGATGAACTTAAATCAGAATTAGCAATAACTGAAAACCTTGACTATTTAAAACTAGCTCAACTACATTATCTTGAATTTGGAGAGCAAAAATACAACAAAACATTGAAAAAATATTTTCCTGAAGACATCGCCCCATCGAGTTTACATCGCACAATTTTGAAGTTAAACCCACACGTAATAATCACCACAAACTGGGACTGCATTATCGAAAATGCAATTGAGCAAGAAGGCCACTTATATGACACAATCTGCACAGATAATGACTTGGTGAAATCAACAAGCCATAACAAGTTTATTAAAATCCATGGGGATTTCAAAAACCACAACATTGTCTTTAAAGAAGATGACTATATTAATTATTCAAGAAACTTCCCACTAATTGAAAATTACATTAAATCTATATTCTCGACACACACAGTTCTTTTCTTAGGATACTCCTATAACGACATAAACCTTAAACATATAACGAAATGGATACAAAGCCACTCCAAATCAGTCCCGCCTATGTATTTGGTAAGCTTCTTAACGGATAAATCTCAAGAAAGCTACTTAAGGAATCATGGAATTACCACATTAGTGGTAGACAGTGAAAATTATTCTATTAATGATATTAAAAGTTTAAAGGGAAGATCAGCACTAACCCAGTCATTTTTAACATCTATAATTAATGACGACAGCGCAGCATTCACGCATGATGACCAAGAAGTTATCAGTTTTTTTTATGACCGTCTAAAGCACCTAAAGCAGCAAAATTCGGTCAGCCACAATCAAATTAAAAGAGCAATAACAAACTGTGGCCTCCTTTACGACACTGATGGATTAGGTGTATTTGAGCTATTCAAATCTAATGGAACATTGACCACTGACTACAGTGAGACCATAAGAATTATTCATGAAAAATTCTTAAATATCCTTATCCCCCTAGAGCGTTCCAGCCCAGAAGAAAAGGAAGAATTTTATCGAAAGAACCCTAAGTTCAATGACATATTTTTTATATTATCTCTTGCCAATATCAAAGGCGTAGCTTTACCCGATGAGCATCATCTTGGAAAAACCAGGTACTTTGTAAATTATAAAATTGACTCATCTGAAAGCCTAGAATTGAAAGATAGAGAGCATATTTCTTTTTCAAAATGCGAATGCGAAAGCAACGATTTTGTAAAATTATTATCATCAGAATCGTATGAGAGCTATAGAGATGGAGAGTATGAATTAGCATTCAAAAAAAATTCAGAAATTATTCTGGCCTGCAAAAGGCATCGAATATACTCAGTGCTATTAATAGCACTGTTCAACAAAAACTCTATACTTTGGAAACTAAAGCACTCTCTTTTTTCAGATCAAGAAAGTAAATTTGAAAAAGAATTTGAAGTAGACCTTCAAGATGAGTTTTTTAAATTTCCAAGAGCAGAAATAAAAAAGAATCAAGTTTTATATGACTTTTTATCACTAAACTCCGTCCATCAGAAAGCTTACGAATGCTCAAAAAAAATACTTGAACTTACCAACACTGTTAAAATGATAAGGGCAGGAGGTGTGAGCTTTAATAACAATGCAGATGAACCAGCTTCTACACATACCAACCTGTTAATGTTTGCTTTGAAAAATCACATTATGATTGATCATTACGCACCTTACAATGCAGTAATGAGAGACTTTGTAAAAATTTCAATACTCCGTCAATCAGTTAAAAATATAGTAAAACTCAATCAATATGAAATTTACTCTGCCATTCAATTTTACTCTTCAAAAGAGCTTAAGTCAGAGCTTAGCACATTCTTTAAGAGAAAAGACTCCACCCAGCCTTACTTAGAGATCAGTGATGAACACACTCAATGGATTATTTCTACCATTTTGCCAAAATTTACCGACCTATTAATACAAGATAGAAGTCTGCGTAACAATTATGAAACCGGATTTGAGAACTGCGTGCGGATACTGGCATTAATTGATTTAAGTGAAACCATTATTTCGAAAGTTATAAGCGAGTTTTCCCGATTGATTTATAGCCCTTCAACAACCATCGGAATTTATGAGGCAATAAACGACTTTTTAGCTCATCAACATAGTTTATTTAATCGAGATATAGACACTGACATACTTATAGCAGTTTTAAACACCCTTATTGACAAAATTACTTTCAAAAAAGCCCATGCTTGGGATCATCACGCGATACTTCGCGGCTCTATAAGCAATTTATACGGTTACATCCAAGTAGCAAAAGGTAAATACACTGATGTGGAACGAATCCGCCGGCTCTTATCTGAGCTTAAAACATACCCACCAGAGGAGCAGCGTAATTTTTCTAGATCTCTGCTTTACAGCGTCTTTAATATTTCCAATTCTACCGTTAAAAATATGATTAAGAGATTCATTTTAAGAATCATTTCCAAACAAAATTCAAAAGAAATTAATAATTGGGAGTTTGAACTTTGGTCTATCGCAGCAGGGTTTAAAGATTTTAAATTGGACTCAATTATGAAATTTAATTCCTACCTGGAGGAATTTCGTGATGGGAGAATTTTTTCATCTCAACTATATACGCTTAAGGAACTAACTAAACATCTAATCGATAATAAAAAAATTAACGAGCTAGAAGATGTAGATAAAGAGTTGCAGCACCTAATAGATTGCTACGAACGTCGCCCAAACCGATCATTAATTTGATCCTTAATAGAAACTGCCAGAATGTGGAAGGAAAATTCACAACGCAACAAAACACTGTTGTCGAATAAATTTTCCGCCACATTCCAAATTTATAGCAGAGCGCGGCGTTAAAACTCCGAGTTAGAGCATAAAAATTGAAAGCAACCAATTTTAAATTGTCATCGAATTTAATAAGGTCAGAAATCCCAATAAGGTTTCCATTCCATGACTGACCTCACTAATATTTTCAATAGCTTGATACAACACTGTCAAAAGTAGTTGGAGTTAATGAGAAAACTCTAAAAGTAAAAAGACTGACCACCTAGGAACATCCAAATGGGTCTGATCTTTACCCGATAAAACGGACACCGAAGTCCATCCACCCTATCCAGAGTGGATAATCCCTGCCACCAAATGTGGACACCCCAAAAAGGTTAAAATAACCCCAGAGGTGACCTATGAGAAAGAAACCAACCACACAATCGAACAAGAAGCACTCATCCGAGTTCAAGGCAGAGGCGCTTAAACTGGCGGAGCGCGTTGGCGTAACGGCTGCTGCCGAACAGCTAGCCATTCACAGAAGCCAGCTCTACAGTTGGCGAACTGCTATCAATAGCAGCGAACATTAAGCGAGCGAGAGTCGCTGCTGACAACAGAAAATGTCCGCCTAAAACGCCAGTTGGCCGAGCAAGCGGAGGAGCTTGAAATTCTAAAAAAGGCGGCCATCTACTTCGCGAAGCATCAACGATAAAACGTTTTGAATTTATGCGTATGCACAGTGCTATTTTTTCAATAACACGCATGGCGCATGTTTTAAGCGTATCGCCAAGTGGGTATTACCAGTGGCTCAGCAATAGCGTTAGACCAGTAATGCGTGAACAGCAAAGAACGCGTATTGATTGCCTGGTTAAATCCGCTTTTGATGCCAGCAAAGCGCGTAGTGGAGCCAAGAGAATTGCAGTGGATTTGCAGGAGTCTTGAGAATCGCTAAATATCAAAACCATCCGAAAAAGCCTGAAAAGACAGAGTTTAGTGCCGAAGGCTGCACGGTTATTTAAAGTGACTACCGATAGCAATCACCCATATCCAGTTGCGCCCAATTTGCTTGAGCGAAACTTCAATGCCAGCAAGCCAAATGAGAAATGTTTAAGCTACATCACCTATATTCAAACCACGGAGGGCTGGTTATATTTGGCGATGATGATTGATTTATTTTCACGAAAAGTTATTGGTTGGTCGATGAGTGAGCGTATTGATGCTAATTTGGTTTGCAATGCTTTAACCATGGCGGCGCTATGGCGACGAAAGTTTCCTAAAGGCGTTATTGTTCATAGTGATCGTGGAAGCCAGTACGCATCCAATACATTCAGGAATAAAATTTCCGAACACGAACTAATTCAAAGCATGAGTCGCAAAGGTGATTGCTGGGATAATGCTTGTGCAGAAAGCTTTTTTCACTCATTGAAGGTGGAGTTATTAATCGGTGAGCCGCTCATGGATCGAGAAAAAACACGAGAAGATATTTTTGAATACATTGAAGTTGACTACAATCGAGTGCGCCGCCATAGTACCAATGGTTGTTTAAGCCCTGAAAAGTTTGAGGCACGTTTTAAAAGTTAATTGACTGTCCACTTTTGGTGGTAGGCATCACGAGCCCATCCAGCGTAAATGAAACTACTTCTCCCATTTACTCACCAACAACGCCGCATTTACCCCACCAAAACCAAAGCCGTTACACAGCGCATGTTGTATGTGCTGTTTTCTGCTTTTCAGCGATACCAAATCCAGATCCTCCAAACCTTCATCCGCTTGTTCCAGATTTAACGTGGCTGGCAGCTGATCATTAATGGTCGCCATGATGGTGAAAATACTTTCTACGCCGCCAGCTGCGCCGAGCAAATGGCCGGTGGCGGATTTGGTGGAAGAAACCGGCACTTGCGGTAGATGTTCGCCAAATACAGCGCGCAGGCTGGCGACTTCGGCGCGGTCGCCGACCGGTGTGGACGTTGCGTGGGCGTTTACGTAATGAATATCGGTGGGCTGCAAGTTTGCCATCGCCAGTGCGCGGCGTATGGCGGCTGCGGCACCGGCTCCGTCTTCGGGGCCGGAGGTAATATGGTGTGCATCGCTGCTGGTGCCGTAACCGCTTAATACTGCCAGGGGTGTAGCACCGCGCGCCAATGCGTGTTCCAGTGTTTCGATGACCAACAAACCGGCGCCCTCGCCCATCACAAAACCGTTGCGTTGCGCATCAAAGGGGCGCGAGGCAGTTTGCGGTGTGTTTGCTTCGGTCGATAGCGCTTTCAGCGCATGGAATCCGGCCAGCGAAAGCGGATCAACGCAAGCTTCTGTACCACCGACCAAAGCCACTTTGGCTTCGCCGCTGCGAATCAACCGCATGCCATCGCCAATCGCCTGGACCCCGGCAGCGCAGGCGGTAACAGGGGTGCCCAGCGGACCTTTGAATCCATAACGAATAGATACATTACCCGCCGCCAGGTTGGCGAGAAACGCGGGCACGGTAAACGGCGATAGCTTGCGATAGCCGCGCTCATCCAGCGTTTTTTGTGCGTGTGTAATAGTAGGAAAGCCGCCGATGCCGGTGCCAATAATGGTGGCAGTCGCCTCCTGGTCTTCCAGGCTTTGCGGCTGCCAACCGGCTTGCGCCAATGCCTCTTGCGCGGCGGCCAGCGCATAGAGCGAAAACAAGTCCATTTTCTTGCGCTCTTTGGGCTCGATTACCGCATCGGCATCGAACCCGGCTTCGGCATCTTTACTGATATCCGGCACCAGACCGGCAATGCGGATGGGGAATTCACTGGTGTCGAAACGGTCAATAAAACCGATACCCGACTGGCCGACAATCAGCCGCTGCCAGACCGGCTTGACACCACAACCGAGAGGGCTGACCATGCCCATACCAGTGACTACGATGGGTGAATTCATGAAATACCTCTTGTCTCGCTCAGTTGTTGGGTTGCTCTTAAATTAAAGAGTTAACTCTACTCCTCAACACCTTATGATCAAGATCATATTCAGGTACTGACACACCATGCCCTACCCCAAAGATCAAAAAATCAAAACCCGCGCCCGTATTCTCAAGTCGGCCACGGAGCTGTTTTTTCGCTACGGCTTTCAGAAGGTTTCCATCAGCCAGATCATGAAAGAAGCGCGCATGACCCATGGGGCATTTTACGCGCACTTTGAATCCAAGGAGGCGCTGTTTTCGGCTTCGTTTCTGGAAACGCTGAGAGATCGCGGCCGGGCGCGGTTGGTTAAAGCACCACTGTCGGTTAAAAAACTGATCGCTCTGGCAACCAGCTACCTCAACCTACGCCAGCAGGAGAACCTGGAACCGGCACCGGAAACCGTGCTGTTTAATGAAATTGGCCAACACGACGAACGTATCCGCCCGTTGTTACAAAACTCTTACGATCACCTGCGCAAACTGCTGGAAAACCGCATCACCGCCATCAGCCGCCTGCAAAAACTCGAACTCAACCCCGGCCTGATCAGCGACCGCGCCCGCGCCATCCTCGCCTCGCTGGTAGGCGCCATCACCCTCGCCCGCATGCTCCCCGACGAAACCGAACGCAGCGCCATTTTGAATGCTGCACAAATGCAGATTTTGGCGTTGATGGGTGTGCAGGCACTGCAACCGATAGAGGGTTAAGCGAAGCTGCTACCCCTCACGGGTAATAATGCCTTGGCGCCCTTGTGGCATCAGGTTTTTATACAGCCTATTCCCCAAGTTGGCTCATTTGCCCTCCATTTCGCTTAAAACCCCGCTTTACTCCTTCGAATCAGTGAATAAACACTTTAATGCGCATAATTAAGTTGAAAACCACATTTTTATGCGCATAATAATGCAAATATCCACATTTATATGCGCGTAATTTTGTATAAAGCCAGCGACAAGAGGACTTGATTACTCATGAAACGTTCATTGCTGGAGAAGCTGTTGGCATGGAAGTCACAGAAAACCCGTAAGCCATTGCTGATAGATGGCGCGCGACAAACAGGGAAAACCTACCTGTTGCAAGAATTATTGGGCAGGGAGTTCACCCGTGTGTTGCGTGTGGACTTTCTCGAAACCCCGCAACTGGCAGATGCCTTCGCAGGATCACTCACGCCGGAAGACATCATTTCCGGCATTGAGTTGATTACCGGTCAGGTTTTCTTCCCGGCATCGGATTTATTGATTCTCGATGAAATTGGCGAATGCCCAAGAGCAGTGACTGCACTTAAATATTTTGCCGAGAAAACACCGGACTGGTTTGTAGCCGCCAGCGGTTCAAATATCGGGCTGCTCAATAGTTTCCCGGTGGGAAAAGTTGAACAACACAACCTGCGCCCGCTCAGCTTTCGGGAATTTTTGTGGGCATCCAATGAGCCAGCACTAATCAAGGCTTACGAGTCACAAGCCAACTCCGCCGTAGCGCACAACAAACTGTTCGACAAATTAACCGATTATTACTTTACCGGTGGTATGCCTGAAGCGGTCGCGAGCTGGTTTGGCAATAATGAAAAAAGCATTGTTGAACGCATTAATGCTGTACAAAAAATCCATGCAGATCTGATTGCCGGTTATCAACGCGACTTTGGCAAGTACGCAGGAAAAGCCGATGCCCAACTCATAGAGGCAGTATTCAACAATATCCCCTCACAGCTTTCATCGGTCATGGATGAATCGGTTAAACGTTTCCGTTTTAAAGGCGTGGATGAAAGAAAATCGCGCTACGCCGATTTTGAAACGGCCATCAACTGGCTACACCGATGCCGATTGGCACTGAAAAATTACCCGGTTGAAGGAACACCCAAAGCGCCATTGGCGGCCTACCAAAAAGATAACCGGGTAAAATTGTTTTTATTCGATACCGGCTTGCTCAACCACATGCTGAACAGCGGCTACCGGGAGTTAAAGCAGCAAACTTACGAATATAAGGGATACATCGCGGAGAACTTTGTGCAGCAGGAGTTGGCCGCTTTAGGGATTGAGCCAAGCTATTCCTGGACGGACGCCCGTGCGGAAATTGAATTTATCATCGCTAACGAAACCGGCGACCTGGTACCGATTGAAGTCAAAAGCGGCAAGCGCACCCGTGCAAGATCCTTGCAGTCCTACATCACCAAATGCAACCCGCATAAAACTATCAAACTGACAGGAACCCAGGGATCAGGGCCGGAGGAAAAACAGCATATTGTGATGCCACTGTATTACGTGGAGTACATACAGGAAAGAGTGATTTGAAGGGGAATTGAGATCAATTAGTGCAGATAGGAGCTCAATATAGGCAAGTTCAATTAAATGCTTACAAGCATATTCTATGTCGAAATAGAATGGAAAAAACCTTGCAATAATGCGCGCCAAGACTATCATCCGTGACTGACGCCGAATCACAGAAACTCGACAGACTAAGCACAGGGAGATAACGAATGGAAAATAATAGAGAATTACAAGGGTTAGGCGGCTGGCTAATATTGGTTGGGATCGGGGTTGTAATGAGCCCTTTCAGATTGCTTGTTAACCTTGTGTCAACTTACAAGCCAGTATTTGAAAACGTAACCTGGGAAGACTTAACTACAGAGGGGGCTGAATTCTATGTCCCCTACCTCAGCTCTTTGTTAGTCGGCGAAATCACCTTTAACGTCATTATGTTTGTCGCCTCCATTATTTTGGTATATCTCTTCTTTTCCAAGCATTACTTATTCCCAAAATTGTACATAGGAACCCTAGTCGCATATTTGATATTTATTCCCCTGGATGCTTGGGTTGTTACAAAAACATTTCCAGATACGGAAATGTTTGACCCAGAAACAATAAAAAACTTTTCCCGAGCCATTGCCGTGGGCATTGTCTGGGTTCCTTACATGCTCCTTTCAAAAAGAGTGAAAGCGACATTTGTAGAAAACCTACCCCGGAAAGAAGCTCAGCCAACCACTGAGAGCATCGGCTAATTTTTTTCGGCAGAAGAACTGTGATACCAATAAAAATGAGTGCTTTTCAAAAAACCAGCCTATGCAATAGATTTGGCAATTGAGAGCATTCATTTTTTCATCTGGTGTACCAGTCATCTTTCACGAAAATCCAGTTGTACAAGGAGCAATACCATGCTGTTAAGGATACTTGCCAGTGTTTCTATTTTCTTGCTCGCCATGAGCTTTCTCTATTTTACTGCCCTCCTATTATTCGGTAGTTTCACCTTATACAGCACGGCAAGCGATGTTTGGGTTGACAACCTCAAATCAGTCGGCCTCATCGCGTTTACCATTCTCGCGGGCGGGTTAACTTCTGTAGGCTACTTTCGCAAATATTCTTTGATCAAACTCCCTTACCAACCTTATGCGAACCTGGCTGCGATTATTCTAACCGCAGCACTCACTCCTCAAATTGAATTCGGAGATGAGTCTACGTCTGCTGAATTAATTGAAATTACGGTATTGCCTGAGGAGTTCAGAATTGAGGGGCGTTCAGGGATTGATGTTATTGCTCTGCTGGCAGAAGTAGAACCCTCGGAGTCTAGCGATGGGAAGCAAGTCGTTTTATTTGCATCGGGCGAAGTACACTACGAACGAGTTCAGAACACATTACAACGCCTGCATGAAGCTGGCTATAGCAATGTCGGATTATTGAGTGATGCGCCCGAAACTAACTAACATAATGTCAATAGGCACTATGAGAGACGCTAAGTTACCGAGTATTCAAAATGAAATTTACAGAAAGCGGCATTCAAATACTTAAAAGATCCACACATACACTTTATACATTTTGTGTGCAGCATGAAATCGAAGAGACGCATGTCCACATGCTCACTATAAAGTGTTGTCTCAATCATTTGGAGGCTGGAAACGTAGAAAAATCCTATGCTGCATATAAAAAAGTGCCGATTGGCGGAATGGGATGCTTTAACGACAGGGATATTAAACCATTCTTTGCAAACGAAACCCCCGGGTATGTTAATGGGGTCTTTGAGGTTATTATCTTTTATTGGTGGCAGTGCATGGAGTCAGCAGTTTTAAAAAATAATTAACCATTCTTCATTTTTATAATTGCCGTTGGGGGGCAGTGTAGCGATGGCGGGCAATAACGTCTGACGTAATCAGCACCGGGCCGGATGGCAAAGTGTATTCCTGAATGAATCCCTCCATCAGACAGATTTGCTCGGGCGATAGTCGTTTATCGCAAGTGTCCGGCATGTCGTAGCGAAAACCGTAGCGCTCTCCCATGCGCCCAAAATCAGCCAGAGTAAAACGGATTCGCGCAGGCGAACGGGAAGTGGGTGTATTCATGGATGCGATGAGCCGGAGGGATTGACGGAAACCAATAAAACGAATAATTCTCATTATTATATTGAGTTTACTGGCGAAAGCGAAGACTTTCCTGCGAGGGTTCTGTCACAGCATGGTGAGATTACCGCCCCTCTGTAATGGCAAACGGCTGCATAAACAAATTATTTGTAAACCGCCTTACAAAGTTCATACAAAAACAGCGCAAGCTTCATACAGCTCTGGCGGCGGGTTACTTATAAAGTGACCCGCAGTTATTACCCCACCAGAGGAAACTGTTATGAAGACAGCAATGGGATTGGCAGTACTCGGCACCGCATTATTAATTACCGCCTGCGGCAGCGACGACAAGAAGCCGAAACACCATGAGAAGCCCGCAACGTTGGCGGGGACTTACGAGCAACCCGGTTATGGCAGCATTGTGGTGTTTACTGATACCACCTATAAAACTTACCACGCGCTGGATAAATTTTGCTGGCAAGGTGGAGAAGGCTCGCTGGCCGATTTGAATATTTCAGAGCAGCGCTTCACCGGGCAAGGCCGTCGCCTCAGCCTGGCTATGGCAGGCTCCGAGGCATTTCCGTTGCAATTGCATCGTATTAGCGGCTTACCGGAAAAATGTCGCAACCCTATTTCAGAGACGCAAGACCCCGTTCAAAACTTTGAATTGTTCTGGCACACCATTAACGATTTGTATGCGTTTTTCCCGGAGCGCCAAATCAATTGGCAGCAAGCTTATCAAGAGTATGCGCCGCAGGTTAATAGTCATTTAAGCGATGAAGCCTTGTTCAGCATTTTTTCGGAAATGCTTGCGGATTTTAATGATAGCCATACAACGCTGGAAGCAGAAATCCATGGTGAAGCGTTTGATTTCAGTGCAGCGCCTGCCAACGCTATTTCCGAGTACGCCGCCGAAACAGAAACTGCAAAGGAAGACGTCGTTTCAGAAATGCTGGAAAGCTCACTGGAATTAATGCAGTTGTATGCAGGAAAAGAATTAACACAAGCCGGGGAAGAACAGCCTTTGTGGTGGGCAAAAAGCGACGATAATGTCGGTTATATTATGCTAAGTGCCCTGGGTGGTTTTGGCGCAAATGAGGGTGATGTCGCCGACGACTTTGGCCAGGCAAAAGCAGCCTTTCAGGCGATGATGGCAGATCTTGCCGATACCGACGCTATTATTATCGACAACCGCTTTAACGGCGGTGGTTATGATGATATTAGCAGCGAATTGGTGCGCTACTTTTTAAGCAAACCACAAGCAGTATTGCAAAAACAGGCTAACAACCGTTTGGCGACCACCGATTTGATCAGCCTGAATCTTACTCCCGCCGCCACAACCTATAGCAAACCGGTGTTTTTGATTAACAGCAAACTGAGCGTTTCTGCCGCCGAAACTTTCAGCATTATGATGAAAAGTTTGCCGCAGGTAAGGCTTCTCGGTGAAGCCAGCAATGGTGCGCTGTCCGATATGTTGCCAGTCACTCTGCCCAACGGCTGGTTGTTAACCTTATCCAACGAACGTTATCTGGATATGCAAGGCAATAGTTACGAAGTGACTGGCGTACCGGTGGATATCGAAACGTCGGTTTTCTCCCGGCAAGATTTTGCGTTATCCCGCGTTCAGGCGTATGACAAGGCACTTTCGTTAGTCGGTAAGTCTTACGCGCTGCCGGTCAGTTTTGACGATGTGGAAGAACAGATAGAGAAGGCATTGCAACAAAAAATATTCCCCGGTATTGCGCTCGCCGCCCTGAAAAATGGCGAGCTGATTTATAGCCAAGGGTTTGGCAAGGCGTCGGAAAACCGGCCAGCTACCGCCGACACGCCGTTTTTTCTGGCATCGGTCAGCAAAGTATTTAATGGCACGCTTGCGGCGATAATGACAGCGGAAGGGGAAATCAGCCCGGAGTTGCCGGTGTCTGGCAATATCGGTTTCGAGCTGACACCACCGGCACATTTTTCCGAACCCATTTTGTTCAAACATTTGCTGTCGCATACCAGCGGCATTCTCGATAGCGAGTATTTTAATTGCGGCTATTACCTGAGTGCTGACGGTAGCAGCTTGTATAACGTGTTTTATGAAGATCTGGATTGCCCGGAGCCGGCTTACCAGGCGCTGAGCGAGTTTTTGCCGAATTACTTGCAGCAATCTGGCAACCGTTACACCGACGGTAATTACCAACAGGATGATAGCCTGCAACCGGGCGAACATTTCGAGTACTCGAATGTCGCCACCGCAGTGGCAACCCTGTTAATGTCAGAGGTAGCTGGCCAGTCTTATCCGACATTGTTTGAAGAAAAACTGACAATGCCGTTACAACTTTCTCACATCCGCTGGGACTTGACCGGCGACACCCTGCCCAATGTCGCAACCCGCTACGCAAAATCCGGAGATGAGTTTGTAGCCTACCCCGCTTACGGCACCAATAGCTGGCCGGATGGATTTTTAACCGCGTCAGCCAATGACATGGCGAAATTCGCCGAGGCGCTGCTGGCAAACAATCACCCGGTTATTACCGATGAAGTAAAAGCGTTGATGTTCAGCCCATTGCTGAAAGAACATCTGGGACAAGGTATTGGATATTTTTGGGGATTGGACAACAGCTACGCCTCTCATGAAGGCGCTGATCCGGGCGTGACCACTTTGTTGCTGCTGGACAGAGCGAGCCGTAATGCGCTGATCGTACTGATCAATGCAGACGATATCAACAATGAAGCAATCAATGATTTTGTCGAACAACTGCAATTAACCGCATGGCACGCCATTCAGGCGGCCAATTAAAAATGTCAGGCTCAGTCTCTGATGGGACTGAGCCTGATAATTTTCGTCGAACACATCAGACCTTGTTTAAAATACCTTCCGCAAATGCCTGCTCCAGCCTGCCGCGAATCACACTCCACACAGCTTCGCTGCCTTCACCGATACGTGCATTCAAACCGAGGATGCGCTCTGGCGGTACGGCGTTTTGTCGCCAGCTGTGACCATCGCCGTGGAGGTTTTGCAGTAACGGGGGAATACGATCGATAGCGCGGGCGTAGCGTGCATCGCTGGAAGTACCCGCATCAAACTCATCCCATAAATCTTGCAGCTCTGCGGCTTGCGCTGCCGGTAACAAGCCGAGCAAACGGGCAACGCCAGCTTTTTCTTTGGCTTTGATTTCCGGCGTTTCACCGGCGTAGACCAAGGTATCACCGGCATCAATTTCGCCGAGGTCGTGCACCAGCATCATGCGGATGACCCGGTCAATATTAACCGGCTCGTTGGCGTAATCTTTCAGCAGCAGCGCGGTTAAACACACGTGCCACGAATGTTCGGCAGAGTTTTCGTAACGCTCCAGCCCTACCGGGCGGCTTTTGCGCAGCACATTTTTCAGCGCTTCAATTTCAACAATAAAGGTAAGTACCTGGGTAATGGATTCGGTCATCCGTTGGCTGTGCTCCGGTTAGTGTGTGAAAAGTGAATGTTGTTCTATTTGCCGTCTCATCGCAGGCAGGTAAACCGCCAGACAGACGGCACGGGCTACCACGTAAACAATAAAGGCCAACCATAATCCCTGGTTGCCCCACAGCGGTGTTAGTAGCCAGGCGAGCGCCAAAAACACCAGCAGTGCGTAAAAAGACGCATTGCGCATCTCGCGGCTGCGGGTGGCACCAATAAAAATGCCGTCCAATTGAAACGCGGCAAAAGAAAGCAAGATATAGGCCGCCGCAAAGGGCAAGAGCAACGTCGCTTGCTGGTTAACACTGGCTATGCGTGTTAAACCGTCAATCAGGTAAGAACCAAAACACAACACCAGCGTCGCCAGTAAAATCGCGGTGATGCCAGCAACTTCTGATGAACGTTTTATGACGTGATCAAACACCGCACGCTGCCGTGCACCCATTGCCCGTCCCACCAGCGACTCAACCGCAAAGGCGTAGCCGTCGAGAAAAAAGGCGGCGAAAGAAATGAACTGCAACAGGATATGGTTAGCCGCCAGCATCGTATCGCCAAAGCGCGCGCCCTGATTGGAAAACCAGGCGAAGCCAATCAACATAAACAGCGTGCGCCAGAAAATGTCCGCGTTGGTTTTCAGGGTTTTCAGTAAGGCATCACCCGCAAACAGATGACGCCATAGCGTAACCGAACGGCTGATGCCGGTTTGCGAACGGAAGATACGGCTGACCATCCAAAGCCCCAGCAGTACACTGGACCATTCGGCAACAATGGTGCCCCAGGCAATGCCGCGCACGCCCCAGTCCCACACCATTACCAGCCACACATCCAGCACCAGGTTAACGCCGTTCAACCACAACTGCAGCCATAACAAGCGACGCGTTTGCCCGAGGCCAATCAGCAAACCGGTAATGGCATAAATTGACAGCGCTGCCGGTGCGCCCCAAATGCGAATAGCGAAATAATCCCTGACTCCCTGCTCTACGGCGGAGCTGCCATCCAGCAGCGATAGCGCGAACAGGCTGATCGGGTATTGCAACAATAGCAAGCAAAGGCCGATGAACACCCCCATCACCGCCGAGCGCAAAAATACCCGCCGCACTTCGAGGGCGTTGTTCGCGCCCTCCGCCTGGGCGACGAAGCCGCTGGTAGACATACGCAAAAAGCCGAAGGCCCAGTAGATAAAGCTGAACACCAGTGAACCCAGCGCAATAGCACCCAGATCGGCGGCTGTGCCGCTGTGCCCCATGACTGCGGTGTCTACCAACCCTAATAAAGGGACGGCGGCGTTGGCGAGGATAATCGGAATCGCCATTTTGATAATGGCAACACGGGAGAGAAAAACCGGGGCAGCGAGCGTGGACAAGAGCGAGTTCCTTAAGCAATTGGCCGCGTTGAAAAACGTCGGGTTATCAACGCTGTGAAGATCGGTGCTGGTCGGGTTACAAAAGCGACCGAAATGAGGCCTGCATCATACGCCAAAGCGTGATCTGTGATGCAGAATCGCAACGGCTTTTTGTCGTTTGCCATCCCTGACAGCGACTCTTCGAGCCATCGTTCACAATGTCAAAAATGGCTCCCGGCCATTTTTTGAAACCTGCGGGCAATGTGCCAGGCTTGAACATAAGCCTCTTCAACGCACTTGCCCCAGGTATCGCCATGAGCCGGATGATGAAACGAATTTTGATTGCGGTCGCATCGCTACTGCTGATTATTGTATTGGCCCTTGCCCTGTTGATTTACTACTCCGAAGATATTGTGCGCTCGGTTGCTGGCAGCCAGGGCAGCAAGCACCTGGATCGGCAGTTAACCATTGATGGCGCACTGGATATTCAGTGGCGCTGGCGCGATACCCGGGTGCACGCCGAAAATATTCGCCTGACCAATGCGCCGGGATACGACGGCGATACCATGGCCAGCATCGCCTCGCTGGATTTCACCTTCAACCCGTCGAAACTGCTGATCGGGAAATTGGAATTTGGCGATATCACCGTCATCCAGCCTTACCTGTCCTTGCAGCGGCTCAGTGAAGACGAGGCCAACTGGAATTTTCCGTTCATGTCCAAAGCCCAGGTTGCCACTGAAGCGGTTACGCCGGAAAACCGCTTTGAATTTCCGGTGATTGGCAAACTGACATTAACCGATGGAGAGTTTGTGTACCGCGATGCGGTACTGGCGCTGGATCTGGACTTAACCCTCGACACCGTTATTGGTGATGGTGGCGACGGCGATGCCGATACCCTCGACGTTAATGACCCGAACGGTTTCTCGGTGGCAGGCAGCGGATCTCTGCAACAGCAACCGTTTGATATCGAGGCCTCAGGCGCGTCCCTTGAAACCCTGCGCGATACCGCAGTTCCCTTCCCGTTGCGCGTACTGCTGACCATGGGCGCAACCCGCGTTCAGGTGCAAGGCACCTTTCAGGACCCGATTCAGCTAACCGGTATTGATGCCAGCCTGCATGTCAGCGGCGATAGCCTTTCCGATTTATTCTACCTCACCGCCATTCCGCTGCCGCCAACGCCTCGCTACTCACTGGAAGGGCAACTCACCAAAGAAGGTACCGTATGGGGTTATCAGGATTTTCGCGGTCTGGTGGGTGATAGCGATCTCTCCGGTGATCTTTCTTACGACACCGGCGGCACACGCGGCTACTTGAAAGCCAATGTGCACTCCACCGTGCTGGATAGCGGCGACCTGGGCGGCTTTATCGGCTTGCCGCCACCGGAAGACGTGGCTACCGAAGAACAAAAAGCAGCCATTGCCGAGCGCGAAGCCAGTGCCACACTGATTCCCGATGTGCCGCTCACGCTGGATCGCTTGCGCGCTACCGATTTGGATATCACCCTGGATGCCGAAAAAATTGATGCACCGGCGATTCCTATTCGCGGCATGAATGTGCGCTTTTTGCTGGAGGATGGTTTGCTCACCCTGGAACCGTTACAAATTGACCTGGCCGATGGCTCGGTAGACGGTCGTGTTCAGGTCGATGCCAAGCAGGACATTCCCCCCATGTCGATAGATTTGAATTTACGCCAGCTCAGTCTGGGGCAATTTTTTGAAGAGACGCGTTTTGCCGAATCGACCGGAGGCATGTTTGGTGGCAAGGTGGAATTGTCCGGCACCGGCGCCTCACTGGCCGAAGTGCTCGCCAGCAGTAATGGCAAGGTGTCTATTATTATGACCAAAGGCACCATCAGCTTACTGCTGGTGGAAGCCGCTGACCTGGATATTGCCCAGGCCATTCCGTTATTCCTTGGTCGGGACAGAGCCACCGATATTCATTGCGGTGTGATGGATTTTGCCGTCACCGATGGCGAACTCAAATCCAACATTATTGTGATTGATACCAAAGATTCGCGCATCGTCGGCGATGTGGATATCGACCTGAAAGACGAGCGCATTGAAGCGCGACTCAAACCCCGCGCCAAAGACTTCAGCCCCTTTTCCGCACAAACCCCGATTACGGTTTCCGGTCAGTTAAAAGCGCCTTCCGTAGGCATTGATGCTGGTCGCGCCGGAACCCGCGTACTGGCCGCAGCCGCGCTGGGCAGCTTGTTAACGCCGCTGGCGGCGCTGATTCCCTTTATTGAAACCGGCGGTGCAGAAGATGCAGACTGCCGCGCATTGTTGACCGAAGCGCATGCCGACGAGCAGTAATAAGGGCGAAAATTCAAAAAACTGTGCCACACTTTAACGACCGTGGAGATGCATTGGTTAACTTTGGAAACGTTGTCATGTCATTATGGATTTTAGTAAGCGCCACCTTGTTGCTGGCTGTTGCAACCGCTGTACCGCTACTGGAAAGTGAAAAATGGTGGGTTAGAAGCTGGGATTTCCCCCGTCTGCAGCTGGCAATTTTGTCGAGCATTGTGCTGGTGGTAGCGATTGTTGCAGAGGGCGTCAGCTCGACCTTGCAAACCTGGTTGGTAGTGATAAACCTCGGAATTCTGGTTTATCAATTGTGGTGGATTCTGCCTTACACCCTCTTCTGGAAAAAAGAAGTTAAAAAAGCCCGCCCGGGCGGCGAAGAAAAGCGGCTGCGTGTTCTCGCCGCCAATGTGCTAACGCCCAACAAACACCCGGAAAAACTGATTGCGCAAATTCGCCAACACCAACCGGATATTTTTGTCACGCTGGAATCCGATGCCCGCTGGCAAACCCATCTCGATCAACTAAGCAACGATTACCCTTATCAGATCAAACACCCTCTGGATAATCTTTACGGCATTCACGTTTACTCGCGGCTGAAACTTAACCAGCCACGGGTAGCATTTCTGGTAGAAGATAGCGTTCCTTCGGTTCATGCCGAAGTGGTCATGAAAGATGGTACGCCGGTGCGCATGCATTTTTTGCACCCGGCACCGCCCAGCCCGACAGAAAATGAAGAATCGCTGGAGCGCGATGTTGAACTGCTGATGATTGCCAAAAGCCTGAAACATTTTGATGGCCCGGCCATTGTCACCGGCGACCTTAACGATGTTGCATGGTCAACGACCACCCGGCTGTTCCGCAAAATCAGCGGCTTGCTTGACCCCCGCGTGGGGCGCGGCATGTTCAACACCTTTCATGCCGACTGGTTTTTTCTGCGCTGGCCGCTGGATCATTTATTCCACAGCCACCATTTTACCCTCGTCAATATCCAGCGCCTGCCGCACATGGGCTCTGACCATTTTCCGGTATTGATTGAAGTGCAATACGAAGGCCACCACACCGATCAGGAAGGTCTGGAGGAAAGCGAAGGTGATCAGGAAAAAGCTGATAGAAAAATTGCCAAGGCGGAAGACTGACCTGAAACCCTCACTAGTTTGTCACTGCTTCCGCTATCTTCTGCCGGGTAGCGGAAGGTTGTTTAAATTGAAATGGGGAAATTGATACCGAAAAATTGATATCGGAAATTGATATCGGAAATTGATATAGAAAGGCTCGTTAGAAAGCTGGTCAGCGTTATTATTCCGCAGGTTTATCACCCTTGGGGTTGGTATTTTTTGACTTAACCCCCATATCGCTTACGCAATCATTGCGAGTGATACACCAAAAATCCGCAATATTTACCCTTCCAACGTTTACAGCGAGACCATCCATGGCACTTCTCGATGACCTGAACTGGCGCCACGCCACCAAGGCTTATGACCCTTCCAAAAAAATCAGCCCCGAAAACCTGTCCAAAATTCTCGAGGCAGCTCGCCTCGCGCCCACCTCATCCGGCTTGCAGCAATTCCGGGTGCTGGTTATCGAAAGCCCCGAGCTGAAAGAAAAACTGCGCGCTGGTAGCCTCAACCCCGCGTGCATTCAGGACTGCTCCCACCTGCTGGTATTTGCCGCCTGGGACGCTTATACCACCGAGCGCATTGATGATATTTACAACAAAACCACGGATGTCCGCAGTCAGGACCGTGGACGTTACGACAGCTATACCAACGGTTTGAAAGCAGACCTGGCGCAACAAAACGAGCAGCAACATTTTGAACATGCCGCCCGCCAAAGCTATATCGCGCTGGCGATGGCATTGGCCCAGGCTGCCGAGTTGAAAATAGACAGCACCCCCGCCGAAGGGTTTGATAATCAACTGGTTGATGAAGTACTCAATCTGAAAGCACTCGGGTTGAAGAGCGTCACCTTGTTATACCTCGGTTACAGCGACCCGGAGCGCGACTGGCTGGCCCCGCTGGCCAAAGCGCGCAACAGCCTGGAAGAGTTTGTGATTTATCCGCAAAATTGATAGCCACTGAAAAACACAAAGAGGGCGTGTGCATTTATTGCACACGCCCTCTTTGATTTAAAAATAATAAAAAGTATTCAAGGTCAACCGCCCGGTTCCAGGATTGCTGTCGAACGGGAAGTCAGCAGCAATATTTCCCGAGTGAAAATTGAAACCCCGGTACATTACCAGCCGGTTAAACGCGGCCTCATAGCTGGCGGTGCGCTCAAAAATTGGCGTTGAGCCATTGATATAACCGGATGGCATCCCCTGACGTTCAAAATCCGCTTGCAATGCATTCCGATAAGCATCCTGCCGCTGCACATTGACATTTTCGAAGCCGGTACTGACATGACGATACAGGGAGGTGCCGCCATGTTCCGGGCCACACAAATAATGCACACACGCGAGGGTGTTTTCGTCCGCCGAGTCGCAATGAGGAATACGCTGGAGCAGGCCCAGCTTTTCCGGGGGAGTAACCACCATGGAATACACGGACCTGGCTCCCCGAATGCGATCTATCGGCGCCCCGAACACCTGCTGGATTAATGACCGTAATTGAACAGCCAAAAACTTGTCGTAACCTTGCGGCCCGGACATACGAATACCCGGGTAAAAGCTGTCTGCGTTATGAAAGTTGAGATTACCAACGCAGTAATCCACCAGCTTTTCAGCCTGCTGAAATACATTATCGATAATCAAAACCGGTTGTCGTTCACGCCCGACATAATCCACACGGTAGTGGAAAGATTCAGGCTCAAAAGACGTACGTCTGCTGGTGTTAGCTATTGTTATCATGGGTTAAACGTCCGTTTACTACAAAAATCCTTTCCGGCGGGCAGGTTTTCGCGCTGCGGAAAACAGCCTGCCTTCAGACATTTTCAGTTTTATTTTTTGTCTGCGAATACCTGCGTACAAGAGCGAATGTGCAGCAAGCATCTACTGTAAGCTTTTGATGGTTCAGTATTTTTTAACAACACATCAAACTTGAGCGCACAGCTAAAGTATTTTCGGAACATGGCTCAGCATTGAGTCATGCGATGATCAAGCGTTCTATTGTTATTAAAATCAACCGCTGAAGTCTTATAACGGCGCAGTGTTAATGAGCGCCGTTACCGCTTCAGAGGGAAAAGCTGTCACCAGGGGTATACAGGCCCCTTGGTATTTTATTGTTAAACACGCGATGGCTGTAAACTACACCTATTGACCCGGTTCAGGCAAGACCGGCGGGGTGTCGTCCATGTAGGTCAGGAAGCTTTCCCAGAGTTCATGGGTACGCTGTTTTGCCAGTTTGGTTTTACAGGAGAAGGCCATTACATCGCGAATAGTACCGCCTTGCCATTGGGTGTAAACAGCACCGCAGTGTTTGTTTTGATAGTTGTCCCAGCCATCCTGAGCTTCTTTGATAGCCGCTACCAGATTTTCGTTTTCTTCATTGTGCTTCAAGCTCGCCTCAAGATACTGCTCCATGGTTTGCCGCGCCGCGTCCCAATCCTGAGAGGCGCACTGGTTGAGCTCGGCGGTTCTGAAGGCATTGGCACAATCCAGTGCGGGTTCTTCAGCGCAGGCGGAAAGGCTGGTGAGGCAGGCTACGGTTAACAGAATTCGTTTCATGTTTTCTCCACGAACATAAAGATGGACAGTATGCGTTTCGGTCAGTCGTTCTCAGTGACCAGCAGTTGCGGATTCCAGACTATCTCCCACACATGCTGATCCGGGTCTTGAAAATAACCGGCATAACCACCCCAAAAGGTTTTTTGAGCCGGTTTAATAACCCTGGCACCGGCAGCGATCGCTTGCTGCATAATGATGTCAACTTCTTCTATGGAGTTCACATTATGGCCAAGGGTAAATCCGGTCGGGGCGGGGTTGGACGCCTGTAGCCCGGTATCGCTGGCAATACTCTTGCGCGGCCACAGCGCCAGCTTCAAGCCCGATTGCAGTTCAAAAAAAGCCACTGCGCCATTCTCAAACTCAGTGCCAACGATGCCCGCTGTTTCCAGACCGAGCCCGTCACGATAAAAACTGACGGACTTTTCAAGATCATCAACACCCAGCGTAATAACGGTGATATGTGGCTTCATAAGATGCTTACCGTGAATTAGTGATATTTTCGCGTCAGGTTACCTTCCATGTAGATAGCAGCACGATTTTCTATCTCTTCTGCCTCGGCTTTCATACCGATTTTGGAAGTAACATCAATCAGCGCTTTGACATCTTTATTGAACTGCGTATTAATAAATGGTAACTCGTAAAAACGTTTATTTTTTCGCATTTGGCTTAACGATTGCTCGCGGGAGTGGCGGATCGTTTCATATTCATAAATCGGATCATTGGCATTTCTCGCCACTACATCCAACTGCTTTTCCTGTACCAAAAGCTTTTTCATCGCCGGGTAATACCCTGCGGCCTGATCGGGAAAATTCTTCTCAAGCTGAATAAAGGTTGCTACGGTTTCCTTGCCTTTATCCAGTACATCGTTGATGGCTTTATACTCGTGAAAAACGCCAAAATCCGACTTTCCCTCCTGAATAATTTTGCGATGTGAGGCAGACAAGTCATTCAGCGCGTCCATGGCAGGAGGGTAAGCTTTGCCCAGGTCAACCCAATCGAATAACGCGAATGACAAGCGCACGCCCGCCATACCACTCGCACTTCTTGATGCTTCAAAAAACTGCTGATGTGCAGCCAATGCTTCGGGGTACTTTTTTTCCTGCGTTAACTGTCGAATGTGTTCGAGATCATCCATGGCTCCCTGTGCCCAGGCGAAGTTAACCGAGATCAAAAAAACGATAAAAAGCGTAGCGATTTTTTTCATGTTTATGTCCTTATAAAAAGCACTGCAGATGGAGTTGGTCGCTGGCAGAAATTCTCATTCTGTCCATATCAACAGGCAGCAAAAACCTAAAGTGTCCTGACACACTATTGTTTCTGAAAGCGAGTGGTGAATTATTGATAAAATTAGATCCGCCTTCAAAAACAACAGCTCCGAATGTTGCCAGCAAAGCGTCAGTGTGACAACCCGTTCCCTGGCCGGTTGTCACACTGACACACCCCACATCCCTTATTGCGTGCGAGTCACCCGCCAGACAGTGTTGGAAAGATCATCCGCGAGAATCAGCGCACCGCGAGGATCTACTGCCACCCCCACCGGTCTGCCGCGGGTTTTGCCATCGTCACCCCGAAAGCCGGAGACGAAATCAATCGGTTGTCCGGATGGCTGGCCATTACTAAAAGGCACAAAGCTGACCCGGTAGCCAACCGGCTCTTTACGGTTCCAGCTGCCGTGCTCACCCACAAATACACCATCGGAAAATTCTGCCCCCATTACATTATTGGAAAAGGCCAGACCCAGCGCCGCCACATGAGAACCCAGACTGTAGTCCGGGGTTATGGAGACAGCGACTTTTTCCGGATTTGCCGGGCGCACACGGGTATCTACATTCTTGCCCCAGTAAGCCCAGGGCCAGCCGTAAAAACCGCCCTCCTGAACCGAGGTAAGGTAATCAGGAACCAGATTCGGGCCCAGCTCATCACGCTCATTCACCACCGACCAGAGCACACCGGTGCCCGGTTGAATAGCCAGCGCAGTGGGGTTGCGCAACCCGGTGGCGTAAGGTTTGTAAGCGCCGGTTTCGGCATTGATTTGCCACACCATGGCGCGGTCAACCTCTGCTTCCATACCCCGTTCGGTAATGTTGCTGTTGGAGCCGATACCAACGTACAGGAATTGGCCATCGTCACTGACGGTAAGCGCCTTGGTCCAGTGGTGGTTAATCGCCGAGGGCAAATCAGCGACTTTTATCGGCGCGCCGCTGGCCTCGGTCTGGCCGTCCTGATAAGGAAAGCGCACCAGTTCATCCTGATTGGCAACATAAATATTGCCGTTGGCCAGCGCCAAACCATAGGGCGCATTCAGGTTATCGGCAAAAATACCCTGTTCTTCATAAACCCCGTCACCATCGCTGTCGCGCAACAAGGTCAGGCGGTTACCACTCTCCACCTGGGTATTGCCCTGGGCTTTGATATAACCGGCGATCACATCCTTGGGCGTCAGGCTTGCCGCATTACCACCGCGCCCCTCGGACACCAGAATATCGCCGTTAGGCAATACCAGCAGCTGACGGGGAATTTTCAGGTCGGTAGCAATGGCGGTAATGGCATATCCCGACGGCACAATGGGCAGCTCATCACCCCACTCTGCCGGTTTGGCAATGGTCATGCTCGGTAACAAGCCACGCTGGGGTTTCGGCAAATCTACATTGGCACCGTATTGATTCGGATCCGGGTCTTTACCACTGCAAGCCGTTAACAAGGAAACAGAAACCAACAAAGTTGCGCACCCACGTAATAATTTCATTTTGCACCTCCTGCACGACAACCACAGCCGGTCAGGCCGATCCAGGCGGCAGCACTGATCAGTACCGCCACAATGATGGAGAGAATCAAACCGGCTGGCATAGCCGCCCAGGCATCTTTGGCGTGCACCAGCGCATTAATAAAACCCAGCACCCAGGTTACCAGCAAGAGCAGCGGATAAAGGCATGTTCGCCCCTGATGACGACCAAAACGAAACCAGCCGATGGCCGCGCACAACAAGGCCAGCCCGCTAAAAACCAGCGCCCCGGTAATCAACCAGGCGGCAAAATTGGTCCATTGAATTTCGTAGCTGATGGCATAAGCGATATCGCTCAGCAGTGCGCCCAGAAAAAGCGGCACGCTGCCGGCGAGCAACAGGGTGTGTATCGGGTGAAGTGTCCCTGGCCAGGTTCGGGCAACAGTGGTTGTCACGAGAGTTATCCTCATTGGTGGTGAAATTAAACATTGCCGCCACCCGGCAATAACCGGACGACGGAAGCCGCATTTTTTACCCTGGCACCGTTTGAAAATGAGGAAGCTTCGCTTTTATACTTTTTTAAAAAAACCGGAGACAGATCGCACTTTTCCGGAAAAAATCCGGTTGGTGCGCGGTGCACTCACCGGGTAATTGGCCGGCACCGGCGCTGAAAAACTCATCGGGACCTCAGGCATGCGCAGAGCGATCTGTTATCATAGCCGCCCCGAAACATCATCACCGGCCCCATCATGTTGCTATTTGTCGATAACCTCACCAATGTGGATTTCAGCTTTCTGGATGATCAACGCGGTTTGCTGGGTGAAACCTGGCTGGCCAATATCCGTTTGCATGGCGCGCTTGATCAGCAAGGCATGGTGTGCGATTTCGGCACAGTAAAAAAAGTGATGCGCCGCTGGCTGGATGAAGAACTGGATCATCGCCTGGCGATTCCGCTACGGTCGCCGCGCCTCACGCTGAAAGAAGAAGGCGAGCTGCTGGATATCGAGTGGCGCTACGCCGATAGCAACGAAATATTGCACACCCGCTGCCCCCGCTCCTCCGTCGCGCTGGTAGATACCGATGTACTGACCGACCGCAGTATTGCCGACTGGTGCATAGGCCAGTTTAAAGCGCTATTCCCGGATTCCATTGAGCAAATCGAACTGACGTTTTCTACCGAAGTGATCGACGGCGCTTTTTATCATTACAGCCACGGTTTGAAAAAACACGATGGTAATTGCCAGCGCATCGCTCACGGCCACCGCTCGCGTATTGATGTGTATCTGGATGATGTGAAATCAGCGCAGCAGGAAGCCTTATGGGCCGAGCGCTGGAAAGATATTTATGTAGGAACTCGTGAAGATATTCTTGCCGAGCCGGAAATCAACGGCCACGCTTGCTACCGTTTTGCTTACACGTCCGCGCAAGGTTATTTTGAAATTACCTTACCCAAAGCCCGCTGCTATTTGATGGATACCGATTCTACCGTGGAGCTGATTGCGCACCATATGGCACACAGAACAGCGGATGAAAATGCGGGAAAAACCGTGCTGGTACGCGCCTATGAAGGTATCAACAAAGGCGCGATGGTTATTGCAAGAAAGGATTAAACAGAAAAAATAAAACCGGCTATTTGGATGCCGGTTTTATTTTTTCTGTAAAGAACTCACTGATTTTTAAATCCTGCCCGTGTAGAAAGACGTTTCACCCTCAGGCCGGGTTTTAAAACGCGGTGTTGCCCAGAAGTATTGATCCGGACAGGGCAGGATTTCCCGCTCCATAAACTGATTTACCCGCAACGCATCCTCGTATTCATCACCGGCAGGATAATTTTCAAACGGTGGATGAATAGTCACCTCATAACCTTTGCCATCCGGCAAGCGGCGCTGGGTAAACGGAATGACTTTGGCTTTACCCATACGGGCAAACGTGGCCGTTGCCGTTACGGTAGCGGTTTGCACGCCGAAAAACGGAACAAAAATACTCACCTTGGGGCCGAGATCGCGATCCGGCGCGTACCAGATCATACGGCCCTGGCGCAGGCGGCTGATCATGGTGCGTACATTGTCACGGGGAATGGTAATACCACCTGGGCAGTAAGCCTCACGGCGCACCTTTTGCAAATAGTCATACACCAGATTTTTATGCGGACGATACATACCATCGTAATTGACGAACTGCCCCAACATGGCACTGCCAAGATCCAGATGAGTGAAGTGCAAACTCAGCAGCAAGGCGCCCTTGCCTTCGGCATTGGCGGCCTCGATGTGCTCCACACCGGTGATGGTGAATAATTTATGCAAGCGCTTTTTCGACCAAAACCAGGCAATACCGGTTTCGAACAGCGCCATCGCCATGGAGAACATATTGTCGCGCAATATTTGTTCGCGCTCCGCTTCACTCAAATGTGGAAAACACCGGGCAATATTCACTTGCGCCATGGCATAGCGGCGCTTGCGGCCTTTTAACAAAGGCGCCAGGGCTTTTGCCATGCGGTATTGAATGCCGTAAGGAAGTTGAGCAAGCAGAAACCAGACGCCAGCCCCCAGCCAGGATAACCAGTGGCGCGGTGCCAGCAATGAACGGGAAAAATGCGAAGCCATAAAGCAATCAGAATCCGAATAAACCTTGCCATCCGGTAGAGACGGCAGAAAAGCCGAATTATAGGCCAAACCACTACCGATAGTGGTGATGAAATAGCCTCATTGGAAAGTGAAACAGCAAAATAAAACCCGGCGTCGCCGCAATAGCGACGCCGGGCGATGACGAGCGGTTATCAGGCAGACAGCTTTCGTGGCTGCGCGGGCAGGAATCCGGACGCGCGCCAGGATTGTAAATAGCGGTCCAGCAGCGCCTGGTTCATGGTCGGGCAATGCGCGTCGGCGCCCAGCACCTGCCGGACGTTATCGGTGCGATAGACCGGCATATTTTCATAGACTTCCCAGCGCGTCAGAGCACCAAATACCGGCTCTTGCAGCATCGGCACCAGCGGTAATAAAGGGTTGTCTGACAAGGTGCTGTGCGCGGCCAGCCGCTGTACCCAGCGTGAATAGGGCAACAGCTCCAGTGCGTAACCACTTTGCTCCAGCATGGCATGCAACTCCAGCACACTCACCGAATCTCTCGCGTGCAGCGGCACCAGATTGTAGGCATGGCCATAATGCTGCGGGTTTTTGGCAATAGTGAGAATAGTGCCAGACACATAATCGACGGTGATGAATTCTTTTTTCTGCTTTTCCAGCCGGGGAAATGCGCCCAGTAATATGCAGCCTTTAATCAACCGGGCAACGAAGTCTTTGTGGTTGCCAATTCCCTGCTGGCTGTCGCCCATAATAAAACCGGGGCGGTACACCACCACCGACAACCCCCGCTCTTTGGCTGCCCATACCAACTGTTCGGCAACCCACTGGCTTTGCGAGTAGCCGGTGTCGTATTTCTGCGACTGCAAATGCAAATCCAGCGACTCTTCTTCGTAGAGTTCGGTGGTGCCGGTAAAGAAACCGGTGGGCCCGTAAGCGGCAATACTGGAAACGTAATGCACACCCTTGCCCCGGCCGGTATTGGCGAGGTTCAGAATGTTCAAAGTGCCCTGCACATTTGCCTCACGGTGGAACTCGTAGGGCTGGGTATAGTTGACGTGCGCGCCCAGGTGAAAAATAACGCTGGCCCAATTTGCCAGCTCGGCAAAACCCTGTGCCCCCAGCCCCAGGGTTTCATCGCCAAGATTGCCGATCAGCACCCGAATGCGCGCAGTGAAGGTTTCATTCCATAAACCATAGGCATCAAGATTATCGCGAATGCGGGCCAGCCCATCGTGTTGGTTGTCCGCCCGCACCAGACAGGCAACCGTTTGCACACCCGCGGTATGCAGCAGGTCATGCAGAAAAAAGGCGCCCAGAAACCCGGTCACGCCGGTTACAAAAATGCGCCCTTCATCAGCGGCCAGCCAATCCGTCACTTCATTCGGCCTGGCGATTATCTGGTCCGCCAGGCGGGCATCTTCGCGCAAGGCGGCTACCGTATCGGTCACCTGTAACCCGGCTTGATTGACAGACCAGTTTTGCACGAATGAGGAAAAGTCTTTCAAGTGCGGATGTTCGTACAGCGTTCGGATGGGCAAATCAAAAGCCAGGCGCCGCTTCAACTCGAGAACCAGACTCGCCGCTTGCAAGGAACTGCCGCCAACCTGAAAAAAATGATCTTCTGGCGTTAAAGAGTGAATGCCGAGAACATCCCGCCAGATACGGGCAATCTTCCCGCTCAGGGTTTCTTCCTCGTCGGCGGAGGGTTCAACGGGGGCGACATCATCCACATACAAACTCTTCAATGCACGACGGTCCGCCTTGCCATTCGGGTTTAATGGAATAAACGGCACCTGACGAATGCGCGGCAACATCCAGACCGGCAAGCGACTTTTTAAATCATTATTTAAAAGCTCGGGATCAAAACCGGCATCATCTGCCGCTACCACGTATGCCAGCAAATAGCCCTCGGCTTCGCCAATCTGTGGCCGAATATAATCAACCACCGCACCATCCAGCGTCCCGCCAGACAATAAAACCGTTTCTATTTCCTGCAGCTCGATCCGGTGGCCACGCAGTTTGATCTGGCTATCGGCGCGCCCGAGATATTCAATGGTGCCATCACGATTCCATGAAGCAAGATCACCGGTACGGTACACACGTACGGGTGGTTGATCCGCCGCGAGGCTCAAGGTGACAAAACGCTGCTGATTTAAAGCATCCTGTTTCCAGTAGCCTCTCGCCAAACCGTCACCGGCCAAATAAATTTCTCCCGTTTGTACGCCGGTCACCGGGCGCTGTTGTTCATCGAGAATAAATACCTGGGTGTTATCAATGGCACGACCAATGCTGACAGTATTTTTACCGTCCAGTAACCCGGGGACGATATGCAGTGAGGTGGCATACACCGTACTTTCTGTAGGGCCATAAGCATTGCGTAAATTTTTCACACCCGAATGCGCCAGCACTTCGCGTAAGGCGTGAGCATTGGCAGCTTCTCCGCCGACCAATACATGATGCACACCGGTAAACGCATCGGGCAGCGCCAGTGCCGTCAAATTAAATAGCGCGGTGGTAATACACATCGCCGTAATGTTGCGGTTACGAATCACCTCGCGAAATGCGTAAGGGTCAATCAAAGTTTGTTTGGGAATAACTACCAGTGAAGCACCATTCAGCAGTGCACCGTAAATTTCATAAAGCGATGCATCAAACGTCGGGTTGGAAATATGCGCCCATACGTCATCAGCAGACAGGGGGGAAAAGTCGCGGTTAAAGGCCAATCGCAAAATATTCAGCGCTTCTATTTCTACCGCTTTCGGGCGGCCGGTGGTACCGGAGGTGTGCAGAAAATGAGTGCGATGTTGTGCGTTGGTGACCACCGGCTTGAAATGAATGTCGGCAGGCGGGCTATCGGTCAGCAGAATATGATCGACGTTCAAACGCTCTTGCCATTGGGCGGTAGTGACCAGCAAACGGGTTTCCAGGTCGGCCAGCATATCATTCAGGCGCGCATCCGGTTGCGCCGGGTCTAATGGCACACAGGAGCCACCGGCGCGTAAAACACCCAGCTGCACCGCGATTTGATCAATACCGGAATCCAGCAATAGGGCAACCGGCTCTTCCGGCAAGAGTTGATGATCCTGAAAAAGTTTTGCCCAGGCGCTGGCTTGTTGATCCAGAGCGGCATAGGTGATGGTTTGTGAGCCAAAAATAACGGCGGGTTTGGCGGAGTGTTGTGCAGCTTGAAGACGAAAAATGCTGTCCAGACTGCCGGTAAACGGATAAGGCGTGTGAACGCCCTGACTTGAAAAATACAACATACGTTACTCCCTGATTCCATGTAAAAATACAATCCACTGGTGCAAATCACTTTCGCACTGCAGGAGTCTGGCCTATTTTACGGATCAGGTATTGAATTATTTCGTTCTAGCGATATAAATTATTATTCCCTGCGTTACATCAATTTTTTTTCGTGAAAAATTATTTTTTTAATACAACGGACATAAATAAAATAAAAAATGCACGTGCCGCTATGTCAGTTTGTTGTTAGGGGCATGCTGCAAAACCGACAAGTCACTGCGCCTGCGTTGCGCCAACCGTGTTGCGCCAACCGCGTTGCTCCAGCTTCCGCCATCCATGGCGGGCTTACATGACAGTTTTGCAACATGCGCCCTAACACCAAACTCGCATACTGCCTGTCGTAGAACTGGCTGCAACCTGAGAAGGCAAAAACGTCTTAATTACACCCGGTAAGAAGATGCCTGTTGCTGCAAACGAGCCGCCAGTGCGGCGAGTGAGCTGCTGGCACCAGCACTGTGGCCGGCGCTGCGGGTAATTTCCCCAATACTGCGACTGAAAGCAGCGATATTCTTGCTGATATCATCAGCCACCACAGTTTGTTCCTCGGTGGCGGCAGAAATCTGCACGTTCATATCTACAATCACCCCCACCGCCGATTTAATGGCTCCCAGCACACCGCCAGCATCCTTCGCATGGTCAACACTGGTATTGGCATACTGTGCTGACTGCGTCATGGCACTCACCGCTTCATGCGCAGCATTTTGTAAATTGTCGATCATAGTGCGGATAGATTCGGTGGCTTTTTGGGTGTTGGTGGCCAGCGTACGAACCTCATCCGCCACTACCGCAAAACCGCGCCCGGCATCGCCGGCGCGCGCCGCTTCGATAGCTGCGTTAAGCGCCAGCAAATTGGTTTGTCCGGCAATATTTTGAATAACCGCCAGCACCTGGGTAATTTGTTCAGACTCCTGATTCAGCTGCTCAATCACGTCGCTGGCGCTGTGGATAATCGCCGAAAGCTGCTCAATGGAGCTGACATTGTCGGTAACTTTTTGATAACCCTGACCGGTTTTTTCATTCACGTCGCCAGCCTGCTCGGACGTTGACGACGCGCGGTTGGCAACCTCCTGAATCGCCATCGACATTTGACTGACGGCGGTAGCAATGTGCGTTGCCTGTTGTTCCTGTTCAGAAGCGGTATCACTTACCCGCTGGCTGATCTGGCTCATTTCTTCCGATGCCGCCGCCAGTTGAAAAACTGCCTCTCCCAGCTCGGTAAAATTTTGATGCACCACATGAATCGTCTGGTTAAATGCGAGTGCGGTTACCGCAATTTCATCATTACCAAATACTTCTGCGCGAGCACGCAAATCCGACTGGTGCCTGACCACTGAAATAGCTTCTTGCAATTTGTGCAGCGGGTTTTGTATGGAGCGATAAATCATCCAGGAAAGCAGCGCAAGAACCAGCAGTACCACCACCAGTACCGTTAAAAATAATTGCAGAAAAAATTCATATTGTTGCGCAGCGTCGGTTTTGAATTTTTCGGCTTCAACCAGCTGAATGTCCATCAAACGATCCAGCGTAGCACTGAGCGGATCGGCAATTTGATACAGCTCCCGGTTAAATTCAGTGGCGCTGTCCTGCTGCAAACTGCCATCAATAATGCGCTGCTGATAGTCGGTTATTTTTTGTTGAAAGCGGGCAATTTGAGGGCGAGCCTGTTCAACCAGTTGTTCCTCTTCGGGAGTAAGCGTGGTTGATAAATAATTCTGCCAGATCTGACTGGCTAGCGTTGCCTGCTGCTGCAATTGCGCGGCAGCTTCCGAGCCGCCCATCAAATTGCTGCGGTATTTGTGCAACACATCGACCGAGGCAACCGCGTAGGCATCGGCGACCTGTTTGATCTCTTTAAGCGGCACTACCCTGTGCTCGTATATTCCGGACGCACTATCGCGCAGCATTCCCATCTCCTTAATAGCGATGGTACTGGTGGCGATTAACACCAGTAAGGGCACACACACCAGAAGTAAAAGACGCGCTTTTACCGAAATTTGATTTAACATTTAAATAATTAATCCTCAACAGATCAGTACTTTTTCACATTGACGCGGTAATCACCGCGAATACATCCAGCCGCTTGCTGCCAAAAAACCGAATAACAGACACAACAACTCGCGAGGTTGCCGGAGCAGCCTCGCGAGGATGGGTGAGTTGGGTTGTTATTGGAGGAAATTGGAAGGTAGTGGTAAGAATTTGCTCTTAGTCGCGCAATAAAACATTCAGCTCGTCGACAATCTCGGCCCAGTCGGAATCCTTGGCTATCGCGTCACGCAGAAAATCAGCCTGCGATGGCGTCCAGCAAGGGGCACTGGCCAAAGGTTCTGCTTGTGGCAGAGGTCTATGGGTCTCAACAAATTGCTGAATTTCATGCGGGGCGTTGGGCAACCCCAGTTGTGCAAACAAACCACTCATTGAGTGGACAGACGTATCAAGCATTCTGACCTCCCCACGGTTAATTGACCCCGGAAACGTTCAGCAGACAGAAAGCCCCGCTTTCATAATCACACTGACACACCGCGACGAATTTACAGAGTCCTGACGCGGAAGTCGAGCTTTTCACAGCCAGGATTAACACCCGGCCATGCCTGTCAAGCTACGACGCCGGTCAATGGTCGGCGCCTCAGGGAGTTGGAGGTTACGAAGATAACTTCGTTCCCATTAATTGCCCTGGCAATTCCCCTGGGCCATCTCTTTAAGCCGCTGCAAACGCTCGTCCTTGGCTTGCCAGAGGGTGTTAACCCAGGCTTGAAAACGCTGGCGAAAGGCGGCGTCGTTGGCGTAGTCACCAATCATATCGGCGGGAATGCGATATTCACGAACATCCACCAGGATGCGCGGCACCAGGCCACTGGCATATTGCCAGTAAGTGGGAGCGCCATCCGGGTAAAAAATCGTTACATCCAGTAATTTGTGCAATTGCCCGTCCATCGCCGCCAGCGCGAAAGCCATGCCACCCGCCTTGGGAATCAGCAAATTCCGGTAGGGTGACTTTTGCTGGCGGTGTTTTTCCTCGGTAAAGCGCGTGCCTTCCAGGAAGTTGATAATGGTCACCGGGTTGTGGCGGTACATTTCGCAGGCGCGGCGGGTTTCTTCGATGTCTTTGCCTTTCAGCGCCGGGTTACGCTCCAGCTCGGCTTTGCTGTAGCGGCGCATAAATGGAAAGTCCAGCGCCCACCAGGCGATACCCAAAAACGGCACCCAGATCAGCGATTTTTTCAGGAAGAATTTCACGTAGGGAATGCGGCGGTTGAAAACCCGCAAAATAACCAGAATATCCACCCAGGATTCATGGTTGGCCGCCATTAAATACCATTCCTGGCGGCTGAATTTTACATCACCGGTTACTTCTATTTGGGTACCGGCCAGCCAGCGCTGATGCAGGGTGTTGGCCGATATCCAGGTGCTGGCAATCCAGTCGAGCGCGCGGTTGCAGTGCTTTTGACACCAGGCAAAGGGCAGCAGCCGCTTTACCAGCGCCAGCGGCAATAGCGGTACGAAAGCGACCAGCGTCAGCACCAGGAATAACAGGCTGGTCAGCAAGCCGATGAAATGACGCACTACAATCATGAAATTTCCTGGCGGTTAAACTTTGATGTCGTGATTTCTGTACATAACAAAATGGCTCCGCGAAAGGAGCCATTTTGTTATGTGGCAGGTGCCGTTCTGTCCGTTTGTCATCAGGATGTTTCTTCCAAAAACGCATGAATACGTTCCCTGTAGCTCTGACGAGTCATCCCTGACTCGACAGTTTTGGAAGAAACATCCTGACGCAAAACTCACATTGTGCGGATCTGGAGCCTGGCGTCAAAAGACAATCAAAAATTGGTAGCAACCAGCGGGCTGGTTTCGGCGTCGTAATCTACGCCATCAATACCGAAACCGAACAGGCGCAGGAACTCAGCCTTGTAACCTTCAAAATCGGTCAGCTCGAACAGATTCTCTTCGGTTACCTGATCCCAAATCGCTTCCACCTGGGTTTGTACTGAAGGGTCCAGCTCAAGCTCGTCTACGCGGTAGCGGTTATCAGCATCCAGACGCGGTGCGTTGGAATACAAACACTCGGTAAACAGGCGCTGAATTTGCTCGATACAACCTTCGTGGGTGCCCTGCGCTTTCATTACCTTGAACAGAATCGCCAGGTACAAAGGCATAACAGGAATCGCCGAGCTGGCCTGGGTTACGACCGCTTTCAATACCGCAACACGGGCTTTACCACCGTGTTTGGCACTCAGCTCGCGGGCTGCTCGGTCGAGGTCTTCTTTGGCTTTACCAATGGTCGCTTTGCCATAAATTGGCCAGGTCAGCTTGTCGCCCAGGTAGGTATAGGCCACGGTTTGGAAGTTGTCTGCCAACAGGCCGGCAGATTTTAATGCATCAATCCACAGCTCCCAATCTTCGCCGCCCATCACTTTTACGGTGTTGGCGATTTCTTCGTCCGAAGCCGGTTCGATAGATACATCGGAAATTTTCAGCGTATCGGTGTTCAGGTTTTTGGAGGTGTAGGTTTTGCCGATAGGCTTGAGCACCGAGGAATAAACGTCGCCGGTTTCCGGGTCGGTGCGGCGAGGTGATGCCAGGCTGTAGATGACCAGATCAACTTTGCCGATGCCGTTTTTCAGGGTTTCGATAACCTTGTCTTTGCAGGCGTTGGAGAACGCATCGCCATTGATGGTTTCAGCGTACAAACCGGCCGCTTTGGCCGCATCGTGAAAAGCCGAGGTATTGTAGTAACCCGCAGAAGCGGTTTTGGTATCGGTAGGCTCTTTTTCAAAGCACACGCCCAGAGTATCTGCGCCGCCACCAAAAGCGGCCGTAATACGCGACGCCAGGCCAAAACCGGTAGAACAGCCCAGTACCAGTACTTTTTTAGGTGCGTCTGCAATGTCGCCCTTGGCTTTGGTGAAAGCAATTTGCTCCTGCACATTGGCAGCGCAGCCTTGCGGGTGGGCGTTGGTGCAAATAAAACCACGTACTTTGGGCTTGATAATCATGAATGAGTCCTGTTGATAGAATCCGGGGCTGAAACCTGTCTGAACGCTGCAAAGCTGGCCGAAAACCTTGCGCACCTTGCTCGGTCCGGGCTAACCAGACCTTTTCGATGGCATGCGGCCGTTGGTAAAACCTGCTCCAGACACAAAAGCCCGACATTATAGTGTGCTAAACACCAGAAAACAGTGCTTTTTTCCCGCCAGCTGCCAGCCGCAGTAAACCGCCTTCATCCGCCGCCTCCGCGGCCAGCTCGCCGGATACCCGGGCGCTGCTACACTGAGTGGCAGAGCATTTGCTCACCTTCATTTGCCCTGCACGGAGACGCTCTATGTTTTACCCCATGTTTGCCATGGTTTTGCTGACCCTTCTGGTTGCGATCGTGCTGATGATCAAACGCTTCCGCGCCGTTAAAAATAAACAGGTGTCTATCGGGTACTTTCGCCTGAACCGTGGCGAACAAAGCCCACCGCCCGACGTTATTGCAACTGCGAATCATTTCAGTAACTTATTTGAAGTGCCTTTGTTGTTTTACGTGGCCTGCCTGCTGGCTTTTGTCTGGAATTTTCAGCCCGCCACCATGGTGCTGCTGGGATGGATTTTTGTTGCCTCACGTGCCGTACACGCGTTTATCCACATCACTTATAACAATGTGGTGCATAGAATGTTGTCATTTGCCGTCAGTTTTTTGAGTGTCATTCTCATTTGGTGTCTGCTTGCCGCGCACGTTATTGCTCGTCAAAGTTTTTAAATCGCAGCGCATGGAATATTGCCGGTCTGACCGTTGGTGGCTGAGCCCGGCAAAAAAACGGATGATGATCTGCTTTGTATTGGCCGGTTAAATACCGGCTTGATAAATCAGCCCCGGCACGCCATCGAATGCACTGATTTTTACCTGGAGTTCCAGTAGAATGCGCCCCCTGTAAATCTCCGTTATCGTTCCTCGTGGTATATCCGAACTATGATCCCAGCCATTTCACAAACCTCCGCCGTTCAGGCTCTTTATCTGGCATTTATTGATGCCTTGCGCCAACAGGAATTTGAGGGTGATCTGAGCCCGGATTATGCCAACCGCACGGTACTGGCCACCGACAACTCGATTTATCAGGTCTTGCCGCAGGGTGTTATTTACCCGCGCAATACCGGTGATCTGATTAAAATTACCCGCCTTGGGCAGACCGATGCCTTTAAAAGCATCGTGCTCAGCCCACGTGGCGGCGGCACCGGTACCAACGGCCAATCACTCACCGACGGTCTGGTAATTGATACCTCGCGGTACATGAATCAGATTCTTGAAATCAATACCGACGAAAAATGGGTGCGTGTGCAGTGCGGCGTGGTGAAAGACCAGTTGAACGCAGCGATCAAACCTTATGGTTTGTTTTTCGCACCGGAACTCTCCACCAGCAACCGCGCCACTATCGGCGGCATGATCAATACCGATGCCTCCGGTCAGGGCTCCTGTCGTTATGGTAAAACCCGCAACCATGTACTCGAATTGCACACGGTGTTGCTGGATGGCAGCGAGTTGCATTCCTCAGCAATTTCTGACGAAACCCTGGCGGCCTATTGCCAGCGCACCGATCGCATTGGTGAAATTCACCGCCTGGTGAACAGCATTGCCGACGAACACGGCGCGTTGATTGATGAAAAATTTCCGAAACTGAATCGCTGCCTCACCGGTTATGACCTGGCGCACATCCGCGATGAAGAAGGCCGTTTTAATCTCAACAATATTTTGTGCGGTAGCGAAGGCACGCTCGGTTTTATTACCGAAGCCAAATTGAATTTGCTGAGCATTCCCAAACATGCGGTATTGGTGAATGTAAATTACCGCGATTTTAACGCCGCCCTGCGTGACGCTACCGAACTCATGAAGGCCAACCCGACCTCCATCGAAACCGTAGACTCCAAAGTATTAAACCTGGCGATGAATGACATCGTCTGGCACAGCGTTGCCGACTTTTTCCCGGCGCCGGAAAGCGGCGAAAAAATTCAAGGCATCAACCTGGTGGAATACACCGGTGATGATGAAGCGGCGCTGCAAGACGCCGTAAAAAATCTTACCGACATGCTCAACGCCACCTCGGCTAATGATGGCTCAGGCCGTATCGGCTACACCACCGTGTGGGGCAATGATGCGGTTGGCAAAATCTGGGGCATGCGTAAAAAAGCCGTTGGTTTGCTGGGCAACGTCGACGGCGAAGCGCGCCCGCTGCCGTTTGTAGAAGACACCGCCGTACCGCCGGAAAACCTCGCCGACTATATTCTCGAATTCCGCCAATTGCTGGATGAGCATAAACTCGCTTACGGTATGTTTGGTCACGTCGATGCCGGCGTATTACACGTACGCCCGGCGCTGGATATGAAAGACCCGGCGCAGGAAAAACTGATCCGCACCATTACCGATGCCGTGGCGGCACTCACCCACAAATACCACGGTTTGTTGTGGGGCGAGCATGGCAAGGGCGTACGCTCGGAATACGCACCGAAATTTTTTGGCGAGCTCTACCCGCAACTGCAACGCATCAAAGCCGCTTTCGACCCGCGCAACCAGTTAAACCCGGGCAAAATTGCCACTCCGTCCGCCGACCTGGCGCTGCTGAAAATTGATGAAGTGGCCACACGCGGCCAATACGATCGCAAAATTCCAACCCAGGTGTGGGAAGCGCACAGCGAAGGCATGCACTGTAACGGTAACGGCCTGTGCTACAGCTGGAACCCGAACGATGCCATGTGTCCGTCCTGGAAAGGCACCCGCGAGCGCGTTCACTCGCCCAAAGGCCGCGCTTCATTAATGCGCGAATGGTTAAAGCAACTGAGTGATCGCGGTGTCAATCCGCTGGCAGAAAGTGTTGCGGTAAAACAAAGCAGTTTTATCGGCACCCTGCCCGGCCGTATTAAAAACACGCTGCAAAAACGTCGTGGCGATTATGACTTCTCGCACGAAGTGCACGAAGCCATGGCCGGCTGCCTTGCCTGTAAATCCTGCGTGGGGCAATGCCCGATCAAAGTCGATGTACCGGAATTTCGCAGCAAATTTCTCGAGCTTTACTACGGCCGCTATTTGCGCCCGCTGAAAGATTATTTTATTGGCGGCCTCGAATTTATGATGCCGGCGCTGGCGCGAGTGCCCTGGCTGTACAACGCCATGATCAAACCGAAATTTATGCAGCGTTTTATGGCGCGCTTTATCGGCATGGTCGACAGCCCGAAACTGTCCGGTGTTTTGCTGGACAAAGCTACCGCCAAAATGGGTATTCGTTACGCCAGTCTGGAAAATATTGCGCAACTGTCTGACGAGCAAAAAGAACGCGCGGTAATTGTGGTGCAAGACGCGTTCACCAGTTATTTTGAAACGTCTTTTGTACTCGACTCACTGGCACTACTGCAAAAGCTCGGTTTTATTCCGTTGATTGCGCCGTTCAAACCCAACGGCAAACCCTTGCAAGTGCACGGCTTCCTCAAAGCGTTTAGTAAAACCGCTGACCGTAACGCCATGCTGTTGAATGGTTTGGCCTCGTCCGGCATTCCGCTGATCGGTCTTGAACCGGCCATGACACTCACCTACCGCGCCGAATATAAAAAGGTACTGGGTGCGCAGGCGCCGAAAGTTCAATTGATTCAGGAATTCCTCGCCGGGCAGAAAACCCGCCTGGAAGAACACAAAGCGCTGTTTGGTAGCGGCGAGTTTTCCCTGCTGGCACACTGCACCGAAAAAACCAACGCGGTGGCTTCCATTAAAGATTGGCAAACCGTATTCGCCACACTCGGGCAAACACTGCAAGTCATCGAAACCGGCTGCTGCGGTATGGCAGGCACCTACGGCCACGAAACGGCCAACGTGGAAACCTCGAAAAAAATCTATGCCCTGTCATGGGAAAAAGTGGTCAACAATCCCGCCAATGAAGGCAAACTGACCGCCACCGGCTATTCCTGCCGCAGCCAGGTAAAACGTCTGGATGACGCCCAATTGCCACATCCGCTACAAATTTTGCTGGCGCAGCTGCAAACCGGCAACCCACAGTAAACAATGGCACACGGCGGTGGTCGCAAACCTGCACCACCGCCAGCAAAACCCACCGCACACCCCGCCCTTCTTTTGCACTTCTTAACGATACTTTCCGTCAGTTTGACTTTATGTTGTGACCACCTGCGCCTGTAGCTGCAGGATCACATAACACCGGGGCGCACCTCCGGGAACATAACAACGACTTAACGGACTTCACCATGCGACAATTTTTATCGGCACTACCTCTCTCCCTCTGCGCGCTGGCGGTAACGCCTGCACTGGTACAAGCAGAAGAATGGAAACCTTTACTGGATCTGGAACTCAGCCAGTGGAACACCTACCTCGGCACCCCCAACCCGGAAACCCCGATCAGCGATCTGCCAAAAGACGCTGACGGCAACTACACCCGCCCGATTGGCCACAATAAAGACGAGCTCAACGTATTTTCCGTGTCTGACGTAGACGGCCAACCGGTGCTGCATATTACCGGCGAGATTTACGGCAGCGTTTACACCAAAGCCGAATACAGCAACTACCACCTGAAAGCCCAGTACAAATGGGGCACCAAAAAGTGGAAACCGCGGCTGGATCTGGAGCTGGACACCGGCATCCTCTACCACGCGATTGGCGAACACGGTATCGATTACTGGAAAGCCTGGGCACTCTCCCAGGAGCTGCAAATTATGGAAGGCAGCACCGGTGACTGGTGGCAAATTGCCGGTTCACAAATTGATATCGCGTGTGAAAAGCCGGAAGGCGAAGAAGTGCATATTTTTAATCCCGAGATTGAGCCCATCAGTTTCGGCCCGGGTGGTGCGGGCATAACCTGCCTGCGCAGCCACGATATGGAAAACCCGAAAGGCTCCTGGAATACCGTTGAGTTGATTACTTACGGCGACAAGAGCTTGCATATCGTTAATGGCGAAGTGGTGATGGCGCTGAGTAATTCACGTTATACCAAAGAAGATGGAGAGGTGGTTCCTCTCACCAAAGGCGCAATTTTGTTGCAGAGTGAAGCTGGAGAAGCGTTTTTCCGGGATATCAAGTTGAAGCAAATTACAGGGATTCCGAAAGAGTATCAGCATTATTTTGAGTAAATAAATATCTGGCTGGAAATTGGCTGGTCAGAAGGATTGCACTTCGCCAGCCGCTTTCCGTCCGGGTAGCACTTTCAAAAACGCATAAACACGTCCGTGTGGCTCCCGCAAGCCATCCATGGCTTGCAAGGTTTTGAAAGCACTACCCGGACGGCAAGCTCACCCTGAGTGGGCACCGACACAGAAAATCAAACCGGGGATATCAGGTGGTAGCTTTTTAAAAAGTCGCATATCTCTGTTTTTTTAAGTACCCCGACCACGCCCAGATCGGCACAATGCGAGTTTGGCCTCCGGCAGTTTGTTCCAAAACCGTCGAGTCAGGGATGACTCGCCGGAGCTACAAGGACTGTATTCATGCGTTTTTGGAACAAACTGCCGGAGGCCAAACGGACAGAAGGCACCTTGTTCAAAATCCGCTCCTCGACAAACTGGCATTGTATCGGCCATCGCTCACTAACAAGCATCACTCCCGAGGTGGATTAGCAGCAAGCAGTGGATCTGGTATGATTCGGCCTTTGTTCCTGTAACCCGGATATTGTGGAAAACGCACCCCATGAGCCTTGCCAACCAAGTACTAGCTGTCAACAATGACCTCCCCATCCGAACCGACAAACCGGTTCACAGCGGCAAGGTTCGCTCCGTTTACTGGTTAACCGCAGAAGACAGCCGCCGCTTGATCGCTGAACGTGGCTACAACGTACCTGCTGACGCACCACTGGCCATCATGGTCATCAGTGACCGCATCTCTGCGTTTGACTGCATCTGGCACGCCGAAGGCGGCCTCAACGGCGTACCGGGCAAAGGCGCAGCGCTCAACACCATCTCCAACCACTGGTTCCAATGCTTCCGCGAACAAGGCCTGGCTGACAGCCACATTCTGGAAATTCCACACCCCTTTGTCTGGATCGTACAAAAAGCCCGCGCCATCAAAATTGAAGCCATCTGCCGCCAATACATCACCGGCTCCATGTGGCGCGCCTACAGCAAAGGCGAGCGCGAGTTCTGTGGCATCACCCTGCCCGACGGTTTGCAGAAAGATCAAAAACTGCCCGAACTGCTGATGACCCCGTCCACCAAGGGCATTTTGAAAGGTATTCCCGGTGTGCCGGAAGCGGACGACGTGAACATCACCCGCAAGAATATTGAAGACAACTACGCCGCCTTCGGTTTCAGCACCCCGGCCGATATTGACCGCTACGAAGTGCTGTTAAAAGACGGCTTTAAACTGATCAGCGATGAGCTGGCTAAAATTGATCAGATTTTCGTGGATACCAAATTCGAGTTTGGCTACGTCACCGATCGCGATGGCCAGGAAAAACTGATTTATATGGACGAAGTCGGTACACCGGACTCTTCCCGCATATGGGACGGCGAAGCCTGGCGCCGGGGCGAGATTGTTGAGCGCTCCAAAGAAGAGTTTCGCCAGGAGTTGTTGAACTACTTCCCGGATCCGGACATCCTACTCAACAAGGATCGTATGCCAGAGCGCGAAGCGCTGGCGCGTGATAATGCATTACCGGTTGATGTACTGCAGCGAGTGTCCAAAACCTATTTAACCATTGCCGAAAAAGTTGCCGGCCATGCGATAACCTTGTCGGACAATCCTCGCCAGGAAATTATTGATATCCTGCGCGACCAGTACGGCCTGATTGACTGATGTTTGCGCCGGGGTTTCTGTCTACGGACCGAAACCCCTGTTGTTTTACAAGGAACCATTCCATAACAGCTATCCGGTATCTGCCATGAACTTTCTCCGCCGCCTGTTTTCTCCCAAGCCTGCTGCCAAACCAGTCCGCACGGCAACGCCGCCGGTAACACCGCTGGAACAGCAATCACCGGAGCAATTACTCAACATTGCCCGCACCGAGTCAAGCGACTCGCAACGCGAAGGGGCGATTGCCCGCTTACCCTTCAGCAGCGAGCTGGTTGAGCTGGCAAAAAACCCGAGTGGAAAAATTCAGTCGGCGGCGCGCAAGCGCATCGGTCAATTACTCGAAGATGGCAGCCTCAGCCTCGCGCAATTACAAGCGCAAGCAAGCGGTGCCGATGACATTATCCATCTGATCAGCTACGCACCCACGGCACAGCAACAATTTCTTGTTTCCGTCACCGACCCGGCAGCCTTGCTGCAACTGGCCAGCGACGGTGCCAGCAGTCAATTGCGCCAAGCCGCCGCCAACCGCCTGGAAACCCGCGATGAACTGGAACAACTTTGCAAGCGCGTGCAAAGCAAAGACAAAAACGTTTATAAAATTGCCAAAAGCAAACTGGATGTTTTCAAAGCAGACGATGCCCGCCTTGCGCTGGTTCAGCAACAGGTTGGCACCCTGTGCGAAAAACTGGAAAAACTGTCTCGCGTAGAAGCCGATTCGCTGTACAAAGCCCGTGTTGAATTACTGGAAAGCGAATGGAATGGCCTCGCGGCTGAAGCCTCCCCGGCATTGACCGAACGCTACCAACATGCCCTGGCCGGCTGTCGCCAGCAAATTGAAAAGCGTGCAGAAATTATTGCCCGTGAAGAAGAACAGCAAGCGCTGGATCAACAAGCTGAAGACTTTTCCCGCAGTGCCCGCAGCGAAGCGCTGGCGCTGGTAAGCGAACTGGAAAACACCCCGGCGCTCACCGAAGACCTCGCCAATCAATTCCGTCAAAAACTGAATGATCTGCAACAGGCAGCAAGGCTTGCCGCGTCACGTACCGGCTCTGCTACTGAAGTACAGCAAGTGCTGGAACGCGCCCGCCATTACGCCTTGAATTTGCTGGAGCAATTTTCCCGTCACGGTACGCTGGTGCAATTGCAGCAAACCCTGGCCGAGGCCGGTGAGAACCTTTCCACTGAAACCCGCCAGTTCGCCAACACATTGATTGGCGGCGCGCGTGAATTTCACCAGCAAACCTTACCCGCTGCGTTGCAATCTGTTCAGGAACAGCTACAGTTGCTACGCCAGCGTGAGTCCGAACTGAATCGTCAGGTAAAAGAAAACCTGCGCAGCATTGAAGACCTGGTGCGCCGCGGTTTGCGCGCCGCCGAACAAGGTATGGTGCGCAAGGCGCGTGGCATTCATAAAGAAGTGCAGGAAAAAACGGCCGTTTTATCCTCAGTGCCGCAATCCATCAGCAACAAACTTACCGATCTGGATCAGGCCATCCATCGTCTCGCCGATTGGCATGAGTTTGCGGTTACGCCGAAAAAAGAAGCCCTGATTACACAAATGCAAGCGCTGGCCACCAGCACCCTTGCGCCCAATGATCTCGCCACCCGTATTCACGATTTACAAGATGAATGGCGCAGCCTGAGTAAAGGTGTGCAGCAAGCCGATGAAACCTTGTGGGAACAATTCCAGCAAGCCTCACAAGTGGCCTTTGCACCTTGTAAAGAATTTTTTGACGAGCAAACCCGCGAGCGTGAAGCCAATCTGGAAAAACGTCGCGCACTGACTGCCACGCTGCAAACTTACATTGACCAATACGATTGGGACAATGCGGTGTGGAAAGACGTTGAACATACCCTGAAAGTTGCCCGTCAGGAATGGCAAGGTTACTGGCCGGTACCGCGCAAAGCGGCGGAAGCCTTGCAGGAAGCCTTTGATCAATTAATGGATCAGGTTTACAACAAGCTGAAACAGTATTACCAGGCCAACAAACAACTCAAGCAGGAATTGATTGCCAGCGCCGAAGCATTAACGCAACAAGACAATTTAGCTGAAGCGATTGAAGGCATTAAACAACTGCAAGCGCGCTGGAAAAATATTGGTAAAAGTTACCCGCGTGAAGACCAGCAACTTTGGCATAACTTCCGCCAGCATTGCGATGCGGTATTTGCCCGCCGTGCCGGTGAACACAACGAACAACAAGCTTTCAGACAGCAGCAGGCACAACAAGCCACTGCCCTGACGGAAGAACTGCAAACGCTGGCAACACAGGATTATGAAACACTGCTGCAAAGCAAAGATCGCGTTGAAGCCATCAAGCAGGCATTCAAAGCACTGAACGAGCTGCCACGCGATCAGCAAAAATCCCTCACCCAGGCTTTTTACCAGGCGGCTGACACGATTCGTGATCGTATCCGTGCCGAGCGTAACCAGGCAGAAATTCAAAGCTGGCAGGATTTATTCGCCCTGGCCAACGATGTTTTGCGTTACGAAAACGGTTTGCTGGATGGCAATCTGCAAGATTCGCTGGCTGGTGCGCTGTCCGATAAGCTGGCATCAGCGCCGAGCTTGCCGGCAGGTACACTGCCGGTGTTGCAACAGCGTTTTGATCGCGCCGCACAACTCAATGCTGGCCTTCGCGAAGAAAATACCACCCTGCTGCAAACCCTGACTATTCGTGCCGAAATTGCCGCCGGTTTACCAACACCGGAAAGCGACAAGCAACGCCGTATGAGCTACCAGATCAGCCAGCTGCAACAGGCATTTGGTAAACAGGATGCCGCACTGGAAGCTCTTGTATTCGAGTGGATCGCTATTGGTGGCGTCAGCGAAGCCGATTACCAACCGCTATTTGTGCGCTTTATGGAATGTTTGGCGGCGGGCGACAATACCAACGCCTGATAGCCTGCCGGCCTTGCGCCGGCAGTTGATTTTTTGCTGTTAACCTGGTGTTACGCCGCAGGCGGGAACACTGCAGAGAGGATATAACCTTGGCCAAACGACCCGTTAGTATTTCAATGAAATCCGGATCTGAAAATCGCGGCTTGTCGTTTGATCGCCCCGTTGCCAGTCAGATTTATGCCTTTATACGCGATGCGATTGTCAGCATGGAGTTGCTGCCCGGACAGATGATTTCTGAAACGGCGCTGGCCGAACAATTTGGTGTTAGCCGCACGCCGGTGCGCGAAGCGCTGATTCAGCTGGCCAATATCGGCTTTGTGGAAGTGTTGCCGCAGCGGGGTACTTATGTATCCCGTTTCAGCGTAGAAAAAATTCTTGAAGCGCGGTTTATTCGTGAAGCGCTGGAAGTTGCGGTGGTGATGCACCTGGCCGAAAACGTAACGCCGGAAATTGTGCAGATTGGCGAAAAAATGATTGCCGAGCAAAACGTGGCCGCCAATGACGACGACCCGCATGCGTTTCAACGTCTGGACGACGAGTTTCATAATACCCTGGCAAATTTCACCAGCTACTCGCGCGTCGCAACGCTGATTGAAGCTGAAAAAGCGCATATGGATCGGGTGCGTAAACTCAGCTTGCATATGACCGGACAATACAAGCGGCTTATCACCCAGCACACCGCGATCATCAAGGCTATTAAAGCCGGCTCACCGGAAAAAGCCGCCAAAGCCATGGGTGTGCACATGAAAGACGTTTACAACGTGTTGCAGGTTATTCCCAAAGAACATCCGGAATATTTTTAACAGCGCTTAACCATTCAGTTCATCCGGCGAATCCATGGGCGGTAACTCGGTGGATTCACCGGCGGGAATTTCGACCGGCTCTTCAACAGGATACTCTTCCGGCTGGTGGTGCGGCGCTTCTTCCGGCTCCTGCACCGGTTTTTCATCAGGCGTTTCGGGCGGCAATTCAACCGGCGGATTTACCAGCGGCTCGGGTTGTTCCGGGGTGTGTTCGGCGGGTTTACCTGGTTGTTGCGTTGCCATACAGAGTACCTCGTTTAATAAAACAGGATGTACTCTTAACTCTAGGGAGCGCCGGGGGAAACGCAAACCCGGTAGAGAAGTTTGCGCAGGCCATCACGCCTGCGCCCCTGATTCGACACTTCCCCGCCACAAACTGCAGGGTGCGATTAACGCCCGCGGGATTTTTTAATCAGATCGTAGGCCGCCTGCACTTCTTGCGACCGCTCCGTTGCTTCCTTGATCATATCTTGCGGCATACCCTGGCCCATCAATTTATCCGGGTGGTATTCGCTCATCAATTTACGCCAGGCTTTTTTGACCTCGGCGTCAGATGCACTGGCAGAAACACCCAGCGCCTTATAAGCCAAAGCTAACTGATCCGGGCCTGGTGCCTGGTTGCCGCCACCGGTGTACCGGTGCTGACCGCCGCCAAAACTGTTTTGCGCCTGAATCATGCCGAGAATTTGCTCGAAGGCAAAGCTGGAGATGCCCAACCCTTCAGCAATGCGGCGCAGCACGGTGGCTTCTGCCTGTTGCAGCTGCCCATCGGCAATGGCCAGATTGATCAAATAAACCAGTAGCATTTGCGTCAGGTTGCGGCTGCGTGAGCAGTCTTCACGAAACTGGCGCAAGGCTTCATCCGGGTTGAAGTCGGCACCTGCACCGGTTTTAAATAATAAAATGGCTTCCTTACGGTGTTCCGCGGTCAAGCCCATTTTGCTCATCAGCGATTCCGTCAGGGCAATTTCGGTTTCCGAAATACGGCCGTCAGACTTGGCAACGTAACCCAACAGCAAAAACAGGGTTTTGAAAAAAGTGCGCTGAATTTTTTCCCGCTCTTCGGGGGAAACCGGCTTTTTGAAAAGGCGGAAAATGCGGTAGGTGATAAACCCGACCAGCAGGCCGAACAAGGCCAGCAAGCCAAAGATAGCCGCAAGAATTTTTCTGATCATAAATTACCTGTAGTCAGTGTCGAGATGATGCCATTATCCAATAGTGCGCGTTAATACACGCTTAATTTTTTGTAACTATTTTGCTATTCCAGCGAACTGCCCTGCACCTCAGCCGCGCAGCCTCCTCACTTTTATCAGCACGGCCATAGCCCGGCAGCAACGCGCTGCGTCAGGAGCTGCATGACAACATCGAGCAGCCCGCCTTGTTGCGCGCCCACTCCGGGCGTTTGGCAAAGAGATCCTGATGTTCGGGTTGTTCGTCGTAGGGTCGTTTCAGCACGTCCAGCAACCGCTGCACCATGGAATAATCGCCATCAGTCGCCAGGTCAATCGCCTGTTGCGCCAGATAATTGCGCAACACATATTTGGGATTGGTGGATTGCATCAACCGATAACGCCGGTTCAAGGCATCGTCATACTGCTGCGCCTCCTGCTGCACGCGCAGGCGATATTGCTGCAACCAGTTTTGCAGTTGCTGCTGATAACCGGCTGGCGGCGCCCGGTAAAGCGCCTCGGCCAGCAGCGAAGCATCAATAGTTTCTGCCGCCACGCTATTGAGCTGCAAGTCCACGTCAGCGAGGTGACGATAGAAGATCGTCATATCTGTTTCGGTAAGTTGCAACACCCGGTGCAAGTCATCAATCAGCAGGTCATCCTCGGGCTGCCACTGTTGTAAACCCAGCTTGGCGGTCATATCCAGCTGGCGAGCCTGCTCAAGGGTTTGTCGATACACATCAAGCCCGGCATTCAGCGGTTCGACCTCTTCCACCAACGGATAGAGTGCGTTACCCAGCTGCGCCAGATTCCACAGCGCCACCGACGGCTGGTTGCCGTAGCGATAGCGGCGACCCTCAGCATCCGTGGTGTTGGGCGTCCATGCCGGGTCAAATCCTTCCAGCCAGCCGTAGGGGCCATAATCAATGGTCAGCCCGAGAATGGACATATTGTCGGTATTCATCACGCCATGCACAAAGCCGACCCGCATCCAGTGAGCAACCATCTCCGCTGTACGGCGGCTGACGTCGTGAAAGAAGGCGATATACGCCGCCTTGCCCGGTTCGCCAAATTGCGGAAAATCGTTGCGCAGGGTCACATCCACCAGCTGGCGCAACAAGGCTATATCCCCGCGCGATGCAGGTAACTCGAAATGACCGAAGCGGGTAAAGGACGGGGCGACCCGACACACCACCGCGCCCGGCTCCCATTCCGGCCGGCCGTTGTAAAACATATCCCGTCTGACGTTATCGCCGGTGGTTACCAAGCTGAGGGCCCGGGTGGTGGGCACACCGAGATAATGCATCGCCTCACTGCAGAGAAATTCACGCACCGATGAGCGCAACACCGCCAGGCCATCGGCGGTGCGGGAATAAGGGGTTAACCCGGCACCTTTCAGTTGCAGGGTAAGATGATCGCCCTGCGGCGTTACTGCCTCGCCAAGATTAATAGCCCGCCCGTCACCCAATTGACCGGCCCAGTTGCCAAACTGGTGGCCGCCATAAACCATGGCGTAAGGCTGCATACCCGGTAGCAACCGGTTGCCGGCCATCACCTCGGTGAATAGCGTCTTGTCGGCGTCGGTGAGATCAAACCCCAGATCATTGGCAACATCGCTGGAATACGCCACCAATGAGGGACGGGAGGCAACCCGGGGTTGAACTTCCGACCACAAAGCGCCCTCCACAGAACGGGGGAAATTACGGTGCTCCGGGTCAGCGGGAAGCTGCTGGATAAACCGGTTGTCGAACTGCAGAGACTGAAAAGTGCGAGAGGCCATGAACGATTTCCCGGTGAAAAGCAGGAGTGTATCACCGGTGCTTACCCTTTGCCGGAGGCGGAGGCTGTAAACGCGACTCACTTAGCGGTAGGCAATTTGCCGGGGAGTGACTTACAATCAAAGCTCTGTTGACAGAGTCGGAATGGTTTTTATGTCGTCTGTTTTGCCCGAAAAAGCTTTTGCTCGCTGGTTACTGATCTTTGTCCTGATTGCCGGTATCTACTTCTTCAGCGGTTTCCTGGTGCCGGTTCTGGCAGCACTTATCATCGGTTTTGCCAGCTGGCCACTGTACGAACGGCTGCTCACACTCTGCCGCGGCAACACCGCCGCCGCCGCCACACTGGCGCTGCTGGTCATTCTCACGGTGCTGGTTATCCCTATCGCGATGGCCTTTTCCTACGCCTTGCAGGAAGCGCGGCAGTGGATTGAGTGGTTGATCATCGCCAACCGCGATGGCGCGGCCATGCCGGAATGGATTTCTGCCTTGCCTGGCATTGGCGACTGGCTTACTCCTTATTGGGAGGCCAACCTCAGCAAACCCCACGCACTTGGCGAATGGGTGCAGGTAATCAGCGGCGAACATCTGGGCAATATTTATCGCTGGGCGTTGGCTTTCAGCGGCAAGGCATTTCACCTCGCACTGACCCTGCTCTTTATGCTGATCACGCTGTTCTTTATTTATAAAGACGGCATTCGCCTGAGCTTGCAGCTGGACAAAATTGGCGAGCGTATTCTCCCCGACCAATGGCAGCGCTTTTCCCGTGTAGTACCGGCCACTATCAGCTCTACCGTGATCGGCATGGGCGTTATCGCGCTGGGTGAAGGGGTGATTCTCGGTATCGCCTACGCGATTGCTGGTGTGCCCTCGCCGGTGGCGCTGGGGGTAATCACCGGCTTTATGGCATTGATTCCCGGCGGTGCGCCGCTGGCGTTTACCCTGGTGTCGCTGTACCTGTTCGGCTCGGGCCATGTTATCGAGGGCATCGCGCTCTTTATGTGGGGTTCTATCGAGCTGTTTATCGTCGATAAAACCTTGCGTCCACGCCTGGTCGGCGGGCCCATCAAGCTGCCCTTTCTACCCACGTTTTTTGGCCTGATTGGCGGTGTACAAACCATGGGGCTGGTGGGTTTGTTTATCGGCCCGGTATTGATGGCATTGCTGGTGGCGATCTGGAAAGAATGGTTGCGACAGGCCGAAAATGATAGCCACAAAGAGCTGCTACAAAATGAAGAGGTGGGTACGCTTGCAACCAGCCGCCCGCCACCGGAAACGCCTTCCCCATAAAACAAAAAGGGCAGATGGAATCACCATCTGCCCTTTTTTATAGTTCGCCCTGCCGGCTTATTTAACACCCAGCAACTCTACCTTGTAACCGTCCGGATCTTCTACGAACGCCAGAATGGTCGTGCCGTGCTTCATCGGGCCCGGCTCACGAACCACCTTGCCGCCAGCGGCGCGGATTTTTTCACAGGTTGCATACACATCGTCGCAACCCAGCGCGATATGTCCGTAAGCAGTTCCGAGCTCGTATTTTTCCACACCATAGTTGTAGGTCAATTCAATAACCGAGTGGTCTGACTCGTCGCCGTAACCGACAAAGGCCAGGGTAAATTCTCCCCCCGGAAAATCCTCCTTGCGCAACAGCTTCATACCCAGGGTTTCGGTGTAGAAAGCGATGGAACGTTCAAGGTTGCCGACGCGCAGCATGGTGTGTAATAAACGCATGAAAAATCTCCGATGCTTACCGCTTGTACTTCACTTTATGACAACGGCTTTTTTAAAAGAAAACGACGATGAGCGGCTGCAACCGGTCATCGTCGATGCTGTATTACAAACGGTTACCCGTTATTAAATGCCAGGCCCACTAGAAGGACTGCTGGGCATGAACCAGTAATTGTAAATCACTGATACCTTCACGTTCGACCAGCGGCGTCGCCACGTTAATGTGAATCACATTACCCACCCGTACTTTACTGGAGCTGAGGCGCAAACCAAAACCGACGTTGGCAAGAAAAGGATTGGAGATACCATCGTTGTCACCCCAAACGCGCCCGCCATCCACAAAAATAACGCCGCCCATACGAACCAGGTTAAACAGGTGAACGTCGGAGAAGTAACGACGTTCTATGGAAACCACATAGCGTTTATTGCCGCGCTGATAGTCGGTCGGGTAACCGCGCAAGCCTGTGGTATCGCCACCGGTTAACTGTTCGTATTGCTCCAGGTTTTGCCCGGCAGCCACATTGAGGCTGGCATACCAACGATTTTTTTCATCAAGAAAATAGTTGTAGGCAACCTTACCGCCAATAATTGTGCTGTCTTTGAAATTGGATTTCAGGCCATAACGACCATCCACATGCGCGCCCATTTCCAGCACATGACGACCGCGAACATCGCGAGCGTTGGAAATTTCGCCCATGTAACGAATCATTTCATCGGCGCCATCCAATGCGGTGCCGCCGTAACCCAATCTGAAATCGGCATTGATACCCAGCGGAATATCTTCGGTACGGTTGATCTGGTTGACGTTGCGGTAAACACCGAATTCATTACGAATATATTCGTAACCAATCCACGGATAAACCGCCTTGCGGTATTCCGGTATGCCCTGTTCTGTTTTTTCAGTCGCGTAAAAAGAATCTTCTTCTTTGGTTATACCCACATACCAGCGGTCAGTAAAATCGGAGTGAATACGCGTTGCCAGACCGGCATAAATTTCCTGTTTTACAATCTGGTGGCGAAACTCATTAATAATTTTGCCACCGGAGCGAATCGGATTCACCTCGGTAATATCTTGCGCCAGCACACCGGCTGACCAGGGTGTATTCAGCGAATAAAACGGGCGGGAGAAACTGAACAAGGTATTTCTACCATCACTGGTATCGGCGTATGACACCTGAATAGAGTAAGGCTTGTTCAAAAAATGCGGGTTGCGAAAGCTGTAACCGATACTGTTACGATCGGCGAGCTGTTCGTATTCAATTTTGGCACTGTTGCCGGTACCGAAAATATTATCGTCGCTAATACCGAAACCGGATTCGCTTTCACCGGCTTTGCGTTTGAAGGAAACTTCCGGCTCCAGTGACCAGGCGTCCTGGGTTACTACCAGCACATCAATTTCGTTATCGCAAATTGCCGCAGGCTGAATATAGGCGTTGGTCAAATAACTGCGCGTACGCAAAATACGCTCGGTCTCGTGTACCGAATCTACCCGCAAGGAATCGCCTTCTTTAAACAGCAACTGCGACTTGATGACATTCGGCAAAGTATTAATGTGCAGACTGTTTACAAAACGATACAGACGATTGTTTTCTTCCGGATTCTCCTCGTCGAATACATCAATCGTTTTGAGAACAATGTTACGAATCGTTTTACCTTCATGCCCCGCAAAAGGATCGCGCGTATCCCGCTTGGCACCAGCCTTGGGGCGCTCGGCGAGGATGACGCGCTGATCCAGATAGGTACAACCATCGTTGGGCGGCGTGGTTGGTTCTGCGGTTTCCTGTGCAGTGGCCTTGAATGTCCAGAGGGCGCAGGCAATGCATAAGCCGTTACGCAAGGCGTTGATCATTTTTCACTCTCTGGCAGGGTACGTTCGGGATAGACATAATAGATTCAAAAGTCAGCAATGTTATTGGAGTGATTATAGCCGCTATAGTTGGAAGCTCCTCACAAGCTTGACATTAACACGCCAAACCCGGGAATCACAAAGGGGGAAATGCAAGAATATGTGAGCGACTTCCGCAATCCGCCAACAAACTGACGAATTGCGAAAAAGTGAAGGCAGACGAAGAATTCATCAAAATAAAGGCAGAAAAAAATACCGCTATTATTTTCAGCGCGGCAATCTAGTGATGGTGTTGGTGGTCATTGTGAGCGTCCGGATTTTCAACCGGATGGGCATTATGTTGCTGAGGCGCATTGGGATCTGATTCAGGAAGCTGCTCATGAGCGCCATGCTGATCGGACGTGCTTTGGTTGTGATCAATCGGCGCACTGTGATGATCGTGGCTGCTCGTTGATGCGTCATGATGATCATGATTTTCCACAGAGGCGCCATGGTCATGATCGCTGTGATCGCTGTGATCGCTGTGATCGCTGTGATCATGATGGTGATGGCCGGTGGCGGCCGCCAGTGTCCAGATACCGAAGGCAATAATCAGCAGCGCAAAGCCGGTGCGCACCGAGCGCTTTTGCAGCAGGCCGGCAAAACGCTCGGCGGCGAGGCCGGTAGCCATTACCGCTGGCAAAGTGCCGAGACCAAATGCAAGCATCAACAAGGGAGCCATATTGCCGTGGGTCATACTGAAGGCCAGCGCGGTATATACCAGCCCGCACGGCAGCCAGCCCCACAAAGCACCGAGAAAAAAAGCCTGGGAGACCGAACGCACAGGAAGCAAGCCTTTACCCAGGGGTTGCAAATACACCCACAGGTAACGCCCCAAGGTTTCCAGACGGGTGAGCCCTCGCCACCAGTTGGCCAGGTACAAGCCCATCGCAATCAGTAACAAACCGGCAACAACACGTAACCAGGCAGCACCGCCCGCCATAATGATGGCACCGGCAAACAGCGCGGTAATCGCGCCCATGAAAGCATAACTGAGAATGCGCCCGATATTGTAAGCCGTAACCAGCTGAACACGTCGTTGACGGGCTTCCGCCGGAATCGCCATGACCAGAGCGCCCATAATGCCGCCGCACATACCCACGCAGTGGGCACTGCTGAGTAACCCGAGCAAAAACGCAGAAAGCAACGAAGCCCACTCAATCATAAGTAACCCGTTTTCACCACAAAAAAGCTGCCATTGTTAATCCACTTTGTCTGGCGACGAATCTTTTCCGGTTGCAGCTGGCTGCGGTTTGGCAGGTTGTTCCAGAGGCGTATCATCATCAAAGAGAATACGGTTGGCTTCTGTTTCCAGGTTATCGTATTGGCCGCTTTTCAGCGCCCAAAACAAAAAACGAATCGCAAGGCCGATAAAGATCAGTCCGACAGGAATGATAAAAAAATAAATTTCCACACTCAGCCTCTCATTGTTTATACACAGTGTTTGTAAAAAAACACCGGCAAGGGGTGCATGTCATTTACCAACTGCATGAATCAGGCAGTTGGTAAACCGCGAGCAAAATCGCTACTTTTGCTGGTCGTTATCACTCAGTCGCAGCGAGTTGAAAATCACTACCAGAGAACTTGCCGTCATACCAATGGCGGCCATCCAGGGAGCAATCCAGCCTGCCGAAGCGAGGGGTAAAGCCACGATATTGTAAGCCAGCGAAAAGCGCAGGTTCTGCCGAATGATACGGCGAGTGCGACGGGCGATGACCATGGCTTCATGAACCACCATAAGATCGTCATTCAGCAACACCGAATCGGCTCTGGTTTGCGCCAGGTCAGAAGCGGCAGCCATGGCAACAGAGACATCGGCACCCGAAAGTACCGGCACATCGTTAATGCCATCCCCCATCATCAGTACCTTATCACCCTGTTGTTGCCAGGTGTGCAAGTGCGACAATTTGTCATCCGGGCTGGCGCCGGCGACAAAGGTATCTATGCCCAGCTCGGCGGCCAGGTGCGCAACGGCGCCGGACTGATCGCCACTCAACAAAGCCACCGCAATGCCATCGGCACGCAAAGCCTGCACCAGCGCTTTGGCGCCCGGACGAATTTCATCGGCCAGGCCGAACCATGCCAAAGGCTCGTCCGTGTTCGCCAATAACAACCAGGTTTTTTCGCTGTCCGGCAGTGTCGGAAGCGAATTTTCCGGGCTTGTTGTATACAACGCTGCGGCGAAATCGGGGCGACCGAGCCGGTAGTGTTTACCGGCGATAAAACCTTCAACCCCGGCGGCGGTAACCTGCCGGAATTGTTGTACCTCCGGTAACGCGGCCTGGTGGTCAAAAGCCGCCGAAAGCGGGTGATTGGCCCGCAGTTCCAGCGCGCTGGCAAGTATCAGACAGTCGGCGTTGCCGGTTGATCCCAGGGCGATCTGTTGTTGAATAACAAATTGTCCACGGGTCAGCGTACCGGTTTTATCAAACACCACGCGATTGATCCCGGTGAGGCTTTCAATCACATGGCCACGGGCAATTAAAAAACCGCGTTTGCGCAAGTTGGCCGTGGCCGCACTCAGGGCCGCCGGCATTGCCAGCGCCAGTGCACAAGGGCACGTGACCACCAGCACCGACAAGGTTACCCAGAAAGCGCGTGACGCGTCGTACCACAGCCAGAAGGCAAACACTGCCACACAAATAACCAGCAGGCGGGCAATAAAAAACCGCGCAATGCGGTCTGCCATGGTGACCTGCACCGGCTTTTCAGACGATGCCTGCGCCGCCAGGCGTTCGATAGCTGACAGGCGCGTTGCCGCACCGGTGGCGGATACGCTCACCACCAGCGAGCTGTCGTTATTCAAAGTGCCGGCAATCACCTGATCGCCCGGTTGCTTGGCGACCGGAACCGATTCACCGGTGAGGATGGCCTCTACCGCACTGCTCTGCCCGTCTTCAACCACACCGTCACAGGGGAAAGTTTCGCCAGCCCGTACCAGCACCCGGTCACCCGGGCGCAACAATTTCAAAGGTACTTGCTGCAATTCGGTGTTGGCGTTCAATTCTGTCAGCGAGGGATGGCTATTGTCGGAGGGCAAACAACAGGCGGTCAGCGGCATCAACTGGGCGAGATTGCCGAAAGCCTGACGATTTTTATGACGGGCCCGCATCTCGATGTAACGCCCCAACAACAGGAAGAAGGCAAACATTGAAACGGATTCAAAGTAGATTTCACCGGTGCCGCGCACGGTGGCGTACAAGCTGCCGAGGTAAGCCAGCCCCATTGCCAGCGCGACCGGCACATCCATCACCAACTGCCCGGCCTTGAGGCTTCGCCACGCGGTTTTGAAAAAAGGCTGAGCACTGAACAGGATAACCGGGGTGGCGGCAATCAAACTTTGCCAACGCAAAAATTCCACCCAGAATTCGCTGGCGCCGGTGTACATACCTACTGCCACCATCATCGCCTGCATCATGCCGAAGCCGGCAACCCCGATGCGCATCAACGCCATGCGGTTTTCCTTGCGCACCAGCTCCTGCTGCTGCTCGTCCGTTGCCGGGCGGGGGGAATAACCGATGTCGGCCAGCGCGGCCATGAGTGCGGAGAGATTTTGCTCTTTACCGGACCACAGTAGCGTACAGCGGTGGGTGGTAACGTTGATGGTTACCGACCGGACACCGGTCTGCTTTTTCATGTGGGTTTCAATAAGCCAGGAACAGGCCGCGCAGGTAATGCCTTCAAGTAGCAGGTTGGCCTGGCGGATATCCTGCTCATCATCCAGCGGGGTGACGAAGTCTGCCTGAATTTCCGGCAGATCATAAATAGACCAATGGGTATTCAGGGTATTCCCGTCCGCCTCGGGACGGGCGCTGACGCTGGTGCGAAAACGGTAAAAATTGTCCAGACCACCATCAACAATGGCGGTCGCTACCGCCTGGCAGCCGGGGCAACACATCCACTCCTGCTTGCCATTGATTGCCACCGGAAACCCGGGGCTGGCAGGAACCGGCAAACCACAATGAAAACAGGGTTGCCCCGCAACAGGGCCGTCAGCAGTGGACATAGCTTGTTATCAATGCGCCAGCGGTTGGAGAACGATAAAGTCACCTTCGGTAAAACGGATCTGACCGCTCAACACCCAATCGGCGTTCTTGCGCTGATTTTTGTCGAGTTCAGGAATCAGCGTCAGGTACCACATATGGTCAATGGTCTTATCCAGCTGACCGGCATAACGCTGGTCTGTCAGGCGATTGAGGATGACGGTTTGATCCAGATCGGCCTCGAAGGGATGATCGAGCAGCAACAATAAGGTATCCGGCAGCTCCGCGCCCGCTGGCATATCCAGGGTTACGTCACCGGTGGCGCGGTCAAACGCCAGTGCACCGGTGAGGTTCAGTTCGGCGGCACGGCGGTGTTGCACCATGACCTGATTGATCATGCGGCCTTCCTTGTAGTAGTTATCAATAACCACGTCGTCGGCGTTTTTGTAGGCCACACTAATCAGAATGGAAACCACAATCACCACCACGAACAGCGGTGTCATCAGGTACCAGAACCAGAATTGGCGATACCAGGGCTTGATAATTTCAGTACTCATACATATCTCACTACAAGAGAAGTGAACGCCCGGGCGGCGTTAACGGGCGCCCGAAGCAGGACCAATAAAGCTGGTGGAGTGGGAAGCCCGAACATCCGGGTTCTCCCGTGACTGCACCGTGATGATGATTGGCGTCTGCACATCTTTCAGTTCACTGCGTTTAACGGTTACCCGCACAGGAACCGTAAGGATATCACCTTCTGCCACTTCACTTGGGCGATAGCCCTTGAGTTCGAAGCTATAACTTCCGGTAACCGCCACATCAAAGACATGGCCATGACGGTCCATGTTGTTGATTTTGATGGTGTAGACGTTCTGGATTTCATCACCGGCGACGCGATACATGCGCACGCCCCTGTCTCTCAGTACCTCCATACCCACCGGCACACGGGTGGAGATGGTGTAAACAAAGACACTGATCATCGCCAGCAAAATAAATGCATAACCCACCAGGCGCGGACGGAAGACGTTGCTTTTGCCGGTTTCGATGGCTTCTTCGGTGGTGAAGCTGATCAGGCCGCGCTCGTAACCCATTTTGTCCATCACGGTATTACAGGCGTCAACGCAGAGGCCGCAATCAATACAATCCGGCTGCAACCCGTCGCGGATATCAATATCCACCGGGCACACCTGAACGCACCAGGAACAGTCGATACAATCGCCCAGTCCTTTTGCCTTGTAGTCTTCATTGGGTTTGCGCGGGCCGCGATTTTCGCCGCGCTTGTAGTTATAAAACACGGTCAGGGTGTCGCGGTCGTACATCACTGACTGGAAGCGGGCATAAGGGCACATGTATTTACACACCTGCTCGCGCAGGAAGCCGGCGTTCATGTAAGTCGCCCCGGCAAAAAAGACCACCCAGAATGCCGGTGCCAGATCGGACTGGAAGGTCACCAGGTCATAAATCAGGCCGCGAATCGGGAAAAAGTAACCCACGAAGGTCAGCGCGGTAATCAGCGAAATCGCCAGCCAGATGGTGTGCGTGCCGGTCTTGCGCAGGATTTTTTCTGCATTCCAGGGGCCGGCATCAAGCTTCATACGCTTGTTCCGATCGCCCTGACAAAAGTGTTCCGCCCAGATAAACATCTGCGTCCATACGGTTTGCGGACAGGTAAAACCACACCACACACGCCCCACCAGCACGGTGACAGTAAAGAGCGCAAAAGCGGCGATAATCAGCAAAAACGCCAGCAACATGCCGTCATGCGGCCAGAAGGTCAACGAAAGGATATGAAACTTGCGCTCGGGCAAATCAAACAACATGGCGGGCCGGCCATCGATGACCAACCAGGGCATCAACAAATAGCCCAGCAAGAGAGGAATACCGGTGTAACGTCGCAAGCGTTGGTAAAAGCCGGTGATGCGACGGGTATAGATTTTGTCGGCAGCTTCGTAGAGGTTTACGTAGCGAATTTCGTTGGCGGGGTCCTGATGCTGGACGGTGTTTTTTGAAGATGTCTCTGGTTTATCGCTCAAGGGAAAAACCTCGCAGGAAGAGAGATAACAGCTGAAAAAAAAGGGAAAAGAAAAAATGTTTTCTTTTCCCTCTCTTATCTTTTTAACACTTGCTCCTACGGAACCTGCCTCGAATCGTGCAGGCCGCGGTCAAGAATGACGATCACTGAAAGATGCATTTTACATGCATTAAATGGTAATTTTCCAGCGATTTTCAAGGCCTGCGGCCAGCAAATATCAATTCCTCAGCGAATTCCTGTAATGCACTGCAGCGTTATTCCGCATCCTCAAGGGACAGGCTGTAAACATAAGCAGCCAACAGATGGATACGCTCCTCTTTCAGCAGTTCCTGCTGTGCAGGCATCATGCCGTTACGGCCCTGACGGATGGTTTGACGGATTTCGTGTGGCTCACCGCCGTATAACCAGATGTTGTCAGTCAGATTAGGCGCGCCCAGTAACTGATTACCTTTACCGTCTACGCCGTGGCAAACCGCACAGTTGGTAACAAACAATTGCTCACCCGCCGTACTTTTAACATCATCATGCTCGCTACCGGACAGCGACAGTACATATTCAGTGACGTTGGTAATGCCGGTTTCACCCAAAATGGCAGACCAGGCGGGCATTGCTGCCTGACGACCATGAAGAATGGTCTCCTTGATCTTTTCCGGGGTACCGCCCCACAGCCAATCGTCATCTGTCAGGTTAGGGAAACCGAAGTTACCACCACCGTCAGCACCGTGGCACACCGCACAGTTGTTGGCGAACAGACGCAAGCCCATTCTCATCGCTGCCGGATCACGCGCCAGTTGTTCAATAGGCGTGTTGGCATAGATACCAAACTGTTCTGCGTAACGGGCATCTGCCTGCTGTTGATGGCCACGCAATTCTTTTACCGACGTCCAGCCGGAAACACCTTTCCAGTCACCCAGACCCGGGAAAACAATCAGATAGCCAATGGCAAAGATGAAAGTGCCGATAAACAGGTAGAACCACCAGCGAGGCAGCGGGTTATCGTACTCTTCAATACCGTCGTAAGAGTGACCGGTAGTCCGGTTCTCTTCCTGATCCTGATCGCTAACAGCAACTTTACTGTTGGCCAGCAGAACCCATAACAACAACGCAAGGTTGGTCAGGGTTAAACCGATAATCCAAAAATTCCAAAATATACCCATGCTTATTTCCGCCCTGCTTCATCATCATCGGGATGATGTTGATCATTCTGTTTGTGTTGCTCTTCATCATCGTCGGCAAAAGGAAGGTTGGCGTCGTCACGAAAGCGACCCTTCCTTTTAGGCGCGAACGCCCACCAGCAAACTCCGATGAAGGCAATCGTTACCAAAACTGTGGAGATGGCGCCAAGCGTTCCCTGGTCCATAATCAACGTTTCTCTTTAAGCAGTATTCCAAGTTGCTGCAGGTAAGCAACCAGCGCATCCATCTCGGTAACACCTTCAACAGCTGCTCGGGCACCGTCGATATCATCATCGGTATAAGGCACACCGACACGGCGCAGGGCACGCATTTTGGCAGCGGTGTGCTTGCCATCCAACTTGTTGTCATACAACCATGGGAAGGCAGGCATGTTCGATTCCGGTACCACGATACGCGGGTTGAACAAGTGCACCTTGTGCCAGTCATCTGAATAACGACCACCTACACGGGCCAAATCCGGACCGGTACGCTTGGAGCCCCACAGGAAGGGATGCTCATAAACAGATTCACCGGCAACTGAATAGTGACCGTAACGCTCAACCTCGGCACGCAATGGACGAACCATTTGCGTGTGACATACGTGACAACCTTCGCGAATATAGATATCACGGCCTTCAAGGATCAACGCCGGCAGCGGCATCAGGCCTTCAACGGGCGTGGTTGTTTCTTTCAAAAAGAACTGCGGTACGATCTGAACCAGACCACCGAAGCTGATGGCAACAATCACCAGCACAGTCATCAGACCAATATTTTTTTCTACTACATCATGACCTTTCATCGAATTTCCCCTTAAGCCGCCTGTGGAGCCGGAGCCACATTGGTATCCAATGCGACAGCATCAGGAGCCTTGGCTGTACGGTAGGTGTTATATCCCATCAGCAACATACCCGCGAGGAAGAACGCCCCGCCCAGGAAGCGGACAAAGTAGCCCGGGTAGCTGGCATCAACGGCCTCAACAAAGCTGTAAGTCAGGGTGCCGTCAGCATTAAATGCACGCCACATCAAACCTTGCATAATGCCGTTTACCCACATGGAAGCGATGTACAAAACAGTACCGATGGTAGCCAGCCAGAAGTGGATATTTACCCACGCCACGCTATACATGTGCTTGCGTCCGTAAAGGATTGGCAACAGGTGATACACCGCACCGATACTGATCATAGCTACCCAGCCGAGCGCACCGGCGTGTACGTGAGCAATGGTCCAGTCAGTGTTGTGTGACAAGGCGTTAACGGTTTTGATGGACATCATCGGGCCTTCAAAGGTCGACATACCGTAGAACGACAGGGAAACCACCAGGAAGCGCAGTGTCGGGTCGGTACGCAGTTTGTGCCAGGCACCGGACAGCGTCATAACACCGTTGATCATACCGCCCCAGCTTGGCGCCAGCAGAATCAGGGACATCACCATACCGAGGCTTTGAGTCCAATCCGGCAGTGCGGAGTAATGCAAGTGGTGAGCACCAGCCCAGATGTACAGGGAGATCAGCGCCCAGAAGTGAACGATAGAGAGCTGGTAAGAATAAACCGGACGACCCGCTTGCTTGGGTACGAAGTAATACATCATGCCGAGGAAGCCGGCAGTCAGGAAGAAACCTACCGCATTGTGGCCATACCACCATTGCACCATTGCATCGGCAGCACCGGCGTAAGCAGAATAGGACTTGGTCAAGCTAACCGGCGTAAAGGCACTGTTAACGATATGCAACACCGCAATCGTCAGAATAAAACCACCGTAAAACCAGTTAGCGACGTAGATGTGGTCGGTGCTGCGCTTGACGATAGTGCCGAAGAAAACCACTGCGTAGGAAATCCAGACAACCGCAATCAGAATATCAATTGGCCACTCCAGCTCCGCGTATTCCTTGGCGCTGGTGTAACCCAGGGGCAAAGTAATAATGGCCAGAATAATAACCAGTTGCCATCCCCAGAAGGTGAACGGCACCAGCCAGCCACCGAAAAGATTGGCCTGACAGGTACGCTGCACAACGTAGTAAGAGGTACCAAACAACGCACAACCACCAAACGCGAAAATTACCGCATTGGTGTGCAGAGGACGCAAGCGACCGAAGTGAGTGTAAGGTTGGAAAATATCATTCAACTCAGGCCAGAACAGCTGAGCGGCGATAAGCACTCCGATAGCCATACCGACCACACCCCAGACGATGGTCATAATGGCGAATTGGCGTACTATCTTGTAGTTATAGACCGGACGGTCATTGGCGGCAGCCACATTACTACTCATAGGACATTCCTAGCGACAATTTAAAAACTGAAAACGAATCGAACCGATTCGGGCATAGCCGAGATCGGATCTCCGCAGTTGCCTATGGCATGACTGTGGCATCTTCCGCCAAAATCCGACCGTCGGCTTTGATATTGATCAATTTACCTAAAAACAGATCAATATCAGAAACTTGCAGACTGTCTTCACAATGCCATAAGCGATGCGCCTGCCCATTAAACTGAATGAGCAAACGACCACAGGCGCCCAGGCGCCTGTCCTATAGCATCGGAGTCTTTGCAGCGATCACAGGAGGGTCACTGAAAGCCAAAAGACAATCCCGGGATATAGCTAAACCCGGAAATCATCCAACTTCCGGGCTAAATATCCATATCTGAGAACAATCAGAACAGCGAACGGCCTTTGTTGGCAGCAATACGCATACGCAGCGCATTGAGCTTGATAAAGCCTTCGGCATCTTTCTGGTTGTAGGCACCAGCATCATCTTCAAAGGTGGCGACTTTTTCGTCGAACAGGCTGTCAGCAGAGCGACGACCCACAACGTGTACAGCACCTTTATAGAGTTTGACGCGTACTTCACCGTTTACAAACTGCTGTGACTCGTCGATAGCCGTTTGCAGCATTTTGCGCTCCGGGCTCCACCAGTAACCGTTGTAAATCATTTCGGCGTAGCGTGGCATCAAGCTGTCTTTCAAATGCGCCACTTCGCGGTCCAGAGTAATAGACTCAATCGCGCGGTGTGCCTTCAGCAAAATGGTACCGCCGGGGGTTTCGTAGCAACCGCGAGACTTCATGCCCACGTAACGGTTTTCCACGATATCCAGACGACCTACACCATTCGCACCACCCAGCTCGTTCAAACGCGCCAGAATGGTAGCCGGTGACAAACGTTCGCCATTGATAGCAACCGCATCGCCTTTTTCATAGGTCAGGTCGATGTAGGTAGCCACGTCCGGTGCAGCTTCCGGAGAAACACTCCAGCGCCACATATCATCTTCAGCTTCGGTCCATGGGTTTTCCAGCACGCCGCCCTCGTAAGAGATGTGCAGCAAGTTGGCATCCATAGAATAAGGGGATTTTTTCTTTTTGTTGAAATCCACCGGAATATTGTGCTTCTCACAGTACGTCATCAGGGTTTCGCGGGAAGTCAGATCCCACTCACGCCATGGCGCAATCACTTTAATTCCTGGTTTAAGCGCATAAGCTCCCAGTTCGAAACGAACCTGATCATTGCCTTTGCCGGTAGCACCATGAGAAATGGCGTCGGCACCAACTTCGTTGGCAATTTCAATCAGACGTTTGGCGATCAGAGGGCGCGCAATGGAGGTACCGAGCAAGTACTCACCTTCATAGATGGTATTGGCACGGAACATAGGGAATACGAAATCGCGAACAAATTCTTCACGCAGATCGTCGATGTAGATTTGTTTAACACCCAAAGCCTGAGCCTTGGCACGGGCTGGCTCCACTTCCTCACCCTGACCAATATCAGCGGTAAATGTAACAACTTCGCAATCGTAATTTTCCTGCAACCATTTAACGATTACGGAGGTGTCCAGGCCACCCGAATAGGCCAGAACCACTTTTTTGATGGATGACATAGGGAGCTCCCACGAGAATTCTGTTTGTAAATACGGCGTAAACCACGGGTGAATCAGCGCGCAGGATTGTACTCGTAAAAATAACAAATTCCCACACACTCGTTAAGGATTCGTTGTTTTTTCCTGTTTAAACAGGCATATGGTAAACCTTCTCATTTAACCAGCCACGAGGCGGCATCTTTTATAACCATGCCAATGCGGCATAAGCTGCCCTGGTAAAATCCGCTATCAATGTTACAAATAAAGCCGTGGATCGCCACCTGCCATCCGCAACTTTTCTTCAGCCCACACCTGCAACTGTTGCAGCAATATTAGCCGGGCCTCGTCAGACACTTGCAACCGCGACTGCGCCAGCCGCTCGGCAAACGCTGGCCAGGCAATGCTCGCCCCGGCGGCCGGGTCTGTCAGCCGCTGATAGCAGAACTGCTGCCAGCGCTGCTGCTCTTCAGCCGAGAGCGTATGCGGATAGTTTCGTGCGCGGTAGCGAAATAAAAGCTCGGGCAGCCGGGCATCTTCAAACGGAAAATCCGCTTGTGCCAACCCCTCGGGGGCCGATAGCCGCACAGCTTTCATCAGCCGTTTGTCGGCATCACTGAAAAAGCCGCCGCTGTAGAGCATTTGCTCGGGATCAGTGCGCGGAGCAAATTCCCCCATGGCATAGAGCGCCGCCAGCTTTTCCCGTAGCGCCGTACCCTCAAAAAGCGATAGCTGATTAAAGACCTGCCAATGACGCTCGCACCGCCCACGATCCAGCCCCAGCCGCTGCGCCGTGCTGGCATCCAGCATCGTCAGCGGCAGAATCATCGGGGTTTTATTCAGGTGAATTTCTTTCAGCGCCAGTCGTTCCTGCCCGGCAGGGAGGTCTTCCTGCCTAACATAAAGCCGTGCGTGCAATTCCTCCGCCGAAAAATTCAACAAGTCAGCAGGGTCAGAAGAGAGATTAAAAGCAATCACACTGTTTTTGTTGGCGGGGTGCAACGCCAACGGCAACATCACCGCCGCATTGCCCTGCCCGGCCGAAAATCGGGAAGAAATATGCAATACCGGCTTGCTACCATCAATATCAATAAGGCTGTTGGCGAAACGCTTGTCCCGCAGGCGCCAGGCAAAGTCGTAGAGCCTGGGTTGCCGCTCCTTCACCAGACGAGCCAAGGCGATGGTGGCATAGACATCCGATAAGGCATCATGCGCATGCCCGTGCTCAAGACGGTTGGCTTTGGTCAGCATCTCAAGCTTGAAGCAGGGCGTGCCGTCTTCGTAATCGGGCCAGTTAATGCCTTCCGGGCGCAGAGCTCGCGTCATACGTACCATATCAATGATGTCCCAGCGGGAATTGCCGTTTTTCCACTCCCGCTCATAAGGGTCATAGAAATTGCGGTACAGCGCGTAACGCGTTACTTCATCATCGAAACGAATCGAGTTGTAGCCTGCACCGCAGGTTCCGGGCCGACTCAACTCTGCAGCAATGCGAGATACGAACGCAGCCTCGGCAAGCCCCTGTGCTTCTGCCACCTGCGGCGACAAACCGGTAACCAGACAAGCCTCCGGTTTGGGCAACACATCCGGAGCCGGCTTGCAGTACATCATCAGCGGGTCACCGATAATATTCAAATCGGTATCGGTACGCACGCCCGCAAACTGCGACGGACGGTCCTGGGACGGCACTTCACCCCAGGTTTCGTAGTCATGCCAATAGAGTGTTGTTTGCTGCGATGTCGAGGCCACACGCCCTCCCTGCCCTGCAGATGAACCGATAGATTGCGGCACCTTAGCATTTGTCAGCCGCTTTGAAAAAGCGCCGCTTGCAACAAGGTTTGAGAGACATGCCCGGTTTGAAATATACTGCACGTCATATATTCCGGACGACATTGACTATGACTGATCTGAATCATCTCTTTGCCAATAACACTCGATGGGCAGAAACCATCAAATCGGAACAGCCCGAGTTCTTTTCAACCCTCTCCAAACAGCAAGCTCCCGAGTACCTGTGGATTGGCTGTTCGGACAGCCGGGTTCCCGCCAATGAAATCGTCGGGCTATTACCGGGAGAGCTATTCGTTCACCGTAATGTGGCCAACATTGTTATCAGTACCGATTTGAACTGCCTTTCGGTGATGCAATTTGCCGTGGAGTATCTGAAGGTCAAGCACATTATGGTGACCGGGCATTACGCCTGCGGTGGCGTAAAAGCGGCGCTTGAAGGCAAGCAGTTGGGATTGGTGGACTACTGGGTGCGCAGCATCCGTGACGTGTACTTTGCCAACAAAGACCTGATTGACGGCATTTCTGATGACACCACCCGCCTGAATCATTTGTGCGAATTGAACGTGATGCAGCAGGTAGCCAATGTGTCGCATACCAATATCGTACAAAACGCCTGGAAGCGCGGCCAGGAACTTACCATTCATGGCTGGATTTACGGCCTTACCGATGGCCTGGTACGCAATTTAATGGAGCCCATCGGCAGCATCGAACAGGTTCCCGAGCAGTATCGCGTTTATTAACTCACCGATTCCTGCAACCAAATAGCAAAAAGGCGATGTTTCCATCGCCTTTTTGCTATGGCCAACTAACGGACAAGATGGCAACGCGGCTGCCAATCCTGTCCGCTTTACTTATTCGTCTACACGCTCACTAAAAAGGCGCTCTGTACGGGCCGCCATAATGAAGTCATTGCGGTGCAAGCCTTTTACCTTGTGCGTCCACCACTCTACCCGCGCCTTACCCCATTCAACCAAAATAGCCGGATGGTGATTGGCACGCTCCGCCTGATCGGCAATCGCCCGCGTAAAAGCCAGCGCCTGCATAAAATTTTTGAACCGGTATTGGCGCGACAAAATCGACATGCCGTCCCGCTCAATCACCTGCCAGTCGGGCAACAGCCCGGAAAATTCCTCAATTTCTGCCGCTGTTAAGGCCGGGGTATCACCATGGCAAGGCTCACAGTCTCCGCTCACCAGGTCAACGGCATTTTTAGGTATTTGATTCATCAGCAACTCTCCACGCTTGTTATTGTTCCGCGCCCCTCAGTACAACAAAGAGCGCGCAATCAGGATTCAGTGTAACTGCTGACAACAGGGTTGCCGGAAAAGTTCGTCATTCGCCCACCAGCCACATCCAGCCCAAGGCTAAACGACCTACCGGCAGCGTTGCTCACCAAGGAAAGGTGCACAACCGCTACTCACCGGCCTGAAACCGCCCCTTACAACCTTTTATTACAGAAAAAATGTCACATTTATAATTTAAGGATATAATTGCCGCTGTTTTCAATCCGGGTGATATTGCAAACCCCGCCGAACCAAAGAGAAACCCATGTCTACTCTGCCCCCCTGCCCCCAATGCGCTTCCGAATACACCTACGAAGACGGCCTGTTACTGGTATGCCCGGAATGCGCCCATGAATGGAATCCATCAGCGCTAGCCAGTGAATCCGCCAGCGGCCCGGTATATAAAGACTCGGTAGGCAACATCTTGCAAGACGGCGACAGCATCACCGTGATCAAAGACCTGAAAGTCAAAGGCTCATCGCTGGTAGTAAAAATCGGCACCCGCGTGAAAAATATCCGCCTCGTAGAGGGCGATCACGACATCGACTGCAAAATTGATGGTATCGGCGCGATGAAGCTGAAATCGGAATTTGTTAAGAAAATTTGACCGCAGGGTGCCTGAAGGAAAAGGAAATCAAACATTTATCACGAAGCAGAAAGCCATGCTTATTAAAGGATTGACACCAGGCTGCTTCTGCTTCAAAAAGGCGCGCTGAATAAGCAATATCGGAGCTGAAGGGAAATGTGGGTACAACTGGTAGCAATATTTTGTGTGGTTGGCATTGTAATAGGCCAGCTGTTATTCAAGCTGGGCGCCAACGCATGGGCAAGCAGCGGCAGTTTTTTTTCCATCAAAACACTCACCGTACTGGCTACAGCTATGGCCCTGTATGGCCTTACATCCCTGGCTTGGGTGTGGGTATTGCAAAAAGCTGATTTGGGAAAGGTTTACCCTTATATGGCACTGGCATTTATTCTGGTGCCGCTGGGCAGCTATTTGCTGTTCGCAGAAAAATTCCAATCGCAATATATTATCGGTGTTTGTTTTATAGCCATCGGCATCGTCCTTACCGTTAAAAGCTAACCCGGATAGTGAAAACACCGTGATCAAGGCGTCAGAGATATTGACGCCTTGAAATTGACACCCAAAGCCACACAACTTTATACAATTAGTATATTATTCCCCAATTATGTGATGAACCCCTCCTTTTCAATCATGAAAAGTCAGAGCATTACAAATTCGCAACACCCGTTACAAACAAAACCTGCATTGGCGCTTTATAATCGCTTTTCCTGAATTTGGCAGCTGTCAATCACAGAAAAAGTGAAAACTGCGGCACAGGCAATGTTGAAAAAGCGAACCCTACGCTATTCAACTGCGCCTATACGTTTAAAAATGACGCCAGATTCGGCGGCATCTGTGATGCCTGAAAAAGGAGCTTTAGCTTGAACAACAGTTTTATCGGTAAATTACTAGCAACCGGAAACCGCTACGGTTACAAGTAGGCTCGACACCAATGAAACTGTATCAATCGGGTATCAAAAACTCCCCTCTGTTTTTGACTGCTGAATCCTCACAATCAATTCATCCATGTTGATGCGGCTCGCCCCAAGCCCCGCGTTGGCATCAGATCGTTAAGGTAATTGGAATATTATGAAAGGTATCATTCTTGCTGGCGGAAGCGGCACACGTTTACACCCCATCACCAAAGGCGTATCCAAACAACTGTTACCGATATACGACAAGCCGATGGTCTATTATCCGCTGTCGGTACTGATGCTTGCCGGTATTCAAGATATTCTTATTATTACTACCCCGGAAGACTCTGCGAGCTTTATGCGCCTGCTGGGTGACGGCTCACAATTCGGGGTACGCCTCAACTACGCCGTTCAAGCCAACCCTGATGGTCTTGCCCAAGCGTTTATTATCGGCGAAGGCTTTATTGGCAGTGATAGCGTTTGCCTGGTGCTGGGCGACAACATCTACCACGGCCACGGCCTTACAGAACACCTTAAAAAAGCCGTAAAACGTAAAACAGGCGCCACCGTATTCGGCTACCACGTTAATGACCCGGAGCGCTTTGGGGTTGTGGAGTTCGATAACGAAAAACGTGCAATCTCTATTGAAGAAAAACCGAAGAAGCCTAAATCCAATTACGCAGTCACCGGTTTGTATTTTTACGACAACCGCGTTATTGAAATTGCCAAAACCATCCAGCCATCCAGCCGAGGCGAACTGGAAATCACCAGCGTAAATAACGTTTACCTTGAACAGGGGGAGCTTAACGTTGAGGTGCTTGGTCGTGGTTATGCCTGGCTAGATACGGGCACACATGACAGCCTGCTTGAGGCCGGTCATTTCGTACAAACCATTGAACATCGCCAGGGGCTGAAAGTTGCCTGCCTCGAAGAAATTGCCTTCAACAATAAATGGATCAGCAAAGAACAACTGGTCGCCGAAGGTAAAGCATTGGAAAAAACCGGTTACGGCCAGTACCTGCTGAAAATCGCGGAGCAAAGTCAGGAATGAAAATATTAATTACCGGTGCCAATGGCCAGGTAGGCCATTGCTTGCAGCAACAATTGCTCGATAGCAATATTCCGTTTATTGCCGTTACACGCGAACAGCTGGATATCACCGATGCGCACGCTGTAGAGCAGTTGTTGCAAACCGAACAGCCCACCATTGTAATTAATGCGGCGGCACACACCGCTGTAGATAAAGCCGAAACCGACCAGGACAACGCCTTTGCCATCAACCGCGACGGCATTGCCAACCTTGCCCGTATCAGCGCAAACATAGGCGCAGCAGTATTCCATATTTCTACGGATTACGTATTTGATGGCGAGAAAGATTCGCCCTACAGCGAACATGACGCGACCAACCCGCAAGGCGTTTATGGCCACAGCAAACTGGCCGGAGAGCAAGCGGCCGCAGCAGCCAACCCACGGCATATTATTTTGCGCACCGCCTGGGTATTCGGCGAGCATGGCAATAATTTTGTAAAAACCATGATCCGCCTGGGGCGCACAAAAGATGCACTCGGCATAGTTGCAGACCAGCAAGGCAGCCCGACTTACGCCGGTGATATTGCCAAAGTGCTGATCATCCTTGCTGATATTTATAGCAACAGTGGCGAATTGCCCTGGGGCATTTACCACTACGCAGGCGCACCGCATACCAACTGGCATAGCTTTGCCCAGGCAATTTTTCAGCAAGTTGAAGCATCCGGTATTTACGAAAAGCCCGTACCTGCGTTGAGTGCTATTACTACCGCAGATTACCCCACCCCGGCAAAACGCCCGGCCAATTCGCGGCTGGATTGTAAAAAAATTGAAGATGCGTTTGGCATCCCCCCTTCAGACTGGCAAACCGCCCTGAACAATATTCGTGCATACGCAGGTTAATGAATCCAATGAATGTTATTGACACCACCATTCCCGACGTAAAAATTTTTGAGCCCAAAGTATTCGGTGACGAGCGCGGGTTCTTTTTTGAAAGTTTCAGTCAAAAGTTTTTTGAAGAAGCCACCGGCCTGAAACGCACTTTTGTACAAGACAACCACTCGAAATCCGCTAAAGGGGTTTTACGAGGTTTGCACTACCAACTGCCGCCGATGGCACAAGGTAAATTGGTACGCGTAGTGCGAGGCGAAGTATTCGATGTTGCCGTGGATATTCGCAAATCTTCACCCACATTTGGCCAATGGGTAGGCGTTCACCTATCCGCAGAAAATAAACGCCAACTCTGGGTGCCAGAAGGTTTTGCTCACGGCTTTCTTACCCTGAGCGATACCGCCGAGTTCTTATATAAAACCACCAATTATTACTCCCCCGCCCACGAAGGCGCCATTATCTGGAATGACCCAACGTTAAATATTGAATGGCCGGAAGCTGGCGACATACAAGTCTCCGGAAAAGACCAGGTAGCACCAGTATTTACACAAGCGGCCTACTTCGATTAACAAGGGTGGATATCCAGATTGAAACTTCATGACTTTATTATTTTGGTCGATACCAAGGCCAAAATGAGCTTAAAGGCCGAAGCATCGCGCCTTTACCTCAGCTTTTTATGGTGGATTATTGAGCCAATGCTATTTGTGTTGGCTTTCTATTTTGTATTTAGCGTACTTCTCAAAGTCCGTCAGGAAGATTTTCTTATCTTTCTTATGTGCGCCAAAATTCCTTACATGTGGTTTTCAAAAGCGGTAACCAGTGCAGCCGGTAGCATAGTGGCTAACCGGGGCATTATCAGCCAACTGGATATACCAAAAATACTTTTCCCTTACGCAGCCATTCAAGTAACTGTGTATAAAGAGATTCCAGTATTCCTGCTGTTAGCCGCCCTGTGCGTGGGTTACGGCTATGCACCACAAGTTGAATGGTTATGGCTTATTCCACTTATTGTTGCACTCTATCTTCTTATTGCCGGCTTTAGCCTCTTGTGCGCCCTACTGGTGTGCTATGCGGATGACGTGCGGATGTTAATTAATATGCTAATGCTGTTTTTAATGTTTACCAGCGGTATATTTTTTGACATATCAACTATTGATGCCCCATTAAGGGATTACCTGCTCCTATTCAACCCTTTGGCATTTTTGTGCGATGCATTCAGAGTCATATTCATGAACAAAGGCATGTACGATGTTGAACACCTCGTATGGCTAATGCTGTTTTGCACCGTATTTATTGGTGTTTTTCACATGATATACAGCCATATGAGCAGAACCATTGCAGCCAGAGTGGTGAACGCATAATGAGTGAATCCATCATTCTCTCCGCACAAAACCTGCACCTTACCTATAAAACACGCCGGGGTATTTTTAAACAATTTACTCACGAAGCAATTAAAGGCGTGTCGTTTGACCTTATTAAAGGCGAAACCATCGGTATTCTGGGCAAAAACGGTGGGGGCAAAAGCTCATTACTGCGCATTCTCGGCGGCATCGTCAACCCCACACAAGGCAAAGTAATTTGCCCGCCCAAGACTACCCGTGCACTACTTACATTAGGGTTGGGGTTTATCCCTAATATCAGTGGTCGCGAAAATGCCATCTATTCGGTAATGTTACAAGGCGCCTCAAAGAAGAAGGCCAAATCCATTATTCCTGCTATCGAAGAATTTACCGAACTGGGTGAGTTTTTTGACCAACCAATAGAAACTTATTCGTCAGGCATGAAAGCCCGTTTGGGCTTTGCTACCGCGTTGATGGCAGAGGTAGATATTTTGCTGATTGACGAAGTACTGAGCGTAGGTGATGCCACCTTCCGAAAAAAGGCTGAAGCAGCCATGCGGAATAAACTGAACGGAGAACAAACCTGTATTTTTGTTTCACACAACTCCGATCAGGTTAATAAAGTGTGCGGTCGCGTAATATGGATTGATAAAGGTGTTATTCGTGAGCAGGGCGATACCGCTAGCGTCGCACATCAATACAACCTGTCCATGCAAACCCAAAACAGCTAAAAAATATCAATTCGTATTCATTAAACTGAATAGAGCTCTTCTTAAGATCATATTAAAAAAGGGCAAACAAGGAATTCTATATGAGCTTACTGCTAACGGTCTACGAATCTCCAGATTGGAATCGATTGATTGACGTTTATGATCTTCCAGTAGCGGAGCACACCGAATTATCCTCAGTGGGTGGAAAAACAAAAGCATTGAAACCTGCCCAAAAACTCTCCTCGATAGCTAAAATACTTTCAACTAATTCCGCGGAGAACCACTTATGGTTGGGTGTAGTTCAAGCAGAGTATTTTCTTTCAAAGGCTGTGGAAGATGGTAGTAGCATCGCTGAAGCGTCGGAGCAATGGCAAAAAATTACCCAAGACCTACTGGCGCTTAAGCGCGAAAATCGTCAGCGAATTAATCTTTTCAATCTTAACCAAGCTTTAGCCCATCCGTATGAATTCAATAGCACTCTTGGCTTAAAAAAAACAGTAACCCACAGGACGATTGCCTCAAAGAAAATCGAGTTCTCCTTGTTAGCAGCCTGCCAATATGTTAGCCAAAAGGAAGAGATTAAAGAACTGAACAGTGTTTTGCATGCCTATACAATATCATTCAATAGCGATGAAGCTCCGATTTTGGATATAGAGAAGGCAATCCAACAAAACAACAAAATAACCAAAAAACTAAGCGAAACCGAAAATGAAAGAAACGCCATTTTATTGCAACTTCAACACGCCCAGGAAGAAATCGAAGATAATTACAAGTCACTAGCGGTAGCTCAGGAAACAATTGATCAACTAATTACTCAAAATGAAATAGATACAGAACGTCTAAAAGCAGAAACCCAAGCAGTGCACACGCGAGAGGTCAAAAAACTAGAAGCCAAGTTTCTAGAACAGACGTATGATTTGGAGAAAAAACTGAGCGAATTACATGTTAGCTTGGAGAAAGCAGAACATTCCATGCTGGCCCATGAAAAGCAATACAATAAAGAGTTAAGCAAACAAGAAAATTTTCTTCGTAAAATGAAGGCTCAGGCGGCTTACGCAGAATATAATTGCAACTTACTCCAGCAAGAAATAACTGACCTGAGAAATTCTACCGCGTGGAAGAGTACAGCTCCCGTTCGGGCATTGGGGCGATTAGTTAAAAACCCCAAGACATCCAACATCAAACTACTCCAAGATGCAGCCTTGTTACTAACATCCGAGTACTTCGATGTAGAATGGTATTTGAAAAACTACGCCGACGTATCCGAAAGTAAAATTAATCCTGCTGAACATTACCTACTCTTTGGTGCTTCGGAAGGCCGTCTCCCCGGCCCATTATTCGACGGCAACTGGTATTTACAACAATATCCCGATGTGGCTGATACTAAAACAAACCCGCTTCTACATTTTATTATGTTTGGGCAAGCTGAAGGCCGGAGAAGCTCGCCTGTTTTACTAACAAATGACATCCAGAACAATGTGGAGCAATAAATGAGTAAAAATTTTTCGCACACTATCTGGCTTGGCGCTGGCACAGCATCCACTCTAAACGCACAATTAGAATCCTCGGATTACGTAACGCTAGTTGAGGCTCGGCAGCTCGCCTATGCACATTTATTAAAATACAAAAATGTAAACATTGATGTTTTAAATCTATTGATAACGCCCGATGGAGAAAAGGTTGAATTTACCGAATACAACCTTGCGGAGTATTCTGCAACTGGAAAACCAACAGGATTGAGAAAATTATTTCCCGGAATAAAAGCCGTTAAAAGCGAGCATCGAGAAAGTTATAATCTTACTGCTCTTGTTGGAGACCTTAGCCTGCAAGATAACAATAATGTTCTAATTATAGAAATTATTGATATAGGCCTACCTTTACTTGAAAATCTGGCCTGCTCGGGATTATTAAAAAAGTTCAAGCAGATCCACATTCAAACCAGCGCCACACCTCTTTACGAAAATTCGCCAACAACCGGCGACTGCACTGCCTTTATGGAAAGACAAGGTTATTTCATTCATCTGACGGACAAAAGTGATCCAGACCTACCGTTGATAACCTTTCAAAAAAATCCCCTTTTTGAAATTTTAAATGAAAAAGAAACACATCTGTCTAACTTCAGAAAAGACAGAGAAGATTTGCTTGAAAAAATAGACTACTTTCAGCAGCGCCTGCAACAGACAGAAAGCGAGCTTTCCTTAAACATCATTCAGCTCGAAAAAAAAGACGACACCATCCGGGAGCTCAGCAAAGCCCTATCCAACGAAAAATATAACGTCACAACAGAACATAAGGATTTGTTAGATAAGGTCAACCGACTTTCAGAAAAGGCTTCTCATATTCAACAGCAATCCGATATTAGGCTTGAAAAAATAACGGAGCTAGAAGAAAAAAATAGAATATTAGACAAAGAAAAAGCAGAACAAGTTGAGCAAAACAAATCATTAATGCAGGAACTTTTAAAATCCGAAGCTCAAATTGAACTAATCAAAGAAATAATGTTGAAAGAGTAATCCAAAATCAATGAATATAAATTTTGGAAAAAACTCAGAAGGTTTAAAAATGAATAAAACTTACCAAAAAACTACCCTACAGGAAGCGAACGAAGCCTTCCAAGCAGGCCTTTATCAAGCAGCTCTTGATCTATATATAACTGCAATCAGAAACAATCGATCATTAGAAAAAATCACTAAAATCAATATTAGTCTATCTTTGAGTCGGCTTGGTTTTGAGCACGATGATGAGTCTGTAAATACTTACCTAAAAAGCCATCTACGCCCTAAAAGCCCTGAAGTGGGCGTTCATATCGAACCTACAGACTTCCCTTTAGTTTATGAAAATTCAGTGGACGCTGAATTTTACATGTCTATGTATCCAGACATACAAGCTGCAAACGCTGACCCCTTTGTTCACTACACGACATGGGGCTGGAAAGAGGGAAGATTGCCGAACTCCTGGTTTGATCCAAATTTTTATCGTGAGCAATACATCGACGCAAAGGAAACCAATCAGGACCCCTTGGCTCACTATATAGAAATTGGTCAATACGAAAAAAGAAAAACAAAAACTTTTTCAATCTCCTCTGTACCAAAATATATAAAAAAAGAAATTCCGACAATTTCATTTGATGAAACGTCGGAAGCTTATGTTGATTTCAAGGTGCAACCAGAGATAGCAAGTAAAATTAAAGCGCTGGCATTCTATCTACCACAATTTCACCCTTTCCCAGAGAATGACGCGTGGTGGGGAAAAGGGTTTACCGAATGGAGCAACGTAGCAAAAGCAAAACCGAACTATGATGGACACTACCAACCTCACCTCCCTATTCACAACGGATTTTATGACTTGCGTGTCCCGGAAGTCATGGTTGAGCAGGCTCGCCTTGCCAAAAACTATGGAATTTACGGTTTCAATTTTTACTACTATTGGTTTGATGGCAAAGTTCTTATGCATAAGCCGTTCGAGATGCTTCTTAATAATAAGGACGTTGACATAAAATATTGCCTTACTTGGGCTAATGAAAATTGGACCCGCCGATGGGACGGGGCTGAAAATGATGTATTAATAGGGCAGAATCATTGTGAGAGTGATTCAATAAAGTTCATTGAGCATCTTTATCAATACTTCGAAGATGACCGATATATTACGATTGATGGCAAACCGGTATTAATTATCTACAGGGCCAATATTATTCCAGACATGGCGGAAACAATTGAGCTATGGCAACGTAAAGCCAGAGAAGCAGGATTTCCTGGGCTTTATCTCATTGGAGCCCAGACTTTTGGATTTAAAAACCCAAAAGAGTTCGGTTTCGATGCTTCTATGGAGTTCCCACCACACACTGTAAAAAGCAATAAAATCAACGATTCCCTTGACATTGTTAATGCAAACTTTGCGGGCAACATATATGACTATGAGGAAGTTGTGCGCAACTCCTGCACAGAGAAGGAATTTACATACAAATGCTTCAGAACCGCAATGCTGTCATGGGACAATACGGCAAGGAAGCAGGATAATAGTCACACGTTCGCAAACTTCACTCTATTAAAATATAAACAGTGGCTGACTCACATAGCTACCCGCACGCACGACACAGCAACACTTTCCGACCAGGAAAAGTTTATATTTATCAATGCATGGAACGAATGGGCTGAAGGCACACACTTAGAGCCCGATCGTAAGCATGGGTATGGCTATCTACAAGCTACCTACGATGTACTAAAGGAATTTGATATTAAGAATGTCGAAAAACTCTCGACCGAGCAACCTGTGAGGAAAAATAATTACGCGGTCATCCTCCATATCCACTACACCGACATATGGGATGAGATCAGCCACTATCTGAAAAACCTTAAGGGCTACGGTTTTGATCTTTTTGTCACCCTCACCAACACCCAAAACAACATTGTAGATTTAATTAAAAAAGACTATCCAGATGCCTATGTCAACCTAGTAGAAAACCGAGGAAGAGATATAAGACCATTTATCGAAACCTATAGAAAAATTAAAAATTTGGACTACGATGCTGTCTGCAAAATCCACTCGAAGAAAAGCGTGTACCGTAACGACGGAGATAATATACGCAATGAAATATATGAATCATTACTTGGCACTAAAGATCTCATTGGTTCTATATTAGAGAAGTTTGACCAGGAAGCTAATGTGCTAGGGCTATTGGTTCCAAAAAAATACTTCATCCCCCACACAAGTAAGAACATGAGCTACGACCGAGACATAGTTCTCGGACTTTCAGCATTGCTTGATCTGGATTTCAGCTACTCTGATTTCCCCGCAGGCTCAATGTATTGGTTCGCCCCTAGAGCTCTGAGCGGCCTCGAAATGATAGAAGATCATTACTTTGAGCCAGAAGAAGGGTTGGCGGATGGCACCATTGCACATGGTATAGAAAGAATAATCTGTAGTTTAGCTGAGAAAAATGGCTTTATAGGTCGATCTTATGAGTCATGAAATATATTTTGACAAACAAAAAGCTTCGGAATTAAACAAAAAAATTAAAGGAAATTTCGACAACCCCTCTCTTAGAGAAGGAGGGATAACTGGTACAGTATTTTTTTCAGGGTGGTTCCTAGCAAACAGTGAAGACTTATATATAAGAGTAATAAAATCCGACAAAACATCCAAGATATATTACCTCACCGTAAATCGCCCGGATGTAGTCAGGCATTTTAATTTGAAGGAAGACCATCTGCTCTGCGGATTTCAGTTTGAGATAGAGCTAGACAATATCGACCATGAAATTTCAGTACACTTTCAAGGAGTGGAGTACTCCATATGGAAATTGGCTTTTTCGGATGCTTATAAACCTCAACTACTGGCAATAAAGAACAACTGGGAATCATTTCACACAAAAAAATCAAACTTCATACATACGAGTGGAAACACTGAGCTATCAGCCGCACTGCTGGCAGAGTTCACCATATTAAATATCAACGAACTACATGAAGAACTAAAAAAAAACGGAATTTGTATTTTTGAAAACGAAAGAGAAACCAATAATTTTGTTCAACAATTTAAAGAGCCCTATTGGGCAATGACGGCTATCGAAAATTCAACGAGAGATGGATCACTCCATGGCCAATACAAAAGAGAGGGTGCTTTGTACTACTGCGTACAAAGCTACTCTTTAGGCGACTTTAATTTTCTACTATTCGATAGCGATGTTCTTACATTTTATCTGGTGCAACACTGCACCAATGTATTACTTTTATTCCCCACAATATATAAAGCAGTCGCTTTAGACATCCAACAGTGGGCTCTTCAAGCGATACAAAAAATCCCAAAGTTATACTTACATCTGGAGCACCTGAAAATCTCTGGAGCGAATTTTCCAGAGAAAGAAAAGGGGGCTTTTGTGGGAGTCAATCTATCACAATCAAGACCTTATCACTTCGTGTACGATTATTTGCATGGAATAGAATATCTTTGCCAGAGAAAAATACATTTTAATTCCATATCTATCCCGGGATTTAACTTTATAGATCCTTCTAGTTATTTCGAGAATATAACAACGCACAAACTACTGGATGAAAAATCAATCAGCTGCTCGAATATCAAACCATACTTTTACATAATGCCATGTTTGCAGCATATGAAATCCGAGTTTGACCCACAACTACTAGCGCTGAGCAGCAGGATTACTAGCAGGACTAACTATAAGACCAACATCTCAAAAGATCTCACGATGCCAAATATGGATAACTATGATTTCGTTTTTTGGGCAGGCATATCAGTTGAAAAGCGCCGCTGGACAGAACAAAAAGAAGGACTCATCAATATAATCAAAAACATATCCAGCGAATTTGATAAGCCATTAATACTCATCGACGGCAGAACATCTACACTTACCGACCCTGTAGACATAAAAAATGTATCAAGTCAAGAGATGCAAATATACAATGACATAGAATCCCAACTTCCAAATGTTAAATTTATCAATTTAATTGGCAGAACCATGCCCGAGAAAATATTTTTTGCGTCACTGGTAGATTTTTTCTTCACATCGTTTGCTACTGACTCTATCTATCCATCCTGCATTCAGAGAAAGAGGGGATTAGTCTATGCAGCTCCCTCGATAAAAGATCAGAGAAGCATTCATATTCACCCAGAGGCAAACTATATCCCTGACTCATTAATAACTGAAATCGATGCTAACGGGAAGTCGTGGCATGAAATCAGCGTCAGCATGAAGTGGGAAGATATTTATCATTGCATGGAACATTTTATTCGAGATATAAAATTTAGCCGAGTCGCGCACTAATGATCGATCAAGTTGATTATTACTACAAGCCAAAATGTATACGGAACTAAATTGGAGCAAAACTAAATGTATATTTTAGACTGCACTCTTCGAGACGGGGGGTATTACAACTGTTGGAATTTTCCTCTGGATGTAACCAATAAATACCTGAACGCCATGCACGCAGCTGGTGTTAACGTTGTTGAACTGGGATTACGCTCAAAGATCAACAAAGGCTTTAACGGTGCGAACGCATACTCTACAGAAGACTATTTGCGGACGCTAACCATACCTAAAGACCTGAAAATTGCAGTGATGGTAAATGCCTCCGAGTTAGTTACCAGTGACTATCTACCCTCTGTGTTAGAAAGCTTATTTCCCGTACATGCTAAAGACTCAGCGGTATATATGGTGCGTATTGCCTGCCATGTTCATGAGTTTATTAATGCACTTCCCGCTTGTAAATGGCTAAAAGAGCGAGGTTATATAGTAGGCTTTAACTTAATGCAGGTCGCAGACCGCTCCCAAACCGAGATTGAAGCACTATCTTTTGAGGCAAGCAAATATCCCATAGATGCATTGTATTTTGCGGATAGCATGGGAAGTATGACCCCCTCCCAAACCTCCGAAATAATTGGCTGGTTACGTAAACACTGGCACGGAGCCATGGGAATTCATACCCACGACAATATGGGTCTTGCATTGTCCAATACGCTGCAAGCAATTAAGGACGGAGTTACTTGGCTCGATACTACTGTAACAGGTATGGGACGAGGCCCTGGTAATGCCCGAACCGAGGAGCTGGTTATTGAAGTAGCTGATATTCGCCAACAAAACATCAATATGGTTCCGCTAATGAGCGTTATAAGGAGTTATTTTCAACCATTAAAAAATAAATGTGGTTGGGGCTCAAACCCCTATTACTATCTTTCAGGAAAATATGGTATTCACCCGACTTACATTCAGGAAATGCTCGGCGATTCACGTTATAGCGAAGAAGATATTTTGGCTGCAATTGACCATTTAAAAGTAGAGGGTGGCAAAAAGTTCAGCTTTAATGCCTTGGATGCAACTCGCCATTTTTACCAAGGTGATGCCCATGGCAGTTGGTCGCCTAAGGATCTAATAGCTGGAAAAGATGTACTTCTTCTTGGTGCTGGTGGCGGCGTTGCTGAACATAAAACGGCTATTGAAAACTATATTAGAACGAACCAACCAGTAGTTATTGCCCTTAACACCCAATCTGCGGTTACGCAAGATTTAATCAATATACGAGTGGCGTGTCATCCGGTTCGCTTGCTTGCAGACTGCGTCGCGCATATTGCCTTGCCTCAACCTTTAGTTACACCTGCTTCAATGCTACCAGAAGATATGATTAGATCATTTAGCAAAAAAGAGCTATTAGATTTTGGTCTGACAGTGAAAGCTGATACATTTAGTTTTTCTCCGACCAAAGCGGTTGTGCCAAATTCGCTAGTGGTTAGCTATGCCTTGGCAATAGCAAGCAGTGGTCACGCCAACCAGATTCTGCTTGCAGGCTTTGATGGGTATGGTGCAGATGATCCGCGTACGAAAGAAATGCAACAGATATTTTCCTGCTATCGATCAGCAGAAAATGCACTTGCTGTAACCTCCATTACTCCAACTACCTACACTATTCCCACAATTTCCGTTTACGCACTTTGAGGACATTTACATGCGCGCAGTGGTTTTGATACCTGCTCGATTCAAATCGACCCGCTATCCAGGTAAACCATTGGTTCCCCTGCTGGGTAAACCAATGGTTCTATGGGTTGCAGAGCTTTGCGCCAGAGCGGTAGGCGTAGAAAATGTGTATGTGGCGACAGAAGATCAACGAATTGCAGATGTGGTAACGGACGCGGGTTTTAATGCAGTTATTACCACAGATACCTGCTTGACGGGCACAGATCGGCTGGCAGAGGCAGCACTCCAAGTGAAAGCTGACATTTATGTCAACGTTCAAGGTGACGAACCTTTAGTGAATCCCATTGATATTATTAAGGCAATTGATACCAAGCGTGCAAATATGAGCGCTGTAGTTAATGGATATAGCTGGATCTCGGCTAGCGAAAATCCCATCAGTGTAAATATTCCCAAGGTCATCACTACAGAAAACAACAAACTGATATACATGTCACGCCAGGCTTTGCCGGGTTTTAAAGATAAAAAATGCGCACCAGCCCGTTATAAGAAGCAAGTTTGCATATACGCCTTCACAGCGGATGAATTGGCTATGTTTGCATCTTTTGGCCGAAAAAGTGAGCTTGAATTTAGTGAAGATATAGAGATTTTACGATTCCTTGAACTGGATAAAACAGTAGAAATGTACGAAACACAGCCTGGCAGCCTAGCAGTAGATATTCCCGAGGATGTTGCGCCAGCCGAAGCCGCTCTTAGAAGACTGCACGACTTATGAAGTTAGATAAATACAAAACTATTATTTTTGATTGTGACGGCGTGTTACTCAACTCAAATAGGGTAAAAACTGAAGCCTTTTTTAAAGCTGCGTTACCTTATGGCACTATAGCAGCTCAAAAATTAGTTGATTATCATGTTGCACGAGGCGGTATTTCCCGCTATGAAAAATTCGAATGGTTTTTAAAGAATATTGTCATGGATAGCCACGGACCAGATATTGATCAGCTGCTTATGACTTATGCTAGCGAAGTTCGGGTGGGGCTATTAACATGTGATATAGCCCCGGGGCTTCAGGAGTTAAAGATGAAGACAGAAAGAGCAAACTGGCTAGTAGCTTCCGGGGGAGATCAAAACGAACTTCGCGAAGTATTTCATAAACGCAACATTAATGACCTCTTCGACCAAATATTTGGCAGTCCGGACTCTAAAGAAACCATTCTCAGCAGGGAGAAAGAGAGCGGTAATCTTAACTATCCGGCGCTGTTCATTGGGGATAGCAGATATGATCACGTTGCAGCTACGAAAGCCGGATTGGAGTTCATATTTCTATCTGGCTGGTCGGAATTCAACGAGTGGGAACATTACTGCGAGACCAACAAAATCCTTCATTTGAAGTCGATTTCTGAGTTAACAATGTAATTTTATTAGTATCCAATCATGACCGGTGAGTCCATGCCTCCAGACAACAATCAGAAAAATTTAACGAAGACGTCCAGAGCAAAGAGTTCACAAGCTATTGTCGTTAAAAAGACAGAGCCCCAAATCATAAGTGTTGATTCAGTCTTTTCACAACAATTGAAACTTCATTGGCAGTTAGGGGATTGGTCAGCGCTGGAAAGACTGTCAGATCAAAACATAGAAGCGAGAGACAACCGGGCTGAGTGTGCTGTTTATATAACAGCAGCATGCTTCCAACTTGGTTTGCTCGAAAAAGCAGCATTTTTTAAATCACTCGCTATCCAGTGGGGCGCAAGTCGAAAGGATCTAAGCCGGGTTCTTATCAGTGGAGTCTACAACAATCTTGCTCTAGCTTTCACTTTAGTGCTAGATAAACCTAATAAAGCTTTGCAACATTTTATTACGGCAGCACAGGTAGCTATGCCGGGTGTCGCGATGTCAGCAATAATAAAGGCTCGTACGGATCATCAGCTATCCCTTCTCCGCAGTCACTCATCTGTTGATGTCAAAACACTTATTCCAACGGCTTTCAGCCCAAATTATCAATCCATCATTGAACCTGAAACACTTGATGCGGAAGTTATAAGTCATCATTATTTTTTTGACAAAGCAATAAAAGTCTGGCGGCGAACCGCTCAGTATGATTTTACATACAATGATGGCGATGAAATCGAGCAACGCCTCCTGTCAGCATTGAAGCTCTGCGACGATGTGAGCGTTTTATCCAAAGAACTGCTGGCACACCAAATAGACTGGGCTAGTGAGTACCATCTTTCCTCTGATAGAGCAAATCTCTTAAGACCGTTCTCCGATATTTTCAAAAACGCAAATGTGTTGGAATTGGGTTGTGGCTGTGGAGCTATCACTCGCTATCTCGGTGAGAGTGGAGCTTCTGTAATCGCAGTTGAGGGTAGCCAGCAGAGAGCAACTATTGCAGCAGAGCGCTGTCGAGAATTAACAAATGTTTCAGTTATTCTCGATAAAATCGAACAAATTCCGTTCAGCAAACAGTTTGATGTGGTTACTCTTATTGGCGTGCTGGAGTATTCCAGAATTTATGTTGATGCAGAGGATCCTATTCAACATATTCTGGAAAAGGCTCGATCTTATTTGAAGCCTAATGGCGTGCTTATTGTCGCAATTGAGAACCAACTCGGCCTTAAGTATTTTGCTGGTGCTCCGGAAGACCATGGTGTCGGCGTGATGGCCGGAATTAATGACCTTTATCAGGCTGACACTGCAGTTACTTTTGGCAAACAGGAGCTGGAGCGACGCTTTCTGAAAGCTGGCTTCTCAAAATCAGACACCTACCTCGCATTTCCAGACTACAAACTTCCTTGTCTAATGGTACATCCCGGCGGATATAATGATCCGACAAAATTTGATTTGAGCAACCTGCTCAGTGGTACAGTATTTTATGATAGGCAGGGCATTAGCAATCCCTTGTTTTCACTTGAGAATTGTTGGCCATTGATCTACCGCAATGGTTTACTTGCAGATATGGCAAACTCACATCTTTTCCTGGTCCACAACGAGGAAGTTTTAACTACCCCTTCAAATACTTTGCTCGCCTCTTACTATTCCCCCAAGAGAGCCGGAGATACTGCTCAATCGTTGATTTTTTATAAAGATGGTAATGATATTCGTATTAAGCGAACCAACGTTAATAGGAATAGTACAGATCAGCAGCTTTCTCAGGATGAAAAATATGTATCTGGAACTCTGCATAGCCAGTTGCTCAATCGCATTGTTCAGAAACCTGGCTGGACTCTTATAGATATCAAGCGATGGCTCCAGCAATGGCTGGATGCTCTTGATAAAGTAGTAGTTACCTCTACTTCTGTCCCCCAAGGCTGGCCGTCATGTGATAAATGGCTTCCTGAACATTATATTGATGCCATACCGCGCAATTTGATCATTAGTGAAAACGGCCATGCTACATTCATCGACCTTGAGTGGACACAAAACCACATTCTTCCAATGTCACTGGTTCTGTATCGCGGCTTGGCTATTACACTAGGAACAACCACTTCGATCGCGATGCCAGCAGATCCTGAGATGATTCAACGGCAGAAAGTTCTTAATATTCTGATGGAGTACTGTGGTTACTCATTGACAGCGGAGGAGTATCGGCTATTTATTCCGTTCATGGAAAAGCTCTCCCGGAAGGCGAGTGGTATTGAAAATGAAAAGCCTTACAGCACCCAAGAGTTAGTAATTCCCCCATTTACTGTTCGAAAAACAATAGGCGTCTATCAAGATAATAGCGTTTGCTTAACTCTGTATTGGAGGGGGAAGGATGATGCAAGCTTTTGCGAGGAAAACTCCATCAAACACCTCTATAGCGCTAATGGTACACGCCAAACAATCAGTATTGGCATATCAAAGCAAGACAATACCTATTCGAGATTTAGACTGGACATTGCCGATAGGCCTGGTTGCTATAAAGTTACGAAACTTGCTTTTAGCGATTCCGACGATGTGGTTTTGTGGCAGTGGGATTTTAACTTGAGCCAGCTCACTAATATTGGTGGGCTCTCATTTTACAAATCGCAGTCAACAACTGACGATATATGCCTCATGGGTGAAGATCACGACCCCCAATTCGAGCTGGAAATACCAGAGCATGTATTGGATAAACTTACTTTTGGCAGCAATATGCTCTTAGAAGTAACTGCCTATTGTGAAAACAAATAGCACATTCATAGTTAAGCGAATATCAAATAATTCACTATAGCAATATTATCTTACAAACTGAGGACGCGGCTCATAAGGAGCTGGCGGGTAGATCAATTGTTCAAGAAAAAAGTAGATGCAAAGTGGTACTTGGCCACTAACCCCGATGTTGGCAATAGCGGCATGTCTGCAGAAGAACATTATCATTCTTTTGGAAAGGCGGAGGGACGCCGCCCCTCCCCTCCAGGATTGGTCGAGCGTCTTTGCATCCGTAGTCGCGTCATTGTAGAAGCACTTCATTTGTTGGCTAGCCAGCAAGGCGGATATCTCGCTATGGCGAGCTACCTGAATGAAACCCGAAAAACACAGGGTATGGCAGGTGTTAAGCATTTGATTTTACGTACGCATAACGAAAGTAAAATCAATAAAACTGCTATTAGCTACCAGGATTGGATTGTTCAAAATGAGCTGGGCAGCGCTGATTTTGAACAGGCAGTTGCCGAAATTCAGACGATGCGCCTGCAACCACTGATTTCAATTATTGTGCCTACTTATCAGTCAAACCTGGTGTGGTTACAAGAGGCTATTGATTCGGTTAAAAATCAGCCGTACACCAACTGGCAGCTCTGTTTTGCTGATGATGCATCCCCCAACCCTGCCGTTGCGGAGTTTTTGGCCCAACAAGCGGCGCTTGACGCACGTATAAAATTTACTGTTCGCGCTACTAACGGCCACATTTCCGACGCGTCCAATAGTGCTGTAGAGCTTGCCAGCGGTGAGTGGTTGGCGCTTTTTGACCACGATGATTTGTTGCATCCTTTTGCGCTCTATTGGGTAGTGAAAGCAATGAATACCCATCCGGATGCTGCGCTTATTTATTCCGATGAAGATAAGACTGATGAGAAGGGTAACCGGCATAGCCCTTATTTCAAGTCTGACTGGAACTATGATTTATTTTTGTCCCAAAACTGCTTTAGCCACCTGGGGCTGATTCGTAAAGACTTGTTCAACGAAATTGGTGGTTTTCGTAAAGGCTACGAAGGCTCTCAAGATCACGACCTTATATTACGTGCAGCCGAGCACGTAAACCCGGAGCAAATCGTTCACATTCCCAAGGTACTTTACCATTGGCGGGTTCACGCAGAAAGTACAGCAGGCTCGGCAAACTCGAAGCCCTATGCCGCCATTGCGGGTGAAAAAGCGATTGCAGACCACCTGGCCCGGCAGGGCGCTGACGCTGAGGTAAGCTTTGAGGGCTATGGTTACCGGGTTAAATATGCTTTACCGGTTCCATTACCGCTGGTCAGTTTGATTATTCCTACCCGCAATGGTTTAACTTTGCTTCGCCAATGCATAGAAAGTATTCAAAATAAAACCCTGTATAGTAATTATGAATTCATTATCGTTGATAATGGCTCTGATGACCTTGATGCCTTAACTTATCTAAATCGACTAAGGAGTAAACCAGGCTTTACAGTGATTCGAGATACTCGCCCGTTTAACTACAGCCAACTGAATAATTTGGCGGTTTCCAAAGCCAAGGGAGAGTTGGTAGCGCTAATTAATAACGATATTGAAGTTATTAGCCCCGAATGGCTAGGTGAGATGGTTGTTCAAGCTCTGCGCCCCGGTGTCGGGGTAGTCGGCGCTAAGCTGCTGTATCCGGATAACCGCCTTCAACATGGTGGGGTCATCCTGGGGATTGGTGGCGTAGCTAACCATTCACATTTATTTATTAATAGGAATGACCACGGCTACTTCGCAAGAGCCAGTGTTGTACAGCGGTATTCAGCGGTAACAGCAGCCTGTCTGGTAGTTCGTAAGTCAATCTATGACGAAGTTAATGGGCTTGACGAGAAGAATCTTGTGGTTGCCTTTAACGATGTGGACTTTTGCATCCGCGTGGGCAAACAGGGCTACCGGAATATCTGGACACCTTATGCCCTGTTGTATCATCATGAGTCAGCCACTCGCGGCCACGATATTGCGCCAGAAAAGTATGCGCGCTTTGTGGGCGAGGTGAATTACATGATGGACACATGGAAAAAAGAATTGTTAAGCGATCCTTATTACAACCCCAATTTGAATCTGGACTTTCCGGACTTCACCTTGCACAAAACCCCCAGAATGGATAAATGGGCGTTAACCATCCCGCTTGCGGACGAAGCTGAACCTCGGGATAGCGTGTGATTATTGTTGCTGTTGTTGTAACTTTTAACCCGGATGCAGATATCCTCACGTCGTTGATCGATACTCTGCATCCGCAAGTTGACCATGTTCTGGTTATTGATAATGCGTCCGACGCTCCCATCAACCTGCCCCCGCTCAACAAAGTTTCTCTGGTAGCGAATGCGGTTAATAAAGGCTTGGGATATGCTTACAATATAGGCAGGGAGCAGGCCAAAGCGTTCGGCGCATCACACCTGCTGCTGTTCGATCAGGATAGTTGCCCGGCACCCGATATGGTCAGCCAGCTGAAGCAAGCCTTTCTTAATACGGTCGATGGCTCTGTTGCGGCTGTCGGGCCACGTTATAGTGATGTTAAAGGGCAATATACTTCCCCTTTTGTTGTGCTTTCAGGCATCAGCTTAAAACGCGTAGACTGTGCAGACGGTGAATTGGTTGACGTTGATCACCTGATATCTTCCGGTTGCCTGATTGCGCTGGAAGCATGGGAAGATGTAGGAGTATTTGAAGAACAGTTGTTTATTGATTATGTGGATACCGAATGGTGCTGGCGGGCTCGCCGCAAAGGTTATCGCTTGCTGGGGGTTGGATCTGCACGAATGGTGCATAACCTGGGCGATGACGAGTTTATAGCCTTTGGCAAACCCCGTGTTTTGCACGCGCCCTTCAGACTGTATTACCAAATGCGAAACCGCTGCTGGATGATTCTCCAGCCAGGGGTTGGCTGGCGTTGGCGGGTGATGGATACCTTACGCAGCATTAAGATTTTTCTTGCCATTGCACTATTTTCACCCAATCGATGGCAACGGGTAAAATATATGAGCAAAGGAATTGTGGATGGCCTCTGCGCAAAGATGGGTCGGGCGGGTTAATAATACCGATATCAATTTCTTAACAGGTTATTTATGAATTTTGCATCATTCTGTAAACGCTCACTGCTGCTTGTTCCTGCTCTGCTGCTGGTGGCATGCTCGAAACCCGACCAAAGCGCCGAGCTTAAGTCCTACCCGGTTTATGGTGTGTGCACTATTGATTCGCCAGCCAGAGACGCCGTAATTGATGGAAAAACAGATTTCAATCTGGGTGGCTGGGCTTTTAATAAGCAGGATAGCAGCGTTCCGGGCGCGGTAATTGTGTATTTTGTGAATGAAGAGACAACCGAGTTAACTACACGCACCGCAACACGCGCTCCCCGCGAAGACGTTGCGGCAGCTTTTGGACAGGAAGGTGTGCTGAATAGCGGTTTCAACGCTGTGGTAGCACAAAACAGCCTGAAACCTGGAACATACCGCATTGAGTTAATACAGGTGAGTAACCGCGATGGCAGTTTCCGTTGCGATGGCGATGTTCACCGCATCACCGTACAGTAATCCGCTGTGAATAAAACGCCGTGCTAGACACGGCGTTTGTGTATTACCCGGCGAGGAACATTTTCAATATCGTAAGACAAAAATGAAAGTAACAACTGCACACCAATAACAATAGGTAGCACTGCCAACATCACCGTACCCGTAGGCGTCGTTACACCCTTGCTCGAAAAATCAACCCAGTTCCACACGCCGTAAATCAACCCGAAAACAAGCAAAGGAACTGCAAGAAGCAGCTCCAGGGATGCAACTGACATATCCCTTAAGTAGTAATTATAAAAAATTCGTTTGCAGGTATTTTTTATATTTTTCTTTGTAAACTCTCCCACAATTTTGGAAATTTTCAGATTACTTTCTTCATCGCCATAGGATGCGTCCATGGCGATATCAATAACTTTTGCACGCACTGTATTGAGACGGAATAACATATCTGACTCAAAAAAATACCGCTCGCTAATTTTTGCAAAAGGCAGTTTTTTCAAAACATCAACATGCACAGCCGTGTAGCCATTGGTAGGATCAAAAACATCCCAATAACCGGAAGATATTTTGTTCATTAAGGAGAGAATGGCATTGCCGAACAAGCGGATCTTCGGCATTTGGCTGATTTCTTCGAGGTTATAGAACCGATTGCCTTTGGTGTAGTCGGCCTCGCCAGCAAGGATTGGGTGCACAAAGTCCGGCATGAGTGCCGGATCCATTTGTCCGTCGCCATCCACTTTCACCACAACGTGCATACCGTCTTCAATCGCTGCGCGGTAACCGGCCATGACTGCACCACCTACCCCTTTATTTTTTTCGTTGTAGATAACTCGCAGACGCGGGTCCTGAATCTTGCTTTCAATGAATTTCCCGGAAGACTCGGGGCAGCAGTCATCTACTGCGTAGATACGCTCCACCCACTCAGGCATGGCTGCAATTACGCCACCGATGTGTTGAGTCACCTTGTAACAAGGTATAACGACCGCAACACCAGCGCCAATTAATCCATTATTCATGATGCTCTACTCCACATTGGTAACCGCTATTACCGGAAGAATGAATTCTGTGAGAACCAAACTCGGGATCTTCGGTATAGAGACAAAAATCTTTCATTATATTGACAAGATCAGCGGTGCTATCAAACCGTATTTTCAATTCGAAACCCGAAGAAATATAGGCTTCATTATTAAATGCGGCAGCCACATCTGGCCTGAGAATATTTTTATACATAACAGGAATGGAGTCGGGCAGGTTTGAGAAAAATTGTTTGCTACCACTGGAGAAAAAGCCCCATCCGACCAGGGTTACTTCATTATCTTTAATGGTCAGATTATCAATGTGACCTTCGTGACTCCCGGGAAAGTCGGAATGACGCGCTTCCAATATGCTTCCTTGAAAAGAAAAACCGTTCTTTTCATTCGATTGTGCACGGTAAATTTCTGCTACGTTGGAATCTATATAGTATCTTTCAAGGAGCACATTGGGCAGCTTTACAAGGGTGATAGAAACTATAACCAACAAGAGTGAAATACCAACAATTTTGACTGGCTGTGTAAGTTGATTAATACCCTGAGTTAAAGCAAAAGATAACAACAGCGCCGACGACCACAAATAACGCCCTTGCACGCCCTCAATAACTTCAGCCGGGTGCGGTGTCCATGTGACCAACATGAGTAGAAAAACCATTAATGCAGAGGAAATTGCCACCAGCGCAAGAGTTGCACGTTGCTGCCACTCTTGAGTTAAACGCTTGATACTCACAGAGATCAACAACAACGCCGCAAGCGTAGCGCCTATCCACTTTATATTCTGATCCCCTATCGTAATCTCCAACCACCCCATAATGCCAACAAAACTGAAGCCATAAAAATGCTGCAGAGAAGAGTCGTGAATACTGGCCCAGACAATGTTCAGGAAGCTGAAAGGATATGAAAGATAATAAAAAAACAGAGTTGATGTTGAGGCACCAAGGGCTACGCGATTATCCACAGTAGACAGCAACGCATAAAGAACCCACAACAGCACCACGATTGTTGCCGCCGCAAACCCTGCCCATAACCACCGACAGCGATAGCGCCATGCCAGTATGAGAGGCATCAATAACATGGGTATCAGGTTAATTCTGCTTGTCAGTAATATGACCAGCCCAACCATAAATACAATGTATTGGTTTCTATCGCTGCTGGACATGCCTCTCATCAAACGGATAAAAATTGAACCACATAGCACTAAAAGAGCGATTGCCACCCCGTCCTGGCTGGTTGAGATTCCCTGGAAGAGCACCGGCGGCATGCATAGCAAGCCCAGGGTAAGAAGGCTGGGCGACGCCAGACTGAATGCATACCAGAGCATCACCAAAATACTCAGCGATGCCATAAAACGGGCAAGGTGGTAAGAGTGATGAATACTGAGATCAAGCAGTTGCCCCAACTTCAGGCCGATACTTTGTGGTAAATAAACCAGTGGGAAATAGTAATTTACCCCTGGCGCGATGACGAAGGTTTCATTACCCGACCAGTGTAATTGCCTGGCTTCATTCACCATGGCTTTGTTTACTTTTTCGTGCTCCTTGCCGGTTAAGCGGGAGTGAACCAGCATGTAATTAAATAAGGACTGATCAATATAACCTCCCGTTGAACTATTTTCAGGGCTCACCATTGCGATTCGCCCCTGCGCCAGGAGATAGGCGCGTTTTAAATGATCCGGTTCATCCGGTGATTGAAAAGGAGGGATGAGCGACGAAAAAAATGCAGTAATGATGAAAAATAAAAGAGCAATCAATACATTGCTCTTTGAACTGAAAAAATTGTTCAATAAAAAAACAGGTTTCATAAATAGATGACGCATATAAATCAGTGGTTCCCACATTGGTAAGCCGGTGCGCTTTGGGTCGGTAGCAAGCGATGGCGACCAAAAGCCGGGTCATCACTGTACAAACATAAACTTGAGAGCGGCAGCTTTTCAGAGCTGTGAATAAACAGGCGGAAACCTGATAAATTTAGCCGCGGGTCGCCTTTAGCCTCCGCAACGTCGGGTCGCTCTACCCGCTCTATACGTGCTTTAATGGATTTTTTTTGATTGCTCAGAAGTTGCACACTCTCTTCAGAAAACATTCCCCAGCCACGTACTTCAAGCCAGCCGTTTTCTTCTATCACCTGATCAATAAAGCCATCATGCTTCAGATCGCTGGCTTCCATACCCGCACTTTCAATAGCGATGATTGTTGCAGGACCAACCACCACTTTCGGCAAGCGAATAACATCGAAACCTGATGTCCAGGGTTCACTCACATCCGCAACTTGAATATGAGCATAGCGATTGAAAATATGTCTGAACCGGTTGTCCGACATTTCAGGGAATAACGCCCTGAAAAAGGGCGACTTTGGCATCATCAGCACATGCGATATGGAAGGCAACCCCAACCCTTGCAAAATAGCACCAGGATAGCCGCCAACAGCCACCCATCCCTTGGGATGAGTTTGCCCAAGTTCTTTAAGGTTATTCAGCGCCGGTGATTGTTTTAAAGAAAAGATTGGCTTGGCAGATTGCCCGGGATTGAAAGTGCCCCAGTAAATGAGATTGATCAATAAGGCTGTGACCAGTAATACCAGCAATTTCTTTGTGTGATCACCCGCTAACTGTTGACCAGCCAGTACCGCCACAGCGATGAGGATAAGCGGAGCAATCAATTCCCACGCTGATTTTTCTCCAATAGGTTGGCCATGTAATACACAGGCTGCACTATAAATACCAACTGAAACTATTAAAAAGACAAGGGCTCTTACCAGTGTGAATCGAATATCGCAGACCATCAATGCGTAAATTGCCAGGAAATTTACGGTTAAACCTAATGCCCACATCATGCGTATTCCGGGCACACGGTCGAGCAGTGTTAAACGAGCCAACCATTCCGGACTGGACACCAGCATCCACAGTGACATAGCAATGATTGTGAATATAAACATTGCTATCACGGTTTTTTGAGTCCTTACAAGGGATCGATAATTACCGAAAACTACCGCCATAAGTGGTAGCAAGCTTGTGACAGCTCCCACCTCGCAGATATTCAAAATCCAGGCTTCGTTGTTGGAGTGATTGATATAAGGAATAAAGGCCGACAACCATAACAACCAGGAAGCATCCCCGCCAAGCGAAAGCCGCTGTCCAGGATAAACAGTTTGCGACATGATCGCGATAGGGTCTTCCAGATAAAGATAAACCACTACCAACGCCGCAATGCCGCCCACACCGAGCCCGACAATAGTTTTAATATTTAACAATTTGCGGTTAAAGGCCAGCAGCAACAATAAGGCGAAATAAGCGGTTGAAATGACGATAGGCGGATAGGTATGAGACAACAACCAGGCGGCAGAGATATAAAAAAAGACGACTATTTTTTTTAAGGATATGGTTTCACACCAGAACACGGCGAGTAACAACCAGGGTGTGAGCGCAATTATTGGCCCAAGTGTTGTCCACCATACCTGTGTAAAACCACTAAAAAAAAGAACAAGGGAAAATATTCCCGCAACATAGCCGGTTTTTGTCTCCGGAAGTATTTTTTCGGTGAGCTGCTTCCAACCAAGGATAAAAGCAACCATGATTAAAGCGTGATGCATGGAGAATGCATAAGCTTCATTCATAATCAAAAAGGGCCATAACAGCGGCTTGAAAAACAGCCCCCAATCTTTAATGGGCAAGGCGCTGAAGCCGCGAAAGTCTTCGTGATAGATTGAATTCAGGTTATGTCTGGCAAAATCATTGTTAACAACCGCTTGGAAATAGGGTGTCCAGACCGCCCATTCATCAGAACGAATGGCTTTGGCGGAACCCCACCACAAGCCTTCCCCGTTATGACCGAACATATCAAGGACCAGACCGTATGACGAAGGGGTGAGACAAAAAGCGACGTAAACAATAAAAAAGGCCAGAACGGCCAGATTGAATTTATCCAGATATTGGCGTGACAACACAAAGCATCCCCTGATATATGCCCCCGGTATGGTTTTTTTGTGAAAAACGCCCGGGAATCTCCTGATAATACAGGGACATATAGTAACGAAAGAATGAAATGATGCCCACTTTATAATGGTCAGAGCCAGAGCCAGACTACGGTTTCGCAACACAGGCCACAAAGCTGATCAAAATTCACTCAGCGATGAAAGCATTCGCTGCTGCAGGTTAACGGGAAAGATTTCTCACAATAGCCTCCCCCACGCCATTTAAAGGAATAACCTCATTAACACCACCCAACTTGATCGCCTCTCGCGGCATACCGAAAACCACGCAGCTTTTTTCGTCCTGGGCGATGGTGTGGCCGCCTTGTTGATGGATGTTGAGCATACCCCGGGCGCCGTCTTTGCCCATGCCGGTTAGCAAGACGGCAACGGCATTTCTGCCCGCTGCGGCGGCTACCGAGTTGAAGAGCAAGTCTACTGCGGGTTTGTGGCGCAAGCTGGGGGGTTCATCGTTCAACCGGGTGATATAGGTGTTACTCATTCGAGCCACAATAAGGTGCTTGTCGCCCGGAGCCAGGAAAACGTGTCCGGGCAAAATGCGCTCCTCTCCTTTGGCTTCAACCACCGTCAAACGCGTAAGGCGGTCCAGGCGCCTGGCGAAGGATTCGGTAAATCCGGCGGGCATATGCTGGGTGATGACGATACCGGGAATATTCGACGGTAGTTGCGACAGCACCGATTTGATCGCTTCGGTTCCTCCGGTTGAAGCACCGATGGCAATTATTTTTTCAGCGCCAACCAGCGGCGTTTTATAGGCAACCGGGCTGGCTGGCGAACGGGAAGGATTATGTAATGATGCTTTTGCCGCTGCCAGCAGTTTTTCAATGATGATCTCAGCGTATTCATTCAAACCCGCCGCGATGCCCACCGACGGCTTTTCTATAAAATCCACCGCACCCAGCTCCAGCGCCCGCAAGGTGGCCTCTGCGTGTGAGTGGGTCAAGGTAGAAATCATAATCACCGGGGTTGGCCGAGCGGCCATCAGTTTTTCAAGAAAGGTCAGCCCGTCCATACGAGGCATTTCAATGTCCAGCGTGATTACATCCGGCTTGAACTGAAGAATCATTTCACGGGCAATGAACGGATCGGCCGCTGCTCCCACCAATTCCAGCTCACTGCTTTGGCGAATAATGCTCGCCAACAAACTGCGTATCAGTGCCGAGTCATCCACAATAAGCACTTTGAAAGGCATGTTCACTCCTTAGAAAAAGTCTACCTCGCCGGATTTAGGCGATAACCGCATCCGCATACGATATTCGCTCTCCCGGTCCATAATGGTGGTGTTGTGCAGTACCCGCAGCTTCTTCACCAACACTTTGCCGCTGTCCGGAAAGAAGTAAATTTTACGTGGATACACATCCAGCAAGTCCTGCGCGAGTAAAGGGATATTCTCCATACGCAGGTAGTCGAGGGTAAATTCCGCATTGCGCTGCCCGACGTTGGTAACGGTCATATTCTGCATGAGGTTGGCCCCACCAAAGACTTTCGCTTCCAACTGCCCGCGACTGGCTCCAAATTTAATGAGCTGATTGATTAGCATCTCCATCGCATAGTTTCCGTAGCGGGCTGACTCAGCTAAAAAATCACTGCTACCGGAAACATCACCGGGTAATAAAAAGTGATTCATACCGCCAAAACCGGTGCGTCTATCGCGAAGGCAAACCGCAACACAAGAACCCAGCACAGTGACTATCATCCGCTTGCTCTGTGTTGCGTAAAATTCGCCGGGTAAAATTTTCACCGCCTCCTGCTGAAAATAGCGGTCAAAATAACGGTTGGGCGCCATCTGTGCCACAGATTGTTCATTCACGGAGTGCGCTCCGGGATACCGGGCGGTAAATGGATTTACCAGCCAACGTAACAAGGTGGCTGGCATGCAAAAAACTTTCAGAGTGCCCGGCAATGTATAAACCATCAGGAGCTAACAGGCTCACCATTTTCTGCAGAATGTCCAGCTGCGTTTTTTTGTCAAAATAGATCATGACATTGCGACAAAAAATAACATCAAAAGGAGGTTTTATTGACCAACGGCTATCCAGCAAATTGATCTGTTGAAAATCAACCATACTTTTCAGGGAATCGCTTACCCTGACCTTGCCCGTTTGAGCACCCCGCCCTTTGAGAAAGTATTTTTTTAAATAGTCTTCGGGAATGTTCTTTGTGCGCGAAAGATCATAAACCCCGGTTTGTGCCTGAGTGAGCACCCGGCTGTCAATATCCGATGCGATGATCTCTACCGATGCATTACATTTTTTTGCGGTCTCCGCCAGCGTCATGGCAATGGAGTAAGGTTCTTCGCCGGTACTGGCGGCGGCACACCAGCAACGCAATGTTTTTCTCTTATTAAAAACAGTTAACGCATGGTCAGCCAATATATTGAAATGGTGTGCCTCTCGAAAAAACGCGGTCAGGTTGGTCGTTAATGCATTCACGAACTCCTCGTGCTCTTCCGGGTGTTGCTGCAACCACTGAATATATTCCTGAAAGGTTTTCAGGTGCAGCGCTTGCAACCGGCGTGACAAGCGCGAATACACCATTTGCGGTTTGCTGTCAGAGAGATTGATGCCGGTTTTCGCGAGCAGCAGCTTTCGAATAAATTCAAAATCCCTGGCAGAAAAAGCATAGCGGTCAAATTCCTGAAAAGCCTTTGTTTCATCCATAGCGGCTCCGTCAACAATCAGCCGGGGATCGGCTAAAACTCCTCCCAGTCGTCACTCCCTTGAGACTTTTTGGATAGTGCCGGTGATGTTTTTGACGGTGTTTTCGCCAGCTGTTTAGCCGGTTTGGCAAGCAGGCGGTTGGATACGGCTAACGGTTGGTTGGCATCCGTATTTAAACTGAACAAGGCTACCCGGCGGGTGAGCTGGTCGGCCTGCGACTGCAAGCTTTCTGCGGCAGCCGCTGCCTGCTCCACCAACGCAGCATTTTGCTGGGTCATATCATCCATTTGACTGACCGCGGTTGAAACCTCCTGAATCCCCAACGATTGCTCGGCAGAGGCAGAGGCAATTTCCGACATGATGTCATTGACGCGCTTGATAGCGGTCACAATTTCCTTCATGGTATTTCCGGATTTACTCACCAGTACATTGCCGTTTTCTATTTTTTTCACGGAATCGGAGATGAGGCCTTTGATATCTTTCGCGGCACTGGCCGACCGCTGCGCAAGTGTACGGACCTCTGAAGCGACTACCGCAAAACCACGCCCCTGATCTCCGGCTCTTGCCGCTTCGACGGCCGCATTGAGCGCAAGGATATTGGTCTGAAAAGCAATACCGTCAATGACACCAATAATGTCGGAAATTTTTTGCGCTGATTCATTAATCGCATTCATGGTAGCAACCACCTGCTGAATCAACTCGCCGCCTTCGGTGGCAACATTGGAGGCTTGTTCGGCAAGCGTGTTGGCTTGCTTCGCATTATCGGCATTCAGTTTCACGGTGGAGGTCAACTCTTCCATACTGGAAGCGGTTTGCTCGAGGTTGGAAGCTTGTTGCTCGGTTCGGGAAGAGAGATCGGCATTGCCTGAGGCAATTTCACTGGATGCGGTAAAAATGGTTTCCGCTGCACTGCGAATTTCGCCAATCATTGTTGAGAGGCTGGCGGTGGTATTCTGGCAATATTCCTTTAATTCACCAAAGGTGCCCTGGTAATCTGCCACAATGTTTTCGGTGAGATCACCTTTGGCCACAGCACCCAATACCCGGCTAACATCCGTTAAACCTTTTTCTGCGGTTTCAACCAGCGTGTTCAGGCCCTCCGCCAATGTCAAAAAGAAATCGTTTTTACCTTCAATGGCAATACGCTGTGAGAAATTGCCATTGGCAGCCGCCAGCACGAGCTGATTTACTTCGGCTTGCACAGCCACTTCCTGGGTGCGATCCAGCCATTCAACCACCGAGCCCAAACGCTTGCCATCGGCAGTAAAGATCGGGTTGGCTACCAGCCGAAAGTGACGGTTGCCCACCACAATATTGCCCACGTAGGTACTGGTCAGCTTTTCCAACAAGGCTTGTTGGTGGGCCGGGTTTTTATGGAAGATATCCATGTTGCTGCCAACGATGGTATCCACCGAAAAATGCGGTAGCACTTTACGTAAATCTGACTCGGCGCCGCGCAACATACGGTCCACCGATTTATTCATATAGATAATTTTCCGATCATTGTCGGCAATCATCACATTGGTTGTGGTGGCTTCCAGCGCGCCGAGCATACGGCTCATCGCATGCTCGGCGGCAACCTCTTTTGTGGTGTCCTGCCACTCAACCACCGAACCAAGGCGCTCCCCTGAATCGGAAAATATCGGGTTGGCAATCAAACGGAAATTTCGTTTTCCGACGGTGATATTGGAGGTGTAGGTGGACGATAATTTCTCCAGCAGTTGCTGCTGATGTGCAGGGTTACGGTGAAAGCTGTCCATGCTGGTGTTGATAATTCTATCCACCGAGAAATGTGGCAACACCTCGCGAATGTCTGCCTCCGCCTCACGTAGCAGTTTTTTCACGGCTTCATTCATATAAACAATGATGCGGCCGGCGTCCGCAATCATCACACTGGATGAGGTTGCATCCAGTGCCGAGGTCATTTGTCGCTGCAGTTTTTGTCTGGCGACTTCCTGATTAATTTGCTGCGAGGATTTAAAAAGATTCATAGCAATTTCCCTGATAATAATGTCGCTATTGAGCGTCCACCAACCCCAACTCATCACTGCTGATCATTTTTCCTATATCAACGACGATAATCATGTCGTCGTGCACTGCCGCCAAACCAATCAAATAACGATGGTCAAAAGCTACACCAAAATCAGGCGGGGGCTTAAGCTCAGCCTGATCCAAAGTAATCACATCGGAAACGCTATCCACCACGATACCGACAATCCGTTGGTGGATATGCAGAACAATGACGATGGTGAATTCGTTGTAAACGCTGTTACCAACCCCGAAACAGAGGCGTAAATCCACGATGGGCACAATTTCACCGCGCAAATTAATAATGCCTTTGACATGCTCCGGGGCATTGGCGATACGCGTTACCGATTCGTAGCCGCGAATTTCCTTAACGGTGAGAATATCAATAGCATAATGTTCGTCACCCAGCCGAAAAGTCAGGTATTCCCGCACCCGGTTATTATCCGTAGCAACACTGGCTGATGCCGTCATGCAGCATACCCCCGCTGTTTTTCTGAAGGGTTGTTTTCATACAAGGACTCGATATCCAGAATAAGTGCCACGCGCCCGTCGCCCATGATAGTTGCTCCGGAAATACCGGTAACGCGTCGATAATGTTGTTCAAGACTTTTGATAACCACCTGTTGCTGCCCCACCAAAGCATCAACCAACAGTGCAAAATGCTTGTGTGCCGACTCAACCAATACAATCACCCCATCGGTGGGCTGCTCAATGGTGGTTTCTATTTCCATCTCGCGGGATAAAGATACAATTGGCCAATATTGATCTCTTACCCACAGCAACTGATCCTGCCCTGCCAGCGATTTGATATTGGCAGCATCCGGTTGCAAACATTCAACGATATTTGCCAAGGGGATAATGAAAATTTCATTGCCCACCGAGACACTCATACCATCCACAATAGCCAACGTCAGCGGCAGAAATATTTTAAAACAGGTGCCCTGCCCGGCGACTGAATGGATTTCTATTCGCCCCCCCAGCGTTAGCACATTGCGTTTAACCACATCCAACCCGACTCCGCGCCCGGAAATATCGGTCACTTGCCGGGCGGTAGAAAACCCTGGGGCAAAAATCAATTGCCAGACGCTTTGGTCATCGCTCGCATTATCCACAGCAATGTTTTTTTCCAGGGCTTTGGCAATGATTTTTTCACGGTTAAGGCCTGCACCATCATCCTGAATAGCAATGACGATGTTTCCACCCTGCCGCGATGCTTGTAGCGTTACCGTTCCTCTACTCGGCTTTCCGGACGCTTGCCGCACCGATGCGGCTTCAATGCCATGGTCAATGCTGTTGCGTACCAGATGAGTGAGCGGGTCAACCAGCTTTTCGATCAGGCCTTTGTCCAGCTCGGTTTGCTCGCCTTCAATAATCAGATCGATTTCCTTATCGAGTTTTGAAGAAAGTTCACGCACAACGCGCGGAAAGCGGTTGAATACAGAAGACACCGGTAGCATGCGCACACTCATAACCGCTTCCTGCATCTCACGGGTATTGCGCTCAAGATCATCCAGAATAACCTGAAATTTTTCTGCCATTTTTCCATCCAGCTGTTCCGCCATCACCGCCAACATGGATTGCGTAATAACAATTTCACCCACCAGATTAATCAGACAATCCAGCTTTTCGACGTCCACCCTTACCGAGGCGGTCTCGCGCGCATCAACCGTTTTTTTGACCGGAGGCTTTCCGGTCGCCGGCGTAACGGCAGTCATCGCTGTGGTGATTGGCTCGGCGGGAGGCATTTCGATAATCGGCGCCGGTGTGCTGGCATCCAGCTCATCGAAAAAACCGAAGAAAGGATCCTGGTCTGCAGGTTTGGGCGTTTCCAGCGGTTGATCATCAAAAAAACCGAAACCGTCATCCGATGGTTTATTCACCGTAGAATCTGACAGCTGGAAGCTTTCGAGCTTTTTTTTCATGCGCGCAATGGCCGCGTCATCCACGGAATTTTGCTGGCGATAGGCACAGAGCGTGTCTTTGAGCACATCGGTCGCCTCCAAAAAAACATCCAGCATGGCGCGCGATGGCGCCAGTTGATGATTCCTTAATTTATCCAGCAAACCTTCGAGAATATGTGTCAGCGCGGTCAGTGCGGTGAAGCCGAATATTCCGCTGCCGCCTTTGATGGAATGTGCCGCACGAAAAATACTGTTTAACGCTTCGGTATCAGGATCGGTCAGATCCAGCGATAGTAACAACTGTTCCATGGTGTCGAGGTGCTCCTGGCTTTCCTCGAAAAAAACACCGTGAAACTGCTGCATATCGATCGACATAACACGCTTCCTGTGCGTTGGTTTAACCCAGAACCCGACGAGCGACTTCCAGCAGTTTTGCCGGATCAAAAGGCTTTACCATCCAGCCGGTTGCGCCAGCGGCTTTGCCCTGCGCTTTCATGCTGTCGCTCGCCTCGGTGGTTAACACCACAATCGGTGTTCTCAGGTAGCTGTTTAAGTTACGCAGGGATTTGATCAGGGTAAGCCCATCCATGTTAGGCATGTTCTGGTCAGTTAATACAAAATCATAATTATTTTTTTGACAGTATGCCAATGCCTGCTGCCCATCATTAGCCGCTGTTACGTCATAGTTGGCAGAACGCAAGGTGGTTTCTACCATCTGCCTTACCGAGGGTGAATCGTCCACGATCAGAATATGCTTTCCCACAAAAAACTCCTTTAGTCTGACGATCTAAAAAAATTCGACGCCCCCGCTACTCATACTGGAAGCAGACACCGGGTTATGATTTCGCTCTGCCTGCTTTTTTTGCCAGCTTTCAACTTCATTAATGACTTTTTGCTGGTCGGTATTACCATCGGCATCGACCAGCGACAGCGTTTTCATTAACGGCCACAAACGCGTCAGGGATTCCCGCGTGTAATGAATATTTTGCGATGACATATCTTCAAATTGCAGACCGCGAATCGCATCGTGCAATGCTTGTAGTAATTGCGTGGATACCATTTTCAAACCGGCAGCGACATCCAGATCGGATTGCGCTTTTTCAATCAGTGCTGTCAGGGTTTTTTCAACCTCCTGCCGTGCTGACATGACGTAGGTCATGTCCTGGGAAGCAACGCTTTGCACATCATCGGCCAGCGATTGCACCGCCCGATTGATGTGCAGTAATTGCTCCTGAATGGTGTGGCTGAAACCGGCTGAACGGTTGGATAGCGCACGTACTTCATCAGCCACGACGGCAAAGCCGCGGCCAGCATCCCCGGCGCGCGCGGCTTCAATGGCAGCATTGAGCGCCAACAAATTGGTTTGCGAGGCAATTTGATCAATATCTTTCATTGCCTTCATGACTTGCGGCATATCGGCAGAAACCTTGCCTACTTTTTCCATCAGCGCATGAGAACCCTGGCTCATGGTGATAGCGGTATTGACCAGGCGATTAAGCGTTGTTGAGGTGTTATCGGCCAGCGATGACATTTTCACACCGCCACCCAGGTCATCTTCAAATAACAAGCGGTGTACATCGCTCTGTTGTTGATCAAGTAACACTTTAAAGTCGCTAAATGCAGAATTCAGCGTCTTGATGGCATCCGCTTGAATGGAGGCGACTTGCTCCATGTTATGGAGTACTTCTTTAATAGTGTTATCAATAATGCCCACACTATTGTGGCAACTGGCAACAAAATAAGGGTCGGTAGAGGGCGGATCCGGAAATTGATTAACGGCAGCAGGATGTTTGAGAAGGTATTGAAAGATTAATGCGGCGCCAAAAGTGCTAGCAAGGGCGCCGACTAACGTATGAAAATAATAACCGGTTGCCCAGCCTGCAAGCACGGGCAACACCAGAAGTGCGTATCTGAAATCCATCTTCGGCATAAGTCCTGACCATCAATATCGATTATTGCTGCGCTGACTGCTGACACGGCGAATGTTTTTTGAGCATAGCAGTAATTTATTTTGATGTAGAGAATTTAACCTTACAGAAAATATTTTTTATTATGAAATAACTATTTCACGCAGAAAAAACTGAAGTAAAAAAATAAATATTACAAAGACATTACAACAAAAAAATAATAACCGATAAAAAATGACAATTTTTATTTCAAAAGCGAATTAACAAAAAGCCCCGCGAGCGTTTCCACTGGCGAGGCTTTTTGGTGCACTAGCTGAAGCGATAAAAAAACAAGATACAGCCGGTAGTGACCGGTTGCATCTTTACCGGGCGTTATTGAACTTCAACCACACCTTCTTCAATTTTCGCTTTCCAGACTTTCGGGCCGATGGTGTGTACTGACTCACCACGCGAATCTACTGCTACAGTGACCGGCATATCCTTAACATCAAATTCGTAAATAGCTTCCATACCCAATTCCGGGAAGCCAAGCACTTTTGATGATTTGATGGCTTGCGCCACCAGATAGGCTGCGCCACCTACCGCCATTAAATAAACGGACTTGTTATCACGAATAGCTTCAATGGCAGTAGGGCCGCGTTCGGATTTTCCGATCATGCCCAACAAGCCGGTTTGCTCCAACATGGTGCGGGTGAATTTGTCCATGCGTGTGGCGGTCGTCGGGCCAGCCGGGCCAACCACTTCGTCACGAATAGGATCAACCGGCCCCACGTAATAAATGAAGCGACCTTTCATATCCACAGGCAGCGATTCGCCTTTGGCTAACAGGTCGGTCATTTTTTTATGGGCGGCGTCACGGCCGGTCAGCATCTTGCCCGACAACAGAATCGTTTCACCGGTAGTCCAGGTTTGCACATCTTCCGGCGTTACGGTATCGAGATTTACGCGACGAACGCTGTCGCCCACGTCCCAGGAAATTTCCGGGTAATCTTCCAATGACGGCGGCGTTTGCAAAGCCGGGCCGGAACCATCCAGCACAAAATGCGCATGGCGGGTAGCGGCGCAGTTGGGAATGATCGCAATGGCTTTGTTAGCCGCATGGGTAGGGTAATCTTTGACTTTTACGTCCAGTACGGTGGTCAAACCACCCAGCCCCTGAGCGCCAATACCCAGACGGTTTACTTTGTCATACAGTTCGATGCGCAGTTCTTCAGAACGATTGCTGGCACCACGCGCCTGCAACGCCTGAATGTCCACCGGCTCCAGCAAGGCTTCTTTGGCCAGCAACATGGCTTTTTCAGCAGTACCGCCAATGCCAATGCCCAACATACCTGGCGGACACCAGCCAGCACCCATCTCGGGAACGACTTTCAAAACCCAATCAACGACCGAGTCAGACGGGTTCAACATGGCGAATTTGGTTTTTGCTTCACTACCACCACCTTTGGCAGCAACATGAATGTCTACCGTGTTACCCGGTACTATGTTGTAGTGAATAATTGCCGGGGTATTGTCTCCGGTATTTTTACGTGCACCGTCCGGGTCAGAAAGAATGGAAGCCCGCAACACGTTGTCCGGGTTCAGGTAAGCGCGACGCACACCTTCGTTAACCATATCGGTCAGGCTCATGTCTGCATCCCACTGCACGTCCATGCCCACGGTGACAAATACCGTTACGATGCCGGTGTCCTGACAAATCGGGCGGCGGCCCATGGCACACATCCGGGAGTTGATCAGAATTTGTGCCATAGCATCTTTGGCGGCTTTATTCTGCTCGCGCAAATAGGCCTGGTGAACGGCCTGAATAAAATCAACGGGGTGGTAATAGGAAATAAATTGCAGCGCATCGGCAACGCTGTCGATCAAGTCTTTCTGACGAATCACGGTTGGCATGGCGGGATCTCATTGTTGTATGGAAAAACGGCGGGGATTTTACACCATCAACGGCCGGATTCCGTGTTATTTCCGCAATCAACAAAACACCAAAAAAAGAAACAAGAATCATTTTTGTTTGGTTATTAAATTCCTCACCGGCCACTCGTCCATGGAATAGCTTTTGCTTTAAACAAATGAAGCGGCAACTCTTCACCGGTTGTCGCTTCAGTGGATCAGGAAGCGCAATTTTTGAGACGTACCCATGCCGCCCCCGGCAACCCTCTCGACATCCTGCCTTCGACAAGGAAAACGCCAGCAATGTAAATCACCTTATCGGGATTCAAGGTATGCCAACACCATCCACGCAATTACGCTTTTATCAAAGTTTGAAAGGACAAATTTTTCTTTACCTGTTACTGCCCATCGTGGTGATCCTCGCCATTATTATTACCGTCAACGCCTTTCGGGAGCTGGCCGCCGCGCATAAAAATATTGAAATTACGCTGCTGCATTCGGTACAAAACACCGCCTTGCGTCTGGAGCAGGATAATGCGCTGGCACTGCAAACGGCTAAAACCATGGCCGATGCGCAAACTGCCGGGCTATTTGGCCTGCGAGAAGAATCCAGCCGTTTTGCGCGCAATGTATTGCAAAACAACGAGGCGTTTACCGGCGCCTATTTTGGCTATGAGCCCAACGCTGACGGACAGGATGACCATACTCAGGCCATCGAACCGCTAACCCATGCGGTCAATGAGCAGGGTCGCTTTTTACCTTACTGGCATCGCGACGCAAACCAGCTGGTATTAACCCCGTTGGTCGATATGGAAACCAGTCTTTATTACGATGGCGTACAGCGATTATTTCTGCGCACTCAAAAAGTACAAGGGTTGATTACCGAGCCCTATTCCTATCAGGGAAAAATGATTGTTGAACAAACTTTTCCGATTGTTATCGGCAACAGCTTTAAAGGCATCGCCGGTGTGGATCGTTCGCTGGATTATATTGACCGGCTGCTGAATAACCTCAAACAACAAAACGGCCAGGATTATTTTCTAATCAGCCGCGAGCACAAAGTTATCTCTGCTACCGGCCAGGCCGGCGAATTGAAAACCCGAGCCATTGCCCAAACGCCCTACCATGCGCTGTTTGATCAGGCGATTGGCAGCGCAGGAAATAGCGGCCAGGCCGTTATGCTTGAACAGGACCCGACAGACAACAGCGCCTATTATTTTTCGGTAGCCACCATTGATGAAGGAGGCTGGATTCTTATTCAACGCACCAGCGAACAAAGCCTTATCGGCCCGGTGTATGCCGGTATTGGAAAAACCCTGATGGTCGCAGGCGCAGGGTTAATCGCCATTATTATTTTATCGCTCTGGTTTGTTGGCTCCATCAGCCGCCGTATAGACCGCGCCGTTCATCTCGCCAATCGGGTTAGCACTGGTGATATCGAAGGCATTGCCATTCAACAGCAGCAGACGATTAAAGACGAAATTGATGTGCTGGTTCATGCACTGAACGGTGTATTTGAGGCCTACCGGGATATCAGCCAGATGTGTAACGCCATCGCCGGCGGTGATTTTTCATCAAAGATGCACCCACGTAGTGACCGCGATAATGTAAGCCGCACGCTCAACGACATGTCAGCAAAACGGCGCGAAATTGAAGAAAAATTACGTGAACGCAGCAACCGTATTCTGGAGAGCACCACGCAACAGGGCCGTGAAATTGAAAGCGTTGCCGCTGCCATGCATGAAATGACCGCGACTATTTCGGAAGTAGCTGGCTTGGCCAATCGCTCTGCAGACGGCGCGGTCAGCACCGTCGATGCCATTGGCAAAGTTAAACAACAACTCGGTAACGCGGTGAAAGAGGTGCAAGCGTTATCACAGGACATCAGCAAAACCAGCAACGCCGTCAGCAAAGTGTCCGACAGCAGCGACAACATTAATAAAATTATTGAAGTGATCAACGCGGTTGCCGAACAAACCAACTTGCTGGCGCTCAATGCGGCCATTGAAGCGGCGCGCGCCGGTGATCAGGGGCGAGGCTTCGCGGTGGTTGCCGATGAAGTACGTGGCCTTGCCCAAAAAACCCGGCAATCGACAGAAGAAATTCGCGGCTTGATTAACCAGCTGAGTGGCGATGTTAAAGAAGCGGTGGGGCTGGTAGATCGTGGTCTGGTGCGAGCCAACCACAGCGTTACCCTCTCGGTAGAGTCTGACCAGTCATTGTCACAGGCTACACAGCAGGTGGAGATGATCAGCAATCACATGTTGCAAATCGCAGTATCCGTTGAGGAACAAAGCACCACTTGCGAAGACATTAACCGCAACCTGGTAGGCATACAGGACGCGGCTTACGAGCTTAGCCGTACCGCCACCACACACTGATGACGGCAATGCACCAATGCGGCGCAAAGCATGCGTGCAATGCATTCCACATTGGTGCAGGCTTTTCGCCCGGGCAGGTAAAACCCGGGAGTCGAGCCAAATGACAGGTTGCAAAATGAGTGATCAGGAATTGACCGGATGCTGAAACCCCTGTGGTTATGCGGCTCAGGAGGGTTACCAAAAGTTCTTACACATAGTTATCCACAGAGAATGTGGATAATGGCTTCGGCGGTAGTTAACCGTGGCTGTGTATAAGCCGATTTCCGATTATTTTTTTCCAGGAAAATCAAGCTTCTGCCAAAATTTTCAACGCGTTTTTTAAACCCCGAAATCGCTTGACGGAGGCTGAAAAATAGCGGTTTTTTCTCATTACGCAACTGATCATAAATCAATCACATCTCGCAACCCCAGTGTTTACAAGGCTTAGCCGGGTTACCAAAAGTTCTTACACATAGTTATCCACAGAGAATGTGGATAATGGCATGAGCAGGGTTTATCCACATTGCCTGGAATAGTGCCAATGCTCTCCGGTTTGCCCGGGAACGGCCAAAAATAATCGCCCAAACGGATATTGCCAAGCAAAAAAACGGCGAGTCATAGGACTCGCCGTCTGGTTTTCACCGTCTGAAATATATCAGGCGGTAGAATCTCTACTCAGCAAAACTGATCAGTTAATACCCAGTTGCTGTTTGATACGCAAAATGTCGCTGTTTAATGTTCTGCGGTTGGCATCAATAGCAGCAATAGCTTCTTCGCTAGTTCTTACTTTACCTTCGATGGCTCTCAGGCTGGCCAACTGCGCGTCAGTACGGTCGAGTTGTTCAGTAAGATCCTGCAAGCGTTTACGCTGGTCTTCAATGCCCTTCACCGCGGTGTCCAGTTTGGCTACCGAATTTTCTACCGCCGTTTTACTGGCAGTCAGCTCGGGTCTGAGCGCTGTTGCGGCGGTTTTTGCTTCAGTGGCATCTTTTTTGGCAGCAGCCACGTCGGTTTTAATAGTGGCGAGATCTTTTCCCAAACCGGCAATTTTGTCGGTGTTGGCGGCGATGGCTTTACGGTTGGTATCGTTGGAAATACCCCAGAGTTTGCGGATTTCCGAATCCACCCACTTCAGTTTGGCATCGACCTGAGTCAACGACTGGCTGGACTCGTCAGAACTGACATTCAGCCGCCCTTCCAATTCAGCAATGCGATTTTCTGCATTGGTGAGACTTTTCTCCGCCCCCACCAGCTTCCAGCCTAAAAAGCCACTACCGGCAGTAGCCGCCAGCGCAACAACCAACGCTACCAGCGCAAGCGGGCTACCGGAAGAGGGAGCCGTAGATGATGGCCGTGATGGGGGCGGAGGTGGTGGTGTATGGGGGCGAGTTGGCCGGGGTTCGGGTGCTGGCGGCACGGTGCGACGAATACCAGCGTCGTCCCGCTCCGGTTGCGAATTGGTTGAGGGCGAAAATGTGGGTTCTTTACGTTCCATAATTCAAAAGCACCTGACGTTTGAAATCTGCGTCACATTCTATCGTAGCGCAACCACCAAAAGAAGCGGCCACCTGGCAGCCGTTAAAAAACAGGCAAAAATTGCCGGAAGCCATGTGTGACCCGCAGCTGCCGTTGCCTGATGCGTGGCCACACGTGATGGTAGGCCACAAAAAAAAAGAAGGCGACCGGAGTCGCCTTCTTCGAACAGTGCGGGTTGTCATGGTTCCCCATGACAAGTCCGGACGGGCTATTACATCATGCCGCCCATACCACCCATACCGCCCATGCCACCCATGTCCGGTGCAGCTGACTTGTCTTCCGGCAGGTCAGCAACCATAGCTTCGGTGGTGATCATCAGACCGGCAATAGAACCGGCAGCCTGCAGTGCAGTACGGGTTACTTTAGCCGGGTCAAGGATACCCATTTCCAGCATATCGCCATATTCACCGGTAGCAGCGTTGAAGCCGAAGTTACCAGTACCCTGCTTCACTTTGTCAGCGATAACAGAAGGCTCTTCACCGGCGTTGGCCGCGATTTGACGCAGCGGTGCTTCCATCGCACGACGTGCAATAGCGATACCGGCGTTCTGGTCTTCGTTGTCGCCAGTCAAATCAGCGATAGCAGCAACAGCACGCAGCAAGGCAGTACCACCACCAGGAACCACGCCTTCTTCTACCGCAGCGCGGGTAGCATGCAACGCATCTTCTACACGGGCTTTCTTCTCTTTCATTTCCATCTCGGTGGCAGCGCCCACTTTGATGACAGCAACACCGCCAGCCAGTTTGGCTACGCGCTCTTGCAGTTTTTCACGATCGTAATCGGAAGAAGTTTCTTCGATTTGTACACGGATTTGAGAAACACGTGCTTTGATCTCGTCGGTTTTACCGGCGCCATCAACAATCACGGTGGTTTCCTTGTTCATGGTTACGCGCTTGGCGGTACCCAGATGCTCAACAGTAGCGCTTTCCAGATCCAGGCCGATTTCTTCAGAAATCACGGTAGCACCGGTCAGTACAGCGATGTCTTGCAGCATGGCTTTACGACGATCGCCGAAGCCTGGTGCCTTACAGGCAGCCACTTTTACGATGCCACGAATGTTGTTCACAACCAGTGTTGCCAGCGCCTCGCCTTCAACGTCTTCAGCAACAATGATCAGCGGCTTGCCAGACTTGGCAACGCCTTCCAATACCGGCAGCAACTCACGGATGTTGGAGACTTTCTTGTCAACCAGCAGGATGTAGGGGCTGTCCTGCTCAACACTCATGTTGTCCTGGTTGGTGATGAAGTACGGAGACAGGTAACCGCGGTCAAACTGCATACCTTCTACAACGTCCAGCTCATTCTCAAGGCTGGTGCCTTCTTCAACGGTAATAACGCCTTCTTTACCCACTTTTTCCATGGCTTCGGCAATCAAACCACCGATGGAAACATCGCTGTTGGCAGAGATGGTGCCAACCTGGGAGATGGATTTGCTGTCAGAACATGGCTGGGCGATAGATTTTACGTGGGCCACAGCAGCGATAACGGCTTTGTCGATACCACGCTTCAGGTCCATCGGGTTCATACCGGCAGCAACAGACTTCAGACCTTCGTTAACGATAGCCTGAGCCAGAACAGTTGCAGTGGTAGTACCGTCACCGGCATCATCAGACGCACGTGAAGCAACTTCCTTCACCATTTGTGCGCCCATGTTTTCAAATTTGTCTTTCAGGGAGATTTCTTTGGCAACGGACACACCGTCTTTGGTCACGGTAGGCGCGCCGAAAGACTTTTCCAGTACCACGTTACGACCTTTTGGGCCCAGGGTTGCTTTTACCGCATCGGCCAGAATGTTGACACCAACAAGCATACGCTGACGGGCGCTATCACCAAATTTTACATCTTTAGCTGACATAATCCATTTCCTTCAAAAATTCGTTCAAACAGAGGGTTGTTCGTTAAATCAGGGCTTAAACCAGTACAGCCTTGATATCACTCTCGTTCAGAATGACCAGCTCTTCGCCGTTCACTTCAATAGTGTCACTACCGGCATATTTGCCGAACACCACAACGTCACCCACTTTTACATCCAGCGGACGCAATTCGCCGCTTGCCAATACACGGCCATTACCCACCGCCAGGACTTCGCCCTGATTCGGTTTTTCTTTGGCTGAACCCGGCAGTACGATACCACCCGCGGTTTTTGTTTCTTCTTCTTTGCGGCGAACCACAACACGGTCATGTAAAGGACGAATATTCATGAGCTCATTCTCCAACAAGCGATTAAACAAAAAAATGCCGGGAGATTCCCGGAATGATACCTAAATAGAGACAACCCTTTGGATTTCAAGCCACTACGTAAAAAAAGACCTTGAATCAGGGTTGCCCCAAAAAAGCTGTGTGAGATATGTGGGGCCGTTACCCGCGATTTCAACAGCCTTATACAAAATATTTGTGGTTTATTACAAAAAAGCCCATGCCGGCAATAACGGCATGGGCTCCGGAGCCGCAGCTGAAAACACCCTTAACGCCTTAAATCGTCCTCACCGCGTGGCAAATACTGTTGTGCAGGTCTGGATTGGGCGTCATCCACCGGTTCCGCCTCGCCTTCATAAAGGTTGCCCTGCCGACCGGTCTGGTAAAAATGGCTACTCACCTGGGCGTTTTTCATCCAGCGCTTGACCAGCAGCTGCTGTAAGGGCGGTAACAACAACAAGAAACCGATCAAATCGGTGGCAAAGCCCGGCAAAATCAGCAGCACCGCCGCCAGCGATACAAAGATCCCCTTGGCCAGCGCCGCTGTTGGTTGCTGCCCGGCAGACATCAGTTCACGCGCCTGGCGCAGGCTGGCGGTGCCTTGCACCCGCAGCAGTGTGACGCCAGCAACAATCATCAGGAGTAGCCAGCCAAGGGTTGCCAGCACGCCGATTTCGCTGCCAATTTTAATCAGCAGCACAATCTCGATGACCGGCAAAATAAGAAAGAACAACACCAAAAAACGCATAAGTCAGCAAATTTCCTGCGGTGGGAGAACCGAGTCTACCATTTATAACTCACCCCCAGCGACAGCCGGGTATCTTTGGATTCTTTATCGGGGCGCGGTTCTTTATCAATGCTGTAGTCCAGCTTGATCTCGGAATAAATGCGGCTGATCAGCATCGTGCTCAGCCCGGTAGTGCTTTTAAGGCGCCAGTTGCTACTGGAATCGAAAGATTGCATAAACTCATTCACATGGAAAAACCCCACCCCCCAAGGCAAGGTGTGGCGAAAATTCATGGTCGAGCGACCCGCCGAAAAGTTATCGTCGTCTTCAAAGGCATCAGCCGATTCCTGGTATTCCTCGCCGAAGTAGGCAACCCCCAAATTCATACTCAAGGCTGAATCGCGACTTTCCCAGAATTGATAACCGGCACCCGAACCGAATACGTAGTAAGCCTCAGTGCCTTTACGTTCGTCCGCACCGACCTCCATGTTGTTGTACCAGAACCAGCGCTCGCGAAAAAACCAATCCACTGAATAGCCGGTGTTCCACTTTTTCGGCGAATTGGCCTCGCCCAGCGCGGTTTCTGCATACTCTCCGATAAAGTTATGTCGCCATTCGGATTTGCGCAGCGACATTTCTGTTTGCAGATTCCATTCGTCACGTACCTCGTTACCGCGAGCATAGGTACCGAGCAGGCTCAAGCGGCCATGATGGGTGTATTTTTCTTCAACAAAGTCTTCGTAAGGTACCATCGCCTTGATAGACAACAGCGATACGCGGTTCATGCGCGAACGCAAGCCACAGTAATACACCAGATTTTCTTGCTCCATTTTTTCAACGATACAGGGTGTCCGGTTGCCATTGATTTTGAGCGGGGTTGAGCTGCTGAAATTTTTGATGCGCTGCTTGGGAATGTTCTGAACACCGAAGTTGACCGTGTTCCACACCAGATTATCGCCGTCCACCCGAACCAGTTCGCCAGCCACACGGTCGCCATTGAGCAACTCAATATGACCTGCCTGCACCAACGGAACCCATAAAAGAACTATCAAAAAACGTAAAAATTGCACGGCGAAATACCTGATAATACCCGGCTATGTTCAACAACTGATTACACTGGCGAGCCTGCGCCGTGGCAATCATAAAAGTGTTAATTAAGGTAAGTTACGGAAAATTTATGACTAACATCGCATCCAGAGAAGCCATCTGGTTGGCGCTTAGCCAGATTCCGCCGGGTAAAGTGGTCACTTACGGTGAGCTGGCGCGCATGGCCAATTTGCCACGCGCAGCGCGTTTGGCAGGAACCGTTTTGAAACAATTACCGGAAAACTCACAATTGCCCTGGCATAGAGTTATTAACGCACAAGGCAAACTGTCGCTACCGGCATCAACACCCGCCGGTAAGGAACAGGCAAGGCGTCTGACCGCAGAAGGCGTGATTATATCCGCAGGGAAAGTATCACTGGCTCAATTCGGTTGGCTGCGCTGATTCACGCTGTTTGAATTTGCGGCCAATAATCAGTAACAATACGAGGCCGGGCACCACCATTAACGCGGTGATAACAAAAAACAGCGCCCAGTTTCCGCCCAGCGAATCCACCATCTGGCCGCTAAACGAAGACAATGCAGTTTTGCCAAAATTGCTCAATGACGATAAGAGCGCATATTGTGCAGCAGAGAATGCGCGGCCAGTCAGCCAACTGAGAAACGACACCATGGCAACCGTGGCAAAGGCTGTAGTGAAGTTGTCCACCAGAATGGTGGCGAGAAACAGCGATTCTTTGGGGCCGGCAATGGCAATCCAGGCAAACATCAAATTGCTGCCAGCCATGGCCACACCGCCGACAAATAACCCGCGAATAATACCGTAGCGAATATTGATGGCACTGCCTATCAGGGTAAATGCTACCGTGGCGAACCAGCCAATCAGCTTGGAGTATTCGGCAATTTGTTCATTGGTAAAACCGACTTCGCGATAAAACACAATCGACATACGGCCGAGAAACGCCTCGCCCAATTTGAACAGAAAAACAAAACATAAAATCATCAGCGCCAGCTGCCAGCCGTTGCGACGAAAAAATTCAGCGAAAGGTTCAATTACCGTAACAGAAATGCGGGCGAGTATTTTTCGCCAAATGCTGTCAGTCACTGCCAGTTGCTGTTGATAACGCAACTCTGCCTGACGCTGTAAAAATTCGCGATCGGTAACCGGCTCACGAATCAGCAAGGTAAATACCATTAACAAGCCGATAAACGCCGCCAGCCCAAGATATACAGCATTCCAGCCTACAGTGTCCGCATAAGCAAACGCGAAATAACCCGGCAGTGAAAAACCGGTCCACCAGCCAATCACCCCCATCGCTGCTGCAGGTGGCAGTTTGGTTTTTTCATCGCCAATAATATCAATACGGTAAGCATCAATTGCAATATCCTGGGTTGCCGAGCAGGTAGTAATGCAGAGGGCTAGCAGCGAGGTCCACAACAGACTTTCTGCAGGGTTGGTAAAGGCAATGCCGAGCGTTGCCAGCAACATTAAACCCTGCATGAAAAAAATCCAGCCGCGACGCTGGCCAAGGCGAGTACAAAACAACGGCAAGCGAACGCGATCAAGCAACGGTGCCCATAAAAAATTGATCGCGTAAACAAGGGTGACTGAACCGAAAAAACCGATAGCAGAGCGGGACAAACCGGCGTCACTGAGCCAGCCGCTCATACTGGAGCCGACCAGAACCCACGGAAAACCGGAAGCACAACCCAGCAAAAAAATATAAAAAAGGCGGTGATCGGAATACGACAAGAGCGTCTCACGCCAGCCCTGTGATTTGCCATCAAGGCGATTCAACATATTTTTCTACCGGTGGTTGAACGAGCATTATGATTATCAATAAGCGTTTGGCGCTTCGCCGCTGCGGCAGGGTGTTTAAACCGCAGCGGCTTTGCCGATAGCTTGCGCCGTTTTATCAATCGCGGAAGTTGGTAAATTGCAGAGGTAATTCAATGTCGGAGGCGCGCAACAAGGCGATCCCCTCTTGCAGGTCATCGCGCTTTTTACCGGTAATGCGCACCTGGTCGCCCTGAATTTGCGCCTGCACTTTTAATTTACCGTCTTTGATCAAACGAACAATTTTTTTGCTCAGCTCACTCTCAAGGCCGGTGCGCACCAGGATTTCCTGCTTCACCTGTTTGCCCGAGGTTTTGACGTCCCGCACTTCGAGGCAGGCGATATCAATGCCGTTTTTGTGCAGTGAACCCTTCAATACATCCAGCATCTGCTCCAGCTGAAATTCGGCGTCGGCGATCATGGTTACTTCGTATTCCTTGCGCTCGAAGTTGGCATCAACGCCTTTAAAATCGTAACGGTTGGTGATCAGACGGTGCGCCTGATCAACCGCGTTGGTTAATACGTGTTTATCAACTTCGGATACCACATCAAATGATGGCATTGAATATTCTCCTCTTCTTGAAATACAACATCGCCGCCGTTGCCAGCGGCGATGCTCGATTTTATTTATATTGCCAGCGTGATCAGTGCACTGGCACACATCCACAGCAACAAGGTGCGCGATAACAGGTCGCCAGCCTGGCCAACCGCATTGCGCAACACACCGGTGAGCAAGCGCTCATCCTGAGGAATGGCATGGTCCACCAGCGTGGCTGGCGGCGTGCGATCATCTTCTGCCGCCAGCCAGGCACCCGGGCCGGACGCTTGCGCCAGCACATTGCCAAGAAATATCGCTAACGGCAGACGGCGAAAGCCATCGCGTTTTACAACGGCCATCACCGTATCAAACTGCCCTACCAATGCCCAACTCAAACCCAGCAAACGTGACACCGGCCACTCCAGACAATACACCAGAGATGCAAAAGCCGGTGCATTGGCTCCGCCCTGCTGTACCGCACGTTTGTGGATGTCCGCCAAACGGTAAGCCAGCGCACCGGCTGGCCCGGTGACAAAAAACCAGAACAACACCGCGAAATAACGTTGCAAAACCATATACCCGGTCGCCTCCAGCGCCTGCTGGTGCAGTTGGCTCCAGCCCGCCTCGGTCTGGTCAGTATCACTGCCCGCGCGCTTATCCAGCTGCATGGCATCGACCCATTCACGGGCAGCGATATTATCCTGCCGATCTGCAGCCTCAACATAGCGGTTAAGCAAACGGTCCATATCACCGGCACCCAGACACAACCACAACACTGGCACATAAATCAGTAACAGCACCACAACCGATACCGAGTGATACAACCAACCGAGCAACAGCAATAACAACATGACCGGCAACACCACCGCCACGGCAAACAGCAGTACGCCGCGCAGACGGCGAGCTAACCAGCCATGCCAGGCCGACAGCACGCGCCCCCCGGAAAAAGACGACTGAAAAAGATACAGCCAGAGAATCACAATAAAGGTACTTAAAAATATCATGGGCGCACTTCCCTTAAACCATTCAAATAATGGGCCCAGTCAAATGCCGGGCCAGGGTCGGTCTTACGCAACGGCGCTATTTGTTCATGCCCGACGATTCGCTCCGGCGTAATGCCCGGAAATTGCGTCATCAGGATTTTTGTCAGCGTCAGCAGCGCATCATACTGCGAGTCAGCATAGGGAACATCATCACAACCTTCCAGCTCAATGCCAATACTGAAGTCATTACAGTTACCCACACCATTAAAATTGGACGCACCGGCATGCCATGCCCGGTCATACAGAGAAACAAACTGGGTGATTGCACCATCGCGCTCGATTAAAAAATGAGCGGATACACGAAGATCGGCGATTGTTTCAAAATAACTGTGGGCGGAAACGTCCAATTGCCCTTGAAAAAAAGCGGCGATGTGACCGGTGGCAAACTGACCTGGGGGCAAACTGATATTGTGGATAACCAGCAGATCTATCGCTATGCCCTGGGGGCGCTGGTTAAAATGGGACGATGGGATATGCCTGATACCCTCAAGCCAGCCATCAAATGGATCGGATGTCACACAACCGCCTTATGTAAAAAAAGTGACATGATAACGGGGAGAATAACGCCAGACCAGCATTCTGCCCGGCGGTGTCAGATGTGGCGATCAGGAACCGCGCTGCTCTCGCAGCGAACCGATGACGGCTTCGAGGGCACGATCAAATAACATACTGTCGTCCAGTAACAGCAAACGGCCATTTTTCAGCGAGAGCGCCAGGCTATTGCGCGTTTCTTCGGCGACTTTCATACCGGAACGATTAACAAAAATGTATTTCCCGGTAGCGCGAATAATTGCGGCGAGTCGGCAGCGAAATTTTTGCCCTGACACATCGGTCATTTCAAACCAGCAGCCCTGCGTCAGGTTATTCACCAGGCGGTAATGCGGATCACTGTCCGGCAACACCTCATCGCCCGGGGTTTCAGCACCTTGCTCGGCAGTCACCAGGGAAGGTGATAATTCGTCTTGCGGTGCGGTAAGAACAGATTCACCGGCCAACAAAGTAGGCGCACTGTTGAGCAAAGGCTCAACGGTTTCTACGTCAAGCGATACGGATGTTTCATCGGCGCCGGGTTCAATAAGACCAGCATCAATAGTCGAAGCGGTTTCAACAGAGGAAGGGGCGGCATCTTTTGCAACTGCTTCGGGTTCTTGCTCAGCAGAACTTGAAGAAACGGGTACAACACTGTCTTTTGTAGCGATACTGGCAGATACCGCACCGGCTTCCGGGGCCGCGGGCGGTTTCAAGCGGGCAAGGTGCAGCACTTCGAGCTGCTTGAATAAATGGGTCGTTTCGAAGGGATTGAAGGCAATGCTTTCAAGGCCTTTACGCAATTGTTGCAACAACTGCGGCACAACTTTCAGCAACTGCCGCCGGCTGTCGGCCGACATGGCCGCCGTCAGGCTCCACACCAGCAGTTCAGCGGTTTTACTAACCGATTGCCACTGTTCGCTGCTGGTACCGTGCTTGAGCGCAGTAATAAACATGACGTTGGCCCAGGCGTTTTGTAAAATTGCCAGCCCGGCTTCGGGCAAAGGCCGCTCGCCGACAATCAACCCCAGCGCCCGGTTTACTTCAGCGCGCGCCTGCTCTGCTTTGGCTTTACCGTCTTCGGCATCCAGGGTTCTTTGTTCAAGAATTTGCGCTCTGCGACGCTCTTTATCCAGCCAGGCCCGAAAATCGGCCAGCATACGGGAAAATATTTCTACATCGCTTTCAAAACCGGTGAGGATGTCAGCAACCATGGTTTCCATGCGCTGAAACAGGTTATCGCCACGGCGATTATCCTCGGCCTCTTCCTGCCAACCCAGCGCCGCACTGGCCATTTCATTTAATAAACGCCGTGCAGGATGGCCGCCTTTACTGAAAAAGCTCTTGTCGGCAATGGCTACCTTGACCATCGGGATCTGCAAACGGCCAATCAGCGCTTTCATTGGCGCCGCCAGGTTGCGATCTTCAAGAATGAATTCAAACATCATCCCCACCAGATTGATCACGTCATCATCCACCGGATTGATGGCCGCGGGCATGCCCTGGCGGGCAGAATATTGCTGGATCACCTGCCGCAAATCCACCGCATGTTGCTGCGGGGAAGTCAGCGCAACATCACTCCATGCGGTTTGCTGAGCGCTGGATAACAGATGAATCAAACCCGCTGAATCCAGCACTGGCTGGTCGTGGGTTAAGGGTGCGGAGATTGACTGCTGGCGACTGCCTAATAAAGCACGCAAGGTTTGCAAAACCTCGCCAGCATGATCGGCATCAAGCGAGCTGCCTGTGCCGCTATAACTGTTCTCACCACCGCTGGTATTACCACTACCGGCACGGAGCCCGGCAGGTTTACCACGGTTTTGCGAGGGAAGCGTGGGTAAGATATTGGCATCAATCAGTAGCTGGTTAAGACGCTGGTAAAGCCCGGCAAGCTTGCCCAATACCATCTGATCGAACAATTTGAACAGCAGCAACCTGGCTTTAACATCCATCCGAACCGGACGGATCGCCTCGGAGAAGCTGTGGCAAATGGGAAAAGGCGCAACCGGGTTGTTCTTTTGATACACCTTCACCGGCACCAGGTGATCAATGCGCAACGTCAGGGGCTGCAATAAATCGGCGAAGCGCTCGGTCGACTTGTTGATCATGCCATCAACCGCCACCATCTCTTCCAGCTCGTCATTTTGTACCAGTGACAGCTCATCCAGTGACACGCTACGGCTTGCCTCTGCCTTGCTGCGGTGGGCATCTACCTCAACCAGCAGCAGCAAATTGCTATCGAAGGCCTTAAAAAAAGACGCCTCGATGGCGCGGCGCCGAATTCTCACCTCACGCATGGAGTCAAAATAGAGATTTTGCTCCTGGTTGTTGCCAGCCTTGTCGGCCAGATCGAACAGCGCATCATCGGCGCGATCAAACAACTCACGCAGCAATGTCTGCAACTGCTGGCGCGCCTGCTCACGGAGGGATTGCAAAGGAGAAGGTAAACGAGCCAAAGGAATATACCCTGCCGCGCTCCGCTCAGGATTGAGAGGAACCACATTGGTCGATTCTGGTTTTAGATGCTCGGACATGATGAGTGGCCAGTGGAGAGACTACTTCGAAAGATGAGTATACCTAACCCGGAAATACATCCCATAGATATAAATCAAGATCGAGAGGCATATCACATTTAGTGCTAACTCCACCAGTTTTTGATAACCGACATGTGCCCGAGTCGGCAAAATGCGCAGGAATTGGAATATACAACCCTGTTCGTTTTTTAAACACCTAAAGCATCAACAATCCGGGTAGCCGATAGAAACCAACAGTGGCAAAATGACCGACAATCAGGGTAAATACTGCCAGCACCCAGGTGAGGCAAAAGACTACCCTACCCCAACCTCAGAACAAGACCTGCCGATATGATTACCAGCATCGCTCAAAACATTCCCTTTCTTGAAGACGACATAGCCTTGAGCGTGCAACAAGCGCTGGCAGAAGATATCCGGGATGGCGACATCACCGCGCAACTGATTGATGAAAATGCCATCGCAGAAGCTCGAATTATTACGCGGGAAGCCGGTGTATTTTGCGGCCAGCCCTGGGTTGAAGCTGTATTTCAGCAGCTGGACCCAGAAGTAAAAGTAACCTGGCACACGCAAGATGGTGCAGCACTGCAAGCAGATGATCTTCTGTTCACGCTGAGCGGCCCCGCCCGCAGCCTGCTGACCGGAGAGAGAACCGCGCTCAACTTCGTACAAACCCTGTCCGGTACAGCCACCATCAGCAACACTTATGCCCAAAAAGTGGCTCACACCAGCGTAATCCTGCTCGACACCCGCAAAACCATTCCCGGCCTGCGCTCCGCGCAAAAATACGCAGTCGCTTGCGGCGGTAACCGCAACCACCGCATCGGTTTATACGATGCGTTCCTTATTAAAGAAAACCACATCGCCGCCAGCGGCGGCATCACCAACGCGGTTACCCGAGCACTCAAAATCGCCCCCGGCAAACCGGTAGAAGTGGAAGTAGAAGATTTCGAAGAACTGCACCAAGCCCTCACCGCAGGTGCAGACATCATCATGCTCGACAACTTCAGCCTTGATGATATCCGCAAAGCAGTAGCGCTTGCCAAAGGAAAAGCCAAACTGGAAGCATCGGGAAATATTACCGATGAAACGTTAGTGAGTTATGCAGAAACGGGCGTGGATTTTATTTCGATTGGGGCGCTGACGAAGCATTGCAAAGCGCTGGATTTGTCGATGCGGATGAAAAATACTTAATATATAAGACTGGTCTTTATATTGAATAACTTTCCCGTAAGTTCAGCGCTGGAATCTATATAGATTGGACGATCAGCCTAATCAAACAAGCTACATAGAGAGCACAGAAGAGAAGAGAATTTACCAGGGAGCCAAATCAACAATCGCAATAACTTCTGCTGTTTCTCTCCGTAACAAAACCGTCATGGAGGAGTCTTTCGAACCGCTATAAATTGGCAGATATGAGTCAGCAGAAGGCCATTTTACCAGCTCGGACTTCACCACTTCAGGTATATTAAAAGATATCAGTTCCGATAACGGTATTGCTCTTTGGCTGATATCAGCTGCAACCGCACTATAACTGACATAAAGATCCGAGCGCTGGGGCAAATCAATGCTTTCAGAAACAGATGAAAAAAGCAGTTCGTCTCTCGCTTTAGCATCCTCCGGCAATTTTGCTCCGATCCAGTGCGGCCCTCTCCAGGAAATATCTGAAAACTCCGGCTGAGCATTATCCAAGTACTTATTATCAACTTCATAAGCCTGAACCAGCTCAAATCTGTCCCCCACAAAAACAAGCCAGGCTGGACGCCCCTCAAAAACCGTATACATACCGTAGAAAAATGCACCGAGCTGAATAAAAACAATGACTGACAAATCAAATTTGAGGGATTTTTTCTTTTCATTGCCTACAATGAAAGTCAACAACGGCCCCAGAACCACATCGACCGACAACAGAATTAGAAAAATGCCAGTGATCCCCGCCATTGCTGATAAAGGGGCTGGATACCAATAACCATACACCAGAACGACAGATACTAAAGCAACCACCAAACAGAAGAGAAAATGTAAACCTGCAGCCTTCAGCCTGAACAACATTTTTCAATCTCTATAAATTTATCTGAAAAAGATCCACTACTTGCAGTTTACATCTAAAAACAAACTATCGGTGTACACCTCAAAGATATTGAACTCAGAACTTAGATAACACATCTCTTCCGGATCATTAATTACATGAACATATGTATTAACGTGAGGAAATTTTTTTTGTAATAGATGAGGTAAACCATAAATCAAATACGTTTTATCAAATGCCAAGGCAAATGGTGCTGAAAAACCTTCAATAGCCTTAATGACATCAGAAGCCGCACCTTTAAAACGATAGAGTGTCCAGATTATTTTTCCGTATCCCATCTGTCTGACCTGGTGAAAGTCTTCAGAGAAATAAATCTGAGGGATTATTCTATTAACCAGATGGGCATATTTTTCTGAAATACTACGTAAAGCAGCAACATTCTCCTGCTTTACGTCAGTAATCAGCCATACATCACCTTTTTCAGCCACCCAAGCCATAAGCTGATCGAGAGTGCACGCAGGAAAATCCAAACTACTCATGACCTGTTCAAAGTCGCTCTTTAGAGGAACTCTTACCCACTCATACCCTGCATTCCTGCCGAACCATGAGTGCCCACAAACCAGCTTTTGGTCGGCAGTGCGGATGAGATCAACCTCAAAATAGCGATACCCATCCTGATACCCTGTTTCAAACGCAAGCAGACTATTGGAGTAGCGTCGATCTGCGTAGTCTCCACCGGCATGGAGAACCCTTGTAGAATAAGCTGTGGAATCGTGGCTTTCATGAAACATAAAGAAAGCCAGAAAAATAGAAATTAAAAAGTATACACAAAAAAAATATTTACTTGTTCGCTCCCACATATACAAAGCCCTGTAAATATTTCACATATAAACAGAATCAATCCCAGTACTCCCACAGGGATGAGCGCCACGCTACAAGGTGCTCATAAAACGATTCTTTACCATATAACTCTGTCAAGGTTGGATCTTCCAATAGCAAGTTTCGACCTAAAGAAAACCCTTTAACATCATACCCGATTAGTGCAAGCAACGAAGGAGCCACATCCAACATGGTAGCATCCCGGGTCATTATCTGACCGGAATACAGGGTATTGAATACCATAAAACTATTAGTTCGCCGCCTATCTCCAGCCAAAAGTCCAGAATCACTTCTCATCATCAAATGATCCGAACCAACAATCAATATGACGTCTTTGGACAGAGGGGAACTCAAAAATTTTTTTATAAATTCGGATATCAAATGATCGGCACAATGTACCGAGTTAAGCATTTTACTTCCGCCATTTTGATACATCTTGTTTCTACACGCTGGTGTTTCATGTCCATAAGGAGAATGAGTATCGAGCGTCAACCCAACCAGACCAAATGGCCTATCAAGGTCAGCTAAAACTTCAAACTCATTCCAAAGCAGCGAAAGCAAGTCATCGTCATAAATCCCCCATTTTGACTTGGGAAATATTTTTGAATACAGCAATTCGAGCTCCTGATACCCTTTGACATCAGAAAACCCATGCGCCGAATAAAAATTATTTTTCCCGGCAAAGCTGATGTCTGCCCCACCCACATAAGACAGGAAGTATCCATTTCGACTCAGAACATCTCCAACACAGTTGGCCTCCGGAAGGAAGTGCGCCATTTTGCCCATTTCATTCCTACCTTTTGAAAAAGTAGCCAAAGGGATACCACACTGCGAAGCGGTCATACCGGCGATTGTCCACTCTGTCATAGGCGCCTGCCCAATACCTTTAATCACCAAAGCATCTCGCCTTAATTGATTCAACTCAGGTAAAAGTTCCGGATAAGCATCATCATCAAAAAAGGATTCTTCCAGACTTTCAGCATACAGATAAATAAAACTGCGTGGTTTATCTGTTACAAGTCCGCTAACAAAAACGACCTCGTCCTCCAGCTTCCTAGATTGCGACACTTTATATTCGGTGACAACGACGTGATAAGTTTCCTGTATTGCAGGGTGGCTAATTAGCACAAAACCAGCCACGAGAAAAACAACAGCATTATAAAAACATAAAAAACCAGAGCTAAACAGCGCTACTCTTTTCTTTGAAGCTGATGGAATATGAACTGACGCTAAATAATGAAAAAGGCAAATAGAAAATGTGAGAAATACTATACAAGCTAAAAATACAATCCAGTGCTGGCTGATAGTTCTAATATCTATCGCATAAAGAATATGAAATACCACCGAATCATTTATACCATTGCCAGTATAGTAATGAGCAATCAAATAAAACCCTGAGAGATATAAACCAAGAAAAACAAGACAACAAACGGCCAAACCAACGACTCTACTTCCTCGCCAAAATAGCAATGCAACAAAAACAACCACCAATCCAGCCACTGAAGGAATCAACATTTCAAATTAATCTCTCAAGGAATGCCACTCATAAAAAAAGGTGCCCTAAGGCACCTTTTTTCTTTTAACTTGAACTTATGAACGACAGGATGCTGGTAAGTGTTTCTCAGCCACATCAGTAGCATCAGTTCCTTCCGCTGAGGCACCGGTAGGTACATCAGCATAGCCACAAACCCACGCTACATTTTGGGATGCAGTAAGAGCAGGGCGAATGGTTAAAAGCTTACCTGACAGAGAAGCTGCGTTAGCCTTTTCACCATAAGTTACAGTAATAACGCCATCTTCAACCTCAATTGTTTCTACATAATTGCCAACAATATCCCCACTGATTCCCAATGCCGCATTATTGGCTGCCCATTCGCCACGGTCGGAATAATGCTCTGATATAGCTGTTCTCAACCCTCCAGCCAAGGTGGGCCCCTCTGCAGCTTGCGCACGGATGGTGTAATCCTGATAAGCAGGCAGAGCAACAGCAGCCAAAATACCGATAATGGCTACTACGATCATCAATTCAATAAGAGTAAAACCCTGTTGTACTTTTTTCATTGCATATCTCCGATGTTAGAAAGTCGAGCAATAAAGCTTCGTTATGATTAAAGCAAAATACAAACCAACTTTAATAAATAACAATCGAAGCAGGAAAAGCTCTTGAGACATAACGCCGAGCAACCATTGCTGCTGATACTTAGTCGTTTTTCCAACGTTCAGAACAAGCCTGGCGAGCCGCACAAGAAGTCAATAACTGACGCATTTTGTCACCCCTCATTAGCGCCCGGCGGTCAAAAACATGGTTTTACATTGATGCAGACAGAGATCGTTTATTTCCACGTGCTTACAGTGTTTAATAAGCACCCGGCTCAACACCCTTAAAAATGGAGAAAGCCTGCGTATGAATGCGCCTACAGTTTCATTAAATGGATTGGCCCGCCGCCTGGTAAGCGATGGACTGCTGGACGGAGATTTGGCGAAACAGATTTCTACGGAAGCTGCCAGAGAAAAAGTGCCATTTATCCATTACGCAGTAAGGAATGGTGTGCTGGACGCACGCATTATTGCTCAGGCTGCCTCAATTGAGTTTGGCACCCCTTTGTTCGACCTGGATGCGCTCTTCAAAGACACTATTCCGGACAAGTTGGTCGATGAGAAACTCATTCGCAAACATCATATTTTACCCATGGTTCGTCGCGGCAACCGTCTGTTTCTTGCAGTAGCAGATCCTACCGATTTACATGCACTCGATGAGATTAAATTCAGCACTGGCATCAGTACCGAGGCTGTACTGGTAGAAGCCGATAAACTCGCAGTGGCTATAGAACGGTATTTGAAGTCTCTTGTTGAAGGTATTGATGATGCTCTGGCGGGTCTGGACGACGACGGACTGGAAGGACTGGAAGTATCCGGCAGTACAGGCAATGACGAAGAGAGCCCCGAGAAGTCTGAAGCAGAAGAAGCCCCGGTAGTACGATTTATTAATAAAGTCTTGCTGGATGCGATTAAAACCGGTGCTTCGGACATTCACTTTGAACCCTATGAAAAGACTTACCGCGTAAGATTCCGTACCGATGGCATTCTGCAGGAAGTCACCAAACCGCCGGTAAATCTTGCGACCCGCATGGCTGCACGCTTAAAGGTGATGTCGCAAATGGACATTTCGGAGCGACGGGTTCCTCAGGATGGCCGCATCAAGATGAAACTGTCGAAAACCCGCGCCATCGACTTTCGCGTCAACACCTTGCCCACGCTTTTTGGCGAAAAAATCGTACTGCGGATTCTGGATGCTGGCGCAGCCAAGCTGGGGATTGATGCACTGGGCTATGAAGATAGCCAAAAGAAAATGTACATGGACGCCTTGGCGCAATCCCAAGGGATGATTCTGGTAACCGGACCTACCGGTAGTGGTAAAACGGTATCGCTTTATACCGGTTTGAATATTCTTAATACCGATGAAGTGAACATTTCTACCGCAGAAGACCCGGTAGAAATTAACCTGGAAGGCATTAACCAGGTTCAGATGAATACTCGGGTAGGCCTTACTTTTGCCGAAGCGCTGCGCTCATTTTTACGGCAAGACCCCGATATTATTATGGTGGGGGAGATTCGGGACCTGGAAACCGCCGAAATTGCCATTAAGGCAGCGCAAACCGGTCACCTTGTACTTTCTACACTGCATACCAATAGTGCGCCTGAAACACTGACTCGTTTGCTGAATATGGGCGTACCCGCTTTTAACGTAGCCACCAGCGTGAGTTTGATTATTGCCCAGCGTTTGGCGCGCCGCTTGTGTACACTCTGCCGTAAACCAGCGGAAATACCGGCAGATATTCTTAGTGAAGAAGGTTTTGACGAGATTGGTATTGCTCGTTCGGAATTTGAAATTTACCATCCGGTAGGTTGCCCACAATGCAATAAAGGTTATAAAGGACGACTGGGCGTTTATGAAGTAGTTCGCATAACCCCTGTGATCGCAAACCTTATAATGGAGGGAGGAAACTCTCTGCAAATTGCCAAGGCAGCCAAAGAGGCCGGTTTCAATAACCTGCGAACGTCGGCTTTACGCAAGGTTGCCATGGGTTTAACCAGCCTCGAAGAAGCTAACCGGGTCACCAAGGACTAAGTACACATGGCCACCATTTCAGCCACCAAGAACAAAACAACAGGCTCATCTACCCGCAAAGTGTCGGCAACCACCAATACGTATGTATATAAAGGTGTCGATAGAAAAGGGCAAAAGATTCAGGGCGAAATGAATGGTATAAGCCCTGCCATAGTTAAGGCTCAGCTGCTAAAACAAGGGATTGCAGCAAAAACTGTTACTAAAAAAAGCAAACCCTTATTCGGAAGCGGCGGTAAGGCTATCAAACCTGCAGACATCGCCGTCTTCTCCCGCCAGATGGCCACCATGATGAAAGCCGGTGTGCCGCTGGTTCAAGCGTTTGATATTGTTGCCGATGGTCTGGAAAACCCCAATCTTAAAAAACTGGTTTTGGATATTCGCGATACGGTAGCATCCGGGGGTGGGTTTGCTTCTGCACTGCGCGAGCATCCCAAGTATTTTGATGATTTATTTTGCAATCTTGTGGATGCCGGTGAGCAATCCGGTGCACTTGAGACCATGCTTGATCGTATTGCCACCTACAAAGAAAAAACCGAAGCATTAAAAGCCAAAATCAAAAAAGCGATGACTTATCCGATCGCAGTAGTGGTCGTTGCTCTTGTCGTAACAGGTATTCTTCTCGTGAAGGTTGTGCCCCAATTTGCCGAGACTTTTAGCGGATTTGGCGCGGAACTACCTGCTTTCACATTATTTGTAATGCATCTGTCCGAGCTGGCTCAAGCCTATTGGCTTTACATTCTTATTGGCTGCATTGCTTCAGTCTTTATCATTAAAGAAGCAATTAAAAGATCCCCTGCCCTCGCCTATGCGGTAGACAAATACATCTTAAAAGTGCCTATCGTAGGTCAAATTCTGTACCTATCAGTAATGGCGCGTTTTGCCAGAACACTGTCCACCACTTTTGCTGCGGGGGTTCCGCTAATTGATGCACTTACCTCGGTCGCGGGTGCAGCAGGAAACCGCGTTTATAGTGAGGCAATTATAAGAGTACGAGAGGACGTTTCCACCGGACTGCAATTGAACACAGCACTGAAAGCACGCGCTATATTTCCAACTTTATTGGTACAAATGTCTGCCATTGGTGAAGAGTCTGGCGCATTGGATGGGATGCTGGACAAGGTGGCCGTTTATTACGAAGAAGCTGTAGATAATATGGTAGATAGTCTTACATCTCTCCTTGAGCCTATGATTATGTCCGTACTAGGGGTTCTGGTTGGCGGCCTGATGATTGCGATGTACTTGCCTATTTTCCAACTCGGCGCGGTGGTTTGATGTTGCATGATTTTCTCCACGCGCTGGCTTTATTCCCCGCACTGTCTCTTGGTCTTGTATTAATTATTGGCTTGATCATTGGCAGTTTTTTAAATGTGGTTATACACCGCTTGCCGAAAATGATGGAGCGGGAATGGAAGCAGCAGTGTGAACTGCTACTTGATACTGCCCATACAGCAACCGATACCACAACACCCGCTGAAAATACCCAGCCCTTCAATTTGATGGTGCCGCGCTCGCGTTGCCCGCATTGCGGTCATGCCATTACGGCGCTACAAAATATCCCGGTGATCAGCTACCTGGTATTGCGCGGCAAGTGCGCAGGCTGCAAGGCGGCTATTTCTCCCCGTTATCCCATTATTGAACTGGTGACCGGTTTATTGTCGGTAGCGGTAGTGGCTTATTTGGGGCTTACCACCGCCGCTTTATTAGGGCTGGTCTTTACCTGGTGCCTGATCACCTTGACCATGATCGATGCCGACACTCAATTATTGCCGGACGATATTACCCTGCCGTTATTGTGGCTGGGGTTAATCGCTAATAGCTTCGGCGTGTTCACCACCCTGGAAAATGCACTTTGGGGTGCGGTTGCCGGTTATATGGTGCTTTGGTCTATTTTCTGGCTCTTCAAATTACTCACGGGCAAAGAAGGCATGGGCTATGGCGACTTCAAGTTACTGGCCGCCCTGGGTGCCTGGATGGGCTGGCAAGTTTTACCACAGATTATTATTTTGTCGTCTCTGGTCGGAGCCGTGGTTGGTATTGCCTTGATGCTTATTAAAAAACGCGGTAAAGAAGTACCTATTCCTTTCGGCCCCTATCTCGCGGTGGCAGGCTGGATCGCCTTTGTGTGGGGCGATGCGATTAACCATCATTACCTTTCTCTCACGCTTCCACAGTGAAAAACACCATCCCCTTTTCCCCTGCCACCGACAAGCTGAAAATTGGTTTGACCGGTGGCATCGGCAGTGGCAAATCGCTGGTTTCCGATATTTTTCAACAGCAACATGACATTACCGTCATCGATGCGGATCTTCTGGCAAGGGAAGTAGTAATGCCCGGCCAACCGGCACTGGAAAAAATTGCCGGGCATTTTGGCGACGCCATATTACAAACCGATGGCTTTCTTGATAGACGCACGTTGCGGGACATTATTTTTACTGCGCCGGCCGCAAAAGAATGGCTTGAGCAGTTGTTGCACCCGCTGATTAACCAGCGTGCAGCAGCGCAGCTGGAAATTGTCGAATCTCCCTACGCCATCTTCACCTCCCCATTATTATTGGAAGGCACGCAAACCAGGCTGGTCAACCGGGTATTGGTGATAGATGCCCCGGAAGCCATGCAAATTGCCAGGGCGAGTTTACGGGATGGCAGCACCGGCGAGAAAATCCAGCGCATTATGGCGACACAATTAAGCCGTGAAGAGCGCTTGGCGCAGGCAGATGATATTATTCATAATCACGGTACGCTGACTGACTTGCAACAACAGGTGGCTCAGCTACACGAATTTTATGTATCGCTTGTGCAGGAACAATTTTGACAACGCCAACCAACCCTGATGTTTTGCAGCTGAATTGCCCTATTTGTAAAAAAATAGTGCTCTGGAATGACGACTTTCCTTTTCGACCCTTTTGTAGCGACCGCTGCCGTCTGATTGATTTAGGCGATTGGGCCAGCGAAAGTCATCGTATTGCCGGTGATCCGGTTATTCCGGACGAAGAATAAACCGTCGTTTTATGAGCTCGGAAAGTGCCTTCCTTTTTTACACCAAAGGACAGGAGTCTTAACACTCACCTGCCCTTCACGCATTCCACCAGGCACTGATGGCGGCGATTCCGTGGCCGCCATGCTGTTTCGCCGTGGGTAAATCCTCAGGGTGCATTCCTCCCAGAGCAAATACCGGACAACCCGCCAGCGCCGCCAGTTCTGCAAACTTTTCCCAGCCCAGAGGTTGTGCATCCGGATGCGATGTGGTTTTGGCAACGGGAGACAGCAGGATGTAATCCACCCCGATTTTTTTTGCTTGCAGAATCTCTTCAGCATTATGGCAGGAGGCGCCCAGTAATCGGTTTTCTGCAACCGGGCGGGACGCCAATTGCGCTAACTGATACCGGTTCAGATGTAAGCCATCTGCCGACAGGCTGGAAAAAACTTCCGGAGAGGTATTCAACAACAACAGTGCATCATGTTCACGACACAACGCCCGCACACGATCAACCAGTGACGCGGACAACTCCCGGCCTCCATCTTTAACACGCAATTGCACCAGGCGGATGCCAGCCTTCAGCGCACCTTCAACCCGCTCAAAAAACTGCTGCTCCGTTGCTGCATCGCCCGTAATCAACATATTACCCGGCAATTTCAACGCAGCAATAATAGCGCGATTGGCCTTGGGGAAATCGAAATCCGCTAACTGCTGCCGTGAAACCCACTGCACCGGCTGCCCTTCGTTGCCGACGGGTTCACCGGTAAAACCGGTTACGCGGTGAACATCCAGCAATACTTGCTTGTCGCCATAGTCGTGGCGAATTTTTATTAAGGGTTCTGAATGGAGAACCTGAATCGCCAACTCCTCTTCCAGCTCACGCGCCAATGCCTGCTGCACAGTTTCCCCGGGCGAAACCTTGCCACCCGGAAATTCCCATAACCCGCCCTGATGCGCCGAATCAGCGCGACGGGCAATAAATATTTTTCCATCTGCCGCCGTGATGACACCAACAGCGACGTGAACTTCCTTAACCATACAACGAACACCGGTCAGCTGCCGCTTTTAAACTTTCAGGTTGAAAAGCGGCAATGAAAAAGGAATGCGAATCAATGAAAAATCAGGAACGGTAGTCAGCGTTAATGCGCACATATTCGTAAGAAAGATCGGTAGTCCACAAGGTTTCATGGCTGTCACCACGCCCCAGATCAATACGAATGGTGATTTCTGCACCCGACATAACGGCCTGGCCCTGCTCTTCGGTATAAGAAGCCGCTCTGCCGCCATTCTCGACAATCAATACATCATTCAAATGCACGCGCACTTTGGCTGCATCCAGATCTTTTACACCCGCATAACCAATCGCCGCTACGATGCGCCCCCAATTAGGGTCAGAGGCAAACAATGCGGTTTTGATCAATGGCGAGTGTGCTACCGCGTAACCGACATCCAGGCATTCATTGCGATCACCGCCGCCGCTTACGTCCACTGCAACAAATTTGGTAGCGCCCTCACCATCGGCAACAATACTTTTTGCGAGGAAGATATGGGCCTCGATAATGACATCACGCAGTTGCTGGTAAAGCTCACCTTCGGCGGTTTGAATTTCCGGCAAATCTACCTGACCGGAAGCAATCAGAATGCAGGAATCATTGGTCGAGGTATCGCCATCAATGGTGATGCGATTGAAAGATTTATCTGCAGCCTCGCGCAACAGCGCTTGCAACACCGGCTGTGCCACTTTGGCATTGGTAGCGATGTAACCCAGCATGGTTGCCATATTGGGTTTAATCATTCCGGCACCCTTGGCGATACCATTCACGGTAATGGTCTGGCTTTGCCAGACGATTTGCTTGCTGAAACCTTTGGCGCGGGTGTCGGTGGTCATGATGCCGGCGGCTGCGTCATCCCAACCTTGCTCGGTAACTTTTTCCAGTGCTTCCGGGATAACCGCAACGATTTTTTGTACCGGCAGCGGCTCGCCAATAACACCGGTTGAGAATGGCAACACCTGCTCTTTTTTCAACCCGCGTAATTGTGCGATGGACTCACAGGTCGCAAGCGCATCGTTAATGCCCTGCTCGCCCGTACAGGCATTGGCGTTGCCGGAGTTGATGACCAGATAACGAATCGGCGCTGCGGCCAAATGCTTTTTACAAACCGTCACCGGCGCTGCGCAAAACGCATTGAGCGTAAACACACCGGCCACCTGGCTGCCTTCAGCCAGTTCAAACAATACAACATCACGGCGGCCTGGCTTTTTAATACCAGCGGATACCGCCGTTAATTTAACACCGGCAACGGGATGCATTTCGGGAAAAGGATATTCACCAACAGCCATAGCAGACTCTCTTGTTTGAATGTTGTATTAAAAATGGGTTTTGTAATTAATCAGTGCTACCAAAAGAAAATCCACAACCATGATATATGGATGTGGATTTCAAAATACTAACAACTGGCATTATGCGAGCTTGTTGCCAGGATCTTTGTTCCAAAACCGTCGAGTCAAGGACGACTCGACGGAGCTACATGGATGATGCACTCGCCACATCCCTGTGGCTCACCCTGCGGGCAGCTTCACTGTGCAAATTGGCAATCCTGCCAATTTGTCATGCGCTTTTGGAGCAAAGATACTGACAACAAGCGGACAAGAAAATACTCGTCCGATTAAAAGCAATTTATTCCAGCTGACCGTGGCAGGATTTATATTTTTTACCTGAGCCACACGGACAAGGATCGTTACGGCCTACTTTGCGACCTTCACGAACCACCGGTGTTTGGCCGGCAGGACGCTGAGCTTCTTCCGGTACATTGCTGGTCAAGTCAGCCGCCTGTTCGTGTTGCAACTGCATCTTCTGGCGCTGTTGCGCTTCGCGACGCTGCTGTTCCATCGCATCCATTTGCTCGCGGGTAATCGGTTCCACACGCGCCATTAAATGGGTGGTTTCGCGCTTCACGGTTTCGAGCATACGCTGGAACAACTCAAAGGCTTCGCGCTTGTATTCCTGCTTGGGGTTTTTCTGTGCATAAGAACGCAGGTTAATGCCCTGACGCAGATGATCCATATTGGCCAGCTGCTCTTTCCAGGCGTTATCCAATACCTGCAACATCACCTGCTTTTCAATTTCCAGCATGATGTCGCCCACGCGCTCACACTTGGCATCGTAAGCAACCTGAACTTCTGTGAGAATTTTTTCACGCAAGGTTTCTTCATGCAAACGGCTGTCTTCTTCCAGCCACTTGGCAATCGGTAACTGCAAGCCGTAATCCTGCTCAAGTTGCTTCTCAAGGCCCGGAATATTCCATTGGTCTTCGATGCTTTGTGGCGGGATAAATTCGCTGATGGTGTCTTGTACAACGTCAGCGCGCACCGCGGTGACTGTGTCACGGATATGCTCCGCATCCAGCAATTCGTTGCGCTGGCCATAAATAATTTGACGCTGGTCATTGGCCACATCGTCAAATTCCAGCAGTTGCTTACGAATATCAAAGTTACGGCCTTCCACTTTGCGCTGTGCTTTTTCAATCGCATTGTTCACCATGCGGTGCTCAATGGCTTCGCCTTTATCCATACCCAGCGCTTGCATGAAACCGCGCACGCGGTCAGATGCAAAAATACGCATCAGGTTATCTTCCAGCGACAGATAGAAACGGGTCAGACCCGGATCACCCTGACGACCGGCACGGCCACGCAGCTGGTTATCAATACGACGGGATTCGTGACGCTCGGTACCGATGATATGCAAACCGCCCGCTTCGAGCACTTGCTGGTGACGAACCTGCCAATCTTTTTTCAGCGCTTCCAGCTGTTCCGGAGTCGGGTTTTCCAGCTTGGCCGCTTCCGCTTCCCAGTTACCGCCGAGCACAATATCGGTACCACGACCGGCCATATTGGTGGCGATGGTTACCGTACCGGGACGACCCGCCTGGGCAATAATTTCCGCTTCCTGTTCGTGAAACTTGGCGTTAAGTACACGGTGAGGGATTTTAGCGGCCTCTAAACGGCGGGACATTTCTTCCGACGTTTCAATAGAAGCAGTACCCACCAGAATCGGTGCGTTTTTCGCCTGGTAGTTTTTAATATCTTCAACAATAGCGTTGTATTTTTCTTCTACCGTCAGGAATACCAGATCGTTCATATCGATCCGCTGCTTTGGACGGTTGGTCGGAATCACCACCACATCCAAACGGTAAATTTCACGGAATTCAAACGCTTCGGTATCTGCAGTACCGGTCATACCAGAGAGAATCGGGTACAGACGGAAATAATTCTGGAAGGTAGTGGATGCCAGTGTCTGGCTTTCGCTTTGAATAGGCACGCCTTCTTTGGCTTCCAGCGCCTGGTGCAGGCCTTCTGACAAACGGCGGCCCGCCATGGTACGGCCGGTGTGCTCATCAATCAGCACCACCTGATTATTTTGCACAATGTATTCAACATCGCGGTGGAACAGTGCGCGGGCACGCAACGCCGAATTGACGTGGTGTAGCAACGCCAGGTTATTAGGCGCATACAAACTTTGGTCAGCGGTGAGCAGATTGGCGCCAATCAGCAAGTCTTCAACATGCTGATGGCCTGATTCGGTCAGTTCAACCTGGCGGGTTTTTTCATCAACGGTGAAATCGCCTTCACCACCTTCCGGTTGCACGTTGAGCTTGCTCACCAGCACATGCATCAACTTATAGAGTTCGGAACTGTTTTCGGCAGCGCCCGAAATAACCAGCGGGGTGCGCGCTTCGTCAATCAGGATGGAATCCACTTCATCGATGATGGAGAAGTAAAGCGGACGCTGAACCTTGTCAGCCTTGCTCAGCGCCATATTATCGCGCAGGTAATCAAAGCCGTATTCGTTGTTGGTGCCGTAGGTGATATCCGATGCGTAAGCCTGACGCTTTAATTCCGCTGGCTGCATGGACTGGATAATACCCACGTTCATACCCAGGAATTCAAATACCGGGGTCATCCATTTGGCATCACGATTGGCCAGGTAATCGTTCACGGTAACCACGTGAACGCCTTTGCCGGTCAGTGCGTGCAAGTAAGCGGGCAAGGTAGATACCAGGGTTTTACCTTCACCGGTGCGCATTTCAGCAATGCGACCTTCGTGCAATGCCATGCCACCAATCAACTGCACATCGAAGTGACGCATCGCCATAACACGGCGGCTGGCCTCACGCACGGTGGCAAACGCCTCCGGCAACAGTTGATCGAGCGTCTCGCCCTTGGCCAGACGGTCACGAAATTCAACGGTTTTATTCTTTAACGCGGTGTCATCCAGTTTTTGCCATTCAGCTTCAAAACTATTAATACGCTGAACGACCTTGTTCATGCGCTTCAGCTCACGCTCGTTTTTCGAGCCAAACAACGCTTTTGCAATCGAACCAATCATGTGTATTACCGTAAATTTAAACTATCGGGTCGAGCGACCCACAATGACTCGCCAACATAGCTGGCAAGTAAACCGAAAGGTGCCTGGCAAAGCAAGCAGAAGGAAATGAAGATTTAACGACTGGCGCGATGGATATAGGTCGCGGGATCGATGGAGCGCCCGTGTTTGTACACTTCAAAGTGCACATGGGCTCCGGTAGAACGGCCGGTTGAACCAACCAGACCAATAATCTGGCCCTTCTTGACGACATCGCCAACCTTGACCAGATTTTCCTTGTTGTGCGCGTAACGGGTCACGTAGCCCGCGCCGTGATTGATCTCGACCATGTAACCGTAGGCACGGTCTTTACCGGCGCGGGTTACAACACCGGCAGCTACCGAAGTAATTTCAGTACCGGATTTGGCAGAAAAGTCGATGCCGCCGTGAAAGGCGCTTTTGCCTGTGAAGGGATCGGTGCGACGGCCATAACGCGAAGAAATCCAACCCTTGGCAACCGGACGACCGGCGACAAAGGTGTCGTCTTCAATTTTTTTGCTGGCTAATAAAGACTCGAGAACTTCCAGTTGTTGCTGGCGGTTTTCTATCTGACTGGAGAGTTGATCAACAACGGTGAGAATATCGGGCGGCGAGTAGTTTTCGTCGGCAAAGGCTGTTTCAGGGCCACCAACACCGGGGGTGCTGGAGAAATCAAACTCGCCTTCATCCAGTTGCGCCATATGGGTGAGGCGTTCACCCAGCGCATCGAGTCGTACCAGCCGACCTTGCAGCTCACCCATTTTTACAGTGAGGGCTGTCAGTTGGGCGCGGGTTTCCTTGCGGGTTTGTTCAACTTGTTGCTGTTGTTCTTCAAGCGCTTTTTCCCACGCCTGCAAGGACTCGGCATTGACGCGCTCTGCACCGCTGCCCGGCCCGGTCAGCCAGGCATAACCGATAGCACCCAGCGCGGCAGGCATACCCAGTAAACACACAGACAAGAGCGCGCGCGTCCACCCGCCAAGGGTAAAACTGCGTGACTGATTATGGCGTTTACTGACAATAATAATTTTCATGTAATGAGAAGATTCTTTTTTTCGGAACGGAACAAAAAATCCGATTCTATTAACCATTCATTATTGAGAATTAACCGTAATTCAAATTCTGTACCAACAACGAGGCAAGCATGCCTTTTTATCGTGTATGTATTGGTAAAACAGCAGGTTACGGTATTTTGTAACACCTGAAAGAACGTCTCCGGAAGCGGGAGGAATGTGCCAAAACAGGTATGGGGCGGGAATATCGCACAGAAAAGCAGACGTTTGCAACAAAAATTCAGGCGACCTGCCCTGCCGGGGAGCAGAGCTGATCACCTTGTCACATAAGATTACACAGCAAGCAAAGGTTTCATGTAGCGGATCGGCGCGGCATTGGCGTCTTCAAAAGTAACCACCTCCCACGCATCCGGATCTTCGATCAGCTTGCGCAAAGAGCGGTTATTGAGGCCGTGACCGGATTTGTGCGCTTTGAACTCACCAATCAGGCTGTTGCCCAGCAGATACAAATCGCCGATAGCGTCCAACACCTTGTGTTTGACGAACTCGTCTTCGTAACGAAGGCCATCCTCGTTAAGAATACGGTATTCGTCCACCACGATAGCGTTATCAACACTGCCGCCTTTCGCCAGACCTTTGGAACGCAGGTATTCAATTTCGTGCATAAAACCAAAGGTTCTTGCCCGGCTGACTTCCTTGACGAAAGACGTGCTGGAGAAATCGACCGAGGTTTTCAGCGTTTTGCCCTGAAATACCGGGTGGTCAAAATCAATGGAGAAGGTAACTTTGAAGCCCTCAAAGGGGAGAAAGCTGGCGACCTTGTCACCTTCTTCCAGAACTACCGGCTTTTTAACCCGAACAAATTTCTTCGGCGCCGACAACTCCTGAATACCTGCAGACTGGATCAAAAACACGAACGGGCCGGCACTGCCATCCATAATAGGTACTTCGCCAGAGCTGACTTCCACAATCGCGTTATCTATCCCCAAACCGGCAAACGCCGACATCAAATGCTCAATGGTTGAGACTTTGACATCGCCCTGCACCAGCGTGGTGGACAGTGTTGTTTCACCAACATTGTGGGCTTTGGCCTGAATTTCCACCGGAGGGTTCAGATCAACCCGTCGAAAAGTAATACCGGTATCTGCCGCCGCCGGAAGCAGCGTCAGATAAATTTTTTCACCGGTATGCAAGCCGACACCGGTAGCGCGGATAGCATTTCTCAGGGTTCGTTGTTTGATCATTCGTATAAAAGCTCTGTGGAAAAGCAGCTGGATAGATCATTAATATCAAGCCGGATTGAACAGACAACGCTTATAAAGAGGCTTGTACAACCCTCTTTTTATAGCGTTTCAAGTGCCGCCATAGTATCAATTTATGATGCTGTAAACCAGATTGCCACGCCATACCGGAATTTATCGCCTCAATAGCGACAGTCGATAACCCGATAAAGACACCACGATCAGCGGTAAGTGGTTATACCCATGCAGCAAGTATCCGCCTTGGTACAACACTGTCCCGCCAGATCGTGATTGGTGTAAATCAATCTGCCTGACGACGCAGGAAAGCCGGGATATCCAGATATTCGATATCTTTTTCAGCCATTGGCGCCAGTGCCTGGGCGTGAGCCGTATTGGCACGCAAATGTGCCGGACGGTCCAATGCACTGTAGTCAATCTGACCATTCGGGCGACGCGTGTTATCAACCACAACCTTGGTGGGTGCCGGGCGTGCAGCCTGAACCGGCACTATCGCACCCAGCCCGGTAGCAACCACGGTTACGCGCAACTCATTGGACATTTCCGGATCAATAACCGTACCTACCACCACGGTCGCTTCACCTGAGGCAAACTCTTCGATGATGGCGCCCACTTCAGAGTATTCACCCAACGACAAATCAATACCGGCGGTGATGTTAACCAGAATACCGCGAGCGCCCTGCAGATTAACGTCTTCAAGCAGCGGGCTGCGAATAGCCGCTTCGGCCGCTTCGCGCGCACGGTTGTCACCGCTGGCACGACCGGTGCCCATCATCGCCATGCCCATTTCAGACATCACAGTGCGCACGTCGGCGAAGTCCACGTTGATCATGCCCGGACGAATAATCAGATCGGCAATACCTTGTACCGCACCCAGTAATACATTGTTAGCCGCTTTGAAGGCATCCAGCAGGCTGGTGGTTTTGCCCAGTACCGCCAACAATTTTTCATTCGGGATGGTAATTAATGAATCTACATGTTCCTGCAGTTCACGAATACCGGCATCCGCGATCGCCATACGCTTGCGCCCTTCAAACGGGAAAGGCTTGGTCACTACCGCCACGGTAAGAATACCGAGATCACGGGCAACTTCGGCAACCACCGGCGCGCCGCCAGTACCTGTGCCGCCACCCATACCGGCAGCAATAAAGACCATGTCCGCACCGCGCAATACTTCGGCGATACGCTCACGATCTTCAATAGCGGCCTGACGACCCACTTCCGGGTTGGCGCCAGCGCCCAGACCTTTGGTCATGGTGTGGCCGAGCTGTAAAACGGTACGGGCATCGATGTCTTTCAATGCCTGGGCATCGGTGTTGGCGCAAATAAATTCTACGCCTTCAACACGGTTGGCAATCATGTGTTTGACCGCATTACCACCGCCGCCACCGACGCCAATAACTTTAATCACTGCGTTTTGCTGAATACTATCTACGAGTTCAAACATGGCCGTTTCCCCTTTTATCCCTTGCGAGAGTGTAACAATGAAATTGAAAGTAAAAATGCGATTGATCAGTCACTTTTTAAGCAATTTTAAAAATTACTTTGAAACAGTTTTTTGATGCGTGAAAAAAACGAACTCTGCTGCTCTTTATGATGCGTAACACTGCGCCCTCCCTCCTGATGCTGACGCATTGCGTACAACAACAAACCGACCCCGGTGGAGTAAATCGGATTGTTCACAATGTCTGTCAGACCACGAATATTTTGTGGGGCGCCCAAACGTACCGGCATATGGAAAATTTCTTCCGCGAGCTCCACCACACCTTCCATCTTCGAAGTACCGCCGGTAATAACAATACCGGCGGCGATCAGGTCTTCATATCCGCTGCGGCGCAGTTCTGACTGCACCAGCGTAAATAATTCGTCGTAACGTGGCTCAACCACTTCTGCCAATGCCTGGCGCGACAGGTCGCGCGCATCGCGGTCACCTACACCAGGTACCTTGATGGTTTCATCCGGGCTGGTCAGTTTGGCCAGCGCACAGGCGTAGCGAATTTTAATTTCTTCCGCATTCGGTGTCGGCGTGCGCAATGCCATGGCGATGTCATTGGTTACCTGATCACCGGCAATGGGAATAACGCTGGTGTGACGAATGGCGCCGTCTTTGAACACGGCGATGTCGGTGGTGCCACCACCAATATCCACCACACACACACCCAATTCTTTTTCGTCTTCCGTTAATACGGCATAGCTGGAGGCCAGTTGTTCAAGAATAATATCTTCCACCTCCAGCCCGCAGCGGCGAATACACTTCTCAATATTCTGTGCCGCATTCACCGCGCATGTTACCAGGTGCACCTTGGCTTCCAGACGAACACCGGACATGCCCAGCGGCTCTTTAACACCGTCCTGATCATCGATCAGAAATTCCTGCGGCAGAATGTGCAGGATTTTTTGATCAGCCGGGATGGCTACCGCCTGAGCGGCATCGATCACCCGCTCCAGATCCTGGGCAAATACTTCACGGTCTTTAATCGCCACAATACCGTGCGAGTTAAGGCTGCGAATATGGCTGCCAGCGATACCGGCGTAAACCGAGTGAATCTGGCAACCGGCCATCAACTCCGCTTCTTCGATAGCGCGCTGAATCGACAACACCGTCGATTCAATATTCACTACCACACCTTTTTTCAGGCCGGTCGAGCGGTGCGATCCGATTCCGACAATCTCAAGGCGGCCTTCCGGCGTAATAGCGCCAACAATAGCCACAATTTTGGATGTGCCTATATCCAGACCAACAATCATTTTGTTGTCATTAGCGCTTGCCATGGAATAACCTCGTTTCACAATTTCCTTACGTTACCGATAATGCTCACGGTTAACTTATGAAGATTTTATAAAGTGTGCGCCAGCTTCCGATTCGGGAATCCATTGCACTGCAATACCATTGGTATAACGCACATCTATCGATTTCACATCCAACCAGTAGCGGTGCAGGTGTTCGTCGTAGACGCTAATAAACCGCCGCATTTTTTCCATTACCTGATCGCGCCCGATAACCACTTCAATGTCATTTTTCAATGTCATCCGCCAGGCGCGCTTGTCATCACAACGCAGAGCCACCACTTCAAGCCCCCGCGTACGCAATAACCGTGATAAATCCTGATACTGCTGCATCAACAACCAGGCATCCGCTTCGGTGCCGTATAACCCGGGCAAGTCACCCAGCTGCCCGGTGGAATCAACCTGGATAATTTCTCCACGCTGATTCATAAAGCCGTTATCGCCCCAACGTGCGATGGGCTTTTGTTCAACAATCCGCACCAGCAAGGTGTCAGGCCAGCGGCGTCCCAGCGAGGCGTGTTCCACCCAGGGATCACTTTCCAACACCTGCTTCAAGCGCATCAAATCCAGTTGCAGAAAATCATCATCCAGCTCTGCACTGATCAGGTCACTGGTTCTTTGTTTGCTAACGTAGAGAAACTCTCCCTCTACCGTCACCCGCGTTAATGGTCGCTCAAGAAACGTCATTAACGGCCCGGCGGCAAAAAAAGCCCCAACCACCAACACAATCACAAACAAACTGCTGCCGATAATACGGGCATAACGAAAGCGATTGCCTTTTCCTTCCTGCCCGGACTCATTGCCCGAGCCGGATGGCATTACGTTGCGGTAACCGCGCTCGCGCCTAATGCGTTGCTCACCCCGGTCGTAGGGAGCAACCAGTGGCTCCCGTCTGGCAAATCTTTCGTCCTGGTCCACTTTATAAAGTGGCTTTTAAAATGGTTAATACCAGCTCATCAAATGACAGGCCATCTGCTTTGGCAGCCATTGGTACCAGACTATGACTGGTCATACCAGGAACGGTGTTAACTTCCAGCAAATAAAAATTTTGTTGTTGGTCCGCCATCACATCCAGACGCGCCCAGCCACGGCATCCAATAGCATTGAAGGCTTGCAGCACCAGATTTTTCAATTCTGTTTCTTTTGCCTCTGACAGACCGCAGGGAATTAAATAGCGGGTGTCATTGGCCAAATATTTCGCATCAAAATCGTAAAAGCGATGATCGGTTTCGAGGCGAATGGGTGGCAGCACCTTGCCATCCAGTACGGCCACGGTGTATTCAGCACCGATGATCAATTTTTCTGCCAGCACACTTTTATCGTATTGCGCAGCATTCCGGTAAGCCGCCGCCAAATCGTCAGCAGAGGACACTCTTGCCATACCGATGCTGGAACCTTCGTGAGCCGGCTTGACCATCAGGTCACCGCCCAAACGGTTTAACACCGTTTGCCAATCACTTTTTTCACTGAGCAGTTCAAAATCCGGCGTAGATAAATTCACACCGCGCCACAATTGTTTGCTGCGTAATTTATCCATGGCCAGCGCCGACGATTGCACGTCACTGCCGGTGTAAGGAATCTGCAAATACTCCAGTACTGCCTGAATGCGCCCGTCTTCACCGCCCGGGCCGTGCAAGGCAATAAATGCACGGTCAATACCGGCTGCCTGAATGTCGACAATCGCCGATTTGCCAGTATCCAGCATGACGTATTCCACACCGGCCGCTTGCAGCGCGTCAGCAACCGCCTGACCACTTTGCAGGGAAATTTCGCGCTCCGATGATTGACCACCGTACAGCACGCCAACGCGGCCCAATTGCTTTACCAGGGATGCATCCACCTGATGATTAATCACCGACATGCTCTTTTTAACCTCAACGCAATTCACGGCGCGACAACTCGGGAGACAAAGCCCCTACGTTGCCTGCGCCCTGGGTAATAACAATGTCACCGGCCTTGACCAGATCACGAATGATGGCCGGAACACCCTCGATAGTTTCAACAAAAACCGGTTCTATAACACCGCGTGCGCGAATGCTGCGGCACAGGTGGCGGCTGTCTGCTCCGGGAATAGGATCTTCACCGGCGCTGTAGACTTCCAGCATCACCAGCGCATCCACGGTGGTTAACACTTCAACAAAATCTTCATAGAGGTCACGGGTGCGGGTAAAACGATGCGGCTGATACACCATCACCAGACGGCGATCCGGCCAACCGTCGCGCACCGCTTTAATAACGGCGGCAACTTCACGCGGGTGATGGCCATAATCGTCCACCAACATCGCCGTGCCGTTATCAATCGGGAATTCGCCATACACCTGAAAGCGACGACCAACACCCTGGAATTGTTCAAGCCCTTCCTGAATAGCCGCATCGCTCAGGCCTTCGTCGGTTGCCACAGCAATCACCGCAGTTGCGTTAAGCACATTGTGAATGCCAGGAATATTCAGGCGGATCGACAATGGCTTGTCATTGCCCGGGCGTACCACGTCAAATTCGGATTGCAGTTTGTCCTGGCGGATGTTAATCGCCCGGAAATCACTTTCTTCATCAAAACCGTAGGTGAGAATCGGTCGGGAAACCGAAGGGATGATGTCACGCACCACGGCATCATCACGGCACAACACCGCCAAACCGTAAAATGGCAGGTTGTGAATAAAGTCGAGAAAAGTTTTTTTCAGCTTTGAAAAATCGCCGCCGTAGGTTTCCATGTGGTCAGCATCAATATTGGTAACCACAGTAACCATCGGCTGCAAGTGCAGAAAGGACGCATCGCTTTCATCAGCTTCGGCCACCAGGTAACGACTGTCACCGAGTTTGGCATTGCTGCCGGTGCTGTTCACCAGGCCACCGATGATAAAGGTCGGGTCCTGTTTTGCAGCGGCAAGTACCGAGGCCATCAAACTGGTGGTGGTGGTTTTACCATGGGTGCCGGCTACCGCAATACCATGGCGATAGCGCATCAATTCACCGAGCATTTCTGCACGACGCACGATAGGAATACGGCGCTCACGCGCACCAATCATTTCCGGATTGTCTTCGCGCACCGCACTGGAGTTTACAACCACATCGGTGCCAATTACGTTGGTATCCGCATGACCGATAAAAATACGAGCGCCCTTGCTCGCCAAACGCTCGGTAACGTTGCTCGCACGAATGTCGGAACCGGAGATTTCATAGCCTTGGTTCAACAACACTTCGGCAATACCGCTCATACCCGCGCCGCCAATACCAATAAAATGAATACGGCGAATACGGCGCATTTCCGGCACTTCGTAATGTTCCAGTGTTTTATCCATTAGCCACCTCCAGACAGCATGCGGAAACTTCAGCTGCTGCATCAGGACGGGCTAACTGCCGTGCCTTTTCTGCCATCGTCAACAACAACTCACGTTCAGATAATTCGTTGGTTAGTAACGCAGCCAGATCAGCTGCGGTTAATGCCCGTTGAGGAAAGGAGCGCGCTGCGCCCGCCTCAACCAGCACGTTTGCATTAAAAGTTTGGTGATCATCAATCGCTGTCGGCAACGGAATAAAAATAGCCGCGACACCGGCGGCCATGACTTCCGAAACCGTCAGGGCACCAGCACGGCAAATAATCAAATCGGCCCAGCCATAGGCTTGCGACATATCGCCAATAAAGGCATCTACTTTCGCCGTAACACCGACATCCTGGTAACGCTGACCGGTAGCTTGCCAATGCTTTTCGCCCGCCTGATGCCACACGTCGGGGCGCTGCGCTTCATCCAGCAAAGCGATTGCCTGAGGTATTAATTCATTAATTGCCAGGGCGCCCAGGCTGCCACCGAGAATCAATAATTTCAAGGGCTGTTTTTCGTTGTTGCGAGCCAGATAACGTATCGCCGGTGCTGGCAACGCAGCAATATCACTACGCACCGGATTACCCACCGTAATCGAGTTGCGCAAGCTAACCGGAAACGCAGTCAGTACCCGACGCGCCAATGGCGCCAACAAACGATTGGTCGTTCCCGGTACGGCATTTTGTTCGTGAATCAGCAACGGCTTGCCGGCCAACCGCGCAGCGATGCCACCCGGGCCGGAAGCAAAGCCGCCAAAACCGATAACGACATCCGGTTTTTCTTTTTTGATCAGGCGCAGCGCTTCCGCAATCGCACCGATGATCAAAAAGGGAGCTTTTAACAAGCCTTTGATACCGCGCCCACGCACACCTTCAACGCGTAGAAAAAATAACGGAATACCCGCTTCAGGCACTACGCGGGATTCAATGCCGCGTGCCGTGCCAAGCCAGATAACATCGGCACCCTGCTCACGTAATTCTCTGGCCACCGCCAGCGCAGGAAAAACATGCCCGCCGGTACCACCGGCCATCACCAGAACTTTGCTCACTGAAGGCGCACTCATGCCGGCACCTCCTGAACAGGAATTACCCGGCGCTGAATACGCGCTGCAGTTTCGGGCAATGGTGAAACCCGGGTATGCAATTCCCACCGGGCGCGCACCACAAAGCCCATCAATAAACAGTTGATCAACAAACTACTGCCGCCGTAACTGATGAACGGCAAGGTCAAACCTTTGGTTGGCAATAATCCGGAAGCGACACCGGCATTAATGAAAACCTGGATGGAAAAAAGAATGGCAATACCAAACGTAGCCAGTGCCGGAAACACCCGCCCCATGGCCAGATTCTGCCGCGACAGCAGAAAAATTCTCCAGATCAGGGCCGCGAATAACGCCAGCGTAACCACCGCACCCACCAGCCCGAATTCTTCAGCAATAATGGCGAAGATAAAATCGGTATGGGCTTCCGGCAGGAAGAATAATTTTTGCAAGCTGTTGCCCAGCCCCAAACCTACCCATTCACCACGGCCAAAACCAATCAGCGACTGGGTGAGCTGGTAACCGGAATTGAATTGATCCGCCCAGGGATCAAGAAAGGTAATCAACCGTTGCATACGGTAGGGGGAAAAAACAGCCACCGCCGCCAGCGACATAACACCGATGGCGATCAACAACAGGAAATGCCACAGCCGTACCCCGGCGATAAACATCATGGCAAATACGGTGCCGCACAAAACCACCGAGCTACCAAAGTCCGGCTCGAGCAACAACAGCACAACAAACAAACCTACAATCAACAACGGCTTGAGAAAGCCCTGCCAACCGAAATGCAACTCCTGATAGCGGCGCGCGAAAAAGCTGGCGAAAAATATCACCGCACAGACTTTGGCAATTTCCGATACCTGAATGGAAATAAAACCGAGGCTCAACCAACGCTGGCTACCATTAACCCGCTTGCCAATACCGGGGATCAATACAATCACCAGCAGCAATAATGTAAACAACAACAGGTAACCGCTGTAGCGCTGCCAGACGCTCATTGGCAAGCACATAACAAACAGCGCTACCATCATGCCCATCATCAAATAAATGCCATGGCGACGGGCAAAATACCAGGCGTCGTCATAATTGAGCGCAGCAAAAGCAATGGATGCCGAGGCGACCATGATCAGACCAATGGTCATCAAGGCAACCCACAGCGCGATCATCGCGCCATCAACGCGGGAACCGGCCAGTGGCATGGCATTGGGTGAGCGCATCATGACGTCAGCGCCTCCACCGCATTGCAAAATTGTTGTCCACGGTCAGCGTAGTTACGGAACATGTCGAGACTGGCGCAAGCTGGCGACAAGAGCACTGCATCACCGGGGCTTGCCAGGGCGAATGCCTGTTGCACCGCATCCTGCATGTCGGTTGCGAACGCGATAGCAACCTTGCCTTGCAGCGTGTCCGCCATTTTTTTTGCGTCGCGGCCAATCAATACCGCATGACTTACCGTATCGCGCACGGCCGGCACCAGATCATTAAACGCTGCACCTTTGCCATCGCCACCGGCTATCAATACCAGTGAGGCAGGTGAACGCGCCAGACCTTTCAATGCGGCAACAGTGGCACCCACGTTGGTGCCTTTGGAATCGTTGTAAAAATCAATGTCGTTTTTAGTGGCCACCCACTCGCAACGATGCGGCAAACCTTTGAAGGTTTTCAGGGTTTTCAGCATGGCATCCATCGGAATGCCGGCAGCTTGACCCAACGCCAGTGCAGCCAGGGCGTTATCCACGTTGTGGCCGCCCGCCAGTTTCAATGCGGAAACCGGTAACAGCGCCTGAAATTGCCAGGCCAACCAGGATTCGTTGTTTTGGTTGAGCACGCCGAAATGATGAAACTCAGCCGGACCACCAAAAGTGATCGGACGCGCATCGCGAGCCAACGGTGGCTGGGTCAGAATATCCTTGCGGTTATAAACAACCGTTTCAGCGCCCCAGTAAACTTTCAGTTTGGCAGCGTGGTAAGCACGCATATCCGCATAGCGATCAAGATGGTCTTCGCTGATATTAAGAATGGTGGCAACTTTGGCATTCACTTTGGTCACGGTTTCCAACTGAAAGCTGGATAACTCCATAACGTAAAGCTCAACCGCGTCATCCAGCAATTCCAGCGCCGGGGTACCGAGATTGCCGCCTACCGCAACGCGAATACCGGCGGTTTTTGCCATCTCACCGACCAGCGTAGTCACGGTACTTTTGGCATTGGAACCGGTGATGGCAATGACCGGCGCGCGGGCATCGCGCAAAAACAGTTCAATATCACCCACCACCGGAATACCGGCCGCGACCGCAGCTTGAATAGCCGGGTCGGCAATGGATAAACCCGGGCTGACAATAATTTCATCCGCCAGCAACAAGGTTTCTTTATTCAACGCACCGGTTTCGATAGCAACCTGCGGAAATTCCTGGCGAATTGCGTCCAGGTTGGGCGGATTGTCACGCGTGTCGAGGAAAATAAATGGCTGCTGCTGACGCGCCAGAAAGCGCGCCACCGACAAGCCGGTAATACCGGTGCCGATAATCGCTTTCAATTTGCTGGTCGCAATCAGTTGAGCCACGTGTTTGATCCTTGTTTTTTCAAAATCGTATAAAGACAGTTGTCAGTTATGCTGCTGCAATCAATTTATTAACGCAGCTTCAGGGTTGCCAGGCCGATCAGCACCAGCACCACAGTAATAATCCAGAAACGCACAATCACCCGCGGCTCCGGCCAACCTTTCAGTTCAAAGTGATGATGAATGGGCGCCATTCGGAAAATACGTCGACCGGTCAGCTTGAAGGACGCCACCTGCAAGATGACCGAAATGGTTTCCATCACAAAAATACCGCCCATAATGAAGAGCACGATTTCGTGACGAATAATCACGGCAATCACCCCCAGCGCCGCGCCCAGCGCCAGCGCGCCAACGTCGCCCATAAATACTTGCGCGGGATAGGTGTTGAACCAGAGAAAGCCCAGCCCGGCACCGATCAGTGCACAACAAAAAACCACCAGTTCACCGGCACCGGCGACATAAGCAATTTGTAAGTACTGGGCGAATTTCACGTTGCCACAGAGGTACGCGATCAAACCCAGCGCCGCCGCCACCATCACCGTTGGCATAATGGCCAGGCCGTCGAGGCCGTCGGTAAGATTCACCGCGTTGCTGGTGCCGACAATCACGAAGTAGGTAAATACGATGTAAAAAATGCCGAGATCAATCGCAACATTTTTGAAGAACGGAATAAACAATTGTGTTTCAACCGCACTGGAGGCGGTCATAAACAAAAAGGTTGCCGCACCGATACCGGCGATGGACTGCCAGAAGTATTTCCAGCGCGCCGGCAAGCCGCGGCTGTCACGCTTGGCGACCTTGCGGTAATCATCCACCCAGCCAACTGCACCGAATACCGCCGTTACCACCATCACCACCCACACATAGCGGTTGCTTAAATCAGCCCATAACAGTGTGCTGATAAAAATGGCTGACAGGATCAACGCACCGCCCATGGTTGGTGTGCCGGATTTACTCAGATGCGATTGCGGACCATCGGTGCGGATGGATTGGCCAATACGCATTTCATTCAAACGACGAATAACCCAGGGTCCCATTAACAGGGATATGCCCAGCGCGGTCAGCACACCGAGGATGGCTCGCAAGCTCAGGTATTGGAACACCGCCAAACTGCGCATATGTTCCTGTAAATAATCGGCCAGCCAATACAACATCAGTGCAGCTCTCCACAGGCTTCAGGGTTGGAACTCAGAGCAGCGGCGATAATATCGGTGCGCGCACTGCGAGAGCCTTTGATTAAAAATACCGTTTGCTCATCGGCAAACGCTTTCAGGTCGTGAATCAATTGTTGTTGATTCGGGTAATGCTTCCCGTGTGCGCCAGCGGCCAGGCTGGTAAACCGGCTGACGTCGCCCTGGGAAAAAACATAATCAATCTGCTGCTTGAGCGCATGCTCACCCACTTCCGCATGCAGTCGCTCTGCCTCGGAACCCAGCTCGCCCATATCGCCCAGCACCAGAACGCGCTTACCCGGTTGCAATGCCAGCGCATCAATAGCGGCTTTTACCGAACCGGGGTTGGCGTTGTAGCTGTCATCAATAACGGTGCAACCCTGAATGCCTTTTCGCATCACCATACGGCCAGCAACCGGTGTAAAAGCAGCTAGCCCGGACGCAATTAACGCGATATCCGCACCGACAGTTACTGCTGCCAGCGCCGCTACAATGGCATTGCGAACATGATGAAGACCCGGCAGATTCAACTGGATGGCAATGACCTGCTGCTGCAAACACAACTCAAAGCGGGAATAGTTGGCGAACAATTGCACATTGCGTGCATAAGCATCGGCTTCGGTGTTTTCCAAGGCAAAGGTCAGAAATTTCTGCCCCTGCAAACTATTAATCCACTGCTGCGCGTAAGGCTCATCAAGATTGATCAGCGCTACGCCATCGGTGGCGAGCCCCTGATAAATTTCACCTTTGGAGGTGGCAACACCGTCCAGCGAACCAAAACCCTGAATATGCGCGGGCATAACATTGTTGATAAACGTTAGCGTCGGCTTTGCGAGTTCACACAAATACGCAATTTCACCGGCGCCACTGGTACCCATTTCGATAACGGCATACTGATGATCTGCCTGCAAACGCAACAAGGTCAGCGGCACACCGATGTGATTATTCAGGTTGCCCTGAGTCGCCAGTACCGAGCCGGCCTGCGCGAGAATTTGAGCAATCATTGCCCGCACGGAGGTTTTTCCGCTGCTGCCGGTAATACCAATCACCGGGCCGGAAAATGCCTGGCGGTTCAGCGCGGCAATAGCGCCCAGAGCCAACAAGGTGTCGTTAACAATAAATTGCGGTACCGCCAGCGCAGCTGTTTCATGATCTACCACCACCGCCACCGCACCTTGCTCAATAGCGGTCGTTAAATGATCGTGACCATCAAACCGCTCACCGCGCAAAGCAACAAAAATTTGCCCTTCACTCAAGGTGCGGGTATCTGTGGAAAATTGGTCAGCGAGCGCATCGCCACCCACCAGACGTGCCACCAGTGATGCAGGCAGTTGTGAAATCAATTCGGATAAAAGTAATGGAGTAATCATGCAGATTCTCCATTGGCTGCGGCATCAAGACGGGCAAGACGGCGCTGCAACGACAGGCGCGCCTGTTTTACATCGCTGAATGGCAGAGTTTGATCCGCAAAAATCTGATAATCCTCGTGACCTTTACCGGCGATCAAAACAATGTCGCCCTCACGGGCTTGCTGCACAGCAAGGTCAATCGCTTGCGCACGGTCGGCAATTACCAGGCAAGCATGTGCGTTGTGCATACCGCGCAAAATTTCCGCGGCAATGGCTGATGGCTCTTCGCTGCGCGGGTTGTCGTTGGTGACAATGACATAATCGCTCAAGCGCTCGGCGATACGCCCCATCATCGGGCGTTTGTTTTTATCGCGGTTACCACCGCAACCAAACACCGTCCAGATTTTTGCAGCGCTGTGCTCGCGCAATGCCTGCAAGGTATTTTCCAGGGCGTCCGGCGTGTGGGCGTAATCAACAATGACAGAGATCGGCTGATGTTGCTGTTCCAGCGCGACCACTTGCATACGACCAGGCGCAGCAACCAGCAGCGGCAGCGCACTCAGCACTTGTGCCAGCGCAATACCTTCGCAACAGGCCACACCGATGACCGACAGCACATTGCTCAAATTGAAACGGCCAATCAGCGCGCACTCCAACCGCCCTTCGCCCCAGGGCGTAACCACCTGACCACTGACACCCGAGGTGCTGCAGGCAACATCTTTTATATAAATATCGGCGCTGCCATCACTGATCGAATAGCGGTAAAGCTTGACGGAGGCGGGGGCGATATCGCCCAGTGTTTTCGCCCAGTCGTCATCTGAATTGACCAGCGCATAACCGAGTTTTGGCGCGAACAACAATTGTTCTTTGGCTTTGCCATAACTGGCCATGTCACCATGAAAATCCAGATGATCGCGGGTGAGGTTGGTAAATACCGCGCCGGAGAATTCCACCGCAGCAACACGCCCCAACACCAGGCTGTGGGAAGAAACTTCCATGGCAACACGGGCTGCCGGCATATCTGCCGCCAACTGAGCCAGAATACGCTGTGTACTGACGGCATCCGGCGTCGTAAAGCCGGTGGCCTGCAAAGCATTCAGCTGTTGCGCGAGCGGCGCCAGCGTTTGACTATTGAGCACACCAAAACCGATAGTTCCGATTACCCCGGCCTGCTTATCGAGCAGGGCGAAGAGTTGTGCCAGCAGCAAGCTGCAGGTGGTTTTACCGTTGGTACCGGTAATGCCAATAACACGAAGCAAGGCAGAAGGCGTCTGATAAAAACGGGCCGCAATCGCGCTTATTTGTTGCGGTAAATTGTCCAGCGCAATTACCGGAACATTATTGAGCCAGCGAATGCCCTGCCACTGTTCATCGGCGTCTACCAGCACCGCAGCAGCGCCGCGTTCTATAGCCTGATGAATGTATTGGCGGCCATCGCTGGCAGCACCGGCAACCGCAATAAAAAGATCATCATGGGTAATGGTACGGCTGTCGAGTGACAGTCCTTTAACCACAATCCCCGCTGCCTTTTGCAAATCGACGTCGGGCAACAGGGAGTTCAGTGATTGAACCAGCAGTAATTTTTCAGCAGTCATCATGATACCGGTTTCCCCTTGGCAGGCTTGGAAACCATATTCTCCGGCTTGACAGTTTCTTCGTTTTTTCTGGGCGGAACCTGCAACATACGCAAGGCGCCTTCAGTCACTTTGGAAAAAACCGGAGCAGCGGCGAGGCCGCCAGCATATTTTTCGCGCTTGGGTTCATCAATAACAACCACGGCAACAATCCGTGGATCTTCAGCAGGCGCCATACCGGCAAAAGAGGCCATGTAACGATTTTCATCGTAGCCCTGCGGGCCTACTTTGCGCACCGTGCCGGTTTTACCGGCAACAGAATAAGACACCGCACGGGCGCGACTACCGGTACCTTCGGTACTGGCCACACGTTTGAGCATGTCGGTAATTTCGTTGGTCAGGTCGGTGCTGACGACTTGTTCGGCTTCCTGCACCTGATCTACCCGCAACAGGGAAACCGGACGCTTGTAACCACCACTGGCGATAACGCCGTAAGCCTGCGCCATTTGCAATACGGAAACATTCATACCGTAGCCGAAAGACAAGGTAGCCCGCTGGATAGGACGCCATCTTTTAAAAGAAGGCAGCATGCCAGCGGTTTCACCTGGAAAGCCGGTGCCGATGGCCTGGCCAAGCCCGAGGCGCGCATACATGTTACGAATGATGTCCGGCTCCAGCTCCAGTGCCAGCTTGGTCATGCCCACCTGGCTGGATTTGGCAATAACCTTGGAAAGGTCCATCACGCCGTAATTGATCGGATCGCGCAGGGTTTTGGTGCCGACACGGATATAACCAGGGCTGGTGTTGATCAGATCATCCGATTTGAAGCGACCGGTTTCCAGCGCCGCCATCACCGCAATCGGCTTGACGGTAGAACCGGGTTCGTAGTTATCGGTAATGGCACGGTTGCGCAAACCGGCACCACGGGAGTGGCTGCGATCGTTAGGGTTGTACGACGGCCAGTTGGCCATCGCCAGCACTTCGCCGGTATCCACATCCAGAATAACGAGAGAACCGGCGATAGCGCCGGTGTCTTCTACTGCCAGTTTCAGCTCGCGATAAGCGAGGTATTGCAAGCGAAGATCAATACTGAGTGTGAGGTTCTGGCCGGAGCGGGCAGATTTGATCAGTTGCACTTCTTTGACGGTGCGCCCTCGCAAATCCTTGAGCACCTGCTTGGCACCGTTCTCGCCAGACAACCAGGCGTCGTAAGCGAGTTCCATGCCTTCCTGACCACGGTCATCAATGTCGGTCATGCCAACCAGATGTGCGGTTACGTCACCTGCCGGGTAATAACGACGGTATTCGGTTTGGCCGTAAACGCCAGGAATGTCGAGAGCCAGAATACCTTCCGCAGTTTGCGGCGGAACGTGACGCAGCAGATACATAAATTCTTTGGTGCCGAAGCGGCCCAAGCGGGATTCAAGATCAGCCTTGCTCAGATTCAATGCCTGGGCGAGTTCAGCCCAGCGGTTCGGTGCCTGTAACAGCACCTGCGGATTGGCCCACAAAGAAATGACCGGCGTGCTCACCGCCAGCGGTGAGCCATTACGATCGGTGATTACACCGCGATAGGCAGTAATGGATTCGGTACGCAGGGTGCGCGACTGCCCCTGATCCTGCAGAAACACATAGCCTTTATCGTTAGGCAGTACCTGAAGGTTGGCGAGGTGCCAGACCAATGTGAGTGACAGCAACACCATCACCACAGCCACGGCGTAAAAACGCCAGCGGGCAACTTTGAGGGGGGATGAATTGCTGTTGAGGTTATTCATTGCCGGTCACCATAATAATGTGATCAGCAGTTGCCGGGATCATATTCAGTTTACTGGTGGCAATCGCCTCGACACGGCTGTAAGCCGCCCAGGTACTTTGCTCCAGCAGATATTGGCCCCATTCGATTTGCAAGGCCGATGCTTCGCGGCGCTGGGTTTCCAGCGTGTGCACCAGCTTGCGCACTTCATGGGTTGAAGCCACCACGCCCAGCGCGGAAACCACAATCAACACCCACAAAAAAACAATACAGGCCAACGCCAGTGGCGTTACCGATGTATTGAATTTGCGTGAGAGTGCGCCCATAACCAATCCGAAAAAAGTGAAGAATCAAAATATTTAGATTTTTTCTGCAATGCGCATAATCGCACTGCGTGAACGAACGTTACCGCTAACTTCTCCATCACCGGCTTTTACCGGTTTGCCGCAGCTGCGCAAACGTTTGTTCAATTGATCTTCCCGAACCGGCAAACCACGGGGCACCTGATCACCCTGTTCCTGCCGGCGAATAAAGCGCTTCACCAGACGGTCTTCCAGAGAGTGGAAGCTGATCACCACCAGACGCCCACCCGGTGCCAACACATTTACCGCTTGCTCAAGCACTGCTTCGAGATCGCCCAGTTCGTTGTTAATGTGAATACGAACAGCCTGAAACGCGCGTGTTGCCGGGTGCTTTCCTTTTTCCCAGGCCGGGTTGGCCTCGCGAATCACCGAGGCAAAATGCCCGGTGCGTTCAAACGGCTTTTTTTGCCGCTCGGCCAAAACGGCTCTGGCCATACGCTTGGCAAAACGCTCTTCGCCGTATTCCTTTAATACCCAGGCGATGTCGGCCTCGTCGGCGCTGTTGATCCATTCGGCGGCGCTTTGACCACGGGTTTGATCCATGCGCATATCCAGCGGGCCGTCCTGTTGAAAGCTGAAGCCGCGTTCGGCTTCATCCAATTGAGGAGAGGACACCCCCAGATCAAGCAACACGCCCTGCACTTTGCCCAGCAAACCGCGATCGGTAATTTCCTGCTGCAAGGCGGCAAAGGATTCATGAGCAATAGCAAAACGGGAGTCGTCCGAAAACCGTTGATGCGCTACTTCAATTGCTGCTACATCTTTATCAAACGCCAGCAATTTTCCGTCTGCTTGCAAACGCTGCAAAATCAACCCGGAGTGACCGCCGCGGCCAAAGGTGCCATCAACGTAAAAACCGGAATGATCTGTCAGTAATGCATCAACCGCTTCATCGAGAAGCACTGTGATATGGGGTTGGTTATTCACCGGAATCTCCTAGAGTGTCAGCGCAAGTAATTCAGCCGGGATTTCGTCATCCGCCGACTCGTCCAGTAAGGCGAGCCAGGAATCCTCACTCCACAATTCCAGTTTTTTCCCCTGCCCGACCAGCATCACTTTCTTTTCCATTCGGGCGTAATCACGGAGAGTAGCCGGCACGAGAACCCGGCCATTGGCATCAATATCGAGTTGCGTGGCATAACCGATGGTGATGCGTTTCACTCGCTGAGCCTGTTTATTGAAACTGGGTAATGCTTCGATTTGTGGCAACAAACGCAGCCATTCAGGCTCCGGATAAACCAGCAAACAACGGTCACTGGTATGTGCGGTAATAACCAGACGCCCACCACAGCTTTCCGCCAACTCATCTCTTATACGAGTCGGTATCGCCATGCGACCTTTCGGGTCCATGCTGATGGAATGGCTGCCAGTAAACACGTTTGATTATTTTTCCGTCTGAATTTCCACAAAAAACCACTATTACCCACTTTTTCCCACTGTTGCACACTATAAATCCAGGCAGGGCAAAGTCAAGCGAACAAAGGCGCGAAAATACGCATGAATAAAGGCTTGGCGGGGAGGTTGCTGTATATAAAATCAGGGGTTTTCAAGGAAGGGGATGCAGCCGAAAACTGAAATTCTCACGCCTTTCAAACAAATAAACGCAACACTTAATGTATTACATTAAGTTTGAAATTATTTGGAACCAAAAGATAAAATTTATAGAGGAAAGAAATATAACCAAAAAGCAGGTGTTAAGCGCATCACAGTTTTTGCGAGACGCCGATAATGCTATCTCAAAGCGGGCCGCGCAGCCAATAATTTTTTACTGCAAAATCACTGCGATTGCGCCAAATCAATCTAATCGCACCTTCAGCAAAACGCAAGTCAGCCATTGTATGAAACTGTAGAACGAAAAATCCCGGGCCTTGTGGGCCCGGGATCAGGATAAGTGGAGTTGGCCGGTAAGCCGGGTTCTGTCGTGGACAATCATTCATCTGGGACAAGCGTCACCACTTGCCTCAAGCAACCTACCCGAACCCGATGCGGGCCGCACCAATGGGTTCCTATTTGGTCTTGCTCCGAGCGGGGTTTACCATGCCGCAAACTGTTACCAGTTGCGCGGTGCGCTCTTACCGCACCCTTTCACCCTTACCGGCTTCGGTTTGCCGAAGCACCTGAAGCTTAGGCGGTCTGCTCTCTGCTGCACTTTCCGTAGGCTCACACCTCCCAGGCGTTACCTGGCGCTCTGCCCTATGGAGCCCGGACTTTCCTCCCGCATGCACCGGATAATACGCAAGCGAATTACCCCGTTAACACCCGAGCGATTGTCTAGCCAACTCCGGCGTGCACAGTAATCGCACAGATCGCAAAGCGCAAGGTAATTTTCCCCCGGCGACAGCCCGCAAGCCGCCCGCGCCAGACGACAAAGTCAGACAGTCTTTTCCCGGAGAAAACATCCGTATAGGATGCAACACAGCGATACCATAACAAGGATAAATCCCGGAAGATTTTCATGAAGACCGCCCGATCTGCACTTTACCTCGCCCTTTTGGCCACGCTCTCGCCATCGCTGCTGGCCAGCACGGCACACCCGATGCTGGAAGAAGTTTACGTAACCGCCCAGAAGCGGCAACAAACGGCACGCGAGGTGCCTGTTTCCTTGCAAGCCATCAGCGGTGAACAATTAAACAGCCGACACCTTACCGGCATTGAACAGATGAGCGACTACCTGCCCGGGCTCAGCATGTCACAGACCGGCATAGGTACACATATTGCGATTCGCGGTATTGCCTCGGGCGTTAACCAGGGGTTTGAGCAATCGGCGGCGCAATTTGTAGATGGCATTCATTTTGGCCGCGCCCAGTTATCCCGTGCACCACTGCTGGACGTTGAACGCGTTGAAGTATTGAAAGGGCCGCAAAGTATTCTCTTCGGAAAAAATAGCACCGCTGGCGCGATCAGCATAACAACCGCCAAACCCGGCGAAAACCGCGAGGGCGAGCTGCGGGTGCTGCACGAGCCGGAGCATGGCGAAACCGATGTCCGCTTTGTGGTGAGCGGCCCGATAAGCGACAACCTCTCTGCGCGGTTTGCTGCGCTGGATCGCCGCATGGATGGTTATTACCACAACACCACGCTGGATCGCGATGAAAGCGGCGATATCGAACAGCTCTACCGCCTGTCGCTCAACTGGACACCGAACGATTGGCAAATTTTTCTTAAAGCCGAAAAAGGCCGGTTTGATAGCGAGGGTCGCAATATCGAAGTGGTACAGCCGGTGCTCAACCCGCACGTCGGCCGCCCTCCGGTGCAGTACGCCAGCGTGCTGAGCGCGCTCACCCAGGGGAATTATCAACTGGATACCCGGCAGGATTTCAAGCGGCAATCCAATGGCGATTTCAGCTATAACGACACTGAAAATATCACCCTGAATATTGAAAAAATGCTCGGCGAATATTTACTCAGTGCCACCACCGGTTTTAACGCTTACCGCTATCACGAATGGTGCGATTGTGATTTTACCGGCGCGCAAGGGTTTAATATTGTATCCAACGAAAACTACCGGCAGACCAGCCAGGAAATACGGATAGCCTCGGCAGAAGATCAGCCGTTCAGTTATCTCGGCGGCATTTTTTATCAACACAGCACACTGGATTTTCATGACGATGTGCAGGTGCCTGTCGATAGCGTTATTCCAATAGCAATGATGGGCACATTGCCCATTGCGCACCTGTTAGCCGGTGCATCAACGCAACGAAATTTTGATCAGCAAAGCGACATAGCCGCCCTGTTTGGCCAGGCGACCTGGCAATTTCAGCCGCACAGCAAACTCATTATCGGCGCGCGCTATACGCAGGAATCCAAGTCGGCGTCCCGCCATCAATACCACATGGACGAGGATGGCCATCCGTTACCGCAAGGCGGTGTGGCCGATGACTACAACCGCCTGTGGAGCATTTTTAAAATTGACCCGCACCAGATAAAAGGCAAGCGCAACGAGTCGGGCTTTACGCCGTTGATCACCTTGCAGCACGATTTGAACACTACCGATCGACTCTATCTGAGCTATACCACCGGCTATAAATCCGGCGGTTTTGATGTGCGCTCCAACGCGGCGCCCAACGCCCTGGGCGGCGTTTACAACGGCCCTTCTCCGCTGACCAATATCGAAGGCACCTGGGAATTTGGCGAGGAAAAAGTCAGAAATTACGAATGGGGCGGAAAGTTTGTTTTTGCCGATGGTGCAGCTGATATGAATATCGCGCTGTTCCGCTCGGAGTTTCGCGATCTGCAAACCAGCCAGTTTGATGGCAGCCTGAGTTTTAATGTCGCCAATGCTGGCGAGGCGGTGGTACAAGGTGTTGAACTGGAAACCCGCTATGCGCTAACCGAGCGCTGGATGCTGCACGGTGCGTTAACCTGGCTGGATTTTGAATACCGGCATTTCCCCAACGGACAATGTTATTTTGGCCAGCCCGATAATATCGCGCCCTTCGGTGATGGCGTCTGTGACGCGACCGGTTTGCGCAAGGAGTTCACGCCGGAGTATCAGGGTTATGCCGGTATCGATTATCAACGCGAGCTGAACAACGGCTGGCGCTTCAGCCATTCGCTTGATCTGATCTACAGCGACCGCTATTTCACCACGCCCTCACTGGACCCACGCATGGTGCAGAGCGCCTACGTCAAGCTGAATGCCCGTATCGCGCTGGCCGCAGCCGATGACCGCTGGGAACTGGCGCTGATTGGCAAGAACCTTACCAGCGAAAGGGTTATTCGCTACGCCAACGGCTTGCCGGTTGCCAATATTCTGACCCAGGGCACCGGCAGCGGTTTTTACGCATTTTACGAGCGCCCGGCGAGTGTCGCCTTGCAGGGGACGATACGTTTTTAGTGATGCGCCGGGCTTATTTATCCAGATCCAGCGCCCATTGATACAGTACGTTTTTTCGCGCGCCGGTCAGTTTGGCAGCCAGAGCGGCGGCCTGTTTGACGGGCAACTCTTCCAGCAAAATGCGCATGGTGCGCTCTGCTTCAGCATCCAGCGCCTGCTCGGCGCGATGCGGCGCACCGTGCACCAGCAATACGATTTCACCCCGGGACTGGTTGCTGTCGGCGGCAATCCATGCTGCCAGCTCGGCAGCCGGTGCACTTTTTATCGTTTCGAAGGTTTTGGTGAGTTCGCGGGCCATTACCACTTCGCGGTCTGCGCCCATGATGCTGGCGATATCCTGTACGCATTCCAACACCCGATGGGGCGCTTCATAAAAAATCAGGGTGCGGGGTTCCTGCTGCAGCAACTCCAGCGCTTTTTGTCGCGCCAGCGGTTTGGCCGGTAAAAAGCCTTCAAAGGCAAAACGATCCGATGGCAACCCGGAAGCGCAAAGCGCAGCAACCATCGCGCAGGCGCCAGGCACCGGCACAACGTTGATGCCTTGCAACCGCGCCTCACGCACCAGCCTGTAGCCAGGGTCAGAGATTAACGGCGTTCCGGCATCGGAAATCAATGCTACGCTGTCTCCTTGCAAAAGACGCTGTATCAGGGTCGCGGTGCGCTGCTCATCGCTGTGGTCGTGGTAAGCCTGGGCTGGCGTGCGGATATCAAAATGGGATAACAAACGCGAGCTGTGGCGGGTATCTTCCGCCGCAATAACGGCTACCGTTTGTAGTGTTTCTACCGCTCGCGGTACCATATCCGCCAAATTCCCAATGGGTGTAGCAACAATGTAGAGCGTGCCGCTTTCGCTGGCAGCCGGGTTGGTATGGCTCATCGGTGATTATCTCTTCAATACAGGCAAGGCTCTGTCGTCTGACAGGCCAATACGGGAAACAGGAAAATTATGAAACAGGCTGGTCATCACTCACAGCAGTCAATGGTTACCGGACAGTTTACCCGTAATCTCTCCTCCCGGCAGACACAAAGCGCAACCGGCATGCGCGCGCGCGCCATAACCGGCGGCCTGCTTGCCTCACTGCTGGCATTTATTCTGGCAGGTTGCGGCAGCACACCACCCAAAGCGACCACGACAACACCAGCCGCGGCGACCAGCACCCAGGCAACCACAGCGCAACAACTGCTGGCACAGGCGGCAAAAGTCCAATCGCCCGAGAAAGAAAAACTGATTTTGCAAGCGGCCGGCCTGTACCTGAAAAGAGGCGACTACAACCGCACCCGCAATGCGCTGGCAGAAATTCAACAACAAGCCGATTTGCCCGATGACCAGTTTATTGAACACGTCCGCCTGTTGGGGCGCGTTGCTATTCACGATGATTCCTGGATTCTGGCGCACGGCATTTTAACGTCCGAGCGTCTGGAGCAACAATGGCCGCATCTGGAGCCGGAAACAGAAGCCGATTTGCGCGAACAGCGCGCCCAGGTGTTCGTGCGCACCGGTGATATACAGGCCAGCCTTGAAGAGCGTATCAAACTCGCCGCGCTGCTCACCGACCCGCAAGCCGCCAGCCAGAATCGCGAAACCCTGTGGCGCACCATGATGACCATGCCTGCCGACGAGCTGCAAACTCTGGCCAGACGCCATCACCGCCGCGACGTACTCGCGGGCTGGTACAACCTCGCCGCCCTCGGCAAAAATGAACAAACCGACTTGCAAGGCCAGCAAGCGGCGCTGGAACGCTGGCAAGCCGATTGGCCACGTCACCCGGCCAGCCTCGATTTGCCTGCCGATTTAAAAATTCTTCGCCAGTTAATCGATAACCAGCCGCGCAAAATTGCCTTGCTGTTACCCACCAGCGGCCGCCTGGCCAAAGCCGGTGAAGCGGTTCGCGATGGTTTCTTTGCAGCTTATTATCGCAACCTCGATGAGCAAAACCTCGCACCGGAAATTCTGCAATACGACAGCAGCGGCGATATTTTACAAGCGTGGCAACAGGCAGTTGATGATGGTGCCGAGCTGATTATTGGCCCACTGGATAAAGAAAAGGTTGCCGAGCTGTCTTTGTTGCCATCACTTGCCGTACCGGTGCTAACCCTGAATTACACCGACACTCAGGAAGGCGTAACGCCGGACAATTTTTATCAATTTGGCCTGGCGGTTGAAGACGAAGCCAGACAAGTCGCTCGCCAGGCGTATATGGAAGGCCATCGCTACGCGTCCATTCTGGTACCTGCGCAAGAGTGGACCGAACGCAGCGCTCGCGCCTTCAACGATGAGTGGCAAGCGCTGGGTGGAAAAGTGGTGAATTACAGCACTTTCCGCGCAGGCACCGATTATTCCAACACCATCAAAGATGCCATGCTGGTAGAGCAGAGCAAAGAGCGCACCCGCGATTTGCGCCGCGTTTTCGGCAATGATTTGCAAAGCCAGATCAGACGCCGCAACGATATTGATATGATTTTTCTGGTAGCGGACCCAAGCCAGGCTCGCCAGATCAAACCGACTCTGGCATTTCACTACGCGGGCAATATTCCGGTGTATTCAACCAGCCAGATTTATTCCGGCGTTGAAGACGCAAAAGCTGATCGCGACTTGAATGGTGTGCGTTTCAATACCTTGCCCTGGCTGTTCGACAACAATAATCCGGACAAAAAACAAATCGACAACAACGCACAATCATCACCCGTATACAGCCGGCTACATGCGCTGGGTGCCGATGCATTTCGCTTGTACCCTCGCCTGCCACAGTTGGCACAAGTGCCAGGCATGCGTATTTACGGTGCTACCGGCGCCTTGCAATTACTGGAAAACGGCCGTGTAGAGCGCGAGCAGATCTGGGCGCGCTTTCGTAACGGCATTGCCCAACCACTGCCCACCGTGGTGGTCGCTCAGGGAGATTAAAAAAAGCTATGTTTTTTTCGTCGAAGGATCGCACCAAACTGCAAGGAGCGCAGGCAGAAACTCAAGCTGAGCAATTCCTCCAACAACAGGGGCTTGTGCTGCAACAAAAGAATTTCCGCTGCAAAGCGGGTGAGATTGATCTGATCATGCGCGATCAACACTATCTGGTGTTTGTCGAGGTAAGGCTGCGCAGCAATCGCCAATTTTCATCCGCGGCAGAAAGCGTTACCTGGCAAAAGCAGCAAAAAATTGTCCGCACCGCGCAAATATACCTGCTCAAACACAACCTGCTCGACAAGGCCCGCTGCCGCTTCGACGTGGTTACCTTTGACCGGTTGAGCGGTCACCCCCAATGGATCAAAGACGCGTTTGGCGGGGCCTGACAGCAAAGCGCTGTGCCATGTCGCCAGAGCGCTGGTAAAAATACTGTAATCACTGCACCATTATCATCTTTCAGAGTCACAGATTCTGTTCACAATTTCGGCCCCGGTTATTGCCAAACCGGCATTACGACAGACAGGCGTCAATTATGGATCAACGGGTTATCACGCTTTTTCATGAAAGCATCGAAGCCAAAATGCAAGCTGGCGAAGAACTCGCGCCGCTTATTGCCCACGCCAGCCAGGCGATTGTTAACGCATTGCTGAACGACAAAAAAATATTAACCTGCGGTAACGGCATCAGCGCCGCACAGGCGCAAATTTTTACCGCCTGCCTGCTGGACCGTTTTGAACATGAGCGCCCCAGCCTGCCCGCCCTGAGCCTGGGTACCGACCTGACCACGCAAACCGCCATCAGCGCCGACTACAGTTTTAACGATGTGTACGCCAGACAAATTCGCGCCATCGGCCAGCCGGGCGATCTGCTGGTGTTACTGAGCAGTGACGGCAACAACAGCAACCTGCTGCAAGCCATCAGTGCCGCCCACGAAAAAGATATTCAAATTATCGCGCTTACCGGCAGAGACGGTGGCGATGCAGCCTTGTTGCTGGACAGCCGGGATATCGAGTTACGCGCTGCACTGAACAGCCGCCCTCGCATCCACGAAGTCCATTTGCTCACTTTGTTTTGCCTTTGCGACCTTATAGAACAACAGCTATTCGGAGGATTCGAGTCATGAGCCGTACCGCTGCATTTTTCTGGCCACTGCTAGGCGCACTGCTGCTGAGCGGTTGCACGGCCTTGATTGATGTAACCACCAGCGAACCACTGCAAGTTGATCCGGGCAAAAGAACCACCGGCGCCCGTATTGATGATGGCAATATTGAGCGAGTCGCTGCCGTTAATCTGCGCAAAGCCCATGCCGGTATTCTCAACGGCAATGTGCACGTCAACAGCTTCAATGCGGTGGTACTGTTAACCGGCCAGGTAGCCAATGAAGAACTGCGCGCACTGGCGGGTGATACAGTTAACAAAATCCATACCGTTCGTCAGGTTCATAACGAAATTCAAATTGGTAACAATGCCAGCATCGGCGATATCAATTACGATACCTGGCTGACTACCAAGGTGAAGGGCAAGCTGTTGGCGCGAGGCGATATTGAAGGTCGCCGTGTCAGAGTAGTCACCGAGGCAAAAACGGTATATCTGATGGGGCTGGTAAGCCGGGATGAAGCCGAACGCATTACCGACGTTACCCGCTCTACCGGCGGTGTGCGTCAGGTTGTACGGGTTTTTGAATACATTGACTAATAAAGGAAGATAAATATGTTAGGCACAATTATTACTTTAGCCATTATTGCCGCTCTTGTTTTTTACATTATCGGCATCTACAACCAACTGGTTACCCTGAAAAATCGCTACGAAAATGCTTTTGCCCAGATTGAAGTTCAGTTGAAGCGTCGTTATGACCTCATCCCCAATCTGGTTGAAACCGCCAAAGCCTATTTGTCCCACGAACGCGAAACCCTTGAAGCGGTGATCAACGCTCGTAACCAGGCCGCTGCCGGTTTGCAAAATGCCGCCGCACACCCTGGCGATGCCCAGGCCATGGCGCAACTGGCCAGCGCAGAAAATTTGCTGGGCAGCGCGCTGGGTAAATTGAACGTGGTTGTGGAAGCCTATCCGGATTTGAAAGCATCGCAAAATATGATGCAAGTGTCAGAAGAACTGACCTCTACCGAAAACAAGGTTGCGTTTGCACGCCAGGCGTTTAACGATGGCGTAACCGCTTACAACACTTACAAGCAAACCTTCCCACCGGTGATTGTGGCCGGCGTTTTTGGTCACGCGAAAGATGCCAGCTTGCTTGAGTTTGCCGACAGCGCTGAAATTCAGGCTGCACCGAAAGTATCATTCAAGTAACTTGCCGCGCGGTTTTGTCGCCCGATGCGTAGGTTGGGCGACAAAACCGTTTCTGTTTTTACCGCCTCCGATGGTCTTCGTATGAACTTCTTTGAACAACAGGATATTGCTCATCGCAACACACGTTGGCTGATCATTCTGTTTGGCCTTGCGGTTATTACACTCATCGCCATTACTGCCCTGCTCTTTGCCGCGATGTTTGCCTATCTGCAAACCGGCCATTCTCCTTACGACATTGATGCCGCCCCCGTCAGCTTTGGCCAGCGCGTGCTGAATAATCTGGACTGGTCAATGCTCGGCATTATCGCCCTCTCGGTTTGCACCGTCGTAGGACTCTCCAGCCTGTTCAAATTTTTTCAATTGCGCGGCGGCGGCCGGGTAATTGCCGAGGCAATGGGCGGACAATTAATCAATCAGCAAACAACCAATGCGGACGAGCGCAAAATTCTCAATATTGTCGAGGAAATGGCCATCGCCTCCGGTGCGCCGGTACCGCCGGTGTATTTGATGGAAGACGACGCTATTAATGCGTTTGCTGCCGGGCACAATCCGCACAACGCCGTTATTGGCGTAACACGCGGCTGTATTCGCCTGCTGAACCGGGATGAATTGCAAGGCGTGGTGGCGCACGAATTCAGTCATATTTTTCACGGCGACATGCGTTTGAACTTGCGGCTGGTAGCCGTGTTGCATGGCATTCTGGTATTGGGGCTGGTCGGGCAATACCTGTTCACCAGCGCGCGCTATCGCATGGCTTTTCGCTCCAGCAAAGACAATTCGCCGCTGATCCTCTTCGGTATGGCACTGGTGCTGGTGATCATTGGTTATGCCGGCACTTTTTTCGGCAACATTATTAAAGCAGCGGTCAGTCGCCAGCGGGAATACCTGGCCGATGCATCAGCGGTGCAATTTACCCGTAACCCGTCAGGCATCGCTGGCGCCCTGAAAAAAATTCGCAACCACAGCCAAGGCTCCTTGCTGCACAATGCCCATGCCAGCGAGTTCAGCCATATGTATTTCAGCCAGGGGGTACGCGCCAGCTTTACCGGATTGATGGCCACTCACCCGCCGCTCGACAAACGTATTAGCCGCATAGACAAATCCTGGCAGCCAGAAACCACCACCAGCGCACAACCAACAGCCGCCGGAGATCAACGCACCAGCCAGTTTGCTGGCAGCGCCGCCGGAGCAACGGCCAGCGATACGGCTCAACAGGATGTGGCCAGTGTAGGCACGGCGTCTCCGGAATATCTCAGCAGCGCGCAATCCATTTTGACCACCATTGGCGCCCCGTTGCGTAATGCCACGCAAGACCCGTTTCTCTGCCGCGGCGCATTACTGGGTTTATTTTTAGCAAAAGATACCGCAACAAGAACCGCACAATGGCAGTTACTTGAGCCATTGGTACAACAGGACGCTACCGGTGAATGGCAATCCATCCTGGAACTGGCGGCACAACTGGCTCCCGAGTTGCGCTTGCCGTTAATCGAACTCGCGCTGCCCGGCCTGAAAAAATTAACCGATTCCCAGGTCACCGGTTTCAAAAAATTGCTTGATGATCTGGTGCTGGCGGATAAAAAAATCAGCCTGCAGGAATGGTCATTGCAACGTATCGTCCTGCATCATTTGGAACCGGTACAACCGCAATTTCGCACCCGCAATCTTCGCGAGTTGCGTAAAGAGTGTGAAATATTATTGGCAGCGCTGGCGTTTGCCGGTCACAGAGATGATCAACAGGCGCAGGCAGCCTTTCAAGCAGCCGCCAATGAGCTTCGCCTGTCGGCATTAACATTGCCCAGGCGCGGCCACTACGCGTTAAAAGATCTGGATCAGGCTCTGGCGACACTCAATAGCGTTGCGCCGCTGCAGAAACCACAGCTGCTCAAAGCCATGAGCCGTTGCATTCAATACGATGGAAAAATAACTGTCACAGAACGGGAATTATTACGGGCAATGGCCGATGGCCTGGATTGCCCTATGCCACCGCTGGTTAGCACTGCAACCTTAACAAGCCACGCAAACGCCTTAACGCGCTCGTGAAAGTACCTGACAGAGCAGGTATAATGCTGGCCGTTTTCTGCCCCCAACCATGATGAGGTGAATGACCTTGCAACTGGATCAAGCTACGCCGGAACAACTGCGCCAATGGGAAAGCCAATTGGACGCCGAATATCAGGGTTTTCTCGCCCAAAAACTGAACCTCGATCTGACCCGTGGCAAGCCATCGGCAGAACAGTTGAGCCTGTCCGATGCACTGGACGGTATCCTCAAGGGCAATTACATTGCTGCTGATGGTACTGACACGCGCAATTACGGCGGTCTTGATGGTCTTCCTGAAGCCAAACAGCTCGGTGCAAACCTGTTAGGTGTAGCCGCATCCGACATTCTGGTCGGCGGCAACAGCAGCCTGACCCTGATGTTCCAGGTTATGCTGGCAGCGCATCAGTTTGGTTTGAAAGACAGCGCCAGCGCCTGGAAAAATGAAGGCGAAGTCAGCTTTATTTGCCCGGTGCCAGGTTACGACCGTCACTACACCGTGTGCGCCCAGCTCGGCATTAAAATGATCAACGTTGCCATGACCGCCAATGGCCCGGACATGGATGCTGTTGAAGCACTGGTGAAAGCCGATAAATCCATCAAAGGTATCTGGTGTGTACCCAAGTACTCCAACCCGACCGGCGTGGTGTATAGCGATGAAACCGTTGACCGCATTGCGGCGCTGGGGAAAATTGCCGGTGATAACTTCCGCGTATTCTGGGACAACGCCTACGGCGTGCATGACCTGATCGATAACGCACCGGTACTGGCCAGCATTCTCGAAGCGACCCGTCGCCACAACACCGAAGACTCGGTGATTCAGTTTGCTTCAACATCCAAAATTACCCACGCCGGTGCCGGTGTAGCCTTTGTTGCTGCCAGCGCTGCCAACCAGGCGGGAATCAAAAAATTCCTGAATACCTGCACTATTGGCCCGGACAAGGTAAACCAGATTCGCCACACCCGCTTCCTGCCCGACAATGCTGCACTGCTGGCGCACATGAAGAAGCACGCTGCACTGCTTAACCCGCGTTTCGAAGCCGTACTGTCAGCACTGTCCGGTGCGTTTGACGGCACCGACCTGGGCTATTGGGAAAAGCCGGTGGGCGGTTATTTTGTTTCTTTTGATACCCGCAAAGGTTGTGCGCAGGAAACCGTACGTTTGGCCGCAGAAGCTGGCGTGAAACTGACGCCTGCCGGCGCTACCTACCCCTACGGCAAAGATGCGGAAGACCGCAACATCCGTATCGCCCCGTCAGTACCAACAGTGCCGGAAGTTGTAGCTGCTATGAAAGTGTTCGTGACTTGCGTGAAGCTGGCTTCGGTAAGAAAGCAACTGGCCAGCTGATAAGAACATCCGGGCTGGCGCTAGCGCTCTGGCCCGGCCTCCCGATACTACGGGAGACATGGAAACGGGTAATTCACCTGAATTCCAGGCAATAAAAAAGCCGCTTTGGTTTCCCGAAGCGGCTTTTTTGTATCTGTTACACCATCAATTATTGATAGGCACCAGAACAACAGCAGGGGCATTGGCTTCCTGGGCGGCATCCTGTACAGCAACGTAAGTTGCCGCATTCGCCTTATTGTCAGCCTGAATGATTACTGAGGCTTTCGGCAATTCTGCACGCAAACGCTCAATATTTGAACGCACTTGACGCTCATCAACACGACGCTCACCGGTTTCATCACGGAACCAGATTTGATTGTCGGCAGAGATACGAACCAGGATGTTCTGAGGAGCATCATCTGGCGGAGGGCTGTCATTCTTCTCCGGCACATTGACATCAAGACCTACTTCTTTAACGAACGATGCGGTCACGATAAAGAAAATCAGCATGATGAACACAACGTCCAGCATTGGCGTCAAATCAATTTCGCTACTATCGTCGGCGCTACGGCCTTTCTTTCTTCGACTCACCGCATTTACTCCTCTTTTTATCGGAACGGTATCTGTTTTAGCCCAGCGGTCGGGTTAACTACCAATACTATCAGTTTTTAATATCGACTGACCAATCCTTTATTGGATATTTATGAGTGATTATTGGGTTAACTTTCCCCGAAAAAGACCAAAAACACATTAAAAAACAAACTTAAATTCTATTTAGGAATATATGGTTTGATTGGCTGGTCAGTAAATATCCAGCACCGGCACCTTGGCAACAAGGCTCAATATCTGCCCGAAAAAGATCGCCAGCATACACACTGCCGCTCGCGTTTTTCGACTTTTCCAAAGACCACGAAAACGAAAAGATGTTCATTACAGCCAGGGAAAGATAACGCCTGAACCCCATAAATACCAGAAGGAAGCAGCTTTGAAAAAACAACGACTGTTCCTCCTGCGAAATTCACATAACCAGGATAACTGCTCATGCGTTTGCATCACTGGATGCGACGCGAACAGCAAGAGAAAATAATGCACCCGCCGCCCACAGTAATCGACATCTACGGATCGACCATTGCAACACCTTCCACGCGATAGTTTATCGAGCCGATAATTCAAACCAGCCGGCCAAAGATAACTGATCCAGCCTCAGGAATTTCATCTTCAAAAGCAAAAGTCCGATCATCTTCACCTCGCAAACCCGGCTCAATAATCATCCGCTGGAGCCACTCAAGTGCGAACCAAAAAAAGTTATACATAACGAGCAACAACGCCCTGGCCAATCATCAAAAACTTCACCGCAGTTGTTCGATATCAACCTGATCAGCATTAACCGGTTTGAGCAACTACAGGTAAAAATATTTTGCACGGCTGAAATTGCCAGCTCTCACCAAAATCGGATTTCTCCATCAATTGCCCGGCCAGCAGTTTGTTTACCTTTCCATATTCAACGTTTTTTAAATACCGGCGCACTTGATGCCCACTCAATACCAAAAAATTGGCTGATAATCAGTATCACCTTCAGGCAATATCGATGACTTGCCACTCGGTCATTCACCATTTGAAAAACCAAAGCAGTGGCAGTTACACAGGTGTTTTATGAATGAGCGATGACAATCCAGCCGTTAAAACTTCCAGGGAGTTGTTCATTCGCTTCGCCAGCTTGCAGATCACCGTCGGGACGAATCCACCCTGCACAATCCTCAGCAACCCGGTGCGTTGAAATTTCATGGGTTGAAAGTGCAATTTATAACCGCAACCGGCGGTGAGAAAAAACAACAACACAATCAATATACTGATCATCACGTGGCAAACAAAAATGATGTTTTGCCGGTGGGCTGGCAAGGTTTTGCAAGTTTTGTTCGGCGAGACAAAAGTCGACCAAATTGCGTGAATAAATAGAACTTGAAGCTCAAGTGGTAATTTCGGACCCAATTCCCCCTGAAAATTCAAAAATCGGGATTTTTTTATACCATTTGAACGTAAAAAACTTGAATTTTTTCCATAAAGTTTTAACTTATGCATGTTGTAGGTTTTCATTCACTTAATCGATTTTTCGAAAAAAATAAAGGAATCTCATCATGGCTGCACGTCAAGCTAAAGCGGTTGATACTGTTGCGAATTTAGAACAGCAGTTGACCCAGTTGAAAGCTCAGTTGGCAAAAGCGCGTGTCGCTCAAGCTGCTGATGCCCAAAAAAATGTTACTGCCTTAACCAAAGATGCAGCTAAAGCTGTTGCATCCCTGAAAGCAGCACAAACCAAACTGGCCGCTGCTGCCAAGAAAAAGACCCCGGCTGCCGCGAAGCAAACCGCTGCTGCCAAAGCAGATGCTGCCAAAGCAAAACAAGCTGCTGATGCTGCCAAGAAAGTAGTTGCTGAAGCGAAGAAAGAATTGGCTGGCATCAAATCAGCCAATCGTCTGGCTTCTGCTCACGACAGAGCATCTGCCAAAGCGGCTGCGGCTGTTGCCAAGCGTTTGAAAGCGGCTGCTAAAAAAGCGGCTGCCAAGCAGAAGCTGGTAGATAGAAAAGCGGCTGCCAAAGCCAAACTGGCTGCCAAGAAAGTTGCTCTGCGTGAAAAAGCAGCAGCTAAAAAAGCGGCCCTGAGAGCACGAGCTACCGCCAAGAAAGAAGCTGCAAAGCAAAAAGCAGCTGATAGAAAAGCAGCTCTGAAAGCTAAAACTGCTGCAAAAAAAGCAACCGTTCGCACCAAAGCACCGGTTGCGCGTAAAGCTGCTGCCCCTAAAGCTGCTGCTACCACCACTGCACCAGCCGCTAAAAAGCCGGTTGCTCGTAAGCCAGCTGTTCGCAAGCCGGCCGCTGCTAAAGCAGCACCAGCTGCTGCAGTAGCTGCAAAAGCTCCAGCCAAGCGTGGCCGCAAGCCAAAAGCTGCTGTTGCCGCTGCACCTCAAGCCTGATTTTCATCAGAGCAATAAAAAAGCGCCTCAGGGCGCTTTTTTATTGTCTGCAAGAAATGCCTGGGTCTCAGGTAAGATCTTTTTCTCCCACCAGCGGCACATTGTCGATCGGTGCACCAAATTCGGTATTCCATTCCAACAACAGCAACGCCAGCGCGTGAGCCTGGTCATGCAACGCCTTTAGCTCTTCCGGCGTATCTTTTGCGCCCGTGTATAAACGAACCTGCCGGTGGCGGTTCGCCAGTGCATGCTGTAAATGTTGGGAGCGATAGACTTCCAGTTTCCAGCGCAAGTTGTGCACGGTATTTCGATAATAGGCGAGCTTGGTTTGCAAATTGATAGGGCGAGTGTCGGTGAGCTCACCAAAAATAGAACAGTCAGTCGCAAAAACCATGGACTCCTTACTGGCGGCGTCAGCCACCAGCGTGGCAGTGCGCGGCTGTCCAACAAGGCGGGACAAATCCCCGAATACCTCACCGGGTGTAACGTAGTTGATCAGTTCACCCTGCCCCAATTGATCAACATAAACGGCCAGACGTCCTTTTAATAGAAAGTACATCCAGTTGTCTGCATCCCCCCGCTTGAGAACAATATCGCCAGGCTGATAGGTCACAATACGGGATGATTGCAGCAGTAATTCGAATTGCCATGCATCCTGCTGGCGAACCGTCTTGAAGAAAGGGATAGCAGAGAGCAGATGTTCTACTGTGTCTCTGGCAAATTTTTGCAACGGTTTAATTTCCATCGTATTGAATAGACCCCGTCATAATGGGTAGGTCACCGAAAAAAACGGCTTGTTCATCGTGCATTCCTTCACCGTTAAGCAGTGCATATGGGAACAACAATAGTACGCAAGCCGCATTACGGCTGCCAGCGATTACTCTACGTTTTAATGTGTGATTGCTTCAGGTTTTGATTTAACACAATCAGGATGATGACCTTAAGGTCACATTTTCGTAAAACACGCGACACTAATATATTATACTGCGCCAACGGTCAGATAAATCCAATAACCCCGTTAATGGAAAAACCCAGGCAGTAATGTCTCAGAATCTTAAAATAATGAGAGATACATCATATGTTGTTGAAAATGCCCTGGCGCACATTGATGTGCGCAACCCTCGTGTGTGTTGGCGCTTTTGCTCATGCGGCTCCCTTGTTGAATGGTATTTCGGTTCATCAGGAGCTGGGTAACGAGCAATTTATCGGCGCGCTTTATTCTGAAACTCTGAGTGATAACGCAGATACCCTGGTCAGCAGCGCTGTTGCCAAGCGCATGGAGTTAAAAGTTGTTGCCGCAGATGGCCTTGCCGTACGCCGCTTCAGCCGCATGTGGATTGAGGGGATGGCGATCAATAACAACAGCAATATTCTTACCGCCCAGGCCGATAATATGGTGCGGTTCGACGGCCTGTTTAAAGGCCGTCTGCAAAAAAACGATCACATCGTAGTTTCCATGACGCCAGGCGAGGGCGTTTCCATCACCATCAACGATGTGTTGCTGGATAACATTGCCGATGATCAATTCTTTCAGCTGTTGCTGAGCACCTGGATTGGCCGGGTACCACTTTCATCGACCTACAAAGCCGATCTTTTAAAAATGGGCGACGTTGCCAGCAACCTGCGCAACCGCTACGACGCTATTCGCCCGGATCCATCGCGCAATCGCGAGATTGCCGCATGGCATACACCGGAGCCGGTTTCCTCCTCCAGTTCTTCCTCTGCTGCTGCGATAGTGGCCCGCTCATCCGCCGCGCCTTTGCCGCCGGCCAGAGTCGAGTTACCCGCATTGGCAGCACAGCCGACGCCAGCCGTTTCAAGCCAGGCCAGCTCTGCGGTTCCGCCCGCACCGCCAGCGATGGCGGTAGCATCAGCGGCTGCCGTGGAAGAGGAGGATGACGATCTGCAACCGGCATTGACTACCGAGTCGCTGCTGGCGAGACAGTTTTACGTTTCTGACATGTTAAAGAAAATTCGCTCCAGCGTGAGATACCCGCGCAGAGCCCAGGAACGCAATCAGGAAGGTGGGGTTCGTATCGCCATCACAGTAGATCAACAGGGCAGTATTCGCAGCATGTCGTGGATAGAAGAAAGCCGTTATGATTTATTGAACAAGGAAGCATGGGAAGCCGTGCAACGGGCTGCGCCCTTCCCCGCGATTCCCTCATCAATGAACGTACAATCTTTCGAGTTTTCTGCACCCATCACGTTCGAAATGCGCAGATAAAAAAGCAATCCCGGCACGGACAAGGTGCCGGGATTTTTCAGTCTTGCGCTTCAGATTCCAGCGTTTCCAGCAACGCCCGAATTTCTTCCAGACCTTTGCGAGTAAACAGAAAACCGGATCGATTGATGCCGGTAAACTCGCGTTCCTCAATTTCCAGACATTGCTCTCTCAGATTGTGCAGAAAAGGATCGTGACGTAACGGCAGGGCGGAGAACAAACGCCAATCGTTTTCGGTGGCTTTACCATCCAGAACCAGGCGAAAAAGATTGGCGACGTTGTTGCGGGTTAACCGGTAATGCGGGCCTTTGGCCCACATTAAAACCAGCACCACGCCGACAAAAACTACGATGGTTAATATCAGCGTGATGATTTGCACCATTAGTGTTCCCGTGTGGCCCGGAACACCACATCCGGATGACGTTCCTGGGTAAGCGAAAGATTGACTCGCGTTGGCGCCAGGTAAGTCAGGTGCCCACCGCCGTCAACCGCGAGGTTGTCGGAACATTTGCGTTTGAATTCCTCGAGTTTTTTCGAGTCGTCACATTCGATCCAGCGCGCCGTTGCCACGTTGACCGGCTCGTAAATCGCCTCCACCTTGTATTCGTCTTTCAAGCGATAGGCAACTACCTCAAATTGCAGCACCCCCACCGCACCGACCACGATATCGTTGTTGTCGACCGGGAAAAATACCTGGGTGGAGCCTTCTTCAGCCAATTGCTGCAAGCCTTTTTGCAGTTGTTTGGTTTTCAGAGGATCTCTCAGGCGAATGCGGCGAAACAGCTCCGGTGCAAAGTGTGGAATACCGGTAAATTTCAGTTCTTCGCCGTCGGTGAAGGTATCACCGATTTGAATGGTGCCGTGGTTGTGCAAACCGATAATGTCGCCGGCCACGGCTTCTTCAACAGCACTGCGGTCACCGGCCATAAAGGTTACCGCATCGGCAATTTTAATATCCTTGGCGATGCGCACATGACGCATCTTCATACCCTGATTATAGGTGCCCGAACAGACGCGCATAAAGGCAATACGGTCGCGGTGTTTGGGGTCCATGTTGGCCTGAATTTTAAAAACGAAACCGGTAAATTTTTCTTCTTCGGCGGCAACTTCCCGTTCATTGGTTGCGCGGCTGCGTGGTGTAGGCGCCCACTCAACGAAGCCGTCGAGCATTTCGCGCACGCCAAAATTACCCAGCGCCGTACCGAAAAATACCGGTGTCATGCGGCCTGCAAGATATTCTTCAAGATTAAATTCATTGGTGGCGCCGCGCACCAGTTCGATTTCTTCGCGGATGTCATCAATGTAACCGCCCAGCAATTGCGCTGCTTCATCGCTTTGCAGACCTTTGATCTGAATATCGTCAGGGATGGTATGACCTTTACCTTGTTGATAGACGTGGATGGTGTCGGTGTAAAAATTGTAAACGCCTTTGAATTCCTTACCGGTGCCCAGCGGCCAGTTGATCGGCGAGGCAGCAATTTTCAGCACGGTTTCAATTTCGTCCAGCAGCTCGACCGGGCTGCGACTTTCACGGTCCATTTTATTGATGAACGATAAAATCGGTGTATCACGCAGGCGACAAACTTCCATCAATTTGATGGTGCGATCTTCAACACCTTTGGCGCCGTCGATCATCATCAGCACAGAGTCAACCGCGGTGAGGGTGCGATAAGTATCTTCAGAAAAGTCTTCGTGCCCGGGAGTATCCAGCAGATTTACCACGCGGCCTTTATAAGGAAACTGCATGACCGATGAGGTCACCGAAATTCCACGCTCCTGCTCCATGGTCATCCAGTCGGAACGCGCATGAGGGCCACGCTTGCCTTTCACCGATCCCGCCAGCTGAATAGCGTTGCCCCACAGCAGGAGTTTTTCAGTAATGGTGGTTTTACCCGCATCCGGGTGCGAGATGATGGCAAAGGTTCTGCGTTTAAGAACTTCCGAGCGAAGCGAGGTGTTTGACATTGATTTCTATCTTCCAGGTAAGGGCGATTGCAGAAAACCGATCAAGACGCCCGAAGAAGACTCTTTTACCGATAAATCTGTCATGTTAATCATAAAAGGCGCACATTTTCGCCGATTCAACCGGCAGAAACAATCAAGCGATTTGTTAAATGCCTTTTCGGTGCCATTCCCGGTGATTTCAGGAAAAATAAACACCCGGCTACGTTATAGCGGCGCGCTGCTTTTACCCCTTACCGACGATTGTTGCTCTCAATAACCGCCCGTTCCTGTGCCGACATCTCATCCAGCATTTGACGAACCTGTATTACCTGATCCACCGACACAGGGTTGGCTTCGTTGCCCCAGCTGTGGCGAATAAAGGTGGATAGTTGAGCAACTTCATCATCAGACAAGCGCCAGGCAAACCCGGGCATGCCCAAATCGGACGGTGCTGTTCGCGTGGACGGCAAGCGGCTGCCAGCAAGAATAACGCGAATCAGCGATACCGGATTTTCCGCCAGCACCGAAGGGTTTCCGGCGATGGTGGGAAAAACACCCTTGTGGCCCAAACCGTTGGTGCGATGGCAAGCCGCACAGTTATCGACAAATAACTCGGCACCGCGACTTTCTTCCACACCCGCTGCCAATGCCTCGGCAGTGGATGGGTCAGCCTGATAAAACGACGTGCTGATATTGGCCGGAGACAGCTGTTTTAAATAAGTAGCCATCGCGTGCAAATCGTCATCGTGCAGATGCTGGGTGCTGTGTAGCACTACATCACTCATGCCATGTCCGAGTACGGCATATTCATCATTGCGCCCGCTTCGCAGCGTGTCGACAATATAAGTGGATGGCCAACGTCCCAGCCCATCCGCGTCGTCACTTCGTAAATTAACCGCCAGCCAGCCATCAATGATCGGGCCGCCGGCAAGGAAATCCCGGCTATGTTCCCAATAGGCTTTTTCTTTCATCGTCCACGAACGTGGCGTATGACAGGAGCCACAATGCCCCAATCCCTGCACCAGATAAGCACCGCGAGCGATAACCGGATCTTCATAAACCGGTGCTTGTTGCTGCCATTGAGCGGGGGTAAGCGCGAAAGCTTTTCGCCATACTATTAAAGGCCAGCGCATGGAGAGCGGCCAGGGAATATCGACGTTTCGATTCGCTTGCGCCACCGGTGAAACACCGTGCATAAAGTAGGCGTAAAGGGCTATCAGATCTTCATCGGTCATGCGCGCATAAGACGGAAAAGGCATCGCCGGATATAAGGCATCACCGGAGGGTGCAATGCCGTAACGCACCGCCCGGTCAAAATCATCCAGCGTGTAATGACCAATGCCGCTTTCCTTGTCTGGCGTAATATTGGTGCTGTAAATAAGACCGAGCGGTGATTCAAGCCCAAAGCCCCCGGCATAACGCTGCGCGCCCGGTGCGGTATGGCAGGCTACACAATCACCCGCGGCTGCCAGATATTCACCGCGCTCAATCAGTGAGGCATCGGTGAAATTGATATGACTGGCGTCGAGTGATGGCGTTTTGGAGGGCAGCAGCGCAACCGTCAGCACACCCGCAATAATCAACACGCTGATAATCAGTAATCTGCGAAGCCGTTTTTTCATTACGGATTCTCCTTATGCCTGAACCAGCGGGCCGGGATTTTTCAGATATTGTTTACAAATTGCATCGGCCGCCCAATAGGCCAGACCACCTACAAGACCGGTCGGGTTGTAGCCATTATTTTGCGGAAAAGCATTGGCGCCAATGGCAAACACATTGGCAACATCCCAGGATTGTAAATAGCGATTGAGCGCAGAATTGCTTGGACTATCACCCATGATCGCGCCGCCGCAGGTGTGGGTACTTTGATACTGGGTGGCGTTATAGCGGGCGCCCTCTTTTTTCGATTCGCCGGTCATCGCACGCGGGTTGAGCACACGACTCATTTGCAAGGCTTTATCAACCAGAAATTGTGAAGCCTTGATTTCGTTATTGTGCCAATCAAACGTCATGCGCAATAAAGGGCGCCCGAAGGCATCCCGATATTGAGGATCAAGATCAAGATAGTGCTGACGATAGGACATGCAAGCGCCCTGCACTTCAAAGTAAAACGTGTGTCGAAATGAGTCCGCTACCGCACGCTTCCAATCACTACCCCATGCCGGTGTTCCCGAGGGAACCGGAATACCGCGCACCGGGCCGGCGCCAGGCTGGCGCGCCCAAATAATACCGCCGCCAACAAACCCGGCAGCGGCGTTATCCAATTGTTTGCCATTCAGATCATCAAAGGTTGCACCACCGCCACCAATTCCCATGAAGCCATTGGCCTGTACATCTTTATTAAAAAACAACACCACACGATTCAGGTTTTGATAGGAATAATTTTTGCCAACCGTGCCCTCGCCGGTTTCCGGGTTGTAAGGTTTGCCAATGCCGGACAGCAGCATCAGCTGCACGTTGAAAAGAGAGAACGCACAAAGCAAAACGATATCTGCCGGCTGTTCAACTTCTCGCCCCTCGGCATCAAGATAGGTTACGCCGGTTGCTTGTTTGCCTTCGTCATCAAGATTCACTTTGAGTACGTGCGCATGGGTTCGTAATTCGAAATTTTTTCGTTGCCGCAACACCGGCAAAATACAGGCGTTAGGGCTTGCCTTCGAGTAATTCAAACACCCGTAATCGCTACAAAAGCCACAAAAATTACACGGCCCCAATTGGCAACCGTAAGGATTAACATAGGGCCCGGAGGCATTGGATGCAGGAATCGGATAGGAGTGATAACCCATCTCGCGCGCCGCTTTATGAAACATTTCTGCACCGAGATAATCGGCATTGGCGCCGAGGGGATATTCCCGTGAGCGGGAACCTTCAAAGGGATTTCCACCCTGTTGCACCACGCCGTTAATGACACCGGCTTTTCCTGATGTGCCACATACGTATTCGTAGTGATCCAGATAAGGCTCCAGTTCCTTGTAGGAAACCGGGAAATCCTGAATCGTCATATCGTCCGGAATAAATTTGCTGCCATAACGCTCAGCCATGCTGGAGCGGAAATTCATGTCTTCCGGTAGTGGTCGGAAATGACAACCGGACCAGTGCGCGCCGGCACCACCAACCCCCGTGCCGGGCTTGAAGGAACCCATTTGTCGAAAAGGCACCGCGGTATCATTAATGCCGTGGCGAATGGTAAAAGTTTCCTGCCCGAGGCTTTGTAAAAAGCGCCGGTGTACCGAGCCTTCCAATTCATCCACAACCCGTGGATAGGCAAAATCCGGTTGGGTGTCACGATCAGGGCCGCGCTCCAGCGCAACCACATGCAAACCTTCATCGGTTAAACGTTTCGCCATAATGGCACCTGTCCAGCCCATGCCGACAATCACCGCATCCACTTTCTTTTTTATTGTCGCCATCGCATCAACCCCGCTTTCCGGATAAATCAACGGGCGGCAAGGGATAAGCACGATCCCGCACGCCGACCCAATCGAGGTAATCGGCACGCATGCCCGGATAACCAATCATTTTCCAGGCGCCCATATTTTTATTGCCGCCGTGTAGCGGGTCAGAAAAATAACCGTTACGGGTTTCAGCGAGCAGCTGGGAGAAAAACAGTTTTGCGCTGATATCTTCCAGCTCCAACTTGCCGCCTTCCGCCGCTTTCAAAATATCGGTTTGCTGTTCAGCCGTAAGGTCGGAAAAGCGTTTGCCCGAAAATTCTGCCAGACAATATTTTTCGATAGCGGCAATCCCGATTTGTATTATTTCCCGCAGCGCCAAACGCCCCTGGTAACCGAACTCGGACAGCGAATCAATAAAGGGGCCTTGCCGGTACCAGATATCACCACTGGCATAAGGGGTTTGCATGTGACGATCAATAAACTCCGGCACGCCACTTTCAAGCGCGCCTGGACCAATATCATCGGCCGGGATCAAACGGTCGCAAGCCGCCAGAAGAAATGCCCACTCCAGAGGTTTGAAAAATGTTGGCTGGTAAGGGCGCGCATCCGCGGGGGTTTCAGAAGACGGGTTCCGCTTTGCATCGGTATCGCCCGTTGCTAGGACGCTACCGGAAAGAGTTACCGCCGGAATCAGAGAGAGAGATGTGCGCAAAAAATTACGACGCGCAACGCTTTTATCGTTATCGCTCGACATACCAACCTCTTGTGCCAACACGGTTTGTTTTCCTGTGTCAGCCGGTTGAAACCGACTGCAAGGTTATTTGAAAGCTATTTGCCCCTCATCAGCTGCAGCCCCCGGGTGCATTACCACGCTGATGCCGATTTACCGACCCACGCAAGATCGGTTCCGCCTCAATAGCGCGCTGCACCCGGGTTTTGGAAACAGGTGTCTGGAGATAGCTTTTTGTGATTAACAAGTGCGTTTTAAAGCATAGTCCGCTTTTGCCGGTCGATCCTTTACTGGCGTCAAAGAGCGCTTTGCGGGGTATTTAAAGGCGGTTTTCAGAAGGCGGGTAACACTGGTAGCGCAAGCGGATTACTGTATAATCGCCAGCCTCGCAGGAGAGAGAGGTTTATCCTCCGCCGAAGGCGCAAACTCCCATAATCGCTCAGGCAAATATACTGCGACACACAGATTTCGCCGTCTGGAGAGAGGTTGACTTGATCAATCCACCGAAGGGGCAAGTTATCAACAGGTGTTGGTGACGTAAACTCTCAGGTACCCGGGACAGAGGGAGAGGCGCTACGTCCGCAGGAGATCTGTGTGCTGACCTATATCTATATTATTGCTATTACTGCTGAAGCCATGTCTGGCGCGCTGGCCGCCGGCCGCCGCAACATGGATATGTTTGGCGTGAGCCTGATCGCATTTATCACCGCGTTGGGTGGTGGTACCGTCCGCGATATGTTGCTGGGCAACTACCCGGTCACCTGGACCCAGCACTCTGCCTATATTTACCTCACCATTTCTGCCGGCCTGTTTACCATGGTCGTCGCTCGCTATATGCACCATTTGCACAAAATTTTTCTGGTTCTCGACGCCATGGGGCTTATCGCTTTTACGGTGATTGGCTGTAACGTTGCACTGAAGCTGGAATACTCAACGCCGGTAGTGATTATGGCGGGGATTACCACGGGTATTTTTGGCGGAATTTTGCGGGATATTTTATGCAATCAAACCCCGATGGTGTTGCATAAAGAACTCTATGCGAGTGTCTCGTTACTGGTGGCGGTATTGTATTTGTCGTTGCGCAAATTCGGGGTCGATCACGATCTCAACCTGCTGGCATCGTTTACCGTGGGGCTCTCGTTGCGGCTGGCGGCTATTCGCTGGTCCTGGTCGCTGCCGGTGTTTTCCTATTCACCGGAACGCTGGCACAACTAGCAAGCCGGCGTGCTGGCCACATACCGGCGCAACCAGAACCAGCCCCAAATACCAATGCAGAAATTGGATAACATGGTGGCGACAAATATCCCGGTCAGCCCCCACAAATGCTGACCGAGAAATGCCAGCGGCAGAAACACAAACAACACCCGCCCGGCAGATAACGCCATTGCAGGCCAAGGGCGCCCCATCCCGTTAAAAGCCGCATTCACAGACATAATGATGCCGTAGGCGCCATAGCTGAACGGCACCAGGCTGAGATAAAACACCACCACCGGGATAACCGCTTCGTGGTCAGTAAACAGGCCCGCAAGAAAGCGTCCGCTCACCAGCAGAATCAACGCCAGTAATAACCCCCAGGCAAGACAAAACCCGGTTAGCACCCGAATCGCCTCTCCAAGACGGTCGTATTTCCCCGCCCCGAGATTCTGCCCGAAGAAAGGCCCCACCACCCCCGAAAGGGCAAAGAAAACAATCAGGGCCAGCGGTTCAATTCTTACCGCAATGCCCAGCGCGGCTACCGCATCCGTACCATAACTGGCCACCATGGCGACCACCATAGCGCTGGCCAGCGGCACGATAACGTTGGCGGCCATGGCCGGCACACCCACATGAATAATCGCCTGCCAGGAAGGCTTGAGCTCTTGCCAACGGATAAACGGATTCACCAGCAAACCCACACGGAACAGCAAAATATACAGTGCGACCAGCAGCATCAAAAACCGGGTAATGAGCGTCGCCCAGGCAGCGCCCTCCAACCCCAGGGCCGGGGCGCCCAGCAAACCAAAAATAAGAATAGGATCGAGAATGACATTAAATAAGGCTGCCGAGCCCATGAGATAGCCCTGCACGCGGCTCATCCCCATGGCGCGCAGCGCCGCCAGACAAACCATAGGCACAATCAGGCAGGGAGCGCTGAATAGCCAGATCGACATATAGCCACGAATCAACGGCATCAGGTTGTCGGTGGCACCGAGCAGGCGAAATAGCGGGTCTATCAACAGCCAGCCGGTTATACAAACCAGCACAGAAATACCGAAAGCGAGTGTCATAGCGTCGGTAGCCAGACGCCTGGCCATAGACGAGTTACCCTCGCCAATGGCGCGCGAAACAGCAGATGAAGTGCCGGCACCCAGGCCAATGCCGAGGCTGGTCAATACCATTAAAACCGGGAAGGTAAAACTCAACGCCGCCAGCGGAGCACTGCCCAGACGGGCGATAAAGAACACTTCGACAATATTGAGGGTCATGGTGGCAGCCAATCCCCACACCATCGGCACTGCCAGTTCTTTTAATTGCGTGGATACCCGTCCTTCTATCAAAGTGGCGTTAATGGTGGGTTCCATGAAGGGAAAACAGCCTCTTATCAAAAGCGAATCTGCAGGACAGGCGAATTGGCAGTATACACCACCCCAAAAGACAAATTACTTTGCCCCTGCGACAACGTGTCACAGGTTTATCAATTAATCCCGGTTTTTATTCCGGTTATAATTCGGCCATTACCGGACGTAGATGATGAGCGCCACTTTCTATGATGCAGACTATTCTTGCTTATCGCAGCGCCCCCGAGGCACATCTTCGCCATCTGGTGTTTATTCGCTTTCTGGTCATCGGCGGCTTATGGCTTGCTATTGTGGGCAATCTGCTGTTTTTTACGCTGCCGCTTGCCACCGCGCCGGTGGTTGCCACTCTCGGTGCTCTCACCCTTGTTAATGTGCTCACCTGGTTGCGCATCAACAAAAGTTTGCCAGTTACCGATATTGAACTGTTTATTCAGCTGTTGCTGGATGTTTGCTGCCTTTCAATTCTGCTTTATTACTCCGGCGGCGCCAATAATCCGCTGATCTCTTACTTGCTGGTGCCCATCTGTCTCGCGGCGGCAACCCTGACTACCCGGCTGGTCTGGTTTGTGACACTGCTGTGCCTGACCATCTACACCTTGCTGCTTTTTTTTCACATAGAGCAACCGCTACTGTCGCCCCATCAACATCATTCACACACTACCGACACACTCAATTTTCACATCCTGGGTATGTGGGCGATTTTTTCGGTTAGCGCGCTGTTGATCAGTTATTTCGTCAATCGTATGGCAAACAACTTACGCACCCAGAGCGATTGGCTAAAACAGCGTAACGAAGAGGAAATGCGCGATGAGCAATTAATGGCGGTGGCAACGCTGGCGGCAGGCACCGCCCATGAGCTGGGCACCCCGTTGTCGACGATCAAACTACTGCTACATGAAATGCAACAGGATGCAGAAAATCAGGCTTTTAAAGATGATCTTGTTATTTTGTCGACGCAGGTAGAGCAGTGCTCCAGCATTTTGAAACAGCTGGTAACCAAAGCCGATCAACAATTTAATGGTGAATTGCTCGCCGTGCCGGTGCGGCTATTTTGCCAATCCATTATTGATCAGTGGAAACTGATGCGACCGGAAGTGAACAGTAGATTGACATGGAACTCACCGGACAATGGCCTTCAGGCTGTTTTCGACCCCACCATCAAACAAGCCATTTTGAACCTGCTGCACAACGCCGCCGATGCCAATCCGGATAACGTTGCGGTAGAAATTGAGTGGGATAATCTCAAGATGCGTTGGCAAATCGATGATGACGGCCCCGGAATTCCCCAATCGTTGCAGGAGCAACTGGGCAAAGCCTTTGTTACGACCAAAGGAAAAGGCCTGGGAATAGGTTTCTTTCTTACCAACGCCACGGTGAATCGACATGGCGGAGAAATAAAACTGTTTTCCCGATCGCCGCACGGCACCCGCACTGAATTAACTGTGCCACTTACAGGGCAACTCAATGACTGACACCGCACAAAATTTTATGATTGTTGAGGATGACCCGGTATTTGGCATGGTGTTGCAACGTGCGCTATCACGGCGCGGTTTCAACGTTCATCACGCTCCGGACATGGCAGCCGCATTGCAGCTGTCACAACATCACCAGTTTGATAAAGCGGTGGTCGATTTAAAGCTGGAACAGGAATCGGGGCTGACGGTTATCGCTGAACTTAAACTGCGACAGCCGGCTATGGAAATTGTGATGCTAACCGGTTATTCAAGCATCTCTACTGCCGTGGATGCCATCAAACTGGGGGCGATTAATTACCTTAGCAAACCGGCCAATGTGGATGAAATTCTGGCGTGTTTTGAATCGGTAGCGGCAGTGGCAACTGATGACCAACAAAATATCAGCTACGCGTCTGTCGAAAGGCGGGAGTGGGAATATATCCAAAAAGTGTTATCGGAAAATGAAGGCAACGTGTCGGCAACCGCTCGTTGCCTTGGTATGCATCGCCGGACGCTACAACGTAAATTGCAAAAGCGCCCGGTCAAACAATAATTACAGCTGTCGCGCCATCAATAATGCGTCTTCATGCCCATTCACGGTCGGATAATAATTTTTACGGTGCCCCACCTCAAAAAATCCTTCTGCGCTGTAGAGCTCAATAGCGCGATGGTTGGACACGCGTACTTCCAGAAATAACATATCCGCATGTGTCTCCACAGCCTTCACCGCATGCTCGAGCATTTGCCGCCCCAGCCCCTTGCGCTGCCAGGTCGGCGCAACAACAACATTGAGCAACTCTGCATCACCACCACCATGAGCCACCACGATGTATCCGCGAATTTCATTGTTAACAATAGCCAGCCAGCATTTTTGACGCCCTTGCAAACAGTCTTCAAAGCTGGAACGTCGCCAGGGGTGAGAGTGCGCTTTTCGCTCTATATCCATCACCGTATCGATGTCTTCTGCGGTAATAAGCCGATAGGTGATTTCATTCGTGGTGTTGGCGAAAACATCGGAAGGTTGCATTTCACTCATGCGATGAAACTCTTAAACGTTGCCATAATTTTTTCTTGTGGTTGGGGTCTTCCAGAAGCTCGACCAGCGAAGGAACAACCCAGGCAGTAACACCGCCAGTCAGCTCATAATGCTGCCAGAGAGATTCTTCATAAGTCCCCGTTGACACATTCGTGTAACGCCAGGCAACTTCGCCCATTACCAGCAATTTATTCACTGCATGCTTTTCATGCGCCACTTCAATCCATACAGAAAGCGCATCTTTTGCATCTTCTTCCGTCTGATGAGAAAACGTATTTTCAGCAAAAGGCCAATGCCAAACCTCCTCAACACCGGTACGCAAAGGCTTCTGCCATAGCGCCTGAATAATATTATTCAGCAACGCCGCTGTAGGAAGTGCAGCTTGAGGCTTGCGGGAGTCAATCACCAGCCAATCATCGTGGCTGTACCACATGCTCAATGAAAAGGTTACCGCTGGCCGAGTGATCGGGATAACTTTTTCAGGAGTCAAAGCCGCCGAGGAATCTTTTATTTCCCGGGCTGGAGGTGTTTCAACCAGACTTTTGAACACCCGATCAATGGTTTGCGCTGTTTGCTCAAGAGTAGTGGCAGACAACGGAAAATCGGCAACGGCATCGTCCAAACCACCATCAACAATAGCCGTCTCATTGAAGGATGTACTGCCCTCCACCGTCGCCTGGGGCAGCTCACACAACACCGGTAATGGTGCCACGTCAAACTGCATCAATGGCATATAGCTATCAATGCCCAGTGCAGCGAGATACCGTTGGCGACGAAGTTCCTGCATCAAATACCAGCCTGATGCGGGTGTGGTTTAATATGATGGTCCTGCATAAGATTCAATGCATGCAAATAGGCTTTTACAGATGCAACCACAATATCCGTGTCGGCGCCTACTCCATTAACAATCAGACCATTCTTTTCAAGACGCACGGTAACATCGCCTTGTGAGTCGGATCCCTGGGTTATTGCATTCACCGAATACAGCTGCAGAACGGCACCGCTTTGAGCAACGCTTTCAATAGCTTTAAATGCTGCGTCAACCGGTCCGCTGCCGGTGCTGGATGCAGCCTTAAGCTGTTCACCCACCAACAGAGACAAAGTCGCTACAGGTAACTGCCCTGACTTACTGACCACTTCCAGTTCGGCAAGCTGAATATTATTGCCTTCCGATTCCACACTGCTATCAGTTACCAGCGCTTGCAAATCTTCATCGAAAATTTCGTGTTTTTTGTCAGCCAGCGCTTTAAAACGTATAAATGCTTCGTTGAAAAGTGCATCACTTTCAAATGTCAGCCCAAGCGCAGAAAAGCGGGCTTTTACGGCGGCTCTACCGGAATGTTTGCCGAGCACCAATTTGTTAGTATTCCAACCAACATCTTCGGCTCTCATAATTTCATAGGTTTCACGGTGCTTCAGGATTCCGTCCTGGTGAATGCCGGACTCATGGGCAAAAGCATTGGCTCCCACAATGGCTTTGTTGGGCTGCACAGGGAAACCGGTAATACTGGCAACAAGACGCGAGGTAGGCACGATATGGGATGCATCAATATGCGTCTCAACCGGCATAAAATCTTTACGGGTTTTCAACGCCATAACAATTTCTTCAAGCGCTGCGTTACCTGCGCGCTCACCCAGGCCATTGATCGTACACTCAATTTGCCTTGCACCATGCATCACCGCAGACAGCGAATTTGCTACTGCAAGCCCGAGGTCGTTATGGCAATGGGTTGAAAAAATCGCTTTGTCCGCATTGGGAATCGCCTGTAACAAACGGCCAAACATCGAACCGTATTCATCGGGAACCGCATAACCAACGGTATCCGGCAGATTAATTGTTTTCGCGCCAGCGGTAATGACGGCATCAATAATCCGACACATAAAATCAAATTGGGAACGGCTGGCATCCTCCAGCGAAAACTCTACGTCATCGGTGAAATTTCTCGCCAGTTTTACCGCCGCAACAGCCTGTTCAAGAACCTTTTCCGGCTCCATTTGCAACTTATACTGCATGTGAATCGGCGAGGTTGCGATAAACGTATGGATACGCCCTGAATTTGCCGGCTTGATTGCCTCCGCGGCACGTTCAATATCCCCTTTGACCGCGCGGGCCAAACTGCAAACGGTGGAGTCTTTGATGGCCTCAGCCACAGATCGAACAGCTTCAAAATCACCCTGGCTGGCAATTGCAAATCCAGCTTCAATGACATCGACATTCATTTTTTCCAGCATTTTGGCGATACGAACTTTTTCGTCCCGGGTCATTGATGCACCAGGGCTTTGCTCACCATCACGCAATGTTGTGTCAAAAATAATCAGTTTGTCTTTTGCAGCCATTTCAGCAACTCTCCAAAAAATCCGGCAATCAAAAACCGCATTATATGCTATTCAGGCGAGACGCAGAAAAGTCAATCGCTTCTCATACTGACTATTGAGATGCCAGCGTGAGGCAAAATGCTGAGGTTCTTCAGTTTAAGGATGAGGAAACTCTGGAATCTAACGGCTTATCTGTCTTGTTGAATTGGCCAATTAGTATCAACCAGAGGAAGATATGAGATTGAATCGGGAAACGATATGAAATTTCGGGTAAAAATTGAAATACCTTAACTTCGTAACGGTAAAAACACAGGCGGTAGGGAGGTATGCGGATAGAAGGTATTCAAGAAGAGGTTGCTAGCAAAACGGAGCGCATTATTTAGTCACGGTAACCGACAGGGTTCCATGAAACAGCTGGAACTCCAATTCAATACCAGCGGAGATGTGCCTTCGTTCAAGCTGAAAGCAACTCAACCCGATATTGTCTGAGACCGGCTAACTCACGCGCACTTGGCGCGACAAGAGACAAGAGACAACGGAGCTTGAATATCTTGATTCTCGAAAGAAGCAGTTAAAAGTGTCTCGTTAGCGATAGCTGCCATCTGCCATCTGCCATCTGCCATCTGCCATCTGCCACGGTTGATAGTGACTCAACAGGGACAGTGAAGTACTAATTGAGTAAGCCAAGACCGTGATGCAAACACTTCAAACCGGCCAAGAAACAGTTGGCCGGTTACCACTACATACAAGGTGGCAGTTTATTGATGCAGGGAGTCAGCTCAATTTCAAACAGTCGAGCGATAAATACAGGCAAATATCAGTTTGCCAAAGTGCCTCCTCAACGGAAGTCCTACCTGAGCGTCCAGACAGCAACAATCCCGGGTAGCGGTTATTAATACAGGGAGTGCTAAACATCTGGATGTCGCAGCACAGGAGAACCGGGGGCAAGAATAGGTATGATGTAATCGCGGGTATCCGGATGTCAGTTGCAGTTCCGTTACACCTTCCGCGCTGGCTGACACGACCAGAGAGATTACGCTTCTAACAGGGAAAATCGGAAGAGGCAAAGCCCGGATTATAAAATCGGAGTATAAAAAAACCCCGTGCACGGAGTACACGGGGTTTAGTATTAGGCGCTTGACGATGACCTACTCTCACATGGGGAAACCCCACACTACCATCGGCGCTAAGTCGTTTCACTTCTGAGTTCGGAATGGGATCAGGTGGTTCCAACTCGCTATGATCGTCAAGCAATTCGGTTGAGTTCGAAGGTCTTACCGCCGTTTCCGGAGGGCCTTGATGGACTCGAATAAGGTGATGGAAAGTAAAGTATACAGCATTCGCCGATCGATTAACGAGGGTGCGAATGTTCTTTCTGTCGGTTAATTGCTGCTATGGCCATGTGTTTCCACAAAGTCCGTCGTTCTGTGTTGTAACGTGAATCAGTCGATTCTGTTATATGGTCAAGCCGCACGAGCAATTAGTACTGGTTAGCTCAACGCCTCACAGCGCTTCCACACCCAGCCTATCAACGTCGTAGTCTTCAACGGCTCTTCAGGGGGCTCAAGGCCCCGGGGAGATCTTATCTTGAAGGAGGCTTCCCGCTTAGATGCTTTCAGCGGTTATCCCGTCCGCACATAGCTACCGGGCAATGCCATTGGCATGACAACCCGAACACCAGAGGTGCGTTCATTCCGGTCCTCTCGTACTAGGAACAACTCTTCTCAAATCTCCAACGCCCACGGCAGATAGGGACCGAACTGTCTCACGACGTTCTAAACCCAGCTCGCGTACCACTTTAAATGGCGAACAGCCATACCCTTGGGACCGGCTTCAGCCCCAGGATGTGATGAGCCGACATCGAGGTGCCAAACACCGCCGTCGATGTGAACTCTTGGGCGGTATCAGCCTGTTATCCCCGGAGTACCTTTTATCCGTTGAGCGATGGCCCTTCCATACAGAACCACCGGATCACTAAGACCTACTTTCGTACCTGCTCGACATGTCTGTCTCGCAGTCAAGCGTGCTTTTGCCTTTACACTAACCTCATGATTTCCGACCATGATTAGCACACCTTCGTGCTCCTCCGTTACTCTTTGGGAGGAGACCGCCCCAGTCAAACTGCCCACCATACACTGTCCGTAGCCCGGATTACGGGCCGACGTTAGAACCTCAAACATACCAGGGTGGTATTTCAAGGACGGCTCCATTAAGACTGGCGTCTTAACTTCAAAGCCTCCCACCTATCCTACACAGACAGGTTCAAAGTTCAGTGCAAAGCTACAGTAAAGGTTCACGGGGTCTTTCCGTCTAGCCGCGGGTACACGGCATCTTAACCGCGATTTCAATTTCACTGAGTCTCGGGTGGAGACAGCGCCCCCATCATTACGCCATTCGTGCAGGTCGGAACTTACCCGACAAGGAATTTCGCTACCTTAGGACCGTTATAGTTACGGCCGCCGTTTACCGGGGCTTCGATCAAGAGCTTCGCTTGCGCTAACCCCATCAATTAACCTTCCGGCACCGGGCAGGCGTCACACCCTATACGTCCACTTACGTGTTTGCAGAGTGCTGTGTTTTTAATAAACAGTTGCAGGGGCCTGGTATCTTCGACCGGCCTCAGCTCAGGGAGCAAGTCCCATCACCAAAACCGGTGCACCTTCTCCCGAAGTTACGGTGCCATTTTGCCTAGTTCCTTCACCCGAGTTCTCTCAAGCGCCTTGGTATTCTCTACCTGACCACCTGTGTCGGTTTGGAGTACGGTCTCTTTTTACCTGAAGCTTAGAGGCTTTTCTTGGAAGCATGGCATCAATCACTTCATGTTCCGAGGAACACTCGTCATCAGTTCTCGGCCTTGATATCCCGGATTTGCCTGAGATATCAGCCTACCACCTTAAACACGGACAACCAACGCCGTGCTGATCTAGCCTTCTCCGTCCCCCCATCGCAGTAAAAAGCGGTACAGGAATATTAACCTGTTTTCCATCGACTACGCCTTTCGGCCTCGCCTTAGGGGCCGACTAACCCTGTCCCGATTAACGTTGGACAGGAACCCTTGGTCTTCCGGCGGGGGAGTTTTTCACTCCCCTTATCGTTACTTATGTCAGCATTCGCACTTCTGATACCTCCAGCAAGCTTCTCAACTCACCTTCAACGGCTTACAGAACGCTCCCCTACCATGCGTGCAAGCACGCATCCGCAGCTTCGGTTGCCAGTTTTAGCCCCGTTACATCTTCCGCGCAGGCCGACTCGACTAGTGAGCTATTACGCTTTCTTTAAAGGGTGGCTGCTTCTAAGCCAACCTCCTAGCTGTCTAAGCCTTCCCACATCGTTTCCCACTTAACTGGCATTTGGGACCTTAGCTGGCGGTCTGGGTTGTTTCCCTCTTCACGACGGACGTTAGCACCCGCCGTGTGTCTGCCATGATTGCACTCCGCGGTATTCGTAGTTTGCATGGGGTTGGTAAGTCGGGATGACCCCCTAGCCCAAACAGTGCTCTACCCCCGCGGGTGAGACATGACGCACTACCTAAATAGTTTTCGGGGAGAACCAGCTATCTCCCGGCTTGATTAGCCTTTCACTCCGATCCACAGGTCATCCCCGTCTTTTTCAACAGACGTGGGTTCGGTCCTCCAGTAAGTGTTACCTCACCTTCAACCTGCCCATGGATAGATCGCCGGGTTTCGGGTCTATTGCCAGCGACTGAACGCCCTATTAAGACTCGCTTTCGCTACGGCTCCCCTATTCGGTTAACCTTGCCACTGACAATAAGTCGCTGACCCATTATACAAAAGGTACGCAGTCACAGAACAAGTCTGCTCCTACTGCTTGTACGCACACGGTTTCAGGATCTATTTCACTCCCCTCACAGGGGTTCTTTTCGCCTTTCCCTCACGGTACTGGTTCACTATCGGTCAGTTGGGAGTATTTAGCCTTGGAGGATGGTCCCCCCATATTCAGACAGGATAACACGTGTCCCGTCCTACTCGTTTTCATGATTAAGGCCTTTTCGTGTACGGGGCTATCACCCTGTATCGCCGCACTTTCCAGAGCGTTCCACTAAAACCAAAACCACTTAAGGGCTGGTCCCCTTTCGCTCGCCGCTACTGAGGGAATCTCGGTTGATTTCTTTTCCTCCGGGTACTTAGATGTTTCAGTTCCCCGGGTTCGCTTCCTGTACCTATGTATTCAGTACAGGATACTCAGGTTACCCTGAGTGGGTTTCCCCATTCGGACATGTCAGGATCAAAGCATGTTTGCCGGCTCCCCTGACCTTTTCGCAGGCTCCTACGTCCTTCATCGCCTCCAACTGCCTAGGCATCCACCGTGTGCGCTTAGTCGCTTGACCATATAACACAAGCGACTGATTAACAATTACAACTTTGATGTGCTCACGATAATAAGCACATCACATAAGTATTGATCGCCGGACTTTGTGTAGAGAAACACAATCGCCCATATCAGCAATTATTAACTTTACTTTCCATCTTGTTAAAGAACGTCTGGTGTAAAAACCAGTCAGTTGTTTTCTTTGTTCATCAAGCAATTTGCTTCGCTGAACCAGACAACAAGTGACTGACTTCTTCGTATTAACAGTGAAGTGGTGGAGCTAAGCGGGATCGAACCGCTGACCTCCTGCGTGCAAGGCAGGCGCTCTCCCAGCTGAGCTATAGCCCCTTAATATTCAACCAAAGGGTTAGGGTTTTTCATTTGTCTCATTCGAGGTGATACGAGGCGAAGCATGTAGATACATGATGGCGTACTATCAACGATGAGTGAGGCAAATTGGTAGGCCTGGGCAGACTTGAACTGCCGACCTCACCCTTATCAGGGGTGCGCTCTAACCAGCTGAGCTACAGGCCTGTAATCGTCAAGCTTCAGGTTAAGCATCAAGGTTGCTTGAGCTCCACTTGCAGCTTATGGCTTGTAGCTTGCAGATTTGACTTCACTGCTAATTCCAGTTGATCAAGCAATGCGTGTGAACACTTACAGGACAGGGCGATATCGTTTAAGGAGGTGATCCAGCCCCAGGTTCCCCTAGGGCTACCTTGTTACGACTTCACCCCAGTCATGAATCACACCGTGGTAACCGTCCCCCTTGCGGTTAGACTAGCTACTTCTGGTGCAACCCACTCCCATGGTGTGACGGGCGGTGTGTACAAGGCCCGGGAACGTATTCACCGTAACATTCTGATTTACGATTACTAGCGATTCCGACTTCATGGAGTCGAGTTGCAGACTCCAATCCGGACTACGAACGGTTTTATGGGATTAGCTCCACCTCGCGGCTTGGCAACCCTTTGTACCGCCCATTGTAGCACGTGTGTAGCCCAGGTCGTAAGGGCCATGATGACTTGACGTCGTCCCCACCTTCCTCCGGTTTGTCACCGGCAGTCTCCCTAGAGTTCCCGCCATTACGCGCTGGCAACTAGGGACAAGGGTTGCGCTCGTTACGGGACTTAACCCAACATCTCACGACACGAGCTGACGACAGCCATGCAGCACCTGTCTCAGAGTTCCCGAAGGCACCAATCCATCTCTGGAAAGTTCTCTGGATGTCAAGACCTGGTAAGGTTCTTCGCGTTGCGTCGAATTAAACCACATGCTCCACCGCTTGTGCGGGCCCCCGTCAATTCATTTGAGTTTTAATCTTGCGACCGTACTCCCCAGGCGGTCTACTTATTGCGTTAGCTGCGCCACTAAGACCTCAAGGATCCCAACGGCTAGTAGACATCGTTTACGGCGTGGACTACCAGGGTATCTAATCCTGTTTGCTCCCCACGCTTTCGCACCTCAGCGTCAGTATCAGTCCAGGGTGTCGCCTTCGCCACTGATGTTCCTTCAGATATCTACGCATTTCACCGCTACACCTGAAATTCCACACCCCTCTACTGTACTCGAGCTTGACAGTTCCAACCGCAATTCCCAGGTTGAGCCCGGGGCTTTCACGGCTGGCTTATCAAACCGCCTACGTGCGCTTTACGCCCAGTAATTCCGATTAACGCTTGCACCCTCCGTATTACCGCGGCTGCTGGCACGGAGTTAGCCGGTGCTTCTTCTGTGGGTAACATCAATTTGCTCACGTATTAAGTGAACAACCTTTCTCCCCACTGAAAGTGCTTTACAACCCTAAGGCCTTCTTCACACACGCGGCATGGCTGGATCAGGGTTTCCCCCATTGTCCAATATTCCCCACTGCTGCCTCCCGTAGGAGTCTGGACCGTGTCTCAGTTCCAGTGTGACTGATCATCCTCTCAGACCAGTTACGGATCGTCGCCTTGGTAGGCCTTTACCCCACCAACCAGCTAATCCGACGCGGGCTCATCTGATAGCGAGAGGTCCGAAGATCCCCCCCTTTCCCCCGTAGGGCGTATGCGGTATTAGCGTTCGTTTCCGAACGTTGTCCCCCACTACCAGGCAGATTCCCACGCGTTACTCACCCGTCCGCCGCTTTACTCATTCCGAAGAACTTTCGCGCTCGACTTGCATGTGTTAGGCCTGCCGCCAGCGTTCAATCTGAGCCATGATCAAACTCTTCAGTTTAATTTTTGCGCCATATTCATATTGCAGAATACGACTTAAAACTGGCTCAAATACTCGTGAACGTAACATCATTTAAATGAATTATACGGGTCACTTGCATTTGATAAATATTGCTTTCGCCATCTATCCTGCAAGTGCCCACACGCATTGCTTGATCGATCTGTTAAAGAACCGGCGAGGGCAGCGCCTCAAACCGTGGGATGCGAATTATACGCACTTTCTTCATTCTGACAAGGAGTTTTTCAACTTTTTCTTGTCTTTCCTATCTTTTACTTTGAGCAAAAACATAGGCTTACACTATATATAAAAAAACCCCGTGCACGGAGTACACGGGGTTTAGTATTAGGCGCTTGACGATGACCTACTCTCACATGGGGAAACCCCACACTACCATCGGCGCTAAGTCGTTTCACTTCTGAGTTCGGAATGGGATCAGGTGGTTCCAACTCGCTATGATCGTCAAGCAATTCGGTTGAGTTCGAAGGTCTTACCGCCGTTTCCGGAGGGCCTTGATGGACTCGAATAAGGTGATGGAAAGTAAAGTATACAGCATTCGCCGATCGATTAACGAGGGTGCGAATGTTCTTTCTGTCGGTTAATTGCTGCTATGGCCATGTGTTTCCACAAAGTCCGTCGTTCTGTGTTGTAACGTGAATCAGTCGATTCTGTTATATGGTCAAGCCGCACGAGCAATTAGTACTGGTTAGCTCAACGCCTCACAGCGCTTCCACACCCAGCCTATCAACGTCGTAGTCTTCAACGGCTCTTCAGGGGGCTCAAGGCCCCGGGGAGATCTTATCTTGAAGGAGGCTTCCCGCTTAGATGCTTTCAGCGGTTATCCCGTCCGCACATAGCTACCGGGCAATGCCATTGGCATGACAACCCGAACACCAGAGGTGCGTTCATTCCGGTCCTCTCGTACTAGGAACAACTCTTCTCAAATCTCCAACGCCCACGGCAGATAGGGACCGAACTGTCTCACGACGTTCTAAACCCAGCTCGCGTACCACTTTAAATGGCGAACAGCCATACCCTTGGGACCGGCTTCAGCCCCAGGATGTGATGAGCCGACATCGAGGTGCCAAACACCGCCGTCGATGTGAACTCTTGGGCGGTATCAGCCTGTTATCCCCGGAGTACCTTTTATCCGTTGAGCGATGGCCCTTCCATACAGAACCACCGGATCACTAAGACCTACTTTCGTACCTGCTCGACATGTCTGTCTCGCAGTCAAGCGTGCTTTTGCCTTTACACTAACCTCATGATTTCCGACCATGATTAGCACACCTTCGTGCTCCTCCGTTACTCTTTGGGAGGAGACCGCCCCAGTCAAACTGCCCACCATACACTGTCCGTAGCCCGGATTACGGGCCGACGTTAGAACCTCAAACATACCAGGGTGGTATTTCAAGGACGGCTCCATTAAGACTGGCGTCTTAACTTCAAAGCCTCCCACCTATCCTACACAGACAGGTTCAAAGTTCAGTGCAAAGCTACAGTAAAGGTTCACGGGGTCTTTCCGTCTAGCCGCGGGTACACGGCATCTTAACCGCGATTTCAATTTCACTGAGTCTCGGGTGGAGACAGCGCCCCCATCATTACGCCATTCGTGCAGGTCGGAACTTACCCGACAAGGAATTTCGCTACCTTAGGACCGTTATAGTTACGGCCGCCGTTTACCGGGGCTTCGATCAAGAGCTTCGCTTGCGCTAACCCCATCAATTAACCTTCCGGCACCGGGCAGGCGTCACACCCTATACGTCCACTTACGTGTTTGCAGAGTGCTGTGTTTTTAATAAACAGTTGCAGGGGCCTGGTATCTTCGACCGGCCTCAGCTCAGGGAGCAAGTCCCATCACCAAAACCGGTGCACCTTCTCCCGAAGTTACGGTGCCATTTTGCCTAGTTCCTTCACCCGAGTTCTCTCAAGCGCCTTGGTATTCTCTACCTGACCACCTGTGTCGGTTTGGAGTACGGTCTCTTTTTACCTGAAGCTTAGAGGCTTTTCTTGGAAGCATGGCATCAATCACTTCATGTTCCGAGGAACACTCGTCATCAGTTCTCGGCCTTGATATCCCGGATTTGCCTGAGATATCAGCCTACCACCTTAAACACGGACAACCAACGCCGTGCTGATCTAGCCTTCTCCGTCCCCCCATCGCAGTAAAAAGCGGTACAGGAATATTAACCTGTTTTCCATCGACTACGCCTTTCGGCCTCGCCTTAGGGGCCGACTAACCCTGTCCCGATTAACGTTGGACAGGAACCCTTGGTCTTCCGGCGGGGGAGTTTTTCACTCCCCTTATCGTTACTTATGTCAGCATTCGCACTTCTGATACCTCCAGCAAGCTTCTCAACTCACCTTCAACGGCTTACAGAACGCTCCCCTACCATGCGTGCAAGCACGCATCCGCAGCTTCGGTTGCCAGTTTTAGCCCCGTTACATCTTCCGCGCAGGCCGACTCGACTAGTGAGCTATTACGCTTTCTTTAAAGGGTGGCTGCTTCTAAGCCAACCTCCTAGCTGTCTAAGCCTTCCCACATCGTTTCCCACTTAACTGGCATTTGGGACCTTAGCTGGCGGTCTGGGTTGTTTCCCTCTTCACGACGGACGTTAGCACCCGCCGTGTGTCTGCCATGATTGCACTCCGCGGTATTCGTAGTTTGCATGGGGTTGGTAAGTCGGGATGACCCCCTAGCCCAAACAGTGCTCTACCCCCGCGGGTGAGACATGACGCACTACCTAAATAGTTTTCGGGGAGAACCAGCTATCTCCCGGCTTGATTAGCCTTTCACTCCGATCCACAGGTCATCCCCGTCTTTTTCAACAGACGTGGGTTCGGTCCTCCAGTAAGTGTTACCTCACCTTCAACCTGCCCATGGATAGATCGCCGGGTTTCGGGTCTATTGCCAGCGACTGAACGCCCTATTAAGACTCGCTTTCGCTACGGCTCCCCTATTCGGTTAACCTTGCCACTGACAATAAGTCGCTGACCCATTATACAAAAGGTACGCAGTCACAGAACAAGTCTGCTCCTACTGCTTGTACGCACACGGTTTCAGGATCTATTTCACTCCCCTCACAGGGGTTCTTTTCGCCTTTCCCTCACGGTACTGGTTCACTATCGGTCAGTTGGGAGTATTTAGCCTTGGAGGATGGTCCCCCCATATTCAGACAGGATAACACGTGTCCCGTCCTACTCGTTTTCATGATTAAGGCCTTTTCGTGTACGGGGCTATCACCCTGTATCGCCGCACTTTCCAGAGCGTTCCACTAAAACCAAAACCACTTAAGGGCTGGTCCCCTTTCGCTCGCCGCTACTGAGGGAATCTCGGTTGATTTCTTTTCCTCCGGGTACTTAGATGTTTCAGTTCCCCGGGTTCGCTTCCTGTACCTATGTATTCAGTACAGGATACTCAGGTTACCCTGAGTGGGTTTCCCCATTCGGACATGTCAGGATCAAAGCATGTTTGCCGGCTCCCCTGACCTTTTCGCAGGCTCCTACGTCCTTCATCGCCTCCAACTGCCTAGGCATCCACCGTGTGCGCTTAGTCGCTTGACCATATAACACAAGCGACTGATTAACAATTACAACTTTGATGTGCTCACGATAATAAGCACATCACATAAGTATTGATCGCCGGACTTTGTGTAGAGAAACACAATCGCCCATATCAGCAATTATTAACTTTACTTTCCATCTTGTTAAAGAACGTCTGGTGTAAAAACCAGTCAGTTGTTTTCTTTGTTCATCAAGCAATTTGCTTCGCTGAACCAGACAACAAGTGACTGACTTCTTCGTATTAACAGTGAAGTGGTGGAGCTAAGCGGGATCGAACCGCTGACCTCCTGCGTGCAAGGCAGGCGCTCTCCCAGCTGAGCTATAGCCCCTTAATATTCAACCAAAGGGTTAGGGTTTTTCATTTGTCTCATTCGAGGTGATACGAGGCGAAGCATGTAGATACATGATGGCGTACTATCAACGATGAGTGAGGCAAATTGGTAGGCCTGGGCAGACTTGAACTGCCGACCTCACCCTTATCAGGGGTGCGCTCTAACCAGCTGAGCTACAGGCCTGTAATCGTCAAGCTTCAGGTTAAGCATCAAGGTTGCTTGAGCTCCACTTGCAGCTTATGGCTTGTAGCTTGCAGATTTGACTTCACTGCTAATTCCAGTTGATCAAGCAATGCGTGTGAACACTTACAGGACAGGGCGATATCGTTTAAGGAGGTGATCCAGCCCCAGGTTCCCCTAGGGCTACCTTGTTACGACTTCACCCCAGTCATGAATCACACCGTGGTAACCGTCCCCCTTGCGGTTAGACTAGCTACTTCTGGTGCAACCCACTCCCATGGTGTGACGGGCGGTGTGTACAAGGCCCGGGAACGTATTCACCGTAACATTCTGATTTACGATTACTAGCGATTCCGACTTCATGGAGTCGAGTTGCAGACTCCAATCCGGACTACGAACGGTTTTATGGGATTAGCTCCACCTCGCGGCTTGGCAACCCTTTGTACCGCCCATTGTAGCACGTGTGTAGCCCAGGTCGTAAGGGCCATGATGACTTGACGTCGTCCCCACCTTCCTCCGGTTTGTCACCGGCAGTCTCCCTAGAGTTCCCGCCATTACGCGCTGGCAACTAGGGACAAGGGTTGCGCTCGTTACGGGACTTAACCCAACATCTCACGACACGAGCTGACGACAGCCATGCAGCACCTGTCTCAGAGTTCCCGAAGGCACCAATCCATCTCTGGAAAGTTCTCTGGATGTCAAGACCTGGTAAGGTTCTTCGCGTTGCGTCGAATTAAACCACATGCTCCACCGCTTGTGCGGGCCCCCGTCAATTCATTTGAGTTTTAATCTTGCGACCGTACTCCCCAGGCGGTCTACTTATTGCGTTAGCTGCGCCACTAAGACCTCAAGGATCCCAACGGCTAGTAGACATCGTTTACGGCGTGGACTACCAGGGTATCTAATCCTGTTTGCTCCCCACGCTTTCGCACCTCAGCGTCAGTATCAGTCCAGGGTGTCGCCTTCGCCACTGATGTTCCTTCAGATATCTACGCATTTCACCGCTACACCTGAAATTCCACACCCCTCTACTGTACTCGAGCTTGACAGTTCCAACCGCAATTCCCAGGTTGAGCCCGGGGCTTTCACGGCTGGCTTATCAAACCGCCTACGTGCGCTTTACGCCCAGTAATTCCGATTAACGCTTGCACCCTCCGTATTACCGCGGCTGCTGGCACGGAGTTAGCCGGTGCTTCTTCTGTGGGTAACATCAATTTGCTCACGTATTAAGTGAACAACCTTTCTCCCCACTGAAAGTGCTTTACAACCCTAAGGCCTTCTTCACACACGCGGCATGGCTGGATCAGGGTTTCCCCCATTGTCCAATATTCCCCACTGCTGCCTCCCGTAGGAGTCTGGACCGTGTCTCAGTTCCAGTGTGACTGATCATCCTCTCAGACCAGTTACGGATCGTCGCCTTGGTAGGCCTTTACCCCACCAACCAGCTAATCCGACGCGGGCTCATCTGATAGCGAGAGGTCCGAAGATCCCCCCCTTTCCCCCGTAGGGCGTATGCGGTATTAGCGTTCGTTTCCGAACGTTGTCCCCCACTACCAGGCAGATTCCCACGCGTTACTCACCCGTCCGCCGCTTTACTCATTCCGAAGAACTTTCGCGCTCGACTTGCATGTGTTAGGCCTGCCGCCAGCGTTCAATCTGAGCCATGATCAAACTCTTCAGTTTAATTTTTGCGCCATATTCATATTGCAGAATACGACTTAAAACTGGCTCAAATACTCGTGAACGTAACATCATTTAAATGAATTATACGGGTCACTTGCATTTGATAAATATTGCTTTCGCCATCTATCCTGCAAGTGCCCACACGCATTGCTTGATCGATCTGTTAAAGAACCGGCGAGGGCAGCGCCTCAAACCGTGGGATGCGAATTATACGCACCTTTTTCTTTTTGTAAACAGTTAATTTCATTAACTTTTTACCTTCTTCCGGGTCCGCTTTTTGTTTCGCTTCAACCCCGGAAGAGGTGCGCATACTACCTTGTTTTCCGTCTTTGCCAAGGATTATTTTCAATTAAATTCATAATCCGCAAAAACATTTACAACACCGAACATTTTCCAGGCGATTCGAATAGTTAACCAACGAAATCACTGAATTTCAAACAGGTGGTATTTCTTTTTGCCCATGCGGATCAGATAGAAACCGCCGAACACAGCATTGGCCGGCGCAAATATTTCCACAGCATTCATATTATCTGCCGGCGCCAAGGCCCGACCGTTAACAACCAGACCACCATTTGCCAATGCATCTTTTATTTGCTTGCCAGAACCGGCAACGCCGTTATCAACCAGCAACTGCGTAAGCGGCAATTCACCGACAGATGAACGAGCCACGCCGGCAAATGGCAAACCATCCAGCTTCAATTGCTGATAATCCTGCTCGGAGAGACTCGCGTGATCGCCATTAAAGAGAGCTGCAGTAATTCGCTTGGCCGCCGCAAGTCCTGCATCGCCGTGAATCAGGCGAGTCATTTCATCCGCAAGAATACGCTGAGCCTCCGGACGCCCTTCACGCTGACGATCTTCACTTTCGATTTGATCGATTTCGGACACCGAAAGAAAGGTGAAATATTTCAGAAATTTATAAACATCGGCATCCGCCGTACCCAGCCAGAACTGATAGAAGGCATAGGGGGATGTTTTGGCAGCATCCAGCCAAATAGTTCCGCCTTCTGTCTTGCCAAACTTGGTACCGTCGGCCTTGGTTACCAAAGGCATGGTCAAACCATAAACCTGAGCACCGTGGGTTCTGCGAGTCAGATCAATACCGCCGGTAATATTTCCCCACTGATCGCTACCACCAATTTGCAGGGTACAGCCGGAACGTTTGTACAATTCGGCAAAGTCAAAAGACTGCAGTAATATATAGGTGAACTCGGTAAAGGAAATTCCTTCGCCTTCGCGCTCGATGCGCTGACGCACCGACTCTTTGTTGATCATATTGTTAATGGAGAAGTGCTTGCCGACATCGCGCAGGAAATCCAGCACGTTCATATCGGCAACCCAATCCAGATTGTTGACCACTTCTGCCGCGTTATCGCCGCAATCAAAATCAATAAAACGGCTGACCTGCTGACGGAGGCGATCTACCCAGCCAGCAACCACATCGGCGGTATTGAGCTTTCTTTCCTGGGCTTTGAAGCTGGGATCACCAATGAGCCCGGTAGCACCGCCAACCAGCGCGATGGGTTTGTGCCCGGCCAATTGAAAACGTTTTAGGGCAAGCAAGGGAACTAAATGGCCAATGTGCAGACTATCAGCTGTTGGATCAAAACCACTATAAAGAGTACGGGGGGCCTCGCTCAAATAAGTAGCAAGAGCATCGCCGCCAGTTGTTTGGGCGATTAGCCCGCGATCCTGCAAGTCCTGAAACAAATGTTGATTAACCGAGCTCATTTATAGCAACCACCTTAATTCGACAAATTCACCCTTGCGACCCTTTGTCAGGCAAGAGGTCGGTCAAGATACCTTATCCCGACCCAAAAACAAGGAGAATGCCGTGGAACATATGGAAAGATTGCAAATTTTCGGGTGTCATGGTGTTTTTTTTCTGCTATAAATGCCGCTCTTGCGCAAACTTATAACTTCGGGTTTAGTCTCTCATGCAACCCCTTCAAAACCTTTGCAAAAAATTTCCGGGCGCTGTCGTCAAACAGTTCCCCAAAGGCCATCTGATGGCGGCAGGCGCACTGACGGTGATCCTGGCGAGCGGCCTCATTTTTTATCCCTCTGATACACCAGCTGTTGAAGCAGTCAGTACCGTATCCACAGAACCGGCATTTATCTCTCTCCCTGCACAGGATGCACCAGCACTATTACCCGTTAATAGTATTCTGGATGCGACCCTGGCCAGCACCCCTTTTGCGATAACGGATATCTCGGCACTCCCGGAGCAGGAGCAACAAGCGGTTGTTGATGAGAATATTCGCCCCAAAGAATTCACCATTAAAAGCGGCGACAGCCTCTCTATTATCTTTCAGAGAGCCGGACTGGGCGATGGTGCTATCTATGAGCTGTTTAATAGCAGCCCTGACTCCAAAGAATTACGCCGCATTATGCCGGGGCAGACCATTGCTTTTGCTATCAGCGATGATGGCAAGCTGGAAAAGCTGACCTACGTAAAAAATGAGCTGACCAGCCTGGAATTCTCCCGTACCGAGAAAGGCTTCAGTAGCAAAAAAGTAGAGCGCGAACCGGAAATCCGTACCGCATTCCGCCACGCCACTATTAACAGCTCATTGTTCATGGCCGGCAAAAATGCCGGTATGTCGAACAGCATGGTGATGGATCTTGCCAACATCTTCGCCTGGGATATCGACTTTGCCCAGGATATTCGCCGCGGTGATCAGTTCAAGGTGATGTTCGAAGAAAAGTTCATTGACGGTAAAAAAATTGGTAATGGTGCGATTTTGGCGGTTGAGTTTATCAACCAGGGCAAAAAGCATAATGCTGTACGTTATACCGACCGCGAAGGCTACACCAACTATTACACCCCGACGGGCGAAAGTATGCGCAAAGCGTTTTTGCGTATGCCAGTCGACTTCGCCCGCATCAGCTCACACTTTAATCTGAATCGCAAACACCCGGTACTACACACCATTCGCGCGCACAAAGGCACTGATTACGCAGCCCCTCGTGGTACGCCAATCAAAGCGGCGGGCGATGGCAAGATAGTACATGCCGCTGCGAAAGGCGGTTATGGTAATACCGTGATCATCCAGCACGGACAGGGCTACCAAACCTTGTATGCTCACATGCATAATTTTGCGCGCAACATCAAGTCAGGCTCACGGGTGCGACAGGGCGATATTATCGGCTACGTAGGCACCACCGGTCTTTCCACCGGTCCGCATTTGCACTATGAGTTCCACGTTAATGGCGTTCCAAAAAATCCGCTGACCATTGACCTCCCCAAAACCGTTGCGATCGAAAAATCCGAGAAGCAGGAATTCCTGAGCAAAACCCGGATGGTTGTAGCGCAGCTTGATCAATACAGAACCCCTACCCAGCTCGCACTGGCTGACGATACCGAACCCAACATCAACTGATGAAGCGGTACTATGTCGGACTGATGTCCGGAACCAGTGCCGACGCCATAGATGCAGTACTGGTCGATTTTTCGACCGGTACTGCCATCAAGCAAACCCTCTCCCACCCTTATTCACAACAGATCAGTCGTGAGATTCGAGCCCTGGCTCGCCCCGGAACCAATGAAATAGAGCGCGCGCTTTCGCTGGACGTTTTATTGGGAGAATTATTTGCTGACACCGTTCAGAAATTACTTCATCTCGCCGGCGTTGCAGCCAATGAGGTCGCAGCGATTGGCAGCCACGGGCAAACCATCCGGCATCGCCCCGCCACCATCAATACCGCCGGCTTCAGCTGGCAGGTTGCCGACCCCAACATTATTGCCGAGAGAACCGGCATCACGACTATCGCTGATTTCCGCCGTCGGGATATCGCGGCCGGCGGGCAAGGTGCACCGCTGGTACCAGCCTTCCATCAATCTGTTTTTCAATCTGCCGAACGCCATCGGGTAATTGTTAATATCGGCGGCATTGCCAATCTGACCTGGCTGCCGATCGAAGGCACGGTGGTCGGTTTCGATACGGGCCCCGGCAACACGCTTATGGATGCCTGGATTCAACAGCATCAGCAACGGGCTTATGATGCGGAAGGCGCATGGGCAATCTCGGGGAAGGTCAATCAACCACTGCTTGCAGAATTACTGGCAGATCCTTTTTTCATGCTGCCATTTCCAAAGAGTACAGGGCCGGAATATTTCAATCTGGCATGGCTGGAGCACAAGATACACCAGCACTTGCTGAACCCGGAGGATGTGCAGGCAACCCTGCTGGCCCTGACTAGCCATTCGATTGCTCAGGCGATAACAACTCTTGCCCCTTCAGGCCCAACGGATGTTTTTGTATGCGGCGGTGGCAGTAAGAACCATGCGCTGATGAAGAGCCTTCAACGACAGCTTCCGGATTTTTCTGTCAGCAGCACAACGATGCTGGGAGTCGACCCTATGTGGGTGGAAGCGCTGGCATTTGCATGGCTGGCCAAACAAACTATGGAAAGCAAAACCGGCAATCTGGCCGCCGTTACCGGGGCAAAAGGTGCCAGAGTGCTGGGGGGAATTTATCCGGGGTAACCGGTAAAGAGGCGTATGGCAGAATCCCTGGTATTAACCTGACCTGCCATAACAAAAAGAAGCGTTAGATCGAGAAAGACGAGCCGCAACCGCAAGTACTTGCTGCATTGGGGTTTTGCACAATAAAACGGGAGCCTTGCAGCCCTTCTTCATAATGAACCTGGGCGCCAGCCAGATAGGGGTAACTCATGGCATCAACCAGTACTTTGACGCCATCACGCTCCACTACAGAATCATCTTCTGCAACGCTTTCATCGAAAGTAAAACCGTATTGAAACCCGGAACAACCGCCACCCGTTACATAAACGCGCAACTTGAGCTCTGTATTTTCTTCTTCCTCAATCAGGCTTCTGACTTTGGCGATGGCGTTATCACTAACCATGAACGCCTGAGGCGTGAAAACTTCTGCTGTAGACATATCAACTCCGGAACAAGGCCTCATCAAGGAATGAGGCCGAATATTATTGCTTTACCCAGGTAAAACAGTCAACTATTGTCCGGAGGGATTTGTCAGTCTGCGACCGTCTCGGCTATCTGGCTGGAGATTAACAAGGGTTCCGGCGCCTTTCTCGTATCATTGCAAATAAGGCTGCCATTGACCTGGGAACCTTTGACCATCTCGATGGAAACATAATTAACATTCCCGGCCACCACGGCTTTGGCTGCCAGCTCTACGTGGGCAGATGAATGGATATCGCCTTGCACAAACCCGTTGATAACGGCGGACGGCACGCGAATATCGCCCTCTACCAGACCGGTTTCAGCCACCACAATTCTCGCATCCTGCCCCGGCTCGGCGGTGATATTACCAACGACCTTACCCTCAATTTGCAACTCACCAGCAAAATGGATATCGCCTTCGAGGCGAGTAGCCCGGGATACCAGCGTGTGGTGATTGGAGATGCTTGATGATTTCCTTGAGCCAAACATAATAATCCTGTCATATCAAAAGTTATAAAGCGGTAACCGACCAGTCCAGCTGTCGCTCCACATGGGTTGTTTTTTTTCTGTCGGAAGATTCCACGACAATGATGACGCGCTCTGCAGAAAAGCCTTCCGGCAGCAGCAGCTCACCTTCCAGGTTCTGAAAGTATTTGAAATCCAGCGGAATGCGCTCGTCAGACGCCTGTGCCGACACCTGGTGCAAGGGAATCTCCAGCGCCTTGTTGTCTTTAGTGCCGAGAATCGAGAACTTCAAGGTGCCTTTGAAGGCTTCTTTGTTAGCAGAAAGTTGTTGTACCAGCAGCTTGTACTTATAACCGCGCACCCCACCCTGCCCCGTCAAGGTTAACGAGCCGACACTGATTCCGAGCGGATTGGAGCCATTGGCGGTAGGCAACATACCGCGATAAACCGTAATGTCGTGTTCCAGCTCAAGAATTCTGGCTTTTTGCTCCACGGCTTCACGGCGAATATCGTCGTAGCCTTGCTTATCCACGGCAGACGCCATTTGCAGGTTGGCAATTTCCTGACGCAGGGCATCTGTCTCTTCCTGCAACTCAAGAAATTGCTCGGACGGAACATCGCCCACCGACGCCAGATTGCCCCCGGAGGACGCATGGCCATAACCGAAAAAGAAGCTGGCACCGGTAGCAATTAAAAAAATCAGCGCCAGCAGAAAATAGGTAAAAACACGGCGCATGGGGCGATAAGGCATCACCACCATGCGATATTGCGTACTTCCTTTTACTGACATGAACCGCCCTTAACCGCCAAAAGCAGTAATTGTCGGCCAGCGAGAAGGTGATGCGATGACATATCCATTACCCCGGTTTTTACGGCAACAAGGCAACGATATCCAGACCTTCCTTTTCATCAAACCCGAACATGATGTTCATGTTCTGAACAGCCTGTCCGGAAGCGCCTTTGGTGAGGTTGTCAATAATGGAAAGCACCACGATGGTATCTTTGTCCTGCGGTCTTAATACCGCAATGCGACATATGTTGGAGCCTTTTACGGTACGCGTTTGCGGTAATACACCGGCTGGCAACACATCCACAAACGGCTCGTTGGCATAACGTTGCTCATACAGCTGTTGCAAGTCCGGCAGGTTTTTCACATCCAGCGCGGTGGCATAGAGTGTTGCGTGAATACCCCGAATGATTGGCAGCAAATGCGGCACAAAGGTCAGCGATATCGGGTTGGCACCGGCCGGTTGCACATCACCGAGACCCTGCTCAATCTCCGGCAAATGACGATGCCCGGCAACGCCATAGGCCTTGAAGCTATCGCTGATTTCGGTCAGCAACACGTCAATTTTTCCCTGGCGACCCGCACCGCTGGCACCGCTGGCTGCGTTGGAGATAAGACGTCCGGGATCCACCAGATTATTTTCAATCAGAGGCAGAAAGCCCAACTGGGTTGCCGTTGGATAACAACCCGGACAGGCAATCAGTTTGGCAGTGCGAATTTTTTCCCGGTTAACTTCCGGCAGTCCGTAAACCGCCTGATTCACCAGTTCGGGAGCACCATGTGCCTGGCCATACCATTTCTCCCACACTGGCACATCACGAATACGGAAGTCTGCCGAGAGGTCGATAATACGCGCCGGGGTTTTCATCAGCGCTGGCATCAGGTTTTGCGCTACGCCATGCGGTGTTGCGAAAAATACCACGTCGCAGGCACCGAGCGTGTTGATATCCGGTTCGGTAAATGCGAGGTCAATATGGCCACGCAAACTGGGGTAAATATCCGCGACTTTAACGCCAGCTTCAGCGCGCGAGGTAATGACCGTGACTTCAACCTGGGAGTGACGTGCCAATAACCGCAACAGCTCCACACCGGTATAACCTGTCGCGCCAACAATGCCTGCTTTAATCACGGAAATCTCCTCACGCGTGAATCGGAAAGATACAAAATGGCGGATAGTGTAACGCCAAGATAGTCAGGCGGCTATGATAAAAGCCGTCTATGCAAAGCAAAAGTGGCTGACAACACAATTGCCATGAATACCGCAGCAGCGCCGGAATAGCGTGATAGAACGCACATAAAACGGCAGCGACAAACGCAACCCGAGGTTGGGTTAATTACATGAAAAGATTACAAATACAGTATCATGCAGCAGTTTTCGTGCTTGCAGAGATTAATCATGCTGTGGATTAAAGCCTTTCATATTATTGCGGTGGTGACCTGGTTTGCCGCCCTTTTTTACCTGCCTCGCCTGTTCGTTTATCACAGCATGAGTGAAGACGAAACCAGCCGCGAGCGCTTTAAAATCATGGAGCGCAAGTTGTATCGCGGCATAGCCACACCGTCGATGGTAGTGGTTATTTTGCTGGGCGCCTGGATGAGCTATTTAAACTGGGCCTGGTACTCACAAACCGGCTGGTATTGGTGCAAGCTGATTCTGGTTGCCATTCTTATGGGTTATCACCATGCCTGCGCTGTTTATATGCGCCAATTAAAAGAAGACCGCTGCCGTAAAAGTCACGTCTTCTTTCGCTGGTTCAATGAATTTCCGGTGTTGTTGCTGGTGGGAATTATTCTCCTTGTAGTGGTCAAGCCGTTTTAAAGGCCAAGATATTTATGAGCAAACTTTACGCAATTACCGACAGCCAACTGATGCCCGGGCAATTATTATTTGATGGGGTAAATGCGGCATTGCAAGGCGGTTGCCGCCTGGTGCAATACCGGGACAAATCCGGGGATGCGGTAAAACGCCGCCAGGAAGCTGAGGGACTATTGGAGATTTGCCACTATCACGGTGCCCGTCTGATTATTAACGACGATCCTTTACTGGCAAAAGCCATAGGCGCTCACGGCGTGCATCTGGGGCAAACTGATGGTGACGCCAGGGCCGCACGGCAGCTACTGGGGCCGGAAGCGATGCTGGGCGTTACCTGCCATGCTTCGCTGGAGTTTGCCCGGCAAGCGCTGGCAGATGGTGCCAGCTATATTGCTTTCGGGCGCTTTTTCCCGTCGCAAACCAAACCCGATGCGCCACCTGCCCCGCTATCCCTGATTAGCGAAGCCGCAACACGTTATCCGGACACTCAGGTGGTAGCAATTGGCGGCATCACCCTGGACAACGCAGCAACCATTACCGAAGCCGGTGCGCATTACGTCGCCGTAAGCCATGCACTTTTCAATGCACCGGATATTCGCTGGCAGGCCGAGCAATTTTCCAGGCTGTAAAGCGCTCGCTATAAGCGCCTTACGCTTTGCCAGTACGGGGCGGTGATACAACGCCTGCAGCAAACGATCTAGAGCTTGGGCGATGTTGAACCGTCATCCAGCAAAGAGAGCTGGGTTACCGAGGGCGGATTTTCGATCTTCAATACCGCTTTTTGCAGAATTAACGAGTTGGGATAGGTAATCAAATTGCCGTCATCGCGGCGGATAATGACATGAAACATACTGATTTCATAAACAACGCCCGTCATATCATCGTCCTTGTCCATGATCTTGATGCGGTCCCCGACTTTGTAGGGAAACGAAAAAAAGATGATCATGCTGGCGGTGACGTTACTCAAAATTGACCACTGCGCGAACAGGGCAATGCCAACCACGGCGAAGATAGAAGAGAGAAAAACAGAAACCTGGCTATAACCCAGCCCCAGCAAAAAGCACACAACAACGATGCAACAAAATGCCAGCCCGATATTGGACATGCGCTCCATGTACCTTACGCGTAACATGCCCAGCGAGCGCGCGATCGCCAGCTCATGAATAATTTTTCGCAATAATTTGCTCAGCAGATAAAATGCGAAAATGGTAATAACAACCAGCATCAACCGGGTGAATGCACTGTGGCTTAAAATGCTCATAACTCACTCAAATAAAACATAAAATATGCGAAATTGCGGAGCCAGTTCAGGAGCTTCGCGTTGCAGCTTTGGAAAACGCCAATGCAGCGAGTATAGCGTTATTCCAGCCTTATTCTACAGAGGTGTTTATGTCTGCACTGCTATGCATTGCACACCGTGGCGGTCCCATTATTGACGATGTAATCAGCCCGGAAAACAGCTTGCAAGCTATTCAGCGCAGCCTTGCGCTGGGTGTCGATGCGATTGAAATTGATGTTTGGCAATTACACGGCGAACTGTTTGTCACCCATGACCGTGCGCTCGGCAGACAGATTGCAGGTGCAGGATTATTACAATCGAAGTCGCTGGAGGAATTGCACAGGTTAAGACTCGGCAATGGTGAACCCATACCCCGACTTTATGAGGTGTTACATGCTGTTGGCGATAAAGCTGCACTGAATATTGAGATCAAGGGCGCCAATTCGGCCGACGCGGTTATCAAGACCCTGACCGCTTTTGTACAAGATCATCAGCGGTCATTTGAGCAATATTCCGTGTCCAGTTTTGACCATCAGCAGCTCTTTGAAATGCTGCAAAAAGCGCCACACATCAAACGCGGGGTACTGATTGAAGGCATCCCTCTCGACTACGCGGCCTGCTGTGCCGCCTTGCAGGCCTGGTCGCTGAATTCCCATGTGGGGTTTTTAAACCATGCGCTGATTAACGATGCACGCCAGCGCGGCCTGAAAAATTTTATTTATACCGTGAATACCGAGGAAGACTGGCAGTGGATGCTGGAGCTGGGCGTAGACGGGGTTTTTACGGACAGGCCAGCAGAGCTGTTACGGTTTAACCAGCATCAGACAATTACCCGGCAGCCCGGTGGCGGTATTTAACGATCAATCGTCAAGCGCATAATATTCACATCGCGCCCGCCCAGCCTTGCCTGGCGGGTGACCTTCCAACCCCGTCGATGATAAAACGCCGTGTAATCTGCTGCCGATAACCACAACTCGGTAAAAGCCAGTTGTTTAACATAAGCGATGGCAGCGTTGATCAGTGCTTCACCAATCCCCTGATGACGCAGCGATTCCAGTACAAACAAATTGCTTAGCCACACCGGCAGTGCTGTTTCTCCTCCTGAAAACGAATAACGAACCAGACTGACACAACCCACCGGCTGATCTGCCAGCACCGCCACCAGGGTTTTCGGAATAGCATTTTGCTGGACGTGTAACTGCAACCGCTGGCGACGCAGCGCCAACGTGCTGCGCAAGCCCTGGCGCTCGCATTCCTGATGGTGCCAGGCGGCGATAATTGCCATGTGCTCGGGCAAGGTTTCCAGTGGTTTGATCAACAGCGAAGACATAGATAAATGACCATTCTCATCTGCCACAATTCCAGGCAGATGAGAGGAGCAAGGGGAATGAAAATCAGATGCGGGGGTGGTGCGGGGGGCTGAAAAAATCAGCCCTGGGCGACATCAAACCATTTTACGTCTTCACCGTGAGCCTGCTTGTCAGCATGATAGCTGGAGCGCACCAATGGCCCACACGCGGCATGCTTGAAGCCCATTTCATGAGCCAGACGGGTATATTCGGCAAACTCATCCGGGTGAACATAACGATCTACCGGCAAATGCTCACGAGACGGCTGCAGATATTGCCCGATGGTCAGCATGTCGATGTCGTGATCACGCATATGCTGCATGACTTCAATAATTTCTTCTTTGGTTTCACCGAGGCCAACCATCAAACCGGATTTGGTCAACACATCCGGGCGACGCGCTTTGTACTTTTTCAGCAGCTCCAGCGACCAGGCATAGTTGGCACCCGGGCGCGACTGACGGTAAAGACGGGAAACGGTTTCCATATTGTGGTTGAAAACGTCCGGCGCTTCTTTTTCAAGAATATCCAGCGCGATATCCATGCGACCACGGAAATCCGGCACCAGCACTTCTACTTGTAATTTCGGACTCAACGCCCGCGCTTCACGAATACAATCGGCAAAATGCTGGGCGCCGCCATCACGCAAATCATCGCGGTCAACGGAGGTAATTACCACATACTTCAAGCGCATTTCGGCAATGGCTTCGGCAAGTTTACGCGGCTCGTTTTCGTCCAGCGGATTGGGCTTACCGTGGCCCACATCGCAGAAGGGGCAGCGGCGGGTACAGATGTCGCCCATGATCATAAAGGTGGCGGTGCCGCCACTGAAACACTCACCCAGATTGGGGCAGTTGGCTTCTTCGCAAACCGAGGAGAGTTTGTTTTTACGCAGAATACTTTTAATGCGGTCCACTTCCGGCGAGGCCGGAATACGCACCCGGATCCAGTCCGGTTTGCGCGGCATGTCATCGCGGTCGGTGGCAATGACCTTAACCGGGATGCGTTCTACTTTTGCACCATCGCGGAGTTTCTCGCCCTGCCGGTAACGTTCGGTACGTTTGACGGGTTGTAATTCAGAAAAATCGGACATGAAAAGAGAATCTCTTACTCGGTTAATGAATTCACAGCATCACCCCGGAATCCGGGTAAAACCGCGGGCATTGTACAGGCTTTGTGGCCACTCTTGCGGACAAATTGATCAACCAATTGCTCCGCCACCTGGGCCATTGTGGGTACTTCCTGGAGAAAATCCGCCATACGGGTCATTTGCAATCCCTGATAACCGCAGGGGTTAATACGGGAAAAAGGCGACAAATCCAGAGAAACGTTCAAACTGAGGCCATGGAAACTGCAACTTCGTCTGACACGCAGACCAAGCGAAGCGATCTTGGCTCCATCCACATAGACACCGGGGGCGTCCGGTTTGGGAGACGCGGCAATGGCGTAATGCTCCAGCAGAGCCACGATAGTTTGTTCAATCATGGTCACCAGATCGCGTACGCCGATATTCAACCGCCGCAGATTCAGCAGCGGATAGGCGATCAACTGGCCGGGGCCATGGTAGGTGACCTGCCCGCCGCGATCCGATTGCACCACCGGAATATCGCCGGGAAACAACAGGTGTTCTGCCTTGCCGGCCTGACCCTGGGTGAAAACCGGTGCGTGTTCCAGCAACCAGAGTTCGTCGCTGGTGTCATCAGTGCGGTCGCGGGTGAAATCCATCATCGCTTGCCAGATTTCACGATAATCCCGCTGCCCCAGATAGCGCACCTGCAATGGCAAGGATTCAGCCATGATTACATCACCATTTTGGTGATGCTGTTGGCTCGCAAATCATTGTGAATGGCATGCAGTTGCGGCTCGCCGGTGGCGGTGATCCACACCGTCAAAGACTGAAATCGTCCTTTGCTACTTTCGGCGATGGTAATGCGCGTCTGGTCAAACCCGGACGCGTGGCGCTCCATGACTTCAATAACCAGCTGATAAAGCTCGTCACCGGCTTCACCAAGCACTTTGATCGGGTAATCTTCGCAGGGGAATTCAATTTTCGGGGGCTGTTGTTCAGACATGGCAAGGCAACCATAAAATCGTAAAGGCGCAGATTATAACAGAATCCGGTGAAAGGCTGACGGGCATCAACACAGGTCATTTTCACCTCGCCAACCGGCGGCTACAAACTCATTCGTCGGTAGGGCTGTCGGGGTCGATTTCGTTAGCTTCCCCGCCTTCCGGCGCTGGCAACAAACCGGCTTCAGGCTCAGCACTGCCCAACCGCACCTGCTCGGCATACACCGTGTAGAGCTGACCACCAACAACGTAGATCGCACTTCCCATCAGCCCGATCATGATCAGCGGAGCCACCAGACCGGCCAACCAGTGCCAGAAACGGTTCGGCGGCGGGCAAATACCATAGTGATTTTCGCTGCGACTGCCCGGGTAGAGGCAGATTATCAATAAAAAAATCAGATTGACGCCGGGTACCAGCAACAACAGCGCCAGCCAGGTTGACCCGTTGCAGTCGTGCAATCGCTGCAAGGTAAACAGATACAACATCACCGAAAAAACGATAAAAGCCGGTACAACCAGCACGGCAAAGGTTTGCCATTGGCCAAAAAACAAGACCGCTGCTACAGCAACAACGCCCAGCAAACACAGAGTAATAAGACACAAACGGGCAAGATAGCGCAAACGGCCAATGCGCAGACCGGGCGTTAATAAAAAAGAAAGGGTGTCGGAAACCTGGGCGGGCAAGCGGGATACGGGAGATGCCGGTTTATCTGTGTCTTTACTCACGGGATTACCTCAACCGGAAAAGCAAACCGGCGACAGACACAGCTGCCGCCGGCCAATCAATCATTAGCTGAAAAGATTGCGGAAGAACAATTTGATGTTATCAATCACACGGGCAAAGAATCCGGCGCGCTCAACCGGCTCGAGTGCCACTACCGGCACCTCGGTCAGCACCTGATCTTCCAGCGTAATGGTTAAAGTACCAATGGCCTGACCCACTTCCAGCGGCGCCTTGATCACCGAATTGATCACCAGATCCGCTTGCAAGTCATCCTGCTTGCCACGCGGCAAGGTCAGTTTGATATCCTGGGATACCCCGTAATTAACATTGTTGGCTTCACCACCCCACACGCGAGTGTTGTTGATCACATCGCCCGATTTGTAGAGCGCGCGGGTTTCAAAGTAGCGGAAACCGTAGGTCAGCAGCTTTTGTGATTCAGCGGCGCGGGCTTCTTCACTGCGGGTTCCCATCACCACCGAGATCAAACGCATATCGCCACGTTTGGCAGACGCCACCAGACAAAAACCGGCTTCGTCAGTGTGGCCGGTTTTCAGGCCATCAACGGTTTCATCACGAAACAACAACAGGTTGCGGTTGGGCTGGCGAATATCATTCCAGACAAAATACTTTTCTTTGTAGAGCGCGTAATGATCCGGGTGATCATTAATAACCGATTTGGCCAGAATGGCGAGATCACGCGCGGTGGTCAAATGCCCTTCTGCCGGCCAGCCGGTGGAGTTTTCAAAATGCGTCTGGGTCATGCCCATCAGCGCAGCTTTCTGGTTCATCACATCAACGAAGGCTTCTTCACTGCCGGAGATATGTTCCGCCAAGGCAACGGTAGCATCGTTGCCGGACTGCACGATAACGCCCAGTAACAAATCATGAACCGACACTTGCGTGCCTTCACGAATGAACATTTTCGAGCCGCCCATGCGCCAGGCTTTCACGCTGATATTGACCATGTCCTGTTCACCAACACGGCCGCGCTCGATTTCCTGGGAGACGATGTAGCTGGACATCATCTTGGTCAAACTGGCCGGGGGCAAACGCTCATCGGCATTGTGCTCAACGATCACGTGGCCGGTATCGGCATCAATCAGCAAATAGCCGGTTGCCGCCAACTGGGGCGCCGACGGAATAATAGTAGGCTGTGGCGCCAGCGTGGGCGTAAGGGTCTGGGCAAACACCGCATTGCCTGCAGCACACAGGAGGAATCCGGCAAAAATTTTCTTCAACATATCAAGAGTTCACATCCAAGGGTCAATATCAAATCAGGTATTAAAAGCGGCTGGTCCAATCGGCAACACCCGGTACATTATGGACACATTACCTTGCGGTGTCCTCTTATGCGGGAATTTATGCCACAGACGTGATCAGCCGCGCTTTATTAATCGCCGTATACCACATGCGGTTCGGGGATATTCAAGCTACGAATCTGGTCGCGCGCATGCTGCATCTGGCGCGCATCTTTCAGTGGGCCAACCCGCACACGATACAAGGTGGCGTGGGTTTTTACTCTACTGATAAACACCGGATAGGTCAGTTTACGGCCAACATCCGCAGCAAATTGTTTGGCGCTGGCTTCCGAACCGAAAGCACCCAATTGCAGATGGGTGTTGGGTGGTAACTGGCTGCCCGGTGTCGCCACCGTTTGCTGGCTGGCGCGGGGCGGCGGCGCGGCATCGGTGGGCAGTACAATTTCTACATCCACCTGGCCGGTACCATTGCCAAGAATGCCAATCCGTTGTGCCGCCGCGTAACTCAAATCAATAACCCGGCTGCTATGAAACGGGCCCCGGTCATTTACCCGCACCACCACCGTTTTGCCGTTACTCACATTGGTAACGCGAACGTACGACGGAATAGGCAAGGTTTTGTGGGCTGCGGTCATGGCATACATGTCATAAACCTCACCATTGGAGGTGCGCTCGCCATGAAATTTGGTGCCGTACCAGGAGGCGTAACCGCGCTCTTTATAAGAGCGCTCGTCCTCAATCAGATAGTAGGTTTTGCCGAGTACCGTGTAAGGGTTTTTATTGCCCGCCATGGTACGCACTTCATAGCGCGGCACAGCATCCGGCACATGGGATGTATCAACAAATTTACCCGGACCCGCATCGTGTTTTTGCTTGTAACGCGAGGGCGGCTCCGATTTCCCGGGCTTGGTCGTTGGTGTGCTGGAACAACCTGCAATCAACGACACCAACAGTGCCGGAACAAGAATTCTCCATGCATGCATCAGCGAGTTGCCTCCATTGACTCACGAAGTTGCTGACTCAATTGATACACCGCCAGAGAATAAAGATGGCTGCGGTTGTATCGGGTAATCACATAAAAATTGCGTGGCGCGATCCAGTATTCGGTACCGTGCTGCCCTTCCAGTTGCAAGACTACCGCAGGCAATTTGCCATCCAGGGGCGTAATCGGCTCGAAGCCGCGTTTTTTCCAGTCAGCGACCGTTTGTTGTGGCGGTTCTATCTGGTTAAAGGTAATACCATCCGGCTTGCCTTCAAAACGGGCTCGCACCGCGACCGGTTCGCCTTCTTTCCAACCATGGCGCTTGAAATAATTGGCTACACTGCCGATCGCATCAGTGGTGTTATTCCAGATATCGGTAAACCCGTCGCCATCAAAATCGACCGCATATTCACGGTAGCTGGATGGCATAAATTGACCGTAACCCATGGCACCGGCGTAAGACCCTTTAAACGAGAGCGGGTCCTGTTTTTGTTCGCGGATCAGCAGGAAATAGTTTTGCAGTTCCTTGCGGAAAAACGGCGAGCGCGGCGGATAGTCAAAGGCCAGTGTAGATAGAGCATCAATCACTTTATGGCTGCCGGTGTTGCGACCGTAATTGGTTTCTACACCAATAATAGCAACGATGATTTCGGCTGGAACGCCCCATTGTTTTTCTGCACGGGCGAGAACGTCTTTATGTTCCTGCCAGAACTTTATGCCATTGGTTACCCGTAACGGCACGATGAAAATGGGTCGGTATTCTTTCCAGGTTTTGGTACGCTCGGCAGGGCGGGCAATCGCATCGAGAATGGACTGTTGCTTGTTGGCATTGGCAAACCAGTTTTCCATTTGCTGGCGATCAAAACCGTGCTCGTTGACCATCTCATCAATAAATATTTTTGCTTCGGGATGTTCCCGATAATCAGCAGCTGCAAACGGAGCCAGCATTGCCAGCATCCAGCCGGCACCTGCTCTGCGCAGGGATGTAAACGCGGAGCCAACTCCGCTTTTCTTACCTGAAGTGTTGCCTGGCAACATAAGCAATCCTCTTATAGACGGCCCCGGGCGTTTTCGCCGGCCGTTCTTTTCATGTGAAATATCCGGTTTTACTGCGGGGTCATTACCCGTTTTGGCTGTGTAGCAACGGCCATAATAATGCCGAACCCGGCCATCAGGGTAACCACCGCAGTACCACCCTGGCTGATCAGCGGCAAGGGTACGCCAACTACCGGTAACAAGCCGGAAACCATTCCCATATTGACGAAAATATAGGTAAAAAACGTCATGGTGATACCAGAAACCATCAACCGGCCAAAGGCATCCTGTGCGCGAACGGCGATCATCATGCAGCGCACAATGAGTAATAAATACATGGCCAGTAAGACCACTACACCAACAAATCCAAACTCTTCAGCCATTACCGCAATAATAAAATCGGTGTGGCCTTCAGGTAAAAAGTCGAGCCGCGACTGCGTGCCTTCCAACCAGCCTTTACCGTAAAAACCGCCCGAACCAATGGCGGTTTTGGATTGAATAATATTCCACCCCGCCCCGAGGCGATCCGCCTCCGGATTGAGCAAGGTCAGTACCCGCGTGCGCTGGTAATCATGCATCATAAAATGCCAGATTGGCCACAGGCTGGCACCAAGAAGAAAGACCGCCGCAAAAATATAGCGCCAATGCAGACCGGCAAAAAATAGCACTACAAAACCCGAGGCAGCAACCAGAATGGAGGTTCCCAAATCCGGCTGGTCGATAATCAACGCGGTGGGAATCGCCACCAGCAACGCGCTGAAAAAAACGTGCTTGAAACGCGGTGGCATAAAGCGGGTGCCAAGATAGGCGGCAATGGTCATCGGCATCGCCAGCTTCATCACTTCCGCTGGCTGGAACCGAAACCCGCCCAACGATAACCAGCGCTGGGCGCCTTTTGCTCCAACGCCGATCACCAGCACCAGAATTAACAGCACCACGCCGCCAGCGTACGCCCAGGGAGCCATGCGCCGCATAAAATCGACAGGAACCTGAGCCACCATGACCATGACGACGTAAGCGAGACCAAAGAAAATACACTGGCGGGTCATGGACTCCCGGCTTTCCGAGCTGGCGCTATACAGCACCACCAGGCCAACCGCCGAAATTGCCAATAACAACAGCAGCAAAATAAAATCGATGTGCAGCCGCTGCTCCAGCCGTTCCCGGCGGGCAAAACTGCGGCTCGCACCAGGCAGGCGCCGTAAAAAATCTCTTTCACTTATTTTCACAGCTTAATGATTCCGTACGCTGGCTACACCCGCAGCGGGGGCTGATTCATCGGGGCCCGGCAATTCACCGGGCGTCAGGAAATGCCCTAACAAGTAGGCATCCATCATTTTTCTGGCGACCGGCGCCGCCTGGCTGGAACCACCTTCACCGTTTTCTACAATCACCGCCACGGCAATTTGCGGGTCTTCTATCGGCGCAAAAGAAACAAACAGGGCGTGTTCACGGTTGCGTTCGGCCAGTGCAGCGCTGTCGTATCTTGCGCCCTGGGCGATACCCACCACCTGCGCCGTACCGGATTTTCCGGCCATACGATAACTGGCACCTTCGGCAGCGCGGCGCGCCGTTCCGCGGGCGCCGTGCATCACTTCAGCCATGGCCTCGAATACAGAATCCCAGTGATGCGCTTCTACTTCCATCACGCCTTCTACCACTGGCTCTACCACGTGTTCATTAATAGAACGCACCATGTGCGGGCGAATACGTTTGCCGCGATTGGCAATGGTAGCGGTAAATTGCGCCAGCTGCATGGGCGAGGTCAACACCATGCCCTGGCCGATGGCCATATTGACGGTGTCACCCGGGTACCAGCTTTCGCCGCGCGCGGCGCGCTTCCACTCGCGGGATGGCCAGATGCCTTTGCGTTCATTGGGAATATCCACGCCGGTGACTTCACCAAGACCAAAATAGGCTCCAAATTCACTCATGCGATCAATACCCATGCGAGTGCCCAGATCCCAAAAATAGGTATTACAGGACTCCGCAATCGCCTGCTTGAGGTTAACCGCAGGGCCGTGGCCTCCGCGCTTCCAGTCACGCCACACCCAGCGGGCGTTGGGCAACCGGAAGGTACCCGGGTCATAAATCGTGCGACGTGCGTCAGTAACGCCGTAGTGCAAACCGGCCAGCGCAACCATGGGCTTGATGGTGGAACCAGGCGGATAAACGCCCTGAATAAAGCGGTTGTAGAGTGGCCGGTCAATGGATTCATTCAGCGCTTTGAAATCTTCATGGCCAATCCCGGTCACGAATAAATTAGGATCAAAATCCGGCAAGCTTACCGCGGCCAGCACACCGCCGGTTTTTACATCCAGCGCCACCACCGCACCACGGCGGCCTGCCATGGCGGCGATGGCGGTTTCCTGCATGCGAATATCGAGATAGAGGTGTAAATCCTTGCCTGGCACCGGGTCTTCGCGATCCAGCACCCGCAGTACCCGGCCACGGGCGTTGGTTTCCACGTTCTGGCTGCCTACCTGACCGTGCAACACATCTTCATAAAAATTTTCCAAACCGTTTTTACCGATGGAGTGGGTGCCGCGATAGCGCAGATCCTGCTCTTCGGTAAATCGGCTCACATCCGCTTCACTGATGCGACCGGTATAACCGATATTGTGGGCAAACAAGGCGCCGTAAGGATAATGGCGCACCAATTGCGCATCCACTTCCACGCCTTCAAGGCGATACTCGTTAACCGCCAGACGGGCAATCTCTTCTTCAGTGAGACGATAGCGCAGTGGCACGGGTTCAAGAGGATGGCGGCGCTGACGAATAGCGCGCTGGAAACGTTCCAGATCAGCGTCGGTAATGCTGACCAGACTTTGCAGCAGAGAAAGGGTTTTATCGAGATCGGTGGTACGTTGAACCACCACTGACAAGGTATAGGTTGGGCGATTGTCGGCCAGTAAAATGCCCTGACGGTCATAGATCAGGCCACGGGTTGGCGGTACCGGCTGAATGTGGATGCGGTTGCGATCCGACTGGGTGACATAATGCTGATAAAGATCAACCTGCAGGTGGTGATAGCGATACGCCAAACCACCCAGCATGAGCACCATCACCAGCAACATGAACAGCACACGGCGCTGAAAAAGTCTGGCTTCGCGCAGATAATCTTTGAAATGTTGCGACTCGGACATCATGCCTCGGACAAACAGAAAAATAGTTATGATGTGACAGACAAACGTTTTCCCAAGGCGTTCACCCTTACTTGTGGTAAGGGTGATTTTGCAAAATAGTCGTCGCTCGGTAGAGTTGTTCGATCAGTAAAATACGTACCAGCGGATGAGGCAATGTCAGCGGCGAGAGCGACCAGCGAATGGTCGCCTGTGCCAGACAGGCTGGCGCCAGGCCGTCAGGGCCACCAATAAGCAGACTGTAATTATTACCACTCATCTTCCAGCCAGCCATTTGCTCGGCCAGCTGTTCAGTACTCCAGGGTTTACCTTTTACATCCAGCGCAATCACCGTATCGCCTTTGCCAAAGGCGGCCATCATCGCCTCACCTTCTTTTTCCATGGCTCTGGCAATATCGCTGTTTTTACTGCGCACGGCCAAGGGCAATTCGACCAGTTCAACGCTGCAATCCCTTGGCAGACGCTTGGCATATTCGTTGTAACCCTGCTCTACCCAATCGGGCATGCGGGTACCTACGGCAATCAAACGGATTCGCACAACAACTCCGATACAGTGAATTAATCAGTGTTATTCACGGCCCGCCGGCTTCATGGACCAGAGTTTTTCCAGTTCGTAAAAATCGCGGGTTTCCTGCTGCATCACGTGTACCACGGTATCGCCGTAATCCACCAGCACCCAGTCACCGGCATCAATACCTTCTACACCAATCGGGCGATGTCCCTGTTTTTTGCTTTCTTCAACCAGATTGCTGGCCATGGATCGCGCATGACGGCTGGAGGTGCCGCTGGCGATAATCAGGGTATCCATCACATCGCTGAGTTCACGCACATCGAGCTGGACAATATTTTGACCTTTAAGATCTTCCAGTGCAGTGATCACGAGTTGATTTAACGCTTCAGACATTCTTTGTATACCTGTGAAATGAAAAAAATAACAACCTAACGATACAAGCGATTATCGACCAGATAATCACAAATGTTGTCCGGCAATAAATAACGTGGCGACAGCCCTTGCGCCAATTGCTGGCGAATCGCTGTGGCCGATATATCCAGCATGCTGAGCGCCGGCAATACGATGGCGCCCTGCGGTGTTGTATCCAGTGCTGCCAGTGGTGCGCGGTGCGTCTGCAGAAATTCTGCTTCGGCGCCCTGTTCCGGCAAGCGGTAACCGGGGCGTCCAATAACGATCAAATGCGCCAGGTCCAACAGTTCCTGCCAACGGTGCCAGGAGGACAAATGGATAAACGCATCCATTCCTACTACCCAGCTCAAACTGACATCCGGGCCGATTTCGCCGCGAATATCCTGCAAGGTATCGAAGGTGTAAGACGGTCGATCCTGGCGCAACTCCCGCTCATCCAGTTCAAGCTGCGGACAATCGGCTATAGCCAGCCGAACCATCTCCGCCCGCGCTTGCGCCGACGCCCCCGGATTATCCCGGTGTACCGGGCGGTGGCAGGGCATCAGGCTCATCCGATCCAGCTGCAGAGCGTGTTGCAACTCCAGCGCCAGCCGCAAATGGCCGTTATGGATGGGATCAAAAGTCCCGCCCAGAATGGCTTCCTTGCGAAGTACTTTTTGTGGCGCCGCCATTACTCGCCCGGCTTACTGACGAATATGGCCATCGCCCAGCACGATCCACTTCTGCGAGGTCAGGCCATCCAGCCCAACCGGGCCGCGTGCATGAATTTTGTCAGTAGAAATACCGATTTCGGCACCCAGGCCATATTCAAAACCGTCGGCAAAACGGGTTGAGGCGTTCACCATCACCGAGCTTGAATCCACTTCGGTCAAAAAGCGGCGGGCGCGGGTAAAGTCTTCGGTCACAATCGCTTCGGAATGCTGCGAGCTGTAGCGATTGATATGCTCAATGGCCTCATCCAGACCGGCAACGATTTTGATAGAAAGAATCGGCGCCAGATATTCGGTAGACCAGTCAGCTTCGACCGCTTCGTTGGCACTGATGATGGCACGGGTCTTTTCACAACCGCGCAACTCAACGCCTTTTTCCGCCAGCGCTTCTGCCAGCGACGGCAGTACTTGTGCGGCGATACCTTCCGCAACCAGCAGGGTTTCCAACGCATTGCACACACCGTAACGGTGAGTTTTGGCATTCAGAGTGATGTCAAAAGCCTTTTTGAGGTCGGCTTTGTCATCAATATAAACATGACAAATACCGTCCAGGTGTTTGATCACCGGCACTTTGGCTTCGCGGGAGATGCGCTCGATCAACCCTTTGCCGCCACGCGGTACGATAACGTCCACATATTCCGGCATGGTAATCAGCTCACCCACCGCTGCACGGTCAGTAGTTTCTACCACCTGTACTACAGTCGATGGCAAACCTGCCACTTCGAGGCCACGCTGCAAACAGGCGGCAATGGCGCGGTTGGAATGGATGGATTCCGAACCACCACGCAAAATAGCCGCGTTACCGGATTTCAAACACAGGCTGGCAGCATCAATGGTCACATTGGGGCGCGACTCATAAATAATGCCGATGACCCCGAGCGGTACGCGCATTTTGCCAACCTGAATACCGGAAGGCATGTAATTCAAATCAGTAATCTCGCCGCAGGGATCGCGCAAGGCCGCAACCTGACGCAAGCCTTCGATCATTTTATCGATAGTGGCGTCTTTTACGGCGAGGCGATCCAGCATGGCTGCATCCAGACCGTTGGCAGCTCCGGCCGCCAGGTCTTTGCTATTTTCGGCAATCAGCATGCTACGGCACGCATTCAACTCATCGGCAATGGCCAGCAAGGCTTTGTTTTTGACGGCAACTGGTGCCGCTGCAACCAGACGGGAGGCCAGACGGGCTTTTTGCCCGAGTTCGGTCATATAAGCTTTTACATCGCGCTCAGCAGTCATGGGCAGAAATCCGTAAACAGTCAGTAATCTTTGAAAAATCGGGCATTATACCCGGAAGCGGGCCGGAAGTCGGCAGAAATAGCGACGATAGTGTGGATAATTCGCAAGCTGTGATCTGGCGACAAACCTCACTCAGCCGCACCTGAAGCACCGGCAGGGCTTCAGCTTTCTACCGCATCACCAATGGCGTAGTAATGACCGCCGGCAACATGGTGCAAACTTTTCCAACGGGCATCCGCCTGCTCAAACAACCAATGGCCTTGGCGAAAAATACGCTGATCGGCCCAGGCGGCGGTTACCTCGCCGATAAACAAATCGTAGCTTTGCTGATTATGGGGTTCCGATACCAGTTCACAAGCCAGCCATGCCGAACAACCGGCAACCAATGGCAGGTTGTTATCGCCCACAGAAAATAACTCCACGCCGTGTTGCTGCAACTTGTCCGGATTATCGTGCAGGCTGTTATTACCTACGCCATTAACCAGTGCCAGTTGCGCCAGGTTGGGCACCTGTATCACGAAGCGGCCACTGCGCTCCACCAGCTCGCGGGTGCGGGTAATTTTATCCAGCACCACCGTCAGTTTTGGCGGCGCAAAGTCCAGCGCACAACACCATGCCGCCGCCATCACATCCACCACACCGCCGTGCGATGCAGAAACCAGCACCGTGGGGCCATGGGTAACCAGGCGGTACGCTTTTTCCAGCTCAACAGGAAGAATATTACTGTCCATACAACCTCTGCAAATCATGACAGCGGCGCCACGGGCTTGTAGCGGCACCGAAGAATAAAGGGGGTAATTGCAGGCGTGCGTTAAAGCCAGGCCCGGCCTGCTGCGCTCAAACATGCCTGCAAAAAACATCATTGAAAAAGAGCATCGTAGCAGTGTACCAGGCGCGCGAAATAAAAACGAAGGGAGTTTGTTTTTTGCGGGCAAGTTGCCCGAGCGGGATAAAGACGGGACAGAATGGCGGACACCAAAGGCGATATCGGTGTATCAGCGGCAGTGGCGGCATAAAGACCTGAACTTCATGCAGAAGAAGATCGCGCCCTGTTTGGCCGGGATCTTCTTCCGCATTATTTTTTATCTGGGGAGTGTGCCAATTTACCGATGGTCCGCCCATTCACCGGTCGGCTTTTTTACCATTCAAGAATCATGGATTGCCTGGCAGGCAGGTCAACGAATTTACGAATATCCGCCACTTCACCGGTTAACAGATTACGCGCCTCGCTTGCCTTGCTAACAAACCCGGCAAAGCGCGCCGTTTCCAGCCGCAGGTTTTCGGTATTTTTATTGAGAATAACCATAACCGTTTTATTGTCGTTGTAGCGGAAGTAAACATAAGTGCCCTGTTCGGGTGCAAAGTGCATCAACTTGCCGATGTGAATAACCGGGTTGGCCTTACGCCAGTTAAACAGTTTCCGTACCAGCGACTGCATATCTTTTTCGGCGGACGACAAGCCTTCGCCGGTGAATGCATTCTTCCGGTCACCCGCCCAGCCACCGGGCATATCGGCACGCACGGCACCATCGTCCCGCTCGCGGGGGCTGGTCATTAAAATTTCTCCGCCGTAATAAAACTGCGGAATGCCGCGCATGGTGGCCAGCCAGATCATCGCACTGCGATAGAGATTTTTGTCTTCATGCAGGTAGCTGAACAAGCGCGAGGTATCGTGGTTTTCAGGAAAAATCACCAGCTCATAAGGGTCAGGGTACAAATGATCATTGGCAAGGGCTTCGTACAATTCAATCCAGCCTTTATCCCAGGACTCTTCGTTTAACAGGCCGCTACGCAAAGCCTCGTACAACGGAAAATCCATCATACTATTCACATGAGAGACGTGCCCATTGGCGCTGGTATAACCGCGCTGCCACTGGGCAATCATCAACGGATTGTTGCTCCACTCTTCACCCACGATAGAAAAATTCGGGTACTCGGTCATCAGGGCTTTGCCCCAGCGCGTGAGAAATTTTTCGTCCGCATAACCGTAGGTGTCTTCGCGAATACCGGACAGACCCGCGTACTCTGTCCACCAGATGGAGTGTTGCACCAGGTAAGTGGCCAACAGTGGATGCTGCTGATTCAAGTCCGGCATGCCCCGTGAAAACCAGCCATTTACAAACGCGTTTTTATCGGAAGGTGCCGCGTAGGGGTCTTGCAACGTGGTGCGACGGTGATTGGTTTCCACATAGGTGTCATGCTCATTCAACCAATCTTTGGCAGGCAAGTCTTTCATCCACCAATGTTCGGAACCGATATGATTGAGAATAATATCCTTGATAACGCCAAGGCCGCGCTGGCGAGCTTCCTGAACAAAACGGCGGAAGTCTTCATTAGTGCCAAACCGCTCGTCAATGCGGTATAAATCGGTAGCGGCATAGCCGTGATACGAATAAGCGGGCTGGTCATTTTCCAGTAACGGATTGGGCCAGATTTGCGTGAATCCCATCGCGGCAATGTAATCCAGCTGCCGAATCATGCCGTCAAGATCACCACCGTGTCGCCCGCCTTTATTTTTCCGGTCTGCATTTTCCTTTAGCTGTGGCAAGGAATCATTGCCGGCATTGCCGTTGGCGAATCTGTCCGGCGTTATTAAATAAATAGCATCGCTATTATTAAAACCCTGGCGCTGCGCTGAACCGGGTTCGCGAGCGGCGAGGTTAAAATCAAATCCGGCTTTGACGGTTTTATTGTCCAGCAAGTCAACTCGCAAATCACCGGGTTTTACCGCCTCGCCAATTTCAAGCGTAATAAACAAATAATTGGGGTTATCGGTTGTTTCGGTATTCACAACGCGTACACCGGCGACCTGAACCTGCGGCGTTAGCGTGGCAATATCTTTTCCGTATACCATTAATTGAAGTTGGGAGTGCTGCATACCCACCCACCAGGACGGCGGCTCGACGCGATCAACCCCATGGTTGCTCGCCTGAGATAACGGCGATAATAGAAGTGTAACGAGGCTGATAAAAAATATAACCCGAGGAAAAATCACTTTCATAGATTCTGCTCCTTCATCATGAGCGTTTTATTATTAAGTTCAAAGCAACAGATTGCTGTGGTAAAAATAAAAAAGCCACCTGAATTTATAAGGTGGCAGAGTTAAAGCGGCATCCTTGCAACAGAAGAGCCATCCAGCGGAAATCAGAAGGAGTAATTTACTCCCAGGAACATTTGCCTTCCGTAATATTGAAGAGTACCGGTTTGCGCTTCAGATCCAAAGTAGGTAGTGGTCGGTTCGTCGGTCACGTTATTGATCTGGAAAACCAGATTGATACCGCTATCAAAGGTGTAGGAAGCCTGATAGTCCACGACGGTTTCATCACCGTAATAAACATCCATCGGGTTTTCCGCCATCATCTCTTCACCCACGAAGGCTTCCTTGTAGCGAACTGAAACACGGGTAGAAAATCCCTGGTAATCGTAAAAAAGTGTGCCGTTAAAGACACTCCTTGATAAGCCGGGGAAGCCGACATCACGCGCGAAACCGGCGTTGGTATTGGTTTTGCTGATGGAGCTTTCGGTGTAGGAGTAACTGGTAGTAAAACCCAAGCCGGAAAATGCCCCAGGCAGAAAATCCAGAGTTTGGGTAAAGCCCAACTCCACACCGCGAATATAACCACCGTCGGTATTATTACGGGCGGTCTGGTATTCACCATTCAGGAAAGGCTGATTGGTGTTGGGATCGGTCGGCACAAAAATACCGGCAGCAGCGAAGTCGAAGTTACTGTAGGTAATATTTTCTACATAAGACTCAACATCTTTGTAGAAGAGAGCAATCACCAGTGCGCCGTGCGTCTCGGAAAAATAATGCTCATAAGACAAGTCAGCCTGGGTTGCATAGAAAGGATCCAGCAACGGGCTGGTATTGCCCCACACATTAAAGCGGCCACCATCCACCCAGGAACCGCCACCGGATTTCAGTTTGTCCAGCGGTGCGCGCGCCATCACCTTGGCGGCGGCAAAACGTAATTGGTCGTTATCTGTAAGGTGATAATTCAAATTGAGCGATGGCAACCAGTCGGTGAATTTTTTGCCGGCTTCAACCGGTTGGTAATCGTAACTCACCAAACCATTATCATCCGCGATGCCCGGGCCATTACCGCGTTCCGCACCTTGCAGTTCCAAATAACCGTTACTGCTTTGATCGGTTTCAACCATCCGCACACCCAGGTTACCGGTCAGCGGGCGGTCGAAAAGGCTGGTTTCCAGATTGGCTTGCACATAAGCCGCCAACACATCTTCGTACACATCGCCGGTTTGAATCATGGTCCAGTTGTTGTTCCAGTTTTTCACCGGATTGGCCTGAATACCATTTCGTGCCAGCACTTTATCGAGATCAATTGCCAGGAATGATGGAAAGTTGGCGAATTTGTTGCTGAAATGAATCACCTCAACATCGTCCGGTGTGAGTGCCAGCGCCGGTTGGTCTGCCGGGTTCAAACCGAAATCGTTACCGTACTCAAATACGCCGCGCTCGGCACTGAAATGGCGCTCGGAGTAACGAGCACCAAACTCAACAGACGAAATAAACGCAGGGTTATCAAATTCGAACTTCACATCCGTTTTATAGGCGGTTAACACGTCTTTGTTTTTAAACGGGTAAACACCCACTTTGGATAAACCCATTTTATCCAGATTGAGATAATTTTCCGGATTGGAAAAACTCACCTGCGGAACGTTCAAACCGTTCAGCAAATAATCGACCGAAATATTCTGATCGGGTGTTGGTGACGCGCTGTTGATGTCATTGAACAAAATGCCCCAGCTGACGCCATTGATAAAATCGCCATTGGCTTCGGAACGGGAAATATCCGCAGAAACCGTCCAGGGGCCTTCCTGCCAGGTGGCATTTAACCCGGTAGAAAGCACATCGCGGTTGCGAGACTCATCATCGTTAGTGGTTTGAACCGTGAAATAATCATTGGCCGGATCACGAGTAATAGTACCACCCGTTACCGCGCCGCCCGCTTGAATCACCGGATTGGTAACGATGCCATCATTAAGGGTTTTTACACGAAAACCGCGGGCAAAAGCTTCAGACTCAAACTCGGAATAAAATACATCGCCCTTCAGCGTGAAGGCATCTGACGGTTGCCACACCAGGGTGCCCATAAAACCGTCGCGGGTTTCGTCGCCACCTTTTTGTTGCATTTCGAAACCTTCGCTCAGGTATTCGTTAGCGCCATCGCCATTCAGATCATCCTGCCCGGTGTATGACAGGCCGACAAACTGGGTATTGACGTAGGGCTGGAACAAACGGGAATAACCGAGCGCAACACCAATGGTGTCATCGGCAAATTTTCCCTGCCAGGAAGTGCTCAAACGGTAGCCGTATTCATCGGCACCCACCACGCTGTCGGCCCGGTCGTTATAACTGCCGCGAGCGTTGATGTGAAAGGCATTGTCCTTGTCGTTATTCAAGGGGTTGGCGGTACGCAGTTCTACGGTGCCGGCCACGCCGCCTTCAATAAGAGAAGCTTTGGGCGATTTGTAAACCGCCGCTTCGGAAATCAACTCGGAGGGATACTGGTCAAACTCGATTTTACGGCTGCCACTGGTGGCTGTTTGTTCACGACCATTGAGGGTGGAATGCACATACTCGCCGCCCATGCCGCGAATATTCACCATGCCCGCCTGCCCACCGGCACGCACCAGCGATACACCGGGCAACCGCGACAGCGCATCGGCAATGGAAACATCGGGCAGTACACCCAGGTCATCGGCAGAAATGGCTTCTACCACCACATCCGCATTACGTTTGGCGTCAATCGCGCTGAGCACACTGTTACGGAAACTGGAAGTCACGAGAATTTCTTCTACCGGCTCCTGCGCGTACACACTGACAGAACCGGCAACCATGGCCATGGTGGAGGCCAGGGCAAAAAATTTATTAAATTTATGTTTTAACATGAGGTCGCTCTCCATAGAGATATTGCTTTTATTGTTAGAGCATCGTGTAAGTAAAGAGGCGCTTTACACAAGTTATAAAACAGTTCACCTGTCTTGAATGGATTGTCGGCGCAAGCTCGGGCACTCACAAGGGCTTGCATACGTATTCAGCGTTAGCATACGTATGCATTTGGCCAACAATAAATCGCATAAATTGTCCTTTGGCAAGCCCCGAATACACTAATCTGGCCGCCCCCTTAAGAATCATTACCCTTTTTGCAATAAAATCGCTACCGCGTTAGAGCGCAAGAGGTTTCCGGTTAACGGCAGCAGGCTGATTGAAGCTTTTTGTACCTGTAAATTCTACCGCCACACAGGTGTGTGTAACCGGATAGCAGCAGCATAGTTTGCCAATGGTTGGCGAGCAGATGAGCGGGAAATAAAGAAAGGGATCGGCAACAGACAATGGATAATGTCTTCAAAAAAAACAAACCGCTCCGGCAAGGAACGGCCTGTTATTCATTGAGCAACAGCAGTATTGAAAAACGAAGCTTATTAAAAAATCAATGGCGTCAAAAAAATCGCTGCGCACTTTACTGAAAATTATTAAAACCGAATAAACTGGCTGCCATAAGGTGCCAAAGTAATCCTATTATTCGCTGCCAACGCCATGGTTTGTGCCGGCGAAGCGTAAACCGGCATTCCGCCACTCTCCGGCAAGGTAAACTGCTGCGCCTCACCGGAAAAATTAAATACTGCCAGCAGGCGCTGTTCACCCGTGTAACGATAAAACGCCAATACATTTTCCGAATCGCATACAAAACGAATATTCCCTTCCAGCAACAGCGGTTGCTGTTTGCGCCAGCGGATAAAATCACGGTAATGATTTAATACCGAGCCGGCTTCATGCTCCTGCACATCCACGGCAAATTCGCGGTGGCTCTCGGAAACCGGTAACCAGGTGTTTTCGCTATCGGAAAATCCCCCGGCAATGGCAGTTTTATGCCATGGCATGGGCGTACGGCAACCATCGCGACCTTTAAACATTGGCCAGAAGGTAATGCCGTAAGGGTCTTGCAACTTGTGATGCTCAATGACCGCTTCTGTCAGCCCCAGCTCTTCACCCTGATAGGTACATACGCTACCGCGCAGTGACAACAATAAGGTGTTGAACAATTTTGCCATCGCCGGGGTGGGCGTTTCACCGCCCCAGCGGCTGAGAACGCGTACCACATCATGGTTGCCGTGCGCCCAGCAAGACCAACCTTCGGTGAGGTTTTTTTCCAAATTCTCGACCGTTTCACGCACATAAGCAGGCGATACCTTTTCGGCCAGCAATTCAAAACTGTAAGCCATGTGCAAGCGATTGTTGCCCGCCGTGTATTCCGCCATGGAGTGCAACGAGTCTTCGGTAGAAATTTCACCCAGCGTTACCGTGCCCGGATAACCATTCAGCAAGGCGCGCAATTTTTCAATAAACGCCAGTGTTTCCGGGCGATCATTGTTGTATAAATGACGCTGAAAAGCATAAGGGTTATCTACCGAAAAGCCCCTGCCCTTGCGCTCCTCTGCCGGCTTGGCCGGGTTGTCCCGCAGCGCCTCATCATGAAAGCAAAAAGTAATGGCATCCAGACGCAAACCGTCCACACCCCGTTTCAACCAGAATTCCACTTCATCGAGAATTTGTTGCTGTACCGCTTCGCAGTGATAATTCAAATCCGGCTGGCTTTTTAAAAAATTGTGCAAATAATACTGGCCGCGGCGCGGTTCCCACTCCCAGGCGACACCACCAAAGATCGCCAGCCAATTGTTGGGTGGTGAACCGTCATCACGTGGATCGACCCACACATACCAATCGGCCTTCTCGTTAGTTCGCGATGTGCGGCTCTCCTGAAACCAGGCATGCTGGTCAGAGGTATGGCTGAGCACCTGATCAATAATGATTTTCAGACCGAGTTGATGGGCTTTTTTAATAAGCCGATCCAGATCATCCAGGTGACCGAAAATAGGATCAATGCTGCGGTAGTCACTGATGTCGTAACCGAAGTCGTGCATGGGGGATTTGAAAAAAGGCGATATCCAAATGGCATCCACACCCAGACTGGCAATGTAATCCAGTTTTTCAATAATACCAGGCAGGTCACCAATGCCATCGCCATTGCTGTCCATAAGGCTGCGAGGATAAACCTGATAGATCACCGCACCGCGCCACCAGAGAGAAGAGGTCATGATGGCTGTACTCCTTCGCGCCGATTTATTGTGTGGGCTTGATAATTTGAGGCTGCGCATAAGCGCGCAGCAAGACCGAATACCACTGCAACCGTCAGTGACAGTGAACACACCACGACAGACATAAACGTTACCTGACATCGTTATTATTGACTTGCCATCCGAGGTGATTCGATGGCCTTGTTAAGCAATTTTTCGGGATCGCTTTTTTGTCAGACCAAAATACGCCAGTGTTCCTTTACGTCGCAAGGCTATACATACGTATGCATAGCCGCGCCAGCTTAATTTTTGTTCGATTCGTGTAGGAATACGTATGCAATAAATAACTGAAAAGGTTTTATATGGCGGAAGAGACTACGGCGCCCGATGGGACGGCGGTCTCAACGCCTATGTCAGAAAAACCAAATAACTCTGTTCAAATGAACAAGCTTTAACGACTGAATACGTATGTAACCTATTGAATTGAAGAGCCCCAAAAACTACCGTAGGCGTAACTCATAACAATATCCAATAAGGCCTTCACCATGCGTATTCTTTGCAGCAGCTTTCTGCTGGGTTCCCTTGCCTTGCTCACCGGTTGCGACTCCTCCCCCAAAGAAGCTTCCACTCCCAACAAAACAGCCAGCGCACTGGTCGCGCCCGGCGCGCCGGGTGACAACCCGGTATGGGCGTTTTCGGGAAAAACCGGTATCGGCACATCTTATGAAGCTTACCGGGATGGTCACTATCACGATGATGCCAGCACCGGCACTGTGTCCAAAGTATGGTTCTCGCTGGCCGAAGGCATCATCACCGAAACTATGTACGGCATGATTCATGAAGCCCAAATTAAAGACATTCAATTTTTTATTCAGGGCGAGGGCTTTTTGCATGAAGAAAGCAAAGACACCATCAGCCATATTGAATATCTGCATACCGATGCAGAAGGCCGCCCGTTATCCCTGGCGTATAAAATTATCAACCGCGATAAACAAAACCGTTACGAAATCGAAAAACATGTGTTTACCGATCCGGACGGACAATCATTAATGTTCCGGGTCATCTTTCGGGCCAACGAAGAACATATTACGCCCTGGTTACATATTACACCGCAGGTTGCCAATACCGGCATTAACGACAAAGCCTGGCAGGAAAATAGCACCTGGTACGCGCAAGAAGGTAATACCACTCTGGCGGTAAAAACCGATGCGCCGGTGGCCAGCAGCACCGTCGGTTTTATGGGGCAATCCGATGGTGTTACACAGCTGCAACAGCAGGGAAAATTGCACCGGGCTTACACCACCACCGGCGATAAACCCGGTCATGTGGGTATCACCTTGCAGCTGCCAATGCTGAATAATGAAAGCGCCGATTGGCAATTTGTCATTGGTTTTGGCGATAGCCCGGCCAGCAGCTCACAACAGGCCGATGCAACCTTGAAAAGAGGCTATGAAGAAGTACTCGGGCATTACAATGGTGAAGGCCAACATATCGGCTGGCAGGATTATCTGGAAAGTTTGCCGCAATTACCGGCGTTGTCTGCAATTGCAACTGACCAGGGTAAATTGCTGTATGCCAGCGCGCTGGTGTTAAAAGCCCAGGAAGATAAAACCCATGCCGGTGCGCTGATCGCATCACTCTCAAACCCTTGGGGTGATACCGTACCGGCGACTACCGCACGCACTGGTTATAAAGCCGTGTGGCCACGGGATTTTTACCAGGTTGCCATGGCGATGCTGGCGCTGGGTGATCGCGAAACGCCCAAAGTCGCGTTTGAATATTTACAAAAAGTGCAGGTAACTGAAAACACGCCGGGTTTTAGCGGCGCACCCGGCTGGTTTTTACAAAAAACCCGGGTTGATGGTGAGCTGGAATGGGTAGCCATTCAAATGGACCAAACCGCCATGCCAATTATGCTGGGCTGGCGCTTGTGGCAAGAGGATGTACTAACCGATGAAGAAGCAGTGCATTGGTTTAACCACATGCTGAAACCGGCCGCCGATTTTCTCGCCGATGGCGGCAAGGTAAAACTGGATTGGGTCGATATTGATTTAAAACCACCCTTTACCCAGCAAGAGCGCTGGGAAGAACAACAAGGTTATTCGCCGTCCAGCACCGCAGCCATTATTGCCGGCCTGATTACCGCAGCAGACCTGGCAAAACTGGCTGGAAATGAGGAGCGCGCCGCGCATTATCTGCAAGTTGCCGATCGTATTTCCGGTGAGATAGAAAGCACCATGTTTACCACGCAAGGTTCGCTCACCGGCGAGTACGGCGATGGCCGTTATTATTTGCGCATTACTGAAAACACCAACCCCAATGATCGTGCGTCGCTGGCAACTCGCAACGGACGCGATATGACCGATGAAAGTCTGGTGATTGACGGTGGCTTTTTGGAGCTGGTGCGGTATGGTGTTCGCCCGGCCAATGATGCCTATATTCTGGAAGCCCTGCCTGAGTTGGATAATCAATCGCTATCGGATGATTTACGCGTGAAATACGAATTCAGCTTCCCCGGTGTTGACGGATCTTTCCCGGGCTGGCGCCGCTACGGTATTGATGGCTACGGTGAAGATATCAAAACCGGGCTGGGCTACGGTGCAGTCAATGAAGTGATGAGCCCCGGCCAACGTGGCCGCGTATGGCCATTTTTTACTGGCGAACGCGCCCATTACGAACTGGCTCATGCGCGAGCAACCGAGGCACTCAATGAAAAAACACTGGGCAATTTGCGCAGTACCTATGTAAAAGGTCTTGAGTTGTTCGCCAACGAAGGGCTGATGCTACCGGAACAGGTATGGGACGGTGTCGGCAATAATGAAGTTCGCCATTATGCGCCTGGCCAAGGCACCAACTCGGCAACCCCGCTGGCCTGGACCCACGCCGAATATGTAAAACTGCTGCGCTCCTTACACGATAAAACGGTGTGGGATCACTACCCACTGGTAGAACAGCATTTCCAACAATAAAAAATAAGGTAACGGCTAAAGGCAGGGACGCCATAGCCATAGATCACAGGTAATAATAAAAATGAATGTAAAACCGCAGTTAAGTTTTTGGCAAATCTGGAACATGTGTTTCGGGTTTCTTGGTATTCAATTCGGCTTCGCCTTGCAAAACACCAATGTCAGCCGCGTGTTTCAAACACTCGGCGCATCCATTGATGATATTCCGCTGTTATGGATAGCCGCGCCAGTAACCGGCTTGCTGGTGCAACCGATCATTGGTTACTGGAGCGACCGCACCTGGAGCACACTGGGTCGTCGTCGGCCGTTTATTTTATACGGCGCTATTGCCGCCAGCCTGGCATTGATCGTTATGCCCAACTCGCCCACGCTGTGGATTGCAGCCGGTATGCTGTGGGTACTGGATGCGTCCATCAACATCACCATGGAGCCCTTTCGTGCGCTCACTGGCGATATGCTACCGGAAAGCCAACGTGCCACCGGCTTTACCTTGCAAAGTTTTTTTATTGGCGTGGGCGCGGTGATTGCTTCGGCGCTGCCGTGGATTTTCAGCAACTGGTTGGGCATTGCCAATACCGCCCCGGAAGGTGTAATTCCCGATTCGGTAATTTATGCATTTTATTGCGGCGCTGTTATTTATTTATTGAGCGTGCTCTGGACGGTACTAAAAACCCGCGAATATACACCGCAACAAATGGCAGCATTTGATGGCCTGCGCGAAGAAAGTCGCCAGAAACATAACGACCCGGGCATTCAACACCGCTTCTCTCGCAATGGTATTTATTACCTCGCCGCTGCCATGTTATTTACGCTGGTAATTTATTGGCGCAACTGGGATGCCCAGTTGTATATTCTGTGCGGGTTGCTGGCGACATTTGCGCTGTTACAAATGATTGCCGGGCAACTGCAAAATAAACAACGCCTCAACAATGCCTGGTTTCAAATTACCAACGATTTGTACCAGATGCCCAACACCATGAAACAGCTGGCCGTAGTGCAGTTTTTCTCCTGGTTCGCCCTTTTTTCCATGTGGATTTACACCACACCGGCAGTAACCTCCCACCACTACCAAACCACCGATACCACATCTTTGGCCTACAACCAGGGCGCTGACCTGGTGGCTATTTTATTCGCCGCCTACAACGGCTTTGCCGCACTGGCCGCGTTGATTATTCCTTTTCTCGTGAAGAAAACCGGCGCGCAAATAGCACATGCACTGTGTCTGGTTTGCGGCGGTTTGGGGTTAATTTCCTTCTGGCTAATCACCGACCCAAGCTGGTTAATATTCTCCATGGTCGGCGTAGGCATCGCCTGGGCGTCCATCCTCTCCCTGCCCTACGCCATGCTCTCCTGCGCCTTACCGGCACACAAAATGGGAATTTATATCGGGATTTTCAATTTCTTTATTGTAATTCCGCAAATACTGGCTGCCAGTTTATTGGGGCTTTTACTGCGGGAAGTATTACAAGGCAGCACACTGATGGTACTGGTAGCAGGCGGCGGCTCGTTTATTCTGGCAGCGCTATTCAGCTTGCGGGTGCGGTGGCAAAGTGTTTGAAATTTAACACCGCATGCAAGGACGCGAGTTTATGAGCACCCCATCGCCTCTTGGGCGGTTTATTGACATGCTTTGTTAATGGTCATTTCATCGCGCTCATCCAACCTCGCCTGCCTTTCCTGGAGAATTTCCCTGTAGAGTGGGCGCATGCTGATCCATCTCTGCGTATACGAACCAAAGACCTCACTTTCGGGGTGTTTTGCAAGTTATCGCTTTGCTGCTTCGTGGTATCAGCTGCAAATAAGTAGAGTATGAGATCCACTACCGGCAAGACTAAAATTAACGTGTAAATTGCTTTTAAGGCCATATAGCCTGGTTTCAAGCACAGCCGCGCGACGCAAATGGTCACAAAAAAATATGAAATATATAGAACTGTAATAAGGCTAGATTCCACATGCTACTCAATTAACGCAAAGCTCAGGAGCGGCTCTCGAAGCGAGCCATCCCCAGCAGCGTCTTGTTAGCTGAAAGCAGTCCATCAAAAATTTTCGATTTTACAAACCGTTCGAATGTATATTCATAGTATTCAACATTTTTTGACAACCCTTCATATCTATGTTTGAGGTCCTTGGCTCTACTTTTATTTATAACGATAATCTTCCCGTCTTCTGAAAAACATCTCCTTATTAGCGCACGAATATGAACATCAGCTTCAGGAAATGAGTATCCGATAAAAACAAGCTGCTTAGCATTTCCTACAAGATAGGACGCCTCATCATAAAGCTTACTAAATATGAAATTATGGTTAGTCTTAATATGCGTTGGCATTTGAAGTAAAGAAGAAAGCCGGTTCCGATCAAAGGGGCATTCTGTGACCTGATTGTCCATAAACGACTTAAATGAGTCTAACTTAAGATTAAACTCGTGCTGCCAAGGTGTGAGAGCTATCTGCCCACAGCATGAGCAGTATTTCCAATTCAGACTGCCGTGCAACTTGATTAGTTTAATTCTAGTAACCTTATCGTAATTGAATCTCTCGCTAGGCTTTTTGGGATCAACCCACCAATCAAATGCCCCCCCTGCTTCTGGATTTCTGAAATTTATAAAGTCAAGACAGTAATCAATTAAACACTCTGGATATATTGAGTCAAAAGCTTCGTCTGCAAGCGTGTCGTAATTTGTTGTGATTACACCTACTTCTGGATCTACCTCCTTGATCTTTCTCCAAAACTCTCCAAATAGCTCACTTCTCTTCGTATTCTTGCTTATGAGATAGTGTACAACTTTGGTGAAATCTACCTTTATCTCAAGCAGCTCCTTAACTCCCCACCCTCTCGATAAAGAGAGATCATTCTTAATGAAGAACTCAATAAACCCGAAAACTTCCTCAAGTGACGGTGTTTGTTCTCCTTGGGCAAAATACTCAGTCAGAAATTTACGAAGACGCTTTGCTGTATCAGAGTGCTTGAGCTGAGGATCTGTATCTCTAATTATCTGAGGTAGTATATCCGCCTGCAAGGGAACACCATCAGCATAAGAAGCACCAGCACCAAATATGAACACAGTTGAAGGCTTATCATTCTGAACTGGTAACGCTTCCATTTTCTCGATCTACCCTTTGAGCCAACGTTTAAACTCAGGCCGCGGGCCGCCATGGCGAGCCGTACCTGCAAGCGAATGGTTAGTCCGAACCACACTGATTTCCGGGCCCACCGGCATGTCTTTGTAACTCCAATTTCGTCAAATCGACCGCCTTCTTCCATTCAGCAGTTTCAGTGCCAAGCACCAAATGCATCTGCTCGATAAACTCAACAGAACGATCAATCAATAAAACCGATTTCTCTGCATCCGAAGCAAAAATATTTGATACAAAAATTCGTTTGGCATCAAGCGCATATAACTCGAATATTCGCTCTATATCCAACTGTGTCTTCACATATCGGTGGTGAGAGTTAGTTCCACCAAATACGTTGTCTGCGACCAGGACGGAGCCTGCGAGCGCAAAGAAGTAGTACCCCCAAGAAAGGAAATTCTCAGGCAAGTCGCTCAAAATGTGTCCCGCAACTGGAACCAGTATTCCGACAGTACCGAATAGCCATGCCATATAATGAAGAAGAGTTGATAGCCTTCTTGCTTGCACACGACGCAGATAGTAATAACGAATTTCCGCATTGGCGAGTTCGCCAACCAGAGCGAAAATTTCATTTCCTGAATTAGTAGGATCTACTATTCTCAATGTTTCCGAGAACTGAGTTACACGAACGGGATCTTCTACCTTAGGGCCAAAAGGATATGGAAGTCCTATGCGCCACCTGAACGGATCGAGCTTATGCTTGTCATTTTTGAACATCCCCATTTGACTCCTGAACCAACCTTCATGTGCCAGCTAATCTTCGCTAAGGGGAGCGCACCAAGGCGTCCCATGGAAGCCGCACGCGGCCGGAATATACTTAAGCTAATTGTTATTGGAGCCAACGCAGAGAGAAAGTGACAAAAGGAAACTGCAACCAACCTTGGCACATTTAATTTTCTCGGATATTGGCACCTAAGCCAGCATTTGGCAAGACTCAATATAACTACATTTTTCGCCGAACTTTAATATTTGCAATGAATAAAAATTCCAAATCAGAGAATCACTAAAAAAACATGAAAAAATACACACGGAATTTCAGATTTTACTCGTTAAGAACAACACGAAAATAATAACGCCGCGTTATGCAGAAAATTTGGAGCGCAGCGGAAAATTTTTCCGACAGCAGCGCCTTGCTAAGCGCGTCGCCCCACTAGTAAATTTTAATTTTCGGTGTCGCAAAGTTAGAAAATCCTGAGAAATCCGGGTAGATCGTAGAATGCCTATAGCCGAAAAGCTTGTCCAGTCTTCGGCGAATATCCTCTTTTGCTCCGGCTTTAATTCTGAACGTATACAAGGCTCCAGATCCAGCACCTTTGCCTTTGGCTGGATCAAACACATGAGGCCTTGCTGCTATACAGCATGCATTTCTTCCTTCCTCAATCGTCCACCAACCATCTTTAAAGTTTGGGGTCTTTGGAAACTGAAACTTCTTTTTATCTGGCTTATTTGACGCAGGCACGCCGCCAAATAAGAAGCCGCCGTTTTGAGCTGCAATTCGTGCATCTATATTGGCCGGCTTCCACGCAAAAACCGATGTAGTCCATTCCTTCTTGTCTACTCCATCTTCCCGGCCAATCTTCCACGGCCTGTTAAGATCGTCCTCCCAGGAGCGAAAACTATCGTTCTCATTGATTAATCGGTCGGTTATGTCAAACGCGAATAGCCTGGCATCCTTATCTTCGTGAACTCGGGCTCCGTTGCTCCATTTTTCCTCAACCGCAAACCATGCACCGACCCAAGCATTGAAAGTGATATCAAGTAAGCGCGTGGGCGCTCCATAATGTTGGAGCATCGCAAGTTGATTCAGGATCGAAAGTCTTCCAGTTTGAGAGGATGAGTGCAGTCCCCAGCGGTGCAGCTCAGCGAGAATATCTTGCTCTTCTTTCGCAATCTCATCTTCGGTGAGAACCTTAGCCTTTGTAATATTCATCCTCCGATACAACGAGCTATGAAGCGCCCAACTTGCATCAATCTGTCCTCGCCAAGCAAACTTAATGTCCTTGGTGACGGCTTTTTCCATGATCTGGTTAATAACTGAAAGCAATCCATTAAAGTCGGCAACTTCTACCTCAAAGGGCTTCCAAAAATCCTCAGCGCTCAAAATATATTTCCTTATCGCTTAACGCCGTAATAAACGGTGGCTTTTAAGTTTCACTTTTTCCAAAAAATGGAGCGAAGCGGAATGGAAAAAGTGAAACTTAAAAGCCATCCGTTTGACTGCTTTGGTATATATATTAACCACGATCTGGAACCCTAATTGTTCCTGTCAATTTGCTATCTGTAAGAATTGATTGAGCCGCAAATTTTTCCAGAAGACTTTCAACAATAATTCTATCGCTGCAACTACAAAGAGGGCCGAGTGTCACAGTCATTTCATCAAATATTTCGGGATTAAGATCCATGTCATAATAGTTAATATCAGAACCCTGTCCCGACTCTAAAGCTTGAGTAACATTTCCCATTAGCTCTTTATTGAATTGAATAAATGAGTTGTTGCACCTCACAGCCGTACTATTAGGAAATATCATTAAGACAAACCTATATTCGTCTTGAAAAGACCAATCCGGACTTTTTAGAGCGGCCAACTGGCTTGGGGTATTAATTTTTAAGTTTATTAGTTTTCCATTTTCAAACTCAGCTTCTATCCCTCTATTTTTTTGTTCTTTATAGTCATCTCGATATATCACTTCTCTCGCAAACCACTCATGCCTAATGAAATCAGGCATGATAAAATATTTATCCGACGACCACTGTTCAAAAGGAATTGGGATAAAAAACTGACCTTTAGATCGCTCCGTTAAATAATCAGGTGCTTTTAATGGCTGTTAATTAAACATTCGCTCTGGAAGAGATATACGAACGCCAGACATATTCGGCGTATACATATTCCACTGTGGAATACTTTCCCTACATTGGGTAGTCCAGCAACTAACAAAGAAGAACTCTCCCAACTTCAATTGTGAAAAAGCATCATTTTCAGTTGTGTCATCTACACGATCTAGCCTATTGAATCTTATGTTTCCTGTCTTTAGTATCAATGCCAACGCATCGATACTAGTATAGTGATGGATTATTCTATTCAACTACAACGTCTCCGAAAGACACATAACATTAGTATATCGCGCATGCGCGTTATCCTGCCTGATTTTGCACATTATCATTCCTAGCGTGCTGGGAACCGGCTGACTATAAATCGGTTTTTAACGAAAGCAAAGTGGATAACACGTATTACAAGTAGATAAACGAGCAATAGATTTATTGCAGCTTCAATACAATTAATAAAAACACAATATAGGCCAGCGACTACTTTTCTTATGGCAGGTCTGAAAAAAATTATCGCTATAAGTTATTTTTCCCACCGCAAGAACCACGCACCATTAAATCCGCTGGCATAAGAAAAGATTGCCGGGTTTCGCCATTGACCAGATCCAGCAAATTTTCTACCAGCAATTCACCGGCCTTGCGGGTGTTTTGTTGTACGGTGGTTAGCGGTGGATGGGTGTAGCTGGCCATGGGGATATCATCAAAACCGACGACGGATAGTTCATCGGGGATTGCTACACCGGCTTCCTGAAAGGCTTTCATGGCACCAATGGCGATGAGGTCGCTGGCACCGAACAAACCGTCGATGGTGGTGTGTCTTTCCTGTAATGTGAGCGCTGCTTTGTAACCGGCATCTTCCGAGGTTTCGGCATCTACTTGAAGTAGTGGCTCGGCTGCAATACCGGCTTCTTGCAAAGCCGCCAGGTAGCCGCGATAGCGTTGTAAAAATTCCGGGCTGCGTTCGGAAATGTCACCAATAAAGGCAATGTGGCGGCTCCCCAGATTTATTAAATGACGGGTTGCGGTGAGTGCGGCATTGAAGTTATCGCAGCCAATAAACATGCCCGGCTGACCTTCCAGCACCGGCCCCCAGGTGATGTAGTGCGCACCAGCGGCGTCCAGACGCGCCAGCTTTTCAGAGTAGGTTACGTAGTCGCCATAGCCCAGAAAAATAATGCCATCGGCCCGGTTGGCGTCTTCGTAGTCGGCTTGCCAGTCTTCGCTGAATTGTTGAAAGGAAATCAGCAAGTCGTAACCACGCGAAGCCGATGCTCGGGTGATGCTACCCAGCATGGAGAGAAAAAACGGATTGATCAGTGAATCGCCAGTGCCCTGGTCTTCACAAAAAAGCAGTGCCAGGGTGCGTGTTTTTTGCGAGCGTAAATTGCGCGCATTGATATCCACTTTGTAATTCAGTTCGCGGGCAATGGCTTGCACCTTGCGGCGGGTTTCTTCATTCACCAGCGGGCTGTTGCGCAGAGCACGCGACACGGTGGGCTGGGAAACCCCGGCCAGCCAGGCAATATCAAACGAGGTGGGTTTGCCGTCTTTCATTGCGTACTACTCCGGGCAACGCCATCAACAGGGGCGGTCGGGTTATCGTTATAATTAGGTCGCGTTGGCGGATACTATACCGGGTGCATGCGCTTAACAATAGCCTCAAAAACGACTGCCCAGGGCGACAAAAAATTGCGCTCCGGACAGGTCCACTTCACCGGCATCGCCAAAATCAAACTCTACTGCGGTGTGGCGAACCCCGGCGCCCAGAATAATGTCATGCGGTAACAACAGATCAACACCGGCACGCGCTGAGACGCCAAAGCGCCAGTCGTCATTGCCGTTACGGCGGTCAATAATAATGACCCCGCCACTGCCATTGTTATTAGCAACCGCATTGTTGCCTGAGCCACCTTTCATGTTTAAACGACCCCAGTAAAGACCCGGGCCAGCAGCAACATAGGCTCGCGCCCATGACACAGGCCGCACGCCAATAAAGGCACCCGCAGCTATTTCTGCACTGCGAAAGCGACTGTTGCTTTCCAGCCGCAGGTTGCCGCCGTCTTCACCACTGTAAAAATAAAGCGTTGGGCGGTGGTCATGCACATAACCCAGATTGATATCCAGACCGTATTCCAGCCCGCGTGAGGTGTCGCTGTGTTTATTGCCACGCAAGAGTTGCAACGAAAACCCCAGTTCGCGCACCCGTTCAATATCCGCCCGATAAGCACGCTGATCTTCGGTAAGGTACCAGGCGTTATCAATATCACCACTGCCATAACGCACATGGGCGTAACCGGACTGATCGGCAAACACATTCGCCTGGCTGCTCGCACTACCCAGACACAACAGGGCGCTGAATAACGCCAAAGCTGATTTTTTCATCATGGCTCCAAACGAAAATTGTCAAAATACAGCGTTACCGGCTGTGGCAAATTCATGGTGAAAATGCCCAGAGTTTGTATGCGGCTTAAATCCATATCGCGCTTTGTCGGGGCGTTCAATATATCGTCCAGCGCAAATTGATAGCTGTTCCAACCCGGCTCGGCTTGAAAGCGAACATTGTAACGATCGCCGTAAGCCTGGCCGGATTGCTGATGCCAAATGTCGTGCACCCGCAGTACCATTGTTAACGATTTTTCGCCCGGATTGAAAAGGTCAAAATGTAAACGCTTGTAACCCCGCCAGTCTGCCGGGAAATGCTCAAAATAAAACCCGGAATAACGCGCCGTATTGAGCTCTACTTTTAGTGCATGACCATTGGCGTTTTCTCGCCCGGGCACTGCCGCAATGCTGACATCACCCCGCCAATAATCCACCCCCACCGGCCGCTCAAAATTGGCCAGCACCGGAAACTCATTAAACGATTTCACTCGATCAACGGCCAGGTTAATGAACGGAACAAACAACACCGCCAGCGCGACCGCCGAAAGCACGCGATGCCAGCGCAACCACTGTGCCTGCGCTACCCCCCAGGCCAGCCCGAGCCACACACCGGTCATGTTTCTGGCAACATCTCCCCAACTGGCATTGCGGCCAGTCATGCCCTGGATCATTTCAATACTGCCACCCACTGCAAATGCCAGCGCGGCAACCAGAAACCAGCTGCGAGCGCTGACCAGTTTGTAACGCCATTGCACGGCATATACCACGCAGAAAAAAAACAGAATATGGCAGAGGTCCCACACTGCCAACAGCAGCGGCGAGCGCCAGCTGTGGGGCAAATGTACAAAAAACCACGGCACCACCAGCACCAGTAATAACAAAGATACCCACACCGGCTTGCGCAGCAACCAACTTGTCAAACCCTTAACTCCTGAATCAATAGCGCACTTCGCCCATGCCATTAAACTGCTTGGCAAGGTTGGTGGCATAGTTATCGGTCATACCGCTGATGTAATCAATCACCGCCATCAGTGCGAGATAATAATGATCACCCTCGCGCGCCTGCACTTGCGGATGAAAATGGCTTTCGCCCAGTAACGATAAAATACGGCTGTCTTTATAGGTAACTTGCTGCTCATCACCGAGCGATGCGTAAACCGCCGCACACATCGCGTTCAACAAGGTGGCAATAGTGGCGTAAGCACCAATTTCCAGCTCAATACGTTTGGGATGGTTGAATATTTTTTGTTTGGCGAGATCTTTGGCAGCTTGCACGGCGTTCATTACCCGCTCATCACACAGCGAGATCAAATCGTGCTCCACCTTTCCGGTAAGAAAATCCTGTTGATGATTAATAAACGCACGGGTACCCGCCGAGATAAACGCGTCAATAATAGTACCGCGCAATAACGCCGGTTTGCGGCTGTCGTTAACGCGGGATAAAGCGCGTTCCAGTTCGTGCTGCTGGTTTTTATCGGCAATGACCGGGCGCAAAATTTCATAAATTTCGCCCCACTGCAGAATGCCCATTTCCAGACCATCTTCCAGGTCAATAATGCCGTAACAAAAGTCATCGGCGGCTTCCATCAAATACACCAACGGATGTCGGCAATACCAGTTTTCTCCGCGTGCAATCAAACCGGTTTTACCCGCGACTTCGTGAAAATAATCGAGTTCTGACTGAAAAATGCCGTACTTGTTACGCTTGGGGCGTTCGCCGCGTTGCGTCGGCGCGGCACACCAGGGATATTTTATGGAAGCCGCCAATGTGGCGTAGGTAAGACGCATACCTTCCTGATGCTGATGGTATTCCGACGAGGTAAGCACCCGCAGCCCTTGCGCATTGCCTTCAAAAAACAACACGTCCATTTGTTGTTCGGGCGTTAATTTTTCAAGATACTCCGCGCCCTCTTTTTGAAACCAGTTGCGAATGGCCTCTTCACCGGTATGACCAAAAGGCGGGTTGCCAATGTCATGGGCAAGGCAAGATGCCTGCACAATATCGCCAATATCTGTGGGCAAAATGGCCTCTGGCAAATCACCGGCTTTTTTCAACGCCGCCCCGACGCGAATTCCCAATGTTCGCCCCACACACGCCACTTCCAGGCTGTGGGTCATACGGTTGTGAATATGATCATTGGAGGCGAGCGGGTGCACCTGGGTTTTACGGGCCAGGCGCCGAAAGGCACCGGAAAAAATTATCTTGTCGTGATCCGACAAAAACGGCGAACGCCCCTCTTCTTCTTTTACCGCCCTGCCGCCAAGCCGCTCGGCACACAACAGCTGATTCCACTGCATCGACATAAACAAAGCATCCATCATTCGTTAAGTTGCTCCGATGGTATCATTTGCACCCGGCGGTGTACCCGAACCCGGCCCAACTTTTTACAGGACTTTCTTCCAAGACTTTCTTCCAGGACTTCTCATGCTTTACATCCTTATCAGCGCCATTGCCAGCGTGAGTGTGGCCATACTGCTCAAACAGGCGCGCCACCGTGGCATGGACGCCGCCCAACTGATCACCTGGAACTACCTCGCGGCCCTGACACTGTGTGCGGTTATTTTCCGACCGGCAACCGAATGGGCGACTGACCACACCTTGCCCTGGTTCTCGCTGCTGGCGTTATCGGTAGTGCTGCCGGGCATTTTTCTGGCGCTATCCCGTTCGCTGCACGTCGCCGGTCTGGTAAAAACCGAAGTCGCGCAACGCCTGTCATTGCTGCTCTCGCTCTCGGCCGCATTCATCTGGTTTGGTGAAACGATTACGCCCTTGAAAATGGCCGGCCTCGCGGTCGGGTTATTAGCCATTCTCGGGCTGATTACCGGTCGGGCAACCAATAACAATGGCAGCGGCCAGCGCGTCTGGCCCTGGTTACTGCTGGTGTGGATGGGTTATGCACTGGTGGACGTACTGCTAAAAAATATCGCCGCCGCTGGCGTGCCCTTCAGCCTCTCACTGCTGATCACATTTTCTATCGCCTTTACCGGCATGATGGCCTGGCAACTGGTGCGCCATTTTCAAGGCAGCCAAAAGCTCACGGTTAAACACATTGCGGTCGGGCTGGTGATGGGATCACTGAATTTTGCCAATATCGCCTTCTATGTACTGGCACACCAAAGCCTCGCCAGCCAACCGGCGATTGTGTTTGCGATGATGAATATTCTGGTTGTGGTGCTGGGCACGTTAGCGGGGGTCGCAATTTTCAAGGAAAAACTGGGCAAACAGCATTGGATTGCTATTGGTGCGGCGTTGGTGGCGATTGGCTTGTTGGCGTTAAGTCGGCATTTGTGAAATGAAAAATGCTGCTCGACAGCCGCTCAACTAACGAACGGCACGATGCGAGTTTGTCATTGCTACCTGTGTTTCAAAACCGTCGAGTCAGGGATGACTCGTCGGTGCCACATGGATGTGTTCATGCGCTTTTGGAACACAGGTAGTAATGACAAACGGACGGACATGGCACCGCAATGCACAAGGGGCTGTCCGCTGTGTCAAATGTGCAGTTAAATAAACTCAGCCAATCGCTTCTGCAATTGCTCGTGCAAAACCGCATCGCCACACGCCAGCACCGTACCGCCCTGCTGTGGATCGCTACCATCCCACGCGGTAATCACCCCACCGGCACCTTTAATAATCGGAATCAACGCCTGCACATCATAGGTCTTCAAACCCGACTCAATAACCGCATCCACCAACCCCATCGCCAACATGCAATAGGCATAACAATCACCGCCAAAACGCACCAACTGGGCATCCGCCGCCACCGCAAAAAAGCCCTCTCGCTGGCGCTCGTTATCAAACATATCCGGCGTTGTACACATCACCCGGGCACTGCCGATATCCGAACAAGCGCGGGTTTTTAACGGCTGGCCATTACACCAGGCTCCGGCTGGCGTACCGAGAAAACGCTCGCCGGTAAACGGCTGGTTCATCACCCCGATCACCGGCTGCTCGCCATCATTCAACGCAATCAACGTACCCCACAACGGCAAGCCGGTAATAAACGCGCGGGTGCCATCAATCGGGTCCAACACCCAGGTCAGGTTGCTGGTGCCCTGGCGGGCGGCATCTTCTTCACCCACAATACCGTGCTCCGGGTAACGCGAAATAATCAACGTCCGCATCGCCTGCTCGGCCGCCTTGTCAGCCACAGTTACCGGATCAAATAAACGCCCGCCCTTATCTTCTACCGCCAACTTCGAACGGAAATAAGGTTTTATCGCCGCCGCCGCCGCTTCGGCGAGTTCTTCAGCAAAGGGTTGCAAGCTGGCAATCTGTTCAAGAGTCAACGACATATCAATACATCCACAAAAAATAGAGCCCGAGGAAAATACCTGACCGATGCCGAAAACCGGCCTGTTTGTCGGTGGGCATTTGCCTCTGGCAGGGTTAGGCGGTTAGAGTAGTTGGCCTTATTATTCCATAATTGATTTTTTTCTTACGGGTTATTCACATGCTTTCTCACCTGTCGCAGCTGACAGTGGCTCAGCCGGAAACTCCGGCAGCCTTGCGCCTGCAACATGCCGCGCTGCTGCGTTTTGAAAAACAGGGTTTTGACGCAACCTCGCTGGCTGAAATTGCCGCCGATGCCGGTATTAAAAAGCCGTCCATTTACGCGCACTTCAAAAGCAAAGACGCCTTGTTCCTGAGCCTGGTAGCGCCAGCTATTGCCCAGCAACTGGACTATGCCCGCGAGAAATTGACCAGTGGTGATGACCTGCGCGCGTCCTTGCAGCACTACATGGAAGACATTCGCGTACGCTACGAAACCTCACCGCAAATGCGCTTTTGGCTGCGCACTTTTTTTCTGCCGCCAGCAGAACTCTATGACATTATCATTGAAGCCTTACACGTCTATATGGCAGAAATGGAAACTATTATTCGCCAGGCTTTTGCCGGTTCATCACTGCTCAACCCCGAGCACGGTTTAAACGCTGACGCGCTCGCCTCTGCCTACCTTGGCATTCTCGACAGCATTCAGGCCGAGTTACTGTACGGCGGCGCGTTAAAATTCGAGCGCCGCTGCGCCTCGCTCTGGAAGGTGTTTGACCTCGCCTTGAAGACCTGCAACCACCCGCAGCAGGACAGCAAATCCTGAATTTTTCCGCCCCCGTGTCGCCTCTTGTTTCATTTACTATCTCATTGAAAAGCCGATAATTTTTCCTTTATGGGGATTTTTTCGAGCCAGACTCACGCCCAATAACGAGTGATAATCTGTTGCATTTGCACTTGAATCGCTTTAACCTCTGCCGCCAATTGCGATGAAGCGGCCTATACCCGGCACCGCCATCCTCTGAAAAGCCTGCAGAAAGACGGAACTCACCCGCTGCCTGACAGTGCTTTTTTTTGAACCCGCCTTAACTAACGAACGATAGGTTTTGACGTACAGGATACCGCTCATGATGACCATCTCCCCCGCCACCCTGATTAAACCCCTCGCGTTACTGATCGCCGGCCTCACTGCCGGTAACGCCTTGGCACAAACCGGCCAGCCTGCCGATGCACTGAAAACGGTAGTGGTGACAGCTTCCGGTTTCGAGCAGGAAATCAAAGATGCACCGGCCTCCATCAGCGTGATTGGTAAAGAAGATCTCGACAACAAGTTCTACCGCAACGTGATTGATGCACTGCAGGATGCACCCGGGGTGATCGTTACCGGCGGTGGCGATTCCCAGGACATCAGCCTGCGTGGCATGGGCAGCCAGTACACCCTGATGCTGGTCGACGGCAAGCGCCAATCTTCACGTGAGACCCGCACCAACAGTGACAGCGGCGGTGTAGAAGGCGGCTGGACACCACCCATTGCGGCTATTGAGCGTATTGAAATTGTGCGCGGCCCCATGTCGTCCCTGTATGGTTCGGATGCCATTGGTGGCGTAATCAATATCATCACCCGTAAGGTGCCGAAAGATTGGGGCGGTGAAGTACGCCTCGACTCCACGCTGCAAGAGCGCAGCGAATCCGGCAATATTTATCAGGGCAATTTTTACCTCGGTGGCCCGATTAAAACCGACACACTCGGGGTACAAATTTATGGCCAGTACAGCGAGCGTGAAGAAGATGAAATTTTCAGCGGTTATCGCGAACGCAAAAGCAATAACGTCACCGCCAAACTCGCTTATACCCCCAACGAAAACCACGATATTGAATTCGAAGCCGGTACATCCCGTCAGCGGGTTTACAGTACCCTGGGCAAAACCGTAGCGCCGCTGGCCGCTGGCGAAGCCTGCGGACGCAATGGCTGCCCGGCGTCTTCTTTTACCGACTACCAGAACACCAAATGGCAGTTGTCGCACACCGGCCGCTTCACAGAAAGCATTTCCGACTCTTACATTAAATACGAAGAGTTCGACAACCTTGCGCGGCAAATGAAAATTCGCAACACCGATGCACAAAGCAATTTCACTACCGTGTACGCCGACGTGCACACAGTCACCACCGGTGTTGCCTATAACTACCAGGACCTTAGCGACCAAACCGGCAACCAGCTGGCTACCGGCATCACCGATATTGATCGTTACCAATGGTCGGTTTTTGCCGAAGACGAATGGCAATTGCTGGATAGCTTCGCTTTGACCGGCGGCCTGCGTTACGACAAGGATGAAAATTACGGTGACCATTTCAGCCCGCGTATTTACGGTGTCTGGCATGTGGCTGAGGCATGGACATTAAAAGGCGGTGTATCCACCGGCTTCCGCGCACCCGATTTACGCCAGACGGTTCCCGGCTGGGGGCAGGTAAGTCGCGGCGGTAATATGTATGGCAATCCGAATCTGGAAGCTGAAAAATCAATCAGCAATGAAATCGGTATTCACTACGGTAGTGAAGGCGGTTTGAATGCCAGCTTCACCGTTTTCTACAACGACTTCGACGATAAAATTACCCGCGTTGCTTGTCCGGAAACACAGTGTACCGAAGGCCCCAACCAATTCGGCTCAAACCCCACTACTTATGTCAACGTCGATAAGGCCATTACTCAGGGTGTTGAAGCCACTATCAAATTGCCGCTGACTGCAACCTTGTCATTAAAAGGTAATTACACCTACACCGACTCTGAACAAAAAAGTGGCCCCAACCAGGGCCAGCCGTTAAACCAGCTGCCCGAACATTTGCTGCACGCCACGCTGGATTGGAAACCGAGTGACGCACTCAGTGCCTGGGCGCGCGTGAATTATCGCGGCAAGGAAAGCCAGCCGATCACCGCCGCGTCTGCCAGTACTACGCGTGCACCGTCTTATACCTTTGTGGATACCGGAGCGACCTGGCATTTTGACAAGAGCCTGTCTTTCTCTGCGGGTATTTACAACCTGCTCGACAAGGAATTGGATATTGATGAGTACGGTTATATAGAAGATGGCCGTCGTTACTGGCTGGGTGCGACCTACACATTCTGATAACCGTTACTGCCACAGCGGCACAAAGCGAGTTTGGCGTCGGGATATTTTTTCCAAAACCGCCGAGTCATAGACGACCGCCATGGATGGCGGAAGTTAGAGCAATGCAGGAGCAATTGCCGCCGACTCGTCTGAGCTACAGGGAAGTATTTATGCGTTTTTGGAAAAAATATCCCGATGACAAACGGACAGGGAATGTTATTAAAAAATTGTATCTGTTCGCCTTTCGAAACCGAGGATTTTTTATGAACCAGACTGCTCGATCGTTTCGCTCCACATTGCCCCGCTTTCGCCAATCCTTATTGGTACTGCTCTCCCTGAGCACACTGTCTTTTGCCAGCCATGCAGAAACCATTAGCGTGCAACACGCACAGGGCACGGCACAAGTACCGATAAAACCCGCAAAAGTCGTGGTGTTTGATCTGGCAACACTCGACACGTTGCGCACACTCAACATTGCCGATGTCGTCATCGGCGTACCGGAAACGCCCTACCCGAAACACCTGAGCCATTTCCAGGAAGCCAGCTACACCCGCGTCGGCTCATTGTTTGAACCGAATTACGAAGTGGTCAACCAGTTAAAACCGGAACTGGTTATTGTGGGTGGACGCTCCGGCCCCAAACAACCGGACCTTGCCAAACTGGCGCCAACCATTGACCTGACCGTCAATCAGGAAAACCCGGTTAGCAACGTGGACAGTAACGTGCGCTTGCTCGGTAAAATTTTTGATAAAGAAGCAGCGGCAGAAGCCGAGTTGAAAAAAATGCACGATGCCATTGCAGCATTAAAACAAAAAGCCTCCGGCGCAGGCACCGGCCTGATTGTGCTCACCACCGGCGGCAAGATGAGTGCCTACGGCCCCGGCTCACGCTTTGGCATCATTCACGATGTGTTCGGTTTCAAACCGGCGGTTACCGATTTGAAAGAATCCAACCACGGCCAGGCCATTTCTTTCGAGTTTATTTTGAAAACCAACCCGGACTGGATATTTGTGGTAGACCGCGATGTCGCTATCGGTTCTGAAGGTCAGTCGGCCGCGAAGCTGCTCGACAACGCGCTGGTGCGCAAAACCAATGCGTGGAAAAAGCAGCAGGTGGTTTATCTCGATTCTTTCAACTGGTACCTGCTGGCCAGCGCCGGATTAACGGCAATGCAGGAAAACATTCAGCAATTGTCTGATGCGGTCAGCGCCCACCAGCACCATTGATATTGATGATATTCCGTTGAATACACACGGCGGTTTGCACATGACGGGCAAACCGCCGTTGGTCATTAATGATGAAGCCCATGTTAATACACCCCGGTAGCAACCCGCTCACCAGCTCGTATCGCTTACTGTTACTACCCACTATTTTTCTGCTGGCGCTATCGCTGATCAGTATCAGCATCGGCGTGGGTGATTTTTCTTTTTCTCACCTGTGGGCCGATAACGACGATGCCGACGTGTGGCAACTGCTGGTAATCAGCCGCCTGCCGCGCACCCTCGCCCTGATTTTATCGGGTATGACATTGGCCGTTGCCGGGTTGATTATGCAAATGCTGGTGCGCAACCGCTTTGTAGAACCCTCTACCGCAGGCACCATTGAATCGGCCACGCTGGGTATTTTACTGGTCACGCTGATTGCCCCCGATACGCCGGTGTTTATTAAAATGCTGGTGGCCGGTGCATTTTCCATGATGGGCACGCTGGTATTTATGGCGTTGTTGTCGCGGGTGCCGCTGCGTTCGCCGTATCTGGTACCGCTTATTGGCCTGGTACTCGGCGGTGTGGTGCTGGCCTGTACCACCTTTGTCGCTTACCGTTTTGATCTGGTGCAATCACTGCATGCGTGGACCATCGGTGATTTTTCCGGTGTATTGCAAGGCCGCTATGAATTGTTGTGGATAGGTTTATTACTGGCGCTGCTGGCCTGTTTTGCGGCGGATCGTTTTACCGTTGCCGGCATGGGCGAAGCCTTTACCACCAACCTGGGGTTGAATCACCGGGCGCTGACATTGTTCGGGCTGCTGGTGGTATCCGGCATCTCTGCCACGGTGGTGATCACCTCCGGCAATATTCCTTTTCTCGGTTTGATTGTGCCCAACATTGTCAGCTTGCTGTTCGGCGATAATATGCGGCAGTCCATCCCGTGGGTTGCGCTGCTGGGCGGAACCTTTGTACTGCTGTGCGATATCATCGGTCGCCTTATTTATTACCCTTACGAAATTCCTATCGGTACAGTCGTTGGTGTGATTGGCAGTATTCTTTTTCTGACGATATTGTTTGGCAGACGCAACCGTGCTTAAAAATATACTGCATACTCGCCCATCATTCGTGCTGTTATTGCTTTCAGTAACAGCGGTAATTTGCATCATTTTATTTATGACGCTCGGCGTAAAAGGCCAATGGGATTTTGCGTTGCCGCTACGCGCAGGCAAAATCGCCGCCTTGATACTGGTGGCTTTTTGTATTGGCATTTCGGCAGTAGTGTTTCAAACCATCAGCCACAATCGCATTCTTACGCCGGGCATTATGGGATTTGATGCACTCTATATACTGATAGAAACACTGGCGTTATTTGTATTCGGGTTAAATATTTCCGGGCACATCGCCACCAGCGGCATGTTTGTGCTTGAAGTTGCGGTGATGACCGGCTTCGCCTGCCTGTTATTTTACAGTTTGTTTTCCGGCGGTGTTCGCAGCCTGCATTTAATTCTGCTGGCCGGCATTGTGTTCGGGCTGATGTTCCGCAGCTTGTCGGCGTTTATGATCCGCATCATTGACCCCAACGAATTTGTCATTTTGCAAGATCGCTTGTTCGCCAGCTTCAATCAAGTCAATACCAGCCTGCTGGTCATTTCCATTGTTACCGTTGCCCTCACCAGCATGATTGGCTGGCGCCTGCGGCATCAATACGATGTGCTCTCGCTGGGGCGCGATATCGCCGTTAATCTGGGTGTGCCTTATAAACGGACGCTCATGCTGACGCTGGTATTAATTTCGGTATTTGTGTCGGTATCTACCGCGCTGGTTGGCCCGGTACTTTTTCTCGGTTTGCTGGTGAGTAATCTTGCCTACACGCTAACCGGCTCTGACAAACACCGCTATACCTTACCGGCAGCTGTTTTATTGGGCGTGGTGTTTCTGGTGGGCGGGCAAACACTGCTGGAACGGGTTTTTGAATTGACTACGCCGCTCAGCGTGGCAATCGAATTTATCGGCGGCTTGTTGTTTATTTATCTGGTAACTCGCAAGGGGCGCGTATGATCAAGGTCTCGTCAGTATCCAAACATTACGGTGATACTACGGTAGTTAATGATGTGAGCCTGGAAATTCCCGCCAAAGGCGTTACCGCTATTATTGGTCCTAACGGCGCTGGAAAATCCACGCTGCTTTCCATGATCAGCCGCCTGTTGCCGATGAGCCAGGGGCAAATCACCGTAGACAGCCTGGATGTGGTCACTACCGACAGCAAACAACTGGCAAAACGTCTCGCCATTTTGCGCCAGGACAATCACCTGCCGCTGCGATTAACCGTGCGCGACCTGGTTGCCTTTGGCCGTTTCCCGCACTCCGGCGGCCGCCTCACCACGCAAGACAAACCCATTATTGAGCAAGCAATTGCCTATTTGAATCTGCAAAACCTCGCCGACCGTTTTCTGGATGAATTATCCGGTGGCCAGCGCCAGCGCGCCTTTGTTGCCATGGTGCTCTGCCAGGACACCGACTACGTTTTACTCGACGAGCCGCTTAACAACCTCGACATGCGCCATGCCGTAGACATGATGAAAACCTTGCGCCGAGCTGCCGATGAACTCGGCAAAACCGTGGTACTGGTACTGCACGACATCAACTTTGCCTCCTGCTACGCGGATCAAATCATCGCCATGAAAAACGGCCACCTCGCTTTGCAAGGCAGCCCGGAAACCGTGATTACCGAAGAAAATCTACGGGATATTTATGAGTTGGATATTCAGGTCAATGAAATTGATGGGCAGAGGATTTGTGTTTATTACCGATAACGCCCTCAAATAGCTTCCCTTATTTTTGTTGCTTTTTGGCAAATGACTGGAATGACAGGTAGGTGCCTGAGCGCCACAACCACTCCAGGGGGCCGTACAAATAATATTTAAGCCATACATAACTAAACGCCCCTTGAACCACATAAATAAATAACCCAAGAATGACCAGAGCGAAATTCCCCCATGACGCAAAGGTAAAACCAAATGCCCATGGAGCAAACAAAATGCTACCGATGACACCTTGCATAATATAGTTGGTCAACGCGGCTCGACCATAAGGAGATAATACGTCCAGGTAGCGACCAAACCGTTGAGAATAATAAAGTGCGAGGAACCCGCTCACCAACGCACCTGACCAGGTTACCAAACTGAGGTCATTGAGCGTCTGGGAAAAAACAACGGCCCAAGACAGATGCACACCATTCGCCCTGAAAAATACACGAGTGTCTTGCTCAGGCATCAACATTTGTAATATACCAATGGCGATTGTGACAGCGGTAAAGCCCGTAAATAGCCGTAATAATCGAGGCTTGTGCAGTTGAGCACTTTCCAGAAAACGGCTTCGGCCTACTAACAGCCCTAATATAAACAAAGCAAAAGTCACATAGCCTCTTCCTATAAAGCCAAATTGATAATTAATCTTGCCTTCGAGACGTTCCGCATAGTTATATTTCGCCGAGTTGATAAAAGAAGGGTTAGCGATATGTTCGGGCTGGCCCATGCCGGTCTGTTGTTCAGTATTGACTACTTGCTCCGATAAACCGAGCTCAGCCACCACCTGTTGATTATGAAAGTGAACCTGAATAACACGCGGCGCCCCCAGCATTAGCACAACAAATAGAACCAGCAATACCCCTGTTTTTACCCGATACAGCATTAACAACAGCAGGCCAAAAAGAGCATAAACGGAGATAATTTCAACGTTATAAAACGAATGGCACAATAATCCGAATAGCATCAATAAAACCATTCGCCATACAAAGCGGCCTCGAAAGTCGATCCCCTTTTTCGCAGCTTTATCAATTTGTATGAATAAGCTCATACCAAACAAAAAAGCGAAAATATTGACAAAGCGCCCCATCACTATATTGCTGCCTACCCACTGCATTCCAGCATCCAATGCCGGAAAATGAAGTATTGTTCCGGTAGCCGGGACAAATCCATAACCAAAGCTTTGCAGCATATGCATCACAATGATACCAAGCAAGGCAAACCCGCGCAGTGCATCCAGGGCAGTAATACGTTTCAGCGGGGAAGATAATGAGGATGACATAATTGTTTACACTCGTTAGCAAGACGTCAAATTTCGCATTTGCTTTTTATAAAAAAGCACTGAGATAAAAGCACAGAGACAGGTGGCATATCAGGAGATCTATTTTTAATTTATTTTCAGAGTAAAACCTTGAAAACAAGCCAACACGATTTATCTCAACTAAAATCTATCAATTACAGATTTCTATTTTTTATCCGGAAAAAACCATTACAGAGTAATAACATTTATTCCGTCATTCAACCGTACAATCTTAATTCTGCAAAAAGACTATCCGGCAGATTTTATCCTGAATCAAATTAACAATATTAAAATAATTACAGAAATTACGAATGGCACTGAAAGTAAGAGCAACAAAATAGATAACTGACAAAATTGTTATCTAACTGTCAGTATCAAGTCAGTCAGCAATAGCTATACTCCTGACTATCAGAGCGTTCAGCTAGTCCGCGCGGTCGGCATAGCGAAGTGAGGAATACAGCATGAAAACGACTTTTCTGAAACGATACCCGAGTGCCCCGGCTTTAAAAACTGTAGCGGCACCACTGCTGGTATTTATCGCAATCACGTTTTGCTGCGGCAAAGCGTTTGCAGATACTGGCAAGCCTGCCAATCCATTCGGTCTGGTTTACCAGGGCGCAATTACCGAAAACCGTACCGATCAGGTCAATATTCGTAGCCTCACCTATCAATTGAATGGCCTTGAAATAGCCGCCAATATCTACACACCCGCAAATTTTAACCCCGACAAAAAATATCCCGCAGTCGTGGTGGCTCATCCCAATGGCGGCGTAAAGGAACAGGTCGCTGGCCTTTATGCACAGCAACTGGCACAGCAGGGTTACATCACCATCACCGCTGATGCTGCTTACCAGGGGGCAAGTGGCGGCCAGCCCCGCAACGTGGATAAACCGGCTAACCGTATCGAAGACATTCACGGAATGGCTGACTTTATTACACAATATGCAGCGGTTGATGTTGATCGTTTGGGTTTATTGGGAATTTGCGGTGGAGGCGGTTATTCATTGTCAGCCGCGCAAACCGATAAACGGTTTAAGGCCGTTGCGACCTTAAGTCTGTTTAACTCAGGCCAGGTTCGTCGTAACGGTTTTATGGACTCCCAACTCGATACTATTCAAACACGTTTACAACAAGCCACCGAGGCCCGCGCTCAGGAAGCTGCAGGCGGTGAGAGCCTCTATGCCGGCGATGCCAATATGACCGATCAGCAAATTGCTGCACTGCCGTTTGAAATGTATCGTCAAGGTTATGAGTATTATTGGAGAACGCATGCCCATCCAAATTCAACTTTTAAATATACGATGAGCAGCCTGCTTGATCTGATGCGTTGGGATGCGAGAGATCAAATCGAATTGATTAACCAACCTTTATTGATGATTGCCGGTAGCAAGGCAGACAGCCTTTATATGACAGAAGATGCCTTTGCCAAAGCCACAGGAACAAAAGACAAGCAACTCTTTAAAATTCCCAACGCCAGCCATATCGAAACCTATTGGAAACCTGAATATGTCAAGCAAGCCATGGATAAGCTGGCTACATTTTATGACCAGCATGTGAAATAAATATTCCCGGCTTGCAAAATGACGCATTGGGTTTGCGCAAGCTATTGCTTTACTTCCTTTCAAGACAGGAATGGTAAAAAATGTTGAAGCATCGAATCAATACTTTACTGGTGATGAGTGCCGTATCTGGCATGGTATGGGCGGAAGCACCGGCCCAACAGCAGCTTACCCCGGCAAGTCAGCATGAAGTAACGCAAGCACCGGCCAGTCATTTTTCAGGTCAGGCAAATTTTTCCCGTTTCCCTGTAATGCCATCCCAAGGTGATGTAGCCCCTGCCATTGTAAATTTTGAAAGAGGCACAATTAGCAACTGGCATACTCATCCACATGGGCAATATCTCATTGTCACAGAAGGCGAAGGACGTACACAGGAATGGGGTAAAGCCACTCAAACCATCCGCAAGGGCGATACCATCTGGTGTCCGCCCAATGTCAAACACTGGCACGGGGCGAGTGAACACAGTTCAATGTCGCACATCGCCATTACCCCCGTGGCAACTGATGGGCAAAGCGTGACATGGCTTGAAAAAGTGGCGTTACCCACTGAAGCCAAAGTATCTGCACAGGCAAATTCCAGCACACCGGTGGTGTTAAGCCAGAAACAATTAAGTCTGATTCCCATTGCCGCTTTTAATGCCACCGGCGACCTTGAACAGCTCAAACCTGCATTGATTCAAGGTTTGGAAAATGGTTTAACGGTCAATGAAATCAAAGAAGTCTTTGCCCATCAATATGCCTATGCGGGATTTCCCCGTGCGTTGAACGGAATGCTTACCTTTAAAAGCCTGCTGGAGGAACGTGAGAAACAGGGCATCAAGGACATACCGGGAGCAATGCCGACCAACTTGCCAGAAAATACCAACTATTATCAGTTAGGCAGTGAAACGCTCGCTTATCTGAATAAAACGCCCCTGGCAGAACGTTCGCAGCCGCTATTTGATAATTTTTCGCCCACTATAGATCACGCATTAAAAGCGCATTTATTTGGTTATTTATTTAGCCGCGATAATTTGGCTTATCTGGAGCGTGAACTGGTTGTTGTCAGTACGCTGGCGGCGCTTGGCGATGTTAATGCCCAACTGACGTCTCACCTGAGAATCACCAGAAACCTGGGTGTGGATAAAACCCAAATGCAAAAAATAATAACAACCCTGGAGAAAGACGTTGATCCTGCGGTGTCGCGCAACGCACAAAATGTGTTGCAGCAACTCAAATAACGGGAAGCCGTCTCAAGCCAAAGGAAGTAATCATGAATCAGCCATTTATTTCAAAAAGTAAAAAAACTCTGATCCCGATGGGTCTCCTTGCATTGATTTCAGCCTGTACAGTTAACCCGCAACAATCGGCGGTATTAACGCTTGCAGAACAAGGTCATTTTGCGGCGGGTGGCAAGGTTATCCAAAGTGAAGGGCAATTTAATGGCGAGCAGTTATTTAACCCGGCAGGGCAGACCTTGCACGGTGATCATGCGTCGGTCTTTTATCAAATTCCCGTCAATGCACGCCCTCATCCACTGGTGTTTTTGCATGGTGCGGGCCAGTCGGCAAAAACATGGAGCACCACACCGGATGGCAGAGAAGGGTTTCAGGATATTTTTTTGCGTCACCGCTTTCCTGTGTATGTTGTTGATCAACCCCGCCGGGGTCAGGCCGGGCAATCTACTGTTTCAGCAGAAATAACACCCGCAACCCAGGATCAAGCCTGGTTCAATATGTTCCGATTGGGGGCTTACCCGGATTTCTTTGAAGGTGTGCAATTTCCACAAACGCCACAAGCCTTGAACCAATATTTTCGGCAAATGACACCCAACACCGGTGCTTATGATGAACAACTGATCAGTGATGCCATGGCAGAAGTAGTCAAGCGTGCCGGGGAATCCATATTGGTTACCCATTCCCAGGGCGGTGGCCCCGGTTGGTGGACGGCAATAAAATCGGACAATGTTAAAGCTATTGTTTCTTATGAGCCGGGCAGTGGTTTTGTTTTTCCTGAGAATGAATTACCGGAAGCAATGCCAAGCCTGACAGGTACGCTAACCGCCACACCGGTAACCCTGGAACAGTTTAAAAAACTCACCCAAATGCCCATTATCATTTATTACGGCGACAATATTCCCGTGCAAGTGAGTGATAACCCGGGGCAGGACAATTGGCGGGTACGATTGAAAATGGCACAACTCTGGGCAGACACCATTAACCGACATGGCGGTAACGCCAGTGTGGTGCACTTGCCTGAAAAGGGCGTTTATGGAAATACCCACTTCCCTTTTTCTGATTTGAATAATCAAACCATCGCCGGACTGCTCTCAAGCTGGCTTGAACAACATCATCTCAATTAAGCTATCGAGTAATCGCGCCTTATAAAAGCCGCTCACCTGCTGCCAGCAACGCATTAACCGAACCTATCGCGATGTAAAAAACTTGCACCAGAAAAATCCATTCGCGGCATTCGCTCGCACACTCAACGCGCACAATAAAAACTTGTATTAAAAAAAGTACAAGATGGCTGCGCTTTTTTCATTCCTGAATTATGAAAAAACCCTTTAAATACAACTACTTTAATCATTCCATTGTCGATTAATCACGGCTGGCACGGTTTCTGCTGAATACCATCTTGAATACAAGACGGTATTTTTTCACGAGCAGATGCTATGACCGATGTAACAGGATGGACCATTAACGATTGGCTGAGCGCCTACCGTAACCAGACACTGACACCGCGTGAGGCGTTAACCGCATTGCGCAACCAATTGAATCCGCATGATCCTTGCTGGATTGCAATTGCTTCTGACGACCAACTGAATACACAAATTACTGACATTGAAAGACGCGCAGCCGCTGGCGAAACAATGCCACTGGCGGGTGTTCCGTTTGTGGTTAAAGACAATATTGATGTCGCAGGTTTTGCCACCACTGCGGCTTGCCCCGCGTTTTCCTACACACCGCATGAAGATGCCACTGCCGTGGCCTTGTTGCGTCGTGCCGGTGCGGTTGTACTGGCAAAAACCAATCTCGACCAATTCGCAACCGGCTTAAATGGCACCCGCTCGCCCTACGGCGCGGTGCCTAACAGTTTTAACCCGGCTTATATTTCCGGTGGTTCCAGCTCCGGTTCGGCAGTTACGGTTGCACGCGGGTTGGTGCCTTTCAGTTTGGGTACTGACACCGCCGGTTCTGGCCGGGTGCCCGCCGGTTTTAACAATATTATCGGTTTGAAGCCGACTAAAGGTCGTTTCAGTACCAAAGGTGTAGTGCCCGCCTGCCGCAGCCTGGATTGTGTTTCGGTATTTGCGCTCACCCTGGATGACGCCGCGACCGTCGCCGGTGTGTTGCAACAATTCGATGTGAATGATGCCTTTAGTCGCGCCGCAAAACCGGCCACTGCTTTTGCCGCAACACCGCGTTTGGGCATTCCTTCCATTACCGAATGGTATGGCGATAGCCAGGCAGAAGCCGCGTGGCAACAACACCTGAATGATTTACACAAGCTGGGTGCAGAGCTGGTTGAGCTGGACTTTACCCCCATGCAAACGCTGGCGCGCATGTTGTACGAACGCTCTTTTGTTGCCGAGCGTGATGCCGCTACCAAAGACTTTTTTGCCGATCACCGCGATGATGTACACCCGGTGGTGCGCAGCATTATTGAAAATGCCAAAGGCTTTACCGCAACTGATGCCTGGCAGGATGAATACCGTCGCGCCCAACTGGCACGCGAGATTCAGCAAATCATAACCGGTGTGGACGCTCTGGTAGTACCCACCGCACCGCGTTTGCCCACCACAGAAGCAGTGCTTGCTGATCCGGTAGGGGTAAATAGCCAACTCGGCCTGTGGACCAATTTTGTTAACCTGGCAGATCTCTCTGCGCTTTCACTACCCGGTGCGTTTCGTGCTGATGGCCTGCCAGCCGGTATCACCCTGATCGCCGATGCCTGGCAAGACGACGCCCTGATCGCTTTTGGACAGCAGTGGTTGCAACAACTGCAATTGCCACTCGGCGCCACACAAAAAGCCTTCGTGCCAGCGACTGCAAACTCAAAAATTCCCGCCGGATTTTTCCGCCTCGCGGTGGTCGGTGCGCACCTTACCGGTATGCCACTGAATGTTCAGCTGCAAGAACGCCATGCCCGTTTTGTAGAAACCACGCACACCGCTAACAACTATCGCCTTTATGCCCTGCCCGACACAGTGCCGCCAAAACCCGGCTTGCGCCGTGTGTCAGATGCAGCGGAATTTTCCGAAGGCCTGATTGTGGAATTGTGGGATGTGCCCATTGAACACATCGGCAGTTTTGTTGCACTGATTCCCGCTCCACTGGGCATTGGCACCCTGACCTTGCGTGATGGACGTGAAGTAAAAGGTTTTATTTGCGAGGGCGACGCCCTTGCCGGCGCGAAAGACATTACCACCCTGGGCGGCTGGCGCGCTTACATCCAATCATTGAAAAAATAAAACAGAAGTCCGGAGAATAACCATGCTGAAAACCGTCCTGATTGCAAACCGTGGTGAAATTGCGGTGCGCATTGCCAAAACACTGAAAAAAATGGGCATCACCTCGGTCGCGGTTTATTCCGATGCCGACCGCAATAGCGCGCATGTGGCAGCTTGTGACAAAGCTATTTGCCTGGGCGGTAACAGCGCTGCAGAAAGCTATTTGAAAGTGGATAAAATTCTGGCTGCCGCGCGCGAAACCGGCGCACAGGCGATTATTCCCGGTTATGGTTTTCTCTCGGAAAATGCCGCCTTTGCAGAAGCCTGCGAAGCAGCCGGCATCGCCTTCTGCGGCCCAACACCCGCGCAAATTCGTGAGTTCGGTTTAAAACATACCTCCCGTGAAATTGCTGAAAAAGCCGGTGTACCGCTCACCCCGGGTACCGGTTTGTTGCAATCACTGGAAGAAGCGGTGAGTTTTGCGGCACAACTGGGCTACCCGGTGATGCTGAAAAGCACCGCTGGCGGTGGCGGTATCGGTTTGACCCGTTGCGACAACGAAGCGGCACTCGTCGATGCTTACGAAACTGTAAAACGCCTGGGGCAAAATTTTTTCAGTGACAGTGGTGTTTTTCTTGAGCGCTTTGTGGATAACGCCCGCCACGTAGAAGTACAAATTTTCGGTGACGGCAAAGGCAATGTGCTAGCGCTGGGTGAGCGCGATTGCTCGCTACAACGCCGCAACCAGAAAGTGGTTGAAGAAACCCCTGCCCCCAACCTGCCTGCGGCAACTCGAGAAAAATTACTGGCGGCCTCGAAAAGCCTCGGCGAAGCCGTCAATTACCGCTCAGCCGGTACCGTGGAATATATTTACGATGCTGCCCGCGATGCGTTTTACTTCCTGGAAGTAAACACTCGCCTGCAAGTAGAACACCCGATTACCGAAGCTTGCACCGGTGTGGATCTGGTGGAATGGATGATTCTTACCGCCGCCGATCAGGCGCCGGATTTGAATATCACGCTCAACCCGCAAGGCGCTGCGATTGAAGTTCGCTTATACGCAGAAGACCCGGTACGCGACTTTCAGCCATCACCCGGCGTACTGACCGATGTATATTTTCCGGAAGATGCTCGCATCGATACCTGGGTTGCCACCGGCACCGAAGTATCACCGCATTACGATCCGATGATCGCCAAAATTATTGTCAAAGGCGATAACCGCAACGACGCCATCAACAACATGCTGGATGTACTCAACGCGACCCGCGTGAGCGGTATTGCCACCAACCTGGATTATTTACGCCGCATTGTTGCCTCCGATTTTTTCCGCAACGCTGATGTTGCCACTAACAAGCTGGCTTCCTTTTCCTGGCAGCCGCCGGTGATTGAAGTGGTAAAACCCGGCACTTACACCAGCGTGCAGGATTATCCCGGGCGCGTTGGCTACTGGAGCATCGGTGTACCTCCCTCGGGGCCAATGGACGAATATGCCTTTCAACTCGCCAACCGTATTGTAGGCAACCACGAAAGCGCTGCCGGTCTGGAATGTACTCTGGTCGGCCCGGAATTACGCTTTCATACCGATGCGGTCATCGCCCTCACCGGCGCACCCAGCGCGGCAACTCTGGACGGCGTCAGTGTAGATTTCTGGCAGCCGATCAGCGTTAAAGCCGGGCAAAAGCTGGTCGTCGGGAAAGCTGAAAAGGGTTGCCGTACTTACCTTGCCGTGCGCAATGGCCTGGACGTACCGGTTTACCTCGGCAGTCGCTCTACTTTTGTATTGGGTAATTTCGGCGGCCATGCCGGCCGCATTCTGCGCGCCGCCGATATGTTGCCGATTAGTAACCCGCAACTACCCGCTTGCACCACACCCGCCCCGGCTTACGAGGCCGAAGCGACACCGGTGGCAATGATTCCGCATTACCCCAACGAGTGGGAAGTGAATGTAATTTACGGCCCCCACGGCGCACCGGACTTTTTTACCGAAGACGCCATTGAAATGTTTTTTAGCACCCCCTGGGAAGTGCATTACAACTCCAACCGGTTGGGCATTCGTTTGAATGGCCCAAAACCCACCTGGACGCGCAGTGACGGTGGTGAAGCCGGTTTGCATCCTTCCAATATTCACGATACCGAATACGCCATTGGCTCTATCAACTTCACTGGCGATATGCCGGTCATTCTCACCAAAGACGGCCCGAGCCTCGGCGGTTTTGTATGCCCGGTCACCATTATCAAAGCCGATTTATGGAAAGTAGGCCAATTCAAACCGGGCGATAAAATTCGTTTTAAAGCCGTGAGTTTTGATACCGCGCTGGCACTGGAAAACGCCCAGGACAGCGCCATCAAAAACTTGCAACCGGCCACGGCAGTAACCGCTGTTGAAGCACCGCTAGCGGCACACGGTTTGTCGGCTTGCATTGTTGAACACTTACCCGAAACCGCACAGCGTCCGCTGGTGAACTACCGTCAGGCGGGTGATAAATATCTGTTGCTCGAATACGGCGAAAATGTACTGGACCTGGCGTTGCGTTTGCGCGTCCATGCCCTGATGGAATCCATCAAGGCATCACCGATTGACGGTGTTATTGAATTGTCGCCCGGTGTTCGCTCTTTGCAAATCAATTACGACAGCCGCCGTTTACACCAGCGCGATTTGATCGCAACGCTGTTAAAGCACGAAGCCGGTTTACCCGCAGCAGAAGATATTTCTGTGCCCAGTCGCGTGGTGTATTTGCCCATGGCCTTTGAAGATTCGGCAACCCTGGATGCGGTGGCTCGCTACCGTCAATCGGTGCGTGACACTGCGCCCTGGTTGCCCAGCAACACCGAATTTATGCGCCGCATTAACGGGCTGGAATCCATCGAGCAAGTAAAAGACATTCTGTTCGATGCCAGCTACATGATTCTCGGCCTGGGCGATGTTTACCTCGGCGCGCCCTGTGCGGTACCGATTGATCCTCGTCACCGCTTGCTGACCTCCAAGTACAACCCGGCGCGCACTTATACCGCCGAAGGCACTGTAGGTATTGGCGGTGTGTACATGTGTATCTATGGTATGGATTCGCCGGGCGGTTACCAACTGGTTGGTCGCACCCTGCCCATCTGGAATACCTTTTTGAAAAGCCCCACCTTCGTTAACAACGAGCCCTGGCTGCTGAAATTTTTTGATCAGGTGCGTTATTACGAAGTGACCGAAGAAGAACTGCTGCAACAACGCGAAGCCTTTCGCGAAGGTCGCCTGTCACTGCGCATTGAAGAAACCGCCTTTAACCTCGGCGAGCACCAACAGTTTCTTACCGACAATGCCACCAGCATCGCAGCGTTTAAACAAAACCAGGCCGAAGCCTTTCGCGAAGAAGTGGCACTGTGGCAAGCCGATGAAGAAAAACAGGTCGATGCCGCGCTGCAAGTCAACCTCGGTAGCGAAGCCATTGAAGTGGATGGCCATGCCATTACCGCAGAAATCAGCGGCAATATCTGGAAACTGCTGGTAGAGCCGGGGCAACAGGTAGAAGTTGATCAACCGCTGTTAATTGTGGAAGCCATGAAAATGGAATTCCAGGTTTATGCCGACCGCTGTGCCACCGTCAGCTCGGTACATTGCCAACCGGGCAAACCGGTTAATGCCGGTGACCTGCTGCTGGTACTGGAAGCGGAATAACGCCATGAAACTGCTGCAAAACGAAAAGCCGACACCGGATGCGCCACGGGTCAATTTAACCGAGCGTATTTACCAGGCGATTAAAAATGAAATATTTGAATTTCGCTTATTACCGGGTGAACGCTTTAGTGAAAACGAAGTAGCGTTGCGCATGGATGCCAGCCGCACACCGGTGCGCGAAGCCCTGTCGCGCCTGCAAAACGAAGGGTTTGTTGAGGTTTCGTTTCGCAGCGGCTGGCAGGTAATGCCCTTTGATTTTGAAAAATTCGAACAGCTTTACGATGTGCGCATCGTGCTGGAAATGGCAGCCGTAAAGCGCCTCTGCGAAATGGACTCACCCGCAGAACTGGACGATTTGAAAGCAGTATGGCTGGTAGAACGCGAACAACGTCTTAGCGATGGCCCCACAGTTTGCGAACTGGACGAAAAATTTCACAAGCAGCTGGTAGCGGCAACCGGCAACGGCGAGATGGCACGTATTCATCACGACATTACCGAACGGCTGCGCATTATTCGCCGTATCGACTTTACCCAGCAACCACGTATTGAAGCCACTTACGACGAGCACGCAAAAATTTTACGCAACATCATCAAGCGCCGTAGTGACGACGCGCAACTGCTGTTGAAAAGTCATATTGAAGCCAGTAAAGCAGAAGTAAGGCGCATCACCCTGCATATGCTTTACCAGGCGCGCCACCCTTAAGTTGCACCCAACCATTAACCCGAAAAGCAAGGAGAACACAAACACTTAGGCTCGTAATACCGCTATCAACACATTATCAAAAAAATCGGAGACAGGAATGAACGTAAATAAATTGCTAAAACACATTGGAACCTTTGGTGTTGCTTGCAGTATGGCAATGACCTCTATGGCAACCTCCGCTGCGGAAACGATTAAAGTGGGCGTGTTGCACTCACTATCAGGCACCATGGCCATTTCAGAAACCACCCTGAAAGACACCATGTTGATGCTGATTGAAGAGCAGAACAAAAAAGGCGGTCTGCTCGGTAAAAAACTCGAAGCGGTGGTGGTTGACCCCGCCTCCAACTGGCCGCTGTTTGCCGAAAAAGCCCGTGAACTGCTGGCCCAGGAAAAAGTAGATGCCATGTTCGGCTGCTGGACTTCAGTTTCCCGTAAATCGGTTTTACCAGTAGTGGAAGAACTTAACGGCATTTTGTTTTACCCGGTTCAGTACGAAGGTGAAGAATCTTCGCGCAATGTGTTCTACACCGGTGCTGCCCCCAACCAACAAGCGATTTCTGCCGTTGATTATTTGATGAGCGAAGGTGAAGTGACGCGCTGGGTTCTTGCCGGTACCGATTATGTGTACCCGCGCACCACCAACCGCATTCTTGAAGCCTACCTGAAATCCAAAGGCGTAAAAGATGAAGACATCATGATCAACTACACGCCGTTCGGTCATTCCGACTGGCAAAACATTGTGTCTGACATTAAACGCTTCGGTAGCGCAGGCAAGAAAACTGCGGTGGTTTCTACCATCAACGGTGATGCCAACGTACCTTTCTACCGCGAGCTGGGCAACCAGGGCATTACCTCTGAAAATATTCCGGTGATTGCTTTCTCGGTCGGTGAAGAGGAGCTTTCCGGTATTGATACCAAACCTTTGGTTGGTCATCTGGCGGCATGGAATTATTTCATGAGCGAAGAGAATGAGGCGAACGAAGCTTTCATTAAAACCTGGCACAGCTTTATTAAAGATAAGAAGCGCGTAACCAACGACCCGATGGAAGCGCATTACATTGGTTTCAATATGTGGGTTAAGGCCGTTGAGAAAGCGGGCACTACCGATGTGGATAAAGTGATTGATGCAATGGTGGGTGTTGAGGTTCCTAACCTGACTGGCGGTACCAGCAAGATGTTGCCGAACCACCATATTACCAAGCCGGTGTTGATTGGTGAGATTCAGGACGATGGGCAGTTCCTGACTGTGTGGCAAACCGAAGGTTTGGTTGAGGGTGATGCATGGTCTGATTACCTGGAAGGCAGTAAGGATTTGACTGCCGATTGGACCAAGCCAATTTCCTGCGGTAACTACAACACCAAAACCAAAACCTGTCTGGGTGCTGCGGCAGCGCAGTAAAACAGATAGCCCGAACCAATCGCGCCCGGGTTGGTTCGGTGCTTTTTGCAGGAGTTTATGGTGATGGGAGGAGTATTAATTATTACTCCTCTTATAAATCCGTTTGATGTGTAAGAGCCTGTTTCAAACACGCATGAATACTTCCATGTAGCTTGAGCAAGCCATCCATGGCTTGCACATTTTGAAACAGGCTCTTACACACCAAACTCACAACGTACCATCCATAGACAAAAGCATAATTCTGAAACTCGAATTAATTTTTATTTAAAGAAATGCACATTGTTTCCAGACTACAGCCCGCACGATACATAATTACATATATGTAGTTTTATTTATAAAAAAATTCTCACGCTATTGACATGGTAACCCTATGTTCAGATTTTTAAGGATTACAAAGCCAACTCACCAAAGCATCGGGCTTCTACCCTGGGTGCTGTTACTGGGTTGCCTCACCTTTCAAGTACAAGCATCAGACGATGAAACCGGTAGTGTTGTGCAAGATGACGCAACACTGATTCAAACCATCGCCACCAGCAGTTTGCAACAACGCCTGAAAGCCATAGAAGCGCTGGCAGCGTCCGATTCCGAGCGCAAGCTGGCAGTATTGTCTGCCTTGCAACAAGGGCAATTATATGCCGATCGCGGCAAGCCACCGCAGGTCGCGATCAGTGAAAATAATCAATGGCACGATGCTATTACCCACGCCGTCATTGAGAGCGATGATGCTTTAAGGCGCATCCCTATCAACAATCCGCTGCGCAATCGCTTGCGCACCTTGCTGGCAGAAATTCAGCTGGATGCCGACGATAGCAGCATGCGCTACCAGGCCGTGCGCCGTATGATCAGCGATGGCGTGGATGAAAATACTCTTCAGCTATTAAGCCAGCGCTTGCAGGAAGAGCAAGATGACACGGTGAGCGAGGCCATTGAAAGCGCGCTCGCGTTGTATGCCATGCAACACGGCGATGAAACCGCGCAGTTGGCGGCGATTCAACAACTGCGCACCTCACTGGAACCCGAAATAAAAACAGCCCTGACGCGCATCGCTAGTAGCGAAGCACCTGCGTCTGTAAAAGAAGCAGCCGATAAAGCGTTGCAGAAAATTGATTCGCGCATCAGCTTTTTTCGCTTTGCGGAAAACGTATTTTTCGGTTTGAGTCTCGGTTCGGTGTTGCTGCTTGCGGCGATTGGTCTGGCCATTACCTTCGGGGTAATGGGCGTTATCAATATGGCGCACGGCGAGCTGATGATGATTGGTGCTTACACCACCTGGATGGTGCAACAAATCTTCCCCAACCATATTGGCTACAGCCTTGCTATCGCAGTACCCGCCGCGTTTTTAATTGCCGGGTTGATTGGTATTGCCATTGAGCGCGGTGTCATCCGTTTTCTGTATGGTCGCCCGCTGGAAACCCTGTTGGCGACTTTTGGTATTTCGCTGATTTTGCAGCAGGCGGCGCGGAGTATTTTTTCACCGTTAAACCGCGCTGTGAGCCTGCCGGATTGGATGAGTGGTTCGTTGATTATTAACCCGGTGTTTTCCATTACCTGGAGCCGCTTGTACATTTTGCTGTTCGGCTTGATGGTGTTTTTTGCTCTGTTGTTTGTATTAAAGAAAACCTCTCTCGGCCTGAAAGTACGCGCCGTTTCGCAAAACCGTGCCATGGCACGCGCGGTAGGTGTGCGTGCCAATTGGGTAGATGCACTGACCTTTGGCCTGGGTTCCGGCATCGCCGGTGTGGCCGGTGTCGCGCTGTCACAGTTGACCAACGTGGGCCCTAACCTCGGCCAGGCTTACATTATTGATTCCTTTATGGTGGTGGTATTTGGCGGCGTAGGTAATTTGTGGGGCACGCTGGTGGGCGCGATGGGCCTTGGTGTGTTGAATAAGTTTATGGAGCCCTGGGCGGGTGCTGTGCTGGCCAAAGTGGTGGTGCTGGTGTTGCTGATTCTGTTTATTCAGAAGCGCCCCAAAGGTATTTTTCCACAGAAAGGTCGCGCGGCTGCGGATTAAGACCCGCTCCGGAAGAAGCTAAAAGCCGCTTCCGGATCAGCAACAAATTTATCGGGCAGGATTGCCCGACTCATGAAACCCGTTATTGAGAGAGATTGCATGTTAACGCAACGACTATTAACCAGTGACCGAGGCGGCATGGTGGTATTGGGGCTGATTCTCCTGATCACTTTGCTGGTACCTATTCTGAATCTGGTCGTGCCACCGGATTCTCCTTTTCACGTTTCAACCTTTACCGTAACCCTGCTCGGTAAATTTTTATGTTACGCGCTGCTGGCTTTGTCAGTGGATCTGATATGGGGTTATGCCGGTATTTTATCACTCGGCCACGGTGCATTTTTTGCGCTGGGCGGTTATGTGATGGGTATGTACCTGATGCGTCAGATCGGCGAGCGTGGTCAATACGGCCACCCGGAATTGCCGGACTTTATGGTGTTTTTGAATTGGGAAAGCTTGCCCTGGTATTGGCAGGGCTTTGACATGTTCTGGTTTGCGCTGTTGATGATTGTGCTGGTACCTGGCGTGCTTGCAGGTATTTTTGGCTGGTTGGCATTTCGCTCGCGGGTTACCGGTGTATATTTCGCCATTATTACCCAGGCACTGACCTACGCGCTGATGCTGGCTTTTTTCCGTAACGAAATGGGCTTTGGCGGCAACAACGGCTTGACCGACTTTAAAGATATTCTCGGTTTTTCCATCACCGCCAACAGCACCCGCATCGGTTTGTTTATGGCGTCCGGCATCATGTTGATTATCGGCTATCTCGCCTGTCGCTATATTGTCACGTCACGCATGGGGCGCGTCATTATTGCTATTCGCGATGCCGAAAGCCGCACGCGTTTTTCCGGTTATCAGGTGGAATCCTACAAGCTGTGGTTGTTTGTGTTTTCCGCCATGCTTGCCGGTATTGCCGGTGCTTTGTATGTGCCGCAAGTGGGCATTATTAACCCCGGCGAATTTTCACCACTCAATTCTATTGAGCTGGTGGTGTGGGTTGCCACCGGCGGACGCGGCACACTCTACGGCGCAATCGTTGGTGCATTCTCGGTCAATTATGCAAAAACGATTTTTACCAGCTGGTCACCGGAGGCCTGGTTATTTGTATTGGGCTCGCTGTTTGTGCTGGTAACGCTGCTGCTGCCAAAAGGCCTGGTCGGGCTGGTAGCCCGTTTTCGCCGCCACAAACCGGCTGCTGAAAAAGGAGACGAATAATGGTGGAATTTTTAAAACACGCCCGCCAATACGGCAACCGCGCCCTGCCCCGTCGCGACCCCAATTTCGGAGCCCCATTGGATACTTCGCACGGCCCGATTCTCTACGTAGAAGGCGTCAGCGTCAGCTTCGATGGTTTTAAAGCGCTGAACAATTTGAACCTGTATATCGACGAAGGAGAATTGCGCTGCATTATCGGCCCGAACGGCGCTGGCAAAACCACCATGATGGATGTGATCACCGGTAAAACCAAACCGGACGAAGGCAGCGTTTATTTTGGTCAGCAAATTAATTTGCTGGAGCTGTCGGAACATCAAATTGCCCGTGGCGGTATTGGCCGAAAATTTCAAAAACCTACGGTGTTTGAAGCGCTCACCGTGTACCAGAATCTTGAACTGGCCACCGCTGCCGACAAGCGCGTCTGGTTTACGCTTTCACGTGAATTGAACACTATTCAGCAACAACGCATTGATGAGGTGCTTTGCCTTATCGGTTTGAAAGATCATCGCCACCGCGAGGCCGGGGCACTGTCGCATGGGCAAAAACAGTGGCTGGAAATTGGCATGTTGTTAATGCAGGAGCCACGCGTGCTGCTGGTAGACGAACCGGTAGCGGGCATGACCGGTGAAGAAACCGAAAAAACCGCTGAGCTATTGTTATCCTTGGCGGGCAAACATTCGGTCATCGTGGTTGAACACGATATGAAATTTGTACGCTCCATCGCGCGCAAGGTCACCGTACTGCACCAGGGGTCGGTGCTTACCGAAGGCACCATGGACCAGGTGCAGAACGACCCGAAAGTGATTGAAGTGTATCTGGGAGAGTAACCGTGCTGAGCATTCAAACCATTAACCAGTTTTACGGGCAAAGCCATATTCTCCGCTCGCTGTCGCTTGATTTACGCAGCGGCAGCTGTGGCTGCCTGATTGGCCGTAATGGCGTAGGTAAAACCACGCTGTTAAAAAGCATTACCGGCTTGCTGCCCATCCGCGATGGCCAAATTCAATTTAACGGCAGCGACATCAGCAAATTGTCCACCGAAGCCCGCGCTCGCGCTGGCATTGGTTACGTACCGCAAGGGCGGGATATTTTCCCGCTGCTGACAGTGGAAGAAAATTTGAAAATTTCGCTCGGCGCCCGGCCGGACAAACTGCGCCATATCCCCTCGTTGATTTATGAATTGTTCCCGGTGCTGCAATCCATGAAGCATCGACGTGGTGGCGATCTGTCGGGTGGCCAGCAACAGCAACTGGCTATTGGCCGCGCTCTGGTACTCGACCCGAAACTGTTAATTCTCGACGAACCCACCGAAGGGATTCAGCCCAACGTAGTGCGGGATATCGGTGATGTAATCCGCCGCCTGAATCGTGATTTCGGCCTCACCGTATTGCTGGTCGAGCAAAAACTACCTTTCGCACGCCGTGTTGCCGACGACTTTTTTATGATGGAAAAAGGCGAGATTGTGGCCACCGGTGCTATCGACCAGTTAAGTGATGCGCTGGTGCGGCAGTATCTGAGCGTATAACCCGGCAAAGCACCACCCCTGGTGCAGTTTGGGGCTGGTATTTAGCGGGCACTGCGCCTACAATGGCCGACTCGCAACGGAAGGGCTCAATGAACTCTTCCGGTTGGCAAGGGTCTTAACACTTGCCAATGGAATGCGGTGCCGGCCTGGCCGGTACAGTTACCCGGGGGAAGTTTCCCGGCAGCGTTTTCGCCTTTTGATCACCGCTCGCAGCAGTGGCCAAGGGGCAAACGGGGGCGATTTGGATTCGACGCTGGTAACAAAGTCCAAGGTGCATGTCGTGAGGGTAGCCAATCACGTTAATCCAAAGCTGCAAACCTTACAGTTGCCAATGATGACAACTACGGTGCCCAATTAGCTGCGTAAGCAGCTTTTGAAAGCACTAACTAGTGGTTCGCCGCTAGCGGTCTCTAACAAGGTGCCAGTACCGCGTTAAAGCCCGTCATATAGAACTGGATCGCAGTGAAGCCTGCCTGGGGTGGATCAGCTAAACCTTATCAGGATCGCGTTTTACGTCCCGCCCGCTGGGCTGTAAATCGCTAAATCAATAGGCGGATCTAAACATGTAGAGCTGCGGATAGAGTGCTGACGGACGGGGGTTCAACTCCCCCCGCCTCCACCAACACCTAACAAAAAAAGACGCCCCTGGGCGTCTTTTTTTGTGCTTTAAATTTAATGTTTTCAATTACATAGTCTTAAATTATGCCGTCATGCAATATAAGTCCATTAAATTCAGCAGAGACATTATTCGGTCTCAAATTGGCATGTTTGGATGGGTAATGACAATGTTTGGACAACATTTCCCCTACTTTCTTTTAAAACCTTGCCCTGTAACCCGGCTTCACAATAGTTGGTCAATTCAGAATATCCCGCTTAGAGAAAGCAACCTACCCGCGTGGTAAATACGCTTTGCACTAATTGGAACAACACATTAAGTGCGCCCCTGGAGTCAATACGCACCGAGCTGAGCGCACAACTGCTGATAGATAGTGAATAATACTCACTCTGAATCGCTCCGGGTTTGTCGGAGGCTAACTTTCTTGAGAGAATTAACCTATGAAAAAGAGACCCGGATATTCACCTGAAACGCGTGAACGAGCTGTAAGGCTTGTGCTCACCACCGAACAAGATCACAGCTCGCGCTGGGCGGCGATCACTTCTGTTGCCGGCAAGATTGGCTGTACACCTGAAACACTCCGTGCATGGATAAACCGAATCGAATCCAATAGCGCCGCTCCCGACACTGCAAACGTTACCGAATCCGAGCGAGTTAAAGCCTTGGAGCGCGAGAACCGTGAACTCAAACGTGCGAATGAAATCCTGCGTTTAGCCTCGGCTTTTTTTGCCCAGGCGGAGCTCGACCGCAAACCGAAACTCTAATCCACTTTGTTGATGCCCATAAAAGTGTTTTTGGTGTCGAGCCGATTTGTCAGCAGTTACAGATTGCACCATCAACGTATTATCGGCACAAGCAATTGGAGAAAACACCCGAGTTGCGGGCGCGGCGAATTCAGCAGGATGAGCGTTTAGTCGTTGAAATACAGCGTGTTTGGACTGAGAGTAATCGCAATTATGGTGCGCGAAAAATCTGGAAACAACTGCGTAGAGAGGGGTTTGATGTGGCTCGTTGTACCGTTGAGCGGCTCATGCGTCAATTGGGTATTGAAGGTGTGCGTCGTGGCAAAAAGTGTAAAACAACGATCCCCGATCACAAGGCACATTGCCCGCAAGATCTGGTTAACCGTCACTTTAAAGCGGACAAGCCAAATCAACTTTGGGTTGCCGACATTACTTACGTCGCCACCTGGTCAGGCTTTGTCTATGTCGCCTTTGTAATCGATGTATTTTCACGTCGCATTGTTGGTTGGCGAGCGATGACGACAATGCAGGCGGATTTAATTCTGGATGCATTGGAGCAGGCATTGTGGGCAAGAGGAAAACCGCGTGGCGTGATTCATCACAGTGACAGGGGCAGCCAATATTTATCCATCAGCTACACCGAACGCCTTGCTGAGGCAGGATTTAATGCGTCGGTTGGGAGCGTGGGCGATTCTTACGATAACGCCTTAGCTGAAACGATTAATGGACTCTACAAAACCGAGGTTATCCATAAGAGCGCACCGTGGAAAAATCTTGATGCTGTGGAGATGGCGACACTTGTATGGGTTGAATGGTTTAATAACCGTCGGCTTCACAGTGCGTTGGGTTATGTGCCGCCAAAGGAGTTCGAGGAATTTTTTTATCAACAAACCGAGTTGGCTCATGTAGCATGACTCAAATTAAACCGCCTCCGAAAAAGTCGGGGCGATTCACTCCGTATGAAGAAATTGACCACTATCAAGCCAGCCTCAATTGCCAGTAATGAATCCAACATCGTCCGGTAGCAGCCCTATGGACGGGGCAGCTCCTCATTGTAATCGGGAGACACTGAACCTGGCGGCTGATACCTGCCCTAACGTACTGGATTACGCCACACCAAAACAGGCTTTTCATTCAAAGCCTTCCGCACTCTTTCGCAGTACATATACGATTGAATAGCAAATTAAGACTGCCTACCGCCTCCGATGACAAAGAGAATGCGCGCCGCAATTACAGCATCACTGTAGATGTGCCGTTGCTGCCCTGAATATTCAGAAAATTTCATTAGAAAACCACCAATAGCAACCAACCAAATTAAAAAAACTGTAATTTTAAAATAGCCTTTAAATTTTCATAAAATACGAAGAATAGGTATCGTCAAAATAGTTTGCGTTTATCTATTAAAATTTTTATTTGTTTTTCCAGAAAAAGCGCGCTACCTCCTCTGATTGGATTTCATTGCGGGTTGTAATATCAGTATGCGGACAGTGTATTGCAGCTTAAATTGGGGGGGTTCTTTAACCGGGGCTTACTGACCTGAGCACGACACTACATCACTATCGATAAAGCAACCGATGATGCTCAATAAGAGATAACCAGATTGGTAGTCAAGGGAACTTAAAGCGGGAAATCATGTTGGAATGTGGAGGCAAAAAAGGGGATTGCAGGGGCGGCTTAACCTCCCCCCAATACCGAACACCCATCCGCTTTGCGCCGATACGTATTTCACAACCGGGGGCTTAAAAACCCCTTAAACGAACTTCTCCTGAGCCCAATCCAGAACCATATCGTAGGCCAATTGGTGAACAGGTAATACCACCCTTGTTTCCTCGCTATCTGCTTTACAATCCCTTACAAAGGCCAGGAGCCGCTCAGGATCTTGTGCAGACAAAGGAAACTGCCCTTCACCCAACAGTACCGACGTGGGCATTTCAAATACTTCATATTCAACGAGCGGGTCAAAAATCGACTCTGCCTCATCGTCTATGGAGACTCGCACTTTTAATAACTTATTGTCACCGAAATTACCGCTTGTCCAAGCGTGGGTTTTAAAAGCCATAAATATATCCTGGAAAAACCGGATTTACATCGACCTTGAAGGCAACAATTTTCTGTCAGGGAAGATGGAAGGAACCTCTGTGAGAAAAGAAACAGACAGAGAATTGAAGTGAAACGTTGCGTCAGAAGGTTAACCTGCCAGCGGGTAAAAAACTACACATTTGTGACGAATTAACCACATGTGGTGAGGTATAAAAATCTGGATAATGCTGAAAAATTCTGCTAGCCGCAGTCGGCAGATTTGAGGGAATCAAGCAGGAAAGCGCTTATACAAAGCATTTTTCACGTTACAGAACTGTTAATGATTACGGTGGACCCCAGATAAATGTCGCCAAAAATGGCAAAGAAAATTATGTTTCACCACCGTCAACTTAAGGCACAAAATACGCATCTCGTAAAAACCGCCATATGGCAGCTGTTAAATTTGCGCCAAGACCGACAAGTCAATTTTTATATTTCGCTCTTTCAGCCGCTCGGCGATTTCTGACGACGACTTTTCCTCCAGATCAAGCTCGTAGTTATCCCTGTGAAAGACAACCTTGTCTCGTTCAATGGTAGCCACGGGTTGATCTTTATAAATGACTCGACCACCTTCATCAACAAACCCGGCAGTATCAATCTCCGGCGCCCAGCCGTATTCGTAGATACGGTCATTGAAGATGAAGCCCATGGGCGCACCACCGTTGCTGCAAAATTCGTAATATTTTCCCTGTTCCATAAAAGTCTCTATTTCGTTCACGGATGAAAATAGAGTATAGGCGCACTTGGCTTGCCGGGAAGATTCTGTTGTTTACTGCGCCCCACCCTTGAGCAAATTACACCTGGATTATTGATCATAAAAAGCCAATCTGCTATACGTCACCGCACCGTGCACACCGCCCGCGATACGCATAAAGCGTTCATGGCATCCCCCATGTAAACCACCTTGATAAGAACTGTTTACTGCCAGGCCAAATAAAAAGGAATTACTTGATGCTACCCCGAGCAAAACGCCTCACCTTTTTCATATCAGGCAAACGCATAACGCTTTTTGCGTTGATACTTACCGCCAATTTTTCATACGCACTTACCGACAAAGACATTCAGGCATGGACAGCGGATATTGATCTCTATGCTAAAAAAATATCCACTTCCCATATCGACCCGTTTCATTCCATAGCTAAAGAAAAATTCTACAGTGACCTCAATAATTTGAAGCAGGCCTTACCGGAAAAAAGTGAAGAAGAAATTCTCGTCGAGTTAATGCGTTTGACCCATAGCATTAACGATGGACATACCTCATTTCCTTTATGGGGACGAACCCTGCACAACTTTCCTTTCTCGGTCAGCATTTTTAATGGCGAGCCTTACATTACAAAAACAAGCGCCCAGCATAAATCGCTATTAGGGGTTAAATTAATTTCGATAAACCACGTGCCCTCCCAAACTATTATGGAGAGCCTGAAGCAAATTACGCCCTTCACTGAAAACGAATACTCCTCTGCAGTAAGGGTGGCCGAATATATGACCAAAGCAGAAGTTCTGGTGGGGCTGGGTGTTTTCCTAAAGTACAAACGACGCCCATTGAGTTTGAAATTAATAGCAATAGAAAGGTGTTACAGCTGGAACCGGGCAAAAGCCTGAAACCGGACCAGGCGTTTTCTGCGAGCACTGACTCCATTTTCCTACGCAAAAAGCAGCTCAGTGATGACCTTTGGTTTGGCTCACCGGAAGATAACAAAACGGTCTATGTGCGATTCCACCGCTACCCGACCATAAAAAACATGGAATCCTTCGCCGATGACTTATTGAAGTTTATCAATAACAACCATTCCGAAAATTTGATTATCGACCTCCGGGATAACCATGGCGGCGACTTTTTCGTTGGCCTGCGGCTGGCGCAACGACTGGTGTTGGCAGATAGCATCAACTGGAAATCCGGCGTGTATGTGTTGATCAATAACGTGACTTTTTCCGCGGCCATGAGCAACGCCGCTCAGTTTCAACAACTGTTGAATGCCAAACTGGTAGGCGAACCAACCGGCGCCCGACCTTCCGGTTATCAGGATATGGGATCATTTACCCTGCCCAACTCCCAACTGGAGTTAACCTGGTCGAAACGTTTGTACCGTTTTAATGACAGCCAAAAAGATGCACTCTATCCGGATGTTACTATCAAACTTTCTATCAACGACTACATCAACCGGAAAGACCCGCAGCTGCTTTGGATACTCAATGATATCCGCAGCAAGTGAGTGTGCCGTCACAACCCCATACAGGCTACATGCCTTGGAAGCGAACCCATTATGACCTTTGACCTGTTCACCCCCACCGAACCCGGCGCCCGCGAAACACTCGGGCCGCAGGCGTTTGTGTTGCGGGGTTTTGCGTTGGATGTTGTAGATGCGTTGTTGCCAGCAATTGATCAGGTGGTAGAGGCTTCGCCATTTCGCTATATGGTGACGCGGCGAGGTTTTACGATGTCGGTGGCGCTGACCAATTGCGGGGCGCTGGGCTGGACGTCGGATCGGCGGGGTTATCGCTACCAACCGGATGATCCGGAAACCGGCCAGCCCTGGCCGACGATGCCGCCGGTGTTTCTTCAATTGGCCACGGATGCAGCAAAGGCGGCGGGGTTTGCCGGTTTTATTCCGGACTCCTGTTTGATTAACCGCTATTTGCGGGGCACACAATTGTCGTTGCATCAGGATAAAAACGAGCGGGATTTTTCGGCGCCGATTGTGTCTGTATCGCTGGGGATGACTGCCACTTTTTTATTTGGCGGGCAGGAGCGCACCGATAAAACCGTTAAGGTGCCGCTGTACCATGGCGATGTGGTGGTTTGGGGCGGTGCAGACCGCTTGCGCTACCATGGCGTGATGCCGCTGAAAGATAATCCGCACCCGCAATTGGGAAACCGGCGAATAAATTTTACTTTCCGCCGTGCCGGATAAACCGGCTTATCTCATGTGAAACCTGAAAGCCTTCTTAAACACCACCGGTGTGAACACACTTACCAGCCCCTTCCAATACCAAATGCCCCCTTAAAACACCCCCGAAGAAGCGCCAATTGACAGCTATTTACAGGCCGGGCTTATCCGGTTATATTAAGGTAAACGTTTACCAAACTATTTGCATTACTCAATAAAAACACCCCTATATAAAGAGAAAAATCAGCAGTAAACGGTTTCCTTCCAGTAGTTTTTAACGCTTGAGCCGCAGGGCAACCGGCTCCGGTGTGTTACCCCCTGAATGACACGGAGACGATTGATAAAGGCGCGCACGAATGTATTGCAGCTCGTGGCGCAGAAAAAACGGGGATTTATAAAAACGAGTTAACGTCCAGGTAAAACGGGCGATACCAGCCCGAGTTTCCAATAAAACGATAATACCAATAAGAGGAAGTAGCATATGTTCAAGCTAAATGCGTTGTCGGCAGCCGTTCTGGTTTCTGTCGGTACGTTGAGTATTTCGGATGTCTACGCGCAGGAAAATCTCCCCATTGAAGAGGTCGTGGTTCAAGGCATTCGTGCCAGCCTCAACCAGGCAAGAGACCTCAAACGTGAATCTGCGGTCATCCAGGACAGCATCGTCGCAGAAGATATTGGCAAGTTCCCCGATCAAAACGTTGCCGAATCGCTGCAACGTATTACCGGTGTCACCATCTCCCGGATTAACGGCGAAGGCTCCCAGATCAGCGTGCGCAGCTTCGGCCCTCAGTTCAACATTGTAAAACTCAATAGCCGGACACTGGCGACCACTACCGGTGAACGCAGCTTCGATTTCCAGGTGCTGCCATCCGAGTTAATCGGCGGCGCCGATGTGATCAAATCACCCACCGCAGATTTATCCGCAGGCAGTATCGGCGCTTACGTGAATGTTACGACGCCTCGTCCCTTGCAGGATGTCGGCTTCCATGCCGTAGCGTCAGCAAAGCTTAATTACCATGATCTTGCTGAAGAAATTAACCCGGAGTTCAGCGGCCTGATCAGCAACACGTTTGCCGACGATACGGTCGGCGTTCTGCTCGGTGCCACCTTCAAGGAATCGGACGGGCGCATTGACAACTACCGCACCAGCCACTGGAACCAGTACTCGAATGACGGCAGCGGCTTCGGCTTACCCATGGGAGAGAATACGCTGGGAGAAGATGGTCAACCGACCCGGCTGGAAGGCAGTCGCGGCCCGGGCCGAACGATCTTCAACATGATTAATGAGAACCGCAAACGCACTGGCGCCATGGCAGTGGTGCAGTGGCAACCGAACAGTAATTTTCTGACCACGGTAGATGTGTTGCACACCAAACTGGAGCGCGAATTCCTCGGCTCGGGCTTGCAGGTTCCCAACCAGACGCTGGGCCGCTACACCCGAGCGGTGGTGAGCGATTCGGGCACTTTGCTTGAAGCGACAATTGCCAATACGGATCTGGAAATGAACGTGGCATACGGTCTTCAGGAATCCACCACCAATGCATTCGGTATTAACAGCGTGTTCACCGAAGGCAACCTGACACTGGAGTTTGATGCGTCATTTTCGAAAGCCGACAGTGATTTTGAAGGCGACGACACCTCGGCTTTGCACTACACACTGTTCGATAACAACGGTGCAATCCAACCGGGTGAAATTATTCTGGATTACCGTACCGACATTCCCACCATGACGACCACGGGCGCGCTGGAAGTGACCGACATGTCCAAAGTACGAGCCGCCTGGCAGCGTTACTCTGCGCAGGAAATTGAAGATGAAGTTAGCGAATTCAAACTGGATGCGCTCTACCAGATCGACACCGGTATTCTGCAATCGGTAAAAGCGGGCGTCGCCTACGAAGATCGCAACATTTCCTTCCAGCGGTTTGGTACCGAGTTTGATCCTGTGAGCGGTGGCGAAACCTGGAACGGCGCCGGTATGTGGATCGGCGACGGCAGCACCTGGGGAACTGACCCAAGCCTGGGAGTACTACCCAGCAGTGTGCTCTCGATGAGCGACAGCAACTTTATGGATGGTATATCGGGTAATTTCCCTCGTCAGTGGGTGCAGGTAGCCGACCATAAAGCCTATCGACAAGCAACGCAGAAATATCTGGAAGAGCGCGTCGCCAACGGAGACAGCTACCGCGCAGACATCGTTAACGCCGGTTGGGATACGGTTTATCTGGGGCCAGGCGGCAGCTATACCAATGAAGAAGAAACCGTATCGGCCTATGCCATGGTGAATCTGCAAGGTGACCTGGGCGATTTTGCATGGTCCGGTAATGTAGGCGCGCGCTACCTGTCCATTACCAACAACGCTATCGGCACCGCATCAACTATCGACCTTTTGCGACTCAACGAAGAATCTTCAAACTTGCCGGAACAGGTCGACAACACCGCGACCACCTCGCCACAAGCGATGGAAGTTGAAACCACGGAAGACCATTTCCTGCCGAGCCTCAACCTGAAACTTGATCTGGGCAACGGCCACTACCTGCGAACCGCGGCGGCCAAAACAATCACGCGTCCGGCCTTGAGTGATTCGGGTGTAAACGTACAGGAATCAGCTGGCGTAGACAGCCCCACCGTGGCGATCAGCGGTGGCAACCCCTACCTGAAATCCTACGAGGTTATCCAGTTTGACTTGTCTTATGAATATTACGCCGACGATGACAGCAGTTACTCGGTCAGCTATTTCTACAAGGATATTGATAACTTTATTTCTACCATCAACACCGTAGCCCCCTGGAATGGCCCCATTGACCCGCAGCTGGCAGCAGCCTACGCACTGACAGGCCAAACGGTCACCTTCAACTCGACCAGAAAAGAGAACCGCGCAGGCGGTGTGGTTCAGGGTATTGAGCTGGGCGCCCTGCACTATTTCAGTTATCTGCCGGGTTTCTGGGATGGCTTCGGACTACAAGCGAACTACACCTTTGCCGACAGTGAAGACAAGGACGCGACTCCGATTAACCAACCCCTGGTGCCAGAACCGGGTGCAGGGCTGGAAGGTTTTGCCAGACACTCCTACAACCTGGTGGCCTTCTACGATAAAAATAATTTCCAAACTCGCCTGGCATACAACTGGCGCGATAACTTCCTGAGCAGCCGCAGTGGCGATGGGCTTCAACCGGAATACACCGAGGATTATGGTCAGCTCGATCTGAGTATGTCTTACGACTTTACCGAGAGCCTGACCGGATCCCTCGAAGTGATCAATCTGACCAATGAAACCCGGCTGATGTATCTCGGCCAACGGGATCGTGTCAGCCTGGTTGAAATGTCAGGCACCCGCTTCCAGGTGGGGCTGCGCGCTACGTTTTAACGATCACGCACAGAAAAAGCTCTCTTGAGGCTCTTCGGAGCCTCTTTTTATTGCTGCCGGGTTTGCCGGACTGACAGACAGCTTATGACTTACTGATATCCCTCACCGAATCGCGCTCTACCAGCGTTGGCAAAAACAGATGGGTATTGCTAATGGGTTCCTGTGGCGTCTTGCTCAAAGTTATCGCCAGATTAGCCGCATACTCGGCCATTTCTTCGATGGGATAAGCCATGGTCGTAAGATGAGGACGACAGGCCTTACTGATATAGAGATCATCAAAGCCCACCACAGAAACATCGTCAGGCACCCGCAGGCCAGCATCCTGCAACGCGTTCATGGCACCTATCGCCATAAGATCGTTGTAAGCAATAAGCGCCGTAAACTTCGCACCACTGGCCAGCAATCGGGAAACGGCTTCTGCACCACCCTCCATATTGGCTGTGGATTCCACAACATTGGCCGGGTCCAACTTCAGACCCGCCGCGTCGAGCACTTCAACAACGCCTTTCAGGCGCAACTGGGGATCATGGTTCCGGTACACGCTGGTGACCACGGCAAAGCTGGTGTGGCCGCGACTGATGAGATATTCGGCCACTTGTCTGCCACCGGAGAGGTTATCGAGCCAGACACAACGACTCGCCAGCGCGGGTATGTAGCGATTAATCAGCACCAGCCCGGGAATATTTTCTGCCAGTTTTTTGATGGTTTTTTCATCCGAATATTCACTGTGCAAAATAATCGCGTTGCAGCTGTGCTCACGCAGTGATTCGATGGCATCCAGCTCGGTTTTGGTTTCGTACAGCGAGTTGCTCATCAATAACTTCAAGCCCTTTTTGCGTGCCGCCTTTTCCGCGCCGGACGCAAGGCAACCAAAAAAAGTCATTGAGAGTTTCGGCGTTACCACACCGATGGTATTGCTGCTGTTATTGACCAGCGCCCGGGCATTTACATTGGGTCGGTAACCCAGTTCTTCGATAACTTTTTTGACCCGATGGCGACAAGCTTCGCCAACCTGACCGCCATTGTGTACCACTCTGGACACTGTTGCCGTTGATACACCGGCCACCCGAGCTACATCTTTTATCGTTACCATTTGCTTACCCTATAATCGACACAGTTGTCGCATTCACACCTGTAACTCTACGTTCCTGTGACTCGAATAACGCGCCAAAGCCAATAGCCCCAGCACACTGAACCCGACGGTTCCTGCGGACAGAATCACTCGCATGGCGAAGAGAGTGTCCTCAGGTTGATTGCCGGCCAGTTGCGACTCAAAACCTATGAGGTTAAGGCACAGCCCACTGCCCAAAAACACGATAACGCTGGCCAATATAATCACCCAGCTTTGCACCGACGCATAAACACCGGTTTTGCTGTGCTGACCGGCCGCCGCCGAACTGCGATCCGCTATCATCGAGGGTACCAGTACCACCATCGCCGTCCAGACTGCGCTGCACAATGCCGCATCCAACAGTAACAACCACTCGGCCCCCGGTACATAAATGAACCATTTGGCCAGCCCGCCCACCGCATTGAGCCCCAGAATCAAGCGCAATGCCTGCACCTTGCCTACCCGGTATGACAAATGCGTCACCACTGGCACATAGGCCATGCCACCCACGGCATAGGCGGTAGAAAGTACCCCTTTCCACACCGAGCCTTGCTGAATATCGCCACCGTTGACGTAATACACCAGCAAGTAGTAATCCATCATAGCCACACAGGCAGCGCCGCCCATCTGGATAAGAATGATGGCCATGAGAATACGCATGTTACGATCTTCAAATACCGCACCCATGCTTTGAAGAAAAGGCAAATGGGCATCCATCAAATGACGTGGCCCTGCGGCTTCACGCACCAGTAGCGCAGGCAACAACCCCAACAAAGCAAACACGCCGATACCAATGCCCCACCCGACGAATTTAATACCGGCCAGCACGCCACCAAAGAATGCCAGTTGCGCCAGCGGGAATGCCCACTGGTAGGTTAGCGATCCGGCCTTCAGAAAATACGCGGTGAAGCCCATCAGGGAGGTACGCTGGTGGTAGCCTCCGGCAAGTTCATAAGTGAAGCTGCGCAAACTCACGCTGTACACCACACCGGCAAGATAGAAACAGGATGCGGTTACCGTGAAGTAGCTGATTTGAGCAAAGCTCGACCAGTGTTGCGGCACCATCCACACCAGACCGTAACTGAAACATAATGCCAGAGCGCTTCCCGCAATGAACGGCCTGCGCCGCCCCCAACGACTATGCATGTTGTCGGAAACATGTCCTGCCACTGGCCCCAACACCCCGGCCAGCAGTAAAGGCAGCGTCATGGCCAACCCTAAAAGAAAGGGGTCAACGCCTAACGTCATTTGATAGTAAGGCACAGCCAGAATATGAATGCCCTGCGCCGCATAAAATTGCGCGAGAAAGCCGAAGCCAAGGGCGAACTTGCCAACCGTGTTCAATGACATTGTAAAAAACTGCCCCTATTCGCTGATAATCCGTGTGGTAATTTGATGAGTGGCGGCGAGGCGGGTGACCATCATCAAACCGTCGCCACCGGTCATTGGGAGAGGTGCAACCCGGCCTCCTTAACGCCCTTCGCCGACGCGGTCACCCGAATAGATTCCAGGTTGTGACCAACCCGAATCAAGGCCGCCGCAATACCATCTTCAGTAACAACCCTGGCAGGCGATACCAATTCGGCATCGCCGCTCACTTCGAAGAGAACCCACTCACCATTAACGCGACTATTATGGTTTTTGTCATCCTGTAATTGTGCGTAAACAAAAACTACATCGTTCACACCCGCTTGCGGTGCCAGCGCCGACTCGTCCAGCCACATCACCATCGCTGCTGGCTCGCCCGGGGTCGCCACACGGTGGCTGGCCACCGTGTGGCCGTTAACCAATGCACGCGCTTCCAATATGCCCGGCTTGAATGCTGTCAGATGGAACTCAAAGGGTGGGTGCGCCAGGTTGCTGTAGTTTCCACTATGTATGCCCTCAGCTACTTTTTCGCCGTTGAGGTATAAGTCCACGGAATCTGCATTACTGTAAACCTTGAAGTTCAGCGAAGAATCCGCTGTCCAATGACTGGCGATATGAGCCATATATCCGCCGGCCTGTTGGGTAGCGTCACGCTGACTTTGGTAAAAGTAGTAACTGAACTTGGGCAGCCGATCAATGCTCATAATGCCGGATGCTTCAAGATCATCGGCATAACCGCGGTTGTAATCAAACATCACCCAGTAACCATCCGCGAACGCCGGCACATTGAAATTGTCGTTATGGGCTTCGGCCACGTTGGCGGCCTGTTGCTGCAAACGCTTTTCGCCATCGCTCAGCAATTGCCGACTGGAGCGATCCGCCTGCTGAAGATCCTGCCAATCGTCCTGATTCAGCCCGGCGTTCATCGCGTAGTATTCCCAATCCCCATACTCGGAAACGACATAAGGCTTGCCACGGGTTGGCTGCTCATGATCCGAGCGGTGTTGGCGCGCCTGCAAAAAAATGTCGTAACGGTAATCCATCCACCCCGCCGAATAGGTGTGCTCACCGGGGAATTCTTCATGCACCGCGGCATGCAGCCGGTCTATCAGGGATTCGCTCATCGCGGATTCATTCAGGGAGCACTCCCAGGCCAGCACCGAGGGGCGGTTGCGGTCGCGGCGGATCATATCGCGGCAGGTGTTTACCACATGATCTTCAAACGCCCGGGTTTCACCCACATACTGCCAGCCGAGTATTGCATCCACCAGCACCAGCCCCAACTCATCCGCCGCGGCCATAAAGGTGTTGGAGTGCGGGTAATGCGACAAGCGGACATAGTCGAAGCCGGCCGCCTTGATCTTCTCCGCATCCCGATACTGGGCAGCATCCGATAATGCATAGCCAATGTAAGGGTATTCCTGATGGCGGTTCACCCCTCGCAGAAAGGTTTTTTCACCATTGATGTAAAGATCTTGCCCCACCAGTTCAAAGCGGCGGATACCGATGGAAGTCATTTCAAGATCCCACACCTCATCATCCACCAGCACTTCGGTTTTTAATTGGTACAAGTTCGGGCTGTCGGGTGACCACAGCTTTGGCAAACTCACATCAAGCGTTTGCGACAGGGTCAATTCACGCTGCCCCAGGGCGTTAACCAGCGTTTCTGTGCTGCCAACTGTTTTATCACCGTCGATAAGCGTCTGGCGTATTTTTACGGTCGGGGCATTACCATCATTCACCAGATGCGTCTGCACCCATACCTGCGCAGCCTCGCGGGTCACCTTCGGATAGCGCACAAAAATACCACCGGAAGCCACCTTATCGGCGGCTACCGCATCGGTAATGTGCAGCGGATTTTCCACACGTAACCACACGTTGCGGTAAATACCACCGTAGGTATTAAAATCCAGAATATCGAGTGGCTTGGGGCCGGTAATGGGGTTGTCGCGATTATCCAAACGCACATACAGCCTGTTCTCACCCGCTTTATCCAGCTTGCCGGTAAGATCCACAGAAAAAGGTAAATAGCCGCCCAGGTTGTGCGCTACCTTTTCGCCGTTCAGCCACACCTCGGTTTCATTCATGGCGGCTTCAAAATCCAGAATGACTTTTTTGCCATCCCATTCACTACGGTACGCCATGGACTTGCTATACCAGGCATCGCCCTGCCACTGATCATTGACAATTTTCGGCTCGACCCTGGCGGTGTGCGGCAAAGACACCGATTCCCAGGCATCAATAGCTTGTGCCTGCTGAAAATCGAGTTTCTTGTCAGAGCGCGCAAATTGCCAGTCGGTGTTGAACTTCACCGGTGCCTGATAACGGCCAGTGGCCGATACGGACAAAATTTCTTTTCCAGCCAGGTTTTCCGGGGGACTTGAGCAACCGCTCGTTAACATGGCAATCAATGTACAAAAACCCAGCGTACAGAGGCTTAAACCGGCTTTTAACCTGCGCATATTTTTTACCATTTATCCTTTATTAATTATTGGTGCCTAGCGTCGCGATGTGGCTACGGCTGCTGCGAGGAAAATTGACTACTGGGCTGACGCGGGGAAAAATGCAGCAAGGTAAACGTTTTCCTTCGGTAAAAATACTCGATTTATAACAGAAGGTAAAGCCGCTTACTCAACCGCACCGCAGCCCGTATTCATACCTCCTGCCACGGCAGCAGCATTACCAAAACGGCGGGGCATACCGCCAGCGTCACGGTTAAAAGAGGCGCCGCCAACGCAGACCTGCTCATCCTTTTTACAGCCCATGTTTTATTGGCTTCCGGTAAGATTGAGCGAGCCACCTTATTGAGCACGCCAGGATAATCCGGCTTGCTACGGCAACGAATTCACGTCACGCTTCGTTGCGTAACACTCTTCTGTTTAGCCTGTATAAAACCGAGCCACCCGTGATGCCTGAATTACATTTTTTTATCGAACGCGAACCCAGCCCTGTGGGTGAAATGCTGATTGTGACTGACGAGCAGGATCAGTTGCGTGCACTTGACTGGCACGATTATGAAGAGCGTTTTTTATTGCTGGTGCGCCGCCAGTACCCCGGCCATCACATAGAATTTCATGAGGCCACGCAACGCTCTACGGCAACACCGGCATTGCAGGCTTATTTTAAGGGCGACCTCAATGCGGTTGACCAATTGATTACCGCGACTGGCGGTACCGAATTTCAACGTGAAGTGTGGCAAGCGTTACGCGAGATCCCGGCAGGGGAAACGCTCAGTTACGGTGAGTTATCGCAGCGCATCGGCCGCCCCAAAGCGGTACGCGCCGTCGGCATGGCCAATGGCGCAAACCCCATCAGTATCGTGGTGCCTTGCCATCGGGTGATCGGTGCCAATCGCTCGCTCACCGGTTACGGAGGTGGGCTGGATAGAAAGCGCTGGTTGTTGCAACATGAGCAAACGCTGTCGCCGACAATTCCACAAAGCGGACGCTTGCCGGGGTTTTGACAGGAGTGGTTGATCACCACCACGGATGCCGTCCTATACCGGGTCGTGTTTAAAGCAACCGTTAACCTGACACGCCGCCCGACCTGACCCGCGACAACCGCATGACCGGCGCTCTGCGCGCGCATTAAAATCAACGGGTTAGCGCAAAAACAGTAAAAACGTTTTCGGGGTTGCTTTCATTTTTGAATAACAGTATTATGCGCGCCTTCGGAAATTCCGATCCGCCTTAGCTCAGTCGGTAGAGCAAATGACTGTTAATCATTGGGTCGCTGGTTCGAGTCCAGCAGGCGGAGCCAAATACAGGAAAGGGGTTGCAAGCAATTGCAGCCCCTTTTTTTTTCTGCTTTTCCTGCCAGTTATCCCTGACTGATGTGATACAAACGCTGCGCCAGCTCGGTAGAGGTGCGGCTCACGCCTTGCAGTTGATGGGCGTCTTCCGAGTTTTGTTCGGTAATCTGCTGAATGCGGTTGGCCAGCTCATCCAGACTCAAACAATGGTCGCTACGTCCCGGAAGCGCCCGCTGCGATGAATCACCACCGTGCAGATGGTCATGGCAACGCCGGATACCGGTTTTTTTGAACCGGGCCATTCAATTCGGAACAGACAGGGGGCAGTGTGCGGGCGGGCGCGACATTATGTCGCATGGTCAGCAGAGGGGGATCATAGTAATTTTGTGCACTGCAATTTTCAGTGCCTTCTGATCCCCTAAGGATACGCCATGCCACGTTTGCACACGCCAGCATCACACCTCTCTGCCCGATGTGTTACCCGCCCTTTTAAATTGCCCTTTTTACCGGCGGCGCTTTTTCTGGCGTTATTTGGCAACACGGCGTTGGCACAACAACCTGCGGCGAGCGAAGCTGAACCGGTTGAGACAATGATTGTAATCGGGCGTGCTGCGGCCATGGCACTCGACACAGCAGCCCCGGCTGCCAACCGCCTTGGACTGACCCATCGCGAAACCCCGGCAACCCTCGATGTATTAACCCAGGAGCGGATGCAAATTGAAGGGCTGCGCACCTCGGTGGAAGCCCTGAACGCCGCGCCGGGTGTGAACAGCGGCACCCTGCCCGGCTCGGTGGGCGTGTCGTCGATGCGCGGCTTTACCAGTACTGCCATCGCCTATTTGTTTGATGGCGTGCGTGTTACCGGCTCCAACAGCGCCATTCGCAATTTCGATACTTTCAATTTCGAACGGGTAGAAATTCTTAAAGGCCCGGCGTCGGTACTCTATGGCGAAGGCGCATTGGCTGGTGCTATCAACCTGGTGCCCAAGCGCGCGTATTTGAATGAGTGGTCGGGCGCGGCGCTGATCAGCGGCGGCTCTTTCGATACCTTTCGCGCCGGTGTGGGCGGCAATATTCCGCTGAATGACATCATGGCCCTGCGCACCGATGTGAGCATGAGCCAAAGCGATGGCTGGGCCGATGACACCGACAGCAAAACCACCGCCATTACCAACTCACTGTTAATCAAGCCCAGTGAGCGCCTGACGATTAATCTGTTTCTCGATTACTTCAAAGACGAATCCACCACACCGTATTTCGGTTCTACCCTGGTGCCCTTGTCGGCTGCCCGAGATCCGGTGAATCTGGTCAGCAATAACCAGGGGCTGGTGGTAGATCGCGCCACCATTCGCACCAACTACAACGTGGACGACGGCCTGATGGATTCCGAATCCTGGCAATTGCGCAGCCGTGCCAATTATCAATTGGATTCACAGTGGAGCCTGGTGGGTGAAGTCGCCGGTTACACCGCCGATCGCTTGTGGAAAAACGTAGAAGACGTGGCCTTTAATAGCAGCACCGGTTTGTTAAACCGCAGTACCACGCGCATCGCGCACGATCACGATTACTGGTCAGCACGCGGTTGGGCAGCCTTCGACGGCGACATTGCCGGGCGTCGCACCCGTTTTACCCTGGGAGCGGAGTACAGCGATACCTCGTTTGGTACCTCACGACGTTTTGGCACCACCACAGCGGTTGACCGCTTTCATCCGCAACGCGGTTTATTCCCGGCATTAACCGAGGCAAACTTTCCTGGCAGCGGCAGCCGTGTGGAATGGCAAAGCGATTCCACTACCGAAGCGGTTTTTATGGAAGCGGCGCATTACCTGACACAAGGCTGGCAACTGGTTGGTGGTTTACGCTACGAGCGGGTTGATCTGGATCGCGAAACACTGGATTTAAATACCGGTGCCTTGGCCAATTACGGGCAGGATTACGACCCGCTTTCCTGGCGATTGGGCAGCGTGTTTGATGTAACGCCGCGCACGCATTTGTATGCGCAGTTCAGCCACGCGGTGACACCGGTTTCCAGTTTTTTATTTTTAAACAGCACCAACGCTCAGTTTGATTTAAGTTCCGGCGATGCCTTTGAGCTGGGCGTGAAAACCAGTTTCTGGAATGAACGCGCTGATTTAACGGCAGCGGTTTATCACATTACCCAGGACGATATTCTCACCCGCGATCCACTGAATCCGGCGATGACGGTGCAAGGTGGTAGTCAGGAATCTTACGGCGTGGAGTTATCATTCTCGGCTGCCTTTACCGATCAATTCAGAATTGACGCTAACACCGCTTTATTGCATACCGAATTTACCAAACTGCTGGAAGCCGGTGGCGCCAACCGCGAGGGCAATCGCCCATCCAATGTGCCGGAGCAGCTGTTTAACATCAGCGCTTATTACAGTTTGCTGAGTCTGCCAGTGACTTTCGGCACCACGGTGCGTCACAATGGCGACTTTTATACCAACAATGCCAATACGTATCGGGTAGATGGCCATACCTTGTTGGATGCACAAATCAGCTGGCAAACCGCTTACGGGTTATTGACCTTGCGAGGCCGTAATTTAACCGATGAGCTTTACGCGGACTGGTCAGGTTATGGAGCTACCCAGTTGTACCTGGGCGCACCGCGCAGTGTGGATTTGACGATGAGTCATAAATTTTAAAAATATCTGAGAGATCACCCAATGCTTTGCGACTGTGTACTGGCAGTAGGTTATATTCTCCGTATTGTAGATACCAATCAATCTGTACGTTTGCCATTAGGCTTCGTGTTCCAAAAATGCATAAATACATCCCTGTAGCGCCGACGGGTCGTCCATGACCCGACGGTTTTGGAACACGAAGCCTAACGTCAAACTCGCCCGGTGCAGAACTTGAACTTTCTGTAAATCAAACGCGCGGCTTTGCAAATGGTTTCAAATAACAACAAATGACAAATCCAATAATGAAAACAGAAAATACCACCGAGCGACTTCCGTCTTTATACCGTTCCATCTGGCGCTGGCATTTTTATGCCGGGCTGGTGGTTGCGCCGTTTATGCTGATTCTCGCCGTCACCGGTGCTATTTATTTATTCAACGATGAAATTAATGATTTGCTGTATAGCGAACAGCGTTTCGTTAACGAGCAACTGCCCGCAAAACCTGCCAGTGAGCTGATTACCGCCGCGCTGAATTATTATCCCGGCAGTACTGCGACTCGTATTGATATGCCGACAACACCGGAACGCACAGCCACGGTATTTGTCACCCTGGAAAATGGCGAGGCGTGGCGAGTGTATGTTGACCCGGGCACCGCAGAAGCGCTTGGCTCATATGTCTATACAAAAACCCTGGTCGGTTTTGCCGATGTTTTTCACGGCTCGCTGTTGCTGGGCGATGTGGGCGACGCGGTTGTAGAGTTGATGGCCTGCTGGGGGCTGGTGCTGATTGTTACCGGTTTGTATTTATGGTGGCCGCGCAAAGGTTCCGGTTTATTGGGTACCTTGTTGCCGCGTTTTAATGTGCGCGGGCGTAAGGCCTGGCGGGAATGGCACAGCGTAACCGGCTTCTGGACATCTGCCCTGCTGGCCTTTTTGATTATTACCGGCTTACCCTGGGCCACCGTGTGGGGCGGTTTTTTACGGGAAGGAACCGATGCACTGGATATTGGCTACCCCGCCAGCCACCGTATGCACGGCGCAGCGCCAACCGCAGAAACCTTACAACAGGCGCTGGGCGATGCGCCCTGGACATTGGAAAACGAGCCTATGCCCGAATCCCATGTGCATCATTCCGATGCATCGGAGCCTGACCCGCATGCCGATCACCACGGCGGTGGACACGGTGTTTCCAGTGAACATTTGGCCATGGGTATTGGTGTAGACCGCGCTACAGAAATTTTTGCACAACAGGGTTTGAGCAACGATTATCGATTGTTCCTGCCGAAAAATCCGCAAGGCATTTACACCGCTTACACCTACCCGGATCAACCACAAGGCCAGCGCACCATTCACCTGGATCAATACACCGGCAAGGTGCTGGGCGATGTGAGCTTTGCCGATTACGGCTGGGCAGCCCAGGCGATTGAGCTGGGTGTGCAGTTACATATGGGTAATTACTTTGGCCGATTGAATCAGTTGCTTATGTTATTCGCCTGCCTGGGCGCCATTGCACTGTCTATCACCGGGCCAATAATGTGGTGGAAGCGCCGCCCCAAAGGCCAACTCGCCGCCCCCAAACCTCTCGCCCCCATTCAAATGCGCAACATCGCCTGGATAACACTGGGCTTTATGTTGCTATTCCCGCTGGCGGGGATATCGCTGGTGGTTATTCTGATCGGGGAAAAAATGATTGGACTGATCCGCAACATCACCAAACCCTCCTGAACCTCGGGCTAACGCAATCCAAACGAATCAAAAACCGCCTGTTTATACAGTGTATTGAAGCTGCCGCCCAAACCCTGCTCGTATTTCTCCACTTAAATGCACGTTATCATCTTGATTTCCATAAAAACCGCTTTATAGTCAGCAGCTTGCCTGTTTGGATAAGAGTGATAACGAGCAACACCAATCAGGATAACGCGCATGCGCGTTATAAAAATGTTATGGCTTAAAATGATGCAATGGATAGATTTAATAAAATACTCTAGTGTTCAACTGCGAAAACATGACGATCATGGGCGTGCCTTGTGGTTTTGGTTCCGGGTGCCTTCTTGATTTCAAAGGGGGGCGCTTTTTATTGACTGTTTTCCATGTTGCACAAAGATCATCAAAATGGAGCGCCCAGATAAAGTTGGATGATGAAAATCAGAGAACTAAAGTTTTGTTTTTAAATGAATTTAGTTATTTAGCTGATTACCCTAAAGACCAAAAAATGATAAAGATGTGGAGTTCTCTTTCCATCCTGCTCTCCCTGACTTCAAGAGCTTTTATCACAATAGAAACTGGAAGGGTGAGACATTAGAGCTTAAAGAAAGACCTGTGTTTACAGTGGATGATATTGGTGAACCAAACAAAGATACATACTATGGGTTCTCTGGTGATATCAAGCCAACATTAATCCCTGATTTAAACGCTCTTGAAACAACGCAACACATTTATCATGGTTTGAAGTTTGATAGACTAGAAAATGACATGCTGTACTTTAAATTGCCAGAAGAGCATCCAGGACATGAAATGTTTCAAGGCTGTAGTGGTGCCCCCATTATTGGAGAAGACGGAAAGGTTGTAAGTGGTGGTTGTGATAAAACCAACGAAATTTACGGTTTTAATATTCTCAAACGCATAAAAACTTTAGATTTTTTTTCTGAAGTAGCTAGCTATAACAAGGCGCACCAGTCACGGCCTACGGCCGCTGGGACGTAAAACCGCTAACGCATTTTTCTGCTCCTGTGCTTTGCGTTAGCTTCCATATCAAGGATCGAGAATGAAAATAGAATCAGTACGAATTCAGAATTTCCGAACTTTCAAGGACGAAACAATATTCTTTGATGATTACAGTTGTTTCGTTGGACCAAACGGTTCCGGAAAATCCACAGTAATGAATGCACTTAACGTGTTCTTCCGTCAATACAAGGACAGTAAAACTGATTTAAGTAAGCTCTCGATTGACGACTTTCATCATAAAAATGTGAAGGAACCAATTTCAATAACGGTCACATTTAAAGATCTATCTGCTCAAGCTAAACATGATCTTTCTGATTATGTTCGGCAAGAACGTTTAGTTGTCACAGCCAAGGCAGAGTTTGACGAAGGCACGGAAAGAGCAGAGGTGAAGCAATTTGGTAACCGCCTTGGAATGACTGAGTTCAAGGTATGGTTCGAAGCTGAAAAGTCCAAACAATCTGTCTCAGAATTAAAGCAAATTTTCGCAAATTTACAGTCAAAATGGCCGGATATCAAAAAAGCTACCGCAAAAGCCGATATGGCTAATTCACTTAATGATTTTGAATCATCGCACCCTGAGCAATGTAGTTTAATTCCAAGTGAAGATCAGTTCTATGGTGTATCTAAAGGAGCTAACCGACTTGCACCTCACTTGCAATGGGTTTTTGTGTCGGCTTCTAAGGATTTTTCTGAAGAGGCGGAGGAAAGCAAGAACTCAGCTCTTGGACAACTGCTTTCAAGAGCAATTCGGGCTAAAGTTAATTTCTCAGAAAAAGTATCAGGCCTTAGAGATGGTTTAAGGAAAAGCTATCAAACAATGCTGGAAGAGGAGCAGAGTATTCTTTCGGCTATTTCTGAATCGCTGGAAAGTAAGTTAAAGCTGTGGTCAAATCCAAGTGCGACGGCAAAAGTTCTTTGGAAGAATGATGCAGAAAAATCAATAAAGATAGAAGAGCCGCTTGCTCATATTAAAATAGGTGAGAAAGGATTCGAAAGTGAGCTGGCTCGTTTTGGTCATGGCATGCAAAGGTCATATCTTCTGACCCTTTTACAAGAGCTAGCTGATATTGATGATGGAAATGCGCCGACACTCGTGATGGCAATTGAAGAACCTGAGCTATATCAACATCCTCCACAAGCACGTTATTTGTCTGAGGTTTTGCAAGATTTAGCCAATGAAAATTCACAAATAATTGTTTGTTCACATAGTCCGTACTTTATCCCCGGAGATGATTTTCACAACGTTCGTTTGGTGAGGGAGCTAGGTTCTCCATCATGCTCAAATGTTACTTCGCTAACTTATGCTGAACTGGCAAAGGAACTTACCGATGCTGGTGAAAAGGCGGTTAAAGAAACGGGAATGATTGCAAAGCTATACCCTACCTTACGGCCAGAAATCAGCGAAATGTTTTTTAGTCGAAAGCTAATATTGGTTGAAGGTATAGAAGATGTTGCCTATTTAACCTCCTATATTCAGCTTATGGGTAGGCTTTCAGATTTTAGACGTTCTGGTTATCACATTATTCCTGTGGGTGGAAAAAATGAATTGCTAAAGCCTTTGGCTATAGCAAAGTTATTGAAAATTGAAGTATTCGTCGTCTGTGACGCAGATACAGACAAAACGAGAGAAGATGAAATCAATAAGCATAAAAAAGATAATGCGGCAATCTTATACTTGTTAGGTCACGATGTGGCAGAAAACTGGCCTGAGGCAGATATTAGAAAGTCCAATTTGAGAATGTGGAAGACAAATATCACGGATACTGTGGGTCCAGAGTTTGGTGAGGATTGGAAGACGCATGAAGATAAAGCTGCTTTATATTATGGGAATGCAGGTGGATTAAAGAAAAACCCTCTGGCTGTTTCTCGTGCACTGGAATCTGCATGGAATGCAGGCTTAAAATCCACAACGTTACAGGAATTAGTTGTTAGGCTCCTTGCTCCTAAACCACAAGAAGCTAACAAGTCAATGCAGCCGACTGCTGACGCAGCGGCTGATTGAGGCGTTAGGCTCAAGGAAAAATATATTGCAAACTGTATGCAAGCTGTGTCGTCAACCTAAGGCGTTGGTTAATTCTCACAGCATTCCAGACTCTCTCTTTCGGCAAATCTTTAAGGCTGGATCTGGTCAGGCTGTCGTCCTAGTGGGGGACGACGTCACACCCAATGTGTTGTCACAAGATAGTTGGAGTGATTATCTACTTTGTGGAGATTGCGAGCGCTTTCTGAACGAAGCCTACGACGAGTGGGGTCTGCGTCTCCTCCGAGGAAAAATCGGTCAATTGCACCGCTCTGAGAGTGGAGTCACCTTCCACAACCTGGATATTAATCGCTTTAGGAAGTGGATTCTGTCTCTCATGTGGAGAATCTCAATATCCGGTCATAAATCCTACTCAAACGTAAACTTCCCCCGAGAAATAGAAGATCACTTACGAAGTGTCATTCTTAATCAGCTGCCAATGTGTAGATTTGACTACCCAATGGTAATAACTCGGTTGCGCACCCCTCAACCGGTGCCTGGATTTAGTGAGTCGGACACAAGGACTATTCAGGCGGCTCCCTTTGCGAGACAATACCCAGTCGCAAGAAGTGTTTGCTTTGTAATGATCGGATTCTTCGTAGAGGTATTCTTTGAGTCCTTCCCAAAGACATATCGGAAAAAGCCGCAGGTTTTGACAGGTAACAATTCGGCTGTATTTTGCCTTTATCAATCGCCGTTTGACATAAAAGAATTTTCGGAGACTTTGGGCCAGGCATTGGCGAAAGAAAGTGGTGGTCGCAATGGTCCGGCCTAACAATCTGTTCCAGCCTGACGGCTGGTACTGTGCGCCTTTTGCGTTACTCGCTGGTGCTCAAACATTAACACAAAATCGCCCCGCACTAGCCGCAGCTGATCAGGGCGTTATAGCTAGAAAGCAATGAAAAATTTAATTTACATTCAGGTTCATGAGGGTCACTTTAAAATCCGAACCTTCCAAAAAACTCGTGATAGAACAATTACGTGCTCTGGGTTAAGTCATCCTAGGACGCTGGCAGGCATTTTTTCGGATGTGCAGGCTTCTTTCAAGACTGCAATAAATCAGGAGCCAAAAGTTCTCTTGGGGCTCATAAAGCCCAAAATGCTAGTTCATCTGGTGCCAGAAATGAAGGGCGGTTACACTGAGCTAGAGCTCCGATTTTTCCGAGAGGCGGCATTGGGGGCGGGGTCTAGCGCAACCTATATGCTAACAAACGAGTATGGACCTTTATCAGATGCCGAAATATCCATTATTGCCAAAAAGCTATAACCAAGCGCAGCAGTCCTGCCGCCGCAAGCTCGCGCCTCTGGGCGAGCCACTAGGCAAAGGTTAGCATGATAATTAAAATATTATTTACAGTAATTTTTGTATCAACGTTATGCTTTGCAATATCAAGAACAAATAACGAGTCATGGCTTACTCTATGGTAGTCTCCCCGAAAACTAGCAGCATTCAAAAGTGGACTTCCCGAAAAAGGTAGGCAGTCAATTATCACCTGAGCCTTTTCCTGCTCCGCCCAGCCAAAGCCAAACCAACCACTACCCAATTCGCCTCATCCAATACCCACCTGATTTTCTCCTGTTACCCCACTTTGGTTATAACCTTGGAACTAAACGTTCCTTCCTGACTTTTTTGCTCATCTCTATACTCGGCTCAACTTGTTATAACAAGTTATAACTTTTCGATTGGACGCTATAACTATGTCGAAGGCTAAATCGCCCAAACTGATTCCTCTGTCTCCGGTTCCGCTGTACAACCAGCTGAAGGAAATTTTGCGTGGGCAAATTCTGGATGGTACCTGGCCGCCACTTAGCCGGATGCCGTCGGAGAATGAATTGGGGCAGCGTTTTGACGTTAGCAGAATCACGGTGCGTCAGGCGTTGAACGATTTGCAGAAGGAAGGGCTGATTTTCAAGATCCATGGCAAGGGTACTTTTGTTGCCAAGCCCAAGGCATTTCAGAACGTCAGCACCCTGCAAGGCCTGGCGGAATCGCTGGGGCGGCAGGGCTACGAAGTTATTAACCGTTTGATCAGTTTTAAAACCGTTGCTGCCAGCAGTCAGGTAGCGCAACGGTTGAAAATCAAGGAAGGCAGCCCGGTTAGCGAGATAAAACGGCTGCGCCTGGTCAACCGCGAACCTGTGTCATTGGAGGTAACCTGGTTACCGCTGGACATTGGCCAGCAACTGGAAAAGGCCGACCTGGTTACCCGCGATATTTTTCTGATTCTGGAAAACGATTGCGGTTACAACCTCGGCCATGCCGAACTGGCGATTGACGCCATTCTCGCAGAAAGCGAATTGACCCGTTTGTTAAAAATAGAAGAAGGCTCGCCCATCATGCGCATCGAGCGGTTAACCCATACCGACGACGGCACACCGATTGATTACGAGTACCTTTATTACCGTGGCGATGCCTTTCAGTACCGTTTACGTATTGATCGTCATCGTACCGACTCTGGAGAAAAGTCATGACCGCTCACATTAACACCGTGGAGCAAGAGTACGACATCGTGGTGATTGGCGGTGGCACTGCCGGGCCGATGGCTGCCATCAAAGCGAAAGAACGCAACCCGGCGTTGCGTATTTTGCTGATTGATAAAGCCAACGTAAAACGCTCCGGCGCTATCAGCATGGGCATGGACGGTTTGAATAATGCCGTTATTCCCGGCCATGCCACGCCCGAGCAATACACCAAGGAAATCACCATTGCCAACGATGGCGTGGTGAACCAGAAAACCGTCTACGCCTATGCGCAAAACAGTTTTAAAACTATCGAGCAACTGGATCGCTGGGGCGTCAAGTTTGAAAAAGACGAAACCGGTGATTATGCAGTCAAGAAAGTGCATCACATGGGTTCCTACGTGTTGCCCATGCCGGAAGGGCACGATATTAAAAAAGTGCTCTACCGCCAATTGAAACGCGCACGCATTGCCATTACCAACCGCATTGTTTGTACGCGGGTGTTAACCGATAGCGAAGGTGCCGCTTGTGGCGTAGTCGGATTTGATTGTCGTAGTGGTGACTTTCATATTCTGCGCGCAAAGGCGGTCATTCTCTGCTGTGGTGCGGCGGGTCGTTTGGGTTTACCCGCATCCGGTTATTTGATGGGCACTTACGAAAACCCGACCAATGCCGGTGACGGTTATGCGATGGCGTACCACGCCGGTGCCGAGCTGGCGAACCTGGAATGTTTTCAAATCAATCCGTTGATTAAAGACTACAACGGCCCGGCTTGCGCCTATGTGACCGGTCCGCTGGGTGGCTATACCGCCAATAACAAAGGTGAACGCTTTATTGAGTGCGATTACTGGAGTGGGCAAATGATGTGGGAGTTCTATCAGGAACTCGAGGGCGGCAATGGCCCGGTGTTTCTGAAACTGGATCACCTCGCGGAAGAAACCATCCAGAACATTGAAACTATTTTGCACAGTAACGAGCGCCCCAGTCGCGGCCAGTTCCACGCCAATCGCAACACGGATTACCGCAAAGACATGGTGGAAATGCATATCTCCGAAATCGGTTTTTGTTCCGGTCACAGTGCTTCCGGCGTGTGGGTGAACGAGAAAGCTGAAACCTCGGTAAAGGGGTTGTATTCAGCAGGTGACATGGCGGCAGTGCCGCACAATTACATGCTCGGTGCCTTTACCTATGGCTGGTTCGCCGGTGAAAACGCCGCGGATTATGTTAGCGAGCGGGAATTTTCAGAACTGGATCAACAGAAAATTGAACAGGAAAAACAGCGCGTTTATGCCCCGCTGTTGCGCGAAGAAGGCTTACCTCCCGCGCAGGTGGAGTACAAATTACGCCGTTTTGTAAATGATTATTTACAGCCGCCCAAAGTGACTAAAAAAATGGAAATCGGCCTGACCCGTTTCCATGCCATTGAAGAGGATATTGAACAAATCAAAGCTAACAACCCGCATGAATTAATGCGAGCCATGGAAGTGAGCTTTATTCGTGACTGTGCCGAGATGGCAGCTCGCGCATCGCTGTACCGCAAGGAAAGCCGATGGGGTTTGTATCACCACCGCGTTGATTACCCGGAGCGTAATGATGCCGAATGGTTTTACCACTGCCACCTGAAAAAAGACGCCCACGGCAATATGGTGAGCTTCAAGAAAGATGTGGAACCTTACCTGATTCCATTGAATGAGTCCGAGCAAGATGCGTATCAGCATTTGCGCCTGAAAGCAGCCAACGGCTGAGCGGAGAACCTGTTAAATGGCACAACGAGCACAGGATATTTTTTTTCGCAGCAGCGCACCGGTAACCGTAGATGAAGACAAGTGCATAGCCCACAAAGGCTGCACAGTTTGCGTTGACGTTTGCCCGATGGACCTGCTGGCAATTGACCCGGTAACGCAAAAAGCGTTTATGCAGTTTGACGAATGCTGGTACTGCATGCCTTGCGAAACCGATTGCCCAACTGGCGCAGTGAAGGTAGAAATTCCTTATTTGCTTCGCTAAAAAGTTCTGCTACCCGAACAACTTTCGGATGCATTTTTGCTTTGACCCTCTCGTAGCCTACCTCGCACACCGGGGCGGAGACGAATCCGATGATGACTCCTGAGAGGAAACCATGCCTTTTTATTCGAAAATTTTAACACTGCTATTAGCATCTGTAGTCAGCTTTACCGCGTCTGCCGAGACCATCCGCGTTGCCCTTGGTACACAGGACACCACCATCAACTGCGCCGCCGGTGGTTTGGTTATTCGTGAACTGAAACTGCTCGAAAAGCATTTGCCGCGCACCGGTAAATACGAAAATGTTACCTACGACATTCAGTGGAAAAACTTTACCAGCGGCGCCCCGCTGACCAATGAAATGGTCGCCGGTAAATTGGATTTTGGCTCCATGGCTGACTTCCCCGGCTCCTTTAATGGCGTTGCCTTTCAGGAAGCAGGCAAGAAAAGTTTGTTTATCAACGTGCTCTCCGGCAGCATCAAGGGCAGCGGTAACGGCATTGTCGTGCCAGCCAGTTCGCAGGTGCAGTCACTGGCAGAGCTGAAAGGCAAAACCATTTCAGTACCCTTCGCGTCTACGGCGCATGGTGTGTTGCTACGCGCAATTCGTGACCAGGGCTGGGACCCGGAAAAAGATGTACGCATTATTGCCCAGGCTCCGGAAATCGCTGGCTCGGCGCTGAAAAGCAATCGCATTGATGCACACGCCAACTTTGTGCCCTTTGCTGATCTTTTCCCCAACCGCGGCTTCGCCAGAAAAATTTTCGACGGTTCACAAACCAATGCACCGACCTTCCATGGCAGCCTGGTTGATGCCGCTTATGCGGAAAAATATCCGGAGATTGTCGTTGCCTATATTCAGGCAACCCTGGAGGCCAACCAATTACTGGCAGCAGAGCCGGAAAAATATAGCGAGCTGATTGAAAAAGTTACCGGTATTGAAGCGGAAGTAAATTACCTCTTCCACGGCCCGCTGGGATTGCAAACTCGTGATCTGACCTGGAAACCGGAATATCGCCAGGCAACCCAAACAGCCATCGACACCTTAAGAAGCATGAAACGCACCCAAAGCGATCTGGACGCAGAGAAATTTATTACCGATAAATACGTTCGCGCCGCCTTTGCGGCATCCGGTATTGATTACGAAGCCGCCTTGAAAAATTATGAGCAATTGCCACTCACGGCCAAAGATCACACGACCGGAGTAGCCATCACTGATACCAAACGTGTAGCGCAAATCTGGGTAAAAGATGAACCGCTGGTGCGTCATTACAGCTCACCGGAAGCTGCTTTCACCGCGTTGAAAGCACTGGAAGAAGAAGGCAAGGCTATACGCGCGGTTTACGCTCAGGCATTTGATAGTGGTATCAAACTGCTGGCAACCCAGGCCTGGTTTGTGGCGGATGAGCAAGGGCAATTGAAAGCATTTTTGTTGAAAGGCCAGGCTGAAGAACATGCAGCAAAAGCTGGTGGCAAAGTGCTGGACTTCCCGTCGGCCAACCAGCAGGGATAATGAACATGCGTTTGGTCAACTATTTTATCAACCAGTGGAAACGCCTTGCCTTGCAGACCGGTGCGCTACTTGCTTGCCTGCTGTTCTGGCAAGTAGCGTCTACAACGAAATTGAATCTGGGCTTCATTACTTTTACCTATGTGCCCACGCCAACCGCTGTGCTTGATGCAGCCTGGCATTTGTTTACCTCCAACAAACTGCTGCCGCACCTCGGCAGCAGTTTGGCACGGGTATTTTCCGGGTATTTTGCGGCAGTCATTGTCGGGATTGCCCTGGGGTTAGTGATTGGGCGTTCACGCGTGGTTGAAGCATTATTACTGCCACCGCTGGAAGTCTTGCGCCCTATTCCCGCCGTTGCCTGGATTCCGCTGGCAATTCTGATGTTTCCATCCTCCGAAGTATCGATGATTTTTATCACGTTTACCGGCGCACTTTTTCCGGTGTTGCTGAATACCATTCACGGGGTGGAAGCGGTAGACAAACGCTTGATCGCTTCGGCAAAAAGTTTGGGAGCTTCACCATTTGCCATTTTGCACGAAGTGATTTTACCCGGCGCTGCGCCGAGCATTATCACCGGTTTGACCATTGGCATGGGCACCTCCTGGTTTTGCCTGGTAACCGCTGAAATGATTTCCGGCCAATGGGGTATTGGTTATTACACCTGGGAATCCTATGTGATTCAAAACTACGCCGATATTGTGGTAGGTATGTTGTTGATTGGTGTGCTGGGCATGGGGTGCAGTTTGCTGGTGCGTCTCGCCGGTAACTTTTTCATTCCCTGGTATTACCTGCGGAGAAATGTGTAATGACGATTGATCACATTATTCCCGGCGAAATTGAGCTGAAAAATCTTTCGATTCATCTGGGTGAAAAGAAAGACCGCTTTCAGGCAGTGGATAGTGTTTCTATCAATATTCAGCCGGGCGAATTTATTTGTATTCTCGGCCCATCCGGTTGCGGTAAGTCTACTTTACTGGGCGCGCTTGCCGGTCATTTGCCGCCGAGTGCGGGCGAATTGCTGGTAGATAACACACCGGTTAAAGGCCCGTCACCCGAACGCGGTATGGTGTTTCAGCAACACACGTTATTTCCGTGGAAGTCGGTTATCGATAATGTTGCTTTCGGTTTGAAGATGCGCGGGTTGGGTAAAGCCGAGCGCGAGCAACAGGCGCAGGACATTATTTCGCTGGTGGGGTTGAATGGCTTTGAGAAGCGCTGGCCGAGTCAGTTGTCCGGCGGTATGCAGCAGCGCGTGGAAATTGCTCGCGTATTGGTGAATCAGCCTCGTTTGTTGTTGATGGACGAGCCTTTCGGCGCGCTGGATGCTCAGACGCGTTTGGATATGCAGCAGTTGTTGTTGGATATCTGGTCGAAGATTCGCACTACCGTTGTTTTCGTGACGCACGATATTGATGAGGCGTTGTTTCTGGCGGATCGCATTCTGGTGATGAGCCCGAGGCCGGGGCGAATTATTGAGGATTTGCGTTTGCAGTTTGCCAGGCCACGTCATACAGACCTGGTGACCAGCAGCGAATTTATGCAACTGAAACGCCATTGTCTTGAGTTGTTACGCCATACTGACGATCAGGTATTTCCAAGATTGTCCCCGTTGGGATTGCCTTGAGTATTATCAACTCGCGATTTAAAAGTGCCAATTTGAAAGTGCCATATGGTCGTCTGGCATCAGGAGCACTACTTCGAAATCGCATAGATACTTCCATGTAGCTCCCGCAAGCCATCCCTGGCTTGCAAGGTTTCGAAGTAGTGCTCCTGACACCAGACTCGTACGCAGCATATATCACGTACAGTTTAAAAATTTCACATCGGCACAATGCGAATTTGGCGTTAGATGTTTGGCTCCAAAACCGGCGAGACGAGGAATGCTAAACAAATATAAAACGCTGTACGTTTTTTTAAAATCAATTTACCGTGAGCCACTATGTTTACCACTGAAACCGACAATGACGATATTCTTCAATTACTGCCCCGCCTTCAGGATGACGATGCCGGTGTGCGGCGTATCGCGTTGATTGCGTTGGCTGATCTTGAAGACCCGGATAGCCTGCCCTTTTTGACCGGTGCCTTGCTGCACGATGTCGATGCCGAAGTGCGCTTTGAAGCGGCGCGCCTGCTGGAAGCCTGGGAAGAAACCGAGGTAGTTTCTGCGTTGTGTACCGCGCTCACCGATACCAGCCAACAGGTGCGTGGGGCAGCAGCACAAAGTTTGAGCTTGTTAAAAGAGCCACAAAGCGGCCTGGTTATTTTGCCCTGGGCTGAACATGCCGATGAACAGGTTCGTCAGAGTGCCTTTCGTGCACTGCGAGAGCTACGCTTGCCCGATAGTAGCGGTGCAGCTATTCAGGCATTGCAGGATACCAGTGCCGGTGTACGCCGCGAGGCGGTGGGCGTATTGGGTTGGTTGAAGCACACTGAAGCCTTGCCCGAGCTCGCCCGACTGGCGAGCAGCGATGCCGATATTGAGGTAAGACGTGCCGCCGTTGGCGCACTGGCGTTTGCCAGCGATGAGCAAACCTTGCCCGCGTTGCAGGCAGCGCTGACTGATCCGGAGTGGCAAGTGCGTGAAGAGGCCGCAAAAACCTTGGGTAAACTCGCGCATCACCACAGCGGTGAAGCGTTACTGGCTGCATTGCAGGATGATTACTGGCAGGTGCGTTTGCAGGCTGCTCGTGCTTTGGGCAAGTTGCGGTATTTACCGGCACTTGAGTCGCTGTTAATAACCTTGCAACACAGCATCAGCAATTTGCGAAAAGAAGCAGCGCTGGCGTTGGGTGAACTGGGCAGTGCGCAGGCTATTCCGGCGTTGCAGCAAGCCGGGCAGGATGGCGACCCGGAAGTGAGAAAGGCGGTGCGCATTGCCTTGCAACAATTGGCACAGGCATCATCATGAATGCATTGAGCCAACCGGCCCCGCAAAGTATCCGCAATGAGCCGGCACAACAGCAAGTAAGCCTGGTGTGGAGCGACGGGGAAATCTCGTCGCTCTCGTGGTTATTGTTGCGTAGCGCTTGCCAGTGTTCCGGCTGCCGCGCCCGGCGCCTGAAAGGTACTATTTCATTGCTTGACCCGGATATCCGCGTAACCGCCATCAATAATATGGTGTACGGCATCCAGCTGGTGTTTAGCGATGGTCACGAGCGCGGTATTTTTCCCTGGTCGTATTTGCGCCAGTTATCCGGCTTCAAACCTGACGCGCCAGCAGCTTTGGCGTGATAAGTTGATGGATGTCATTCCCTCGCGCGGGGTTCTGGTGAATAATGGCGTCTTTGATCCGCCCGGATAAAGATGCCATTTTCCAGGATTCCTGCCATGAAATACCCCGCTATTTTTTCTGCCCTGTTTAGCCTGTTATTCAGCACGTCGGCGTTGGCGTCGGAGCTGCACGCCGATGTGCATCGCGATGCGTTTTGCGGCTGCTGCAAGGACTGGATTGTGCATCTGGAAAACAACGGTTTTACCGTGAATGACCAGGTGGAAAGCAATATGAATTCCATTAAAGAAAAACTCGGCATTGCACCGGCGTTGCGCTCTTGCCATACCGCTGTTATCAACGGAAAGTTTTTTGAAGGCCACGTTCCTGCGGATGCGGTAAAAAAGGTATTGGCCGATGACGATTTAATCGGCGCCGCCGTGCCCGGTATGCCGGTCGGTTCGCCCGGTATGGAAATGGGCGACCGTCAGGATAAATACGATGTTGTCGGCGTCACCCGCGATGGCAAAACCAAAGTGGTTGCCAGTTATCCCTGACCTCCGGCTTGCCGCTGTAACACCGCGTGGTTTACAGCGACGCAACAAGCCTTGCTCTGCCGTGGCGATTTTCAGCCATACTCACTACACCCTGTCAGTATTCCGCGTGCTGCTGCAACCTCTGCATTGCTGGCGACCGACCCGCCAATGCCGCCGCTTTAACAAGCAGCCATGCACTGACAGCTTCATGCAACCGTTAATGGATTTTGCGCCGTGTCACCATCGCCTTTGAGAAAAACCCGCCGCGTATTGCGGGAACAGTGGCAACAATTGATCACCTTCAATGCATCGGATCGCCGCTGGCAGTTGCCCTTTACCGCAGCGTTGGCGGCCGGGCTGCCGATGCTGATTGCGGCCATTCTCGGCCATATTCAGTTTGGTCTGGCGGCATCACTGGGCGGCATGGTGTTTTTGCATGTCAGCAAAACGCCGCTGTCTCATCGCATGATTCGCCTGATGACCTGCGCCTTCGGCATGATCGCCTGTTATGCCGTGGGGACTTTCTGCCAGTTTGTGCCGCTGTCGATTATTCCGGTGATTACCTTTACGGCGGTCGTGGTCACCATGATTGTGCGCTATTACGATATAGGCCCGCCGGGCTCTTTGTTTTTTGTGATGGCGGTGTCGATTGGCGCTTACACGCCCATTCCTATTGAACGCTTGCCGATGATGGTGGGTTTGCTCAGCCTCGGCTGTATTCTGGCGGTGTTTCTGGCGTTTTGTTACAGCCTGTATATTTTACGCATTGAACCAGCCAACCCTGCGCCGGTGATTCAGTCCCCCGCATACAACTACGTTATTTATGATTCTGTCATTATTGGTGGCTGTGTTGGCGCCTCATTATTGCTGGCGCACCTGCTGCAAATGGAACGCGCGTATTGGGTACCAATCAGCTGTGTGGCTGTTATTCAGGGCGCATCACTGCAAGCGGTCTGGTCGCGACAATTACAGCGGGTGCTGGGCACGGCGTTGGGTATCTGGCTGGCCTTCGGTTTGTTGTCTTTACCGCTGAACCCGATCAGCATTTCATTTTTAATTATGCTTCTCACCTTTTTGGTCGAAATGCTGGTGGTGCGCCATTACGGCATTGCCGCGCTGTTTTTCACTCCACTCGGCCTGCTGCTGGCTGAAGCAGCAACACTCAGCATGGGCGGTGATTCATCAGCCATTGCCGAAGCCCGTTTTTACGATACCCTGCTGGGCTGCGCGATCGGATTGCTCGGTGGCCTTCTCATTTACAACCAGCGCTGCCGCCATTATCTCATGCCCAAATTACGCCGCCTGATTCCTGCCCGCTCCATGTCATAACAGCGCATGGAGTGGCTGCGACATTAACCCGTGGCTTTTATAAAAAATTCCGTTAACGTTTTTTTAAATTCTCTGTAAACGCTGCGCCTGCACTTCTGGCACAGAATATGAATTATCCGTGTACCCGAATCATTACGATTGATTATTCAACACTGGATAAAATAGAGAGAACGCATGAAAACACGGATAACAACGCACCTGCTCCCCTTATTGCTGGCTTTGTGCCTGCCGGTATTCGCCAATGCGGCTGCTGAAAGTAAAACAGTCACTGTTTTGAAAGCGGCACATTTACTGGATGTAAAAACCGGCAAGCTGGTGGCCAACCCGCAAGTCCTTATTGAAAACGAACGCATCACCGCGATTGGCAACAATATTAATGTGCCGGACAACGCTGAAATTGTTGATCTGGGTGATTACATTTTATTGCCGGGATTTATTGATGCGCACGTTCATCTCGCCGGTGGTGGCGGTTTGAATGCCGGTGTCGCCCGCGGTGCATTGCGTGGCGCCTACAACGCAAAATTGACCTTGAATACCGGTTTTACCACGGTAAGAAGTATGGGCGGCGCAGCCTTTTCCGGTATTGCCTTACGCAATGCGATTAATGACGGTGATATTCCCGGCCCGCGCTTGTTTGATGGCGGTGCGATGTTGTCGGTTACCGGCGGCCATTGCAGCGGTCAACCATCGTCACCGGACAATATTACCGAGAGCCGTTACAGTGCCAACAGCCCGGATGAATTTCGCCACAAGACGCGAGAAATTTTTAAATACGGTGCAGACTTTGTAAAAATTTGCATCACCGGCGGTTTTGTTAGCGGCACCGACCCGACCAGTGTGCAATTTACCGAAGAAGAAGTACGTGCTGTCATTGAAACTGCTCATGCGCTGGGCAAAAAAGTGGCGGTGCACGCTTATGCACCCGAGGGTGTAAAAATTGCGTTGAATGCCGGTGCCGACTCTATTGAACACGGTTCATTACTCGACGATGAAAATATAAAACTTTTCAAGAAAAGCCCGCACTCGGTATTGGTGCCCACACTGGCCGTATTCGGAACAGCACTGGAACGCGCCGAGCGAGTGGGCATTACGCCGCTCACCCGTGAACGTTTAACCCATGTTTTATCCGTATACAAAGACAATATTCGTAAAGCCGTTCGCGCTGGCATTCCGATTATTTACGGCACGGATGGCCCCGCAGGCAATAACACCAGTGAATTTCCATTGCTGGTTGAAGTCGGCTTGTCACCCCTGGAAGTCATTCGTTCCGCCACATTGCATGCGGCAAAATTTCTCGATGCTGAAAAAGATATCGGCTCCATTGAAGTGGGCAAGTATGCAGACATTGTTGCGGTAAAGGCAGACCCCACACAAAATATTGACGTACTCAGCTATATTCCCTGGGTGATGAAAGGCGGTGTTATTTATAAAGATAAACGCGGCGAAGAAAAACCGGTGGCGCGCTTGCCAGCAAATATAAAGGACCGTTTGGCATCCGCCAACTTAGTGAGATAGACTGAACGCATCATTCACAGCAAGGACGCTGCTATGTTGCGATACATCTCTCCCGTTTTTTGCTTTCTCGGCTTTTGTCTATTGCCTGGCGGGTCACCACCGGCGCAGGCCAACAATTCCTGTGAATACCACCAACAGCGGCTTGACAGTTATAACCAGAAGCGACGCGCCGGTGGCAGCAGCCGTCAGATGAATGACTGGTTGCGCAAACGCAATTATCACCGCTCACAACTTGCCGAGTGTATCCGCACTGCCCGCTCGCAGAATATTCAAACAACCGCTGCGCCTCGCCAGCGCCGTTACGATGATCGACAATCAGAAATAAAAATCACCGCCACCGATGCAAGGGTTGTTCGCTTGTATCAAACCTGCAATTTCTGGATTCGCGAGCACAACCAGCACGCCACGGGCGATACGCTGGCGCAGCGCAATGCGGCTTGTCGCATCGCAAAAAATGCCGAACGCGAACCACCGCCCACAAGCAGCGATACACCGCTGCATTCGCGCACGCTGAAAGATTGTGTAAAACCGGGAAATTTAATTGATAACGAGGTGAGCGCCTGCCTGCAAGGTAAGCTGACGCCGGATTGGAATAAGGAGAGTATTAATGAACCTGCACATTAATGCAGGTTCTGAACGCTCAATAAGCTGACTGACCAACTAACTCTCATAGCCTTGCGGATTTTGCGATTGCCAGCGCCAGGCGTCTTGCATCATGCGCTGCAAGTCGAATTTTGCTTCCCAGCCCAGTTCCTGTTTGGCTTTTTCAGCATAGGCAAAACAGGCAGCAATATCACCCGGGCGACGCGGTGCAATACGATAAGCCACCTTGCGACCCGATGCGGCTTCAAACGCGGCAACCATTTGCAACACCGAATAACCGGTGCCCGTGCCGAGGTTGTAGGCGCGGCAACCGTCACCGCTTTTATCCAGACCTTGCAAGGCTGCCACATGGCCTTTGGCCAGATCAACCACATGAATGTAATCGCGTACGCCGGTGCCATCCACGGTGTCGTAATCATCACCGAAAACGCCCAGCTCTTTTAATTTGCCAATCGCCACCTGAGCAACGTAAGGCAGCAGGTTGTTGGGAATGCCCGCCGGGTCTTCACCGATGCGACCGCTTTCGTGAGCGCCCACCGGATTGAAATAACGCAGCAAGCTGATGTTCCATTGATTGCCCGGCGCCGCTGCCAGGTCGCGCAGAATGTCTTCCACAATTAATTTGCTGCGGCCATAAGGGTTGGTAGCCGAGGTGGCAAAACTTTCGTCAATCGGCACACTGACCGGATCGCCGTAGACCGTTGCCGATGAACTGAAAATCATTTTCCAGACGTTGTTATCAGCCATGACTTCGGCCAACGTCAGGGTGCCAGCAACATTGTAGCGATAATATTTCAGCGGAATCTGACTGGACTCACCCACTGCTTTCAGCCCGGCAAAGTGCATCACCGCCTGAACCTTGTGCGCGTTGAATACCGATTGCAGGCGTTCGCGGTCGTTGATGTCGACTTCGTAAAAAACCGGTGCAACACCGGTAATTTCTGTCACGCGTTTGAGCGCTTCATATTTGCTGTTACAGAGGTTATCAACCACCACCGGCAGATAACCGGCTTCAATCAATTCCACACAAACATGGCTGCCGATAAACCCGGCGCCACCGGTTACCAGTATTTCCGGACGGTTGGCATTGGAGGAGAAACTGCTCATCAATAGCATCCTGTTCTATTCAGATAGTTGTCAGTTCAATCAAGGCAGCATTCTGCCATATTCCGCCCGCCAACAACCTCGATAAGTGCAAACCTGGTGCAGCTTTATTACCAGCTTTTATCACTGGCGCGGCGGTTGCCCTCGAAGGTGTAACCTTTGTTGCGCAGAGTATGAATAGGAAGGTTGAGCCCGGTTTCTTTTTTGGCTTTGCTGCGCAAGCGGCTCAAAATACTATCCAGCCGGCGAGTGTCATCCTGATGACTGCCTGGCGGCAGGCATTCACATAAACGATCACGGCTGACCGGTTGTCCGGGTTGTTCCAGCAGCGTTTTTAACAATAAGGATTCAGTAACGGTGAGCGCCACACGTTCGGCATTGGGACAGATCAACTCAAGACTCATGGCATCCAGCCGCCATTGCGCCAGCGTTGAAGTTTCCAGCGACGGCTGGCCGCCGAGGCGCTGTCCAAGGTGATCAATGGTAACTTTAAGTTCACGCAAATTGATCGGCTTGATCAAATAAGCGTCAGCACCGGCACTGATTCCGTCAATACGGTCTTCCACCTGACCGCGGGCTGTGACCATAATAATGCCCAGTTGCAAGCCGTAGGTTTTGCGAAGCTCCCGTGCGACATTGAGCCCGTCACCGTCGGGCAAGGTCAGATCCAGCAACAACATGTTCCAGTGCTCATAGCGAAGCGCCTGTTGCATGTCGTGTACATTGCCAACACCACTCGCTCGATATTGACAAAACAGTAAATAATCGACAATTTCTACCCGCAGATCGGGATTGTCTTCAACAACAAGAATACGGGGAGTGGGCATGCGAGAAAGCCTTGCGCGTTATGGAATGTTTATTATTTCTCTAACGGCCTTTTTGTTATGTCATCCGGTTATGGCAGCAGCACCGGTTGCGGTACCCGATGTTCGCCTCTCCAGCCTGTCACTGCTTCCTTACACAGAAATTTTTGTTGAAAAAAACGACAGCATGACAACTAGTTTAGAAGAATTGGTGGCTGCAGACCAGTCTGGTCATAGCTTTTTTACCTGGTTTGAGGACCATAACTTCTCTTTTGGTTATACCCCCAAGGTTCACTGGTTTCGCTGGACGCTTCAACCGAATGCCAATACCGAAGGTGAATGGTGGTTGCAAATCAGCCCCACCTTCCTGGATTCGGTGGATCTTTATATTCCGCAAGCCAATGGTGAACACCGGCATTTGCGTATGGGCGACCATGTAAGACCCGCCAACCGCCCGATGCTGGCAAGGCATTTTCTGGCACCGCTGGATCTCTCCAGCGATAGCGGCGGCACCTATTATTTGCGTGTGCAAACCTCCAGCACCCTGACACTGGGGCTTACCTTGTGGGACCCGCAGGCCTACGCCTACACCCTGACCTTCGAGAATATGCTGTACGGGCTGCTGTTTGGTTTGATCCTGGCGGCGATGGTGGTGAGCCTGATCAGCGGCTTGTGGATGCGCAAAACCTTTTACTTCGCGATCACCGCCTTTTTGTTTTTTAACGGCATGATGCATTTCTGTATCAATGGTTACGACCAGATATTTTATGACCAGAATGGCAACTGGCCGGATCGCATACTGGCGTGCGGCATCTTCGCCTCCGGCGCCGCCGGGGTTTCCATGTCCATGGTGTTTATCCAGCCACGCAATTTTTTCCCGCGCTTTTCGGTGATGATGTGGGGCATCGCCATTTTCAGTGCACTGGGCGCGGTGGTCAGTCTGCTTGGCGCACCCCTGCCGTCTGTTGCGGCTATTGGTGGCATTGTGGTGCTGGTCAGTGTGCTCACCCTGACGCTGATTATGCTGAAACACCGCTTTGTGCCATCGCTGTTAATGCTGTTACTGTTCGGCCCGGGGATAGTGACGCTGAGTTTTCAAATGGCGAGAAATTTTTCACTACTGCCGATGAATTTCTGGACCACGCACGTGTGGGCCTTCATGACCATTTTGCAGGTGCCTTACATTGCGCTGGTGGTAATGCTGCATTTACGCGCCCAGGAAAAAGCTTTTCTTAGCGAACAGCAAAAGGCCAAGCTGCACCGCGAGCTGTTCAGCATGGTGGCTCACGAGTTGCGCACCCCGCTGGCGGTGGTCGGCTCGGCCATTACCAATATCCAGCTGCAAACCCAGGACTCTCACCCGGAACTGGCACCCCGCTTTCAACGCACCCACCTCGGGCTTGCCCGCATCAACGCCCTGATTGATAACGCGCTGGCAGAAGACCGCCTGTTAAATCGCGATATGCCGTTACAACTGCAGACAGTTTCGCTGAAGCGGATGATCGAGCAGGTTGAGGATTTACGCCCCGTTGAAGCGCCTCATCATCTGCACCTGGATTTCCCGGAGGAGGACATTTATCTGGACGTTGATCCCCAATGGTTTGGTCACGCGCTGATCAACCTGCTGGACAATGCGATCAAATATTCACCGGGTGGCGGGCTGATTGTTATCCAGGCCGAATGTCAGCCACAGCACTGCCAGATTCAGGTGATCGACCACGGGATCGGGATTCCGGAAGGAGAAACCGACCGGATTTTCGACAAGTTTTACCGGACAGATAACGCCCTGAAGATGGAAGGCACCAACGGCATGGGGCTGGGCTTATTCATTGTTCATACCGTCGTTTCCCGCCATAACGGACAACTGCAATACCGCGCCAACCCTGCTGGTGGCGCGATTTTCACGATTATCCTCCCCCGCAAAAACGGTGTTTGACGCACCGTTCCCTCGCTGCAAGAAATTGCAAGAAAACGCAATAAAATGCGACACGCCACCTGATTATACTCAGCAACAAGTAGTGAACTGAGTCACAGTTTTCTATCTGTGGCTTTTTGCCACCCGAGTTGCCGGAAGAGACGTATTGCCGGTCGTCCCTCTGGCGGCCCGCCTGCGTCGAACGGCTTGTTTTTCACTCTTGTTCGAGCCCGTTATGACGTTATCAAGACCTTCAAATCCGCCCTCGGCGAAGCGGTTGATTGCTGCATCACTGTTGCTACTGGGTACCGCGTTTTCAACCACCGCATTCGCTGATGAAGCCTGGCAACAAACCGTAGTGGATATTGCCGGTGTAGAAAACTACTTCCGTGAGCATTGCATGATGCTGGAAGCAGGACAAACCATCAGCTACCGCTACCAGTCCATTTATCCGCTGGATTTTAATATTCATCACCACCCGGATAACAACACCATATTCCTCTACAACGAAGAAAACCGCACCAGCTCGCGCGGTGAATTCCACGCAGATAACAAAGACCATTTCTGTTTTACCTGGACCAATAAGGTTGAACGTGGTGGCGAGGAATGGAGTGTTGTTCTGGATTACCAGGTGACCAACCAATAACAAATCGGTGTCTTTCCTCAAGACATTGTCACGTTTAACTTCAGGAATTTGTCAGCTATGAAAGCAGACTTTATTCGCAAGTACCGCGCTGTTTTAACAGCGGGATTGGTACTTGTGGCCACCCTGGCGTCAGCCCAGGCATCAGCCGTGCATTTTCGAGGCGGCTCGATAACCTGGCAGACCAAGGATATTGACGGAAATGGAGGTCAGAACGATGTTGTTTTAACCGTAAATACGGCATGGAGCCGTAGTCACGACAACATATCGTTTCAGACCAGCCCTAATCTTGCCTTTTCAAAAGTAGGTAACGATGAGCTCGTTTTCGTTAATGGGACCAACCTTAACGATGCCGATTACACTTTAAAGACCACCATCTTTCACGCACTGAACCTGGATCCCAATACCGCTTATAGCGTGGTATTTGGCGGAGGTAACAGGATCAGTACTCTGCGAAACAATGCCAACGGTTCATGGCGGATTCAAACCCGTATTTATCTGAATGACAACAATCTTGCCCCCAAGATTGATATGCCAATTGTGATGGATGTGCCGCAATTCCAACTGAACGGAACCACACGTCTGACGGACTGGAATTATCAGTTAAGCTCTACCGATCCCAACGCAGACAAACTGCGTTATCGTTTGGCTAACACCGACGAACTGGGCGGAAATGCCTCCTACACGAATCCGGTCGGGCTTGCGATAAACCCCAATACCGGTGTTATTACCTGGGTGGGCTCAGGCAATATGACCGCCGGTTTATACAGCGCCGGTCTCGTTGCTGAAGACGTTGACGAAAATGGCCAGATGAAATCCAAAACCCATGTGGATTTGATTTTTAATCTGGTGCCTAAAGCGCAGATTACTTTCAACAACTCGGGCAGTATTCCGGAGACACGTAACGTAATTGTGGAAAAGGGGGAAAGTTTTTCCTTTGCAATCACCGGCACAGCGATTGATACCCAAAGCCTGGGAACCATACAAAGCTCCCTCGCCGAAGTTACTCCTAACAACTACACGTTTACCCCCGGCCCGATGGGTTCAGGCCTCGACCCTGGTGCTTACCCGATCACTTTTGAAGTGCGCGACAACACCACGACACGCAGCAATAATTATTTGGGCCTGACCTTTATCGTGCCCGATCCGAATGCGCCGCGTGTTCGTAATCTCGAAGCAGATCGGGTTGTTTACAACGGAGCCCAGCCGATTCGGGTCGACCAGAACCTCAACGCGACAGTGACAGATGCCAACACCACGGATTTCCAGGGTGGCATGCTGAAACTGAACGTTACGTTTACGGATGGTCAACTGGAGATGTTGAGTGTTGACGCCGTTGGTAACGGTACCGGCGAAATCAATCGTGTCGGTGACACTATCTATTACGAGGGTAATGCCTTTGGTACAGTGCACCCGACCTTGAACGGGCTTGGTCGTGCATTACAAATCAATTTTACCGGCCCCACCGATATCGCTGCATTGCAGGCACTGGTTCGCACGCTCACCTACCGCGATACCTTTGCCCTGCGCTCCGAGGGTGACAGAGCGCTGTCGTTGTATGTTCGCGACCCCGATGGTCTTAGCACCTTCAATGACTTCTATGTCTACGTCGAACCACATCCGGATCGCGGCGATTACTCCGGCGTCCCCCTGGAAGCAGCCAACACCATCACGCTGGTAGAAGGCGATGCAATTGCATTGAGTAACGAAAATATCAGCTACGCCGACCCGGAAGATGATCCTATTACCTTCACGGTTAGCAATGTTACTCACGGCCGCTTTGCGCTGGTGAGCGCTCCCAATGTCGCCATCACAACCTTTACCCAGAACGACATCAATCTGGGACGTATCGCGTTTGTGCATGACGGTAGCAAAAATGCACCTGCGTACGATCTGGTTGCCAGTGATGGCACCAACAACACCAGCCCCAGTGCCGGTGATGTGAATTTTACCGCGATAAGCAACCAGACGCCGGTATTCACCAACTCGCCTGCTGCCACCATCGTTGAAGGTGCAACCTATACTTACACCCCCACCATTACCGATGGTGATCCCCAGGATACGCACTCTTTCAGTATTACCAACCGGCCTGTATGGGCAACGTTTGATCCGGCAACCGGCACCCTTTCAGGAACGCCGACTCGCGCCCATGTGGGAACCGCCAGCAATATCACTATCCGTGTGCTGGACAGCGGCGGTCGCGCTGCAAACCAGGGCCCATTCAGCATCACCGTAACTGCTGCGCCGGATACCGATGGCGATGGTGTACCGGATCATGTGGAAGCGAGCGAAGGCACCGATCCTAACGATCCGGAAGACTTCCCGGATACTGATGGTGATGGCGTACCCGACTACGTAGAAAATTACATTGATTTCACCGACCCGAACGATCCTGATGATGTAAAAGATTCAGACGGTGACGGCGTACCTGACTATGTGGAAGCGGCAGAAGGCACTGACCCCAATGACCCAACGTCATATCCCGATACTGACGGTGACGGCGTACCGGATTATGTTGAAGTTTATGTGGATGGCACAGATCCGGATGATAAAGACTCGGTTCTTGATACTGACGGCGACGGCGTACCCGATTATGTGGAAACCGAAATCGATAACACCGACCCGAACGACAAGGATTCTGTAAAAGACAGCGACGGTGACGGTGTTCCTGATTATGTGGAAGACCAACAAGGTACTGACCCGGCCGACCCGACTTCAGCCAAAGACACTGATGGCGATGGCGTACCCGACCATATCGAAATTCTGAATGGCACCGACCCGGAAGATGTTGATGATTTCCTGGATACCGATGGTGATGGAGTACCGGATTACGTTGAAGTTAATGTTTACAGCACCGATCCGAACGACAAAGACTCGGTAACCGACAGCGACGGTGACGGTGTACCCGACTATGTAGAAAACAAAGACGGTACTGACCCGAACGAGCCGACGTCATTCAAGGATAGTGATGGCGACGGCGTACCCGACCATGTTGAATTACTGGACGGTACTGACCCGAACGATCCGACTTCCTACAAGGATACCGACGGTGACGGCGTACCGGATTACGTAGAAGTTCATGTCGACAATACCGACCCGACCAACAAACGTGACTACAAGGACACCGATGGTGATGGTGCGCCTGATTACGTAGAAGTTCAGCAAGGTACTGATCCGGAAAGTGGTGACTCTTTCAAAGATACGGATGGTGATGGTGTACCCGACATCGTAGAAATACTGGATGGCACCGACCCGACCAGACGCACATCTTTCCGTGATACAGACGGCGACGGCGTGCCCGACTATGTAGAAGCTAAAGACGGCACCGACCCGAATGACGCCGATGCATTCAAGGACACTGACGGTGACAAGGTTCCGGATTACGTTGAAATCGTCGATGGCACTGACCCGACCGATCCCAAGTCTTACAAAGACACGGATGGCGACGGCGTACCTGATTATCAGGAACTGCGTGATAACACCAACCCGCGCAGCCCAACGTCTTACAAAGACAGCGATGGCGACGGCGTACCTGATTACGTAGAAACGCAAACTGACGGCACCGACCCGAATGATCCGACTTCATTCAAGGATACTGACGGCGACAAGGTTCCGGATTATGTTGAAGTGGTAGACGGTACCGACCCGACAAATCCAACGTCTTACAAAGACAGCGATGGCGATGGCATTCCGGATTACGTTGAAATAATCGACGGCACCGATCCCGGCGGCGATGATTCACTGACCGACACCGACGGTGACGGCGTACCGGATTACATCGAAATTGCCGATGGAACTGATCCAACCGACCCGACCTCGGCAAAAGATAGCGATGGCGACGGTGTGCCCGATTACCTAGAAGTACGCAACGGTACTGACCCGAACGACCCGACATCTTACAAAGACACCGATGGTGATGGCGTACCGGATTATGTCGAGATTCATGTCGACAATAGCGATCCGGAAGACAACCGTGATTACAAAGACACGGACGGCGACGGTGTACCTGACTACGTAGAAGTTCAGCAAAACACTGATCCGGAAGATGCCGAGTCTTTCAGAGACACGGATGGCGATGGCGTACCTGACCTGATCGAGATACTGGATGCTACTGACCCGACAGATCCGACGTCATACCGTGATACCGACAATGACGGTGTACCTGACTATGTGGAATTACATAACGACGGTACAGACCCCACCGATCCGACCTCTTTCAAAGACACCGATGGTGACGGCGTACCTGACTATGTTGAATTGGTAGAAGGTACAAACCCGAACGATCCGAAGTCTTACAAAGACAGCGATGGCGATGGCATCCCGGACTACATTGAAAACCGCGATGGCACCGACCCGGGTGGTAACGGTTCGATCACTGACACCGATGGTGATGGTGTGCCGGACTACATTGAAGCTGTCGATGGTACTGACCCTAACGACCCAACGTCCTACAAAGACCGGGATGGTGACGGCGTACCTGACTATGTTGAAGTGCGTGAAGGTTCATCACCTACTGATCCGACACGTTACAAAGACAGCGATGGCGATGGCGTACCTGACTACATCGAAATCCGCGATGGTACTGATCCGTTCAATCCACGCCACTACAAAGATAGTGACGGTGACGGCGTGCCTGACTATGTAGAAGTTCAGCAAGGTACCGACCCGAACAATCGCACGTCTTTCCGAGATAGCGATGGTGATGGTGTACCGGACTTTGTTGAAAGCATCTTCGACAACACTGATCCGCAAAACCGTCTGTCGGTAAAAGACAGCGATGGTGATGGCGTGCCCGATTTTGTTGAAGGTCTGGATGGCACAAATCCGCGAAATCGCACCTCCTTCAAAGACAGCGACGGTGACGGCGTACCGGATTATGTTGAAGTGCAGCACGACAATACTAATCCGAACGATCCGCGCTCCTTCAAAGATACCGATGGCGATGGCATTCCGGACTATGTTGAAAAACAACAAGGCACCAACCCGGATGGCACTGATCAGTTCCTGGATAGCGACGGCGATGGCGTACCGGATTATGTAGAACGCGCGGAAGGCACAGATCCGTTTAATCGCAATTCCTTCAAGGACAGCGATGGCGACGGCGTACCTGACTACATCGAAACCCATGTTGATAAAACCGATCCGAACAATGCCAATGACTATGCCGATATGGATGGCGACGGTATTCCGGATTATCGCGATACCGACAATGACAACGACGGTATTTCCGATGAAGACGAAGGTCGTGCCAGCAATCGTGATACCGACGGCGACGGCATTCCGGATTATCTGGATCTCGACTCCGATAACGACGGTATTCCGGATGTGATCGAAGGCAATCGCGATTCTGATGGCGACGGTATTCCGGATTACATCGACACCGACAGTGATAACGACGGTATTCCGGATATTCTCGAAGCAGCAATCAGCGTGAAACTGAGCGGTAAGGACACAGATAAAGACGGCATCGACGATGCTATCGACGTGGACCAGACCGGCGGCCCGGACGCGAATGGCAACGGCATTGATGATCGCTTTGAACCGCGTGACACCGATGGTGATGGCATCCCGGATTATCGTGACAACGACAGCGACAATGACGGCGTACCGGATCGTCTGGAAGCTGACATGATTCCGCTCAGCGGCACTGACAGTGATGGCGACGGTATTGACGACTTCCTCGATGTTGATCAGACCCGTGGTCCGGACCGCAATGGCAACGGCATTGATGACCGCTTCGAACCGGTTGATACCGATGGCGATGGCTTGCCGGATTATCTGGATCGTGACAGCGACAACGATGGTATTGCTGACGGTGTTGAAGCCGGTGCATCCGGTCGTGACAGCGATGGCGACGGTATTGATGACGCCTTCGACGTAGACCAGACCGGCGGTACCGACGCCAACGGTGACGGCATTGACGATGCTGCCAGACTGCGCGACAGCGACGGTGATGGCATCCCCGATATGCGCGACCTCGACAGCGACAACGACGGCATCTTTGATGTGATCGAAGCCGGCTTGCCCGATGCCAACAACGATGGCATGGCGGACGGCGGCATCATTATCGATAACCCGCGCGATACCGATGGCGATGGCATTCCTGACTATCGCGATACCGACAGCAACAACGACGGTATTCCGGATATTGTTGACGCCGGTTACGCCGACCTCGACAAAGATGGTGACGGACGCATTGATGACATCACCGATAAAGACGGCGATGGTATTCCGGATGTTGTAGACAATGATGTTAATGGGTTCGGCGGCAGCCTCGACAGCGATCGCGATGGCATCCCCGATGCGATTGATCAGGACGATGACAACGACGGTATTCCGGACTGGATTGAAAATGGTTTCAGCTCACCATTTGAAACCGGCCCGGATCGCGACACCGATGGTGACGGCATCCCGGATCGTCTGGACCTGGACAGCGATAACGACGGCATTCCGGACATTATCGAAAGCGGCATTCGCTTCCTGCTGGACGCTGACGGTGATGGCCGTATCGACAACTTCGTTGACAACGATCGCAACGGTTTGCACGACGCCATTGATTTACTGCTGGCGATTCTCGACACCGATGGCGATGGCATTCCTGACTTCCAGGACCTCGACAGCGATGGCGACGGTATCTGGGATCTGATTGAAGCCGGCTTGCCAGCTTCACTGGATGCCAACAACGATGGTCGTATTGATGTGTTTGTTGATATTGACCGCGACGGCATTGCCGACAGCGTTGACGGCCATGTGGTTGGTGGTACTAACGGCAAACCACCGGTACTGCTCGACAGCGATGGCGATGGCATTCCGGATTATCTGGACACCGACAGTGACAACGACGGTTTCCCGGACTCCATGGAGCGCGGTGATTACAACAACGATGGCATTCCGGATTATTTGCAAAAAGATTCCGGTGAACTGAAAACTGCAGTGAAAGGATCCGGCTCCATGCAAATCGGATGGTTGGCTCTGCTGGCGCTTGCCGCGCTGGCCAGACGCCGTCAACTCAAAGCACGGTCTTTAAAAACCGTAATGGCAGTGAGCGCGCTTGGCGCGCTCACTGCCGCACCGCTGGCACAAGCTGACAATTGCGATTTTGATTTGTCACGCTGCTGGTACGCCGGTGCTGGTGTGGCTATGTCCAAACTCAGCCCCGAAGGTGAAGTTAATGGCTGGTACAACGACGATGACAGCAGCAGCGGTTATTTCATTCACGTAGGCCAGCAGCTTTCTGCGCGCTGGTTCTGGGAGCTGAAATACACCGATGCCGGTGAAGCGGGATTGACCAACTACAACCCGGCCATGACCGCAGCCCTGCCGGACGCCGCCATTGAGTACACCGTACCCTCATTGATGGTCGGCTTCACTTTCTGGCAGAAAAATGCGTTCAGCACTTACGCCAAAGCCGGTGCTTCGTTTATTAAAACGGATGCAACGGACAAGCGTATTGGTCAGGCTCGTCAAACCTCAACGCAACTTGCTATCGGTATTGGTGCGCGTTATCAGTTTGCTGAAAAATGGCATGCGGACCTGACGCTCGACAGTTACGACAGCGATGCCCGCGTGTTAATGCTGGGGGTATCCCGCCGTTTTAACTGGTAATGGCTGTTTAATAGCACGTCATTTGCAAACAAAAGGCTCCGCATAACGCGGGGCCTTTTTTATTTCTGATCACCTGCACGCACCCACCTCCCCCACCCGCAAAATAACCTTATGTGCTGAATACTCAGTCCGCATACTGACACCGAAAATCCGGCAACGTTGATAAGAAAAACATGCAGAAGGCAAGTAATGTTTGGAACGAAGACAAGCAATCAACGCTAAAGCTGAGGATGTAATACCGGAAGATTTTTTAGAGGAATAGCAGAGAGGTATTTATTGCAGTTAAAAACAACATCCTTGTAAAGCAGGGAGGCAATTGCCTCCCAACTCGCGGAAAACTTATTTGAAGTCGATTGGCAGAGACAAGCTTACGATAAACTTGGCTTCGTCCGGATAAGCGCCACTGGCATCGTCAACCACTTTACCAACGGTGAAGCTCAGGTTGTCGTTGTACTTGTAGGTCAGGTCGATGTGCGACAGATCATCTTCGTGCTGACCGTAAAGCACGGCAAATTTCTCAAAATCCAGCGCCAGGGTGAAGTAGTTGTAACCGCTGCTGCCCGCTACGTTATCGTAGTAAGTTGCCGCAAAAGGACCGTAACCCAGACCCAGAACCACTTCCGTCAAATCACCTGGAGACAAAGGCTCGCCATCTTTCGGGTCAGCGTAGTTGTAGCTTACAACGCTCAGGCTGTAGTTAAAGTCACCAACCTCACCACCGTAACCGGCATACAGGTCATACTCGGTACCCATGGCTTCGTCACCGGAAGAAGTCCATGCGCCCACAAAGAAACCGCTCACGCTGTAGTTGATGTCAGCAGACAATGCTGCACCGCCACCCAGATCCAGACCACGCCAGTAGTACATGTTAGCAACACCTACCGACGCCGAAACTTCTGCCTGTACAGCCGGAACCATTGCCATGGATGCAAAAGCCGCAGCGGCTACAGTACTGGCCAGTAATTTCTTTTGTATCTTCTTCATGAGTTCTTTCTCCAGGATTGATCTATTTGTGTTTTCAACAGCTCTCGGTTTTTACGAGCAAGCCTGAATGGATAATTGCAGTTAACAAGCCAACTTTAATTTTCCCAACAGAATCATGGAGATAGCATTTAATTTATAAAAAAGACCAGCGCCGATGATTTTGGCGAAGCGCTTTGCTGGTGCACCTTTTATCGCCAAACAAAACACCGGCGCACAATAACAGTGCAATGTTTTGTCGCATTTCACTGCGCTATTTGTAACGATCAATCGTGGCTCTTATTTCATCCGAAACCGTGCTATTCACAGCACCTTGTTTGATGTAAAACTCAAACCACCGGCCAAAATTCCAGGGCGTCAGTAACAGCAGCCCAGCCAGCATAAATACCGCACCACCCAACACATACCAGGTTAAAGGTTCATGCTCCAACCAGTAACCCAGTAGCAAGGCAACCACCGGCGTGATCATGGTGATCAATGACACGCTGCCCGCTGATAACGTTGCCAATAGATAGAAATACAACATGAGCGCCACCAGCGAACCACCCAGCGCCAGATAAATCGTCGCGCTCCAGGCTCTGGTAGAAACGGTGGCTGGCCATTCAAAACCGCTGAACAAAACACACAACCAGATCGCTGGCACCGCCAGTAATAAAGCACCAGTAGACAGCACCAGCGGCGGAAAACGAACCGGTGAATGCGTCAGCGCTACACCACTGAAAGACACCAGCAAGGCAGATAACAGAACCGCCAGCGGCGCCCACACAGGCACATCACCGAATTGCAAAACCGGCCAGAAAATCAGTAGCAACCCGGAAAAAGCCAACAGCAACGCAACTATTTTTTTGCCCGATAAACCACGCCCCTTCCACACCCATTCAACCAACGCCGTAAAAAAAGGCGATACGGCATACAGAAGCGCAATCCAGCCGGAGGGCAACCAGACTGCAGCGCTGTATAAAAGCGGCATTGCCGGAAACAAACTTAGCGCTGCCCAGGCAAAATATTTCCAGGCATTTTTTTTGAAAAGCACGTCACGATAAATCACCAGCACCAGAGGCACGGCAATAAGTGCGGCTAACGACAAACGCAAGGCAACCGCCAGCGGCGCAGCAAAAAATTCACTACTCCACTTCACCGCCAGCGGCGTCGAAGACCACAATAAAATCAGTAATACATACGCGAGCAATAACGGCATGACAGCCTCCCTGAAAATGTCATGTCAGCGCCGTCAAACCCGAAGCCCAAAAACAAAAAAGGCCGCAGGTTTGAAACACTGCGGCCTTTTTTGAAAGAAAAATTAATCAATCATAAAAATCCGCACACGCAATAACGCGCTTGGCTGCCCAGGAGCGGCGGCCAATCGGTTGATGCATAGTGCAGACAATATTCAACATAACGAATTAATCTATGGAAATAACTGAATGATCGACTCTATCCACTTTTTTATTTTTCTACAAGATTTTTTTGAAAAGAGAAAAACTATTTTGAAATAACAAACCGCCCGGAAACCTCACATTTATCCCACACGATGTTGTTGCTCGCACAAGCGTCCCAACATAGCAGCACCAACGCCCCTTTCTATCACTGGAGAATTCCCCCCTGTTGCAGTAGAGTGTTCTGCCCTTTATTCAGAAATACAGGCGTATGAAGATCTTTCTTGTAGGCGGTGCGGTGCGTGACAAACTGCTCGGCTACCCGTCTACCGAAAATGACTGGGTGGTCACCGGCAGCTCGCCCGATGCCATGCAGGCCCTGGGTTACACGCCCGTGGGCAAAGACTTTCCGGTGTTCCTCCACCCCCACACCAAAGAAGAATATGCACTCGCTCGCACCGAGCGCAAAAGCGGCCACGGTTATGGCGGCTTTACCTTTTACTGTGGCGAAAATGTCACCCTGGAAGAAGATTTACGCCGTCGCGATTTGACCATCAACGCGATTGCCGAAACGCCCGAAGGCGAGCTGGTTGACCCCTACGGCGGCCAGCAGGATTTGCAAAACCGCCTGCTTCGCCATGTTGATCCTGCCTTTGCAGAAGACCCCTTGCGCATTTTGCGGGTCGCCCGCTTTGCCGCCCGCTACCACCATCTCGGCTTCACCGTTGCCCCGGAAACGCTGCAACTGATGCAACACATGGTTGATATCGGCGAAGTCGATCACCTGGTGAAAGAGCGCGTCTGGAAAGAAACCGAACGGGCGCTGGGGGAACAGTCCCCCTGGATTTATATCGACCTGCTGCGTCAGTGCGGCGCCCTGAAGGTATTGATGCCCGAAGTCGATGCACTCTTCGGCGTACCGCAAACGGCCACGCATCACCCGGAAATTGACACCGGCATTCACACCCTGCTCAGCCTGCAACAAGCCAGCCTGCTCAGTGAACAAACGCTGATACGCTTTGCGGTGCTTTGCCATGATCTCGGTAAAGGCACCACACCGGAAGCAGAATGGCCGCGCCATATTGCCCATGAAACCCGCAGCCTACCCTTGGTAAAACGGCTGGCAGACCGGCTGGCAGCACCGCGCGAATACCGTGAGCTGGCATTGCTGGTAGCCGAGTTTCACACCCACGCTCACCGCGCACTGGAGTTAAAACCGGCCACCGTTTTAAAAGTTCTCAAAAAACTGGATGCCTTTCGCAGACCCGGCCGCTGGGAAGCCTTTATTCTGTGCTGCGAGGCAGACGCACGCGGCCGCACCGGGTTTGAACAGCGGGACTACCCGCAGGCCGACTACCTGCGCGCGGCGCTGACACACTGCCAGCAAATTGATGCCAAAGCGATTGCCGCCGCCGGTTACACCGGCGCAGCCTTTGGCGAAGAAATTGATAAGCAACGCCTGCAACAACTCACGGCGTTGAAAGAAAAAAATCATTGAGTTGCCCTGCATGATCACCACCCATAACGCAAACCCCGTTGTTCTGATTACCGGTGCCGGTCGCCGCATTGGCGCTACCCTCGCCGGGGAATTGCACAGCGACGGCTTTAACCTGGTACTGCACTACCGGCGATCACGCAGCGAAACTGAAGCGCTGGCGCAAACGCTAAATCAGCGTCGCCCCGACTCGGCCATCGCGCTGCCAGCAGACCTTAACAACACCGATGCCCTGACAGAACTTGCCCGGCTCGCCAGCAGCCACTGGGGACGCCTGGACGTACTGATCAACAATGCATCGGCCTTCTACCCCACGCCGCTGGGAAATGTCACCAGTGACACCTGGGACGATTTGATTGGCAGCAACCTCAAAGCTCCTTTTTTTCTCGCACAGGCACTGCTCCTGGCATTGAAACAGCAACAGGGCTGCATCATTAATATCGCCGACATCTATGCCGAAAAACCGCTAAAAGAACACACCGTGTATTGCATTGCCAAAGCGGGCAACGTGATGCTCACCAAGTCGCTGGCACAAGAGCTGGCACCGGATATTCGCGTTAACGGCATTGCCCCCGGCGCTATTTTCTGGCCGGAAAATGTGCAACAGGACAACACCGATTACATCAACCACCTTTTGCATAAAATACCGCTGCAACGTCGCGGCCAGGCCGCCGATATTGCCCGTACGGTTCGCTTTCTCATCAGCGATGCCCCCTACATTACCGGGCAAATTATCGCCGTGGATGGCGGACGTAACCTCCATATCTGAGCCATACTGATGGCAGCTCGTCACTCTGAATACAACGGAAAAACACCATGATAAGAACCCAGTTAATCACCGCGACCGGTGAATACTTTCAGGGCGCCGAAGAATTGATTGAACGCTGGCAAAATGATTCCGGCAGTTATTTATGGATTGATCTGGAAAATGAAGCACCGGCAAAAGAAAGTGCGCTGCTCGAATCCATGGACTGCCACCCGCTCGCTATTGAAGACGTGCAGCGCTTTCGCCACCCGCCCAAAACCGAGGATTTTGATGATCACACTCTGATCCTCTACCGCGGTATTACCCAATTCAATCCCGATCTCACCATTGAGCAAATGTCGATTGCGCTGTTTGCCAAAGAGCGCTGTCTGATCAGCTGCCACCCACAGCCCTCAACCGGCGTTAATTATTGGTGGAATCACGCCGCGCAAAGCGACATGTTGCGTAGCCCCGGTTTGCTGGCATCGCGCATCATGCTGTTTTCTGTAGGCCGCTATCTGGATGCCATTCTGGAATTCGAACCATCGCTGAATGATCTTGAAGACGGCATGCAGGAGCGCCCCAATGACGACATGTTGCGCGAACTGATTGCCTACCAATCACGGCTGCGCAAACTCAAGCGTATTTTTAACTACCACGAACGGCTGGCATACAATCTGCTGAAAGATATTCCGGCACGCTGGCACGCCGAAGACGGCGATATTGAACACGCCCTGCAGGATTTGTTTGAGCGCTGCGAACGTCTGCATGGCCTTTGCGCAATGTATTACGATATTTGCGGTGACCTGATCAACGGCTACCTTTCCATTGCATCGCATCGCCTGAACGACACCATGCGCATTCTCACGGTGATTACCGCGATTTTTGTACCACTGACTTTTATTGCCGGTATTTACGGCATGAACTTCGTCAACATGCCGGAGTTGCAATGGCAGTACGGTTATTTTTACGCCTGGGGTTTTATGTTGTTTACCGCCAGTATTTTCGGCTGGTTTGCCTGGAAAAAATGGCTGCAGTAATGCAGCCCCTTCGCTACATCTACCGCTAAAGAAGTAGCTCAACTACCCACCAGGTAAATGACGCCGGTAATTCTGTATAAAAACCACGTTGCAAAGCATAAAATCGATTTATCCCGTGTAAATCAGAGTGTGTTTAATGCATCAACAAGCTATTCGCCGCCCCGAGTTATTGAGCAAAGTGATGTCGGCCGACGCGGCCGCAGAATTGATCAAGGATGGCATGACCGTCGGCATGAGTGGCTTTACCCGCGCCGGTGAAGCCAAAGCCGTACCCAGGGCTCTGGCCATCAAAGCGCTGGCCTCACCGCTGAAAATCACCCTGATGACCGGTGCATCACTCGGCAACGACCTCGACAAACAACTTACCGAAGCCGGTGTACTGGCCCGCCGAATGCCATTCCAGGTTGACAACACCTTGCGCAAGGCCATCAACAACGGACAGGTCATGTTTATTGATCAGCACCTGTCAGAAACCGTTGAGCTATTACGCAACCATCAATTGAAGTTGCCGGATATTGCCGTTATCGAAGCGGTCGCCATTACCGAAGAGGGCCACATAGTACCCACCACATCAGTCGGCAACTCGGCCAGTTTTGCGGTGTTTGCCAAACAGATTATTGTGGAAATCAATACCGCACATCACCCGAACCTCGAAGGCCTGCACGACATTTATATCCCCACCTACCGCCCCACCCGCACGCCCTTGCCACTCACGCAGGTAGATGACCGAATCGGCAGCAGCGCGATTGCGATTGACCCGGCAAAAATTGTTGCCATTGTTTATTCCGAACAACCGGACTCCCCGTCAACCATCTTGCCACCGGATGCGGAAACCCGGGCAATTGCCGATCATTTAATCGATTTTTTTGAAAACGAAGTGGCAGAAAAACGGCTTGGTAAAAACCTCGCGCCGTTGCAGGCAGGTATTGGCTCTATTGCCAATTCGGTGATGAACGGTTTGTTGAATTCTTCGTTTGAAGATCTGGTGATGTATTCCGAAGTGTTGCAGGACTCTACCTTTGATTTGATTGACGCCGGCAAAATGCGCTTTGCCTCAGCCAGCTCTATCACGCTCTCTGCGGAGTGTAATGCGAGGGTGTTCGGTAACTTTGAAAACTACAAAAACAAACTGGTTTTACGCCCCCAGGAAATTTCCAATCACCCGGAAATTGTGCGCCGACTGGGTGTTATTGCGGTAAACACCGCGCTGGAATTTGATATTTATGCCAACGTCAATTCCACGCATGTGTGCGGTACAAAAATGATGAATGGCATTGGCGGCTCGGGGGATTTTGCCCGCAATGCCCACCTGTCCATTTTCGTGACCAAATCGACGGCTAAAAACGGGGCAATTTCTTCGGTTGTGCCCTTCGCCAGCCACGTTGATCACAATGAACACGATGTGGATATTCTGGTTACCGAAATGGGGCTGGCAGATTTGCGCGGGCTCGCGCCAAGAGAAAGAGCTCAGCTGATTATTTCCAACTGCGTGCATCCGGATTTTCAAGCCGCGCTACAGGATTATTTTGACCGCGCCTGCCAGCGCGGCGGCCACACACCGCACATTCTGGAAGAAGCCTTATCCTGGCATGTGCGGCTGGAAGAAACCGGAACGATGAAAAAGCCGGGTTAATTCCCGGCTTTCGATACCTGCCGTTCACGCCAGGTAAAATCAACCCGCCACAGTGACTGCGACGCTTTGTCGTAGCTTCCCCACAGCGCATCATAAGTGCCCAACAACGCAGGATGCTTTTCGCTGCCCGCGATTTCTGCCAGCGGCAATAGCACAAACGCATTTTTGGTAATTTCCGTGCGCGGCAATTCAACACCGTGCTCCACGCCAACAAAATCACCGTAGGTGAGAATATCGATATCCAGAGTCCGCGGGCTGAACTTCGGGCCGCTGCGCACCCGGCCGTTATCATTTTCAATTTGTTTCAGTTGGTCTGATAGCGCGGCAATGGGCAAATCGGTATCTACACCCACCACCAGATTGAAAAAATTACTGCCATCAAAACCGACCGATTTACTTTCGTAAACCGGTGAAATCATCAGTTCACCAAAGGCATCTGCCAGGGCATCCAGCGCCGCGTGAATATGCTGGTGGCGATGAATATTGCTGCCCAGGCTCAGGTAGACTCGTGTCATTCGGGTTTGACTCCACGCTCGATAATCAAACCGACATCCTGAGCACCGCGCACCGCACCGGGCTTGCTCAAACGCAAACGCAGCCAGGGCACATCAAACTCTTGCAATACAATCGCCGCCAATTCTTCGGCCAGCGACTCAACCAGCAACGCATTGCGATTTTCAACGTAGGCAATCACCCGCTTGGAAACGGCTTTGTAATTCAGCGCGTATTGAATATCGTCGGTGGCCGCCGCCTGGCGAATGTCAGAGGCCATTTCCAGGTCAATGCTGACCGTTTGTTTGACCTGACGCTCCCAGTCGTAAATACCAATGATGGTTTCAATGCGCAGATCGCGAATATAAACAATATCCATAACCGGACTCAGTTATTACAGGGAAGAGGAAACACCGTCCAGCGGCGAGAGAGAATCGAGCGGCCAGCGGGCGCGCACATTAACCGCCAGCGGCTCCTGCTGACCAGCCAGTAAACGCTGGCAGCCGGCATAGGCGATCATCGCCCCGTTGTCGGTACAGAATTCATGGCGGGCGTAGAATACTTTGGCGCCGATTTTCGCCAGCGCCTGTTCCAGGTCAGCGCGCAATTTTTTGTTAGCGGAAACGCCACCGGCAATCACCAGGGTTTTCATGCCGGTGTGCTCCAGCGCGCGGCGGCATTTCACCACCAGCGTACTGACTACCGCCGTTTGAAAGGCATTGGCGATATCGGCGCAGGTTTGTTGGTCGGGCAAACCGTCTGCCAGTGCGTGTGCCGCCACGGTATTCAGGGTGTAGGTTTTCAAACCGCTGAAACTGAAATCCAGCCCCGGGCGATCAACCATCGGACGCGGGAAGACAAAACGCCCATCTTCGCCCTGCTCCGCCAATTTGGCGACTTGCGGACCGCCCGGGTAATCGAGATCCAGCATTCGCGCCGCTTTGTCAAAAGCTTCACCGGCAGCATCGTCCAGCGACTCGCCCAGCAGCTCGTAACGGCCAATCGCATCAACCCGCACCAATTGGGTGTGCCCGCCGGAAACCAGCAGCGCAACGAACGGAAAGGCCGGTGGCTGCGCTTCCAGCATGGGGGCTAGCAAATGCCCCTCCATGTGGTGTACACCCACCGCAGGCACCTTCCAGGCGTACGCCAGCGAGCGCGACAGGGTTGCCCCTACCATCAGCGCGCCGATCAGGCCCGGCCCTGCGGTATAGGCCACCCCGTCGATCCCGGCGGGGGTAGAGCCACTCTCGGCCATCACCTGCTGAATTAGCGGCAATAACTTGCGTACGTGATCCCGCGAGGCCAGCTCGGGCACCACACCACCGTATTCGGCGTGGATGTCAATCTGACTGTAAAGCGCATGGGCCAGCAGCCCGCGCTCACTGTCATAAACCGCCACACCGGTTTCGTCACAGGAGGTTTCAATACCTAAAACACGCATAACCACAGAATTTCCGGCCGGATAAAAGCCGCTATGATAAAGCTGCCGGCAGCGCCCGACCAGTTAAAATTCGCCACTTGCTGCTCATAAAAGCGCCACACGGTTGCAGCGGCAAAAAGAAATGTATAGAATCTGCGCCCCTCGGAGCCCTGGATGCACACTTGCACCTGTGGGGTATAGACACGACAGTTACAGGTAATGACATGCCATCAGTAAAACTCAAAGAAAACGAACCATTTGACGTAGCTTTGCGCCGTTTCAAGCGCGCCTGTGAAAAAGCCGGCATCCTGGCCGACGTTCGCGCTCGCGAAGCTTATGAAAAACCCACCACTGTACGTAAGCGTAATGCTGCTGCTGCAGTAAAGCGTCACGCCAAGAAAGTTCAGCGCGAATCCAAGAAGTTTACTCGCCTGTATTGATTCCTGGTTTTGGGGCGTAATGCCTCAACGGACTCCGGACGACTGCCCGCTCGATAGCAGAGCAACCAACAGCGTCAACTGCCGAATGTGATACCCCGAAAAACCGCTTTATCGCGCAGGCGATAACAAGCGGTTTTTGCTATTTGCCAAATTGGCTCACAGCGTGCGAAAGCCGGCAACGGTTAACGCACCGGATCTTTCACATTCGTCTCACCGCCCGCCAGCAAGTGTTATGCTTGATTGCGGCTGTGCCATCCCGTTGCCTTTGGCAAACCGGCAGGCAAGCGCCTCAATGACCGATAACACCAACCGAACTCCGTGAACGAAAAAACTCCATGGCTGGCCTGATTCCACAGCAATTTATCGACACCCTGCTCGACCGCGTCGACATCGTCGAAGTGGTGGATCATCGCGTCAAGCTGAAAAAATCCGGCAAAAATTACAGCGCCTGCTGCCCGTTTCACGAAGAACGCACCCCCTCATTTACCGTCAGCCCCGACAAACAGTTTTATTACTGCTTTGGCTGTGGTGCCAGCGGCAATGCGCTCGGCTTTATCATCGACTACGAGCGGCTCGCGTTTCCCGATGCGGTAGAACAACTGGCGCGCCTCGCCGGCCTTGAAGTGCCCCGCGAAGCGCGGACCGAAGCGCAAACCCGCAAGGAAGAAGAAAAGCGCAGCATTTACACCCTGCTGGAAAAAGCCGATCAGTTTTATCAATCGCAACTGCGCCAGCACCCCAGCAAACATGTCGCCGTTAACTACCTGAAAGGTCGCGGCCTGGATGGCAAAATTGCCCGTGAATACGGCGTAGGCTTTGCGCCACCCGGCTGGGACAACCTGCTCAAAGCGCTGGCAACCAACGATGAAGACAAGCATCTGCTGATTGAAGGCGGCATGCTGATTCATCAGCCCGACGAAAAGAAAATTTACGACCGCTTTCGCCACCGCATCATGTTCCCGATCCGCGACACCCGCGGGCGGGTTATCGGCTTTGGCGGGCGCGTACTGGGCGACGACAAACCCAAGTACCTGAACTCCCCGGAAACCCCGGTATTCCACAAAGGCCAGGAACTCTACGGGCTGTTTGAAGCGCGCAAAGCCCACCGCGACCTGCCCCGCCTGCTGGTGGTAGAAGGCTATATGGACGTGGTGAGCCTGGCGCAATTCGGCATTCATTATGCCGTGGCCACACTCGGCACCGCCTGCGGCGAAGAGCACCTCAACCGCGCGTTTCGCTACACCAGCGAAGTGGTTTTTTGTTTCGACGGCGACAAAGCCGGCCGCACCGCCGCCCAGCGCGCCCTGGAAAGCACCCTCGGCAGCATGACCGACGGCCGCCAGGTAAAGTTTCTGTTTTTACCTGACGGCGAAGACCCGGACACCCTGGTGCGTCAGGTCGGCCCGGAAAAGTTTACCCGCATGATCGAGATGGCCGTGCCGCTCGAAGATTACCTTTTCGACGCCATCGCCGAAGGGCTGAACATTCGCAGCATGGAAGGTCGCGCCACCTTCAGCAAACGCGCCGCGCCGCTGCTCGACAAGCTCCCCAAAGGGGTTTTTCGCGAGCTGATGTTTGAAAGCCTGGCAACCCGCACCGGCCTCAGCCGCAGCGTGCTCCAGGAGCTGGTCAGCACCCAGGAAAAGCCACTCGCTCAAATTGAAACATCTGAATTAACAAGCAAAAACCCGATAGCGAGCACTCACAAACCGAAACAACAGCCACCGACATTCGCCCCACCGCAAATGCCGGATTACACGCCCGCGTACTACGGCGATTACGACGATCCCGGCTACCCATCGCCACCGGCCGATTACCAGGGATACTACGAATCCGCACCCGCGCCAGGGCAGCGACAAAAGCAACTCACGCTGGCCGCCCATCCGGAAAAGCGCTATCGCATGCCGCCGGTTCGCAAAGCCATTGCCCTGTTGCTGATGCACACCGGGCTGGCAGCTCACGAACCGGAGCATGATCGCTGGCTGCAAAACGACGATGAAGACCTGGTGATGCTGGGGCAACTGCTCAAACTTCTGCACGAGCGCCCGCACTACCAGCTATCCCATATCATCGGCTACTGGCGCGCCATGTACGGCGCCGAAAGCACCGAACAACTGGCCGCTATTGCCGGGCACGACCTGCTACAAGCCACCCGCGCCATGGCACAGCAACGGGAAGACAAAGCCATTAAAGCCGACTACGACGCCCAGGCCGCCTTTTGTGATTGCATAGGGAACCTTTATCGCCAGGAAGACACCAAACGAAGCAATCTAATGTTGGAAAAGCTGCGCAACGCCAACACAGCGCAAATGACAAAGGAAGAGCGGGAACAGCTGGTCAGGGAGCTTTTGGCCACAAAAACCAAACTGCCCTCCTGAATCACCACTTTTTCTCTCAAAACCAGCGGAAACACTGGTATTTCTGGAATAACAAGCAGCGTTTGGAGTATAATCCGCCGCTTTGTAATTATTACCTCACGTTCTTACAGGGTCTCGAATGTCAGACGACGCTCAACAGCAACAATCTCGTATTAAAGAACTGATCGCCCGCGGTAAAGAGCAGGGCTACCTGACTTATGCCGAGGTTAACGATCACCTTCCGGAAGATATTTCCGATCCCGATCAGGTCGAAGACATCATCCAGATGATCAACGACATGGGCATCCGCGTTTACGAAACCGCGCCGGACGCCGACACCCTGTTAATGACCGACGGCGATTCTGCTGCTGACGAGATTGCCGCCGCAGAAGCTGCTGCCGCTCTCGCCGCCGTAGAAACCGAAGCCGGCCGCACAACAGACCCGGTGCGCATGTACATGCGCGAAATGGGTACCGTTGAACTGCTTACCCGCGAAGGCGAAATCGTCATTGCCAAGCGCATCGAAGAAGGTGTGCGCGAGCTGATGCACGCCCTCGCCTACTGGCCAGGTGCCGTTCGTCAAATCCTCGACGAATACGCCCTGGTTGAAAAAGAAGAGCGCCGCCTGGCCGATGTTATTATCGGCTGGCTCGACCCCACCGAAGACGTTCCTCCGCCCACCGCCGACGTAGAAGAAGTCCCGGCCGTCGCCAGCAATGCTAAAAAAGCAGCTGACGATGACGAAGACGAAGAAAGCGAAGCGAGCGACGAGGAAGAAGAAGCGGTATCCGGTGTAGACCCGGAAGAAGCCCGCGCCCGCTTCGGAGCCCTGAGAGATCAGCTGGACAAGGCCGAAAAAGCCATTGCCAAACATGGCCGCGATGCCAAGCAGGTAGAAAAAGAACTGAGCGCCCTCGGCGACCTGTTCAAATTCTTCAAACTGCCACCGCGTCAGTTTGACCCCATCTACACCGGCGTCCGCGATGTACTGGAAAGCGTTCGCAAACAAGAGCGTGTGATTATGGATCTGTGTATTCGCAGAGCCCACATGCCACGCAAAACCTTTATCAAGGAATTTCCGGGCAACGAAACTGACGTAACCTGGATTCCGGAAATTATCCGCAAGAAGCGCGACTACTCCGAAGGCATGAAAGCTTTTGAAGAGAAAATTGTCGACGCCCAGCGTAGCCTGATCCAAATTGAAACTGACTCGTCCGTTTCTCTGGCGCACATCAAGGACATCAACCGTCGCATGTCGATCGGTGAAGCCCGTGCCCGTCGCGCCAAAAAGGAAATGGTTGAAGCCAACTTGCGTCTGGTTATTTCTATCGCCAAAAAATACACCAACCGCGGTTTGCAATTCCTCGACCTCATTCAGGAAGGCAACATCGGCCTGATGAAAGCGGTAGACAAGTTTGAATACCGTCGCGGCTACAAGTTCTCGACCTACGCCACCTGGTGGATTCGTCAGGCGATTACCCGCTCGATTGCCGACCAGGCACGCACCATCCGTATTCCGGTACACATGATTGAGACCATCAACAAACTCAACCGTGTCTCCCGTCAGATGCTGCAGGAAATGGGTCGCGAACCAACACCGGAAGAACTGGGTATCCGTATGGATATGCCGGAAGACAAGGTGCGCAAGGTACTGAAAATTGCCAAAGAGCCGATCTCCATGGAGACGCCGATTGGTGACGACGAAGATTCACATCTGGGCGACTTTATCGAAGACACCACCATTATTTCACCGGTGGAATCTGCGACGATTGAAGGCCTGACTGAAGCGACCCGCGAAGTACTCGCCGGCCTCACCGCCCGTGAAGCCAAGGTACTGCGTATGCGTTTCGGTATTGATATGAACACCGATCACACACTGGAAGAAGTCGGCAAGCAATTCGACGTAACCCGTGAGCGTATCCGCCAGATCGAAGCGAAAGCGTTGCGCAAACTGCGTCACCCTTCCCGCTCCGACCACCTGCGCAGCTTCCTGGACGAATAATCCCGGCAGCCAACAAACGAAGAAGCCCGCAAATGCGGGCTTTTTTGTGTCTTTCAATCCTCGGTTACCACCTTTCGACGCCCTGCCGGAGCAACATCAAAGATAACTCCCGACCACTTTTTGTGGGCGCTTACTTACCGCTAAAACCGTGTATTTAAGCGGGCAAAAATACAGAAATACCAGAGAAATCAACAACTTCACAAGTTGGCAGTAAAAGCTGGTCATCGCCCTCGCTTCACCTTATAATGCCACCCGCTGCAACTTTCGCAGCCCCCGTACTCCGGGCCTATAGCTCAGTTGGTTAGAGCATCCGACTCATAATCGGCAGGTCGCTGGTTCAAGTCCAGCTGGGCCCACCATTTATCTCCTTGCGATACATACCTGTTCTTGACACCATAGCTTGGCCATTTTGGCCAATGTATCGTGTATTAGTACACCCGAAATGGCCATAATTAAAAGCACCAACTGCCAAGAAGAAAAATTCTTGCAGCATACCCCACCGCCAATTGGCAAACAGACTTCTGCACTTGTTAAATCCAGCTAACTAGTTGCAATGGTGTAGTAAATTATCAGACCCCAGCAGTGTGCAGATTCAATTCTTCTCTCGAACTCTCCCCAGACAAAGTTTCGTGATTGCAATATCGAATTAACCCTTTACTATCCAATATCCTGAATAATTAGCTTTATGTTATTGAATCGCTCCGGGTTTGTCGGAGGCTAACTTTCTTGAGAGAATTAACCTATGAAAAAGAGACCCGGATATTCACCTGAAACGCGTGAACGAGCTGTAAGGCTTGTGCTCACCACCGAACAAGATCACAGCTCGCGCTGGGCGGCGATCACTTCTGTTGCCGGCAAGATTGGCTGTACACCTGAAACACTCCGTGCATGGATAAACCGAATCGAATCCAATAGCGCCGCTCCCGACACTGCAAACGTTACCGAATCCGAGCGAGTTAAAGCCTTGGAGCGCGAGAACCGTGAACTCAAACGTGCGAATGAAATCCTGCGTTTAGCCTCGGCTTTTTTTGCCCAGGCGGAGCTCGACCGCAAACCGAAACTCTAATCCACTTTGTTGATGCCCATAAAAGTGTTTTTGGTGTCGAGCCGATTTGTCAGCAGTTACAGATTGCACCATCAACGTATTATCGGCACAAGCAATTGGAGAAAACACCCGAGTTGCGGGCGCGGCGAATTCAGCAGGATGAGCGTTTAGTCGTTGAAATACAGCGTGTTTGGACTGAGAGTAATCGCAATTATGGTGCGCGAAAAATCTGGAAACAACTGCGTAGAGAGGGGTTTGATGTGGCTCGTTGTACCGTTGAGCGGCTCATGCGTCAATTGGGTATTGAAGGTGTGCGTCGTGGCAAAAAGTGTAAAACAACGATCCCCGATCACAAGGCACATTGCCCGCAAGATCTGGTTAACCGTCACTTTAAAGCGGACAAGCCAAATCAACTTTGGGTTGCCGACATTACTTACGTCGCCACCTGGTCAGGCTTTGTCTATGTCGCCTTTGTAATCGATGTATTTTCACGTCGCATTGTTGGTTGGCGAGCGATGACGACAATGCAGGCGGATTTAATTCTGGATGCATTGGAGCAGGCATTGTGGGCAAGAGGAAAACCGCGTGGCGTGATTCATCACAGTGACAGGGGCAGCCAATATTTATCCATCAGCTACACCGAACGCCTTGCTGAGGCAGGATTTAATGCGTCGGTTGGGAGCGTGGGCGATTCTTACGATAACGCCTTAGCTGAAACGATTAATGGACTCTACAAAACCGAGGTTATCCATAAGAGCGCACCGTGGAAAAATCTTGATGCTGTGGAGATGGCGACACTTGTATGGGTTGAATGGTTTAATAACCGTCGGCTTCACAGTGCGTTGGGTTATGTGCCGCCAAAGGAGTTCGAGGAATTTTTTTATCAACAAACCGAGTTGGCTCATGTAGCATGACTCAAATTAAACCGCCTCCGAAAAAGTCGGGGCGATTCATGGGTTCCCGTGATAGGGACTAACCCTCGATCTTCAGAAACATTGATGAGTTGACCCTTCGAGTATTCCAAAGCCAATGAGAAAGTTAGCTGCCTAATAACAATGATAACTTTCTCTTTGCTAGCGTGCTCTCGACTACTCTTAAAGCCTAGCCCCCGACCTTTACCAAAGCGACTAACCTCACCAGATGTAAATGCTTTTTGAACGAGCGCAATGTCATTCTCAACAGTTTCCGCTGAAAACTGTGCGTACAACTTCGGATGTTCACTTTGTAACGTTGTTCTCAAAGTAGCGGCAATACCTAAACCAGAGTCGGATATGACTGTTTGAATATGCTTTGGTTTATTATACGGTCGATACACTTGCAGACCTGCTAGTCCAGGTATTTTGGATTCACTGTGATCAGTAACGTTGCCTACAAGCTCTGAAAAAACAGTCTTAGCCGCTAAGAAATAGCTAGCTGAAGAATGTTCTACAAACCTGTCGCCCAAACGAATTACAAGCTCTTTGTTTTGGGTTGGCTGTGCAATTTCTCCTAGTTCGACCAAGGTATCGCTTTTATCCCGATAAGTTTTAGCAGCTGACAAAACGGGCCTTTCAGGAAGACAAGTGACACTTTGATTAAGATAATCAAAGAAGCCATTTCTGCTGAAAAAACCGCGTGTATTAGGACATGCTGTAGTATCCATCACCACATCCTTACCATTCGCAGTAAGCTGATTCGCGAGAGCAAGAAAACGGGCCAATGCTATCAGCAAAAACTTACAATCGATGCCGAATCTAAAGGTGATCTTGTTTGCATCTTTTTGATACGCAAGCTTACCGATAGCACTCTCAAAGGCTTTATCATCAATCCAACCTGTAGCGAAATCAATTTCCACATGCTGAGCCCGTATCAAGCACCATTCATGATTTGAGTTTTTCACAAACGTATCCTGGTTTTTATGAAGAAACGAGTTCACTTGAGACTTATCCAGTCCCAGCTCCTTGGCAATTTGACGTCCTTTCAGGCCTGGTGACCCATTTAACAACTCTGAGACTGCCTTCAGCAAACCATCACTCCTTTCTACCTACCTACCTACCATTCGTTGCATACTTTGCGTCCACGACGCTTTAAATGCTGAATCTCCTGCGAACAACTTGTAGAGCTCAAGTTCATCTTTACGGCGTTGCAGCATAATTTCCTTGAGCATTTTTTCGAAAGCCAAATCTCGATTATGAGGATCTGGGTTGTTTTTGTATTTAGATTCAAAATCTGGGTGATTACGGATACTCTCAGCGATGTTCACGAACTTAACCTTTTGCTCTTCAGGTGTGGCACTCCAGCCCTGGAACCATCGTTCATTAAATGTGCGAATTATTTCATCCAGCGGGTCAGTTTCTTTTTCACCGCCATGCGCCCCACGTGGGTTCGGATTTTGAGGATCAAGCTCCGCTTCTTGGTCACTAAGTTTAATACTGTGGTTAAGCTTCACACGTTGCAAACCGTATGAACTCAGATCGACAGAATCGAGAAGCTCATCAATAGCATCAGCATCGGGATCTTCTACTTTCAATTTCGGTATTAAAAACTTCAGGAACCAAAACAGTTTTTCCCAGCTGACCATTTCATAAGGCATGATAGAAGCCATCTGCCCATAGATTTTCACGAACTGCTTGGCTTTAATCTTAAAGTCCACTTTAGCTTCAGCTTCAAGCTCCAGCTCATGGTCAAACCGTGCTGCTGCAACATCAATGATTGGACTGAGTGTCTGGGCGTCTTCATTCTTGAAATAACGCGTCACAAAGTCTTCAACTTCATACCACTCGTACACACCGACATCGTCCATTTCATCTTTCAACTCGTGCAGTACGTTTATATCTGTAGCTTGGGACAATGACGTTGCTGTGTAGAAAGGATCGAATGCTGACTGAATATCTTCAACCGAGTTGAAAAAATCTAAAACAAACAGGTCTTCAGTTTTTTTACCCCATTTAGGCGCACTTCGATTGAGACGAGACAATGTCTGTACACACAAGACACTGGCGAGCTTCTTGTCCACATACATGGCGCAAAGCTTAGGCTGGTCAAACCCAGTCAGATACTTGTTAGCAACCACTAAAAGTCGATATTCATCGGTATCAAACATATCTTTGGTATCTGACTCGGAAAAACCATTAATATCTGCTTCGGTATATTCAATACCGTCAACTTCTTTGGTTCCTGAGAAAGCAATGGCAACTTTAAAGGGGTTCCCTTGCTCCTCAAGTATCCGCCTTATCGCTTTGTAGTATCGAATGGCCGTCTCAATATTTTGAGTGACCACCATTCCCTTACCTTTACCTTTGAGTTTTTTCGCATTCACGACATGTGGAACAAAATGCTCCAGCATAATCTCTGCCTTGGTATCAATTGTTTGCTGGCTTCGCTCTACATAAGCTCTGAGTTTTTTCTGCGCCTTTTTGGTATCAAACTCAGGGTTATCAGCGATTGATTTCTCAATCTCATAATAACTTTTGTACGTCGTATAATTTGCCAGCACATCCAAGATGAAGCCTTCTTCAATGGCTTGTTTCATCGAATACAAGTGAAACGGCTTGAAAGAGCCATCTTCTTGGCGTTGACCAAATTTCTCCAAAGTGCTGTTTTTTGGTGTCGCTGTAAATGCCAGGTACGATGCATTCCCGCGCATCTTGCGCGATTTCATCGCCTGAAGGATTTTATCCTGAGCATCTTCTACCTCTTCGATTTCAGACTTGCCCATCGCTCGGTTCATATTGTCATGCGCCGAACCAGACTGTGAGCTGTGTGCTTCATCGATGATCACCGCAAAGCGCTTGTCACTAAGATCAGCGATACCATCAATAATGAACGGGAATTTCTGAATCGTCGTTATAATGATCTTTTTGCCATTCTCCAGCGCCTGCTTAAGCTCAGATGACTTGTTCGCCGGGGCAATAATGTTCTTTACTTCAGAAAACTCTTTAATGTTATCCCGCAGCTGCTTGTCCAATAGGCGTCTATCGGTGACAACAATCACAGAGTCAAACAACGGTTGCTCCAAGCTTTTTCCGCCTGCCACATCAGACGATGCAGGATAGGTTTCAATTAACTGATAAGCAGCCCAAGTAATCGAATTAGACTTACCTGAACCGGCAGAATGTTGAATTAAATAAGTCTGACCGACACCGTGCTGGGCAGCATGGTCTACCAATTTTCTCACCACATCCAATTGGTGGTATCGAGGAAAGAACAGGGTTCGCTTTGGTAATGGATCTTTGCTTGACCCATCCAGACGCACAAAATGCTGAATAATATTCGCCAAGCTTTCTTTGGTGAATACTTCTTGCCATAGGTATGCCGTTTTATGGCCAGTTGGGTTCGGCGGATTGCCTTGTCCAAGATTGTGTCCTTTATTGAACGGCAAGAAGAAGGTACTGCCACCTGATAACTTGGTGGTCATATACACTTCGTCGGTATCGACCGCCATATGCACTAGGCAGCGACCAAAGGTCAGCAATGGCTGAGTTGCATCTCGATCATCCCGATACTGCTTTTGGCCGTGATAACGTGCTGTTTGCCCCGTCCATGCGTTTTTCAACTCCAGCGTTATCAATGGTATTCCGTTGATAAACAATACCATGTCGATTTCTTGTAGGGGATTTGCCATGGAATAGCGTACTTGGCGAGTACAACTAAACACGTTATCTGCAAAGTTTTGCTTTACCTTCTCACTACTGCTTGCCAAAGGGGCTGGATAGAGCAAATTGAAATGAGCATCGTCTACGCTTAGCCCTTTCTTAAGTAAATGCAGAATGCCATGCTTCTTAATCAGTCGGTCAAATCGTTCGAGTAACTTACACTGCCAATCTGCGGGGTTGTTCTTTTGCAGTTTGGCCAGCTCTACTTCTTGTGTCTTTTGCAGAAATTGCCAGAAAAAACGCTCATCAATGGCATATTGCATATTAAAGTCACTAGCAGCACCAATGAAGTATCCAGCACCCAGTGACTGCTGACTCAGCCCCTCTTTGAGCTCTTCAGTACTGATCCCAGCCAGACATTTCTCAATGGCCGACTCTAATGCTTGTTCATTGGTTTGACTGACCATAATTGTAAATTCCCTTAATCAAAATTCTTCTGTTTCATTGCCTCAGCCGCTTTTTGTAGCGGTCCTTTCAAGGCTTTTTCTAACTTTGTCATCTGCTCTAAGTGCCATGCAACCGCTTGGGGCCAAGTCTCTTTATTAAACCCATCAGCTTTGGTCGAAAACTGGATACGGCAAGATTTCTTCTCATCCAGCCTCATCCACTCAAGTTCTGCACCAAAAGTATGTTCAATGTCCTGTTTGGACTGACTCAACAAGTCAAAAAGGTATTTATTCTCTTCGGTAACCCCACGGCTGATCCAAAGCTCTACTCGAAGCTCTTTTTGCAGAAATATCAGGTTATACGGACATCCACTTAGCCCTGAGCCTGCTGATAACCAATGATCTTTGCTTGGGCTAATGTTGTTATAGAGTTGGCAAGCGCTTTTCTGAAACGCCTCTAAGGCACGCTCCCAGTACTCGCGACGCACGGTATGGCGGTTTTTCAGTACCACTTCGGTGGTTTTTTCTTCCGCTTCCTTGGCATTAATGCCGATCATCAACTCTTTCGCTTCTGGCGTTGGGATGATCTGGTCAATATTAATCAGGAGCTGTTCACCCAGTGAATAAGGAGTGATTTTGAAGCAGGCAATGCTAATGCCTTGACCCAATAACCACAGCGCTGTGCTGGTGACTTCTTTGCGAAAGTTCGCCGCAACTAGCATAATGCGCTGGCTGTTACCCAGGTTGAGCTTTAACTCATCCAGATCGGGCGCATCCAAAAACTCACATATTCTCGCCGAGGCACTTGCAGGGGCATTTAACAAGTCAACCTCTCCTGTTACAGGCTCATAGCGGTCTAAATACTGCTGGTAAATTTCAACGATTTGCGCCTTGGTTAAACTTGCACAGTAAGAGGCATATTTAAGCGCCTGCCAAACCACATCTCGGCCACTGTCGTCCAGCTTGTTTTCAATAATGACCAAATTGCCATCTTTATCCAGCGCCAGTAAATCTAAGCGTTCACGGGTATCATCAAAGCCATCGAACTCCTTTTGAATAATCAACAGCTCTTCACCGAGTGAGGAAGGTTCGTGTGCCAACCATTCCTGAAGATGTTTGCGCTCAGTAAAGCCCAACTCACTGAACTTCTTCGTCTTAACCGGACTAATCCTATTGGTCTGATGATTTACCGTAAACATATGCGCGTCCTATTGCTCAACCATTTCTGGGGTGATTTTTATTTTTCCTGTCACGGCGCTGTTGATCAGGGAGGTTTTGTATTCCTTGATTTTTTCAATTTGCTTGGTCAGAACGCTAATGCCACCATCAATTTCTTGATGACTTTTTTCAATTTCTAAAACCACCTTATTTTGCGTTTCGATATCTGGCAGAGGAAAAAACAACTCTGAAAAATCTTTATATCTAAAGTCAGTTGACCTTTCGCGAATTCCTTTTGCTAAAGATTCGATAAAGCCACCTAACGCTAAGCTTCTTAAATAAAGTGCATAGTATTTTGGATTAACCTTCACACCTGTTACTGGGGTGCATGCAGAATATACTGGGCTTGATTTACCGTCAGAGTCGGAAACACCTATAGCTCCCGCAAACGCATCCATTGCATGAATAACAAGATCTCCTTTCCGTATCCCCTGATAACCATGCTCCTTAGTAGCAAATGTAAAACCTTCGGTTCGCCTGTTAGTCCGTAATGTAACCTGGCCATCCCTAAAACATGTAACAACATCGTCTTCGAGCCTAACAGGTCGGTTTTCTTTCTTAAAAATATACTTAGCTCTTCTAACCTCCCAATGTTCTGGAATCTTTCCAATCCAATCCACACCGGAATCTTTCATTGGCACATTAAGATCAAGCCCTTGGGTCACCGCCTGTTGGATGATGATCTGCTTACGCTCTTTGAGCAGGTTAATTTGCTGCTCTTTGATAGCAATCGCGTCGTTAATTTGAGTCGTTTTCTTGTCGAGAAAATTTGCAATTAGGGACTGCTCTTCTTCTGAAGGCAGGACAAAAGGAATCACCTTCATCCTTGTTTTTGAAAGGTCCCACTGACCAATCCTTACACCATCTGATGCACTACCAAAAAACGATACGTATAACTTACTGCGTATCGCCCAATTGAAAAACTCAGGATTTATTGCCTTTGTAAAATCAAAAACAAAATACGCAGGACTTACAATTCCAGTGAACTTTGATACACCGTAGGAACCTTGCCACGCTTTCATTTTATTCATACCAAATTGACCTTTCTCAAGCTTTTTATAGCCGCTAAGATCATCTGGTATAAAATTGTGATTTGACTCTTGATCATCCACGTCTCTCTCAATAACACCTTGTTCGCGTGTTATCGAAAGCAGTGGCAATTCAGGGCAGTTTTTGACCGATACTGGGGATAGGCACGAGCCCAATTTAACCAAGTCCCAATGCTGTGGAATTTCGCCAATCCACTCATAACCCGAGTCAATATATTGATCATACTTCGGCGTTGAGGTAATGCTTTCCATTAGGCTTCTCCCTGAACTTCCGCCACTTTTACGCCTAATATTTGTGCAATCAAACCCTCAGCCTTCTGCTCTAGGTTAATAATATCAGTTGCTACTTCTTCAAGACTACGTAATGGCTTATGCAGATAGAAATACTTATTGAAGCTGATTTCATAGCCAATTTTTACCGTGTCTAGGTTTATCCATGCCTCATCGACATGAGGCTTCACTTCGTCTAGGAAGTACTGGTAGATGCTTTGCTTCAATGGAACAGATTCTGTGTCACGCAGGTCTGAACTCGTCTCGTAAGTAATGAACTCGCCTTTTTTACCGCCTTCTGTGGTAGGAACGGGGTAATAACCAAAATCTGGCAGGTCAGCGACTTCACACTCATAGCGATCCAGCAGGTCGTTTAATTTTTCACCCGTTAATTTAACGGTCTTTTTCACCACTTTCTTGGCGGTTTCGTCATACCAGCTCACCGCGTTCAGGATGGCATTTTTCTCAGGTGCTGAAAGCTTAATGGCATGGGCTTTTAGCGATTTATCAACCTGGGTTTTAAAGCTATTGAAGTCATCAAATTCATTGCTACCGATGTCAGCCATCAGCGTTTGTGCTGTTTCAAGCAATGCTTTTAGCGCCAGCCAGTGTTTCACATCAAGCAGTTTAGCCTTAGCCTTGGCATTGAGACTGATGTCGTTTTCTTCACACCAAGAAAGAATGTCTTTCTCGATGGATTTTAAAAAGCTCTTTTTCTTGTCAGAACCATAGCCATTTTTTTCGTAAACACGTTCGTCGTGCTCTGCGTACACGTACTCCATCACTTCACTGAGCTGCTTATCAAAACGCAGTGGGGCTATTGCGTCTTGAGTGAACTTTGCTCTTCGGCGGTCTGGGCGCTCGATAGTGACTTTGTAGTAGCCAAAGTCGTCATTACTAAACACCTTACTGGCGATACCGATAGGATCATTGTTTGCATCAAGCGCTCTTTCAACATCCTCACACGCGAGGTAAGTATCGGTGATTTCCGTGATGTGCTCAGGCGCAAATTCGCAGTTTTTGTTACCCAAGTTCTTACGCAACTTACGGTATAGCAAGCTGGCATCAATCAGTTGCACCTTGCCTTTGCGTGCCTCAGGTTTATTGTTGTTCAACACCCAAATGTAAGTGGTAATACCGGTGTTGTAGAACAGGTTATTTGGTAACTGAACGATGGCATCTAGCATGTCGTTTTCAATGATGAAGCGACGAATGTTACTTTCGCCACCGCCCGCATCACCGGTAAAGAGCGATGAGCCATTATGAACAGAAGCAATCCGGCTGCCTAATGGGCTTACGCTCGGATCTTTCATCTTATTGACCATTTCCATTAAGAAGAGCAGCTGGCCATCACTTGAACGTGGCGTGGCATCCACCACTTCGAGATTTCCCCAATAGTCTTTCAGGCTAACCTTAAAACGCGGGTCGATCACATCACTGCCGTCTTTAATGTGCTTCTGTTCGGACGCCCAACTCTTACCATATGGCGGGTTAGACAACATAAAGTCAAAGCGAGAAGCCGCAAACTCGTCGGTAGACAAGGTTGAGCCTACTTTGATGTTCTCAGGGTTGTTACCTTTGATCATCATGTCCGATTTACAAATCGCGTAGGTCTCGTCGTTGATCTCTTTGCCGTAAAGGTAAACATCACGGCTGTCGTTCGGGTATTTCTCTTCAATGAAGTTTTGAGATTCAGTCAACATACCACCGCTACCACACGCAGGGTCATACACTGTCATGGTAAGCGGTAACTGGTCTTTCACTGGGTCAAACACCAGGTGCGTCATCAATTCAATCACTTCACGTGGCGTAAAGTGTTCACCTGCTTCTTCATTGTTTTCTTCGTTGAACTTGCGGATCAACTCTTCGAACACGTAACCCATACCCAGGTTAGTAAGGGCTGGCATCTTGTTGCCATCCGGGTCTTCGACCGTTTCATGAGTTAAGTTGATGTAAGGGGAAACAAACTTTTCGACGACATCAAGCAGGACTTGCTTTGAGGCCATGTGACGAATTTGCGATTTGAGGTTAAAGCATTCAATGATCTCTTTAACATTATCGCTAAAGCCAAGCAGGTACTCTTCAAAGTTGGCGAGTAATATCTGTTGGTTATTTGTCGCGGTGTTGAACAGGGATTTCAGAGTCCATTTAGACGTATTGTAAAAGACATAACCACTGGCCGCCTTTAATGGTTCATCATCAAGCTCCGTGGCTTGCATCTCTTCTTTTTGGAACTTTACCTCTTCAAGCACGGCTTCTTTGGTGGGTTCAAGTAACGTATCTAAACGTCGTAATACCACCATAGGTAAAATCACATCACGGTACTTACCGCGAACGTACACATCCCGTAAACAGTCGTCGGCAATGTTCCAAATAAATGAGATGAGCTTGTTATGTACACTATGATCCATTTTCTTTTCCTATTCAGTGTTGGTTGCACCCCACTTGGTTGCTGCAACGGCTTCACTATAAATTTAAAATTCAGTTCTTTATGTAACGTCTCAATGGTCGCTACATCGTTCGATTAACTTGTTCTACCCGGCGCAATGCTTAAGTTTGTGACACCATAAAGTGCCTGGCTGTTACGCAACCAAAGCTGATACTCAAAGCCCATTAATGAGTGTTCCGTAGAACAATCCACATGCCATTGGCGAAGCAAATACCCTGCCGTTGCCGCTCTAATCTCAACCTTTAGAACGCCACCCGTCATGCCATAGTCCAGCTCTATCGCCTCGCTGTGTTCAATACGTGGATGCGGCACTAACTCTAGTTCTACAAATCGGTTCCATTGCCGATCTTGGGTTTCGAGCTCACTTTCTTTGATAACAGAAGGCGACAAAGTGGAATCTTCAATCACAACCGCGGCTTTAATTCGGGTCAGCACAAAGTCACGAAACTCGCCATGCTTGCGGTCAAAACCACGCACATGCCAACGCAGCCCATTGTCCACCAGCGTATGCGGCACAATTTCACGCGTGGTTTCACCGCTCGATAACGACACATAGGTGATACGCAAGGCTTTGCCTTTGTGAATGGCCTCGGTGACTTTCGCCACTATCGATAGATTCGGTTTGTTAAGGTGATAAGGCGCTTCACAAGCAAGGGGTGGTTTTACCTTTCCAGTGAAGCCATCTCCGTAGCCTTGGCTAATGGTTGCCAGTGTTCTCACAACGTCGTAGTCGAACAAGGATTCAAATGCTTCACCACGCTTATGCAACTTGAGCTTTTGGTCATACTCAATGTTGCCTGGTGCAAGCTCTCGGTACATTGTGAAGTCTTTCGTTGCTTGTGCAGCGGCTATGCTGAACCGATCGACTAAGTCTGCCCGTACCGCTTCTCCCTTAAACAATAAGGTGAAATCGATGTGGGCAATGCGATCCCTGGTTGCTTGTGGCAACTGCGCTATCTGCGAGAGCCTATCTGGCTTCGCCACTACTGTTTGTTTCAGACCATCATTTGTCATGCGTCTTGTTTATCCAATTCAACCAGATTCTTAAAACTCTGTTTATAAAGTACGGACCGACATCGCGTAATCACATTGAATAGCGTCACTCAATGCTGCTCTGCATCCGCAATGACTTAGCAATCTCTACCGGTTGAAGCTGGACAGACGGCTATAGAACACTGAATAGGCTTCAACCTAATTAATTTTATTAGGTATCATCCTATCACAAATTATTTTGTAGGGAAGACTAAGCGGCAACTTTTTGATCTGTAAACTAAAGCTTTTCTGCAACTCTTCCAGCCCAATCTAGAATTGACTCAGTAGGAATACCTGTCGGGTGTCCTTCTACCGACTTAGGGTGAGATATACCAATATGCTTTTTGAAGCCAAACATGGCATCCATTTCTTGGGTTGGCCATCCAAGAGACTTTGTCACTACGCCTTTTTTGATTCGAGAAAACTGCTCTTTCCAATTGCGAGTATCAATCTGCCGTATACATTTTGTGGAGATCCATTTACTCAGACCTGTTACATCAACTTCGAGCAAGTAATTCACATGACCATTTCGCTCCACGACAACGCAACGAATCGTTCTCTTTGCACCAGAGTCAATCAAGTGGCATTTACTGCGTCCAACCTGATCCAGCTCATTAGTGTAAGAATCAATGATTGTGCAGGCGTATTTTTCCTCTAGCATTTGCACCATCATGTTAAAGGCCGTAAAACGAGAAGCATACTCCTCTGATTTATCAGTACAATCTTGCATACCTCCGCCCATGTCTGCCGAAGGTACCTCGCCATTACTACCAGGCTCATTGGTACTTACCGTATCACCCGCTTTCTTGGATGTATCTATACTGCTATATGGCCTATGACTCCTTTTGGGCGTTGTTGCTTTAGACGTTGAAAAATGATTTTTAAATCTTACTGAGCAGGTGTTTTCTCCTAGCAAGAATGCATGGTTAGCATCGGAAGCCTCTCTATCGTCATCGATAATATGATCTTCTGGGCGCTCATACGGTTCAGGGCCTTCACAACTAATCGTTGGCTCTTGGCCTTCATCTGGATGCGTAAAAGACGGGTTATGAAAGTAGACCCTAGACGGCATTTGAGCATTAATTTCAATATCCGTTATCTTTTCAACCAAAAAGTAGCGACCACTTGTATCAAGCCTGCCTTCATATGAGAAAGACCACCCAGACATTTGAGGTGGATCGAAATGAAATAGCCAGCGCTTAAACCCCGCATATACATCACGGTCTTTCTCGACGTTGAAGTATCTAAAAATCGATTCAAATGAACGCTTTGCATTGCAATCAATAAGCAACCAGCTCAACATTGCTCTTGTTGCTGAATCATTGAATGCCGAAGGAGGAAAGTTTGATGTTTGCAACACTTCGATATTGGCATAGTCCTCCTTGGTGTTAACTTCGACCTTGAAGTCTATAAGCAAACGAGAAGACATTAATGACGCTCGCGATAAGTAAGAGCTGGCATAAAATAGGACCCTTGCCAACTCAAGCTGAGGAATAATCAGTTTAGGGGCAGATACTCGGTCTAATACAAATGCATGTTGCTCTGACTCTTTCTTTCTTAAAGACCCTGCTGACTCTGAGTCTGGGAACTCACTCAAGCTGCTGTGTCGAAGGAACTCATTACTTCTAAATTTATGACGCCCTCGTTTAGCATTGAATCGCTCCGGGTTTGTCGGAGGCTAACTTTCTTGAGAGAATTAGCCTATGAAAAAGAGACCCGGATATTCACCTGAAACGCGTGAACGAGCTGTAAGGCTTGTGCTCACCACCGAACAAGATCACAGCTCGCGCTGGGCTGCGATCACTTCCGTTGCCAACAAGATTGGCTGTACGCCTGAAACACTTCGCGCCTGGATAAACCGAACTGAATCCAATAGCACTCCACCATCCACCTCAAGTGCTACAGAGTCAGAACGCATTAAAGCCTTGGAGCGCGAGAACCGTGAACTCAAACGTGCGAATGAAATCCTGCGTTTAGCCTCGGCTTTTTTTGCCCAGGCGGAGCTCGACCGCAAACCGAAACTCTAATCCACTTTGTTGATGCCCATAAAAGTGCTTTTGGTGTCGAGCCGATTTGTCAGCAGTTACAGATTGCACCATCAACGTATTATCGGCACAAGCAATTGGAGAAAACACCCGAGTTGCGGGCGCGGCGAATTCAGCAGGATGAGCGTTTAGTCGTTGAAATACAGCGTGTTTGGACTGAGAGTAATCGCAACTATGGTGCGCGAAAAATCTGGAAACAACTGCGTAGAGAGGGGTTTGATGTGGCTCGTTGTACCGTTGAGCGGCTCATGCGTCAATTGGGTATTGAAGGTGTGCGTCGTGGCAAAAAGTGTAAAACAACGATCCCCGATCACAAGGCACATTGCCCGCAAGATCTGGTTAACCGTCACTTTAAAGCGGACAAGCCAAATCAACTTTGGGTTGCCGACATTACTTACGTCGCCACCTGGTCAGGCTTTGTCTATGTCGCCTTTGTAATCGATGTATTTTCACGTCGCATTGTTGGTTGGCGAGCGATGACGACAATGCAGGCGGATTTAATTCTGGATGCATTGGAGCAGGCATTGTGGGCAAGAGGAAAACCGCGTGGCGTGATTCATCACAGTGACAGGGGCAGCCAATATTTATCCATCAGCTACACCGAACGCCTTGCTGAGGCAGGATTTAATGCGTCGGTTGGGAGCGTGGGCGATTCTTACGATAACGCCTTAGCTGAAACGATTAATGGACTCTACAAAACCGAGGTTATCCATAAGAGCGCACCGTGGAAAAATCTTGATGCTGTGGAGATGGCGACACTTGTATGGGTTGAATGGTTTAATAACCGTCGGCTTCACAGTGCGTTGGGTTATGTGCCGCCAAAGGAGTTCGAAGAAATTTTTTATCAACAAACTGAGTTGGCTCATGTAGCATGACTCAAATTAAACCGCCTCCGAAAAAGTCGGGGCGATTCAAACTATCAAATTGTAATTAACAATTACGCTATGGCAGCATATTGCATTTAAATAAGCTAATCCGGCTTAGTCAAAGTCAGATACACGTCTTGAATCACGCTTTTTAGCAAAAACTTAGGCAAGCCGGTCTCTGCGCGAATACTAAAGTATGCCTGCTTCCTAGACTTCGGGGCATCATGGGCTCCACTGACGAAATACCTCAACGCCTTTTCTTGTGCGCAGCGATATTTCTGCAATCGAAGGCTGGAGAGAAAATCCTGGTTTCTTTCCACTATGTACCGCACCTGTACTGGAAAGCGATACTCAAGATAGCCGACGGAGACTTCCAGCGCTCTAGCGACTGCTTTGAGAGAGAGGGGTTTTACTTCATCCTCCATCAGTTGCTGAAGTTTATGCAACAAAGCTTCATGATCGCGTTTAAAACGAGGAGATGCGCCCATGAAGCTGGAAGGAAAGGGGCAAAACTCTAGATAATTGAAGCTTCGAGAAGCCTGTACCGCATTACCACTCAATAGATCGTAAAGAGAGATACCAAGACGAAACGCTACCTTGCGTGCGGTATTGAGGCTGAGAATTCTCATACGATAACCGAACGAAGATAATTGATTACAATCCAGTATTTGATTGAAGTCTTCCCCTCTTTGTCGACGTAAACAGTCGTCAAAAATTCCATCAAGCGACTGGAAGACTCCGTCATCCGGAAGAGAGTTATATCCATATTCGGACAAATCCCTAAACAACTCAACAATATCTCGGCCTATGTCTTGCCAACTACTAGCGAAGTCTCGCAGCTCAAGCATATTCCCTCGCACCGAGAGTGGTGCACCACAATCCTGACAAAAATCTAAAGCTCTTCGTTTAATATAGCTTGTCTGATCACAACCGCAGTGATCACATTTCACAAGTAGGGGGGTGTAATGAATAGGACATGCCTGTATCGCTTTAAATTGCCAAATAAGCTTGAAATAAGGCTCCTCCCCCATCATTGCCATTTCAGTAAAACATTCAGGACACCACCTGAATCCTGCGTGCAGCTCTCCTCTGGACATAGTAAGGGGACCACTGAAAACTGTAACTGTTGTGCCTGCGAGACATTGGTGAGTCAAATGTTCGAATATGCTCACAAGCCCTTGAGCGAGCCCATTTGATCTAAGTAGATCATGAACATATATATGATGAGGAAGAGTGACCAATTGCCCACTATAACTCTTATCTCTTTCAGCCTGTCTGACTACAAATCTCAGTAGCTCACCAACGAAAACTCCGTGCCTGTAGGCCAGTCTGTGAACGTAAGAGGGAAGTGACTCCACCTCAGCAGTTCTAATGCCACGTACAGGGATTGGAAAAAGGCGGTTAGACATCCGGTAATACCTCCGTCCGATTGCCAGATTTTTGCCGAGTTGGATTCTTCTGAAAAGGCCTACCTTTGTTCTTATTATTACTATCAATGCGCCCGTCGCCAGCGGCTAACGCTTGTCGAACACCGCCAGTTCGCTCTAATAGCGAAGTCCTCTCCAACCATTTTTCGCCATTCCGTATCTCAGCGCTGATCTCACGCAAGTCCATGTCGGTCAGGCGCTTGCTTCGCAACAACTCTTCACTCACCGGCACATTATGATATGACGCCACTGCATCTGTGCGTTTGAGCCAAGCCTTGAGTAGGCCAATACACCCCAGGCTACCCTCGTACATCAACTCTGCTACGTCATTGAGCGACGTTAGTGACTCGTCCAGGCTCAGAAACTCCGAGTATTTTTGCAGGAGTTGGCCGAACGCGACGATGTCTTCTCGATTGGCATGATACCGAGGGAAGTGAACCTGATGGTTTCGACCCAAGAGATGAGGAGAATTCTTAACAATATCCAAAATTGGATAGGCACCGACTAACACTAAAACTAAACCCGTGGTTTGAGCAAGACACTTCCATGAGTCCATTACTGCAAACGAAGCTTGCGCATCCTTACTGGCATACCTGACATGCTGAGCCTCATCAATAAAAAGATATTTTGTCTGACGAGCAATCAATGCGTGTTCCAGTGCAACCCTAAGGGTTGCCTCTGTCGAACGATCCATTTTTTGCATGGCTATAAGGTCCTCTAAATCGTGTCCTTTCATCGAAAAAAGAGGGTGCTTCACCGACTCCAGAAGTCGCTGTGTGAAGGCCTTGGTAGAAAAGCCTCCATGAGGGCCAGCATTTACCGCTTCCACAACTACCGCAGGAAGTAGCCCACTCTCATCGAAATGACTTTCACCAAACAACATCTGTATCAATCGGTGAATTAGCAACGATTTTCCTGCGCGTGAAGGGCCAGTTATACATACAACTTCACCCGGTGATGCGCAGCTGAGGACGGCAAACGCGTCGGCCAAAGCACACTGCCAATTGCGATGAGGAATTGCTACGTCGAACATGCTGGAATTAATGCTACCAGACATGTTTCACCTCCCAGTCCTCAACCTCAAGCGTTTGAATATCAGCATCCTTCAGTAATTGAAAAACAGAATCCTCCTCGTATTCTTGCGACTCATCAACGGGGGATAAAACCGCTATTTGACTCTTTCCATGCTGTTGACGGCTTTCAGTCATACTTCGGATTATCCTAACTACCTCCTCATCAGCCTGCGCCTTCACCTTTTGGCGAGCGCTGAACGCATCAAGCACAATAAGGCCGTCTACCCATTGCGATATAGGGTCCAGTGCGGAATACCGATTGATCCTTGAGCTGTAACATGGCACCCATCTATTGCCTATCAACGCATAAACTACGTGCGGGTTTTCAGGATCACACCTAACCTCTACAGAATTTTTCTTTGCCTTCAACTCGTTGAGCTCTGGTGACCAGTACCAAATCCCTCCAATGTGAAGACCTCTCTGAAAATCTATCTTGTAGTTTCGCCCATCGACAGCGGTTGCAATTGCATATTCACTGTTAAACTCTTGTCGTACACCGATAAAGGGAAACTCTCTCATGTGCCGAGCCAAAATGTTCCTTGGCGCACTTATAGAAGCGCTTTTCGGGCACGAATCGCGCCAGGAAATAAAAGTCTCAAACTCTCGATAAAAATCATACGGCGTCAGAACAGCCAACTTCTTCGGTTGCAACTTTCCGTCGACTCCACGAGCATTCTTGAAGTCCGTCGTATTTCCAGGCCGTTGCGATAACCATTGCTTCTTGAATTCGCCGAATAATCCTTCAACCTCACCACCGTAACGAGAATGCGAAGAGGGTCGTAAGACAAGCTCCATTTTGCTATGTGCTAGCAATGCAGAAAAATAAACCGAGCGAAAGTCAGAACCCCGATCTACGATAATCTCTCTTGGTAACATGCTATGGCGTCGAACACAGTCCCGCATAACCTTTGCAACTGATCTTCGGGACGGATTTTGGAATGAGATACTGAAAGCAAGTGTGCAGCCGGTGGCCAAATCAATCATTACCGTGAGCCAAGGTCTCATCACATGAGGGCATTCTTCTGAATCGAAGAAAACCAAATAGATATCAGCTAAATAATGGTCCACAGCGGCTCGCTGCCATGCAAGCTCAGCTTTTAATTGCCTCAGAAGAGGATTTGAAGGGGCTGCAACAGCATTTGCTTTCCGCTTCCCCTCTCTAATCAAAGCGACTCGTTCCGACAAGACCTGTAAGCGCCTGATAAAAGTAGTCCTTGCTGCAGGAGGGTACGCAGGATGTTCCTCCTGCGCTCTAACTCGATAACGAATATAGCTACGATAGTCACTTAAACCCGGTGAGGCAGCATGGTCCTCTATTATGTATTTATATAGAAATTCTTCGACCAACTCATTTACTTTTCTGCGCCGATTACCAGAAAAAAACCATTTGGGTATTAATGACTGAAATTCACTCCAGCCTTCACGCCCCCCTTTCTTTACAAGCGCCCGCCAACGCCTCACAGAACGGCCATTTTCATGTGAACCTATTCGTTTTAGGCGCTCTAGTGCAGACTCCGCGTAGGCTGTTGGTGGCATCCGCACCACCTCAATGGCAGACAATAAGCTATCGTGATATATCTTCGGCCCACGAAACTCTGAAACATACTTTAGCAAGTCCTTTCGCTTCACCAAATAACAGCCACGGGGCTCTGAAAGCATTTCGGTGTCGCACTCGAAGAATAACTTTCCTTCGTCTATACATTGAATAATGCTGGTATAGTCGTTTAGCTTCATTCGCTCGCGAAGATCATATAAAGTCCAGCAAAATGACTCTTCAAAAGCATTACTAAGATCATCTTCTACTATACATGGAGAGCCCATAGTTCTCGTGCGTAAGAGCAACTCCTGATTAAGCACGCGAAAACGTAAATCATTCGACGCAACAAAAACCCTAAATCCCAGTCCGATTTTCTCAAATACTCGCTTGGCAGGAAGGTAATCGATACTTCCATCATATCTCTTAACCCAGTCTTCAGCTTTAGCAGCCACAAGCTTCGTTATCGTAGCAACATCTTTCACCTCCACAACACATGGCCCATCTTTATCCAATATAAGAAAGTCAGCGGTATAAGAGGAGTTCCTTCTCTGGCCTTTGCTGTTGTTTTTTTGAATTATCACAGGTTCTGGCTGATCCCATATTTCGAATACATTCCTGTCGAATTCTGACAAAACAACGAAAGCTCTCTCGGCAGTCCTGCTTTCTGTTGAGATTGTCCGCTCCATTTTCTCGGAGTAGAACCATGAACAGACATTATTTCTGGCGTGTGTTCCTACCATTCGTGATGGCTGAGAGTTACGAGTATTGAGTATGTATTGCACAGCATCAGAACTGACATTGTGATCATCAAAGTAGCGGTATAACTGGCTTTCACTGAGCATGGCATCTCCCATGAGCGATCGAGTCGTGCTAACCGAGCGGGCAGCAGCGAACCTCGAAGGCTCAATTCGTGAATCAAAGAACTTGACTAGAGACTTTTAGGGAGGGATACTTCTGGCTCCTATACCGAGGGCATCGCCTTCCCTAAGAGCCGAAGACAAGTGTATGTTTTCGGCTTTTTTGTTTTCTACGTCATATAGTCAACCCTCAAAATACCCGCCCAAAAAGATTTAGACACTCTGATATATACCTGCATTAGTGATCTGTGAGGATGCACTTCAACCTTTATATTTTTTAGAAACTCTACAAATTTTAGGTAAATTCTTAATCAATTAAAAACCGGTTAAGTCCTTTAATTAATTATCAACTCGACCAAAAAATCACCTTTCTTCTATGACTCTATAGGACAGGTTTGGACAGGCGAGGACAATTTCATTTTTTCGATACATTCCGCAACATCTTCTACATGGGCAAAAAATCCCGATCGGCCCTTCAGGCGATATAGATTAATTGGAAGTGTTTTTCGTGCATGCGCTTTTCGCACTGCTGCCACAGTTTTATAACGAAATATTTCAGCCACTTCGTCAATCGTCAAAATTTGGCCATACTTTTCCCTCAAGTATGTCACCGTATCCGGGGATGTTAACGTCATTGAATGCACCAGCACCTTTGTTAGGTAGAAATGTCGTCGCCTGTCAAAATTTAACATCAATAAAGGGTAAATTCCCGGTAGAATTTAGTTATTAATTTCTGCTAAAAACTACAGGATCATTTATGCACCGCACCATATTTGAAGTCATGTCGAAATCGAGCAAAAAAAGAACTAGCTCAAAAACAACTGTTGGAACCCTCCAAACCAGAATTTGGCTGGAGAACCTCCTTCGCACCCATAAAATAAGCAGAAAAGACTTCACTAAAAAAATTGGTGCGGAAAACGGAGATCCCACGGGAATAGTTCTACGCTGGTTAAAAGGCCTACACACTGTCAAAGAAAGCCGTGTAGAAAACTTGGCGAAAATTTTCGAAGGAAGTGACGCTCCATATAAGCTGCCTCTATTTAAATTACTAAGAAACCGGCCACTGACAAAAGCTGACTTATTCAAGATAATGTCTCCATACATGCGCATATCTTGGTGGATATTTCCTGATCCCAAGCAACCTGAAAACATGGGACTTTCATTCCCTCCTTGCCTGATAAATGACACAGACACATTAATAGAAAGAGGAGACATATATGGATTTACAGCCATCCTATATTTGGTGAGAATAGCTGAAGCAGAAAAAGATGCGATTGCGCATTTTTATTATATGGGTGCCGCATATAGCGCGCTCCCAGGACTGTGTCGCAATCAATTATTTAGAAAACGATGGAGGGAAGTATTGGATTGTTTGCAAAGCATACATTGTCGAGTAATGACCTCAATGTTTATTGTGAAACCTATACCGTCAGTGATAGAGACGCAAATTTTTTCAAAATATCATATTACAAGACGCATATTCAGACCTATAGACCCTGAAACCAGCAGACTCATCGAACTACAGAAACCTTTTGAAATCGCTGATTTCCACCAGCCTACAAGGCAATGATCATATGGAAATCAGTTAAATATCCCGTTTTTTATTAGAATCTACAGTTCCAGCCACAATAATAAATATACTATTTACTCAAGAAAATATTATGAAGGAATATTTCATTTGCATTAAATGTGGGAAGGTTAAATACAGATCGAAATCGAGGCATTACAAATTAGATGAAAGTCAGAATAGTGGAATGACAATGAATACGGAAAAAATAGCCCAAGAAATAATAGATGCTGCAGATTTTTCGAGAATAGCGCATATTCACCACTCGAGAAAGTTGACAGGAAGAGTGAGATTTCATGACAAGAAAACTCCTTACATTGTACATCCGATATGGTGTGCAATGACCATTCTCACCGAAACAACTCTTCAGGAGAGTGTAAGACTAAATGGTTATCTTGCTTTAATGTGGCATGATGTTCTAGAGGATACGAGTATCTCTCTTCCTACCTTTGCAGATGATGCAGTCAAAGAGCTCGTAAATAGCATGACCTTTAGCAGCTTCGAAGAGGAAACAATGCGATTATGGGAAAAATCTCCGATAGTACGCCTGCTAAAACTATACGATAAAACCTCTAACCTACTTGATGCCTCCCACCTCAGCAAAGAAAAATGGAGTCGTTACACCGATTTCACCAAAAGACTAATCGAGGATGTACATAATAATTATGGGGATTTAAATATCGTAAAAATAGCTCAATCAATCACTGTATCTCGCAAGAGCGAATAAAGTGAAGCCTTAACTACCATTATAAGAGACACCCATCACCTGCTCCACAAAAAAACCATAAAAATCAATAACTTGAAAAAAACAACTCAAGCCAATGTAGTAATCCCGTCCTGATGGAAGGTCAAAATAGGCCTTGACTGCCAAGCTCGTGGCATAAATGAAGCTCTACAACGGCCAATCTATGGTGTCAATTCACGGCCAAACTATGGTGTCATGAACAATACCTGTTTTTACCTCATATCCTGGCCACCCGGGCCAATATATCCTGCATTGACGCACCATAAGTGGCGGCGTTAGCACTGCACAATTTCCATATCAACCAACCACGTGTTCGTTGCATTTTCAAATGGCGCCCCAACCTATCTCAAACCGGGAAGGATGCGGGTGCGGCCTATCATATCTCGTCAAACGCCCAACCTGAGCCTCAATGAAACGCTTAAGAAATGGTAATTATGATGCACGCTGATGTCAGATTACGCCTGAGGAAAAATTGAGCATGACCACAAAAACTTACACCCCACCAAAAGTATGGCAAGCACCGCAAACCTCTGACGGCGCATTTGCCAATATCAATCGCCCTGTGGCTGGCGCTACGCATGATAAGGAACTGCCTGTTGGTAAACATCCGCTTCAGTTGTACTCGCTGGCAACGCCGAATGGCGTGAAAGCAACGATTATGCTGGAGGAGTTGTTGGCGCTTGGGCATAGCGGCGCGGAGTATGATGCGTGGTTAATTCGCATCAATGAAGGTGATCAGTTCTCCAGTGGTTTTGTAGATGTAAATCCGAATTCAAAAATTCCTGCCTTGCTGGATCGAAGTTCCGATACGCCGGTGCGGGTGTTTGAGTCCGGGTCGATATTGCTTTATCTCGCGGAAAAATTTGATGCGTTTTTACCAAAAGACACTGCAGCTCGCACGGAAACATTGGACTGGTTGTTTTGGCAAATGGGCGCAGCGCCTTATTTGGGCGGCGGTTTCGGTCATTTTTATGCCTATGCGCCTGAAAAAAATGAATACGCCATTAATCGCTTCACCATGGAATCGAAGCGACAACTGGATGTGTTGAATCGCCAGCTGGCTTTGCACCCTTATATTGCAGGAGAGACTTATAGCATTGCTGATATTGCTATTTGGCCATGGTATGGCGAGCTGGTGCGAAATAATGTGTATGAGGCTGCGGAGTTTTTATCGGTGCATGAATACCCTCACCTGCTCCGTTGGGCAGATGAAATTGCAAAAAGACCGGCAGTAATCCGCGGTCAGCGCGTCAATCGCGTTTGGGGAGATGAAACAACTCAGTTGGCAGAGCGCCATGATGCATCTGATTTTGATAAATAATCAGGACGTGCAATTTAGTCGGCGCAGGCTGGAGAACAACAATTTTCCAGATTTTTTATATTAAAAATTGCAGAAATTTAATAAAAAAAAGCCACAACATATAAATGTTGTGGCTTGACCTTAAACACCTTATTACGGTTACCCTTTTTATTTTACAAAAGAGCAACCCGGGGCTTCGTTTATTGCAAACGAATCAGGGTGTAACTCGCCTCTTGATCGGGTATCGCTACCGGTGTTAATCGAATCGTCGCAGTTTCTCCTGCACCCACTGCAATACGAATGTAGCCAGCGCCACCATCTTTTGCATAGGGAATTGCTGTTGTTGTTCCTCCAGCAGGTATTGCCATCTCGCGCAGAGGGAATCCTCCCAAACCACCGTAAACAGAGCGGTAATTCCAGCTGGTGGCTGAATATTTTCCTGTTGAGCCCGAGAGGCCAATACCAGGATAGTCATCGAGATAAACTGACATAAGGAAATCATGCAACCAGGTATTTGCGTCATCATTGATCAAATTTTCCAGGTTGGTGATTCCAGTGTACGGGCTATCCACCAGGTTGCGGTACATCGCCCCTTCAATTGCCAGCGATAAATTGGCATGTCGGTCTGCAACATAGCGTAAAAATGCCCAGTTTAAACCACGCGAAGCCAACTCATTGCCCGAACTATCAAGCACTCCCAAACGAGTAGGGGATTGAAGCCAGAGACGATAGTTTGTGAAGTAGCTGTTGATATAAGTATTGAATGCGGCAACTTTTACACTGGCATTGGCGCCTGTTGTCAGGTTGCTTAATACAATATTTTGCAGTGGATTAAGCGTGGATCTCAGGAAAAATACTTTTTCTACTGCGATTGCTGCAAGTGCTTCATTCAGCCAGCTCTCTCCAAAATCATACCCTGCTGCAATACGGCGACTATCGATAATAAGCTGTGCCAATTCATGCGCAATTTGTGCCGGAGCACTACCTTCAACATAGCTAACGGTACGTACGTTAGAGTTAATTGCACCGGTTGGGTCCGGCGCAAGCACATAAATAATTTCACCAAGGTTACTTGTCGGGCATTCGTTTTGTGTAAGCGCATCGCGAGGAGAATACATTGCCACATTGACCACAGAGGATGCAGGAGGAGACAATCTATTCACACCCGCTGTCATAAAAATAACGATCTTGCCATTGGAGTCCTTATCTGACGGTGTTCCCAATGTTGTTGTGATCGTTGAATAGAATGAATCAACCGTAGTGCCCAGTGTTTCGTATTGTGTACTCGTGAAACCACCTGCTGGATTGTCATTGTCAGAAACTACGATGATATTGGTACCTACATATCTAATCGTTGCATTCGCTGCCGTGCCAACTTCACACAAGCTGTCCAGTTTTGAATTGAGGCTCCATACATCGCCAACACCTGGTGTAACGCCGGCAGGAATTACGGAAATTGGGGAGGTCGGTGTTCCTGTTCCCACGGTGCCACGTCTTAGCTGATATTCCGCAACGTGGTTTTTGCGATTAACCAGACTTGAATCTTGTAACAGTGCAGTACCTGTCGAGGGAGCACTTCCGTTATTGGGCAGCAAATTATTTGACACATCCACTGTTAATTGCAGATTGCTGTCACGCGTGAAATTCATTGGCACCAACAAGTACTCCGCAGTAGCGCCTGCACTATTGAGAAGGTTTAACTCCTGAACAGCACCACTGCTATTAATAACATCACGATGTTCTTCAGCAATATTTAGCGAGATTGCTGTGCGGGTAAATGAAGCAACAACAGAAATGTTGCTGGTGACATTAACATCAACTCGAGGGTTATCGGTGCTTCCATCACTCCACTGATTGAATACAAAACCGTTATCCGCCACAACGGTAACGCTGGTGGAATCACTACCGTGATTAATAGCCTGGGAGGCTTGGCCGGACAAGCTGCCGCCAGTTGCCACATCGTAATTAACCGTGTATTGCTTCAACTCGAAAATGGCTTCAATCGATGCGTCTGCGGTGATATTCAAATCCGTCCGAGGATTGGTTGTCAGGTCATCGCTCCACTTAACAAACGCATAGCCCGCATCAGGAACAGCAGTGACTGCTGCACCATTACTACCATGCGCAATATTCTGGGAAGTGCTGCCGCTGAGCGTTCCGCCATTACCTGCGGTGTAAACCACACTGTATTGCGCCAACTCAAAAATAGCCTCAACCGATTTATTAGCAGTGACATTCAGATCAGTACGGGCGCTGGTCGCGACATCATCACTCCATTTAACAAATAGGTAACCGGCATCAGGAACGGCAGTCACGATTGAACCATCATTTCCATGAGCCACAGTTTGCGACGTCGTACCGCTGATGGTCCCTCCGGCAGCAGCGGTATAAGTAAGGCTGTACTGCACCGGCTCGAAAATGGCTTCAACCGTTTTGTTAGCAGTTATGTTCAAATCCGTACGTGGATTCGTCGTTACATCATCACTCCATTTGGCAAAGGTATAACCTGCATTGGGAACCGCTGTGACGGCTGCGCCATTACTGCCATGCGCAATATTTTGAGAGGTATTGCCACTGAGCGTTCCGCCATTACCTGCCGTATAAACCACACTGTATTGCGCCAACTCAAAAATAGCCTCAACCGATTTACTGGCGGTAATATTCAAATCAACACGCGGATTTTCTGCTACATCATCACTCCATTTAGCAAAGATATAACCTGGATTGGGAACTGCTGTGACAGCTGCACCATCACTACCATGCGCAATATTTTGGGAGGCGTTACCACTTAGTGTTCCGCCATTACCTGCAGTGTAAACCACACTGTATTGCGTCTGCTCAAAAATAGCTTCAACAGTTTTATTAGCGATTATGTTCAAGTCAATACGTGGATTTGTCGTTATATCATCACTCCATCGAACAAAGGTATAACCTGCATTGGGTACCGCTGTGACGGCAGCTCCATTACTACCGTGTGAAATATTTTGAGAAGTATTGCCACTGAGAGTTCCGCCATTACCTGCGGTGTAAATTACGCTGTATTGCACCAACTCGAAAATGGCCTCAATTGATTTACCGGCCGTAATGTCCAAGTCCACACGCGGGTTTGTTGTTACACCATCACTCCATTTAGCAAAGGCATAACCTGCATTGGGAACCGCTGTGACGGCTGCGCCATTACTACCGTGCGCAATATTTTGAGAGGTATTGCCACTGAGCGTTCCGCCATTACCTGCAGAGTAAATCACACTGTATTCCGCCAATTCAAAAATGGCTGCAATTGACTTATTGGCGGTGATATTCAAATCTGTACGAGGGTTAGCTATTAATTCATCACTCCACTTAACAAATTTATAACCGACGTTGGGAACAGCGGCAACTGCCGCACCATTACTGCCATGCGCAATATTTTGAGAGGTATTGCCACCGAGCGTTCCGCCATTACCTGCGGTGTAAACCACACTGTATTGCGCCAACTCAAAAATAGCCTCAACCAATTTATTAGCGGTAATATTCAGATCGGTACGGGAGCTGGTCGCAACGTCATCACTCCATTTAACAAATACATATCCGACATTGGGCGTTGCAGTTACTGTCGAGCCATCATTGCCGCTTGTAATGAGTTGTGATGTCAGGCCGTTCAATGAGCCACCGGCACTCGCGGTATAGATGAGGTTGTACTGCCCAATCTGGAACATCGCTTCAACAGCCATATTCGCTGTGACATTCGAATCCATGCGAGGATTGGAAGTCACACCATCACTCCATTTAACAAATATAAAACCTGCGTCAGGAACGGCAGTCACGGTGGTGCTGTTGCTACCATGATTGATTTGCTGGGAAGCCGTCCCCAGGATCGTTCCACCACCAGTTGCGGTGTAATTAATTTGGTAGCTGCTAGCAGAAAAAATGGCCGTCAACGTCAGGTTGGCGGTGACATCGCGATCCACGCGAGGGTTGTTAATACGGCCATCGCTCCATCTTTCAAAACGATAGCCGCTGCCGGGAACGGCTGTAATTTCACTACCGGACTGACCATAGGCAACTTGCTGTGAGGTCGCACCTTGCAAACTGCCGCCCTGCCCCGCGCGATAATCGAGCGTGTATTGCACCCTGGCAAAATTAACACTGACCAGACAATCAGCGGTGATTGCCCCCGTCTGATAATTTGTCTGATTCAGACTGCCATTGCACCCGCTTACACTGGCGATGCCGTAACCCGGTGCCGGTGTGATAACCAAAGACAATTGCTGGCTTCTTGCAACCTGCTGCTGCGATACAGAAACGGAGCCACCTTCAGATACCTGAGTGGATACCGTAAATCTGGGTACAGATACGGGAGCTTCTGCGGCATTGGGAGCGGACAGCCAGTTATCCATAGCGGAGAGCCACCGCGACAATCCACCGGTTTGTTCTATTAGAGCCAGAACACCGGCAACATCAAAATCGCTATCAGTGAGAGCACCTTCTCTATAAAGAACAAAAGGATCTTCGTCGGGCTGCAAATGATAGTAGTTCATAGCCTGAAGTTGATTGGCAATCTCTTCGGTAGTTGTATTTTGCGAATTGGCTACCGCGAGCAACAAGGTAGTCCAAGGGGTAATATTACAAGTAACCCTTGCCTCACTACTTTCACACAAAGCCTCAAGCTCGCTGTTATCTGCGGTAGATACTGCAGAGGCCTCCGCAAAGAAGCTCATTCTTAGCACGCTTACACTGCCTTCAGAACCAATGCCTGGCTGGATGGGTGTAGCGACCAGGTGATAGAAGTCAGATGCATCAACCTCGGCCTGGTAATACCCTGCGGCATCGGTAGTCCAGGTGGCGATTGCATCGCCGTTGCCATCTATGCGAGAAAGAGTGAAACCTGCAGCATCGTTACCACCGATAACGCGCCCCGCCAGAGTAACGGTTACGGGCTGCTCCGGTGGCTGTTCAGTGGGAGGTTGTTCTACAGGTGGTTGCACCACAGGAGGTTGTTCAGTGGGGGGCTTAACCCCGCTATCCACTTTTTTGTCATCCTTACATCCGGCCAAAGCCAGAAAACAGCCCAGCATCAGTGCCAACCAATAGGGAGATTTTCCATAGAACTGCGGTAATTTCATGTATTCCTCGTTATGAGCGCAAAAGTGGCATAACCGGTTGATATAAAAATCATTATTTTTAAAATGGATCTGGCAGAAAATCAGACGCTCATCATAACTTGTTACTTATATATCAATCGATCTTTTTGTGACCGGTTTGGCACTTTTTTAACTGGCACGAAGATCTGGAAATGGCGCGCACGAGGGTCAAGCCAGATGTCAGTCAAAGCGATGCACGAGAGGAAAGTGAGCGAAATGAGGAATAGCGAAGGGATATGAAACAAGGCCAGCCCGGCGGTTCCCGCAAGGGGGGCCGGGCTGGCTTCTATCTGACGAGAATCAGGTTGTAGCCCAGGCGCGATCGCCTTTTTTATAAGGCAGCTCGCCGTCGTATCGTCCGGGGATTGGTGCGTGGCGAAGCACCTGGGTGCCGCCGATTTCCGAGGTGAAGAAGCCGAATACGGTGAGTTGCTTGAGCATGGTGAAGTAGTGCATTTCGCCTTTACCCTTGCTGTTTACCGCATGTACCCGTGCTTCCTGATCCAGGGTATTGATAAACGATTCCCGCTCGTTGGGCTGCAGCGACATGAAGTTGCGGTTATAAACCGCCTGGCTGCGCTCTTCGAGGGTTAGCAAACCTTTATGGAAGGTTGCCTGTTCTTCCAGGGTGTAGCAGGCACCTACATAAACCGTCATGAACTGCCCGACCTGCGCATCTTTTGCGCCGGGGGTTTCGGTGCGGGGGAGAATGGTTTCAGCAATTTCGTCCAGTAACAGCACATCATTTTGCGAAAAAACGAAAGCGTTCGGTGCTGGCGTAGCGCAACCACTTATAAACGCAGCGCTGCCGATCATGGCAGTACCGGTGGTAGCAGAAATCAGTTTTAAGAGTTCACGGCGATTCATTTCAGATTCCCCTTTTGCAATTCTTTTACTGCGTGATCTACCGCGCGCGCGGTAAGCGCCATATAAGTCAGCGACGGATTGACACAGGATGCCGATGTCATACAGGCACCGTCAGTCACAAACACATTGGGCGCATCCCACACCTGATTAAAGCCATTGAGTACCGAGGTTTTCGGGTCACGCCCCATACGTGCGGTACCCATTTCGTGAATACCCATGCCTGGCGAATACCCCCAATCGCCACCCTGAACATTTTTAACACCGGCGGCTTCAAACATTTCTACCGCATCTTTCAGCATGTCTTTGCGCATCGCGATTTCGTTTTCACGAATTTCAACGTCCATCGCCAGCACCGGCAAGCCCCATTTGTCTTTTACTTTGCGATCAAGATAAATACGGTTGTCGTGATGTGGCAGCATTTCACCAAAAGCTGTCATGCCGATAGTCCAGGCACCCGGTTCAGCCAGCGCATTTTTAAAGTCTGCGCCTATGCCCATTTCGGCAACATCTCTGTCCCAGTTTTGACGACTGGCTGCACCCTGATAACCAAAGCCACGCAAGTAATCGCGTTTCTCGCTACCGAGGTTGCGGAAGCGTGGAATATAAAAACCGGCCGGACGACGACCGTAATAATATTTATCCTCAAAGCCTTCGACCATGCCACCCGCACCCACACGGAAGTGGTGATCCATTACGTTGTGTCCCAGCTCGCCACTGCTGCTGCCCAAACCTTCCGGCCAGATGTCGGTAGCCGAATTCATCAGAATCCAGGTAGAGTTAAAACTGGAGGCATTGAGGAACACAACGTTGGCCGTAAATTCGTAGGTTTGATTGGTTTCTGCATCAATGACTTCTACACCGCGTGCGCGCTTTTTATCTTTATCGTAAAGCACCTGGCTGACGATGGAGAAAGGACGCAAGGTAAGATTGCCGGTTTTCATAGCGGCAGGCAGGGTGGAAGATTGGGTACTAAAATAGGCACCGAACGGACAGCCCAGCCAGCACTTGTTACGGTACTGACAATTCACACGCCCTTGTTCCGGTTTCGGCTGGGTGATATTGGCTACGCGGCTGTTGGTAATTAAACGCGATCCGCCGAAGGCTTTTTTAACCCGGGCGGCTACATCTTTTTCTACACAGTTTAATTCAATGGGTGGTAAAAACTGGCCGTCGGGCAAATGTTCCAACCCATCACGATTACCGGAAATACCGGCAAACCGCTCTACATAATCGTACCAGGGCGCCATTTCGGCGTAGCGAATTGGCCAGTCAATGGCGATACCTTCGCGCAGGTTGGCTTCAAAGTCGCGTTCACTCAAGCGATAGCTTTGGCGCCCCCATAATAATGAACGACCGCCCACGTGATAACCGCGGTACCAATCAAACCGCTTTTTTTCAACGTAGGGATTTTCTTGCTCATTAGCCCACATACCTTGTGTTGGTTCGTTCAGCACAAAGTCACGCTTTAACACAGGGTGATTTCTTTTCATCTCCTGAGTGGGGCGGCCACGGTGCGGATAATCCCAGGGTTCTTTGCCGGCATTCACATAATCTTTAATGTGCTCAATATTACGGCCGCGCTCCAGCAGCAATACTTTCAAACCTTTTTCCGTAAGTTCTTTTGCAGCCCAACCGCCACTAATACCGGAACCAACAACAATGGCATCGAAGTGTTGTGTAGACATATAGAGTGAACCTCTGATCAGGGATTAAACGTCGCAGATGCGAATGGCGGCTTGCAAGGATTCGATTTTTTCCTTATCGGTCGCACGATTGGGCATAAACTCTTGTGCAACATAACCTTTGAAACCGGTAGCTTGAATAGCGCGGGCAATAGCCGGGTAGTAAAGCTCCTGGGTATCATCAATTTCATGACGGCCCGGCACACCGGCGGTGTGGTAATGACCAAAATATTGATGATTATTTTGAATGGTGCGAATAATGTCGCCTTCGCTGATTTGCATGTGGTAAATGTCGTAAAGCAATTTGAAGTTGGGTGAATCGAGACGCTTGCACAACTCAATACCCCATGCGGAGTTATCAGCAAAATAATCCGGGTGATTTACTTTACTGTTGAACAATTCCATTTGCACAATCACACCGCGCTTTTCAGCTTGTGCGAGAATTTTTTTCAAACCGGTGGTAGCGTGCTTCAAACCTTCTTCCGGATCTTTGCCGCGTTTGTTACCGCTAAAGCAAATCAAATTTGTATAACCGGCGTCAGCAACCAGATCAATATTTTTACGATAACTCTCGATTAAGGGCTTATGAAAACGGGCATCGCCCCAACCGTCTTCAAGGCCTATCTCGGCACCGTTGCACATGGAAGAATCAATGCCGTGCTTTTTGAGAATGTGCCATTCACCAGGGCCGACCAGATCAATAGCCGAAAAGCCCAGCCGTTTGACCACCAGACACAGTTCCTCAAGCGAGAGAAAATCAAAAGTCCAGCGAGCCACTGAATGACGGATATTGCCTTTTAAAGGTGCGTCAAGAGCAACGGATGATGATGCAGATACTTCGCCAAGTGCAGAAAGGCTGGACAAGCCTAATGCCCCGGCCACAGCGCCACGCAACATGGCACGACGGTTTACCGAATAGTCCATAAAGAATAACTCTGGTTATTATGAGGTGAATTTAGCCGTGCTAAAGATTAGCCCACCCCAAAATGCTTATCTATGGGATCAACGGTTCTTTACTCTTTAGGCAAACACAGCCGGTGGATTAAATCGTTTTAAGACTTTTTGCGCATAATAGTTGCGGAAAAGCTACAGAGATTCACAGATAAGAGAAAAGTTTCCAAAACCCTAAAGGCGAGCCGCACCTTTTCAACAGAGTTATTGATTTTTATTCTCATTAATTTGTTTGTACTGAAACTACATAATGGTTGAAAAATCAACTTGTCATTGACGACGATCTTGCACATATTGATTGATTTTTCACTGGATATAATTTTGTACACCGCAGCCAGGAAGCCCAATGCCCCACCATCAATCACAACTGTACCGCCCCTGCGTTATCTGGTTTACCGGCTTAAGTGGTGCAGGGAAAACCACTACTGCATCATTTTTGTTACAGGCACTTCAGCAACGGGGACTGCCTTGTTATCTGCTGGATGGCGACGAACTGAGAAAAGGTTTGTGCTGTGAGCTGGGTTTTAGCGAATCAGACCGGGAGGAAAACGTACGACGTATCGGCGAAGCGGCGCGTCTGTTGATGGATGCCGGGATGATTACTCTGGTTGCAGTTATCGCGCCCATGCGCCACATGCGCGAAAAATTGCGCGCGAGGTTTGCTGAGGGAGAGTATCTTGAGGTGTTTGTAGATACGCCGCTTTCAGTTTGCGAAGAGCGCGACATCAAAGGTTTGTACAAAAAATCCCGCAGCGGCAGCCTGAAAAATTTTACCGGCATAGATTCCCGTTACGAAACACCACTCGCACCCGACATCCACTTAAAAACCGCCAACACGTCCATTGATAATAATATGGATCAACTGATAAAAATGCTGGTAGCGCGCGAGATTGTTCGGGGCTGAATTCGTCCCGAACAATTTGTCTTGAGAAAAATGGCTCTGTGTCCAATTCTCTCAACCCCATTTCCTAAACCCTATGCCCTAAACGAAAGGCCCCAACAAAATTCCGCAACCCGATTACCTTAACCGAAGGCCAGCAAGTTGCACCGACCTCCTGCGGCAACCGCCTCATGCAGTTAGAGGGTAAATCTGGACAGTAATAATAACCCGGATAAAAACAGGACAAATAAACCCACACTGCCGCCTCCGGAACTTCCGGAGGGAGCAGCGCTGGCAACAGATGACAATACCTGAGCGGTACTACTGGAGGATTCCACAACCGGTGCCGAACTTGCAGCACTGCCATTTTCCGATGCAACCGACGATAAGGATGATGCGGCAGAAATATCGGACTGCACGGATGAAGCAAACGATGATGATTCCGCAGAAAGCACCGAGCTGCTCGCTGCACTGATCACCGCACTACTGGTGTGGCTGCTTGCAGCATTACCCGACGACGCGGGCGCTGATGAAATTTGCCCGGAAGACGAAGGGGTTGAAGATGTCTGCGCTGATGATTGATGCGAAGATGAGTTGTCTGACGATGAATGCCCGGCCGTAACGGAAAACAGGTAAAGATCAGACAGCGAGTTGCCCGCATTATCTTCTACCAGAATCAAAATTTCATGGCTGCCGGAAAAGCCGCCGAGGTCAATCAGCGTAGCACCGGAGCTGTTCACCGGCTGGTCATCGCCGTCTACTTTTATCGTCAACAAACCAATACCGGATAAGGCATCGGTAACGACAATTTCCAGCTGCTGTGAGCCAGTCAGGTTATTGTTGTCGGTTAACGGACGGCCATTCACCAGCACGTCAATTTCCGGCAGGGTTTTATCAATTTTTACCGGGACAGTTTTAGTAGTCTCTGTATTACCAGCACGATCCTCACTCCAGTAACTAACCTGGTGCTCGCCTTCCTCGCTAATAACAAACTGATTGCCGGTTTGCACGGTACCCTGATTAATTTGATAGTGCGTAATCGCAACGCCCGCTGCGTTATCTTCAACCACCAACGTTAGCGATACATCCTGGTTCACCCAACCTGCAGGTGCATTATCACCAGTGACCGGTGCAGTATTATCCGTATGCAAGCGCAACTCGGACAGGTTGCCAAACCAGTTGGCGTTATTGAAGATGCGCACATAGCGCCATAATTGCGGGCTATTAATGACCAGGGTTTGCCACTCGGCAGTTTGTATCGCGGCGTTTGAAATAGTCGTCCAACTGGTGCCGTCGCTGGAACCCTGCACAACAACACCGCGAATACGGGCAAGCTGATCCGGCCTAGCCAGTACATCTACACTGGAAAGCCAGATGCCACTGTCATCACCAAAGTCAAAACCTATGTAAGCATTTGACCCGGCAGATCCGGCGCGAAAGTCCGACGAGGTAGCCGGTTTGCCATCAAACAATTTGGCAAGTTCTGCAAGCGTCGCTACCGGATTGGGGCGTCCGCCGGTGGTACTCGGGTCGAGCAGCGCCACATTATTTTCAATAAAATCCAGCGTCACAAGATTTGCGCCATCGACCAGGTAAAGTTTGCTGCTGTCTGTGGTCGCTTGCTTTTTAATACAAGGCGAAGTATTTATCGCGGTACATTCCACACTGATCTGAATAAAACCATCTGCAGTAGTTTCATCCATCACCGCTGCTGCTTGCCAATGAATACCATCCTGGCTGGTAACGGCTGCATCAACGCCCTGAATTTTTGCCTGCAGGGATGCCAGCGGTTCATTCGCCACGATGGATAATAAAACCCGATCGCCTTTTAACACCAGACCACTGGTATTGGCAGTATCTTCGGGGCTCAGACTGATCGCATCAAGATAATCTACCGGCCCCAGGTAGCTGCCGTGGAATTTAACTTCTGCCAGATTACCGAACCAGGCATTGCTGTTAAAAATCCGAATAAAGCGAAATGCAGCAGAGTTGTTAATGGTCAGTGTTTGCCACTGTGAGACGCCTTGCGCGGCAGAAGAAATGGTAGCCCAGTTAATACCGTCATTCGATCCCTGAATAACCGTGCCGTTGGCGCGTCCAAAATAGGTATCCTGCCGGGCAAGCACATCCACAGCGGTTAATGCCACCGAACCGTTTTCGCGAAAATCGAAGGCGATATAACCGCCGCTGCCATTACCCGCCAGCCGAAAATCGGAACTGGTAGCCGGGTTATTATCAAAAAGATAATTGACCTGCTGCAAGGTAACCGCCGGATCAGGGCGACCCGCCGTGGTAGACGGATCAATCAAATCTGCTTTGGTTGGGATATTTTCAATAAGATCATTTTTATTGATCAGATAAAGATCCGATTCAATAAAAGCATCCAGCGATGCACCGCTGCTAACGGTTATATATTGAACGTAGTAACTGACCGTACCGGGGCGAACATTGCCATTCAGCGTTGCGCCAATCTGCCAATGAATACCATCGGAAGAGGTTGCAACGGCGTTTACTCCTTGAATTTGCACTTGCAGGTTGGCGATCGGCTCCTTGGCCGTCAAGGTAAACTCCAGCGTATCACCTATGCCGATAAGACCGGCAACACCGGGATTGCCCACCGGTTCAATGGCCGCTATCTGATTGCCGGATTCATAAGCCTGGCCGCGAATTCTGATCTCGGCCAGCTCCATAATATTCTGGTATTCGCGGCGCAGCGCATCGGGGTGGTGAGTGACCATCTGAAACTTCAAATAACGATAACGCTCGTTATGAAAAGCAGAGTCAACCGGTAACATGGTCATCGCGCCTTGGAAGAGCGATTCACCGGGCGTGATGCGCTGCCAATTTTGATTATCGTTAGAGGCAAATACCGTAACACCGGCACCGCGATCCGCAAAATTCATACGCGCCTGAATTCCGATTTCAGTGACGCTGACTTTGTAATCAAGCCCAAAGTCGAGGGTATGAAATGGATTTGCATAACGCAGAAACCCGGTAAAGGTGTCATCGTTGCTGTCGATCAACACACCAACGCCATTACCAAAAGTAGAGCTGGCAACCATCGCCGGAAAATTCATACTGCCATCTTCCAGCAACGGTGTTACCAATTTCAGTTCGCGAACAGCTTGCTGCAACAACAGTAACTGCGCAGCAAAATCATGATTGGATGCGCCGCCAGACATAGCCACAGTGGTGTTGAAAACGGCAGTGTAGGCAGCCAGGGTGGAAGATGTATAAATTTCCTGATCATCATAATTCTGCACAATAGAGTCAATGGCAGCAACGCGGTCCGCAGCCACTATTACGCTTACCCGTTTGGTCACCATCACGTCACCGTCATCCACCGAGACGATAAAGGCATAGCTGCCTGCCTGTGAGGGCGTCCAGCTGAACACACCATTGGCAGCATCAAGACTGGCACCGGCAGGCAAGTCGGCAGATTGATAATTCAGTTGATCCGTTACACCGGCATCGGTAGCGGTAAAATTCAGCTCAAGCGGTGCACCGACATAGCTGTAGATAACCAGCGGCTCATTACCTTGTATGAAAGCAGGCGGAGTGAAATTACCGGCGGGGTCCATGATATTGACATTGATATGATCAATATCCACCAGGCTGTTATTACCTTCTGCAGTCAGCCAGGTAATAGTGCTTACCGCGGGCACCGTAAAGGCGACATACCACCATTGGTTATTGGTATCCGGCAGCTCAATCACACGGTAAGGCTTGTCACCGGAATAGTGGGCCAGCGCCAGGGTTGCGGCGCCATGGGTTCGCACACGTAACGCGATGGTTGATGAATGCGAGTTATTAAAGGAAATATTAAACAGCGCAATTTCCGCCGGGTTTGGGCTGGGTCTTGCGGTCAGGCGAATATACGCAGACTCGCCCGTTCCCAGGGTTTCACTGTACTGATCCAGAGAAGTATAAAGTTCATCGACTTCAATCAACCGTGAACCATGGTGCGCCCGGGGCACATGAGCAGCGCCCTCTTCTACTGCGGCACGCTGGGGAATATAAATCCAGAAGTCAGTACCACCATCCACATTGCCCCAGTTATTAACAAAGCCGTTGTTATGGTAATAAATAGTGGGCACCCGTTTTTTAAAAGCTTCATAAAAATAGGGCGCAATTTGCTCAACATTTTCGTTGCGAACATAGGTGTAGTAGTAATACACATCCCAGAAATTGGCGGTAAGCAAACGGCCACGATAAGCATCGGACAAGCGGTAGTAAATTCCCCAAATATCTCCATCTACCATAGAAAAGGGCGTTGGCGTCCAGGGCGTTTCATAGCCGATCATGAAACGCCAGAAATAATCTGCCGCGGCAAGAATACGATCATCAAGAAACTGATAAATGTCCACCGCATTGCCCGCCGTAGAAAGCTCGCCGGTTAGCGGATCAACCAGGGTATTTTGGGCAAGAAACATACGGGCAATAATGGCGGCATTATTCAAATCGCCACCACCATGGGCCTGGTCGCGGCCCATTTCAACGTGTTGAACACGCGGAGGACTCACCGGCAACCCGGTGGCAGCATCGGTATCTACCAGACGAAATAATTGCTGGATAGAACCGTTAAAACCCTGATTAACCGCACCGGCGTTTACCGTCATCCACTCTACCGCCTCTTCGTAACGGGGCTTGTTATCGGTAAAAATATAACCGGCCATGGCTCCCATCAGCGGATAGAGATGCTGGTTCATGAAATGATTTTTTTCGTATTGAAAAGTTTCGATAACCGGTATCACCAAATTATTAGTGAAAGTCAGCGTATCGTTTTCTGTCCAGTCGAGCGCAGCTATCTGGCTATCGGTATAGCGTAAAATTTCCGCACCGGTGAGCATTCTGTTTAACGGAATTCCGGTATGAATATGCGCATCACTGAAATAGGCATATTGTGCCGGGTTCATTTGTGCCCAAATGCGTACAAGACGCATGGCATTTTCACGATAGACTTCATCGCCAGTGATGTAATACATCAAGGATTGTGTATACACCTTCAGGCTGTCAGCAATAAACCGGGAGTTATCACCCTGGCTGGCAAAGCCGGTGTGCGCAGGCGCTGTCGGGTCACTGCTGCTCTCATTGCTGGAGGTAATCGTTCTTGATGCAGCGGGCGATTCAAGCATGTCTTTGTAGTAGGAAAACCACGGCTCCTGCTGCGCAGCAATTTGCGTACGAAGATTTTCCAATACCTCTTTAGTCACACCAACACCCGGGTGCACAAAACCTGAAACCGGGTCCACCACCTGATGAATCGGCGGCTGGTAAGCGGTAATAACCGGCAAACTTTGCGCATGCGCCACAAGTGCCGATAGCAGTAACGACACTGCTCCGATTGAAAAACCGACTGTTTTAATGATTTTTTTCTTGAAAGCGATAGACCTGCACATTTTTATTATCATGGACGACCTCCATTGATCAGGCGAGAAAATGATGAAAGAAACGTTATTACTATTTTTTTTGGCGAGCGATGTAACGACGGAAGAATCTGAACGTTTATTAAAATAGTTATTTATTTATGGTATCGATAACAAATAAATTGCACAAGAATGATTTTTGAATAAGCAGTCACAATTTAAAGCAATAAAAAGAAATCGAGCAGAGGAATAAAAATAATGTAGGCAGCAAAAAATATGACTGGCGCGCCCTGCAAGAAGGTGCGCCAGTCATATTTGAAGAAAAAATGAGTGTGGGCGGGCCTAGCGTTTTATGGTGATATTCTCAACATAGTCACCTACATCAATATCTTCACGGTGTAACGGTTTACCCATAACAGTTACATTCTCAAAGGTAATATTTTTCACCATGCGTTCGGCAGAAAACCCGCCGATAACGGAGCGGTTAATATCATCAGCACGAGAAGTAATATTTCGGAAGGTAATATTCTCCACGCCTCGCCCTGGCGCATGGCTGTATTTTTCGTTGTAAACAACACGGATATTAAACAGCATGCCCTCTTCAATGCTATCTACCCGAATATCCTCAAACAGTACATTTCTCACCAGGTTATTGTCACTGTTGGAAATCGCCATAGCACCCTGATAATTCCGGTCGTCTTCGTCGTGACCAAGAATATCAATATTGCGGAAGATGATATTTTCGACCATTTCCGGATTCTCTTTATTACCATGCAAACCGATATTGATTGGGTGAGCAACATCTGCCCATAGCGTGGAGTTGGTGACGGTAATATTGCGCGAGTCACCGTAATAGTCCCAACGGTGTCCGTAAATCGCAATGCTGTCATCAGAGGTACGCAAAAATACCTTATCTATTTCTACATCGGAGCAGCTCATCATATCGATGCCGTCTGTCCAGGAAGCGGCACTGAATGCCTTGATATTGCGGATGGTCAGGTTGCGGGTTTGTCCGCAGTAAACCGTGTAATGTTTCGGGTTGATAACAACCGGGCCATCAAGGGTAATATGTTCCGACTTTGTAACTTCAAACCCTCGCCCGCCCTGGTCAATAATGCCGCGCCCCACCACGTTTACGTTGTGCGCGTTATTAATGAGCAGCTTGCCTTGCAGAAGAGCACTGCCATGGATATAAACGGTTTTATTGGAAGGGATAACAAAGGCGCCTTCGGTATCTTGCGGCGGCGTATGAACGCCAGGCCCAAACCAGATGACATCCGGGTCAGCTTCGTTGGGTATGTCGGTTTGAAGAGGGTTGGCAAACAGGTGTAAATTATGCAGACGGTCGCCATCAAACTCGATGGAAAGGTTGGCCGGGTTTTTCAATGTAAACCTGGCAGTATTGCCTTTTAAGGTAGGTTTGACCTTGGCCGACGCCGGGCGGATTTCAACGCGCGACACATCGCCATTATTTTTTTTAACTGATACCTCTACCTCGCCATCCATATCAAAATGAACCATAGACGCATCGCGTGGTTTATCGTGGTCTACTTTTACGTTGTATTCATACAAATCCTGCCACTCCCCGCCGGGTATTCTGACCCGCACCGTAAAGTCATCATTGTGGTGACTATAAAGCGCCTTTTGCGGTACGTCATAAGTGACAACCTGGTTATTAGCCAATGCAGGCTGGCAGACGGATACTGCCAGAAGAAGTGTTGTTATATTTCTTAAAAGCATGAAATCTCCGTAGTCACTGAATCAGAAAATAGCGGCGGTTATGAATGCGCACTGACAGCCAATAAACGCCCTGCCGGTTTACAAACCGAAAAGCCGTGGCAATGCCAGGCTGATTGCCGGGAAGAACACAATCAGTAGCAAACCAATCATTTGAAAAAGAAAAATAGGCAGCAGCGGCTTTATCAAATCGGTGATTTTTTCACCGGAAATACTGCACGCGACAAATAACACGGTGCCTACCGGCGGCGTTACCAAACCCAAGGACAGGGTGTAAACAATAATAATGCCGAAATGCACCGGGTCAACGCCAAGCGAAGTGACGACCGGGTAAAAGATAGGAGTAAAAATCAGCATCGCCGGCGACATATCCATAAAAATTCCCACCACCAACAACACCAGCACAATGAGTAACAGCACCACGGTTTTATTTTCGCTGAAACCGGTCAGTAAATTACCCACCGTGTCAGGAATATAGGAAAAGGTCATCGTCCAGCTCATCATGCCGGAGCAAGCGATAAGAAAAAGAATAACGCCGGACACAATAGCGGTATCAAGAAAAATGGCAAAAAATGCTTTTGCAGACAGCGAGCGATAAAGCAGTGCCAGAACCAGGCTGTAGAGCACCGCCACCCCGGAACCTTCAATGGCGGTAAACACGCCACCAAGAATACCGCCGATAACGATCACCACCAGCAACAAACTCGGCAGCGCACGCCAGATTACCCGCAGCACTTCGCCAGCACTGCAACCGCCCTCTTCCGCTTTGTAACCACGCTTTTTTGCCATCAACCAGGCGGAAATCATTACCGCCACGCCCATCATAATGCCGGGCACATAACCGGCCATAAACAAGGCAATAATAGAGGCGCCACCACCGGTAATTAATGAATAAACAATCAGGGCGCCGGAGGGCGGAATCAACATACCGCACGGTGCCGATGCGGCGTTGACCGCAGCGGTGGTTGGCATGTGGTAGCCTTTTTCGCGAGCCACCGGCGTGATAATGCCGCCGATAGCCGAGGCAGACGCAATACCGGAACCGGACAGCGTACCGAAGAGCATATTGCCTACCACGTTGGACTGCCACAAACTGCCGGGTATGCGACGACCAATCAACATCGCCAGATCAATCAACCGCAGCGCCAAACCGGACTGACTCATAATACTGCCGGCGAGAATAAAAAATGGCAGCGCAAGAAAACCGAAGCTGTCCAATCCGTTGAAGATAGTTTGCCCGGCGGTCGGAAAAATTTTATCGAGATCCACTTGTAACGCCAGGGTGAACAAACCGGCATAAGCCAGACCAATGGCGATGGGGCTGCCCAATATCAAAAAAATCAGAAAAGCACCAAACAATACCAGCAGCGCAAAAATTTCCAGATGTTCCGTTACCAGGTAGTGAAACACGTCGGTTGTGGAAAACCACCCGCAGAGTAGCAGGGCCAGGCCCATCACCGCGGCGGTCGCCAGCAGGTCGCTAAAGCGCGCCAGACCACCGGTGAGCAAACGGTAAAGCGAGACCAGTTGAGAGAGCACAATCACCAGGCCACAAATCAACATCACCGACTGCAAAAGGCCTACCGGAATTCTGAAGATGGCGGTTTTCATTGCCATATTGTCGAGTAGCGATTGGTAACCGGCGAGGGAGAAAATTACACCGAATACCAGCGTTAGCAGGGCGTTGAACAGATTGAGCCGCGCTGCATTGCGGGCCGAGAGTTTTTCAATCAGTAGCGGCAAGTTGAGATGTCGGCCAATGACAAAGCAGTAGCCACCGGCGAGCAGGCCCAGCCAGATTAAGGCGTAGCGAAGAAATTCCTGGGTCCACATGCCCGGCGCATTGAATACATAGCGGGAGATGACTTGCCATGAAATCGCGAAGGTCATACTGGCCACCAGTAATACCAGCGTCCATTGCATCAACCGTTCACACCCTTGCAACAGGTGGTCGCGATGACGTTGTGCGCGCTGCCTGGTGGCAGTTACTGCAGAGCTGATCATAGATTTATCCTGTTTATCAGCAATCATTTTAATATCTGATAGTCAGCAACCAAGTCATTATGAGCTTTCCTTTAATAGGGCATACCTGTTTCAGGCCGCCCGTTTATCATCAGGAAGTGTGTTCCAAACGCTAAACGCTAAACGCTCATTGTGCCGAGCCGTGACTATTTTTCTCCTGATAACTCAGGAACGTTTTTCAATGGCGAATATGGCTTTGAGTAATTTTGCTTTTTCAGGGTCTTGCATGGCTTTTTCGTACATGGGTTCCACCGCCTTAATCAGCGGTGTTTTATCAATTTCATAAAATTGCACCCCGGCCTCATCAATTGCTTTTTGTTTGAACAGCTGTTCTTTTTCTTCGGCGTAGGTAATAGAGTTGGCGCTGATGCGGGCGAATTCTTCGTTCACAATAAGGCGGTCTGTTTCACTCAGACTCTGCTGAAACTTTAAACTGCTCACCACGAAGTCGGTCAGGCGGGTATGTTCGGTCAGTAGTACGTGCTTGGTGACATCGCTGAAACGCGCTTCGTAAATACCCGCTACACCACCTTCTGCGCCGTCCACAACACCTTGTTGCAGCGCAGAGTAGAGTTCCCCAAAAGATAAAACCGTGGGTACGGCACCGAAGCGCACCAGCATATCAATGTAGGTTTGGCTGGAGATGGTGCGCAAACGCAGTGATTGCAAATCCGCATGGTTTTTTATCGGGCGGGTGCTGTAGATGCTGCGAAAGTCGCTGCTGAGATAACCCAGAAACGCGAAGCGGTGTTTGCTGGCGGCTTCAAAAAGTGCATCGCGGAACAAGTCGTTATCCATTACCTGCCGGTATTCCTCTGCGGAACGAAACAGGTAAGGCATATTGATAACTTCAAAGGCGGGGATGACCGACTCCAGCGAGGCGCTGTTGATTAACCCTACATCAACCACGCCGCGCTGAATATGTTGAAAATATTGCAACTGGTCGCCCAGCACACCACCGTGAAAAATTTTGAATGTGACGCGGCCTTCGGTTCTTTGTTCAACGCGCTCGGAAAATTCCGACAATAAACGTCCGGCGGTGCCGTCGGCCTGGATGTCGGTAGCAATTTTATAGAGCGTTGCCTGCGCCTGGCTGGCTGCCAGTAGCAGAGCCGGAATTGCCACTAGTCGTAACACGGCGGATAGTTTCATCAGCAAAGCCCGTGGGTGAACGTTTTCAAGGTGAAGAGCCCTTTATCAGCCGCGAGCGTCCTTGCTGTACGCGAGATCAATTATTGTTTTGCGATATGAATAGCAATGCCGCCAGATGCCTGCAAGTCAAAGTTTTCAACAGATTCGCGGGTTACCACCAGGTCTTTGATAGAGACTTTTGTTTTGCTGGTAGAAGTGGGGTCATCATAGTAAACGCGTGCATTGTAGCGACCACCAGCGTCAAGAAAATCAAAGTTGACACTAATGCTGCGCTTGTCGTTATTGGTAATGGCACCGAGGAACCAGTCATCGCCGGAGCGGCGAGCGGTGACAATATGCTCACTGATGTTGCCAGACAGGATGCGGGTATCATCCCATACGGTGGGCACTTTGGCGAAAAATTCGATTTCCTTTTCGCCGGTGTAGTCACTGGCTTTGTCATACCAGAAGAGGGTTTGCAACGGACTGTACATCACCACCGCCAAGGCCAATTGGTGGGCATGGGTGGTTTTAATGCGATCCGAGTAATAGCAAATGGTGTAATCGCCCATGCCCGCCAGCCCGCGTGTAAATGGCAAGGTGGCATTGTGGGTGGCATCCGGCATTTCTTCGTTACCGCGAATACCTTCTACCGTTACCACGTTGGGCCAGGTACGCTGTTCGCCGGTAAAACGGAACTCATCGTGAATGTTTACCATCAACTGATTTTCTGCCGCACGCTTGATGGAGTCATAGAGCCAGGCAGTCCAGCGGTGTGCGCCTACTTGTACGAATCCGTACTTAACGCCGACTACGCCCCATTCTTTATAGATGGGAAATATTTCTGCATCCTGTTTCAACAATGCCTGCTGATTGACGTACAGCCAGATGCCCACGCCTTTGGATTTTCCGTATTCAATGATACGTTGCATATCCAGATCAATCGCCACTTTGCCCGCATCGGATTCAAAGGTGAATGCCGGACCGTACCACTTCCAATCAAACAACAAATATTGCAGATTGTGTTGCGCCGCAAAATCAATCCAGGCGAATGCGCCTTCGTTGGTCAGTGACATATCCCGAACAATTTTTCCCGGTTTAATCCAGGAGGTATCGGCAATACGCGATGCCTCATTCAGGTTGAGCAAAATATCATTATTTTCAATCAGCGCAGCAGCGCTGTCTGCCACCATCACCACGCGCCATGGCGTGCCAGTGCCGGTAATCAAATCCACCGGGTCATGCATGCGGGTTATTACGGTATTCTTCCGTTCGGCCAATGCAAATTTGGTGCGTACATAGTCGGTCACGTTTGCCTCTGCCAGCGCAGCAAACAAGCCGTTCGGTAACTCCAGTACTAACGGGCGCTCGCTGGTCGTTGGCCAGTCTTTCAGTGGCAAACGGCTGTCCGGCCCTTGCGCCCAGGGAGTGAACCAGGCCATGGTTTTTTCCGGCAAGGTGAATTCGGTATTCTCGGCCATTACCCGGTAATAAATGCCGGTGGGGTTGTCAGGGAAAAAATAACGAAAGGCAATGCCTTCGTCGTAAGCACGCACATCAAGGTGCATGGTGTAGGCATCGTTGGTTTGATGCACGAAGGCAACTTGCATGGCATTGTAATGGTCTTGCACGTTGCTGCGTTCACCGTACACCGGCTGCCAGGTATTTTTATGGTTACTTCTTTTTACTTCCCCCATAGCGAGGCCAGCAAACCAGTCGCCCTGCGGGGTGTTTTTAATGGCCAGCGCCCATTCGGATAAATGGTTGTCCAGATCCATATGTAAAGCGGATTTTTCAATCACCGCTTTTTTATCTTTTTGTACACGATAATGCAGAGACGCTTTACCTTTTTCCGTCTGGCTGTAATACAAGGTTATTTGAAGCTTGCCGTCTGGCGATACCAGCACTTCTTCGGTGTTTTTTGTAGCCGCCTGCGCCTGGCTGGAGCAGAACAGCAACACCAGTAAAGATAAAAATGTTGTTATCGTTTTTTTCATCAGACTATGCCTTTGTTAATGCCGGCCTGTTAATGGCAGGTTGCTCGAATAACAACCCTTTGCGTCAAACCGGTATGAACGACTATAAAAACGAGGCATCCGAAGATGCCTCCAACGGGATCTACCCATGCTAAAAGCTGAACACTCAATTAAAAGCTTGCGCTGATGCCTACCGAGAAATTGCGTCCATTGACGTAATACTGGTTCTGGAAGCCGGTAGTTACTGCACCCGGCTCACCCACATAACGTGAAGGTGCGCTGTCGGTCAGGTTGGATGCCGTCAAGGTCAGTTTATAGTTATCAGAAAGATCGTAATTAACCGATGCATCCAATACGCCGTAAGCTTTTATGTAGCGCCCCACCGCCGGTGTTGCCGCAACGCCGAACAGAATAAAGTCAGAGCGCCAGGTGTAAACCACACGCGCCGACAAACCGCCATTCTCATACATACCGGCAACGCTGTAGCTGTCATCGGATTGGAAAGCCTGCGGCACGTTGACGATACGCCCTTCACGCAAGATCGGGTTTTCGGTTTTTACGTGCGTGTAAGAACCGGACACACCAAAGTTGCTCCAGATACCCGGCAAGAAATCAAAGAAGGTTTGTGCAGACAGCTCAACACCACGCGCATAACCGGATTCGGAGTTCATCTGACGGCTGATCATGTACTGGCCACCGGAGCAGTAGTTATCAATCACCCCGGTATAAGCCGGTGCAATGGACACCGTCTCACATGATTCTACCGAATTGATAAAACCATCAATATCTTTATTAAAAACAGCGATGGCGGCGTAACTGGTCGGGCTGAAATAACGCTCAAGAGAGATGTCATAACTGTCTGCTTCGAGCGGTTTCAGGTTAGGGTTACCGGCGCCGCCTTTACCGGTGGTCTGGTCAACCGAAATGGTCGGGCTGATGGCACCCAGGTTCGGACGGGTAATGCCCTTGCTGTAGCCGAAGCGCAGCAACAGATCGTCCTGCAAATCAATGGTAATGTTCAGCGATGGCAACACATCCACATTGGACGTTGAAGCATTTTGCGCAACAATTTGTGAGGTTCCCCCGGAAGCGTCGATCACCATTGCGCGCGTAGATACATCGGCGTCAATCACCCGCACGCCGATATTACCGCGCACACGCTCGTTCTCTGTCGCAAACTCACCCATCACGTAAGCGGCAAGCGTATCTTCCTGTGCCCAGCGGCGTGATGTGACGTTCTCGGCAAGGCTGCCATTTGCCTGAATACCCGCCAGCGGGAAACTGTCACGCACAGCGCTGCCGTGTAATACCGAAGGCTTCACCACCAGATAACCACCGGCGAAATCGGTTTTATTTCTCACCCAGTCACGCGGTGCCAATTCGGTCAGCTGCGCAAAATCGGCAGCGGAAATAGCATTGGACTGATCGGCACGCAGCGGTAAGCCATCGGTAGTTAACGCACGACCGCCGTAACTGTAGTTGTGATAATTGGATTCTTGCGTAGCAAAACGTGCACCAAACAATAACGCATTAAAGAAACCATCCAGCTTGTATTCAAAGTCGGTTTGAATCGCATAACCGCTATCATCGAATACCTGATTGGTGCCGTTACCGTAATCAAAGAATACAAAGTTACCGGCATCGGCAACGCTCGGCCCGGCAATACTGATGTTATGAGGCGAGCCTTTTAAATTGCGGGTAATGTCCCAGGTATTGCCGGCTTTCGGGCGCAGGGTAACGCTGCGGTTATCCTGGGTTTGATCGGCTTTTACATAAGAAATATCAGTTTTTACATTTAACCGGTCACTCACATTCCAGTCAAAACCGGTTGCTACCAACCAGGTTTCGTAAGGACGATCTTCCTTACCGGATTGGGCATTGAATGTGGAATCCAGAAAAGTGCCGGAAGTCAGTGCGTGTTGTGCCAGCACTTCGTTTTCACCGCCGTTGGCATTACGGTCAACCCAGGCTTCGGTGGTGTCAAACAATTCTGTTTGCAAATCCTGCACGGTGCGGCTGTCGCTCATGATCAGGAAACGGTAGTCCTGTTCGTATTTGTAGTAGTTGTAGTTACCTTCAACGTACAACTCAAAATCATCGTGCGGCGCCCATTGCACAGCGGTATTAAAACCGCGGCGGTCACGTTTGATATCTTCCTGAAACACGTGCGCGTTTTGCGAGGTTGTGGCAATCAAATCACTCGGGTTATCACCCGCTTTCGCATCCACCAAACGCCAGATATCGGTGCGCCCGGCGTAACTCTGGTCAGCAGCGGACAAGCCGGCGTACTCGGCAGAGTCAGCACGCACCGCACGTCTCAGGCTGGCGCCGGTGTTGCTTGGGGTAGAGTCGGAACGGTTATGGCTTTTTTGTTGCGTACCGGCAAACAGGAAGCCCAACTCGCCACCACCTTCAAGATCCCAGCGCTCGGAATACAAGCCGAACACTTCCGGTTTTACTTCGCCAACAAAATCGTTGTAACGCGCGGTTGCTGAACCACTGATCACGCGCTCGTCGAGATCAAACGGGCGGCGGGTGCGGATGTTGATCAAACCACCAATGCCACCTTCAACATGTTTGGCGCTGGGGTTTTTGAAAACGTCGATACCGGCAATCATGCCAGGAATCGCGCTTTCAATATTGAATTCGCGGCCACCGGCGGTGAAATAGGTTCTGCCATTCAAACGGGATGCCGTTTGCCCGGACAAACCGCGCACCGTCAAACCGCTGCCTTCGCCCACGGGCGACGCACCTTCACCACCGTAGCGATAACCTTGAACACCGGGAATACGGGTCAACGTTTCTGCTACGTTAGGATCGGGCAACTTGCCCACATCTTCAGCGGTAATGGATTCAACCACTTCGCCGGAATTACGTTTGATAGCAGCCGATGTTTCCAGGCTGCTACGAATGCCCGACACAACCACTTCTTCAATAGCACCGTTTTGCGCGAGAACAACCGGAGAGAGACTGGTGACGGCACCGGCCGCTGCCAAAGCAACAACCAGCTTGTTAAGTTTGATTTTCATTATTTCCACCCTTTTATTAGCTTTATCCAGGATTTGGAAGACACCTGTGGTGCGATAGAGAAACCTTCATGAAGCACACAAAATTGATGGTATCGATAACAAAACAACATCGCAAGCCTTTTATGTGAATTTTTAACGGCTTAAAACGTCCTTATAGCCACCAACCGGCAGAAACGCCGCCTTGCTGACAAGCCGGTAACAAACAGACTAAGATAACGATACCAAAGGTAACTCCTTTTTACGGAAAAACCGCCATAACACCCGCTCTTATTCACTGGTCGTCACAGCGGTCTGGCAGAGGAGTACACTTGGCGCTATCCTTCCGAACACAGCAGTCCCGACTCACCCTACCGACACCCGAAAACTATTGCCGGTGACGCCAGAAACAGACACGAATGAAAGACAAAAACAGCAATTCCAAAACATCCACCACCCTTTCAGCAACCGATGCGCTGCACGACACACGGCAATCCGCCACCGTGCATGACGTGGCCGAACTGGCCGGTGTTTCTTCGATGACAGTTTCCCGGGTGGTCAACGGATCGGCGTCGGTCAGCGACAAAATGCGCAAGCGTGTTGAAGAAGCCATTCGTCAGCTCAACTATATTCCCAACCTTGCCGCACGCGCCGCACGCAGTGGCCAGCGCCGTATTGGAATTATTTTCAGCAACCCCAAGTCATCCAACCTGGGCGATTTTTTAATGGGCGCCTTCAGTGCCAGCAGCACGCTCGGTTGTCAGCTTTTAATTGAACCCTTGCTGGCTCATCCGCAACCAATTGATGCCTTGAAAAAATTGATCGAACTCGGTGCCCAGGGCGTAATTTTACCGCCGCCAATTTGCGACTCGCAGGAAGCACAACAAATGGCACGGCGCTACGATATTTTGCCGCTCAGCTTCGCGTCCGGCAGCCCACGGCTGCACTCGCCAGCGGTGTTGATTGACGATTTTGCCGGCGCCCGCGCTATGACCAATTACCTGCAAAGCCTTGGTCATACCAAAATTGCTTTTGTAAAAGGCGACCCGCGCCACTCCCCGGCCAACAACCGCGCCGAAGGTTTTCTTGCAGCTATGGCAGAAGCCAATCTGGAAGTACCACCGGAGTGGATGCCGGAAGGCGATTTCAGTTACCGGCGCGGCCTTGAGCTGGGCAAACAATTACTGGACGTTCCGAAAAGAAAACGCCCCACCGCTATTTTTGCCTGCAACGACGAAATGGCTACTGGAATTCTTGCTGTGACGCACGGGCTTGGCTTGAAGGTACCGCAAGATGTCAGCGTGGCAGGTTTTGATGACACAGCGATGGCAACCGCGGTGTGGCCGCAACTGACTACCATTCACCAACCGCTCACCGATATGGCGCGCGCCGCTGTAACCATGCTTGATGATATTTTAAAAACCACACCGCACACCGCTGAACACGATGGCGTGGTTAGACATTTTGTTGCGCCTTACAAATTAATGAAACGCGACTCAACGGGGCCGGTTAGTAAAGCACCTGCTGGCTGACGAGTTACTGCGATAGACTTGGCGCGACGAGTTATTCCGTCCGTTTGTCAGGAGGGTACAGGTTCCAAAAACGCATAAATACATCCTTGTAGCTCCCTCGAGTCATCCCTGACTCGACGGTTTTGGAACCTGTACCCTCCTGACAAACTCGCATTGAGCCAATCTGAAATACCCAACACGCCGAAACTTCCAACAAATTCTCTTACCTGCTTTCGTTTATTTTTCCGCACTTTTTAAACTTGATTGCAAAAGGTACTTGCAGATAACAAGCCCTGTTGTTATCGTTAACAAAAGCGCATGGATTTGCCCTCCTGCGAATTGATAACTCAATCAGGCAAGCATTTTCGGAGTCCCCCAATGCCCTCGACAAATCCGCATGCAGATCATCTGCTGGAAACTGGCAGAGAACCCATTTCCCACCCCGAGCAATTTACCGCACTGGATGGTCTCACGCCGGCATTGCTGGCAGATGCAAAAGGCCGGGCGCTGGCGCGGTTGCAAAAGGGGCTGGCTATTTTTGGTGATCGCTTTCCGGCGCCCTCATCAGAAAATGGGGAATACCCGGCCATTGATAATATCGAGTGGACCAATGGTTTCTGGACCGGGCAATTGTGGCTGGCTTATGAAATGTCCGGCAATGCAGTATTCCGAGAAGCCGCCGAAAAGCAGGTGCAATCGTTTGCCGAGCGCATCGACCAACGCATTGTCGTAGACCATCACGATTTGGGGTTTTTATATTCGCTGTCCTGTGTTGCCGCCTGGAAAATTACCGGCAATACCCTCGCAAGAAGTGCCGCGCTGAAAGCAGCCGAGTGTTTATACGAACGCTACTTGCCCAGCGCCGAAATTGTACAAGCCTGGGGCAACCTCAACGACCCGGAAGAAGCCGGACGGATGATTATTGATTGCAACCTGAATTTGCCGCTACTGTATTGGGCCAGTGAAGAAACCGGCAATCAGCGCTTTCGCAATGCAGCCAACAAGCATATTGAAAAAGCCATGCGCTATTTGATCCGTCCGGATGCATCCACCTTTCACACTTTTTTTATGGATGTAAAAACCGGTGCAGCGCGCAAAGGTACAACGCATCAGGGCTTTTCCGATTCCTCCTGTTGGGCGCGTGGCCAGGCCTGGGGTATCAGCGGTTTCCCTCTGGTTTACCGTTATTATCGCAACCCGCAATTGATTGCGCAGTCAGCGCGACTGACCAATTATTTTCTCAATCGCCTGCCAACCGATCTGGTTTGTTATTGGGACCTGGTATTTACCGAAGGTGATGAACCGAGAGATTCTTCCGCCGCCGCGATTGCCGTGTGTGGAATGCTGGAATTATTACGCCATTTACCCTTGCTTGATCCGGACCGACAAACCTGGCAGGCCGCAGCGGGCGCAATAATGAGCCAACTGATCAAACACTACGCCGCAAATAGCGAAGACAGCGGCAGCGGTTTGCTAAAGCACGGCGTTTACCATAAACCGAAAAATATCGGCGTCGATGAATATTGCATCTGGGGAGATTATTTCTACCTCGAAGCGCTTCTGCGCTTTGAACAGGTGTGGGAGTCTTACTGGTAATGCGTATCGGAATTGATTTTGGCGGCACAAAAATTGAAGCAGCGGCCATTGATAATAATGGCAATTTTTGCGCACGGGTGCGCACCGACACACCGGACAGTTATGAAAAAGCCATCACCAGTGTACGCGACCTGGTAAAAGATATTGAAAAGCAATTAAAGCTGAGCGCCAGTGTTGGCGTTTGTATGCCGGGCTCAATCAGCCCGCATACCGGAAAAATTCGCAACTCCAACAAATTGTATTTGAATAACAGCGACTTTAATAAAGATCTCGAAAATGCGCTGGGGCGCTCGGTTAAATTCGCGAACGATGCCAATTGCTTTGCCTTATCTGAAGCTTACGATGGGGCTGGCGCTGGTAAAAATATTGTCTGCGGGATTATTCTCGGCACCGGTTGCGGGGGCGGTATTGTTATTAATTCCCGCCTTGTTGAAGGCAGCCAGGGCATTGCCGGCGAATGGGGGCACAACCCGCTGCCATGGGCCAACTCCGGCGAGCAAAATGCCCCCGGCTGTTATTGCGGCCAGGAAGGTTGTCTGGAGCAATGGATTTCCGGCACAGCGTTAACTCGCTGTTTTCGCGAACGCACCGGTCGCAGCGAATCCGGCGCGACGATTGCGGCGCTTGCCCAATCAGGTGATACCGCCGCTATCTATGAAATTTCTGCCTTGATTAACCGAACCGGTCGCGCCATCGCATCTATTTGCAATGTGGTTGATCCGGACGTGGTAGTCATTGGCGGCGGGCTGTCCAATATTCCCATGCTCTACCACGAGCTACCGAAGGTTATTGAAAAACATATCTTCGCAGATTCGTGGCATGGAAAAGTCGCTCCCCCTTATTGGGGAGATTCATCAGGCGTACGAGGGGCTGCTCGCCTGTGGCCCAGCGGCAAAGATATTCGCTAGCAATCACCCCTCGGGCTGACAGCACCCGATAATTCACTTTCCTCTTCATCACTTCATCACTTCATCACTTCATCGGGCAGGCACAGGTTTTTTATTGACCTCAACTGCCCTCCATCTCAAAGCAGCCGCAACACCTTATTTATTTAACAATTCACCCCGCCATAATAATGTTATAACATAACAACACACAACAATATTAGACTTGGGGAACACACAAAATTGAACAAAAACCAAACATCCGCCCGTCGGTTATTCAAGATCACACAACTGCGCCTGCCATTAGCACTTGTAGTGAGTGGCCTGTGCGGCGCTCCAGGCTGGGCTGCAGAAGTCACTTTGCCAAAGGTCAGTGTTACTGCCGCCACAGATGGTGATAGTTACGCTCCGGAAACCACTACCGCCGGCAGCAAAACAGCAGTGAAGTGGCTGGAACAGCCTCGCTCGGTTACAGTCATTAACCGGCGCCGAATGAACGAAGAAAACTTGCACACCCTTGGTGATGTACTGCAACAGGTAACCGGCACCACCGTCACGCCCTTTGATGGCGCCAATCCTGATTATCAGGCGCGCGGATACAGCCTCGAAATTACCTACGATGGTGTGCCCTCAGGCAATGGCGGTAGCGGCACGCAGGAATTTGATATGGCAATTTACGAAAGTATTGAGGTACTTCGTGGCCCCAATGGCGTTTATCAAGGCACGGGGCAGCCAGGAGGCAGTATTAATTTCGTTCGCAAACGGGGCACTGAAACCTTCGCGCTATCCGGAGGTGCCAGTGCAGGCTCCTGGAATAACTGGCGAGGTGATATTGATATCGGAGGGCCGATCAGTGATTCAGGAAATGTTCGAGGTCGTGCGGTAGCAACCTGGCAAGACCGCGGGTTTTATTATGACAAGGGCGACGAGGAAAAGTGGCTTGGTTATGCCACACTGGATTTTGATCTGAGCAAACAAACTACCCTATCGATTGGCATCACACATCAGCAAGATGATTTTCACTCGCCCTCCATGGGATTACCCGCATTCAATACCGGTGGATTTCTCCGGGTCCCCCGCTCGACACATGTTTACCCATCCTGGAATTTTTTTTCCTGGGAGACCCGGGAATATTTCGCAGAGCTGGAACACCGCATGGAAAACGGCTGGATCATTCGGGCCAAAGGACTGGACAGAGAGCAGGATAAATTTTTCAAGGACGCCTATCCCGCACCGCAGGTGGGTGTTGATCCGGAAAGTTTCACAACGGACTACGCCGCACGAAAAAATCATGGCATGACCAATCGCACGGCAATGGATCTTTATGCTGCAGGCCCGCTAACACTCTGGAACAGAGTTCATCAAGTTACGCTGGGATACAATCGCGAAAAACGTGACTATGCCGGAAGATCTGTGACATTCCCATTGATTAAAAATGTTTCCATTTTTGATCCTGACAGCATTATTGAGCCAGATGGACCTTATCTGCGCGGTAACGCCAACGTGTTTGAACAAAGTGGTTATTACACTCAGGCGCGTCTTTCCGTTACAGATCCGCTGACATTGATTCTCGGCGGGCGCCTCAGTGACATGTCCAATAAAAGCCGCAATGTGGCGCCTTCACAGGAAACTGCCTTCAGTACCAGTACAGAAGAAAGTGAACACTTCACTCCCTACGTGGCTGCAGTTTGGCAAACGACGCCTGACATTTCAATTTACGGCAGTTTTTCAGATATTTTCATTCCGCAATTTATGCGGGATCAACAAAATCGCCTTCTGAAGCCCAGAGAAGGAGAGCAGTATGAGCTGGGTATTAAAGCGCGCTTGTTGAATGAAAAACTAAATGTCTCTTTTGCCTATTTTGATGTACGCGACCTTAACAGAGCAATGCCGACGCTCACACCCAATGTGTATGCGGCAGCCGGTGAAGTGCGCGTGGATGGTTTTGAACTGGAACTTTCCGGAAGCCCTCTAGCCGGTTTGAATATATCTGTCGGTTATACCTATCAGGATACTCGCTATCACAAACACCAATCCATGCAGGATGAATGGTTTTCATTGTTCGAGCCGCGCGAGTCTCTCAAACTTTATACACGCTATGAACCGGCCAGCCTTGCAGGCTTTTTTATCGGCGGTGGTATTCAAGCCAGAAGCGCCATCATTGGCACGGGAGAAAAAGGTATACGCGAACAAGGCGGTGTTGCCATTTTCAATGCTCACGCCGGGTACCATGTGGGTAGAGATACCACATTGACACTTTCAGTTAACAATCTTTTCGACCATAGCTGGTACGCAAGAACCGGAGGGCTTAATACTTATAACACCTACGGCGAACCCCGGCAGTTTACCTTGGGCGTTCGAACCACGTTTCAATAAGCCTGGAACAGGTTGGTAATCTGGCAAAAAACGCGCATTCCTGCCGATAAACTTTCATCGGCAGGAATGCGCACCAGGCAGTTGGTTTGGAATAGATTTCCCAGCATATGGGATTGCTGATTGCCGGGGTTACTCACCACGATTTCGCCGTTAACAAAGGTATACACCATGCGTAAAAGGCGCTCGCGCTTGTCTGCTTTTATCGGTGCCTGTAATCGCGCCGGAAACCATTGCGGCAAGTGGCTCACGCCCTGTAACGCATTAAGCAATATTTTTCCGTAGACTTGCATCGTCACATAAACCGCCGCCGGATTGCCGGGCAAACCCAGCAGGTAGCAATTATTTTGCTCGTTACTGCCGGTGTCCTTACCAACAGTTTCATTGGCAATACAGCGGGCAAAAAATAACGGTTTGCCGGGCTTTTGGTCTACTTTCCAAAACACCTGCTCAAAACCGGATGTCTTTGCCGCCGCCCGGATAAAGTCATAATCCCCTACGGACACACCACCGGTGCTGATCACCAGATCATAATTTGCTTTGAGTTGCGCCAGGGTTTGCGCAACCGTGTCCATACAGTCTTCAACATAAAAGCGCTCGCAAGCGATGCCGTGTTGTTGAAACCACGCCGACAGCAAAGGGCCATTGGCATCGTGTATTTTTCCGTCATCTACCGAATCGGCAGCTTGCCCCCGGCTGGACACTTCATCACCGGTAATCAGCAGCGCAACACGCGGCAAGCGATAAACAGCCACCTGGGACACACCCGCCATGGCGAGTGCAGCAATAGCACCGGCGTTTAAATACTGACCGGCTTGCGCCAGCAAACTGCCCTTGCGACATTCTTCACCGGCATCGCGAATATCCCGGTGCGGCTCCAACGCTGCCAGCAATTCAATACCGGATGACGAAACCCGCTGAACAATTTCCTGACGGGCAACGGTGGTGGTGCCGGGTGGAATTTTTCCGCCGGTAAAAATACGCACGGCATGCTGCGGTTGCAGTACCCGGTCAACGACCTGTCCGGCTCTGATCTCGCCCGACAATGTAAAGCGGCTACCGGCAGGTGCAGAACCGTTGATGCGCAACGCATAACCATCCACCGCACTTTGCGAAAAAGCCGGCAAATCCACGGCGGCAAATGTGTCACTCGCCAGCGTTCGCTGACAGGCTTGTGCAACCGGAATGCGTTCAACCGCTAACGGCGTTACCGAGGTTGACAGTAACGCCATTGCGGTGTCGATGGAGATCAGCCCGGGTTCAGAGCCGCAATCGGTTACAAGAGTTTGCTTTACCATGGATGACTGCTGCATAAGTTTTCCGAATCACGCCGCGGATTGACGATAGATTTCCATCTCGGCGATGGAGTTGATGCTGTGCAACACTGACCGGGCATTGGAAAAATTCACGCAAACTGCGCCTGATGCCTTAAAGCAACGGTGCAAGCTGAATTGCTGCTGGTCAAGATGCTGCTGCAATACCGGTTCGGCACTGCGGTGCATTAAACACAAAGGATAAAGCGCGTCCCCATTAATGGTGGCATAAACCACCCGGGCTTCCGTTTGTTCAGCAAGTTGTGCCAGCATTTGCTCAACCAGTCGCGTCGGTATCCAGGTGATATCGCAAGGCACAAATAACACATAATCGGCGGCAACCACAGACCAGGCCGTTCGCATACCGGCAAGCGGCCCGCAGAAACCGGCGGGCGCATCGGTAAAACAGCGAACGTCTCTAACCATTGTCTGGTAGCGCGCGTGATCGCGGTGGCTATTTACCCAACATTGCGCAACATCATCACGCAGCTGGCTGATGATTTTCAACAACTGCGGCTGGCCATCAAAATTTTGCAAGAGTTTATTTTCGCCGCCCATACGAACGGCCTGACCGCCAGCGAGAATAACCAGATCAACCAACGGCAACGGTTTTTTCATCAGGCAACGGCCTCATGTTGGCACGCCTTGATCAACCCGCGAATTTCCGGCAAACAGGAGCCACAATTGCCACCCGCTTTCAGGCAAGCGGTTACCTGCTTTTCATCACTGATATTCTGTTCGCGAATAGTTTTAATAATTTTGTTTTTACCCACCTTGAAACAGCTGCACACTACCGGGCCATCATTGGCCTGCACTGACATGGGCAAACCGGCCAGCAAAGCTTTGCGATGCATGGCGCTCAGGCGTTCACGTTTGAACAAGGTAGCAACCCATTCGCGGTTGGGCAGCAAATCCGGCGGTGCAATATACAAACTGGCCACCAGTAAACCATTTTTCAACACCAGGCTATGGCTCAACTGGGAACAGGTATCGTCGTAGTGCAACCATTCATAATCTTCCGCTTTAAAACCGGGTAAGGCTTTTACGGTTTGTATGGCATCGGTGAACAACCGGCGATCAGCCAGTTCATAACGGCTGGCTTTTGCGGTAGTAATTTTTGTCCACCAGGAGCAGCGCTGTAAAAATTCATCAAAGGCGCTTTCCTGCCCGTGACGCACATACAAAACGCCCTGCCATTTGGTAAAGAACGGGAGCACAAATACCGGCGTGTGTTTGAATTCCGGCTCTCCGGAGATGGCATCCACTTCGGGATTAACCACCTGACCGATGCGCGCATCAGAAGCGGTTTGATCAGTCCAATGAATCGGTGCAAAAATATGGCCGCGCCGCATATTTTGCGAGATATTGGCGCGCACCACACAACGCCCCCAGGCGGACTCTACAGACACCAGGCCTTTTTCGGTGATGCCGTATTTCAAGGCATCCAGCGGGTGTATCTCACAGAAAGGCTCGATGATGTGTGAACTTAAATTGGCCGACAGACCGGTGCGGGTCATGGTATGCCACTGGTCGCGAATGCGGCCGGTGTTTAGCACCAGCGGGTAAGCACCGCTAATCGCATTGACCGGGTCAATAGCCGCCGTGGCAATAAATTTTGCACGCGTTTGCACATGGCTGAAATTACCAGCGCGGTAAATGTGCTCCGCGCTGCTGTCAGATTCATGAACAGTGCCAGGCCGTGACATATTTTGCAGTTCATCCGACGCTAACACCGGCCACTGCACCGGCGCCAAATTATCATAGGTTTGGGGATTCAGCGCAGTCAGCCCGGAGAGGTTAAAGTAGCGAAAGGCGCTGGCACTATCGCGCTGATCCGGGTGGGAATTACCGGCCGCCGACAAAGCCGCGTGCTCGGTAAAAATATCAGCCGGGTGGTTAAAATCAAAACCGGAAAAACCGAGGGCACGGGCAACGCGGGATATCGCCCACCAGTCAGCTTTTGCTTCACCCGGCGCGGGCAAAAATGCACGCTGACGGGAAATGCGCCGCTCGGAGTTGGTTACTGTGCCGTCTTTTTCACCCCAGCCAAGTGCCGGTAATAAAATATCGGCGTAGGCGGTAGTGTCGGTATCGGTGCAGATATCGGATACCACCACAAACTCGCATTTTTCCAGCGCGCGCTTTACCTGCTCGGCATCGGGCAAGCTGACCACCGGGTTGGTGGCCATAATCCAGATCGCTTTGATTTTTCCGGACTCTACCGCACGGAATAGATCCACCGCTTTTAAACCTGGTTTATCGGCAATCAGCGGGCTGTGCCAAAAATTTTGCACCAGCTGTTGATGCTGCGGGTTATCCAGTTCCAGATGCGCCGCCAGCATATTCGCCAGGCCACCCACTTCGCGCCCGCCCATGGCATTGGGCTGGCCAGTCATGGAAAAAGGCGATGCGCCGGGTTTGCCAATTTTTCCGGTGAGCAGGTGGCAGTTGATAATGCTGTTAGCTTTATTGGTGCCCTGGGATGACTGATTAACGCCTTGCGAAAACAGCGTCATGACTTTTTCAGTGCGGGCAAAGGCTTCAAAAAACTGCAGCAGTTTTGGCAGAGCAATGCCGGTTTTTTCAGAAACCCAGGCTGGGTCTGTTTCATCCTGCATAACGGCCAGCGACTCTTCCAGACCGGAGGTGTGAGCTTCAATGTATTGCGCGTCGGCGTAACCATTACGGGACAAGTACTGCAACAAACCATTAAACAGCGCTACGTCCTGGCCTGGCAACACCGGCAAATGCAAGTCGGCAAATTCACAGGTGCTGGTAAAGCGCGGATCAATTACCACCACGAACAAATTATCCCGGGTGCTTTTCGCCTGAATAATACGTTGATACAAAACCGGGTGACACCAGGCGGTATTGGAACCGACCAGCACCACCATTTCGGTTTTTTCAAAATCGCTATAACTGCCCGGCACAATGTCTTCACCAAAGCTGCGTTTGTGTGCGGCCACAGCTGATGACATACACAAGCGCGAGTTGGTATCAATATTGGCGGTGCCGAGATAGCCTTTTACAAATTTGTTCACCGCATAATAATCTTCGGTGAGTAACTGGCCGGACACATAAAAGGCAATGCTGTCGCGGCCGTATTGATCAATACACTGTTGAAATTTATCAGCAATGGTTTGGGTTGCTTCATCCCAGGAAATGGCTTGCCGCCCCGGCTTGCGATTTTTTTGCGGTTGCAACAAGCGGGTTGACAGCCCCAGAGTATCGCCAAGATTGCTTCCTTTGATACAGAGCTTGCCATAATTGGCCGGATGCCCGGTATCACCTTCAACGTGCACCTGGCCAGCGGTTTGCGTCACTTTCACACCGCAACCTACTCCGCAATAAGGGCAGGTAGTCAGGGTAACCGGGTCAGCACTGATCAAAGGAATCATATTCATTTATTAGTCCTACTCATTGACTGGACCTGTTCGTTTATTGGCATCAGGCAGCGTTGGTACTTTTCAGCGCGAAGTCACGACCAAACAGCATCTTGTGACGGAAACTGCTGACCGGGGTTTGATCACTGATCAGCTCGGCGTACCAGGCGCCATCTTCGGTATCGCCAAACAGCACAGCACCGATCACTTTATCTTTGCGAACAATAATGCGCTTATAAATATTGCGCTTTTCATCGTTAAGAATAATGTCTTCGTAGTCGCTATCTTGCGGATCAAAATCACCCGCCGAAAATACATCCACACCGCTGACTTTCAACTGCGTTGGCACCGGTCGCGATTTGAAAGTCAGGCTGCCGTGTTCTGCCAGATGGGTCGCGCAAATAAATGCCTGCCCCCACAGCGGCTCTACCAGACCAAAGGTTTCACCACGGTGCTCAATACATTCGCCCACTGCGTAGATAGCCGGGTCCCAGGTTTGCATGGTGTCGTTAACGATAACGCCGCGGTGACAACGCAAGCCGGATTTTTCTGCCAGTGCCATATTCGGGCGAATACCCACCGCAAAAACCACCAGGTCAGCATTCAGCACCTTGCCATCTTGCAGTAACACGCCGGTTACTTTGCCGTCTTCACCGCGAATTTCTTCGGTCACTGCGCCGGTAATTACATCAATACCTTTGGCTTCGATGCTGGTGCGCAGCAATTGCCCGGCGCGCTCATCCAGCTGGCGATTCATCAGGCGGTGCGCCAGATGCAAAACAGTAACCTGCATACCACGGCGCTTCAGTCCCCAGGCCGCTTCAAGCCCGAGCAAGCCACCACCAATGACCACTGCATGTTTGTGGTATTTGCTGTACTCGATCATCTGATTAACATCATAAATGTCACGGAAACTGAGTACGCCTTTCAAATCATTGCCGGGCACCGGTGGAATAAACGGGCGCGAACCGGTAGCCAGAATAATGCGATCGTAATCTACCGCGTGTCCGGATTGCGTGAGTACGCGCTTGCCGGTGCGGTCAATATAAACCGCCGGGTCATTACCGAGAAAACGAATGCCCTGCTCTACATACCAGAGCGGCGGGTGCAGCATAATATCTTCAATGGTTTTTTCGCCGGATAAAACCGGTGACAACATAATGCGGTTGTAATTACCCCAGGGTTCTTCGCCAATCACCGTTACCTCGTAACGATCCGGTGCCATATCCAGCAAATCTTCCAGGCAACGCATACCGGCCAGGCCATTGCCAATTAACACCAGTTTCATTTTTTCCTGTTGTGGCGCCTGGTGGGTGATGTAGGTTTTTTGCGGCTTGCTACTGACCAGCACCCGGCCGTTTTCCAGCTTCACCGGGTAGACCAGCAATTTCTTTTCGTGATCTTCCAGGCAGCGCCCGGTTGCCAGGCTGAAATGTTGTTTGTAAATCGGCGAGGCCACCACGCGCTCGCCCTGAATATCGCCGAGTATGCCGCGAGACATCACATTCGCGTTGCTGAAGGGGTCAGTGTTGCTGAGCGCATACACCCGCTCTTCATTGCCAACGCGGAACAACGCAATCAGTTGATCATCAATCGCGGCGCCAACGCCGGTGTTGGGGGTAATATCTTCCAGTGCACAGATATCAAACCAGGTGTTTCGGGTTTTGGAATTCATCATCTTCTCCTGGTTACTCACACTTCAACCACAGGAATGGCATCGGTTAAACGTTCACGTTGCGTCATCGGTCGAATTTGCCCGCGCTCTTCAGAAAATTGAATGTAGGGGTCTTGTTGTGCGGTGGCGTTGATAAACGTTTTAAAGCGTTTACGCACCTCGGGATTTTCAACGGCGGTACGCCATTCATCCTGATAAGTATCGACCACATGATCCATGCGATTTTCCAGCTCGGCAGCAATGCCGAGAGAGTCCTGCACAATTACCGCTTTCAAATAATCCAGGCCGCCTTCCAGGTTATCGCGCCATACGCTGGTACGCTGTAAACGGTCGGCGGTTTGAATGTAGAACATATAAAAGCGGTCGATGTAGCGAATCAATGTGGCTTTATCAAGATCGGACGCCAGCAACTCGGCGTGGCGTGGCTTCATGCCGCCGTTGCCACAAACGTATAAATTCCAGCCGCGTTCGGTAGCGATAATGCCAACATCTTTACTCTGTGCCTCGGCGCACTCACGGGTGCAACCGGATACCGCCATTTTTAATTTGTGCGGCGAACGCAAACCCTTGTAACGATTTTCAAGTTCAATCGCGAGGCCAATGGAATCGTCTACCCCATAACGGCACCAGGTACTGCCTACACAGGATTTAACGGTACGCAGGGACTTGCCATAGGCATGGCCGGACTCAAAACCGGCAGCGATCAATTCTTCCCAGATAGCCGGCAACTGATGCACCTGGGCACCGAACATATCAATACGCTGCCCGCCGGTAATTTTGGTGTAGAGATTATATTTTTCGGCAACCTTGCCGATGGTGATCAAACCGGCCGGGGTAATTTCGCCACCCGCAATACGCGGCACCACCGAATAGGAACCGTCTTTTTGAATGTTGCCCAGGTAGTAATCGTTACTGTCTTGCAAGCCGGCGTGCGAGGGTTCCAGCACAAAGTCATTCCAGCAGGAGGCAAGAATATTGGCAGCGGTCGGTTTGCAGATATCGCAGCCCAAACCGTGACCATGTTGTTCAATCAGGGCATCAAAGGTTTTAATCCCGTTAACGCGTACCAGGTGATAGAGCTCCTGACGCGAATACGGAAAGTGTTCGCAAAGATGGTTGTTAACCGTAACGCCCTGACGCTGCAATTCTGCTTTAAGCACTTGCCCGACAAGAGACGCACAACCGCCGCAAGCCGTGGCGGCCTTGGTACATTTTTTCAGTGCCGACAGTGACGTAGAGCCATCACTGATCGCCTGACAAATATCTTTTTTCGAAACGTTATTACACGAACAGATAATGGCGCTTTCCGGCAGCAGGTCAACACCGCTGCCACCTTTGGCGCTGGAGGCACCGCTACCGCCGGGCATAATCAAACTCTGCGGGTTTTCCGGCAGCGGCATATCGTTCAGTAACATTTGCAGTAACTGACTGTACTCGGTGGCATCACCTACCAGCACCGCGCCCAGCAAGCGGGTTTTTTCGGCGTTGATAACAATTTTTTTGTAAACCAGGGTTTCTTCGTCAGCGTAAAAATAACTGAGTGCGCCCGGCGTTGTACCGTGGGCATCGCCCACCGACGCCACATCAACGCCCATCAACTTCAACTTGGTGCTCATATCAGCACCGCTAAAAGCCGGTGCTTCACTTTGAATAACATGCTGCGCCGCGATGCGAGCCATGTCATAACCCGGCGCAACCAAACCGTACAAACGGTTTTGCCACAGGGCACATTCACCAATCGCGTAAATATCCGCGTGGGAAGTTTGGCAATGATCGTTGATCACAATGCCGCCGCGTTCACCCAGTTGCAAACCGCTGGCGCGGGCAAGGTCATCACGCGGGCGAATACCGGCCGAGAACACAATCAGATCGGTTTCAAGCGACGTGCCATCAGCAAATTGCATGCAGTGTTTTGCTGTGGTGCCATCAACAATGGCTTTGGTGGCTTTTTGGGTATGTACCGACACGCCGAGACTTTCAATTTTTCTACGCAGTACCTGGCCGCCGATATCGTCAATTTGCACCGCCATCAAACGCGGCGCAAATTCCACAACGTGGGTTTTCAGTTGCAAATCGGTCAGTGCTTTGGCAGCTTCAAGCCCCAGCAAACCGCCACCGATTACCACACCGGTCAGGGCTTTTTCACTGGCTTTGCGAATAGCATCCAGGTCGTCAATGGTGCGGTAAACAAAACAGTTTTCGCGCTGATTGCCTTCAATGGGCGGCACGAACGGATAAGAGCCGGTAGCCAGCACCAGCTTATCCCACTGGATAACATCACCTTGTGCGGTGGTTACGGTTTTGGCTACCGGGTCAATGTGGCTGACGCGGGTATTGAGTCGCAAATCGATACCGAAGGCGTCGGCAAAATCCGACCTGGCGAGCGTCAGGTCTTTTACGCTTTTTCCGGAAAGGTAAGAGGTTAGCTGCACACGGTCATAAGCAATGCGCGGCTCTTCCGCAAGAATGGTTATTTCCAGTTCATCGCTAGCGTCTTCGAGCACGCTTTCGATAAATTTATGGCCGACCATGCCATGCCCTACCATTACCAGTTTCATCATCTATCTCCTGTGGTTGGATCAAGCCGTGGTGTTGCGCTCAATCAACGCCTGTTCAAAAAGTTGTTGCTCTTTTTCTTTGTGCGAAGGAGAAAAGCGAATCAGCAGCACACAACCGGCAGCAATCACCACCAGCGCGCCCAACATCATCAGACAGGATTGAATATCCATCATCCCCTTCAATAAAAACCCGGCGGCAACCGCGCCGACGTTACCACCGGCACCAATAATGCCGGCCACACCACCCAATGCCTGGCGATCAATAAACGGCACCAGCGCGTAGGTTGCACCGCAAGCCATGTGGGTGAATAAAGCAAAAATGGTCATGGCGAGAATGGCCAGAGTGACGCTGCTCATTTGCGCAAACAGCATCAGAAAAAGACCTTCGCCGAGGATCAGAAAAAACAGGATTTGTGTGCGGCCATCCAGCCCTTTTTTCAGCGCTATCTTGTCAGACAGGTAACCACCGAGAGAGCGCGCAAACAGCGCCAGCAAACCGAAGATGCCCGCTGCCAGACCCGCTTCTTTCAAACCGAATTCGAAATGCGTGACGTAATACATCGCCACAATATTGTGGATAAAAATTTCAATGCCAAAGCAGGCGGCGTAGGTAACAAAAAGTACCCAGACGCGATAATTGCGGGCGGCGTGCGCCAGAATGGCAAGGCCACCTTTTTTATCGCTGCCGGCATTGATGCCCAGCGCACGCAACTCACTGAAGTTGCCTTGCACGCAATCCTGGGTGAATTTCCAGTAAAGCACGCCGACAATAACCATCAGAATGCCCGGCACCAGCAGCGCAATGCGCCAGCCCATACTTTGCTCAACACCGAACATCACCAGCGCGCCCAGTAACAGCGGCATTAATGCCTGGGTGGCGCCGCCGCCGGCATTGCCCCAACCGGCAGTGGTGGCGTTGGCAGTGCCAACCACGTTGGGCGCAAACATAATGCTGGTGTGGTATTGGGTGATGACAAAGCTGGCACCAATGGCGCCAATCAACATGCGGAAAAACAAAAAGGATTCGTAACTGTTGGCAGAGGCAACGCCAAAAACAGGAATACTGCCAATTAATAATAAGGCGGTGTAGGTTTTGCGTGGGCCGTATTTATCGCACAAGGGGCCAACAATCAGCCGAACCAGAATGGTAATCGCCACGGCGGCAATATTGATGTTGGCGATTTGATCTTTGCTTAAATCAAATTCACCCGCGATAACCGGCATTAAAGGGGCGCAGGCAAACCAGGCAAAAAAGCACACAAAAAATGCCAGCCAACTCATATGGAAGGCACGCATTGCTGGCGTGGAAAAATTAAATAGCTGTATTTTGGTCGCTTTGGGGGCAGGTAAAACCGTAGACATCGCCTTCTCCTTCTGAACTGAACGTGAATGCACTTCCGGAATTTCCCTGAGGGTTTCCGGAGCCGATCAGAACGGACGTCGTTGGCCGTCTAACAATATGAAGAGTCGTCTTTGACTCATAAGGTAAATTGCAAGCTCTGTGCCAGAGAAGGAAAACAAACGTTTTAACGCGGTAAAAGCACCGGCGGCACCCAAAGCATGCTCGTTTATGTTTCATTGACCGGGCATGCGCACCAAATTAAAGCGCAACCCAACCACAGGATTGCCATAACCGCCGCGCCCTGCCACCAATTACCCAAAAGCGGGTGACTGGCACCCTATTTGCTTTGCTCTTCCCTTCCAATAAATGACGGGTGGTAAGGGCGCGGTTATTCAGCGTTGCCAAAAACTGTGTATGGGTAAACTGAAAATCGTATTAATTGATGATGACGAGGAACGCGCCCGCTTTGTTAGCGATCGCCTTACCAGTCACGATTTTGAAGTGGTCGCCAGCATTGCTATTGATCATCGCGGTTTATTTAACCCCGAGCCGCTACAGGCGGATGTGATCTTGCTGGATATGGATCACCCCCATCGCGACATTATTGAAAACTGCGTTGCCAGCTACGATTTACCGACCGTGCTGTTCACCAAAAGCTCTGACAAGGAAACCATCAAACAGGCCATTGAGGCGGGCGTAACCGCTTATATCGTGGATGGTATTGAACCGGAGCGGTTGCAAACCATTCTTGAAATTTCTATCGAGCAATATAAAAAACACAAACAACTCGAACAGGATTTGCAAGACACCAAAGCCAAACTGGCCGACCGCAAAGACATCGAAAAAGCCAAGGTGCTGCTGATGCGTTTACACGGCTTGCGTGAGGACGATGCCTTTCAATTGCTGCGCAAAAATGCCATGAGCCACCGCGTCACCATGGGCGAAATGGCGCGGCGCCTGCTCGACGCACAACAACTGCTCAACAGCCATCTGCGGGATTAAGCCCATGCCATCACTCGAAAAAACCGATATTGATCTGGGCTATATTCCGCTGCTGGATTGTGTGGCACTTATTTGGGCGCACCGCCGGGGTTACTTTCAGGAATTCGGCTTGCAGGTCAATCTGGTCAAGGAAGCCTCCTGGGCAAGCCTGCGCGACCGACTGGCGTTTGGCGTGCTGGATGCAGCTCACTGCCTGTCGGCCATGCTGCCGGCGGCGGCCATCGGCAGCGACAGGATTGGCGTACCTTTAACAACCCCCTTGACCCTGAGTGTGAACACCGCGTTTATCAGCCTGAGCCAGGCGCTTTGCTATGAATTGCATATCGAGCCGAATGAGCCGCCTTACAGCAGCGCACACAAAGTGGTAGAGGCCATCAAGGCCGGTAAAAACATCCGTTTTGCCCAGGTATTCAATCACTCCCTGCACCACTATTGCTTGCGCGAATGGCTGGCACGGGCGGATGAAACACTAGCCGCCGACAGCAAGCTGGCCAGCCTGCCGCCGTCTTATATGGTGGAGGCGTTATCACGCGGCATGATTGATGGGTTCTGCGCAGGAGAGCCATGGAACAGCCAGGGAGAGATATCCGGCGTCAGCCAGATTGTCGCCACCAGCCGGGAGATTATTCCGCCGGTGACCGACAAGGTGCTGGCAACCACCAGTGAGTGGGCAGCGCAGCACCCGCACACCTTGCGGGCATTAACTGCCGCGCTGATCAAAGCGCAGCGGGACATTCATAACACCCCCGACTTCGCCCCGATTTATGCCGCACTGAGCGAATACGACATTATTCCCTTCGTATGCTCGGAGCAGGTTCACGTGAGAAAATACCACGCTATCCAGCAGATCATCCGCAACCTCAATGCGCCGGAAACTTCACCCCGTGCCAGCGATATGCACTGGTTGTTGTCGCAAATTAAAAAATGGAATGACAACACGCTGGACGAATCCCGCTTCGCCAATGTGGCGAGTGCTTGTGTGGATGTTGATTGCTATGAAGACGCGGTCGCGCTGTTGGGCTTGTAAAAAATGCCCGCTACCGCGACACCCAGGACACACCAAAGCCACCCTGCCAATCGGTAGCTTCACGGTTTAACCCGCCCAGAAACCATACGTCCAGTTGCACTTGCCGGGAAATACGCCAGGTGCCACCGGCGCCCGCCACCTGCGTGGCATCCACGCCATCTCCCCAGCTCAACCCCGCTTCGCTGTAAGCACTGAAAACCGGCCCGCTGTAAAAGGTGACGGCTGGCGAAACCGTCCAGATGTCATGTTGTTGATAACGCGTATAACCAACATAGCCAGCCAGACTGCGTCCGGAAGCCAGAGTTTTGGCGATGCTGACGGCGAGCCCACGGGAATGATCACCCGCGGTAAAGGGTTGCTCACCACCGGCATAGCTATAAGTTGCCATCAAGCCCCAGGCAATATCTTCCCGCGATGACGGCAACTGATACTTCAATGCCAATTCACTATCACCACGCCCATCAACTTTTTCATCGCCGCGTTGCCACTGATAGCCGTTGGTCGCGAGATGCAATTCTGCCGCATGCCCGAGCCCCAGCCGCCAGCGGGTATTCAGCGCATACTGGCGGGCGGGTCCGTCGCGACTGAAATCCGGAAGCCCCTGCTCCCAGGCAAACTGCCCGGGCGCCAGCACTTCCGCACCAAAACCGATGCCCGGACGGTTGAAAGATGCCAGCGCCGTTTCCTCTGCCAGAACAGACAAAGGAGCGGCGCAGGCGAGCCCGATCAGTAACCTGCCAACATACATACTCTGCATACAACGATCCTTATCAAGTGAAACGCAGCGTCGATATTTACAAGCGGAATTTGGTCACCATCTCATTCAAGCCAACCGCCAGATGCGACAGTTCCTGACTCGATGCACTGGTCTGATTGGCACCCGCGGATGTTTGCACCGAAAAATCGCGGATGTTGGTCAGGTTGAGATCTACCTCGCGAGCAACCTGGGCCTGCTGCTCGGCGGCGCTGGCAATCACCAGATTGCGATCATTAATCGCAGCGACAGAATCGGATATTTGCTCCAGTGCTTCACCCACCGCCCGAGCCACATTGATAGTCAACTGCGCGCGCTGCTGGCTGGTTTGCATTGCCCCGACCGCCTGATCGGTATCCGTCTGAATGCCGCTGATCATCTGTTCTATTTCGCGGGTGGATTGCTGGGTGCGATGCGCCAGAGCGCGCACTTCATCAGCCACCACGGCAAAACCACGCCCGGCATCGCCAGCACGGGCGGCCTCAATGGCAGCGTTCAATGCCAGCAAATTGGTCTGTTCGGCAATGGCTCGAATCACATCAAGCACCTGGCCAATATCCCGAACTTTAGCAGCCAAATTGCCCACCTGCTCGGCAGTGCCGGTCACATCGGCCACCAGGTCACTGATAGACGCCACCGCCTGGCGAGCCTGGTCACGACCGAGCTGTGCCGTCGTGGCAGAATTGCGGGTTGCCTCCGAGGTATCGACCGCATTGCGGGCAACATCTTCAGCCGCCACGGTCATCTCGTTAACGGCGGTAGCGGCCAGGTCAATTTCACTGCTTTGTTGATGCAAGCCGCGCGTGGAGTCTTCTGTTACCGCATGCAGTTCTTCCGAGGCAGAGGCCAACTGGCTGGAGGAATTGGCAATTTGCTGAATGGTGTTATACAAATTTTGTTGCATCTGGTGCAGCGCCATTTGCAACCGGGAGAGTTCATCTTTGCCAGTTATTTCAATGGTGGGGCGCAAATCGCCAGAGGCAATCACTTCGGCAAAATGCACTACGTTATTGAGTGGCGTTACGATACTGCGCGTTAACAACGCCGCCAGCAAAGCCATCACCAACAAGCTGGCGACCAGCGTAATAATCACCGACCGCGTTGCCAGGTTATACGCATTTTCACTGACCACCGTGGCCTGCAGGGCGCCGTCTATATTGAATTTCGCCAGTGTTGTCAGGGTAGCCGCCACCTCGTTGGCATAGTCGGCCAGCGGGCCGTTGACCAGCTGCAAGGCTTCATCGTACTGATCATTGCGCGCCGCACTGGCAATGCGTTGTTGCAATTCTATGTAAGTACTCCACGCCTTATCGAAGGGCACAAAAGCAACCATCTCCTCCTCATTGGAAAAGGTGTCGCGGTACTGCTGGAGCAAAGCAGGCATGCTGGCGACAAGTTCATCTACCGACCGCAGACTGTTGTCGCGCGCCGTAGCATCCGTTAATAAAATACTGCGCAAGGTCAGGGCACGAATTCTGCCCGCGGTAGAAGACAACCTTTCTACCACCCCCACAGAAGGCATCCAATTCTCACGAATCGAATCGGAGGTGCCGTCCATATGTTTCATTTGTAATAAAGCAAAACCACCCAATCCTAATAACAACAGTGCCAACAGCGCAAAAATAAGACCAGCGCGTCGCCCAATATCAAGACGTCTTAAATACATCATGTAATCCCTCAAGAATAAAAACGCAAAGTGACCACGACACAAAAAATGTCGCCGAAAACAACATTCGTATTATCATTCAATAACGGATTACTTTTAAAGAACTGTAAAAAAAATTCAGCATTATTTAATTTGTATTAAGAAACACAAAGGTCACACTGTTGTTATTGATGCAATTTTTGGCGTAAATTTCCTGACGCAATCACGAGGCTTCACCGCGTTTTATTATCCTGGCGCCATAAATAAGGCAAACCGGCTGCTTTTTCTCACACCGGCCATCTACACTTGTTTTCATATCAGTTGCCCTTCGGATCAGAGGTTTCTATGAAAAAATTATTAGTACTGCTACTGGTCACTTGCCTGTGGAGTTGTTCAGGAAAAGAAGAACCGGATCGCTCGGTGGATGTGTTGTTGATTGGCGGCGGTGTGATGAGCGCCACGCTGGGCACCTGGCTGGCAGAGCTGGAACCGGAATGGTCAATGGAGCTGGTAGAACGGCTGGACGCCGTTGCACTTGAAAGTTCCTACGGTTGGAATAATGCCGGCACCGGGCATTCGGCATTTTGCGAGTTGAACTACACACCGGAAAAAGCCGATGGCAGTATTGATATCAGCAAAGCAATTGAGATCAACGAGTCGTTTGAAATTTCCCGCCAGTTCTGGGCACATCAGGTGCAGCAGGGCGTACTGAACAACCCCTCGTCTTTTATTACCAACGTGCCGCACATGACGTTTGTATGGGGCGCAGAGAATGTGGAATATCTGAAAAAACGCCACGCTGCGCTGCAACACAGCTCACTGTTTCGCGGCATGCTCTACTCGGAAGACGGCGAACAAATTCGTGAGTGGGCACCGCTGGTCATGGAAGGCCGCCAGGTCACTGAGCCGATTGCCGCCACGCGGATGGAGATAGGCACCGATGTTAACTTTGGGGAAATTACCCGCCAGCTGGTGCAATCGCTGCAACGCCACGCCGGTTTCACCTTATCGCTGCAACAGGAAGTGCGTAACCTCTCCCGTGCTGACGATGGCAGCTGGGATGTAGAAATTCACAACCTCGCCAACGGCAACACTCGCACCATCAATGCCCGCTTCGTATTTATCGGTGCCGGTGGTGCGGCGCTCACCTTGTTACAACGCTCCGGCATTCCCGAGGCTGATGGTTATGGTGGCTTCCCGGTCGGCGGTCAATTTTTAATGACCAAAAACCCGGAGCTGGTCGCCCGCCATAAAGCCAAGGTATACGGCAAAGCCGACAGCGGCTCGCCACCCATGTCTGTGCCGCATCTGGACACCCGTCGGGTTGATGGTGAAGAAGCCATTTTGTTCGGGCCTTTCGCCACCTTCTCGACCCGCTTTCTGATGCAAGGCTCATTGATGGATTTACCGCTGTCGATCACCACTAACAACATCGGCCCGATGACCCGCGCCGGGCTGGATAATTTTGACCTCACCAAATATCTGGTCGGCCAATTATTACTGAGCGATGAAGAGCGTATTGAATCCTTGCGCCATTATTTCCCGCAAGCCAACGCCAACGACTGGACATTGCTTACCGCAGGCCAGCGCGTGCAAATTATCAAACGCGACAAGGATAAAGGCGGCGTGCTGCAATTCGGCACCGAGGTGGTTACCGCCAAAGATGGCAGCCTGGCGGCACTGCTCGGCGCGTCTCCCGGCGCCTCCACGGCGGCACCGATCATGCTGAAATTGCTGGAAACAACCTTCAAGGACAAAGTAGCCGGTGAGTGGCAGGAGCGTATTAAAACCATTGTTCCCTCCTACGGCCAAAAACTGAATGACAATATCGAACTGACCAACCGCACCCGCGAATACAGCACCGGGCATTTGCAGTTACTGCATCAGCCGGTGGGAGCGGAAGTAATACCTTAGAAAAAATAGCGGCTGATGTGGTTAGCTGTATTAGCCGCTATTTTTTATCATGTCTATTAGTGAATACCTGTCAATCTGGTGACCACATAAAGAACAAATCCAGTAAATATAGCGAGAAAAACCAGCAACTCATGTCGGCTTTTTTCCCTGATTCTTTCAGCGCGCTGCTGATGCAAAGTACTCAGTGTTGAACTCTTTTCATAATTTATTACTCCGCCGCGCACTTTAAGCCCAATTTCCGGCGATGCAGCAGACTCTATTTGATAACAGAGATCCCGGCAAAAGACGCCACCAAAATTTTGCTCCAGATAATCGCGCCGCGTATTCCAGAAAAATATCTGATTACAATACCCCAACACCGCGTCGGGAATTTTACGATTGTAATAGCCGCCCGACTTACGATGCTTCAATCGAACCTTGCTAAATTCCACAAACATTTTAAAAACCTGGCAACCAAGAGCCCAGTTGAAGTCATCTTCCAGTACATAAGGCGTTGATTCAAGGAAGCGCCATGGTTCAACAGTATCCGCCAGCCTTTTTGATTCCAGCAGCTCAGCCACCTTAGCCGTCAGCGCCATGAACACTTCCTGGCGTGCTCTCAGCGCCTGCTGCTGACGCTCAATATTTTCATTAACAGCCGAGGGGGATTCACTCTGTAAATCAGCAGCTTCGATATTGCCTTGTTCGCTGGCAGCCTGATCGTCGCGCGGCACATCAAGCTGGCGCTGCGAGCCGTCCTGCCCCTCAATCTCCGAATGTACCCTGGGGCGGGCTTCATGCATGGCTGCCGATTCAACTAACGCAAGCGCCTTTTTGTAAGCCTGATGCAGCATTTGAAAGGCATTGGTATCTTCATCAGGGCGAGTAGATTTCAATTGAATCGCATAAGCTTTTTTTATGGCACGCACATCATTTGTTGGCTCGATTCCCAGCAGCCCCCACAGGTTATTCATAACCACTCCTCACGATCCAGTTTGTCAAAAGTCTCGCGCAAGCTTTTACGTGCTTTCATTATTGCATTGGGGTTTTGCTCTTCGAGAACACGTTCGAAACTTGCCAACAGTGCAGCGATCTGTCCGCGCAAATCACCAAGGCTGGTTTCATACAAACGTTCACCTCTGGCCAACAACGCCCGGTTTTCCTCACCATCCCGAGGGTGAAATTTAAGTTCTGCCAGTTTTCGATGTGAAGCCTGCTTTTGCGATTCAGACATCTGCCCGGCATTACGCTCCAGCGTAATAGACCTAGTGATTTGTGTAGAAATAACGGTTGCATCCACTTCCAGCAGACCATTTACATCGTAGGAATAACGGATATCAATTGCCTCCTGCCCTTTCGGCGCAGCAGGTACGCTCATATTTAAATCACCGAGAAAAACATTCTTCTTAACGTAACGACTCTCGCCCTGGTACACATCAATTTTTACCTGGGTCTGCATATCTGACGCCGTAAAAACGCGCCTTACCACACTGGCCGGCACCACTGAGTTGCGCTCAATAATCGGGAAAAAATAATGGCCATATTTCGGACTATCATTATTAACAACCGACGTGCCCAGCGAGTAAGGGCAAATATCCGTAAGAACAATATCCTCCAATGCCTCATTGCGCGCTACCAGCCCCGCCTGCACAGCAGCGCCCATTGCTACTACCAGATCAGGGTCGAGATTACAGGACGGAAACCGCCCCAACATTCTCGCCATGGTGTTGCGGAATAAACCCAGCTTTGTAGAACCACCAACCAGAATAATGTCGCTTATCGCCCCCAGCGACAGTTTCGCATCGCGCAGCGCCTGCTCAACCGGCTGCTTGCAGCGCAGTATCAACGGCGTAACAACGCGGGCAAACCAATCCGGCGTCATGCTCCATGTGGATGGCACATTATCAATATTCAGGGTGATATCGTATTTGTCTATCTGGCTAATACGACGTTTGGCAGTCTCCATTTGCATGTAGAGCATTTGCAGTGTTTTTTTGGAAAGTGTCGATCGGGCGATCGCCAGCTCACCTAGCAGCGCATCCACCATTGCATCAACAAAATCTTCACCACCGAGAAAGTTGTCGCCGGCACTGGCATGCACTTCCATAATGCCATCGAAGAATTCCAGTATGGTGACATCGAAGGTACCGCCGCCAAAGTCGAGAATCAGAAAGGTTCCTTCCTGTTTATCGTTAAGGCCATAAGCGATGGCGGCCGCCGTAGGTTCGTTAATAAGCCGCTGTACTTTCAAGCCGGCGAGCTCACCGGCCATACGGGTTGCCTGTCGCTGGCTCTCGTTGAAGTAGGCAGGAACGCTGATAACAGCCTCGGTAACCTCTACCCCCAAATGGCTTTCGGCATCCTCCTTTAAAGACCGGAGAATCAGGGAAGATAGCTCCGGAGCGGAAAATACCTGGTCGGCCAGCTGAACCTTGTGGTTACTTCCCATCAAGCGTTTGAACGCGCCAACTGTTTTATCGCTGTGGTCAATCAGCCGCTCTTTGGCTGTTTTACCGACCACCACCTTTCCCGACTCATCCAGCCCCACCACAGAGGGTGTTAATAGCTCGCCAAGGCGATTGGGCACCAATGTTGCTCCCGCCTCGCCCCAATAACCGCAGGCACTATTGGTTGTTCCGAGATCAATTCCTATAACCGTCATATTATTTTTTTCTCCCTTTACAGCGCGCCTTTATCCGGAGCGACACAAAAAAGGAAAAGTACGACATTGTGAAGAGAAAGTCATTACCACCAATGCAACAATCTCCTACCTCCAAAAACGCCCTGTTTTGATACAGAAACCTTTCTTCATCACTTGTAAGCGGTCATTAACAGTGCGAAGAGCAAATAATTTCGGGCGCAATTGGCTCATTACTCGCGATTTACGCACCAAATAAGTACTGGCACAGGAGTTGCAGCCGCTCGCATACATCCCGGCGTTTAAAACCAGCACCGGTATTTTTTGGCTGACCGATATTCTTCGCTATGAGCGCCACACTGACCGACAATTTTGCCAGGCAGTTTTCCTACCTGCGGCTTTCCATCACGGAAGTGTGCAACTTTCGTTGCAACTACTGTTTGCCCGACGGCAACGATTGCACCGATCGCAGCGGCGAATTGCGCGTGGATGAAATTGCCCGGCTGGCGAAAGGCTTTGCTGAACTGGGCACCCGCAAAATACGCATTACCGGTGGCGAGCCCTCGTTACGGACCGATCTTTGCGACATTATCCGGGTATGCAAAAACACACCGGGCATTGAAACGGTATCGCTCACCACCAACGGTTACCGTCTGGATAAAGATGTATTGCGCTGGCGCGATGCCGGGCTGGATACACTCAACGTCAGCCTCGACAGCCTCGACCCGCTGCAATTTCAACTGATTACCGGCAGCAAAAAATTCGACAATATTTTGCGCGGGCTGGCACTGGCAGAGAACGCCGGTTTTCAGCAGCTGAAAATCAACAGCGTATTGATGCGTGAGCACAATGCCAATGAACTGCATCGCTTCACCGACTTTGTCAAAGACCGGCCCATAACGCTACGTTTTATCGAATTGATGCAAACCGGCAAGTCCGCTGATTTTTTTGCTCGCCAACATGTACGCGCCCAGGATATTAAACAGCAATTATTGCAACAGGGCTGGCTACCGGTTATTCGCCCGGAACACGCCGGGCCCGCACAGGAATTTATGCACCCGCAATACCAGGGCGGTATCGGTTTGATCATGCCCTACAGCAAAAACTTTTGTGATGATTGCAATCGCTTGCGGGTTTCCAGCCAGGGCGATTTGTTTTTATGCCTGTTTGCCGAAGCACATCAAAGCCTGCGTAATGCATTACAGGATGACAATACCGAAGCCTTGAAACACCGGCTGACGCATTTGATTCAGCAAAAAAAACAAACCCACGGTTTACACGAATACAACCCCGGCAAAACCCGCCACCTGGCAATGATTGGCGGCTGAGGATGAACAGAAAAAGCCGCAAGACTTCTGTCGAGCACCGGGTTTATTTAAACCGACTATTTGGAAATCATCATGTCTGACCTGCTAAAAACCACTCAACCCCTTGCCATTGCGGTACTCACGGTTTCTGATACCCGTCAATTGGAGCAGGACACCTCCGGCGCGTTATTAATAGAGCGCCTTACCGCCGCCGGCCACCAGCTCGCCGACCGGCAACTGATTCCCGACGATATTTATCGCATCCGCGCGGTGGTCTCCGGCTGGATTGCAGACCCGGCCATCCAGGTGGTGTTGATTACCGGCGGCACCGGCATGGCCATACGCGATGTTACCCCGGAAGCCATCAAACCTTTGCTGGATAAAACCATTGATGGTTTCGGTGAATTGTTCCGCAGTATTTCCTATGAACAGATTGGCGTTTCTACCTTGCAATCGCGCTGCCTCGCAGGCTTTGCCAACCGCACCTTGATTTTCTGCCTGCCCGGCTCAACCGGCGCCTGCAAAACCGCCTGGGATGGTATTTTACAATCGCAGCTGGACGTGAATCATCGCCCCTGCAATTTTGTGGTACACCTGAAAAACAGCACCGGTGCCCACTCATGACCGCGCTTACCCATCTTGATGCCAAAGGCGCGGCGCACATGGTGGATGTGGGAGAAAAAACTCCGACCAAACGCGAAGCGATTGCCGAAGCGCGGGTGCAAACCCGACCGGAAGTGGTTGCCATGATCAGCGCCGGAAAAATCCCCAAGGGCGATGTACTGGCCACGGCGCGCATCGCCGGTATTATGGCCGCAAAAAAAACGCCCGAGCTGATCCCGCTATGCCATCCGCTGGCGCTGGAAAAAATCACTATTGAATTCGATTGCGATGCCACCTCCGGTGTTATCACCTTGCAAGCGCGCTGTTCACTGCATGGCAAAACCGGTGTGGAGATGGAAGCCATGACCGCCGCATCGGTAGCGGCATTGACGCTTTACGATATGTGCAAAGCGGTGGACCCGGCCATGGTGATTGGCCCGATTGCCTTGTGCGAAAAGTCCGGCGGAAAAAACGGCCATTGGATTGCCCCCACAACTAACAGCACTCGCAGCACCGATTAAAATGCATTGTCCGGCACGCGATGATGGCCGGGTATTGATGAAGAGACTCTCGCCGATATGATTAAAATATTATTTTTTGCTTCATTGCGCGAAACTCTGGGCTGCGCAGAGTTGCAACTTCCCGCCGCTGAAAAAAACGCAACGGTTGCCACGCTGCTGCAAGGGTTATTGCAACAATACCCGCAATGGCAAGAAGTGCTCACCGCACCCAATATATTAATCAGCCGCAACCGGGAAATGGCGAAAACAGGTACGTTAATCCAGGCCGGTGATGAAATTGCATTTTTCCCACCGGTAACCGGAGGCTGAATGATCGCCATCCAACAAACCGACTTTGATACCGGCGCAGAATACCAACGCCTGGTAAAAGCGGCACCGAATGCAGGTGGCATTGTTTTGTTTATCGGGCGAGTGCGGGAGTTCAGCGAACAACAAACAGTAAGCGCGCTATTTATTGAACACTACCCGGGCATGACCGAGCGGGTATTTTCCGAAATAGCCGAAGAGGCCAGGCAGCGCTGGCCGTTACTGGCTGTTACCATCATTCATCGCGTTGGCACCTTGCAGGCAGGCGACAATATTGTACTGGTGGGCGTTGCCAGCGAACACCGCGCGGCGGCTTTCGAGGCAGCGCAATATATTATGGATTTGCTAAAAAGCCGTGCAACCTTGTGGAAAAAAGAAATACAACCCGATGCAGAAAATTGGGTAACCGCAAAAAACTCCGATCACACCGCCGCTGAGCGCTGGCAAAAAAAATAATGGCCTATCATTAAAGTTATAAATAGCGTCAGGCTACTGACAAAAGTTAAATCTGCACAATGCGAGTTTGGCATTAGGGCATTTGTTCCAAAACCGTCGAGTCAGGGATGACTCGTCGGAGCTACAGGGAATGTATTCATGCGTTTTTGGAACAAATGCACTAATGGCAAACGGACAGAATGGCACTTGGACTCAGAGTGAAAAAATAAGAGGTTTTTTTAATCCCTGGAAGGCATTGGTAAATGCCCTGCTTTACATCCCTCACCGTATCGCCTATTTTCCATCCTCTATCGCACTACCCATAAATAATAATGAGACAATCTTATGCGTGCTTTTCTTGCGGCTCTGCTGCTGGGTATATCACTACTCACCGGCCCCGCCATCGCGGCGCCATCTGCCACACTGATTACCATTGATAACAATGCCTGGGCAGGCAGCTCGGTGAATGTGCTGGCAGGTGTTCGCCAAAGTGTATTTACCGAAGGTAATGTGCAGTACGCCGGTTTTTATAACCAGCAGGGCTATCTGGTGCTGGCAAAACGGACGCTGGATGACGAGACATGGCAAACCCGTGTGAGCCCTTACCAGGCCAACGTGGTGGATGCACACAACCACCTGAGTCTGGTGGTGGATGGCAGCGGGTTTCTGCATGTCTCTTTTGACCACCACAACACCCCGCTGAAATATGCGGTAGCCGTCGCCCCCGGCAGCCTGGAATTGGGCGAGCTGGTCAGCATGACCGGCAAGCACGAAAACTCGGTAACTTACCCGCAGTTTTACCGGTTGAATAATGGCGATCTGTTATTCAACTATCGCCACGGCGGCTCGGGCAGAGGCGTGCTGGTGGTCAATCATTACGACCATAAAACGCACCAGTGGTCACGTCGTCACGACGTGCTTATCGATGGTGAAGGCAAACGCAGCGCCTACTGGGATATGACTATAGACGCCAGGGGCGTGTTGCATTTGGCCTGGAATTGGCGCGAAACGCCGGACGTAGCCTCCAATTACAACCTCGCTTACGCACGCTCTGCGGATCAGGGCAAAACCTGGCAGACGGTGAAAGGTGCCAATTACGCCATTCCGATTACCGATGCCACCGCCGATTACGCGGTGGTAATTCCGCAAAACAGCAATTTGATGAACCCGCCCGCCATTGCCGCCGATGCCAATTCACGCCCTTTTATTGCCAACTACTGGTCTGCCAAACCGGGCGATGCGCCGCGCTATCGGGTAGTCACGCCGGACGGCGACCGCTGGCAAGTGTTTGATGGCCCGAAAACCGCTGCCGATTTTTCACTATCCGGCATCGGCACCAAACGCCCGCCGATATCCCGTTCGGTGTTGCTGATTAAAAATAAACCAGATGCCAGCCTCGTGCATTTGATTTACCGCGATGACCACCAGGGCGAAAAAGTGATATTGGCTACCGCCGCTCTGCCTGCCGGGAAAACGGTTAATGCCCTGCGCTGGCAACAGCGCCCGCTGACCGATCTCAGCGTGGGCGCCTGGGAGCCATCGTTTGATCCGCAACAGTGGCACCTCAATAGCCAGGCGCATTTACCGGTACAACAAGTAGAACAGCTGGATGGCTCTGACCACCAGGCCGCAGAGACAGCGCCAAAACCTTTTTCTTTGCTGATGGTTAACCCCTGACCGGGCGCACCAATACCCTGCCCCGGAACATCCGGGGCGAAAATCCATTCCTCAACCGGTGCCCGCATCCGGCATAATAGCGCCCTGTGTTGCGGGCAAGCCTCCATGGCTTGCAAGCGGCTCGTAACCACCGCATGCTTAAATCGTCTTGAATCCGGAACCAGACCATGCCGAAACACTATTTATTCTATGGCTCGGAGCGCTACACACAGGCCATCATCCGCCCTATTGAAGCCGCCATTCGCGCCAGAGGTGACGAGGTGGCCTGGTTTTTTGGCGGGCCGGGTGCGGAAGATTTAACCCCACAGGACAGGCTGCTGACCACGGTTGAAGCGGTGAAAGCCTGGAACCCGATTGCGGTGATAACCCCCAACAATCTGGTTCCGCACTTTTTCCCCGGTGTAAAAGTGCAAACCTTTCACGGCTTCGATGCCGGAAAACCGCGCCATATTTATATTCGCGGGTTATTCGACCTTTACTGCACTACCGGCCCGCGTGACACACGCCAATTTCAGGCGCTCGCTGAAAAGCACCGTTACTTCAGTGTGGTCGAAACCGGCTGGCCAAAGCTGGACGAATTTTTTCAATCGCTGGGCGCAGGCGTTCCGCCGGTAAAAGAGCGCCCGGTTATTCTCTACCACTCTACGTTTTCGCCCTCGTGGAGTGCGGCTGAAACCTTGTACCCGGAAGTTAAACGCCTGTCCGAGTCGGGGCGCTGGCGCTGGGTGGTTACCCTGCACCCGAAAATGAATGCCGAAACCCGCGCAAAGTTTCAGGCACTGGAGAGCGAAAATCTGCACTTCGCCACCAATGACAACATCCTGGAATTGTTTCCCGAAGCCGATATGATGTGTTCCGATACCTCGTCAGCGTTGAGTGAATTTTTGCTAACCGGTAAACCGGTAGTCACCTTTAAAAACCGCCGCCCGGGCCCACAGCTGATTGATATCCAAAGCCCGGAAGAATTTGAGCCGGCGATTGAACAGGCCTTGGCTCGTCCGTCGGCGCTGATGCAGGAGATCAAACATTTCGGTGAAGAAATTCACCCCCTGCAGGATGGCCACTCGGCGGAGCGCATTCTCGATGCCATTGACGCCTTCATCGCTCAGGGTGGCAAGAACCCGCGTAGCAAACCCTGGAACCTGTTGCGCAAATATAAAATTCGCAAAAGCCTGGGTTACTGGGGTCGATAACACCAACCATATTGAAGGATGACGCCGACGCTCATGTCACAACCACTCCCGAAAATCAGCGCCTACCTGATCACGCTGAACGCTGCTGCGCATCTTGACGAGGTGCTGACCAGCCTCGCCGAGGCCGATGAAATTGTGCTGGTCGATTCCGGCTCGACCGATGCGACACTCGCTATTGCCGAACGCCACGGCGCCCGTATTGTGCATCAGCCCTGGCTGGGGTTTGCCCGGCAAAAAGCCTTTGCTATGGCGCAGTGCAGTAACGACTGGGTGATTAATCTGGATGGTGACGAAGTGCTGCCTCCCGGTGGTGTCATCGCGATCAAAAAAGCCATTATTGATTACCCGGGTCACAGCTTTGCGTTTCACCGCGACGATTATTTTATGGGCGCCAGCATGCGCTTCGCCAAGATGAAACATTTTCGCAAGGCCTACCCGAAATCGGCAGCGCGCTGGCGGGAAACCGATCTGGTGCACGAACATATCGACGTGGATTTACCGGCGCGCATTCTGCCCGTGGTCATCAAACACTACGGTCATGACTCAGCAGAAATTCTCGCTGATAAAAAAAACCGTTACTCCACACTCAAAGCCCGCCAGCGACTGGAAAAAGGTCGCCGCTTTTCCGCAGCGCGCATGTTACTGATTTACCCGGTGATGTTTTTAAAGTTGTATTTGCTGCACCGCTTTTGTTTATGTGGCTGGCGCGGTGTAATCAAAGCGCACCTGGAAGCCAACTATTTCTTTCTGACCGAAGCCAAGTTGTTTGAACAACAGTTCAAACAGAAAAACAACATTTCCTCCTGAGGTTTTCGTTTGACCAGCATGTTTAGTGATGGCGTCTGGCAAGGCGCAGTAGCCCCGCAATTCGATACCGAAACGCTACATCGGCAGTTGCAACAGTTACCGCAGTTGCTGAACGGTGATCGCGTTGAGCGGTTGTCCAAAGGTGCCGATTATGTGGTGAAGCTGCCGTTGCAACTGGCCGACGCAGAATTGTGGGTTACGGTGAAAATATTCAAACGCCAGCGTGCGCTGAAAGACCGCTACGACCACCGTCACGGCTCGAAAGCAGCACGTTCCTACCACGCTGCCAACTATTTGCAAACGCACAATGTCGGCACCCCGGCGCCTATCGCCTACCTGGATCGTTGGGAAGATAAAAACCTGCTGGAAAGTTATTACCTGTGCGAATACCAGCCAGCGCCCTGCTTCCGCGATGTGCTATCCGATATTTATTACAACCAGCGCGACAACGCCCCCTTGATGGATGTCTTGCTGGCGTTGGCACCGACCATTCGCGCCATGCACGATGCCGGCTTTATGCACGGCGATATGGGCAACCAGAATATTCTGTTACCTCGCAACGCCGATGGCAGTTATGCTGCGCCACAACTGATTGATCTCAACCGCGCGCAGACTCAGGCAACACCGCTGAACAACAAACAACGGGCGTTTGATTTATCACGCATTATTCTGCCCGGCGCCTACCTGAAAATTTTCAAGTTTATCTATTCCAATCACGAAGCCATTCCTGCCGAACTGGATCGCTTCGAGAAAAAATTCCGCCGCCGTTTTGAGTGGCACACCCGCAGCCGCAAGCTGCGCCACCCGCTGCGCACGCTCAAACAACGTCGCAACCCGCCAGCGGCGCGCCCGGTTTATCCGTCATTACAGGATATCTGGCTGTGGGATGAAAAATCAGCCCAGCCGATGACGGTGCTGGAGCGGCATGAAAAAAATCGTTTCCGCGATTTGGGTTATGTATTGCGCAGTGCCATGCATTCCATGTTGGCACTGCCCGCCATTTTTAAAAATTACAACAGGTTGCTCGCCACCAGCTACCAGCAACCGGTGACCTTACAAAACCGCATTGGTGTAGCTCTGCATCCGCACCCGGATTACATTGAAGAAGAATTACGTCTGTTAAATCAGCTTGGCAATCCGCCGGTATTGATCCGCTTTTGCCACCATGAAACCGAGGCCGACTGGCAGCGTGGTATTGAGCTGATTGAGCGCTTGCACCAGCAAGGCGTCGGTGTGATGGTGGCATTTTTGCAAGACCGCCGCGCCCTGCTTGAACCGAAAAGCTGGGCAAACTTTTTGGAGCGTGTCATCAGCGCTACCGCTGACAAGGTGGAACACTTTGAAGTCACCCATGCCTTCAACCGCGTTAAATGGGGCGTGTGGAGCGATACCGAATATGCCGCGCTCATGTGGCCGGCATTTGCTTTGCAGGAGCGCTTTCCTAATATTCGCCTCACCGGCCCCGCCTGTATTGATTTTGAATATCATCCGGTTATTGCTGCGCTTAAATCCCTGCCCACCGGCAAGAAACTTCAGGCGCTGTCGCAACTGCTGTATGTAGATCGCCGCGGCGCCCCGGAAAATAAACAGGGCAAGTTTTCCACACTGGAAAAATGCGCCCTGTTAAAAGCACTGGCGCAGTGGTCAGACAGCTGCGATGACAAGGTCATTGTTTCAGAAGTGAACTGGCCGGTTAAATACACCGGCATCTGGTCACCGATCGGCTGCCCTTACGAAGCACCCAAATGGCGTGAAACCCAGCCGGGCGAAAGCGAAGACGCTTACGCCTGGTATATGCTGCGCTATCTGGTTATCAGCTTGTGCTCCGGTCATGTGGAGCAAGTATTCTGGTGGCGGTTATCTGCCCATGGTTACGGCTTGATTGACGATAAGGACGGCTTCCGGGTGCGACCGGCATTTGCAGCGCTGGCAGTTTTTATGCAGCTGCTGGGCAAAGCAAAATTTGTACAAAAGCATGACACCGCAGAACAGCAATACGTTTTTGAGTTTGCCACTGAAACCCATAAAGTGATGATGGCATGGTGCAATGGTGGCGTTGCGGATTATGCAGCGCCGGAAAATCCTGAGCGCATTTTGGATAGTCTGGGGCAACCGGTAGAAAAATTGCAATTATCGGATGCGCCGATTTATCTGCTCTACCCTTTGCAATAATTCGTTGACGTTACCAATAAAAAACCGGCTTGAACGCCGGTTTTTTATTGGTAACGCAGTTTTTTTGGTGCTATGCGGCCGGGTTTATCTGTTTACTATTTCAGACTTTCCAAAACAGGAACCTGCCCTGACAACTGCAAATACTTCTGCATCACCAACAACTCCACCAACAGCTCATCCTGCTCTTTGAAAAACTTTTCAACCCAGATATTGGCATTGCGAATAATATTTAATGCCAGCCCCGGATTATCGTTGTAAAAATTAACCTTCTCTTCCACATCAGAATAGTCATCTTTAATCAACGCATAATGAAAATCGGGAATCAGCTGACCTTCCATAAACCAGGTTTCGTATTTCGGTTTGCGCATCAAGCATAACGAATTCGAAGCCATAATCCATTTCAGATTGGTCGCCACATCGTTTCCTTCCACACTCAATATGTAACGGTACTGCAACTGCTGTGGGATGGAGAGAAAAGGTCTGACATAATCGGTAGACTTTCCCGGCGCATGGGTATCGCCCACATTGCAAAGGCCATTGTTATAAAAACGCCGCAGCACTTCCACCCGCTCCGGCTGGTTTGATTTTCCTCGCCACATTAACCCGGGTATCTTTCTTTCAAATGACAGCGTGTCATCGACCACATAGTAATGGCGCACACGGTTCAGCTTGAGCAACACCGAGTTGGCGTTCTCTGTACCCGCTGTAATCGGGCGGCTTTTCAGGAAGGTAGGGAAATCCGGGATAGTGACGATATCACCAAACCAGTAGGAACAATTAATGTCATCCGGAAAAAAGCGCAGCACGTTTTTCAAGTCCATTTTGTAGGCTGTACTTTTTTTACTGATATATAACTGACATTCAGAATTCATCGCTCGGGGGAAGGCGAACGACGATGTCATTTTGTTGTAATAATTAACGCGGCCAATGATAGCTGCCCGTTTTTCCGGGGTCATCGCATCCAGCCTGGCCAGATGAAAAGCTAACCGCTTCTGCCAATAAGAGCGGGGAATGACCGACGTAAGATTACCGCCGATATAATAACGATACTTGCATAAGTGTTTTCTAAACTGATCCATAGCTTCCATCGAATATCCACCTCGACCGCCATACACTGGCGTTTTAATACTGCCAGCAATGCCCTGATACAGAACATTACTCATCCTGGTTGAACAGCAATAATTACGACGGTTGTAAAGACCGAATGGAAATCAATAAAGTTCCATCCTGCAAATTAAATTTGCAGGATGGAACTGTAAAAATCATCAGAAGAAAAATCTAACAGGACAGGGAACTTTTACTTAAAAGATATTTAAAAATTAAAAACGCAGTTTGCTTTCATTGGCAATGATAGGACCCGGCATATTCAGGTAATTTTTATTTTTTGGCGAACAAATTTTTAAACATGCTGTCCACATCACTCCAAACACGATCCACGGTGATCAATTTGAAGCGCGCAGCAAAATCAAGCCCTTCCAGCTCTGCCGGAGTGGCCACATCATCGAGGTCGATACCGGCATTGGTTTTACCAGGGTTAGGCAACCATACACCTTTTGAATGAAACGGCGAATAAATAGCGTATGCAGGAGTACCGACCGCCTGGGCAATATGGCGCGCACCGCCTTCATTGCCAAAAAAGAAATCACAGTTGCTCGACAACGCACATAAGGCCTGTAAAGAGGGGGCTTTGATGTTGGTAAAAATTCGCGGATCATTGCCCATAGCGTCATGAAATGCCTGAGCCTGCTCGGCTTCATTGGTAGCAAAATTCAATACGACCTGAGCGTCCCAGGTATTCAGCATGCGGCGCAACACTTCCTGCATTCTCTCGGCCGGCCAGGCCTTGCGCTGCAAGCGGGTAATCACTACGGCAAGAATTACCGGCTTGGAAAAATCGATACCTTCCTGCTCCATATAAGCGCGGAATTTTTGCTTTTGCGCATCGCCAACCACCAATCGAAACGCCGGGCAATAGCTGACCGGTGCCATTGCTTCGAGTGGCTTGAGCAACATCATATTGCGCTCGGTCATACTGCGGGTGGGGTCACTGGCGTTGTCAACGGTGTGGGTTAGCAAGGCGGGGGTATAGGATTTTCTTACACCAATACGCACCGGGGTGCGCAGGGAAAACAACGAGAAAAACAGCGTGCGTACCGTACTGCGGGGGTCAACAATCAAATCATACTTTGTACTGCGCATCACCGACCACACACGGCGCAGGTAGCGCCAGATATTGCGGTTGTCCTGGTCAGAAAAGGCGATGGCCCGATCAACATCCGGCTGTCCGTCCACCAGCGATACAATACCTTCGTTCAATACCAGATCAATTTCCGCGCCGGGAAAGGTTTGCTTCAGGCTGCGGCACAACGCCAGACAAAGAACCGCATCGCCCACCCGGCGAAAACGAATTACCAGTATACGTTTGACATTCATGATGGCTAAAAATTAATCGTTCAGGATGTTTAAAGATTTAATCTCCCCGCAGGAGATCAGGCAAGATATGTCAGCATGACAGAAAACGATATTCTGGCAAGTGATCAGCGCAAAGTATTGTTATCTGAAGCAGCGCTATCTATTGAGACTTCACGAACCATGCATCAGGCCATCAAGCGCCTCAGTTGTACCCTCGTAGCTAGCCACCAGGCTTGCCGGGCTTCATGGCGATAGGCCACAGCTGCAAGTCACCGCGTTTTCAAGCACCCCGCTGGTGTAATCGGCCTCGCCCACTGAAACGCCACCGCAACTGATAATGACATCCGCCAGCTAATACAACTACTGCAGATGTTACTTATCAACGCGCACAGATACACCCGGCGCCCTTAGGGTGCAAGCGAAGAAATAATGCGGTTTTCCTGCCCCTGACAATGCCGGGCGTTCATGGCCAAAGGCAAAAAAACCGTAATGCAAAGTTATATCGTGTTTTTATTAAAAATGTCATGCGCTTGAAAGTATTTTTCCAACCGTCCTTATGCAGCTTTTTAGCTACCCGGTGTTACTGCCAAAACTGAGGCGCTCTGCCAGTAATAACAGCGTTTTCTCCAACACTTCAATGGCCTGTGCGACATCATCCTCACGGACCGATTCTTCCGGTTGCTGGCTGATGCCTTTTTTGCAGCGAATAAAATACATGGCAACATCAGTGATGTCGGCAATAGCCATGGCATCGTGACCGGCACCACTCATCAAGCTGTACACCGGCAGATTCATATTTTTCAATACCTGGGTTTGCACATCCTGCAGCCAGGCCGCACAGCCGGTCGCCGGGGCATTATGAATTTCCTCCCAGGAAGCGGTAACTTGTCGGCGTTGAAAAATTTCTTTCAGCGTTTGTTGAATTTTTTCCAGAGCCAGATCGCGCACGTAATCCGAACCGGAACGAATATCCAGAGAAAAGCGTACATCGCCAGGGATCACATTGACTGCACCCGGCTTGCACTCAATAGCGCCTACTGTCGCAACAATTTTGTAACCGGCGGCGATACGCTCGATCGCCTGAATGGCTTCAGCGGCTGCACTCAAGGCATCGCGGCGCATGCTCATGGGTACAGTGCCGGCGTGTCCGGTAAAACCGGTAAGAGATACCCAATAGCGTCTGGCTCCGGCAATGGCAGTAACCACGCCTACAGCACTGTCCATGCTTTCCAGCACCGGCCCCTGCTCAATATGAATCTCGATGTAACCCAGTAAAAAATCGGCCGCACGAGACGCTTCCTGAATATTGTCAGGCAACAAACCGGCATTGTTAAACGCATCCCTGAGACTGACACCATTACTGTCTTGCAATGCCCACCAGGTGTTTGACCAACTGCCCGCCATGGCGCGACTGCCCAGTAAGGCGCGTCCGAAACGGGCGCCCGCTTCATCGCCAAAACCCACAACATCAATGGCAAAAGGCAAGCGTACACCGGCGTAATGTAAACGGGATACCGCCGCAATGGCGATCATCACCCCCAAAATGCCGTCATAACGGCCCGCATTGGCGACGGTATCGAGATGCGATCCGAGTATTAATACCGGCGCGGCGCTGGTGGCACCGGGATAATGCCCAATCAGATTATTGGCCGCATCAATACGCACCGACATACCGGCATCCTGCAACCACTCTTTTACCAGCGCAGTAGCTTGCGTGTGTTGCGGCGTGAGATAAAAGCGGCTGATGGTACCGCCAACAGAAGTCACCTTGGCCAACTGATCGCACCAGGTCATTACCTGACAGGCAATCGGGTCGTAACTCAACTCTTTCATGAAAGGTATTTCCTCGAACACCGGCGTACAAAATGCTAACCGGATAAGTCGCTGCCAATAGTTATTACCATGGCTGAAGAGGTTTCCTTTTTCCGTTTTTTGAAACGTCGCGCGCAGCGTGTCCTTTGGCACTCGGAAAAGGTAGCGATGAGCGACCCTGCTTCCCGGGCATTTGCATATTGTGTGCCTAACCGTCAAAACAGCATCAAACGCTTCATATTTACCATGAATTGCGTGACCGCTTACCGATTATGGATGGTAATACCAATAACCCGACGCGCCAGGATGATGCGCCGAAAAAACGGGCGACCAAAATAAGTGCACATTGCCACTTATAATGAAAAAACCAATAAACAATAGAGCACTTTTTTGGAAAGCAGATTATGCGTCGGGCAAAGATGTTCAACGTGATCTTTGCTGACAACAAGAAGGAAACACAGACGAGTGAAAAAGCGTTAAAGAAAGAATGAAAAATTATTAGCAGAAATAAATTTTCAATTAAAAAATATTTCAGGAAAAATTACAGAATAGAGTAAGAAAGACAATTGGCACTGCAGAATATTGAAGCAAGCAGCAGATAAGTTTTCTTTATCTGCTGCCAGAAAATCAACCGCCATACACATGAGGCTGCAAGGTACCTAAATAAGGCAAGCTGCGAAATTGCTCGGCATAATCCAAGCCGTAACCCACCACAAATTCGTTGGGAATGTCGAAGCCGACATATTTTACATCCACCTCAACTTTGGCCGCATCGGGTTTGCGCAGCATGGTGGCAACTTCTATGGAACGTGGGCCGCGAGTACGCAAGTTTTTAATTAACCATGACAGCGTCAGACCGGAGTCCACAATGTCCTCAACAATTAAAACGTGCTTGCCGGCAAGGTCGGCATCCAGATCCTTGACGATTTTCACCACACCGGACGAACGGGTACCGGAACCGTAAGAGGATACCGCCATCCAGTCCATCGTCACTTTCGGGTGCTGCAATGCGCGGGATAAATCCGCCATTACCATCACCGCACCTTTTAAAACGCCGACCAATAACACGTCACGCCCTGCGTAATCACGATCAATTTCTGCAGCCATCTCCGCCAAACGCGAGGCAATTTGAGCTTCTGTGAGTAGTATTTCTTTAATATCGCTGGCTGCTGTCGAACCCATGAATTAGCCTCTCGAACTTTCAAACCAAAATACAGCAGTTTTAAAACAGAAACGTATTTACGCGCATCCTTTCCATAACCGCTCATAAAAGCGCAGGATTTTACCGTAAGAAGCAGTCAAAATCTTCCGCAAAGCGGATTTTCTGCCAGTCTTTCGCAAATAACCGATCCCGCCCTCGCCTGATGCAGGGCAACTCTTTCTGCGAAAGGAAAGCGCACAGGCGGTTCCGTCGCGCTTATTAACAACCGGAAAACCGGGCGAAGGGGGCAATTCCAGAGGGGCACAGACCTTGCCCCGCCTTCGGCATTAGCGCGTCAAATCATCGCGCCATTGACATGCATAATCTGGCCGGAGATATAAGACGCATCGCGGGAGATGAGAAACTGGATTAACGCCGCGACTTCGTCCGGCTCACCCAAACGCCCCAGCGGAATCAAATGGCGGAATTGATTGATGCGTTCTTCCGACACGCCATCGCGGGTGCCTGCATCTTTATTAATATGGCCAGGCACCACACAGTTAACAGTAGTGTTTTCAGCGGCGAATTCAATCGCCAGGCTGCGCACGGCGGTTTCCAGAGCGCCTTTGGAGGCTGCCGACATGGGGAATAGCGGCATATCGGTGCGGAACACATGCGCGGTGTAGCTGCCCAGCGCAATCACTCGCCCGTTACCGGTTGTTTTTAACAGTGGACGCAAGCCACGGGTAAGGCGGAAAAAGCTGAACAAATTCCCTTTAAAGGCATATTCAATATCAGCGTCCGTACCCTCTTCAAAAGATTTCAACAGCGGGAACCCGGCATTTGCCACCAATGCATCCAAACGGCCAAACGCCTGCTGCGTTTTCGCCACCAGCGCATCGGTGGTGTCACTCTCAACCAAATCGCCCAATACGGTTTCTACCCGGGCACCCGCACGGCGCGCTTCGTCGGCCACGCCTTCAAGTGCATCCGCGGAATGACGGGCATGAATCACCAGCCCGACACCGGGCTTCGCCTCGCGGCGTACCAGCGCCGCGCCAATACCGGACGATGCGCCGGTAACCAGCAGAACTCGCTCACTCATTGCATTTACCCCTTTACCCGTTATGGGTTCAACAGCCGTGCATTTGCACGCTAACCATGACTCGTTTGATCACCGCTAATGGCGTTATTCTTGCGCCTATTAATACGGTTGCTTTTTTGCACCATAAAAGTGCATAAGCCGCTGATACTACGCCACCTGCCCGGCAATAGAAACCGACCACTCCCCTTAACCGACCCGCACGGCCAGCGGGCTGCTAGAATGGCGGCTCTGTCACGCTTCGAAAACATCGCCATGTCATCCACCGCTGCCTATCAGGTGCTCGCCGCTGAAACCTCCTGTGTTCTGGAAGAAAAACGCAGTGAATTTATTACCTGGCTGATCCCGGTGCAAAACCGCCAGCAGGCGATGGATGCCTTGCAAAACCTGCGGCAGCGCTACCCCGGTGCCAACCATTATTGCTGGGCTTATATTCTCGGCAATGCGCAACAGCCGCAAAGCCAGGCATTTAATGATGATGGCGAACCCTCCGGCACCGCTGGCAAACCCATGCTGAATGTGCTCACTCACCGCCAGGCGGGCGATACACTGGCAGTGGTGGTGCGTTTTTTTGGTGGCATCCGGCTGGGCGCGGGCGGCCTGGTGCGCGCTTACTCGGGCGCGGTATCCATGGCCACCGAGCAGGCGGATTGGAAAATTATTACCCCGGCACAGCCATTGGCAATTCAATGCGACTACGCCAGCGAAGATCGCATCCGCCACTTGCTGCAACAGACAGGCCTCAGCGTTACCGACAGCCAATACGGCAGCGATGTCACCTTGTTATTAGCGGCGCCGCTGGATCAATTACCGATGCTGCAACAACAGGTGCAAACGCTGACCGCCGGTAAAGGCAGCGTGAAGGTTTGCGAACCGGCGGGGGAAGACCGGATATGAAAAGCTCGGACATGAAAAACCCGGCAATGAAAAATACGAGTATGAAAACGGCAGAAATGAAAAGCGCCACTACAGGACGCACCGCATGGGAAGTACAGCCATGATTAACACGGAAAAAACTAACGGCCTGCAACCGGTGACACTTTATTTACTGGCACTGTCCGAACAACTGCCGGCAGAAGAAGCGCTCGGCTGGTTATCCGCCAGCGAGCGACACCAGGCAGAGAATTTTTCACGGGAAGCGTCCCGCAACCGTTATCTGCAAGTACGCGCCGCGGTGCGCTATTGTCTGGCGCAACATGCCGGCTGTACGCCGCAGCAACTGGTTATTGAACGCAGCGAGGCGGGCAAACCGCAACTGGTAGCGCCCCGCCCGCTGTTTTTCAGTATTTCCCACAGCGACGACCAACTGGCCATCGCGATAACGACCGCGGGCGATATCGGTATTGATCTGGAAAGAATTGCCGCCCGTCGACCTTGCGCCGCGATTGCCGAGCGTTATTTTCACCCCCATGAAACCGATAAGCTGCAACAATTACCCGCAGCGGAACAAACCCCCTTCTTCTTTGATTTATGGACATTAAAAGAAGCATTCTTCAAAGCCATTGGCACCGGCATTTCCAGCGGGCTGGATAAAGCCCGATTCACCCTGACCGGCGAATCAATAACCGCAACCTTTGACCCGTCATTGCATGAAACCGAAACCCATTGGCAATTTCAGCAATGGTCTTCCGGCGCCGGTTATAAAATGGCGCTGGCCTTGCGCCACCCGCTGCCACCGCTGGTAAAGCAGCCGGTTCAGCTGCAATGGTTACAACTGCCGGTGGTTACCGGCCAACAAATACAAGCGGCAACTTTTAGCGAATCCGCCGCAACTTGACACCCCGGCAACCGCTGTTAGGATGACCATCGCTAATTGCACCCGCTGCCAGGACGCCCGGCGCTACAACCACTTACAAGAAGATTTTTCATGCTGCCACTGCATCACGTTGTTCAAGATGACTTCTCCGCCGTTAATGATCTGATTATTCGCCAACTGCACTCCGATGTCGGGCTGGTGGAAAATATCGGTCACTACCTGGTAGAAGCTGGCGGCAAACGGTTGCGTCCGTTGATGGTATTGCTCACCGCCAACGCCATGGGCTATCAGCAAAAGCATCATCTGGATCTGGCCGCTATTATCGAATTTATTCACACCGCTACCTTGCTGCATGACGACGTGGTCGATATGTCCAGCCTGCGTCGCGGTCGCGCTACCGCCAATGCCAAATGGGGCAATGCGCCCAGCGTGCTGGTAGGCGACTTTCTCTACTCCCGTGCCTTTCAAATGATGGTCGCGATTGGCGACATGGAAATCATGGCCATTTTGTCATCGGCCACCAACCGCATCTCCGAAGGCGAAGTGCAGCAGCTGACCAACGCCCGCAACCCGGAAATCGACGAAGCCACCTACTTCACCGTTATCGATAAAAAAACCGCCGTGCTGTTTGCCGCCGCCTGTGAAGTAGCGGCGGTACTGACCAACGCCACAGACGTTCAACGTCAGGCGCTGAAAGCCTACGGTCACCACGTTGGCATGGCCTTTCAACTGGTGGATGACGCCCTGGATTACACCGGTGATGCCGAAACCCTCGGCAAAAACGTGGGCGACGATCTGGCCGAAGGCAAACCTACCCTGCCGCTGATTTATGCCATGAAAACCGGCACTGCCGCCCAGGCAGAGCTGATCGCCAACGCCATCCGCGAGGGCGATGCCGGCCAGCTGCAGAACATTCTTGCCATCGTGCAAGACACCGGCGCCATGGAATACACCCTCAACGCCGCTCGCCAGCATGTTGCCGCGGCGCAAAAACAATTGGAAACTTTACCGGCCTCTGACTACTCCAAAGCCATGTTTGAGGTAGCTGCCTTCGCGCTGGCTCGAACTTTTTAAGCGTTTTGATCGTTTTATCAACCCTTATCCGGGTCGGCTTAACTGGACAAGTGCGATACAGCGGGTAGAATGGCGCCCTTTGCTGAGGCTGTGCCCGTGGGCGCGCCATTGATAAGCCACTTAAAACGAGTTGATAACATGATCCCTTATGAAGCCAAAAGCTCATACAACCGCGACGAGTTAATCGAATGCGGTAAAGGCAATCTGTTTGGTCCCGGTAACGCACAACTGCCTCTCCCGAATATGCTGATGCTGGATCGCATTGCCCACATTAGCCAGACCGGCGGTGAATACGGCAAAGGTGAGATTGTCGCCGAACTCGATATTTCTCCGGACTTGTGGTTCTTTGATTGTCACTTCCCGGGTGACCCGGTAATGCCAGGCTGCTTGGGTCTGGATGCCATGTGGCAGCTGGTTGGCTTCTTCCTGGCATGGAAAGGCAACCCGGGCCGTGGCCGCGCGCTGGGCTGTGGTGAAGTCAAATTCACCGGTCAGATCCTGCCAACTGCCAAACGTATTACTTACCACATCAATCTGAAGCGTGTTATCGAACGCAAACTGATTATGGGTATCGCCGATGGTCGCGTTTCCTGTGATGGCAAAGACATTTACTTTGCTCACGATCTGCGTGTCGGGCTCTTTACCAACACAGACAGTTTTTAACTATCCCATTAGGCCATCCGCATGCGGTTTCTCTCCTATGGCATAATTATGCGCCATCTGCTTCGCAGGGCGCGCAGAGAAAATGCTCCACAAAAAAAGAGAAACAGGCTCGGTAAACAGATAAGAGGTAGCCTATGAGACGCGTTGTAGTTACCGGCATGGGCATTGTGTCCTGCCTGGGAAATGACCAGACCGCTGTACTTGATGCCCTGCGTGCAGGACGCTCCGGCATCAAATTTCAGGAAGCTTATAAAGAAAAAGGCTTTCGTAGCCATGTAGCCGGTTCTGTTGATATTGATCTTGCGGCACACATTGACCGCAAGGTGTTGCGTTTTATGGGTGACGCGGCAGCATTCGCCTATTTGTCCATGCAGCAGGCGATTGCCGATGCCAACCTGGGCGAAGACCAGGTTTCCAACACCCGCACCGGCATTATTATGGGTTCCGGCGGCGCGTCGTCGCTCAACCTGGTTGAAGCGGCAGACATTCTGCGTGAAAAAGGCCTGAAACGTGTAGGTCCTTACCGCGTAACACAAACCATGGGCAGCACGACCTCTGCATGCCTGGCCACGCCGTTTAAAATCAAGGGCGTCAACTACTCGCTGTCGTCTGCCTGTGCCACCAGTGCGCATTGCATTGGCAGCGCCATGGAACAAATTCAGCTGGGCAAACAGGACATCGTATTTGCCGGCGGCGGTGAAGAAGAACATTGGACATTAACTTGTCTGTTCGACGCCATGGGCGCCCTGTCTACCAAGTACAACGATACGCCGGAAAAAGCATCCCGTGCTTACGATGCAGACCGTGATGGTTTTGTTATCGCTGGCGGCGGTGGCTGTCTGGTACTGGAAGAACTGGAACACGCGCTGGCGCGTGGTGCCAAAATTTACGGTGAACTGGTTGGTTACGGCGCAACCTCTGACGGCTACGACATGGTCGCACCGTCCGGTGAAGGCGCAAGCCGCTGTATGCAGCAAGCCATGGCCACCACGGAAGGCAGCATTGATTACATCAATTCCCACGGCACCAGCACCCCGGTTGGCGACCTGGCAGAATTGAAGGCGATCAAAAGCACCTTCGGTGACAAGATACCGGCCATCAGCTCCACCAAATCACTCACCGGCCACTCATTGGGTGCTACCGGCGTACAGGAAGCGATTTATTGCTTGCTGATGATGCAAAACAACTTCATTTGCGCGTCTGCCAACATCGACAACCTCGATGAAGAAGCCAAAGACATGCCGATTGTATTGCAGCGCCAGGACAACGTAACGCTGAACCGCGTTATGTCGAACAGCTTCGGCTTCGGCGGCACCAACGCCTGCCTGGTGTTTCAGCGCTACCAGGGCTGATGCACCGCAAGCCATAAAAAAGGCCGATCATCCCACGATGATCGGCCTTTTTTGTCTCTGTAATTACCTGACCGGGCAGCCTGCGTTACGCAGCATTGCAATACAGGCAATTGTTCAAACCTGCCCAGGAAAAAACCTACCCGGGCAGATGCTCTCGGTTATGCGCCCACTGGCGAATCATCGGTAACAACGCGGTGCGCCAGATACGCGGTTGCACACCAAAACCATCACGCACCCGGCGACACACCAGCACCGCGCTCAAAGGTTCATTCGCAGCGGCCGTCTCGGTAACGTCCAGCACAATGCCTTCGGTCAGTTGCAATTGCTCCATGGTTTGAATCACCTGCCGGGCAAACTCCGCCTCGGTGCAGGAATCACCGCTGCAATAATGCATGATTCCCCAGTTCTCGGCGCCACACAGCACCTGCTTCACAATACCCACGCAAACACGCGCGATATCCGATAACGCCGTGGGTGCGCCACGTAGCAACGTGCTGGCACCACTGATTCTGCCATGCTCGAAAATGGACTCCAGCTGTTGCGTGAGCAAGTTATTACCGTAGCTGCCAATCACCCAACTCAAGCGCAAACCAATCCACTTTTGCAAATGCTCTTCAAGCACCTGCTCGGCCGCCAGAAATGCCTGACCCAGCTCACTGACCGGCGCCGGCTTGTCTTTCTCGGAGTGCGCGTTTTTGCTCTCGCCGCTGAATACCTTATAGCTGGACAAATGCAGTAAAGGAATCTGATACACCGCACACACATGCGCCAGGTTATCGGCCACCGCACGAATTTCAGCGGCGCGCCCTGGCGCATGCAAATCCGACCAGCCAAAGCCGTTAATAATCATCGCCGGTTGATGATGGCGCACATAGGCCGTTACACTGTCGCTATCGCGCCAGTCAGGCGCATCCGCCCCGCCACCCAGCAAGGTTACCGACTCACGCTCAAACTCGTGCTCCAGCGCTTGCCCCAGGGCACCGCGATAGTCTGTTAGTAAAATTCTGGTTGGTATCATAAGGTTCTTTGTCAGGTTAACGATCGAAGCGATCACTTGACCGGATCGTCAGGGAATCTCCGGTTATAGCGAAAGCGGCTGACCTCAGGTCAAATGGCAATGGCCTTATTCTAGCGGTTGTTGAAATAGCGCGAAAACTTTTCAGCACCGTTTTTCGCGGCAAAACAGCACATCATCAACAAGCTTCGCGTTACCCTCTGGCAAAGTGCTTGCCGGTTTCGTCGTAAAAACGCTCCAGCCGCTCTACCAGCAGACCGGTCAAGGCGACCTGACGCACGCGCTTGTCCTGTGCGGATTCGCTCTCCTTCAACAACCCCTGATCAATCAATTGCTGGATATATTTCACCGCCGTGCGACGGCTTATGCTGGGCATAAAAGCATACAAATCCGTTTTGTTAACCGGCTCTCCCAGCAACCACATGTGCGTCAGCAAATCACTGTAGCTGAGATCACCCATTCCCAAATCGGTAAATAAACCGATCCAGCTTTCGTCCATGGCAATTAATGCCTGCGCCACCCGTTTGCGATTGTGTGAACTATTACGAGCCATCATTCCATTCTCTGACCTCACCCCATAATAGTGCAGTTTTACATATATTTGCCCGACACGGGAGCACCTGTGCTGCTTTTATTTATTGAACAGCCCAACCATAAAAATGCAAATATACATGCAAAACAACATGTTATTTAACATGCATTACGCATGGCACAGGTGTTGCTCTGGCACGGTTAACGTCATCGCAATACAGCACAGAGGATCACCATGCAATTCAAACTGTTTAAAACCTTGTGGGGTTTTTCAGGCTCATTATCCCAAGCCGTTGCAGAGGCGCAACAAGCAGGGTTTGACGGCATTGAAGGAATGGCACCAGGCGCACCCGCCGCCAATGCAGAATTTGCCCGGCTGCTTGCCGATAACAGGCTGGCTTACATTGCAGAAATATGCACCGGCGGCAGTTACGTGCCCGACAGAAAAGCCACACCGGCCATGCACCTGGAGGATTTGGAAAACAAGGTGAGCCAAGCAAAAACCTTGCAGCCCCTGTTGATCAATGTAATGGCCGGTTGCGATGCCTGGCCACTACAAACCCAGGTGGAATTTTTTCGCGCCGCTCAGGCCATTGGAGAAAAACATAAGGTTGTTTTAAGTTTTGAAACCCATCGCAGCCGCTCAACCTTTAATCCCTGGATAACCGAAGCGATTATCCAGCAACTCCCGGATTTACGACTCACCGCCGACATCAGCCACTGGATAGTGGTTACCGAACGCCTGCTGGAAGACGACGCTGACTGGCAAACACTGTTGAACATCGCCGCACAAGTGCATCACCTGCACGGGCGCGTCGGTTATCCGCAAGGCCCGCAAGTACCTCACCCCGCCGCACCGGAATACCGCGACTGCCTTGCGTTTCATCAACGCTTTTGGGAGCAGGTTTGGCGCAGCCAGCAACAACGTCATTACGGCATCACCACCATGACGCCGGAATTCGGGCCGGATCGTTACCTGCACACCCTGCCCTTTACCGACCAGCCGGTTGCCGACCTCTGGCAAATCAATCGCTGGATGGGCAATACCGAGCGCACTCACTTTCAACAATACCTGCACAACCATTAACCATGACCCACCGTCGGAGCATTTTATGAAAACCACCCCCCACTTCAGCCGCTGGCTTGCGGTCATGCTGTTAACCTTTTTTACCAGTTCAAGCTGGGCCACTGAACGCTTTCGTGTTGCCTGGTCGCTGTATCCGGCTTACATGCCCTGGGCCTACGCCAGCGAGGCAGGCATTGTTGATAAGTGGGCAAAAAAATACGGTATCGAAATCGAAGTGGTGCAAATCAACGATTACATTGAAGCCATCAACCAATACAGCGCAGGCAGCTTTGATGTCTGCATGATGGCAACCATGGACGCACTGACCATCCCTGCCGCCGCAGGTGTAGATTCCACCGTGCTGGCGCTGGCCGATTACTCGGATGGCAACGATGTCATTATTTTAAAAAATGGCAGCACACTGGCAGATTTGCGCGGTAAAAAAATCAATTTGATTGAATACTCCATCTCGCACTATTTTCTTGCCAAAGCGTTGGACAGCGTAGGCATGAGCGAGCGCGATGTGACACTGGTGAATACCTCTGACGCCGACATGGTGGCGCTTTACGCTCAGCCATCGGTACAAGCGATGGTGACCTGGAACCCCATGGCCAATGAAATTTTAAAACGCGCTGACGCCACCAATATTTATGACTCACGCAACATGCCCGGCGAAGTCACCGACAGTATTATCGTCAACAGCAAAACCCTGGAAAAACACCCGGAACTTGGCAAAGCACTGGCGGGCGCCTGGTTTGAAACCCTGGCAATCATGATGCGCGATGATCCACAAGGCAAAGCCGCTCGGGAAATTATGGCCACAGCTGCCGGTACCGACCTCGCCGGTTACGAAGCGCAATTAACCGCAACCCATATGTACACCGATGCCGCTGAACTATCGGCATTGATGGCTGCGAAAACCCTGCAGGAATCCATGACAAGTATTGCCCGCTTTTCATTTGATAAAGGCCTGCTAGGCAGCGGGGCCCGCTCTGCCGATGCCATAGGCATTACGTATCCTGATGGCAAAATTTATGGCGACAACAACAATATCAAACTGCGTTTCGATAACCGCTACGTACAAATGGCCGCTGACGGCAAACTGTGATGCAAACAAAACCGGAAACCGCCATGAGCAATCAAACCGCAGTGAATAATGTACCCACCATTGATGTAAGCCCGCTTATCGCTGGCGCAACACATGCCCATTACCAAACCACCGTGGAACAACTGGCAAGTGCCGCCCACCAGGTTGGCTTTGCCCAACTGGTGGGGCACAACCTGCAAGAAAAACACCTGCAACTACTGGAGATGACCAAGCGATTTTTCGCGCTGCCGATGGAGGAAAAAATGAAAGCCTATATCGGCAACTCAAACAACCATCGCGGTTATGTTCCTTTCGGAGAAGAAGTGATGGCATCCGGCATTCCGGACACCAAAGAAGCCTTTGATCTATCACTGGACTTGCCAGCAAATCATCCGTCTGTCACCGCCGGTGCGCATTTGCTCGGCCCCAACCAATGGCCGCAACTGGAGGGTTTTAAAGAAGCCGTAATGGCCTACTACGATGCCGTGTTTGCATTGGGTAAAAATATTTTTCGCGCCTTTGCTATAGGCCTGGGGCAAGACCCGGAATTGTTTTTACGCTACGTAACCACACCCCCATCGCAATTACGATTAATCCATTACCCGCACAACGAAGCCGCAGTAGATCGCCCAGGCATTGGTGAACACACGGATTACGAATGTTTTACGCTACTCAAACCAACCGCACCCGGACTGGAAATTTTTAACACCGCAGGCGAATGGGTTCCTGTTCCTTATAACCCGGATGCGCTGGTATTAAATATTGGTGATTTGTTGCAGCTGTGGACCAATGGCTATTACGTTGCCACCAGCCACCGGGTGAGAAAAGTAAAAGAAGAACGCTACGCGTTTCCGTTATTTTTTACCGTGGATTATTTTACCGAGGTAAAACCGCTGGAAGCATTTACAAAGCCGGGAGATGCGCCTGTAGCGGGTGTGGTTTCCGGTGAACATTTGCGCGCGCAAACCATGCAGAGCTTTCAATATATGTTGAAACGGTTGAAAAACGGCGAAGCCACCTTACCGGACGGCGCACTGCCCTATTACTCATTGGGGCGTGAAGCAAGCACTCTGTAAGTTTGCCGCTTGGCTGCTTGCTTGAAAGACCGTCGAGCCACTCTCCATGAAGGGCTGAATCCAGCGCAACATAAGAACCGTTGGCTCGGCGGTGTTACAGGGTTGGAGTGCGCTGACATCAAACATACTTCGTGCGCACGAATATTAATGCCTGTCTGAGCCAGGCAACCTGATGGCAAATACCCAAATTTATTTCACAAGCATCGTTTGGGAAAACACATCTTCAAATATCGGGCGAAGCGAATCCGCTTTCTTCCAGGCCATTTCATGAAAGAAATAAGCAACCGTGTTAATGGCAGGTTCAACCAGCGCAATGGCACCGCCCACTACCACACTACCGGTCAGGGCGTAGCCCACACAAAAAGCCACGGTGAGATGGACAAGCGCAAAAGAAGCAGTTTTAGCCATGGTATTAACCCCGAAAACGTCTGGAAATCAGAACATGGCTCTTATACTAGGCTCGCCTGTAGCATAACCAAAGAAAATTGACTGAATGGATTTGATAGCCAATAACTATGCAAGCATTTGCAGCGACTACCACTGCGACCAGGGATGCCTTACCAGGCTCGCATTGTAATAACGCGCATCGCTGGTAACTTCTTCACCGACCCAGTCCGGTCGAGGGAAATCCGCATCTTCTGAAGGCAGCTCAATCTCGGCAACTACCAGCCCGGCATTCGCCCCGAGAAACTCATCCACCTCCCACACAAAATTCGCTGCCGGAATCTTGCGGCGATACTTCTCAATCAACGGCTGCTCACACATCGCCAGCAACGCTTTGCCATCAGCCAGCGGAATCGGATACTCAAACTCCTGTCGACTAAAACCCTGCGTCTCGCCCTTGATCGTCAAAAATGCCTCATCCCCGGCCACCCGCACACGCACCGTCCGCGACTTTTCCGTACTCAAATAACCCTGCGCAAAATACACCGCTGGCGCTTCGCGCCAGGTGTCGCCTGCCACCAAAAATTTTCGCTCTATCTCTACCACCACAAAATCCTCCAAAATAGTTAGCCCTTACTTGGCACAAAAAAATAAACCTTTATTAAAAAGAATAAAATTTAAGCAACTTTAAATGCACGATCTATGGCATTTTTTTCAACAATGGCTTTAAATACTTCAAAAAGATAAACAAGGGACGTCACGGTTTGACACACCACCGAAACCGGGAAACCCAATAAATACCGGATCTTAAACCTACTTTTATAAAACATTAAACATATAAGGCTGGCAGACAGCCGTAAGGAATATCCTATGGCAAGGAGACCTGATGGGCTAAAAACCCTAATCAAGGTGGTTAAAACCATTAATAAAGCGCAAAAACAAGCGGAGCAGGCCCGGCAGCGCAGTATTAGAGAAAAAGACAAAGCAGAGCAAGCTCAGCAGCGTGCCCAACAACGGGTTCAACAGCAGAAGACGCGCGAAGTAAGCCAGCGCATCAAACAAGCAGAAAAAGCATTCTACCTAAGCGAAAGAGAAAAATCTCAAGCTCAAAAAAACCAAATCAAGGAGAACAACAAGGCAATTAAAGATGAACTAGAAATGGCAAAGCGATCCTATGAAGAGAGAATTGAAGAAAGACGTTTGGCCAAAAACAATATAATGGATAAATTTTTGAGATAACAAAATGGATATAATTTTAGCTCTCGCATTTAGTATTGGCTGTATTGTAACCACCCACTTTCTAACACGGAACAGTCTTAATAAAAGAATAGGGGAATTTAAAAACATAAAAGAGGCAGTAGACTCAATATCTTTAAGAAAAGCAGAATCTGACATAGCACTTAACGAAACTCTAAAAAAAATCGAAGAGTCCAGCACTCAACTTGGAAAACTGGACTTGGAGACAAAAGAGCTACAAGACCTGAAAAAAACATCTCACCAACTAAGAGATGATTTTTTCCGCAACGAAGCCTCACTGATTGATATAAATAATTTAATCGAAAAGCAAAATAGCCAAGCACAGGAATCCAAAAACTCATTGCAAGCGCTAATGGGAAAAATAGATCTTTATAGCCGGCTAGATAATTTTGTAGAACATGGGCACTTTGAAACGCCTGAATATCTATTTGAAACAAGTGAGCGCTTTTCAGCAAGAATCAAAGTAATCAGAGAAAACCAAAAAATTTTGATCCAGAGTGGGCTAGCCATCACCGGCCCCAATATTCCCCGCATTACTGGAGACAAGGTCTTTGACAAGAGAATCATTGACGGGCAAATGAAGCTGACTCTTCGCACATTCAATATTGAGTGCGACTTATTAATAGCTAAAGTAGCACCATCGAACTTTCAAAGAACTCTGGACAGAATTGAAAAGCTGGCAAATGATTTGGAGAAATTGACGGCATCTCTGCGCTGCGGCATCAGCAACGAATATGTAACATTAAAGTATGAAGAGTGCGGCGTTCAATATCAGTACACACTTAAGAAAAAAGATGAACAGGAAGAGCAAAAACTCATCAGAGAACAAATGAGGGAGGAGGCAAGGATTGAAAAAGAATATCGCGAGGCATTAATCGCAGCGGAAAGAGAAGAAAAGCTCTATCGAGATTTGCTTGAAAAAGCCCGGACTGAGCTCAACACATCATCACATGAAGAAAGAGCCGCAGCAGAAGCAAGAATAGCAGAGCTGGAGCGACAACTGGCTGAAGCAGAAGCCAAGGAGCAGAGAGCTAAAAGTCTTGCAGAACAAACCCGCCGCGGCCACGTGTACGTCATTAGCAACGTAGGTTCTTTTGGAGAAAACGTATATAAAATTGGCATGACAAGAAGACTGGATCCAATGGATCGCGTGAGGGAACTAGGGGATGCTAGCGTACCATTTTCATTTGATGTTCATGCAATCATTTTTACGGATGATGCACCAACGATGGAAGCAGCATTACACAGGAAATTTAATCATCACCGTGTTAACGCAGTAAATCTACGTAAAGAATTTTTCCGGGTAGAACTCGAAAAAATCCGGGATGCTGTAGCTGAAATAGATGGAGAAAATCTGGACTTCAAAACCACAATCGTGGCTGAAGAGTATTTTGAAAGCAAAAGATTACGAGAGACAAAGAGTCTGCAACCAGAGAAGCGAGAAGCTTTCGATACAGTTTAAACTGCATTAATAACCCCGAAAAAACCGAACCTTGGGATCAGCCCCCTTAATAGATAAGGGGGGCACCCATCAAGCAACATTGTACCCGGAAAGCCATATCAACACCCAAGGTAGTGTCCTTGTAATCCTTGCAGCCTCAGCGACTACTACTCTTGTTACGACTAACCTATTTTTGATCTAATCGATGTCGTGCAACCTGATAATTTCAATCCATGAAGGATTTTGTCCGGCAGCAATACGTTGCACTGCTTCAAGCTCGCCAGTTTCTGCATTAATGCTGTAAATACTGGCGTGATCAGATTTTTGCCCCACAACTACAAGGTGGCGGCCGTCCGGGGATATTTGAAATGCACGAGGCTGCGTTTCGGTTTTCCATTTTCCTATCGGTGTTATGCGCCCGCTTTTTTTGTTCAGCCGAAAGCCGGACATTTCACCGCTCGTGCGCTCGCTGGCGTAGAGAAAATTTCCGTCCGGTGTTAGATGAATATCGGCAGCCCAGGGCTTTGTGGCCGAACCAGCCCCCAACAGAGCATGATTTTCCAGGTGCGAGCTTTTGCCGCTGATGGGGTTGCGTTTGAGCACATGAATGCGGGCATCCAGCTCGCCAATTACATACCAGTACTTTTCGTCAGCCGATGCCACAAAATGTCGTGGGCCAGCACCCTGTGGAAAAGTCGCAGCGAGACGGGTTTCTGTTGCCTGCGCTTTACCGGAAACGAGTGAACTGAAACGAAAAAAATCCAGCCGGTCTTCGCCCAGCACCGACAGATAAACAAACCGATTGCGGCTGTCTGCCGTAATTTGATGCGGATGTTTGCCTGTTGCAAAAATGCGGGGAGGAACTTCCGGAATACCCGCATCATTTAACGAGTGAACACTGATTTTGTTACCGCCGTAAGAAGCCGCAAAAAGATAACGCCCGCTCGAATCAACAGAAATATTTGCCATGCTGTCGACCAATGGCGTAACCGCTTTTGGCGATAAACGCCCATTGGCAGGGTCAATATCGAGAACCAGCAAGCGATAAGGTTCTGAACGAATCGCGACGTATAAGCGGCGATTATCTGGTGACAATGCCATTGGCATAACGGTGCCTTTTACAGCATAACGCTGCAATAACAGCGGCTCATCAGTGTCGTTATTCAATTGAAAAACAGCGATATCTTGCGAGTCGGCATTTGCGATATAAATTATTGTTTTTGCGAAAGCTGCCGGGTTGAGCAATAACAAAAACAAGACAGCCGCATAAACGCCTGCGCCAGAAAATAACCGGGCATAGCGTTTCGCACCCGGCCTGAAGAGCTTCAATTTACAAGACACATCAATCACCCGACATACGCAGACAAAGTTTGCCCGTTAACGTGAAAAGCACTGGAGATTGAACACTGGAAAGCCACACAGGGCTTCCGTTGATTCCACTCCAGTCTTTGCTTTTTTGGTGCATAAAAAACCCCGAGAGCAGCGCTTTCGGGGTTTTCGGAAGTTACTTTACCAACGCAACCGGAGCCTACCGTTAAAACGGGATATCATCATCAAAACTGTCAAAACCGGCTGGCGATTGTGACGGGTTGTTTTGAGGGTTGGATGGCTGCTGGTTGAAGCCGCCCTGGTTGAAATTGTTGTTGGGGTTGCTGTTGTTCTGGTTAAAGTTGTTACCAGCGCCCTGGTTGTTGTAGCCACCTTGTTGTGGTGGCTGCTGGGCGTAACCGCCCTGTCCGCCTGGCGCCGGTGCAGCCGGGCGTTGTTGTGGTTGCTGGTTGTAGCCGCCATTGTCGCCACCAAACCCGGCGCCGGCGTTGCCGCCTTCATTGCGGCCACCGAGCATTTGCATGGTGCCGGTAACATCAACAACAATCTCTGTGGAATAACGATCGGTGCCGTCCTGCGCTTGCCATTTACGGGTGCGCAGTGCGCCTTCAATATAAACCTGTGAACCTTTACGCAGGTATTCACCGGCAATTTCTGCCAGCTTGCCAAAGAATACAACACGGTGCCATTCGGTACGCTCTTGCGGTTGGCCGGTGTTTTTGTCTTTCCAGCTTTCAGAGGTGGCAATGCTGATGTTGGTGACTGCACCGCCGGAAGGCATGTATTTAACTTCCGGGTCTTGCCCGACGTTGCCAACCAGAATTACTTTATTAATACCTCGAGCCATTGCTGCAATCCTCTTTTTCGGGCGATGTCGTTGCATCGCCATTCAATTTTACATGCGCCGTAGAAACGGAACACATTTGTGTAATACCAACTACCGGGAATACCCGAAAGCGTCAGCCGCCTGCCACCGGCATGGCTTCTACCATGGCCGTTAGCGTTGGGCGGTCAATACGACGCGGGTCTACTTTTAACCAGGCGGTTTGGTCGGAGGTGATAATCAGCACCTCTTCCACACCGTCAACTTGCCGCAACTGCGCCGCCAGCGCTTCGCCATTTCGGCCATGCAGCGGGATGAGTATGCTGGCGAGATACCGTGGTGGCGCCATGAACAAGGCGACCACAAACCATAACAATACCAGCAGCGCACACATTAACAAGACGGCGAGCACACCGTAGTGATGCAGTACCGCACCGCCCGCCGCACCACCGAGAAACGCGCCTAAAAACTGAAAACTGGAGTAGATGCCGGTGGCCGTGCCTTTGGCGCCAGCCGGTGCAACCTTGCTCACCCAGGATGGCAGTGTAGCTTCCAGCAGGTTGAACGCCATAAAAAACAAAAACAGCCCGGGCAGAATCACAAAGTGCCAATCCGGCGCCAGCATCAATAACAATTCCATCGCCGCCAGCAGCGCAATCGCCAGCAGGAAGACAGGCTTCATGCGGCGTTTTTTCTCGGCAACAATGATAAAAGGCAGCATGGCGATAAACGCCCCGACGAGCAAGGGAAAATACACCATCCACAGGTTATCGCGGGCGATTTCCAGTTCGTGCTCCAGCAGCAGGGGCAATACCAGGAAGCTGGCCATCAGCACAAAATGCAGTACAAAAATGCCCACATTCAGGCGCGCCAAATCAACCTGTTTAAGCGTGCTCCATAACAGCGGCAGCACCGCACCGGCATCACGCCGATTGGCCGCCGGTTGCTGCACCGCAGGAATAACGCGGTAAAGGATGTAAATGCCCACCAACCCCAGCAATGCCGTTAACCAGAAAATGGAGGCCATTCCCCAGCGCGAGGCAAGCAAGGGGCCAAGCACCAGCGCTACCGAGAATGACACACCAATAGAGGCACCAATGGTTGCCATGGCGCGGGTGCGCTTTTCTTCCGAGGTGAGGTCAATCATCAACGCCATCACAGCGGCCGAGATAGCACCGCAGCCCTGCAGAAAACGGCCGGCAATCAGTTCGTAAACGCTATCAGCCATCGCGGCGACGACACTGCCAGCGGCAAAAATCAGTAACCCGGCCAGAATCACCGGCTTGCGCCCTACCCGGTCAGACAGCACACCAAAAGGGATTTGCAACAAAGCGTTGCTGAACCCGTAGGCACCCATCGCCAGCCCCAGCAAAAAGGCGTTGGCGTGCTGATAATCCTGACCATACAAGGCCAGCACCGGCAGCAACATAAACAACCCGAGCATGCGGAACGCGTAAAGGGAAGCCAGCGAGAAGACGACCCGCCGCTCAAAGGGTGCAGTAGAAGACACCACAGACAGAACTCCGGTGAAAAAGGGGCAATTCTAACAAGAGGTGTGTGGTGCAATCCATGTAAATACGCGAATGCTGTTATCTGTGCGCCAATTAAACAGGCTCCTGACATTCCCTGACAGGGTTTGTCGTATAATCGGAGACTTTCGTTTTTTTCGGGTAGCAGCGTTTATGGATACCATTATTGTCAGGGGTGCTCGCACCCACAATTTGAAAAACATTGATCTGGATATCCCCCGCGACAAGCTGGTTGTCATCACCGGCCCTTCCGGGTCCGGCAAGTCGTCTCTGGCGTTTGACACGCTCTACGCCGAGGGCCAGCGCCGTTACGTTGAGTCGCTGTCCACCTATGCCCGTCAGTTTTTGTCGATGATGGAAAAGCCCGATGTGGATCATGTGGAAGGCCTGAGCCCTGCCATCTCCATCGAGCAAAAATCTACCTCGCACAACCCGCGCTCTACCGTGGGCACCATTACCGAAATTTATGATTACCTGCGTTTGCTGTATGCCCGCGTGGGTGAACCGCGCTGCCCCATTCACCACGAACCGCTTACTGCCCAGACCGTGAGCGAGATGGTCGATACCGTGCTGGCAATGCCCGAAGGTACCGCGCTGATGTTGCTGGCGCCGGTGGTGCGCGATCGCAAGGGCGAGCACCTGCACATTATTGAGCAACTGAAACGCGATGGCTTTATCCGCGTTCGCGTCAACGGTCTGCTGTGCGATCTCGACGATACGCCCAAGCTCGACAAGAAGAAAAAGCACAGCATCGAAGTGGTGGTTGACCGCTTTAAAGTCCGGGAAGATATCAAACTGCGTTTGGCAGAATCCTTTGAAACCGCATTGAAGCTGTCGGAAGGCATTGCCGCTATCAGCCCAATGGATGGCAAGGGCGCCGATCGCCTGTTTTCTTCCAAGCACGCCTGCCCGGTATGTGATTACAGCCTGACCGAGCTGGAACCCCGCCTGTTTTCCTTTAATAACCCGGCCGGTGCTTGCCCTGGTTGTGATGGTTTGGGATTGAAGCAATTCTTCGACGAAGAAAAAGTAATCCTGAACCCGGAAGCCTCATTAACCGATGGCGCTATTCGCGGCTGGGACAAGCGCAATGTTTACTATTTCCATATGTTGGCGTCGCTGTCAGACCATTACGGTTTCAGTGTCGACACCCCTTGGAAAAAACTGAAAGCCGGTTTTAAAAATGCCATTTTGAACGGCTCCGGCAGCGACGTTATCGAGTTCACGTACATCAATGATCGTGGTGATGTGTATCAGCGCAGCCATGCCTTTGAGGGCGTGCTGCCGAACATGGAACGCCGCTACCGCGATACAGAATCCAGCATGGTGCGCGAGGAACTGGCGAAATTCCTGTCCAGCCAACCCTGCCCGGATTGCAACGGCACCCGCCTGCGTACCGAAGCGCGCAACGTGTTTATTGATGAGCGCACCCTGCCGGAGATTGCCGATTTACCGATCGCTACCGCTTACGATTATTTTCAGCAGCTGGCGTTCACCGGCCGCAAAGCCGGCATCGCCGACAAGATTTTGAAAGAGCTGCGCGATCGCTTCCGCTTTCTGGTGGATGTAGGCCTGAATTACCTGACGCTCAGCCGCAGCGCCGATACGCTGTCCGGCGGTGAAGCCCAGCGTATCCGCCTCGCCAGCCAGATTGGCGCCGGTCTTGTGGGCGTTATGTACATTCTCGACGAGCCGTCTATCGGCCTGCATCAGCGCGATAACGAGCGCCTGCTGAAAACCCTGACCCATCTGCGCGATATTGGTAACACCGTTATTGTGGTTGAGCACGATGAAGATGCTATTCGTCAGGCCGACCACGTAATTGATATTGGCCCGGGCGCCGGCGTTCACGGCGGCATGGTGATTGCCCAGGGCAATGTTAAAGCGATTATGGCCAACAAGGACTCCATCACCGGCCAATACCTTAGTGGCGCCAAAGCCATTGAAGTACCGTCAGAACGCCATCCTTTTGATACGGCCAATGTATTGCGGCTTGAAGGCGCTACCGGCAACAACCTGAAAGATGTCACCTTGGAGATTCCGGTCGGTTTGATGACCTGCGTTACCGGTGTATCCGGCTCCGGCAAATCGACGCTGATCAACGCCACCCTGCACCCGCTGGCAGCGACCGCACTGAACGGCGCCAGCACCCTGAAACCGGCTGCCCACACCGCTGTTCACGGGCTGGATCTGTTTGATAAGTGCGTGGACATCGACCAAAGCCCTATTGGCCGCACACCGCGCTCCAACCCCGCCACCTACACCGGTATTTTTACACCGGTGCGTGAGTTGTTTGCCGGCACCCAGGAAGCGCGCTCACGCGGTTACCAGCCAGGCCGCTTCAGCTTTAACGTCAAAGGCGGCCGCTGCGAGGCTTGTCAGGGCGATGGCGTAACCAAGGTAGAGATGCACTTCCTGCCCGACGTTTACGTGCCCTGTGACGTTTGCAAGGGCAAGCGTTACAACCGCGAAACCCTCGACGTGAAATACAAAGGCAAGAATATCCATGAAGTACTGGATATGACGGTAGAAGACGCGCACAACTTCTTTGAAGCGGTGCCATCTATTGAGAAGAAACTGCAAACCCTGATCGACGTAGGCCTTTCCTACATCCGCCTGGGGCAGGCAGCGACGACGCTTTCCGGCGGCGAAGCCCAGCGGGTAAAACTCGCCAAAGAGCTGTCCAAGCGCGATACCGGCAAGACCTTATATATTCTCGACGAACCCACCACCGGTTTGCACTTCTACGATATCCAGCAACTGTTGAATGTGCTGCATCGTCTGCGCGATCACGGCAATACCGTAGTGGTTATTGAGCATAATCTGGATGTGATTAAAACCGCCGACTGGATTGTCGATCTGGGCCCGGAAGGCGGTAGCGGCGGCGGTGAAATTATTGCCACCGGCACGCCGGAAGATATTGCAGAACTGGAACACTCTCACACGGGCCGCTTCCTTAAACCCATGCTGGCAAACACCCGCAAAACAGCCAAAGGGATCAGTAAGCGTAAAAAATAAAATCAATGCGGCATAAGATTTTGAAAGTCTTATGCCGCCATCCGCTCGCAACTATCTCTGCAAAAAATACAGAAATACAAGTTAACGCGACCTGTAAATTATTTACAGAAACATCTGACAGAGATGCAAATGATTTCAGCAAAATATTACAGGCATAAAAAAACCGGCCGAAGCCGGTTTTTTTATGGGGATGAAACAGAAACTTATTCAGCTTCTACTGCAGTTTCAACCGCACGAGCAGGACGATCTACCAGTTCAACGTAGGCCATAGGAGCCTTATCGCCAGAACGGAAACCGCACTTAAGAATACGCACATAACCACCTGGGCGACCCTGGTAACGAGGACCGAGGTTGCTGAACAACTTACCTACCGCTTCTTTGCTTTGCAGACGAGCAAAAGCCAGACGACGGTTTGCAACGCTATCAACTTTAGCCAGAGTAATCAGCGGCTCGATAACACGACGCAGCTCTTTAGCTTTTGGCAAAGTGGTTTTGATCAACTCATGCTCAACCAGTGACGCAGACATGTTGCGGAACATAGCTTTACGATGAGAAGCGTTACGGTTAAGTTGACGACCGCTAAGACGATGACGCATGACTCAATTCCTTCAAAATGGACCACTATTATGTGGTCTCGTTAATCGCCCGCACCGAAGAGAGTTAACGGGCGAATTAATAATTAATCGTTTCGCAAACTGGCCGGTGGCCAATTTTCCAAACGCATACCTAAAGACAAACCGCGAGAAGCCAGAACATCTTTAATTTCAGTAAGAGATTTCTTACCGAGGTTTGGTGTTTTCAACAGCTCAACTTCAGTGCGCTGAATCAAATCGCCAATGTAATAGATGTTTTCAGCTTTCAGGCAGTTAGCTGAACGCACGGTCAATTCCAGATCATCAACCGGACGCAACAACACCGGATCGATAGCTTCTTCTTTCTGCTCAGGAACTGATTGTTTTTCGCCTTCAAGATCAACGAATACAGCCAGTTGCTGTTGCAGAATAGTAGCTGCACGACGAATCGCTTCTTCCGGATCAATGGTACCGTTGGTTTCCAGGTCCAGAACCAGCTTATCCAGGTCGGTGCGCTGTTCAACACGAGCACTTTCAACAGAGTACGCCAGACGACGTACCGGGCTGAAAGAAGCATCCAGTTGCAAACGGCCAATTGCACGACTTTCGTCATCATCACGACGACGGCTGTCAGCTGGCTGATAACCACGGCCACGAGCAATGGTCAAACGCATTTTCAACTCGGTATTGCCGGTAATGTTGGCAATAACGTGATCAGGATTTTTAATTTCTACATCATGATCCAGTTGAATATCCGCAGCTGTTACAACGCCGGGGCCTTTTTTGCTCAGGGTCAATACAGCCTGGTCTTTACCGTGCATGATCACAGCAACACCTTTGAGGTTCAGCAGGATTTCAATCACATCCTCCCGAACACCTTCGATATCACTGTACTCGTGCAACACGCCGTCAATTTCTGCCTCAACAATGGCACAGCCGGCCATGGAAGAAAGCAGAATGCGACGTAAAGCATTGCCAAGCGTATGTCCAAAACCACGCTCCAGAGGCTCCAGAACCACGCGAGCGTGGGTCGGGCTGCTCTCTGAAACATCGATATGACGCGGGGTCAAAAATTCGTTTACTGCTGTCTGCATAGCCACACCTGTTAGCGGTTAGTCCCTTACTTGGAGTAAAGCTCGACGATGAGGTTTTCGTTGATGTCAGCTGGTAAATCAGCACGATCCGGAATGCGCTTGAACACGCCTTCTTTCTTCTCTGCGTTTACTTCAACCCACTCAACATTGCTGCGCTGACCAGCCAGGTTAATTGCGTTTTGGATACGCAATTGGTTCTTGGCTTTTTCGCGAACAGCAACAACGTCACCAGCGGCGACCTGGTAAGAAGCTACGTTAACGGTTTTACCGTTTACGATAATAGCTTTGTGAGAAACCAATTGGCGGGATTCCGCACGAGTTGAACCAAAGCCCATACGATAAACAACGTTATCGAGACGGGATTCGAGCAACTTCAACAGGTTTTCACCGCTAGCGCCTTTACGACGGGCAGCTTCTTTGTAGTAGCCACGGAATTGCTTTTCAAGTACGCCGTAAATACGACGAACTTTTTGCTTTTCACGCAACTGAACACCGTAGTCGGACAAGCGTCCACGACGCTGGCCGTGCTGACCCGGTGCGGTTTCAATTTTACACTTGGAATCCAGCGCACGAGCACCGCTCTTCAGGAAGAGGTCAGTGCCTTCGCGACGGGATAACTTACAAACTGGACCAATATAACGTGCCATTTATGAAATCCCCCTTAAACGCGACGTTTCTTCGGCGGACGACAGCCGTTGTGAGGAATCGGCGTAACGTCAGTGATGTTGGTAATTTTGTAACCAACATTGTTCAGAGCGCGAACAGCAGATTCGCGACCCGGGCCTGGGCCCTTCACTTCAACGTCGAGGTTTTTCAAGCCGTATTCTTTAGCGGCTTCACCGGCACGTTCAGCAGCAACCTGCGCTGCAAACGGGGTAGATTTACGAGAGCCACGGAAACCTGAACCACCGGAGGTAGCCCAGCTCAGGGTGTTACCCTGACGGTCTGTGATAGTGACAATCGTGTTGTTAAAAGAAGCATGGATGTGGGCAACCCCATCAACCACCGTCTTTTTGACTTTCTTTTTCGTTGCGGTTTTATTACCTGGCTTCGCCATAGCAATCTCTTCCTAACCTGTTGTTACCGTACTTGAATGACTAACGTAAGCAGCAATTATTTCTTAATTGGCTTACGCGGACCTTTGCGGGTACGAGCGTTGGTTTTAGTACGCTGACCACGGAGCGGCAAGCTGCGACGATGACGAAGGCCACGGTAGCAACCCAGATCCATCAGGCGTTTAATGTTCATAGATATAACACGGCGCAAGTCACCCTCAACGGTGAACTTGGCTACTTCGTTACGTACTGTGTCCATTTGTTCTTCAGAGAGAGAACCAATTTTGGTATCTTCAGAGATACCAGCGGCGGCACAGATTTGCTTCGCTGTAGTACGGCCAATCCCGTAGACATAAGTCAGAGAGATAACCGCGTGTTTGTTATCTGGTATGTTTACACCAGCAATACGGGCCATTCAAATTACTCCAGTAACACATAAATTGCAGCGTTGACAGCAATTAACGCCACGCCAACACACCAAAAGGGCGCGCAGCATAGCTGAAAAATTACCCAAAAACAATAGCCTGACCGTTTCCGGTCAAGCGACAGTCAACGCCCCCAGTGGGCAAAACAGCTTTGCTCCAATCAGCAAACGGGCAGATAGAGTTTATCTGCCCGCTACCGACTGAAAACAGAATGTTTTAGCCCTGACGCTGCTTGTGGCGCGGCTCTACGTTACAGATAACACGCAGAACACCATTACGACGCACCATTTTGCAATTGCGACAAATCTTTTTAACAGAAGCACGAACTTTCATGATCCAACCTCAAAATACCGGATTAGCGAACGTTTCCGCTGCCATATCCCTTTAAGTTTGACTTCTTCATCAGTGAATCATACTGATGAGACATCAGATGTGCCTGGACCTGAGACATAAAGTCCATAACCACAACCACCACGATCAGTAACGATGTGCCACCGAGATAAAAAGGCACATTGGTAGCAACGATCAGGAACTGTGGCAGGAGACAAACGGCCGACATATAAATAGCGCCTACCACAGTTAACCGGGTCAGAACACTATCAATATATTTGGCAGATTGCTCACCGGGACGAATACCAGGAATATACGCGCCGGATTTTTTCAGGTTATCGGCAACTTCTTTCGGGTTGAACATCAACGCCGTGTAGAAGAAGCAGAAAAACGCAATCATTACCGCAAACAGTAAAATGTTCAGTGGTTGACCCTGGCCAAGTGCCAGCGCAATTTCCTGAAGAATTTCACTACCGAGACCTTCGCCACCCTGACCGAACCACTGCGCAATGGACGCAGGGAACAACAGAATACTACTGGCAAAAATCGCCGGGATTACACCAGCCATATTCACTTTTAACGGCAAGTGGCTGCTTTGTGCGGCGTAACCTTGCTGGCGCTTGGCATAGTTTACCGTAATGCGGCGCTGACCGCGCTCAATACGTACAACAAACCAGATAACAGCCAAAGCCAGTGCGGCAATAACCAGAACCATTAACAGGTGCAGATCACCCTGACGCGCGCTTTCGAACGTTTGACCGATCGCTCCAGGCAATCCGGCAACGATACCGGCAAAAATCAGCATGGAAATACCATTACCAATTCCGCGCTCGGTAACTTGCTCACCCAGCCACATCATAAATACCGCGCCTGTTACCAGAGATACGATACCGATGAAGTAGAAAGAGAATCCTGGTTCACCACCGTAAGCGTAGGATGAAAAGCCGACAGTCATCGCCAGACCCTGAACAGTAGCAAGAACTACCGTAAAGTAACGGGTGTACTGATTGATTTTTCTACGGCCTGCATCACCTTCTTTCTTCAACTGCTCCAGTGACGGAGTTACCGCAGCCAGTAGCTGCATGATAATGGAAGCAGAAATGTAAGGCATGATACCCAATGCCAGAATACTCATACGCTCCAGAGCACCACCGGAGAACATGTTAAACAAACCCAGGATGGTTCCCTGGCTTTGGTTAAACAGGTTAGCGATACGCTCTGGATCCAGTCCTGGAACCGGAATATGAGTACCGATACGGTAAACGACGATAGCTAAAAACAGAAAGCGAAGGCGAGCCCATAGCTCGCCCAAGCCTCTTTGATTGGCTAACGGCAGATTCGGAGTTGCCATTCGCGCCTCGTTTATTCCTCGATTTTCCCGCCAGCGGCTTCAATCGCAGCTCTGGCACCCTTGGTTACTGCAAGGCCTTTCACAGTAACAGCTTGCTTCAACTCGCCAGACGCAAAAATTCTTGCGCGCTTGACGTTAACACCGATGACATCAGCTTGCTTCAGAGTTTCCAGGTCGATTACACCACCTTCTACTGCGTTCAATTCGGAAAGACGAATTTTTGCAGTAACGCGGCCAATGCGAGAAGAGAAACCATACTTGGGCAGACGGATCTGCAAAGGCATTTGACCGCCTTCGAAACCAGGTCTTACCGAGCCACCAGAGCGGGATTTCAAACCCTTGTGACCACGACCTGCGGTTTTACCCAATCCGCTACCGATACCACGGCCTACACGCTTCTTCTCACGTACGCGACCGGGTGCAGGACTTAGCGTATTCAGACGCATCTTATTCACCCTCTACCTTGACCAGATAGTTCACTAAATTAATCATGCCACGAACTGACGGAGTATCTTCTACTTCGACAGTGTGACCGATACGGCGCAAGCCCAATCCGGCAACGCTGGCTTTATGGTTCTTCAACCGGCCTGCAGTGCTCTTGATCTGAGTCACTTTAATCATTTTCTTAGACATGGTCGTATTCCGTCATAAGTAATCGGCAGGCCGATCAGTTAAGAATGTCTTCTACTGATTTACCGCGCTTTGCAGCAACAGCTTCCGGAGAAGTCATTGATTTCAGTGCGTTAAAAGTAGCGCGTACAACGTTTACCGGGTTGGTAGAACCGTAGCACTTGGACAATACGTTTTGAACGCCGGCAATTTCAAGAACCGCACGCATTGCACCACCGGCGATAACACCGGTACCCTGGGAAGCAGGCTGCATGTACACTTTGGAAGCGCCATGTGCACCTTTGGTCGGGTACTGCAGGGTGTCACCATTCAATTCAACGGTGATCATGTTGCGACGAGCGGCTTCCATTGCTTTCTGGATCGCAGCAGGCACTTCACGCGCCTTGCCACGGCCAAAGCCGACTTTACCGTTACCGTCACCAACAACAGTCAGTGCGGTAAAAGCAAAGATACGACCACCTTTAACAGTTTTGGCAACACGATTTACTTGAACGAGTTTCTCTTGCAAGCCTTCGCTGTTGTCTTCATCTTTCTTGGAGTAAGCCATATCTTAACCTTTAGAATTCCAGTCCACCTTCACGCGCAGCATCGGCCAGAGCTTTAACACGACCGTGGTATTTGAAACCACTACGGTCAAACGCAACCTGGGTAACGCCGGCAGCTTTGGCTCGCTCTGCGATCAGAGCACCTACTGCTTTTGCGGCATCAGCATTACCTGTTTTACCACTACGCAGATCTTTATCAAGAGTAGAGGCGCTTGCTACGACTCTTGAACCATCCTCTGAAATAACTTGTGCATAGATGTGACGCGGTGTGCGGTGAATCGACAAACGTGTAACGTTCAGTTCACGAATCTTTGCACGGGCACGGCGCGCACGGCGAAGACGAGATAACTTCTTATCGCTCATAACCTTGGCCCTTACTTCTTCTTGGCTTCTTTACGCAGTACTGTTTCATCCGAGTAGCGGATACCTTTGCCTTTGTACGGCTCTGGCTCGCGGAATGCACGGATTTCAGAAGCAACCTGACCAAGCAATTGCTTGTCAGCGCTCTTCAGTACAATTTCAGTCTGGCTGGGGGTCTCTACGGTAACGCCAGCAGGAACTTTGTAGTTCACCGCGTTAGAAAAACCAACAGACAGGTTTACAGTGTTGCCTTCTGCTTTAGCACGGTAACCCACGCCTACCAGTGTCAGTTTTCTTTCGAAACCCTGATTTACACCGATAACCATGTTATTTACCAGAGCACGGGTAGTACCCGCTAATGCATCAGACTGCTTGGCGCCATCGCGAGGAGCGAAGGTCAGGACATTGCTGTCCTGCTTCACTTCAACGCTGGGATGGATTTCGAGCGCCAATGTACCTTTGCCGCCTTTAATAGACAGTGATTGCCCGTTCAGGGTAACACTGACTGCAGCAGGTACTTCAACCGGACTTTTTGCAACTCGTGACATGACGATTTCCCAATTAGAATACTGTGCAGAGGACTTCACCGCCCACGCCAGCAGCGCGAGCAGCACGATCAGTCATAACACCTTTACTGGTTGAAACGATCGCGATACCCAAACCACCGCGAACGCTTGGCAACCCGGCTTTCCCGGCATAATTACGCAGGCCAGGACGGCTCACACGGTCAAGCTCGGCGATTACTGCCTTGCCTTCAAAATATTTCAAGTCAACAGTCAGTTCCTGCTTAGCAGCTTCGCTAACGGAAAAACCATTGATGTAACCCTCGTCAGAGAGTACTTTTGCCACACTGATCTTCAATTTTGAAGATGGCATGGTCACAGAAGTCTTGCCCACCATTTGCGCGTTGCGAATGCGGGTCAGCATATCTGCTAACGGATCTTGCATGCTCATCAGATTTTGCTCCTAAAATTAAGCCGTTGGCTTACCAACTGGCTTTAACCAGACCCGGCACATCACCGCGCATGGCCGCTTCACGCAATTTATGACGGCACAAGCCGAATTTGCGGTAAACGCCATGAGGACGGCCGGTTACACGGCAACGGTTACGCTGACGTGAAGGGCTGGCATCACGAGGCATCTTTTGCAATTTGATTTGCGCTTCCCACACCTGCTCTTCAGTAGACGAAGGACTCACGATAATTGCTTTCAACTCGTCGCGCTTGGCGGCGAACTTGTTAGCGGTTTCTGCACGCTTGACTTCACGTGCAATCATCGATTTCTTAGCCATAACGTTACCTTTAGCCTTTGAACGGGAAGTTGAACGCTTTTAACAGCGCACGACCTTCTTCGTCTGTTCGAGCTGTGGTTGTGATACAAATATCCAAACCACGCAGTTTGTCGACTTTATCGTAATCAATCTCAGGGAAGATGATTTGTTCAGTCACGCCCATGGAGAAATTACCACGACCATCAAACTGCTTCGGGCTGATACCGCGGAAGTCACGAATACGTGGGATGGCTACAGCAATCAGGCGATCCAGGAACTCATACATCCGATCACTACGCAGAGTTACTTTGCAACCGATTGGCCAGCCGTCACGAATTTTAAAACCCGCAATAGATTTGCGAGCATTTGTGACAACGACTTTCTGACCGGAAATTTTAACCAGGTCATTAACCGCGTTCTCAAGCACTTTCTTGTCACCAACAGCTTCACCTACACCCATGTTCAGGGTAATTTTGGTGATGCGTGGCACTTCCATAACGTTTGCCAGACCGAGCTCTTCTACCAGCTTGGGGGCAAGTTCTTTTTTGTACAGTTCTTTTAGCCTAGCCATGTTTCATTACGCCCCTACGGCTTCGCCATTGGATTTGAAAACACGAACTTTGTCGCCATTTTCAAGGACCTTGAAGCCAACACGATCAGCTTTCTGAGTTGCACTGTTGTAGATGGCAACATTGGAAGCATGAATTGAGGCTTCTTTTTCAACAATTCCACCAGCCACGCCCAGTTGCGGGTTTGGCTTTTGGTGTTTTTTGATGATGTTAACACCGGATACGATCAGGCGATCTTCGGCCAAAACGCGAACTACTTTACCACGTTTGCCCTTGTCGCGACCGGCGATAACAATCACTTCGTCATCACGTTTAATTTTACGCATTTGTCTGCCCTCGGTTCTCTGGTGAGGAAAGTGCTTAGAGCACTTCCGGAGCCAAAGAAATGATTTTCATAAATTTCTCGCCACGCAACTCACGAGTTACGGGTCCGAAAATACGGGTACCGATCGGAGCATCCTGGTTGTTCAGCAGTACGGCAGCATTATCGTCAAACTTGATTAATGAACCGTCTTGGCGACGCACACCTTTTTTGGTGCGCACGACAACTGCTTTCATTACCTGGCCTTTTTTCACCTTACCGCGAGGAATTGCTTCCTTTACGGTTACTTTGATGATGTCGCCCACTGCGGCATAGCGACGGTGGGAACCGCCAAGAACCTTGATGCACATGACACGGCGAGCACCGCTATTGTCAGCAACATCTAAGTAGCTTTCTGTTTGAATCATCGTCCGTCTCCGAAACTTTAAGTCGCCAGGAGTCTATCAGACTCCGGTGGCGCGCTCTTCAATATTAACCAAAGTCCAAGTCTTGGTTTTAGACAGAGGACGAGACTCAGCAACTGTAACAACGTCACCAATTTTGCATTCGTTGTTTTCGTCGTGAGCTTTTACTTTGGACGATTTGGTAGTGTACTTACCATAAAGCGGGTGCTTTACACGGCGCTCAATCAGAACAGTGATGGTTTTATCCATCTTGTCGCTAACGACCTTACCGGTCAGTGCGCGAGCCAGTGTTGTTTCCTGGGTCATCGTTAGTTACCTGCCTTTTGGTTGAGCACAGTCTTGATCCGAGCAATGTCTTTGCGAACTTGCGCAAGCAAGTGAGACTGAGCCAATTGACCGGTTGCAGCTTGCATACGCAGCTTGAACTGCTCTTTCAATTGGTCCAGAAGTGCGCCATTCAGCTCTTCGACGGACTTTTCGCGGAGTTCTGAAGCTTTCATCACATCACCGAACGTTTAACAAAGGTTGTTGTAACAGGCAATTTCGCCGCTGCGAGAGAGAATGCTTCACGAGCCAACTCTTCGCTCACACCGTCCATTTCATAAAGAACTTTGCCCGGACGAATTTGCGCTACCCAGTATTCCACGTTACCTTTACCTTTACCCTGACGAACTTCCAGAGGCTTTTCGGTAATCGGCTTGTCCGGGAACACACGGATCCAGATTTTACCGCCACGCTTAACGTGACGAGTCATCGCACGACGTGCTGCTTCGATCTGACGAGCAGTAATGCGACCGCGACCAGTTGCTTTCAAGCCAAAATCACCAAAGCTAACTTTGGAGCCACGCTGGGCCAGACCGCGGTTGCGGCCCTTCATTTGCTTGCGAAACTTTGTACGCTTAGGTTGTAACATTATGCGTACTCCTTACTTGGATTTTGCAGGTTTTTTCTTGGATGCAGCTTCGGTTTCTACTACGTCACCGATAACTTCACCTTTGAAAATCCATACTTTTACACCGATGATGCCGTAGGTGGTGCTGGCTTCTGCAGTTGCATAATCAATATCTGCACGCAGAGTATGCAAAGGTACGCGACCTTCACGATACCACTCACTACGAGCGATCTCGGCACCACCCAAGCGGCCACCCACCTGGATTTTGATACCTTCAGCGCCCTGACGCATGGCGTTTTGTACCGCGCGCTTCATAGCACGACGGAACATTACACGACGCTCAAGTTGCTGGGCTACGCTTTGCGCTACCAATACTGCGTCCAGATCCGGCTTGCGAATCTCTTCAATATTGATGTGCACTGGCACGCCCATTTGCTTGCTGATGTCAGCACGCAATTTATCAACATCTTCACCTTTCTTACCGATCACGATACCCGGACGGGCAGTGTGAATGGTAATGCGAGCAGTGTTGGCCGGACGCTCGATATCTACGCGGCTAACAGAGGCACTCGCCAGTTTTTTCTGAATGTACGAACGCACTTTCAGATCGATGTTCAGTTTGTCTGCGTAATCAGTACCATCGGCATACCATACAGAAGTATGCTTTTTGACGATTCCCAGACGAATACCGTTCGGATGTACTTTCTGACCCATAACGCCTGCTCTCTTACTTGTCGGCTACTTTAACGGTGATGTGACAAGTGCGTTTGACAATGCGGTCGGCACGGCCCTTGGCGCGCGGTCTGATGCGCTTCAAGCTGGTACCTTCATCCACAAAAATTGTCGACACTTTCAATTCGTCAACATCAGCGCCTTCGTTATGCTCTGCGTTTGCAATTGCAGATTCGAGCACTTTCTTGATAATTTCTGCGCCTTTCTTGTTGCTGAAAGCAAGAACATCAAGAGCGTCTTCAACGCCTTTACCGCGAATTTGATCTGCTACCAAACGCGCTTTTTGCGCCGACAGACGAGCACCGCTTAACTTTGCTGCTACTTCCATCGTATACCTCGATTAGCGCTTTTTAGCTTTTTTGTCGGCAGCGTGACCACGGTAAGTACGTGTTGCTGCAAACTCGCCAAGTTTATGACCAACCATTTCTTCGTTGACCAGGACCGGTACGTGCTGACGCCCGTTGTGAACAGCCAGAGTCAAACCAACCATTTCCGGCATAATCATTGAACGACGTGACCAGGTTTTGATCGGACGACGATCATTACTCTCGATCGCCGCTTCGACCTTCTTAATCAGGTGAAGATCGATAAAAGGACCTTTTTTCAGTGAACGTGGCACTGTTGCTTCCTCTACTCAGCTCAGATGTTATATCGACGCTTATTTCTTGTCGCGACGACGAACGATCATCTTATCGGTGCGCTTGTTTTTGCGCGTTTTGTAACCCTTGGTCGGGATACCCCATGGAGATACAGGGTGACGACCACCAGAGGTACGCCCTTCACCACCACCGTGCGGGTGATCTACCGGGTTCATCGCAACACCGCGCACTGTCGGACGCACACCGAGCCAACGTTTGGCACCAGCCTTACCGAGAGAACGAAGATTATGCTCACTGTTGGATACTTCACCCAAAGTTGCACGACAATCAGTCAACACTTTACGCATTTCACCACTGCGCAAGCGCAGAGTTGCGTAAGCGCCATCACGCGCAACCAATTGAGCAGATGCACCGGCAGAACGTGCAACTTGCGCACCTTTACCTGGCTTGAGCTCAATACAATGAATCACGCTACCGAGCGGGATATTACGCAGAGGCAAGCTGTTACCAACTTTAATACCTGCGGTATTACCTGATTCAATTTTATCGCCGGCATTCAGACCTTTTGGAGCGATAATGTAACGACGCTCACCATCGGCATAAACAACCAAAGCAATATTGGCAGTACGGTTAGGGTCATATTCCAGACGCTCTACAGTCGCCGGGATACCATCTTTGTTACGACGGAAATCAACCAGACGATAGTGTTGCTTGTGACCACCACCAACATGACGGGTAGTGATACGACCAGTATTATTACGCCCACCGGACTTGGATTTTTTCTCCAGCAAAGGAGCATAAGGTGCACCCTTGTGAAGACCTTCGCTCACGACGCGAACAACAAAGCGGCGGCCTGGCGAGGTTGGTTTACTTTTTACAATAGGCATTGCAACAATCCTCTTACTCAGCTACCGCAAAGTCGATGTCCTGACCTTGCTCAAGACGTACATAAGCTTTTTTCCAGTCGCTTCTTCTGCCAACACCGTAGCGAGTACGTTTGGTTTTGCCCTTTACGTTCAAAACACGCACGCTTTCAACTTTAGCGTTAAACAAAGACTGAACAGCCGCTTTGATTTCAAGTTTGCTTGCATCAGCAAGAACCTTGAATACAACCTGGTTGCCTGACTCACCTGCCGCTGCAGATTTTTCAGAAACCACAGGACCTAACAACACTTTATAAATGCGTTCTTGGTTCATCCCAGGATCTCCTCAAATTTTTTGAGTGCAGGAACGGTAACAACCACTTTCTCAAAACGGATAAGGCTGACCGGATCAACACCCTGAACGTCACGAACATCAACCTTGTGCAGGTTGCGTGAAGCGAGGAACAGGTTTTCACTCAATTCTTCAGTAACGATCAACGCTTCAGACAAATCGTATTGAGCCAGTTTCTGGATCAGTGATTTGGTTTTCGGCGCATCAACATCGAAACTCTCAACAACCAGCAGACGGTCCTGACGGTTCAGCTCGGACAAGATACATTGCAGCGCAGCGCGATACATTTTCTTGTTCAGCTTCTGATCAAAACTACGTGGCTTGGCAGCGAAAGTAACACCACCGGAACGCCAGATCGGGCTACGGATGGTACCGGCACGAGCACGGCCAGTACCTTTTTGACGCCATGGCTTTTTACCACCACCGGATACTTCAGCACGAGTCAACTGTGCTTTGGTACCTTGACGTCCACCAGCCATATAAGCAACAACAGCCTGATGCACCAGATCCTGGTTAAACTCTCTTCCGAAAGCAACCTCGGATACGCTCAGCGTACTTTTGGCACCTTCAGGCGTAACAATATTTAATTCCATCGTCGATTCCCCTCGGATACTTAAGCGTTGTTGCGCGCTTTAACAGCTGGACGCACAATCACATCGCCACCTGGAGCACCAGGAATAGCACCCTTGACCAAAAGCAGATTGCGTTCGACATCAACACGAACCACTTCAAGGTTTTGAACGGTTACGCGCTCAGCACCCATGTGGCCTGTCATTTTCTTGCCTTTGAAAACGCGACCCGGAGTTTGACACTGACCAATAGAACCTGGAACACGGTGAGAACGCGAGTTGCCGTGAGTGGCATCTTGCATGCTGAAGTTCCAACGTTTTACTGTACCAGCGAAACCTTTACCTTTGGAGGTACCGGTAACATCAATGATTTGACCAGCTTCGAAAGCAGCTACGGTGATTTCACCACCGACTTCGAAAGCGTCTTGAGAGTCGTTACGCAATTCCCACAGACCACGACCTGCTTCAGCATTTGCTTTGGCATAGTGACCGGCTTCGGATTTGGTAACACGGGAGGCGCGACGAGAACCTACAGCAACCTGCACAGCAGAGTAACCATCGGTTTCGACATTCTTGACCTGGGTGATGCGGTTAGGCTCAACCTCAATCACAGACACAGGAATGGAAATACCATCATCGGTAAATATACGAGTCATGCCGCTTTTGCGGCCGACAATACCAATCGTCATTGTACTAACCTCTTAGTGTACGGGGCTTTTACCCGCTATGGCCGCCCATTTCAGAGCGTTACACACCCCTGAAGCCCAATGCCGCAGGGGTTTAAACATTTACTTAACCGAGACTAATTTGAACCTCGACGCCTGCAGCCAGATCCAGCTTCATCAGGGCATCTACGGTTTTTTCAGTAGGCTCAACAATATCCAGCAAACGCTTGTGTGTACGAATCTCATACTGATCACGCGCGTCTTTGTTGACGTGCGGGGAGATCAATATTGTGAAGCGCTCTTTACGAGTCGGCAGCGGAATCGGGCCGCGAACTTGTGCACCTGTACGCTTTGCTGTCTCGACAATTTCCTGAGTAGAAGCATCGATGAGCTTATGATCAAAAGCCTTCAGGCGAATTCGAATGCGTTGATTCTGCATGTGAACCAAACTCCAGTTATGTATTAAAGAACAACCTTGCTTACCGACGCAGGATCACCCCGGCAAAAGGAGGCGCAATAGTAATGACGAAGACAGACACTGTCAACTGGCTTGTCAAAAAAGAAGCAGTGGCGATTAAAATTTCATCAGACAGCAATAAAAAAGGCGCCCGAAGGCGCCTTTTTTATCTGAAACGGTATTACTGAATGATTTTGGCTACAACGCCAGCACCAACAGTACGACCACCTTCACGAATGGCGAAGCGCAGACCTTCTTCCATCGCGATCGGGTGAATCAGGGTAACAGACATTTGAATGTTGTCGCCCGGCATAACCATTTCAACGCCTTCCGGCAATTCACAAGCACCGGTTACGTCGGTAGTACGGAAGTAGAACTGAGGACGGTAACCTTTGAAGAATGGAGTATGACGACCACCTTCATCTTTACCCAGTACGTATACTTCAGCTTCGAACTTGGTGTGCGGAGTTACTGAACCCGGCTTGCACAAAACCTGACCACGCTGAACGTCGTCACGCTTGGTACCACGCAGCAGAACACCAACGTTCTCACCGGCACGGCCTTCGTCCAGCAGCTTGCGGAACATTTCAACACCGGTACAAGTAGATTTCTGAGTATCGCTGATACCAACGATCTGAATCTCTTCACCAACCTTGATAATGCCACGCTCAACACGACCGGTTACTACAGTACCACGACCGGAGATAGAGAATACGTCTTCTACCGGCATCAGGAACGGCAGGTCGATTGCACGAACCGGCTCAGGAATGTAGCTGTCCAGAGTTTCTACCAGAGTTTTAACAGCGGTAGTACCCAGACCGTTTTCATCTTCACCGTTCAACGCCATCAGCGCAGAACCCGGGATGATCGGAGTGTCGTCAGCAGGGAAGTCATAAGTAGACAGCAGCTCACGCAGCTCCATCTCTACCAGCTCCAGCATCTCATTGTATTCGTCAGTGCCTACGCCGCCACAGTCAGCAGCCAGCAGGTCAGCTTTGTTCAGGAATACCACAATGTAAGGTACACCTACCTGACGGGACAGCAGGATGTGCTCACGGGTTTGCGGCATAGGACCATCGGTCGCGCCACATACCAGGATAGCACCATCCATCTGCGCAGCACCGGTGATCATGTTTTTCACATAGTCGGCGTGGCCCGGGCAATCTACGTGCGCGTAGTGACGAGACGGTGAATCATATTCAACGTGAGAGGTGTTGATGGTGATACCACGCTCACGCTCTTCCGGTGCATTGTCGATACCGTCGAATGCTACTGCTTTACCGCCCCAGATTTCTGCACAAACGCGAGTCAGCGCTGCAGTCAGAGTGGTTTTACCATGGTCAACGTGACCAATGGTGCCCACGTTGACGTGGGGCTTGTTACGTTCAAACTTTTCTTTAGCCACTTTTCAATTCCTCCAAAAAAGAGATACGAATAATTAATCTTCGTCTTTTTTAACTTTGCTTTTGGCAATAACTTCTTCAGCTACGTTGCGCGGCGCTTCAAAATACTTCAGGAATTCCATGGTGAAGGTCGCACGACCCTGAGTTTGTGAACGCAGAGAAGTGGCATAACCGAACATTTCAGCCAGCGGAACTTCAGCGTTAACAATACGACCACTCGGGCTGTCATCCATACCCAGGATCATACCGCGACGACGGTTCAAGTCGCCCACTACGTCACCCATGTTTTCTTCCGGAGTAACCACTTCAACCTTCATGATCGGCTCAAGCAGTACTGCACCACCGTGCTGAACCAATTTTTTGGTTGCCATGGAAGCAGCGATCTTAAACGCCATTTCCGAGGAGTCAACGTCATGGTAAGAACCGTCAAACACAGTCGCCTTCAAACCAAGCAACGGATAACCGGCAACAACACCGTTTTGCATCTGCTCGGCAATACCCTTCTGAATGGCAGGGATGTATTCTTTCGGAACCGTACCACCAACAACTTCGTTGACGAACTCCAGACCTTCAGCATTCTGATCTTCAGCTGGCTCGAAGCGAATCCAGCAGTGACCAAACTGACCACGACCACCGGACTGACGAACGAATTTGCCTTCGATTTCACACTTGTTGCGAATCGCTTCACGGTAAGCAACCTGCGGCTTGCCGATGTTTGCCTCAACGTTGAATTCGCGACGCATACGGTCAACGATGATGTCGAGGTGCAACTCACCCATACCACCAATGATGGTCTGGCCGGTTTCTTCATCAGTGCGAACACGGAATGATGGATCTTCCTGAGCCAATTTGCCCAGTGCGATACCCATTTTTTCCTGATCAACCTTGGTTTTCGGCTCAACAGCAACGTGGATTACCGGCTCCGGGAACTCCATACGCTCAAGCGTAATGATGCTGTCCAGAGAACACAGCGTGTCACCCGTGGTTACGTCTTTAAAGCCGATACCGGCAGCGATATCGCCACACAGTACTTCTTTAATTTCCTGGCGCTGGTTAGCGTGCATCTGCACCATACGACCAACGCGCTCTTTCTTGCCTTTCACCGAGTTGTATACGGTATCACCAGAACTCAATACGCCAGAGTAAACGCGGAAGAAGGTCAGTGTACCCACGAACGGGTCGGTAGCAATTTTAAATGCCAGAGCAGAGAAGGGCTCGCTGTCGCTTGCTTCACGAGTAGCAACGGTTTCGCCATCTTCCAGAACACCCTCGATCGCCTTAACTTCAGTCGGCGCCGGCAGGTAGTCAATAACGGCGTCAAGCATTGCCTGAACACCTTTGTTCTTGAACGCAGAACCACCGAGAACCGGAATGATTTCATTCGCGAGAGTACGCGCACGAATACCACCCTTGATTTCTTCTTCAGTCAGCTCGCCACCTTCAAGATACTTATTCATAAGCTCATCAGAAGATTCAGCTGCCGCTTCAACCAGCTGCTCGCGCATAGCGGCGCAAGTCTCTGCCAGATCAGCAGGAATATCTTCATAGGTGAAGGTCATGCCCTGATCAGCTTCATTCCAGATGATCGCACGCATTTTGACCAGATCGACCACACCGAAGAACTGATCTTCAGAGCCGATGGTCATTTGCAGAGGAACCGGATTGGCACCCAGACGGGTTTTCAGCTGCTCAACAACACGCATGTAGTTGGCACCGGTACGGTCCATCTTGTTTACGAATACCATACGTGGCACTTCGTATTTGTTCGCCTGACGCCATACGGTTTCAGTTTGCGGCTGAACACCTGAGGAACCACACAACACAACTACCGCACCATCCAGTACGCGCAATGAACGCTCTACTTCAATGGTGAAATCCACGTGTCCGGGAGTATCAATTACGTTAATACGGTGTTCGTCGAACTGGGCAGCCATACCTTTCCAGAAGGTAGTTACGGCAGCAGAGGTAATGGTAATACCACGCTCCTGCTCCTGCACCATCCAGTCAGTAGTAGCAGCGCCATCATGCACTTCACCCAATTTATGCGACAAACCGGTGTAGAACAGAATGCGCTCGGTAGTCGTTGTCTTACCAGCATCAACGTGCGCACAGATACCGATATTGCGGTAGCGTGCGATAGGAGTTTTACGTGCCACGGTGTAGTCCCCGATTTACGAATTCTTTAAAAAGGTAAAAGGCAGCCATGAGCTGCCTTTTCGACCCAACACTTTATCAGAAGCGGTAGTGCGAGAACGCCTTGTTGGCCTCAGCCATACGGTGAACGTCTTCACGCTTCTTAACGGCAGCACCTTTGCCCTGGGCCGCATCCATCAACTCACCAGCCAGACGCTGAGGCATGGATTTCTCACCGCGCTTACGGGAGTAATCTACCAACCAACGCATTGCCAGAGCTGTACGACGTGACGCACGAACTTCTACCGGTACCTGGTAAGTAGCACCACCAACACGGCGGGACTTAACTTCTACCAACGGAGCAATGTTTTCCAGTGCTTCGTTAAAAACCTCCAGAGGATCTCTGTTGGTTTTGGTTTTTACAGTATCCAATGCGCCGTAAATAATACGCTCTGCAATAGATTTCTTACCACTGATCATCACGTGGTTCATAAACTTCGCCAGAGTAACATTGCCGAATTTTGGATCCGGCAACACTTCGCGCTTGGCGACAACTCTTCTTCTTGGCATCTTAATAGCCTCTCTTCAGGAATCATCCAGGACGAACAAACGCCTGGCCTTACTCGGTTCTTACCGAAAACGTGTTGCATCCAGTCAATCAGACGAGCCGAAGCCCATGATGATTACTTGGGACGCTTGGCACCGTACTTGGAACGCGCCTGCTTACGCTTGGCAACACCGGAAGTATCCAGTGAACCACGCACTGTGTGATAACGCACACCTGGCAAGTCTTTAACACGACCGCCACGGATCAGCACCACACTGTGCTCCTGCAAGTTATGCCCTTCACCACCGATATAAGAAGACACTTCAAAACCATTGGTCAAACGCACACGACATACTTTACGCAGCGCTGAGTTAGGCTTCTTAGGTGTAGTGGTATAAACACGGGTACAAACGCCACGCTTTTGCGGGTTGCCTTGCAGAGCAGGAACATCGCTCTTTTCTACCACACGTTTTCTCGGCTTACGAACCAACTGGTTGATCGTTGCCATGAAAATAAACTCCACAGATAAAAACGCCTTATAAATAAGGCAGGATTAATGAGAATGGATACCCATTCCCCACTCGGAAAAAGCGGGTTGCGCATTGTAAAGATGCAACCCGCTCACGTCAAGACGGGACAATTCGGTTGTCAATACAAAATTCGTTAAAATCATCTACCGACGCAAACACCCCATCCAACTCCCGCCACAGGGGCGGGAGCAGATTCAGGCCAGATTAACTGGCGCTGGATTTCAATGCTTCGGTCAATGCTGCTTCGACATCTTCAGCGCTAACACCCACATCTGCCGACAACTGCTGCGACGCTTCGCGGCGACGCTTGCGGTCTGCATGATAGGCCAGACCGGTACCGGCAGGGATCAAACGACCCACAACCACGTTTTCTTTCAAGCCGCGCAAACTGTCTTTCTTGCCAGTCACCGCTGCTTCGGTCAATACGCGGGTAGTTTCCTGGAACGAGGCGGCCGAAATGAAGGATTCGGTAGCCAAAGATGCCTTGGTAATACCCAGCAATTGACGCTCGTACTGTGCCGGTTGTTTGGCTTCAGCACGCAGACGTTCGTTTTCTTCCAGCACATGATTGTATTCAACCTGCTCGCCTTTAACGAAGCTGGAGTCACCCATGGTGGTAATTTCAACTTTACGCAACATCTGACGAACAATAGTCTCGATGTGCTTATCGTTAATTTTTACACCCTGCAAGCGGTAAACGTCCTGAATTTCGTTGGTGATGTAACGCGCCAGCGCCTCAACACCTTGCAAGCGCAGGATATCGTGCGGATTGCTTGGGCCGTCAGAAACAACCTCGCCCTTCTCTACCATCTCACCTTCGAACACCGTCAGCTGACGATGCTTGGGGATAAGCACTTCGTAGTAGGTAGAACCGTCTGGCAATGCCTGGCCATCGGTCGGGGTAATAATCAAGCGACGCTTGCCCTTGGTTTCCTTACCGAAGCTGACGGTACCGGAAATTTCCGCCAGGATAGACGGCTCTTTCGGGCGACGCGCTTCGAACAGGTCGGCAACGCGCGGCAGACCACCGGTGATGTCACGAGTCTTGGAACCTTCCTGCGGAATACGCGCAATAATGTCACCAACGTTGATATTGTCGCTGTTGTTGATGCTCAGAATTGCTTTGGACGGCAGCATATAGTGCGCCGGCACATTGGTATTGGCGAGGAACAGCTCTTTACCTTTGGCATCGACCAGCGTAACCGCCGGACGAAGGTCTTTACCGGCAGATGGACGCTCGGCCGGATCCAGCACTTCAATAGAACTCAAACCGGTCAGCTCGTCAGTTTGACGACGAATGGACAGACCGTCTTCCATGCCGGAGAAGGACACAGTACCCGCCACTTCCGATACGATCGGGTGGGTGTGCGGATCCCATTTCGCAATAATCTGGCCGCCTTTTACGGATTCGCCATCTTTAACAGTGATCAATGCACCGTAAGGAATCTTGTAACGCTCACGCTCACGACCGCTGGCATCCGCTACTGCCAACTCACCGGAACGGGATACCGCTACCAGGTTGCCTGCAGGGTTGGATACCACTTTTACGTTCAACAGACGAACCGAACCGTCCTGTTTAACCTGCACGCTATCTGCAGCAGACGCTCGCGATGCCGCACCACCGATGTGGAAGGTACGCATGGTCAGCTGGGTACCCGGCTCACCGATTGACTGAGCAGCGATAACACCAACCGCTTCACCGGCGTTAACACGGTGACCACGCGCCAGATCACGGCCATAACACATGGAGCAAATACCGTTACGGGATTCACAGCTGATTGGCGAGCGAACACAAACCTCGTCAATACCCATGGCCTCAACGCGCTCAACCCAGGCTTCATCAATCATGGTGCCAGCGGCAAGCAGAATTTCGTCGGTGCCCGGACGTACCACATCACGCGCAACAACACGACCCAGAATACGGTCACCCAGCGATTCGATAACGTCACCGCCTTCAATAACCGGTGCCATGGTCAAACCTTCGTCGGTACCACAATCGGTCATGGTAACAACCAGATCCTGGGCAACGTCTACCAGACGGCGGGTCAGGTAACCGGAGTTCGCGGTTTTCAACGCGGTATCCGCCAAACCTTTACGCGCACCGTGCGTAGAAATAAAGTACTGAAGAACGTTCAGGCCTTCACGGAAGTTCGCCTTGATCGGCGTTTCAATAATAGAACCGTCCGGACGTGCCATCAGACCACGCATACCGGCCAGCTGACGAATCTGGGCTGGCGAGCCCCGCGCGCCCGAGTCGGCGTACATAAATACCGAGTTGAAAGAAGCTTGCTGCTCTTCTTCACCATCGCGGTTGATCACGGTTTCTTTACTGATACCTTCCATCATCGACTTGGCAACCAGGTCGTTGGCACGGGACCAGATATCGATCACTTTGTTGTACTTCTCGCCCTGGGTTACCAGACCTGAAGCATATTGTGATTCGATCTCTTTTACTTCTGCATCGGCACGGCCAATGATGTCGGCTTTGGCAGCAGGAATAGTAAAGTCGTTTACACCAATGGATGAGCCTGACTTGGTGGAGAAGTCATAACCCATGTACATCAGGCGGTCAGCAAAAATAACAGTCGCCTTCAAACCCACTACGCGGTAGCAATAGTTGATAACACCGGAAATGGCTTTTTTAACCATTGGGCGGTTAATCATTTCCAGCGGAATACCGGCCGGTACAATTTCCCACAGCAGCACGCGGCCAACGGTGGTATCGACCATTTTGGTTTCAGTGTGCTTCTCGCCTTCTGCGTCAATCAGGGTTTCTGTGAGACGCACTCTAATACGTGCTTGCAGATCAACCTGCTTGGAGTAATAAGCGCGTGATACCTCGGCGGTATCAGCAAACACCATGCCTTCACCCAGCGCATTAACGCGCTCACGGCTCATCCAGTACAGACCCAGTACCACGTCCTGAGACGGAACAATGATCGGCTCACCGGAAGCAGGCGAAAGAATGTTGTTGGTAGACATCATCAACGCACGCGCTTCCAACTGGGCTTCCAGTGTCAACGGAACGTGAACAGCCATCTGGTCACCGTCGAAGTCGGCGTTATAGGCCGCACAAACCAACGGGTGCAACTGAATGGCTTTACCTTCAATCAGTACCGGTTCAAACGCCTGAATACCGAGACGGTGCAGTGTTGGCGCACGGTTCAGCAATACCGGGTGCTCGCGAATAACTTCGTCCAGGATATCCCAAACAACCGCTTCTTCACGCTCTACCATTTTCTTGGCAGCTTTAATCGTCGTGGCCAGGCCACGCAGTTCCAGCTTGCTGAAAATAAACGGCTTGAACAATTCCAGAGCCATTTTCTTCGGCAGACCGCACTGATGCAGGCGCAGGGTTGGACCTACCACGATCACCGAACGACCGGAGTAATCCACACGCTTGCCGAGCAGGTTCTGACGGAAACGACCTTGCTTACCTTTGATCATGTCAGCCAAAGATTTCAGTGGACGCTTGTTGGAACCGGTGATCGCACGACCGCGACGGCCGTTATCCAGCAGCGCATCAACAGATTCCTGCAGCATACGCTTTTCGTTGCGCACGATAATATCCGGCGCATTCAAGTCCAGCAGACGCTTCAAACGGTTGTTACGGTTGATCACGCGACGGTACAAATCGTTCAGGTCGGAGGTCGCAAAACGGCCACCGTCCAACGGCACCAGCGGACGCAAATCCGGCGGCAATACCGGCAGTACTTCCATTACCATCCACTCCGGCTTGTTGCCGGAAAAGTGGAAAGCTTCCAACAGCTTCAAGCGCTTGGAATACTTTTTGATTTTGGTTTCGCTGGTGGTGTTGGGAATTTCTTCACGCAGACGCTGAACTTCAGATTCCAGATCGATATCACGCATCAGGGTTTGAATGGCTTCCGCACCCATTTTTGCTTCGAACTCGTCACCGAATTCTTCCATAGATTCGAAATACTGTTCGTCGCTCAGCAGCTGACCACGCTCCAGGGACGTCATCCCCGGATCAGTAACTACGTAAGATTCAAAATACAGCACGCGCTCGATATCACGCAGGGTCATATCCAGCAGCAAACCAATACGGCTCGGCAGTGATTTCAGGAACCAGATGTGAGCAACCGGGCTGGCCAGCTCAATGTGGCCCATGCGCTCACGACGCACTTTAGCCAGCGTGACTTCTACGCCGCACTTTTCACAAATAATACCGCGGTGCTTCATGCGCTTGTATTTGCCGCACAAACATTCGTAATCTTTTACCGGGCCGAAAATTTTCGCGCAAAACAAACCTTCACGCTCCGGCTTGAAGGTACGGTAGTTAATGGTTTCCGGCTTTTTAACTTCACCAAATGACCATGAACGAATCATCTCGGGTGAAGCAAGACTAATACGGATAGCGTCGAATTCTTCGACTTGTCCCTGGGACTTGAGTAAATTCAGTAAGTCTTTCAAGGCATTTTCTCCAATGAGCTGCAATGAGTGAGCTTCAGTGAGTGCTGTAAGCACAACAGGGGTTCACCAGGAACCCCTACTGATAGATGACGTAACGATTACTCGTCCTGCTCCAGTTCCATATTGATACCGAGCGAGCGGATTTCCTTAACCAGTACGTTAAAGGATTCCGGCATGCCAGGTTCCATACGGTGATCACCATCAACAATGTTTTTATACATCTTGGTACGGCCGGCAACGTCGTCCGATTTCACCGTCAACATTTCCTGCAGGGTGTAAGCGGCACCGTAAGCTTCCAGTGCCCACACTTCCATCTCCCCGAAACGCTGACCACCGAACTGGGCTTTACCACCCAACGGCTGCTGGGTAACCAGGCTGTAAGAACCGGTGGAACGGGCGTGCATCTTGTCGTCAACCAGGTGGTTCAGTTTCAACATGTACATGTAACCTACGGTTACCGGACGTGTGAATTGATCACCGGTACGGCCGTCAAACAGGATGGTTTGACCGGTATCGGACAAATCAGCCAAGCGCAGCAGCGCTTTGATTTCGTGTTCTTTGGCACCATCGAACACCGGCGTGGCCATTGGCACACCCGCACGAAGGTTGTTGGCAAGATCAACGATTTCAACATCGGAGAAAGTCGACAGCTCTTCTTTCGCAGCAACATCACCGGTGCGGTTGTAAATTTCTTCAAGGAATTCACGAACCTCGGCCACGGCTTTTTGCTGGCGAACCATCTGGTCAATTTTAACGCCCAGACCTTTCGCTGCCATACCCAGGTGCATTTCCAGAACCTGACCCACGTTCATACGTGAAGGTACGCCCAGCGGGTTCAGAACGATATCAACCGGCTCACCATTTTTGTCGTGCGGCATATCTTCGATCGGCATAATGACCGAGATAACACCTTTGTTACCGTGACGTCCCGCCATCTTGTCGCCCGGCTGGATACGACGTTTGATCGCCAGGTAAACCTTGACGATTTTCAATACGCCCGGAGCCAGATCATCACCGGTAGACAATTTACGACGCTTGTCTTCAAAACGCTCATCAAGAATCTTGCGACGCTCTGCCAATTGCTCTTCTGCACGGTCGATCTGCTCATTCAGCACATCTTCGTTCATACGCAGTTTGAACCACTGATCTTTTTCCAGACCATCAAGCAATTCGTCAGTCAGCACATCGCCTTTTTTGACATTTTTGCCAGAGGCAACTTTCTGACCCAGCAGGGCTGCACGCAGACGCTCAAGCGTTGCGGCTTCCATGATGCGGTATTCTTCGTTCAGATCTTTACGCACTTCATCGAGCTGGGATTTTTCAATCTCCAGGCTACGCTGATCTTTTTCAAGACCATCACGCGTGAATACCTGTACGTCGATAACCGTACCTTTGGTGCTGGATGGCACGCGCAGGGAGGTATCTTTAACATCAGAGGCTTTTTCACCGAAGATCGCACGCAGCAGTTTTTCTTCCGGCGTCAGCTGGGTTTCACCTTTCGGCGTTACCTTGCCAACCAGAATATCGCCACCAACCACTTCTGCACCGATATAAACAATACCGGACTCATCCAGTTTGCTCAGGGCGCTTTCACCGACGTTGGGAATATCCGCTGTAATTTCTTCACTACCCAGTTTGGTATCACGAGCAATACAGGTCAGTTCCTGAATGTGGATAGTGGTGAAACGGTCTTCCTGAACCACGCGCTCGGAAACCAGAATCGAGTCTTCGTAGTTGTAACCATTCCAGGGCATAAATGCGATACGCATATTCTGACCCAGTGCCAGCTCACCCATATCTACCGATGGACCATCGGCCAGAATGTCACCACGAGCAACGATATCGCCCATGTTTACAATCGGACGCTGGTTGATACAGGTGTTCTGGTTGGAACGGGTGTATTTGGTCAGGTTATAAATATCAACACCGGCATCACCGGCTTCTACTTCAGCATCGTGTACTTTAATCACAACGCGACCGGCATCTACGCTGTCGATCACACCACCGCGACGGGCAACCACACAAACACCGGAGTCAGCAGCAACGTTGCGCTCCATACCGGTACCAACCAGTGGCTTCTCTGATTTCAGAGTCGGCACCGCCTGACGTTGCATGTTGGAACCCATCAATGCACGGTTGGCGTCATCGTGCTCAAGGAACGGGATGAGTGACGCAGCAACAGATACAACCTGGCGAGCAGATACGTCCATATACTGAACGTCAGCCGGAGCCTTCAGAGTAAATTCGTTAACGTGACGAACCGATACCAGATCTTCAGTCAGCTCACCGGCATCATTTAACGATGCAGAGGCCTGTGCAATCACGTATTCGGATTCGTTAATCGCCGACAGGAATTCAATGTCATTGGTCACCTTGCCGTTTATCACTTTACGGTACGGGCTCTCAAGGAAGCCGTAGCTGTTAGTGCGGGCATAAGTTGCCAAAGAGTTGATCAGACCAATGTTCGGACCTTCCGGTGTTTCAATAGGGCAAACACGACCGTAGTGAGTCGGGTGTACGTCACGGACTTCGAAGCCGGCACGCTCACGGGTCAAACCGCCCGGGCCAAGCGCAGAAACACGACGCTTGTGCGTCACTTCCGACAGCGGGTTGTTCTGATCCATAAACTGTGACAACTGGGAAGAACCGAAGAACTCCTTAACCGCTGCCGCAACCGGCTTGGCATTGATCAGGTCTTGCGGCATGAGGCCTTCGCTTTCTGCCATGGACAGACGCTCTTTAACCGCACGCTCAACACGCACCAGACCAACACGGAACTGGTTTTCAGCCATCTCACCTACGGAACGAACACGACGGTTACCGAGGTGATCGATATCATCCACAATGCCTTTACCGTTACGGATGGAGATCAAGGTCTTCATTACGTCAACGATATCGTCGTTGGACAAGGTACCTTCGCCAGTTTCGATTTCACGACCCAAGCGGCGGTTGAACTTCATGCGGCCAACCGCAGAAAGGTCGTAACGCTCCTGGGAGAAGAACAGATTCTGGAACAGCGCTTCGGCAGATTCCTTGGTTGGTGGCTCACCAGGACGCATCATGCGGTAAATTTCTACCAGCGATTCCAATGCAGTTCTGGTTGGATCTACACGCAAGGTTTCGGAAATAAACGGACCGCAATCCAGTTCGTTGGTGTACAGAGTTTCAATTTTCTCTGCACCACCAGCAACCAGCTTGGCCAGTACATCAGCGGTAATTTCAGTGTTACATTCGAAGAGCACTTCGCCGGTGATGGTGTTAGGAACGTCTTTTGCCAGAGAGCGACCCAGCAGATATTCAGCCGGCACTTCCATCTCATTAACGCCAGCTTTTTCCAGCAAGCGAATGTGACGTGCAGTAATACGACGGCCTTCTTCTACGATTACATTTCCTTTGTCATCTTTGATGTCAAAGGTTGCAACGTCACCGCGCAAACGGGAAGGAACCACTTCAAAGTTGAACTGACCGTTTTTACCGACCGTAAAGGTGCTGGTATCGAAGAACATGGTTAACATTTCTTCGGAACTGAAGCCCAGAGCGCGCAGCAAAATAGTTGCCGGCAATTTACGACGACGGTCAATACGTACGTATAACAGATCCTTCGGATCAAATTCGAAATCCAGCCATGAACCACGGTAAGGAATAATACGCGCGGAGTACAACAGCTTGCCGGATGAGTGGGTTTTACCTTTGTCATGATCAAAGAAAACACCCGGAGAACGGTGTAACTGGGACACAATTACCCGCTCGGTACCATTGATAACAAAAGTACCGTTGTCCGTCATGAGTGGAATTTCACCCATGTAGACTTCTTGTTCTTTAATATCCTTGATCGCCTTATTGGAAGACTCACGATCATAAATAATCAGGCGCACTTTAACGCGCAGTGGCACGGCATAGGTTACGCCGCGCAAAATACATTCGTTTACATCGAATGCCGCTTTTCCGAGGTTGTAACTCACATACTCAAGTGCAGCATTACCGGAATAGCTGACAATTGGAAATACGGAACGGAACGCCGCATGAAGACCAACATCTTCACGCTTACCGGCAGCCAGATCTGCCTGGGTAAACTTCCGGTATGAATCCAGCTGAATCGCCAAGAGATAAGGCACATCCATGACGTGAGGCAATTTGCCAAAATCCTTGCGGATACGTTTTTTCTCAGTATATGAGTAAGCCATCTGTATTCCCCAGCTTGTTCGCGGATCGGGCTTGATCGCAGCCATAAAAACGCAAGAGCGTTTTCTATTTAACTCGGTACCGATAACTGTTTTATTTTAAGCTGCTGTCAGTATCACCAGCAGTACTGCCTTACAACGCCTTGCCCGGCCATTTTAAATCTACATTCACCGGAAACGGAAAAAGGCTGGCAGGCATAAGCCCACCAGCCTCGCGTCCAATTTGCAAATGGACTGGGCAGTGCACGCGTAAAATTATTTCAATTCTACGATAGCGCCAGCTTCTTCCAGTTTTGCTTTGGCTGCATCAGCGTCAGCTTTGGAAACAGCTTCTTTAACAGCTTTAGGAGCGGCTTCAACCAGGTCTTTGGCTTCTTTCAGGCCCAGACCGGTCAGCTCGCGAACTGCTTTAATTACGTTTACTTTCTTGTCGCCTACAGAAGACAGAATTACGTCGAATTCAGTTTGTTCTTCAGCAGCGGCAACCGGGCCAGCAGCCGGGCCAGCAACAGCTGCTGCAGCGCTAACACCGAATTTTTCTTCCATAGCGGTAATCAGTTCAACAACATCTTTAACAGAAAGCTCTGCAATAGCGTTGATGATATCGTCTTTAGTCAGAGACATGTCTCAATTCCTAATCAATGGAGCAATGATGCTCGTTAAAATCAATAAAAGCTGAAATCGAAAATCAGGCTGCTTGTTGTTCTTTCTGATCGCGGATAGCCGCAATAGTACGAACCAGCTTGCCTGCTGCTGCTTCTTTCATCACGCTCATCAGGCGGGCAATCGCTTCGTCGTAAGTCGGCAGAGATGCCAACAGAGAAACGTTTACCAACTCACCTTCAAAAGATGCAGCTTTCAGTTCGAATTTGTCATTTTCCTTGGCGAAATCCTGGAGGATGCGAGCACCGGCACCTGGATGTTCATTGGAAAATGCAATCAGGGTCGGACCAACAAAAGAGTCGACCAGACATTCGTAAGCTGTACCTTCAACCGCGCGACGAGCAAGCGTGTTACGAACGACTTTGATCCAAACGCCATTCTCACGTGCTTGCTTACGCAGAACCGCCATCTTGCCTACTGTTACACCGCGCGAGTCGGCAACAACAGCAGAGAGAGCGCTCTTCGCAGCTTCATGGACTTCAGCGACAATGGCTTTCTTACCATCAAGTCCTAATGCCACGGGATTTCTCCTGCATGGACAGATTTGCATCTGTCGTTAACTTCAAACTCCGTCGAAACAGAGTCATATATTTGGTGATTTCACTCAGAAAATTCTGATTGGGCCTCACCATCTGCGTAGGCAAAATTACGAATAATTTCCTATTAAGCAACCGTTACCGGATGCACCTACGGTCTTTGATAGCCCGCGCCGGCCAAAGCCAACGCAGACCCCAAAGTTCTTTTTACTACCCGGCTTAAACAGCCAGAGTAGATTGATCAATTACAATGCCTGGGCCCATAGTGGTGCTCAGTGCAATCTTCTTCAGGTAGATACCTTTGGAAGTTGATGGCTTGGCTCTTTTCAGGTCATTAACCAGAGCTTCCAGGTTTTCTTTCAGCGCAACGGTGTCAAAAGACAGCTTGCCGATACCACCGTGAATAATACCGCCTTTCTCTGCACGGTAACGAACCTGACCGGCTTTGGCGTTTTTCACTGCGGTAACAACGTCAGGCGTCACAGTACCGGTTTTCGGGTTAGGCATCAGACCACGAGGACCCAGTACCTGACCTAATTGGCCTACAACACGCATTGCGTCCGGGCTTGCAATAACAACGTCAAAGTCGTTTTTGCCAGCTTTGATTTCTGCTGCCAGCTCATCCATACCCACGAACTCTGCACCGGCAGCTTTAGCTGCTTCGGCATTGGCGCCCTGGGTGAATACAGCTACGCGAACGTCTTTACCGTTACCGTGAGGCAGGGTAGTTGCACCGCGAACTGACTGATCGGATTTACGCGGATCAATACCAAGGTTGATGGAAACATCAACAGTTTCTGCAAACTTTACTGAAGAAACTTCTTTCAACAGGGCAATTGCAGACTCAATAGAGTATTGCTTGGTTGAGTCAATTTTTTCGCGAATAGCGCGTTGACGCTTTGATAATTTAGCCATGTTACACACCCTCCACTTCGATACCCATTGAACGGGCAGAACCCGCAATGGTACGAACTGCTGCATCAAGATCCGCTGCGGTCAAATCCGGCAATTTGGTGTTTGCAATTGCTTCCAATTGCTCACGGCCTACTTTGCCTACTTTGTCAGTATTTGGACGACCACTGCCGCTGGTGATACCAGCTGCTTTTTTCAGCAGGAACGATGCTGGTGGGGTTTTCATGATGAAAGTAAAGCTACGATCACTGTACACGCTGATAACAACCGGTACAGGAGCACCAACTTCCAGACCCTGGGTCTGAGCGTTGAACGCTTTACAGAATTCCATAATGTTTACACCGTGCTGACCCAGAGCTGGACCAACTGGTGGACTTGGATTTGCTTTACCAGCTGCAACTTGCAGCTTGATATAGGCTGTGACCTTCTTTGCCATTTTCGTACTCCCCTTTGGGTATTAGCGCCTCCAGTCTGCTTTTGGCAAAGCAAACCTTCTCAGGCTCCCCTCCTGACTGTGGCGAACCACAAAATCAGGACGCGAAAACCCTTCTTTGCGGTAAAGCAAAGAAGGGTGTTAAATAAAGCGGTTATCAGGTCTTTTCGACTTGACTGAATTCCAGTTCAACCGGTGTAGAACGACCGAAAATCAAAACAGCAACACGTAAACGGTTTTTATCGTAGTTGACCTCTTCAACAACGCCATTAAAGTCGTTGAAAGGACCATCTGTTACGCGAACCATTTCACCCGGCTCAAATATGGTTTTTGGCTTCGGCTTCTCAATAGAGTCGTCTACACGCCTCAGAATTGCTTCAGCTTCTTTTTCGGTAATCGGCGCAGGCTGATCACCTTTGCCACCGATGAAACCCATCACTCTTGGCGTATCTTTCACAAGGTGCCAGGTGTCATCGTTAAGTTCCATCTGCACCAGCACATAGCCCGGGAAAAACTTTCTTTCGCTTTTCCGCTTCTGGCCGCCGCGCATTTCTACAACTTCTTCGGTAGGCACAAGAATGTCACCGAAGCTTTCTTCCATCTGGTGCAAAGCGACACGCTCTTTCAAAGAGGTTGCCACCTTTTTTTCGTATCCGGAATAGGCGTGTACCACGTACCAACGCTTAGCCATAGTACCTATCCTATGATCATGGCTGCGATCCATCCGAAGAATGTATCCAGCAACCAGAGAATAATGGACATCACAATCACTACCGCGACAACAATCAGCGTAGTTTGATTGGTTTCCTGACGTGTTGGCCAAACAACCTTTCTCAGCTCAACAATCGAGCCCTGAATCAACTCCCAAAAACTGGCGCCTTTTGCGGTTTTATACGCAACAACACATGCAGCAGCAGTAAGAGCTAATAAAGCAAGAACACGATACAGCAGCGGTTCTGCAGAGAAATAGGAGTTGCCAGCAACGCCAGCGACAACCAGCAAAACCACCAGAAGCCATTTAATGCTATCAAGGCGGTATTCTTTTGCTTCGCTTTTTACGTTCATAAGCACCCTGCAAAACGCTATATTGATTGGCAGGCCAGGAGGGACTCGAACCCCCAACACCCGGTTTTGGAGACCGGTGCTCTACCAATTGAACTACTGGCCTTTAAGCAGAATTGCACAGAGAAAAACTTCTCTGTGCAACTTTTTCAGAGTTACTGAATGATTTTGGCTACAACGCCAGCACCAACAGTACGACCACCTTCACGAATGGCGAAGCGCAGACCTTCTTCCATCGCGATCGGGTGAATCAGGGTAACAGACATTTGAATGTTGTCGCCCGGCATAACCATTTCAACACCTTCCGGCAACTCTACCGCACCAGTTACGTCGGTAGTACGGAAGTAGAACTGAGGACGGTAACCTTTGAAGAATGGAGTGTGACGACCACCTTCATCTTTACCCAGCACGTAAACTTCAGCTTCGAACTTGGTGTGCGGAGTTACTGAACCCGGCTTGCACAAAACCTGACCACGCTGAACGTCGTCACGCTTGGTACCACGCAGCAGAACACCAACGTTCTCACCGGCACGGCCTTCGTCCAGCAGCTTGCGGAACATTTCAACACCGGTACAAGTAGATTTCTGAGTATCGCTGATACCAACGATCTGAATCTCTTCACCAACCTTGATAATGCCACGCTCAACACGACCGGTTACTACAGTACCACGACCGGAGATAGAGAATACGTCTTCTACCGGCATCAGGAACGGCAGGTCGATTGCACGAACCGGCTCAGGAATGTAGCTGTCCAGAGTTTCTACCAGAGTCTTAACAGCGGTAGTACCCAGACCGTTTTCATCTTCACCGTTCAACGCCATCAGCGCAGAACCCGGGATGATCGGAGTGTCGTCAGCCGGGAAGTCATAAGTAGACAGCAGCTCACGCAGCTCCATCTCTACCAGTTCCAGCATCTCATTGTATTCGTCAGTGCCTACGCCGCCACAGTCAGCAGCCAGCAGGTCAGCTTTGTTCAGGAATACAACGATGTAAGGTACACCTACCTGACGGGACAGCAGGATGTGCTCACGGGTTTGCGGCATAGGACCATCGGTCGCGCCACATACCAGGATAGCACCATCCATCTGCGCAGCACCGGTGATCATGTTTTTCACATAGTCGGCGTGGCCCGGGCAATCTACGTGCGCGTAGTGACGAGACGGTGAATCATATTCAACGTGAGAGGTGTTGATGGTAATACCACGCTCACGCTCTTCCGGTGCATTGTCGATACCGTCGAATGCTACTGCTTTACCGCCCCAGATTTCTGCACAAACGCGAGTCAGCGCTGCAGTCAGAGTGGTTTTACCATGGTCAACGTGACCAATGGTGCCCACGTTGACGTGGGGCTTGTTACGTTCAAACTTTTCCTTCGCCATTGCGAGCGCCTCCTCGGACCATTAAAAAAAATTACTGAAGCCGTATATAAAAATAGCCGCGAGAGAAAACCTCCCACAGCATACATGGAGCTCATGAGCAGATTCGAACTGCTGACCTCACCCTTACCAAGGGTGTGCTCTACCAACTGAGCTACATGAGCAAAACCTTTAAAAACCTGGAGCGGGTAGCGGGAATCGAACCCGCGTCATCAGCTTGGAAGGCTGAGGTTCTACCATTAAACTATACCCGCCTTACCTGAAAAAACGCTCAATGACGAACTCAGGTTGCTGCCGACTCAAACTCATCAACAGCTGCCTTTCGGCTAATGTGGTGCAGGGGGGTGGATTCGAACCACCGAAGCTCACGCGTCAGATTTACAGTCTGATCCCTTTGGCCGCTCGGGAACCCCTGCGAAAACAGGCGGCATTCTGTGCCTTGCCTTCGCTCATGTCAACTTATTTTTTTCAATAAATTCACTGAGTTACACAATATTCTTTCCGTTAAATGGAGCTGGCGAGAGGAATTGAACCCCCGACCGGCTGATTACAAGTCAGCTGCTCTACCTACTGAGCTACGCCAGCCTTTTAACTACCAGAGCTATCGTGGAGGCGAAATTCTAGAGAAACTTTTACAGGGAAGCAACACTTAAACAGAAAAAATGTTGTTTTTCTGAGGACGGAAATGCATTTAACAGTTGAAGCCACTGTTTTTTGTTCAATTTGTTCGATTCCTGAACGGGCATCACCACCCAGTGATCTCCGCCCGTGATTTTATGGCGAACAATTGATGCCGAATATTCAGATTGTGGCAGCGTTTCTATCGCAGCCAGCGCATCGGCCTCCTGCTCAAACACCCCCAGCGACAAGTTATCGCTATCCGCCAGGATATAGGCATTTACCCCCTGCTGCTGCAGTTCCCGAATTGCTGATGCAGTGTCGCCGGCATTGGTTACCCCTTTTTTGGCCACATCAACCCGGTATCCCAGGGATTCCGGACTCACCATTTTTTTGATTCCCGCCGCGACACCCAGCGCTGATATATCCTCGTGAAAATATTCAGCCTGCAATAACTGACGAAAAGGCCCTACACGAACACACATGGGTTCAAGGTTAGTGCCGACATTTGCGGCAAGCTCTTCTTCATTTAACAAGCGGATGGTCTGACCGGAGTTGGAATTATCGGCCAACTCGTTCGCCACGACCGGTGCCGATGACAACCAATGTGCTGAAAATAAAATAACGTTGAGCAATACCAGCCCGAGCAGCAACTTACGCATAGTTATCTCTCCTTGCAATCCTCTACCTGATCGGAAGTTTCAAAAAACAGTGCCAAACCATCCAATACCAGCTCGGGCTTTAGCAATGCATCGGGGCGAATTCTTTGCACCTGTATAGCGTCGCCACCGGTGGCCATCAGTAACAGCTGCGAACCATTGGACTTTGCCAGCAACGCCCTTTCAGCCTCGACAATTAATCCGGATAACATCGCGAGACGAGCATTTCCGATGGCTGCTGATGTATTAAGCCCTGGTGCCGACGAATGGCTATAGGCAGTTTGCACGGGAGGTATCAGGGTAGTATTGAAGAGAGCCTGATGCAGAGCGCCAAACCCGGGAGCAATATAACCACCGCAATGATTTCCCTCTGCATCAATAGCATCTACGGTAATGGCTGTGCCGCAATCCACAACGATGCAAGCTCCATGATTTTCATGAACGGCAGCAATCATTGCCAGCCAACGATCTACCCCCAGCTTTTCAGGGTGATCATAGCCATTTTTCAAGTGATTCCATGAAGCAGTGCTTTTCGCAAAACAGACAACGATTGCCATTTTTTCTTTAAAAAAAAGACTCAGCTGTGCATTCCTTTCTGCATCCAATACGCTGGATATTAAAATTTTTTCTATTTTGTATTCGGCAAGATTTGCTTTGAAATAAAAATCCTGCAGTCCGGCAGCAACACCAACTTTAATATCAAGAACACCGCGTTGATGTATTACGCCGGCTGTACGCAAGCGCCATTTGCCCCGCGTATTACCCATATCAATATCAAGTATCACCGGAGACACCTCTCAGCGAAACTTCACCACCATAAAATACTTTTTCCTGACCATCACAATCCAATACCAGCGCCCCGGCATCGGTTACACCTGACATTTTTCCGGAGAAGGTTTCGTTGGACGTAGTGAGTATTACGGGTTGATTGGAGAATGCATTTAATGCTTGCCAATCGTTTTTATAAGCCACAAAACGTTTGCCGGCATAGCTTTCCAATACAGAGAAAAGCTGCTCGATCAGCAGAGCCGCCAACAAATTTCTTCCAGGATTATTTTTTGAATTCTCTCGGGCGATGCTGTGCAGATCAACCCACTGCTGGGAAATGTCTTTGGCATCATGCTCGGACATTTCAACGTTTATACCAATGCCGACCACCACGTAACATCGACCGGAGGCGTCACCACTCATCTCCAATAGCACGCCAGCCAATTTCTTTCCTTGCCACAATACATCGTTGGGCCATTTCAGCTGAACGCCTGGAATACCAGCAGCAGAGAATGCTTTTACAATGGCCACACCGACCGCAAGACTGAGCCCTTCAAGCACGGCGGCGCCGCCCTCGTATTCCCAGCCGGCCGATAAATAAATATTTTTACCGAAGGGGCTGATCCATTGCCGCCCCCGCCGCCCTCGCCCGGCAGTTTGCTGCTCGGCAAGGCACACATATCCGGAACCAGCCTGGCGCGCCTGTGATAAGACCTGGTCGTTGGTTGATGAAGCGCTGGCAAGAACCTCAAGCCGCGTTAGCAATGCCCTGCTGTGTGCCGGCAAATGGTGTTGTATTGTCGCCGCGTCAAGCAGCTCCAAACCACCGACGATGCGATAGCCTTTTCCTTTAACCGTTTCCAGGGCGATACCTGCCGCTTCAAGTTTTTGCAAATGTTTCCATACCGCAGTTCGACTGACGCCCAGCTTGTTGGCAATCTCCTGCCCGGAATGGAGTTCGCCATCAGCCAATGTCGTCAACATCACGCTCTGATACTCGTCAAATTGTGTTCCATTCGCCATGAGCTTTATCCACTGTCAAACAATCGGGCTACAGAATACCACGGCAGTTACCGCAATAACGTGCATAAAAAAACCCCGCACTTCTCACGAAGGCGGGGCTTTGCCAAACACCACAATTACATTATTTTTGCGGAAACTTGTAGAGCGTGTAAAACGCGCCAGGCTCACGGTCACCCGGTTTTACAAGACTACCGGTCAGTTGGATGTGATAGACACGGGCTGTTTGCTGCGGATGCACTTTCGTTTGCTCAAGGCTATCCAGCGAAATCCGAATCACTTTCCGGCTACTATCAAGACTTACCGCTTTTACACCGTCTTTTCGCTCATCCATGGTCGGCGAACCGTAATCCGGCGCATCGCGGTATACCCATGAGCCGATCTGCAGAGCGTCCTTCAAAGCAGCCTCGGTAACCCCGGCATCCAGAGCCTGGGTGAGCGTTACCTCGAAGCCATCCGGTTTTGCTGCCACATGATGTATTGCCTGGGTGACGGTTTTTCTGTCCCACCAGATACGCTGCAAGCTGGCCACATGGCCACCACGCGCCTGCCAGCCGCGACCGGTTTGCCCGACCAGCAAACTACCGTCCGGCAGGAACACCGGACGCATTACACCGGACTCAAGACCATCAATAAAGGGCATCACGGCACCCTGTCGGGTTCCATCAACCGTTTCTGTGGTCACGCGCAACAGGTTCGACTGGGTTTGATCGCCGATAAATATCTGATCATTGAAAGCGCTGAACTTGCCCTTGGTGGTATCCCACACCGGGTGCCCGGGAGAGTTGGCAACCTGATTATGCGGGAACAGCACCAGCGCATGCTCACGTTTATCCTGCACATTTTCCCAGGCAATTTCCGGTGAATCGGGTGTCATGCCTGGCAAGTCAACCAGCCCGGACGGATGCCCGTAAAACTTGTCTTTTTCCAGCACAAACAGCTTGGAGGTAGAAACAAATTCACCCTGGTTATCGGCATACCAGATAGTGCCATCCGGCGCCGTTGAGATACCGGCCGGACTACGCAAACCATTAGCCCAGAGTGAAGATTTTCCTTCCGGCGTGACTCTGATGGCCCAACCGGCAAGTCCACCTTCCGAGCCCATGTATTTACCATCAGCTTTGTACACAGCTACATTAGTGTGCGACAGGTTCAGGGTTACATAGTAAGCGCCATCGCCGCCTTTGGCCGGACCGTGCATATAAGCGTGGTAATTGCTGTGGTAACTGTGCGAGTCGAATAAGGTTTCAAACTTGTCTGCCAGTCCGTCGCCATTGGTATCACTGACACGGGTCAGCTCGGCTTTCTGGCCAATAACGACCTTGAGACCTTTCTTATCTTCAATGACCACACCCAGACTGTCAAAGACACCTTCAGCAAACAAATGCCATTCGCCTTTGACGATGCGCCAGATCCCCGCAGTGCGGGTAGAGACGACGATAGTACCGTCCGGAGCCACGGCAATGCCCAGCGCTTCAAATAATTGCGAGCGACCAAAATTATCTTTCGGCGGCAAATAACTTTCTACCTGGTAGCCTGCCGGCATATTGGCTTTTGCATCAACCACACTCAGCTTTTGGCGAAGATGATTGAAACCGGATTTTTCCGGTTGCCAGACATGGCTTGCCACTTGCAATTTTCCACTCAGTTGCGCATCAACTTTACCCGCGGGCAATGTCCACACCAGATCCTTCACTTCACCTTTTGATACCGAAGCATCCGCCAACAAGCGACTGTTGAGAGAAAACTGCTGGGCTGTTTTCAATTGGCCTTTCACACGCACAACCAACTCACCATCCGCATTTAACTGATGGGAGATAGCGATAGTGTTTTCCCCGATACGGTAGTTAAAAACCGGGGCATCGGTTTTTTGTTTGGTGTTGACTTCATAGCCTTTAAAAGCAGCATCAACGGCTTTAACCAGATCCAGATGATCTTCTTTGTTATAAAGTGATTTTTCGATCGTTGCTGTATCGCCGAATACAGATTCCTTGAAAGAAAAATCGATTAACTTACCGTCTTTGTTCAGTGGTGCTAGCAGATAGCCTTCTTTGCCAAGATCAATTACCTGACTATCAAAGCCCGTTTTCAAACCCTTTCCACCGCGGTTGGTCCATTCACCGGATACATCCAGAAAACCACCCTGCCAGATTTTCGCAACAGCCAACAGACGCGGATCAAAGCTGTAATGAATACCACCGGGTTGACCGACGTGAATCGAACGGCCGGAAAGCCCTTCGATGGGGCCACGCTGAATACGGACGCGATCACCCACCAGAAATTGCAAACCGTCTTCCATCGGGTCATATTGCTCCGGACCATCAGCGGTTACCAGTTTCACCACCGGCCCCTGATTGGAACGGGTATTTAATGTCGCGATATAGGCACCGAGCGCTTCGATTTGCTTGTCAGCAATAATTTCAGCGCTGTAAGGCGGCATTACCGGCAGATAAGCTTCGCCCTCACCTTCACCCTGCTCACGAACAGCAAGCTGCGCACCCGGGTTACGAATACTCGCATGCAGGTATGAACGGTCTGCTTTTACTGTAAAACGACCGCCGGAACTGCCATCAACGACCTCTCTGTCACGCGGCGTTGCAGTCATCAAGCCAAACAGGTTGGGGCCGGTTTTAAAGGAAGTATCGTTCTGGCCAACAGCGTGACACTCACCACAGCCAAAGGCGGTGAAGTATTCTTTTCCTTCCGCTACAAAGTCTGTCAACTCCGCGAGATTGGTTGCCTTTCCTTGTTCGGCAGGTACTTCCACTGCAGCGAAATCTGCATGGCGCATATCAATATCGGAAAGCACCAGTGAGCCTTCCTGGAGAATAAAACGCAACGGCCCGAAGGGTTCTTCCCAATTGTATTTGGCACCGTAAGAGAAGCTGGTGAGAAAGGTATTTGAGTGAATAACCACATCATCGATTTTAGCCTCAAGGATCATGGCATTATCGGTTTTGTTGTTCGCCTCATCGTAACGGGGCGCACGAAATTTCAACTCCAGGCTATGCAATTTCCCTGGAGTTAATTCCACTTTTTTGGCGGCGTCGATACCGGTCAGTTTTAATAAGTCAGAAACACCTTCATTTTTATTCAGCAAGGCACCCGGCTGCAAAGCAGCAGAAGATTGCACTTTGGACCCGGTAGAAAGCGATAACGCATAGCGGGATTGAATATATACCCAGGCCAAGGTATTTTCAGTCACCATAAAATTTACTTTTAGCCAGGCGTCACCAAACCCGGAGCGGCTGAGCAACTCGAAGGGTTCGGAACCTGACATCTGGCTGAGCACGACTGGCGCATCTCCCGCATTGACGGAGAAAGAGTTACCATCCTTTGCCAGGGTTACACCATCAACAACTTTCCAATCCTTGTTTTCGACAAAATCAGCTAAAGGCCCCTTGGGTTCCGGGTAGTAGGCATTGGCCATCAATGCACACGCGAACATGGCGGATGACAAAAGCCATTTTAAAATTATATTTTTCATAACTTACTCTTTATCTGCTCACGCAACATAAATGAACAGATTTCTGTATTTTTAAAGAGGCCAAAACAAAACAAGCAAGAAGTCATACTCCCTGCCTGATTTGTAATGCCACCATGAGGTTGTTGGATAACTTACAACTTTCTGACCCAAATATTTCTGAAGCTGACCAGATCGCCATGATCCTGCAGTCGCAAAGGCGCGCAATCATGCGCTTTGTAAGGGTGCTTGCCAATCCACTCGGTAGGACCTTCGATCTCGGTATGGTTCTGCACCAGAACACCGTTATGCAAAACAGTTACATACGCGGGACTTACCAGCTTTTCACTGTTATCAAATACCGGAGCCTTATAGATGATGTCGTAGGTTTGCCACTCTCCCGGAGCACGGGTGGCATTAACCAAAGGAATCACCTGCTTATAAACAGAAGTAGCCTGACCATTGGGGTAAGTCGGATTTTCATAAGAGTCGAGAACCTGTATTTCATAACGCTCTTGCAGAAACACACCGCTGTTGCCTAACCCCTGTCCTTCTTTACCAGCGATCTTGGCCGGTGAACGCCATTCAAGATGTAATTGAATATCACAGAAAGATTCTTTGGTTCTGATATCGCCAGTTTTAGGAACAACGGTAACAGCGCCATTCTCAACTTTCCAACCAGCGGCCTTACCCTCGAGGTTGCTCCAGGCATTCAGGTTCTTACCATCAAATAATACGACGGCATCCGATGGCGGCTGATTTGGCTGAGCAGAAACAACAGGCGGTACCGGTTCCCACACTTCAGTCTCCTGAGCCTGCTCCCACGGTTCCTTCTCTTTTTTTGCTTCGGCAAGCACCAAGGCGGACGACAGCAAAAAAGTAAAGCCACCAGCCAATGCAACAGGTAATGACAATTTACGATAAAGACTTGATTTAAATAGCATGTAATACCCCGGTTATTGTTTTATTAAATAGCAAATAGTCATATTTGATAGAAGCTAATAAGGGTAGAGAAAAAGACCCCATATATCTTCTCAAGATTTGTAAAGAAGGATAATGCAACAGACCTGCTATCAAGCAAAAATTTGCCTACTTTTAATAACACGTCAAATCGTATTTTATATTGGGCAAGGAGAGATAAAAAATTCTGCAATTTTTCTATTAATAATAAATAAACAGGCTTTTGTTTTTACAGCGGTAGCTTTTAGAAGCTCTTGATCAAGAGCCCACTGATAATTCATCTTATTAAATTATAATACCCTACTCCGGTCATTATCAAACTACCGAATCGGTAAAGGTACAGAGATAAACTTTATATGTCAGGCCGTGCGGGGCAGATTACAAAACAACAGGGATTTAAAACAGGAACCAGACAGCTCGCTGTACAGGTCACACCTTCGTAACGGTAAAAACACAGGCGGTAGGGAAGTCTACGGATGGGAGATATTCAGGAAGAGAAGAATGAAACGCAATGAGAAAAAATCAACCGCCTGCTGGATAGTGACTCCCCCTGCTCAGACAGAGAAGTTCTGTTTGAAGTGATAAGGGCGTTGATTAAAGCGATTCAGGACAGGTCAATAAACAGCTTGCCGAGAGCCGATCGTGCCGAGTAACGGTTATTGATGCAGGTAAACAGTGCTCCACATCGGGAGATAGCAGTGCAGGAGAAGCCGGAGTAATTATGCAGGAATCGCGGGCATCCGGATGCCAGTTTTAGGCCGGCTACACCTTCAGCGCAGGTCGACTCGGCTTGTCAGCTTTTAACAGGGAACAACCGAAAGGGGCTGACGTTTGGAGTTACAACAAAAAATCGGAGTATAAAAAAACCCCGTGCACGGAGTACACGGGGTTTAGTATTAGGCGCTTGACGATGACCTACTCTCACATGGGGAAACCCCACACTACCATCGGCGCTAAGTCGTTTCACTTCTGAGTTCGGAATGGGATCAGGTGGTTCCAACTCGCTATGATCGTCAAGCAATTCGGTTGAGTTCGAAGGTCTTACCGCCGTTTCCGGAGGGCCTTGATGGACTCGAATAAGGTGATGGAAAGTAAAGTATACAGCATTCGCCGATCGATTAACGAGGGTGCGAATGTTCTTTCTGTCGGTTAATTGCTGCTATGGCCATGTGTTTCCACAAAGTCCGTCGTTCTGTGTTGTAACGTGAATCAGTCGATTCTGTTATATGGTCAAGCCGCACGAGCAATTAGTACTGGTTAGCTCAACGCCTCACAGCGCTTCCACACCCAGCCTATCAACGTCGTAGTCTTCAACGGCTCTTCAGGGGGCTCAAGGCCCCGGGGAGATCTTATCTTGAAGGAGGCTTCCCGCTTAGATGCTTTCAGCGGTTATCCCGTCCGCACATAGCTACCGGGCAATGCCATTGGCATGACAACCCGAACACCAGAGGTGCGTTCATTCCGGTCCTCTCGTACTAGGAACAACTCTTCTCAAATCTCCAACGCCCACGGCAGATAGGGACCGAACTGTCTCACGACGTTCTAAACCCAGCTCGCGTACCACTTTAAATGGCGAACAGCCATACCCTTGGGACCGGCTTCAGCCCCAGGATGTGATGAGCCGACATCGAGGTGCCAAACACCGCCGTCGATGTGAACTCTTGGGCGGTATCAGCCTGTTATCCCCGGAGTACCTTTTATCCGTTGAGCGATGGCCCTTCCATACAGAACCACCGGATCACTAAGACCTACTTTCGTACCTGCTCGACATGTCTGTCTCGCAGTCAAGCGTGCTTTTGCCTTTACACTAACCTCATGATTTCCGACCATGATTAGCACACCTTCGTGCTCCTCCGTTACTCTTTGGGAGGAGACCGCCCCAGTCAAACTGCCCACCATACACTGTCCGTAGCCCGGATTACGGGCCGACGTTAGAACCTCAAACATACCAGGGTGGTATTTCAAGGACGGCTCCATTAAGACTGGCGTCTTAACTTCAAAGCCTCCCACCTATCCTACACAGACAGGTTCAAAGTTCAGTGCAAAGCTACAGTAAAGGTTCACGGGGTCTTTCCGTCTAGCCGCGGGTACACGGCATCTTAACCGCGATTTCAATTTCACTGAGTCTCGGGTGGAGACAGCGCCCCCATCATTACGCCATTCGTGCAGGTCGGAACTTACCCGACAAGGAATTTCGCTACCTTAGGACCGTTATAGTTACGGCCGCCGTTTACCGGGGCTTCGATCAAGAGCTTCGCTTGCGCTAACCCCATCAATTAACCTTCCGGCACCGGGCAGGCGTCACACCCTATACGTCCACTTACGTGTTTGCAGAGTGCTGTGTTTTTAATAAACAGTTGCAGGGGCCTGGTATCTTCGACCGGCCTCAGCTCAGGGAGCAAGTCCCATCACCAAAACCGGTGCACCTTCTCCCGAAGTTACGGTGCCATTTTGCCTAGTTCCTTCACCCGAGTTCTCTCAAGCGCCTTGGTATTCTCTACCTGACCACCTGTGTCGGTTTGGAGTACGGTCTCTTTTTACCTGAAGCTTAGAGGCTTTTCTTGGAAGCATGGCATCAATCACTTCATGTTCCGAGGAACACTCGTCATCAGTTCTCGGCCTTGATATCCCGGATTTGCCTGAGATATCAGCCTACCACCTTAAACACGGACAACCAACGCCGTGCTGATCTAGCCTTCTCCGTCCCCCCATCGCAGTAAAAAGCGGTACAGGAATATTAACCTGTTTTCCATCGACTACGCCTTTCGGCCTCGCCTTAGGGGCCGACTAACCCTGTCCCGATTAACGTTGGACAGGAACCCTTGGTCTTCCGGCGGGGGAGTTTTTCACTCCCCTTATCGTTACTTATGTCAGCATTCGCACTTCTGATACCTCCAGCAAGCTTCTCAACTCACCTTCAACGGCTTACAGAACGCTCCCCTACCATGCGTGCAAGCACGCATCCGCAGCTTCGGTTGCCAGTTTTAGCCCCGTTACATCTTCCGCGCAGGCCGACTCGACTAGTGAGCTATTACGCTTTCTTTAAAGGGTGGCTGCTTCTAAGCCAACCTCCTAGCTGTCTAAGCCTTCCCACATCGTTTCCCACTTAACTGGCATTTGGGACCTTAGCTGGCGGTCTGGGTTGTTTCCCTCTTCACGACGGACGTTAGCACCCGCCGTGTGTCTGCCATGATTGCACTCCGCGGTATTCGTAGTTTGCATGGGGTTGGTAAGTCGGGATGACCCCCTAGCCCAAACAGTGCTCTACCCCCGCGGGTGAGACATGACGCACTACCTAAATAGTTTTCGGGGAGAACCAGCTATCTCCCGGCTTGATTAGCCTTTCACTCCGATCCACAGGTCATCCCCGTCTTTTTCAACAGACGTGGGTTCGGTCCTCCAGTAAGTGTTACCTCACCTTCAACCTGCCCATGGATAGATCGCCGGGTTTCGGGTCTATTGCCAGCGACTGAACGCCCTATTAAGACTCGCTTTCGCTACGGCTCCCCTATTCGGTTAACCTTGCCACTGACAATAAGTCGCTGACCCATTATACAAAAGGTACGCAGTCACAGAACAAGTCTGCTCCTACTGCTTGTACGCACACGGTTTCAGGATCTATTTCACTCCCCTCACAGGGGTTCTTTTCGCCTTTCCCTCACGGTACTGGTTCACTATCGGTCAGTTGGGAGTATTTAGCCTTGGAGGATGGTCCCCCCATATTCAGACAGGATAACACGTGTCCCGTCCTACTCGTTTTCATGATTAAGGCCTTTTCGTGTACGGGGCTATCACCCTGTATCGCCGCACTTTCCAGAGCGTTCCACTAAAACCAAAACCACTTAAGGGCTGGTCCCCTTTCGCTCGCCGCTACTGAGGGAATCTCGGTTGATTTCTTTTCCTCCGGGTACTTAGATGTTTCAGTTCCCCGGGTTCGCTTCCTGTACCTATGTATTCAGTACAGGATACTCAGGTTACCCTGAGTGGGTTTCCCCATTCGGACATGTCAGGATCAAAGCATGTTTGCCGGCTCCCCTGACCTTTTCGCAGGCTCCTACGTCCTTCATCGCCTCCAACTGCCTAGGCATCCACCGTGTGCGCTTAGTCGCTTGACCATATAACACAAGCGACTGATTAACAATTACAACTTTGATGTGCTCACGATAATAAGCACATCACATAAGTATTGATCGCCGGACTTTGTGTAGAGAAACACAATCGCCCATATCAGCAATTATTAACTTTACTTTCCATCTTGTTAAAGAACGTCTGGTGTAAAAACCAGTCAGTTGTTTTCTTTGTTCATCAAGCAATTTGCTTCGCTGAACCAGACAACAAGTGACTGACTTCTTCGTATTAACAGTGAAGTGGTGGAGCTAAGCGGGATCGAACCGCTGACCTCCTGCGTGCAAGGCAGGCGCTCTCCCAGCTGAGCTATAGCCCCTTAATATTCAACCAAAGGGTTAGGGTTTTTCATTTGTCTCATTCGAGGTGATACGAGGCGAAGCATGTAGATACATGATGGCGTACTATCAACGATGAGTGAGGCAAATTGGTAGGCCTGGGCAGACTTGAACTGCCGACCTCACCCTTATCAGGGGTGCGCTCTAACCAGCTGAGCTACAGGCCTGTAATCGTCAAGCTTCAGGTTAAGCATCAAGGTTGCTTGAGCTCCAC